>NZ_JBNPTX010000001.1:0-1269833 GCF_051167875.1 Bradyrhizobium sp. HKCCYLRH3097
TGCTTGACGAATCGAGCCGATTTTGAAGTGTCAACCATCTCCCCGAACACCCGTCAGCTATGTCCCCGGGCTGAACACTGCGCTCGCAATGACGGTGGAGAGAGCGCTACAAGAAGCTCTGCGGGTCGACGTCGACCTCGAGCTTGAGATTGCCCTTGGGCTTCTCGGCATGCGCCAGCCAGTGGCGCAGATAATCCGACAGGTCGAAATTGCGCGCCGACTTGAGCAGCAGCCGGAAGCGGTAGCGGCCCTTGATCACCGCGAGCGGCGCCTCAGCCGGGCCGAGCAGCAGCACGCCCTCCTCACGCGGCGCTGACGCGACCAGCCGGCGGGCGAAGCCTTCGGCAGTAGGCCGATCCCCCGCCGAGATGATCAGGCTCGCCAGCCTGCCGAACGGCGGATAGCCGGTGCGCTCGCGCGCGTCGATCTCGCTGGTGTAGAACGCCTCGCGGTCGCAGGCGACCAGCGCCTTCATGACGGGGTGCTCGGGCTGGTGGGTCTGCAGATAGCCGCGACCCCGCCCCTGCTCGCGGCCGGCGCGGCCGATCACCTGGTTCAAGAGCTGCCAGGTGCGCTCGGCGGCGCGCGGATCGCCATTGCCGAGGCCGAGATCGGCATCGACCACCCCGACCAGATTGAGCCGCGGAAAGTTGTGGCCCTTGGCGACGAGCTGGGTGCCGATGATGAGGTCGACGCGGCCTTCGGCGATCTCGGTCAGCTCGGCGCGCATGGTTTCGATCGAGGTGATCAGGTCGCTCGACAGCACCATGCTGCGCGCCTCAGGAAACAGCGCCGCCGCCTCCTCCTGCAGCCGCTCCACGCCGGGCCCCACCGCGACCAGCGATTCCTCGGCCGCGCAATGCGGGCAGGTCGGCGGCCGCGGCATCGAGAACCCGCAATGGTGACAGACCAGCCGCTGACGGAAACGATGATCGACCAGCCACGCGTCGCAGATGGTGCAGGCGAAGCGATGGCCGCAGGCGCGGCACAGGGTCAGCGGCGCATAGCCGCGGCGGTTCAGGAACAGCAGCGCCTGCTCGCCGCGCTCGATCGCGGTGCGGATCTCACCCGCCAGCCGCGGCGAGATGTAGCGGCCGCGCGGCGGCGGCTCGCGCCGGAGATCGATGGCCTCGATATGCGGCATGTGCTGGCCGCCGAACCGCGACGGCAGCGCGACGCGCTGATAGCGGCCCTTGCGAGCATTGACCTCGGTCTCGACCGAGGGGGTGGCCGAAGCCAGCACCACCGGAAATTTGGCGATGTGGCCGCGCACCACCGCCATGTCGCGGGCGTGGTAATGCGCGCCCTCGTCCTGCTTGTAGGCCTGATCGTGCTCCTCATCGACGACGATCAGGCCGAGATCGGCATAGGGCAGGAACAGCGCCGAGCGGGCGCCGACCACGACCGGCGCCTCGCCGGCGGCGATCGCCGCCCAGTTGCGCTGGCGCGTGCGCGGGGTCAGCTCGGAATGCCATTCCAGCGGCCGCACGCCGAAGCGGCGCGAGAAGCGGTCGAGGAACTGGCCGGTGAGCGAAATCTCAGGCATCAGGATCAGCGACTGCCGGCCGCGGCGGACGGTCTCGGCGACCGCCTCGAAATAGACTTCGGTCTTGCCGGAGCCGGTGACGCCGTCGAGCAGCGCGACCTGGAAGCCGCCATCGGCGGCCAGCGCCCGCATCGCCGCGACGCCGGCCAGCTGCGCGTCGAAGAACTCGGGCTGCGCGAACGACGGATCGGGCGCCGGCGGCGGCAGCGCACGCGGCATCGCCTCGACCGTGAGGGTCCCCTCGTCGACCAGGCCGTCGATCACGCTGCTGGAGACGCCGATCTCGCGGACGAGGTCGGACTTTCCATGCAGCAGACCGTCGGACACCGCCTCGATCACCCGCCGCCGCGCCGGCGTCAGCCGCTTGGGCGGCTCGCCGACCAGGCGGACGCCGAGCCGGACACGCTCCGGGCCGAGATGCTCGCCCATGCGCAGGCACATCCGCAGCACCATGCCGCGCGGCGACAACGTGTAATTGGCGACCCAGTCGACCAGCGAGCGCAGCTCCGGCTTGAGGGGCGGCACCTCGAGCTTCTCGCTGACGTCCTTGAGCCGGTTGTGCAGCCGCGGATCCGGATTGGCATTCTCCGCCCACACCACCGCCAATACCTCGCGCGGCCCGAGCGGCACGCCGACGATATCGCCCGGCTTCAGATCCATGCCGCGCGGCACGCGGTAGGAATAGGTGTGGTCGAGCGCGACCGGAACCAGCACGTCGACCACGCCGGTCGTGCTGGCTGCACCTGGAAAGAGGTCGGTCGCGCGGTCCATGAGGGCGGAGATAGCCTTGCTCTGGCTGAAGCGAAAGCCGCCCGGCAAAGTTAGCGAACGGTAAAGGACGACAGTGCGATATACATGACTCGACGAGATGAGATCGAGCTGTTCCCGCGAGCGCCATTGCACTCCCTCTTCCCGCTCTTGCGGGGAGAGGCGCAAACCGAGTTCGCGGCGATCGACAACGCTTCACAGCGACCCATCCGTGGGCACGGACGCCATGGCAAAGCAAACAGAGCCGACTCACGCGGACACGGACGAAGAGTCTGAGGCCACCGCCCTCCTCGGCGCCGACGAGGGCGTCGTCCAGGCCATGATGCAGTGGCTGGCGCATCTGCGTAGCGAGCGCCGGCTATCTCCGAAGACCGTGGAGGCTTATGCCCGCGACCTCCGGCAGTGCCTGCAATTCCTCTGCATCCATTGGGGCGAGCCGGTGACGCTGGTGCGCTTCGCGGGGCTGGAGGCCGCCGACATCCGCGCTTTCATGGCGATGCGCCGCGCCGACGACATCGCCGGACGTTCCCTGATGCGAACCTTGGCGGGCCTGCGCTCGTTCGGGCGCTTTCTGGAGCGCGAGGGCAAGGGCAAGGTCGGCGCCCTCTCAGGAATCCGCGCGCCAAAGATCGCCAAGAGCCTGCCGAAGCCGCTGCCGATGGACGCCGCCAAGCGCCTCGCCGATGCCGACGAGCGCGCCGGCGAGGCCCGCGAGACCTGGGTGCTGGCACGCGACGCCGCGGTGATGGCGCTGCTGTATGGCTCCGGCCTGCGCATCTCCGAGGCGCTCGGGCTGAAACGCCGCGAAGTGCCGCGCCCCGGCGAAGGCGACGTGCTGGTCGTGACCGGCAAGGGCAACAAGACCCGGATGGTGCCGGTGCTGCAGAACGTGCTGCAGCTGATCGACGAGTATGCCAGGCTTTGCCCGTACCCGCTGCCTGCGGAGGGGCCGATGTTTCTGGGCGCCAAGGGCGGTCCGTTGAGCCCGCGCATCATCCAGCTCGCGATGGAGCGGCTGCGCGGCGCGCTGGGCCTGCCCGACAGCGCCACGCCGCACGCGCTGCGCCATTCCTTCGCCACGCACTTGCTGTCGCGCGGCGGCGATCTGCGCGCGATCCAGGAGCTGCTCGGCCACGCCTCGCTGTCGACGACGCAGATCTATACCGGCATCGATTCGGAGCGCCTGCTGCAGGTCTACGCGTCAGCGCATCCGCGACGGTGACATTTTTCGTTCATATCGTTTCGCTTGCGCTGTCCCCCCGGTTCCGGCAATCGTCTTGGCTGCTTGATCCGGAGGGGACAGATGAGCGCACATGAGAGCATGGAGCATGCGGAGCATGCCGAGCACGCGTCCGGCGAAAACAAGAAGATCGCGCTGCTGATCGCCGTCATCGCCCTGTTCCTGGCGCTGTCCGAAACGCTCGGCAAGGGCGCGCAGACCGAATCGATCAGCAAGAACGTCGAGGCCTCCAACCTCTGGGCCTTCTTCCAGGCCAAGACCGTTCGCCGCACCGTGGTGCAGACCGCCGCCGAGCAGGGCAAACTGAGCTTGCCGGCGCTGCCTGACGAGGCGGCCAAGGCGGCGTTGCAGAAGCAGATCGACGATTGGCAGAAGAATGCTGCGCGCTATCGCTCCGAGCCCGAAACCGGCGAAGGCAGCGAGCAACTCGCCGAGCGCGCCAAGCATGCCGAGCACGAACGCGACGAGGCGACGGCAAAGTACCACCACTATGAGCTCGCGTCGGCCGCCTTCCAGATCGGCATCGTGCTGGCGTCGGCGACGATCATCACGGGAATGATCGTTCTGGCCTGGGCCTCCGGAGGACTCGCGCTGATCGGCATTGCCATGACGTTGCTCGGCCTGTTCCAGCCGCATCTCTTGCATCTGCATTAGTCACGAGGGCCGTCATTCCGGGGCAAGGCCGCATGCCTTGAACCCGGAATCTCGAGCTTGGCTTGCGTTCGTTCTCTTTCACCTCGAGATTCCGGGTTCAATCGTCAGCGCGCAGCCGCGTTGCGGCTGCACGCAGCCGATTGCCCCGGAATGACGAAGAATGTGGCCCGGTCGAACGAAGCTGCGTGATGACGTCCGAGGTCAGCGCGCCTGCTGCACGCTCCTGCGGAAGCGCATGATCACGCGCAGCACGCGCGATGACCAGCCATCGGCATTGCCGTGGATGATCTCGCGGATGCGCTGCTTGATAGGATCGACCAGCGCCGCGGCTTTCCTGCGCAGCGCGAGCACGGCCTCGTAGAGCCACGCGAACCAGGACATCTGCAGCAGCTTGCTGCGCGTCACATCGAAGATGAAGGCGGTGACGCCGACACCGACGATCTTGCCGAACACGATCGTGGCCAGCGCGAGCTTCCACTGCTGGTGCATCAACAGCCACATGCCGATCAGCTTGAGCGGAAACAGCAGCACGACCGGCACGACGAAGACGATCAGGGTCAGCGCCGGCGACAGGGTCTCGATGCGCGCGGCCAGCCAGTGCTTGAAGCTACGCAGTGGGATCGCGGCGACGATGCGCGCCACGATCGGCTCGAGATGGTCCCACAGCCAGGCTTCGATCAGGAAGATGATCGCAAGCAGAACCCAGAACGGCTGAAGCAGGCGGCGCAGCATCGGACTCCATCTCCGCCAGGCCCCGGGGGTTGAGGCCGCTATGACGATACGACCTCGCGCCTTGCCGTTCGGTTCAGCGTCATAAGCGGGCGTTTTGTCGCACCCACCGAAGGCGCCTCCGGGCGTCCATCACATATGGATGGCCCGCTTACCCACCGCAAGCGCGGCTTCCTTCACGGCCTCCGACCGTGTCGGATGCGCGTGGCAGGTGCGCGCGAGATCCTCGGCAGAGCCACCGAACTCCATCAATACGGCGGCCTCGTGAATGATTTCCCCGGCCTCGCGGCCGATGATATGGGCGCCGAGCACGCGATCCGTCTTCGCATCGGCTAGGATCTTCACGAAACCGTCAGTGGTCTGGTTGACCTTGGAACGGCCATTCGCGGTGAACGGAAACTTGCCGACGGTATAGGCGACGCCGGCCTGCTTCAGCTCGTCCTCGGTCTTGCCGACGGAGGCCACTTCGGGCGTCGTGTAGACCACGCCCGGAATGACGTCGTAGTTCACGTGCCCTGCCTGGCCCGCGAGGATCTCGGCCACCGCGACGCCCTCGTCCTCCGCCTTGTGCGCGAGCATCGGGCCCGCAACGACGTCGCCGATGGCGTAGACGCCGGGCACGCTGGTCGCGAAATGGTGATCGATCTGGACACGACCGCGGTTGTCGAGCGCGACGCCGGCCTCCTGCAGCCCGAGTCCCTCGGTGTAGGGCACGCGACCGATCGCGACCAGCACGACATCGGCTTCGATCTTTTCAGCCGCTCCGCCCGCGGCGGGCTCGATGGTCGCCGAGAGCGTAGCCCCGGACGTATCGACACCAGTGACCTTGGCGCCGAGCTTGAACGCAAAGCCCTGCTTCTCGAGGATGCGCTGAAACTGTTTTGCGATCTCGCCATCCATGCCGGGCAGGATGCGGTCGAGGAATTCGACCACGGTGACCTTGGCGCCGAGGCGGCGCCACACCGAGCCGAGTTCGAGCCCGATCACGCCGGCGCCGACCACCAAGAGCGTCGAAGGCACCTTGTCCAGCGACAGAGCTCCGGTCGAGGACACGATGCGCTTCTCATCGATCTCGATGCCCTTGAGCCGCGCGATGTCCGAGCCCGTCGCGATCACGATGTTCTTGGTCTCGACGGTCTGCACGGCGCCGTCATTGCCGGTGACCTGCAGCTTGCCGGTGCCGAGGATCCTGCCCTTGCCCACGAGCACGTCGATCTTGTTCTTCTTCATCAGGAACTCGACGCCCTTGACGTTGCCGTCGATGCCCTGCTGCTTGAAGTTCATCATCGCCGGCAGATCGATCTCGGGCTGGGGCACCTTGATGCCCATCTTGGCGAAGGAGTGCCCGGCTTCCTCGAACAGCTCCGAGGCGTGCAGCAGCGCCTTCGACGGCATGCAGCCGACATTGAGACAGGTGCCGCCGAGGGTGGCGTTCTTCTCGACCACGGCCACCTTCATGCCGAGCTGTGCTGCGCGGATGGCGCAGACATAACCACCGGGTCCGGTGCCGATGACGACGAGATCGTAGGATGCCATGATCGAATGTTCCGTAAGCTTGCAAGTCAGAGATAGCGACGGTCGTCAGCGTCCGCCCGACACGTCGAGAATGGCCGAAGTGACATAGGAAGCCTCGTCCGACAGCAGCCAGACGATGGCATTGGCGATTTCCTCCGCGGTGCCGACGCGCTTCATCGGCACCAGCGGGGCGAGACGATGGGCGCGATCGGGCTCGCCGCCGGAGGCGTGAATATCAGTGTCGATCAGCCCTGGGCGAATGGCGGCGACGCGGATGCCTTCATTGGCGACCTCATGACCGAGGCCGACGGTGAAGGAATCGATCGCGCCCTTCGACGCCGCATAATCGACGTAGGTATTCGGCGAGCCGAGCTTGGCGGCGACCGAGGACAGGTTGATGATCACGCCGCCCTGTCCGCCATGCCGCGTCGACATGCGCTTCACCGCCTCACGTGCGCACAGGATGCTGCCGGTGACGTTGACCGCCATCAAACGCTCGATGCGCTCCGCGCTCATCTCGTCGACGCGCGTGGTCGGACCGACGATGCCGGCATTGTTGATGAGCGCGCCGAGCGTGCCGAACTTGTCCGCCGCCTTGAACAGAGCGAGGATGTCGTGCTCGCGGCCGACGTCGCATTTGACTGCGATGGCCTTGCCGTTCTTGGCCTCGATCGCGGCCACCGTGCTCTGTGCCGCGGCCTCGTTGGAGGCGTAGCCGACCACGATCTTGAAGCCGCGCGATGCGGCGGCGATGGCGGTGGCGCGGCCGATGCCGCGGCTGCCGCCGGTGATCACTGCAACCCTGTCGGTCATGATGGCCCCCGTTAGGTCTGAGGCGCGCTCATGAAGCGCGCCTCATGTCTTCAAGTCGTCGCGTGCCCTCAGAGATCCAGCACGAGCCGTGCTGGATCCTCCAGGCTTTCCTTGACGCGCACCAGGAACGTCACGGCTTCCTTGCCGTCGATGACGCGGTGATCGTAGGACAGCGCCAGATACATCATCGGGCGGACTTCGATCTTGCCGCCGACCACCACCGGGCGCTCCTGGATCTTGTGCATACCGAGGATGCCGGACTGCGGCGCGTTCAGGATCGGGGTCGACATCAGGGAGCCGTAGATGCCGCCATTGGTGATGGTGAAGGTGCCGCCCTGCATCTCGTCGATCTTGAGCTGGCCGTCACGGGCGCGGCGGCCGAAATCGGCGATGCCCTTCTCGATGTCGGCGATCGACTTGTGGTCGCAGTCGCGCACGACGGGCACGACCAGGCCCTTGTCGGTGCCGACGGCGACGCCGATGTGATAGTAGTTCTTGTAGATCAGGTCGGTTCCGTCGATCTCGGCGTTGACCGCCGGGATGTCCTTGAGCGCCTGCACCACGGCCTTGGTGAAGAAGCCCATGAAGCCGAGCTTGGAGCCGTGCTTCTTCTCGAACACGTCCTTGTACTGGCTGCGCAGCGCCATGACGTTGGTCATGTCGACCTCGTTGAAGGTCGTCAGCATCGCCGCGGTGTTCTGCACGTCCTTGAGGCGGCGCGCGATGGTCTGGCGCAGCCGCGTCATCTTCACGCGCTCCTCGCGCGCGGCGTCGTCGGCCGGCGACGGCGCACGCACCTGGACCGAGGCGGCGGGCTGATTGACCGGGGTCGGCGCGGACGCTGCGCGCTCGATGGCGGCCAGCATGTCGCCCTTGGTGACGCGGCCGTCCTTGCCGGAGCCCGGCACGGTGGTCGCATCGACGCCGCTCTCGGCCGAGAGCTTGCGAACCGACGGCGCCTGCGGGGTATCGGCGGGCAGCGCCTTGGCAGGGGCGGGAGCCGCAGCCGGCGGCGCAGCGGCAGCCGGCTTCGCCGGAGCCGGAGCAGCAGCGGCGGGCTTGGCAGCCACGGCGCCATCCGTGATCTGGCCGAGCAGCGCGCCGACGGCGACCGTCTCACCATCCTTGGCGATGATCTCGCCCAAGGTGCCGGCCGAAGGCGCGGGCACCTCGATCGTGACCTTGTCGGTCTCGAGCTCGACGAGGGGCTCGTCGACCGCCACGGCGTCGCCTGCCTTCTTGAACCAGCGGCCGATGGTGGCTTCGGTGACGGATTCACCCAGCGTCGGAACGCGAATTTCAGTCATGGTCTTTATCCTCAATAACCCGTGCGGTCATAAAGCCGGTCCGCCATCGCCTTGCGGCGAGCAAGCGATGCGGGACGGACGATCAACGCGATGTACTTGCGCCCCGCAGATTGCGGGGCGCGTCAAAAAAGGCAGGTTCAGTTCAGGGCTTCGTCGAGCAGCGCCTTCAGCTGGGCGAGATGCTTGGACATCAGGCCCGTGGCGGTCGCGGCCGACGCAGCACGGCCGGCATAGCGCGGACGCTTGCTCTTGCCGCCGGTCTGGTTCAGCACCCACTCGAGATACGGCTCGATGAAGTGCCACGCGCCCATGTTGCGCGGCTCTTCCTGACACCACACGACTTCTGCGTTCTTGAAGCGGCCGAGCTCGGCGACCAGCGCCTTGAGTGGCACCGGATAGAGCTGCTCGACGCGCATCAGGTAGACGTCGTTGAGCCCGCGCTTCTCGCGCTCGTCGTAGAGATCGTAATATACCTTGCCCGAGCACAGCACGATGCGGCGGATCTGGTCGTCCGGCACCAGCTTGGTCTTGTCGTCCGCCTGCATCTGGGCGTCATCGTACAGGATGCGATGGAACGTGGTGCCCTTGGCGAGCTCCTCGAGCCGCGACACCGCGCGCTTGTGGCGCAGCAGCGATTTCGGCGTCATCACGATCAGCGGCTTGCGGATCTCGCGATGCAGCTGCCGGCGCAGCACGTGGAAGTAGTTTGCCGGCGTGGTCGGATAGACCACCTGCATGTTGTCCTCGGCGCACATCTGCAGATAGCGCTCGAGGCGTGCCGAGGAATGCTCGGGGCCCTGGCCCTCATAGCCGTGCGGCAGCAGGCAGACCAGGCCGGACATGCGCAACCATTTGCGCTCGCCCGACGAGATGAACTGGTCGAACAACACCTGAGCGCCGTTGGCGAAGTCGCCGAACTGCGCCTCCCACAGGGTCAGCGCGGTCGGCTCTGCGAGCGAATAGCCGTATTCGAAGCCGAGCACGGCTTCTTCGGACAGTAGCGAGTTGATGACCTCGAAGTGGCCCTGCTCCGGCGCCAGATGGTTGAACGGCGTGTAGCGGCTCTCGTCCTCCTGATCGATCAGCACCGAATGGCGCTGCGAGAAGGTGCCGCGCTCGCTGTCCTGGCCGGAGAGGCGAACCTTGTGGCCTTCGAGCAGCAGCGAGCAGTACGCCAGCGCCTCGCCGGTCGCCCAGTCGAGCCCGATGCCGCTCTCGATCGCCTTGGCGCGGTTCTCGAGGAAACGCTGGATCGTCCGATGCAGGCGGAAGCCGTCCGGCACCTTGGTGATCTTGCGGCCGATCTCCTTGAGGCGGTCGATCTCGACGCCGGTGACGCCGCGGCGCGCCTCCTCCTCCTGGTCGGCGGACTTGAAACCCGCCCACTTGCCGTCGAGCCAGTCGGCCTTGTTCGGACGATAGCTCGTGCCGGCCTCGAACTCGGCGTCGAGACGGGCGCGCCAGTCGGCCTTGGCCTTGTCGACCTCGCCCTCGGTCATCACGCCTTCGGCGACCAGCCGCTTGGAGTAGATCTCCAAGGTCGACGGATGGCCGGCGATCTTCTTGTACATCACCGGCTGGGTGAAAGCCGGCTCGTCACCTTCGTTGTGGCCATGCCTGCGGTAGCAGAACATGTCGATGACGACCGGCTTGTGGAACTTCTGCCGGAACTCGGTCGCGACCTTGGCCGCGAACACCACCGCTTCAGGATCGTCACCGTTCACGTGGAAGATCGGCGCATCGATCATCTTGGCGACGTCGGACGGATAGGGCGACGAGCGCGAATAGCGCGGATAGGTCGTGAAGCCGATCTGGTTGTTGACGATGAAATGAATCGAGCCACCGGTCCGGTAGCCTTTCAGATCCGACAGCGCGAAGCACTCCGCCACCACGCCCTGGCCGGCGAACGCAGCGTCGCCATGCATCAAGAGCGGCAGCACCGAGATGCGCATGTCGGGCGGATCGCCGTGCTGGTCCTGCTTGGCGCGGACCTTGCCGAGCACCACGGGGTCGACGATCTCGAGATGCGAGGGGTTGGCGGTCAGCGACAGGTGGATGCGATTGCCGTCGAACTCGCGGTCCGAGGAGGCGCCGAGGTGGTACTTGACGTCGCCGGAGCCTTCGACCGCGTCGGGATTGGCCGAGCCGCCCTTGAACTCGTGGAACAGCGCGCGATGCGGCTTGCCCATGACCTGGGTCAGCACGTTGAGGCGGCCGCGATGCGGCATGCCCAGCACGATCTCCTTCACGCCGAGATTGCCGCCGCGCTTGATGATCTGCTCCAGCGCCGGGATCAGCGACTCGCCGCCGTCGAGACCGAAGCGCTTGGTGCCGGTGAACTTGACGTCGCAGAACTTCTCGAAGCCTTCGGATTCGATCAGCTTCTGCAGAATCGCGCGACGGCCCTCACGGGTGAACGAGATCTCCTTGTCCGGCCCCTCGATGCGCTCCTGGATCCAGGCCTTCTGCGCTGCGTTGGTGATGTGCATGAACTCGACGCCAAGCGTCTGGCAATAGGTGCGCTCGCAGATCGCGACGATCTCGCGCAAGCTGCCGTATTCGAGGCCGAGCACGTGATCGAGGAAGATCTTGCGGTCGTAGTCGGCCTCGGTGAAACCGTAGGAACGCGGGTCCAGCTCCTCGCGGTTGCGCGGCGCCTCGATGCCGAGCGGATCGAGCTTGGCGTGGAAGTGGCCGCGCATGCGGTAGGCGCGGATCAGCATCAACGCGCGGACGGAGTCGCGGGTGGCCTGGTTGACGTCGGCCGCCGACAATTCGACGCCCTTGGCCTGAGCCTTCTGCGCAATCTTCTCGCCGACCTTCTTCTCGACGACGGCCCAGTTGCCGTCCAGCGCCGAGGTCAATTCGTCCCGGGGGGAGACCGGCCAGTTGCTGCGCGCCCAGGAGGGGCCCGACGCATTCTTCTGCACGTCGGCCGGCGCATCCTTCAGGCTCTTGAAGAACTCCTGCCATTCCGGGTCGACCGAAGCGGGATCCTTCTCGTAGCGGGCGTAGATCTCATCGATGTAGGTGGCATTGGTGCCCTGCAGAAAAGACGACAGGGCGAAGGCGACGTTCGCATCTTGGCGAGACATGGTGGCGTCCTGGTAATTTCGATGCGCCCAATCAAAACGGCGCAATGCCTGACCCGCGGGGGACGCGGATCAGGCTCGGGTTAGGACCGTTTACCTTATTTATTGTAAATATTCGCGCCGAAAAGCACTAAGTCCTGAATCAGGATTTCAACTTTTCGACAAGCGTCTTTCCGAGCCGCGCAGGCGACGGCGACACGGTAATACCAGCCGCTTCCATCGCGGCCGTCTTCGAGCCGGCATCGCCCTTGCCGCCGGAGATGATCGCGCCGGCATGACCCATGCGACGGCCGGGAGGCGCGGTGACGCCGGCGATGAATCCCACCATCGGTTTCTTGCGACCGCGCTTGGCTTCGTCCTTGATGAACTGCGCCGCGTCCTCCTCGGCCGAGCCGCCGATCTCACCGATCATGATGATCGAGGTGGTCTTGGGGTCAGCGAGGAACATCTCGAGCATGTCGATGAACTCGGTGCCCTTGACCGGATCACCGCCGATGCCGACCGCCGTGGTCTGGCCGAGACCTTCCGAGGTGGTCTGGAACACCGCCTCGTAGGTCAGCGTGCCGGAGCGCGACACGATGCCGACCGAACCGGGCTTGAAGATGTTGGCCGGCATGATGCCGATCTTGCACTCGCCGGCGGTCATCACGCCCGGGCAGTTCGGCCCGATCAGGCGCGACTTGGAGCCCTGCAGCGAGCGCTTGACGCGGACCATGTCCAGCACCGGGATGCCCTCGGTGATGCAGACGATCAGCGGGACCTCGGCGTCGATCGCCTCGCAGATCGCGTCGGCGGCGCCCGGCGGCGGGACGTAGATCACCGAGGCGTCGGCCCCGGTGGCCTCGCGGGCCTCCTTGACGGTGTCGAACACGGGCAGGCCGAGGTGGGTCGAGCCGCCTTTGCCCGGCGACGTGCCGCCGACCATCTTGGTGCCGTAGGCGATCGCCGCCTCGGAGTGGAAGGTGCCGTTCTTGCCAGTGAAGCCCTGGCAGATGACCTTGGTGTTCTTGTCGATGAGGATGGACATCGTGCTTTCTCTAAAAGCGTTGCGGTGAGGAATGAGCGAGCGCCTGGACCGGCGCTCAGCCTCCCTTGACGGCCTTGACGATCTTCTGCGCGGCGTCGTCGAGATTGTCGGCGGGCAGCACGTTCAGACCGGACTCGCTGATGATCTTCTTGCCGAGATCGACATTGGTGCCTTCGAGGCGCACCACGAGCGGCACCTTCAGGCCGACTTCCTTGACCGCGGCCACGACGCCCTCGGCGATGACATCGCACTTCATGATGCCGCCGAAGATGTTGACCAGGATGCCCTTCACGTTCGGGTCGGCGGTGATGATCTTGAACGCCGCCGCGACCTTCTCCTTGCTGGCGCCACCGCCGACGTCGAGGAAGTTGGCGGGCTCCATGCCGTAGAGCTTGATGATGTCCATCGTCGCCATGGCAAGGCCGGCGCCGTTGACCATGCAGCCGATGGTGCCGTCGAGCGCAACGTAGTTGAGGTCGTATTTGGAGGCCTCGATCTCCTTGGCATCTTCCTCGGTCTCGTCACGCAGCGCGACGACTTCCGGGTGCTTGAACAGCGCGTTGGAGTCGAACGACACCTTGGCGTCGAGCACGCGCAGCTGGCCCTGCTTGGTGACGACCAGCGGGTTGATCTCGAGCATCGCCATGTCCTTGGCGACGAACGCATTGTAGAGTTGGGTGGTGAGCTTCTCGGCCTGCTTGGCGAGGTCGCCGGAGAGCTTCAGCGCCTTGGCGACGGCGCGGCCGTGATGGCCCATGACGCCGGTGGCCGGGTCGACCGAGAAGGTCACGATCTTCTCGGGGGTCTCGTGGGCGACGTCCTCGATGTTGACGCCGCCTTCGGTCGACACCACGAAGGCGACCCTCGAGGTCTCGCGGTCGACCAGCAGCGACAGATAGAACTCCTTGTCGATATCCGAGCCGTCCTCGATGTAGAGGCGATTGACCTGCTTGCCGTCGGGGCCGGTCTGCACGGTCACCAGCGTCGCGCCCAGCATCTGCTTGGCGAAAGTGTTGACCTCGTCGATCGACTTGGCGAGGCGGACGCCACCCTTGTCGCCGGCCGAGGCCTCCTTGAACTTGCCCTTGCCACGGCCACCGGCGTGGATCTGGCTCTTCACGACCCAGACCGGGCCACCGAGCGTCTTCGCCGCCGCATCCGCGTCCTCCGGACGGAGAACCGGCACGCCCTTGGAAATCGGCACGCCGAACTCGTGCAGCAGTGCCTTGGCCTGATATTCGTGAATGTTCATAAGCGCTTGCTCCCCGAACCCGCGATGGGGTGACGACCAGAATTGTTGTTAGGATGTCTGGTATACCATATACCAAACATCCTGCAACTCGATGTGGGCGAGATTACGCCCCGTGAATGACCCCTGATCAGCGGCCGAGTAGGTCGGGCGCGATCTTCTTGCAGGCGTCGACCAGGCCCTGCACGGCGGCGACCGACTTGTCGAACGCCTCGCGGTCCTTGCCGGCGAGCTCGATCTCGACGATGCGCTCGACACCCTTGGAGCCGATCACGACGGGCACGCCGACATACATGTCCTTGACGCCGAATTCGCCGTTGAGATGCGCCGCGCAGGGCAGCACCCGCTTCTTGTCGCGCAGATAGCTCTCGGCCATTGCGATCGCCGACGCCGCCGGAGCGTAGTAGGCGGAGCCGGTCTTCAGCAGGTTGACGATCTCGGCGCCGCCGTTGCGGGTGCGATCGACGATCTCGTCGATGCGGGCCTGCGACGTCCAGCCCATCTTGACGAGGTCGGGCAGCGGAATGCCGGCAACGGTCGAGTACTTGGTCAGCGGAACCATGGTGTCGCCATGACCGCCGAGCACGAAGGCGGTGACGTCCTCGACCGAGACGTTGAACTCATCAGCCAGGAAGTAGCGGAAACGCGCCGAGTCGAGCACGCCGGCCATGCCGACGACCTTCTTGGCCGGAAGCCCCGAGGCCTTCTGCAGCGCCCAGACCATCGCGTCGAGCGGATTGGTGATGCAGATGACGAAGGCGTCGGGCGCGTACTTCTTGATGCCGGCGCCGACCTGCTCCATCACCTTCAGGTTGATCGACAAGAGGTCGTCGCGGCTCATGCCCGGCTTGCGCGGTACGCCCGCGGTAACGATGCACACCTTGGCGTTGTCGAGCGCCTCATAGGAGTTGGCGCCGGTGTAGTGCGCGTCGAAGCCGTCGACCGGCGATGACTGGGCGATGTCGAGCGCCTTGCCCTGCGGAACGCCTTCGGCAATGTCGAACATCACGACGTCGCCGAGCTCCTTGAGGCCGACGAGGTGAGCCAGCGTTCCGCCGATCTGACCGGAGCCAATCAAAGCAATCTTGTCGCGCGCCATGGCAAATTTTCCTTTGAACCCGAAGGAGTGAGGGAGGTTGAAAAGTCGACTGGTGGTTATCCCTTTCGCCCCGGCCGTTCAAGTCAAGCTATGGCCAATTGACGGGCCTGCCTTGATTTCGATCAGGACCGGGCGACGGCTGCTGATGATCCTTTCAGCATGATTGGCGTGGCCTTTTCGCGGCTGTGTGCCCGGCGGCTGGCGTTCGCCAAAACTCCAGTATTTGTCAGGTTTCGACCAACCCCGTGGAAGTCCCAGATGCCGCCGAGTCCTTCCGCCCGTGCGGCAGGGCCAGATAGGAGTCCGAACCCATCTCGATCAGGCGCGAGGTGGTCCGCTTGAACTCCATGGCCTCGATGCCCTCGGTCGCGACGTAGAGCGAAATCGGGTCGGCTTCGGCGGAGGCGATCAGCTTCACGGCGTTGTCGTAGAGCGTATCGATCAGGGTGATGAACCGCTTGGCGGCATTGCGCTCGGCCAGATCCATGACCGGAACGTGATCGATCAGGATCGTATGATAGTCGTGCGCGAGCCGCAGATAGTCCGAGGCCGCCAGCGGCTTCTCGCAGAGATCGGCAAAATCGAAGCGGGCGACGCCGTTGGCGGAGCACGGGACGTGCAGGATGCGCCCCTTGATCGTCATGTCGCGCGGCTTGCACTTGGCATGGCCCGTGAGCCGCGCCCAGGCCTTGTCGAGCGCCGCTCGCGCGTCGACATCGGCCGGCACCAGCCACATCTTCACGCCGGCCAGCTTCTCCAGCCGGAAATCGGTGCGCGCGTCCAGCCGCATCACGTCCATGTGGTCGGCAATCTGCTTGATGAAGGGCAGGAACAGCGCGCGGTTGAGGCCGCCTTTGTAGAGGTCTTCAGGCGCGACGTTGGAGGTCGCCACCACCACCGTGCCGAGCTCGAACAGCCTGGCGAACAGACGTCCCAGGATCATCGCGTCGGCGATGTCGGTGACATGGAATTCGTCGAAACAGAGCAGCCAGGCCTGATCGAAGATCGCCTGCGCCGTGAGACCGATCACATCGGCATCGGCGAGCTCGCCGCGCGCGATGTTCTGGCGGTAGCCGTAGATGCGCTCATGCACCTCGGCCATGAATTCGTGAAAATGCGCGCGGCGCTTGTGCTCGACGGGACAGTTCTGGAAGAACAGGTCCATCAGCATGGTCTTGCCGCGCCCGACCTCGCCGTGGACATAGAGGCCGTTCGGCGGCTCGCTCTTGTCGGCAAAAAGGCGGCCCAACAAGCCTTGCTTGCGCGTGGGCTTGTAGGTGGAGAGCCGGCGCTCCAGCGCCGCCAGGGCGTCGGCGACCTCGGCCTGGGCGAGGTCGGCCTCGATCGCACCGGTATCGACCAAAGACTGATATTGCGCGCGGAACGCGTCTGACGGAGTGGACAGCATGAGCCCACTCTAGGTCATGAGACTTACGCAAAATGCAATCCGCAAATGGTGGAAGCCGCCATGCGTCGGAGCCGTGTGGTCGTGGTATATGGCACGCAAACGCCGCCGTGATCGTTAGTCCGGGGCTAACGACGTTCGTCTTCGCTCCCGGCCTCAGCGAACGGCTGGCTTGAACGACCCCGCTGCAGACCTCACCCCCGGCGAGAGGTCGTAGGCGTCCTCGACCACATAGGGCCCGCCGCCGGTCGAGGCACGCGACGAAAACAGCACGAAGCGCTCGGCCATGAACACGCGGCTCGGGAAATAGCCGCGGACGGAGAGATAGTCGGCGACGTCCTGGCTCGACGCATCGTGCAGCCGCGCCAGCGTGACGTGGGGCACGAATTTGCGGCCCTCCGGATCGAGCCCGATCCGCTGCATGAGCCGCTCGAGCTCGGCCTGCAGCTCGATCAGGGGGCGGCTCGGCGCGACGTTGGCAACGACGGCGCGCGGCTTGCGGCCGCCGAAGCTGGAAAGACCCTGCACCGTCACTTCGAACGGCTTGCGGTTCACCCGCCACAGCATCGAGGCGATCTCGTTGGCGGAGGCGCCGTCAATGTCACCGATGAAACGCAACGTCACATGGTAATTTTCGGGATCGATCCAGCGGGCGCCGGGGAGGCCACCCCGCAAACCGGAAAGCGTGTGGCCAACCTCGGCCGGGATTTCCAGTCCAGTAAACAAACGCGGCATCGTTTCGGGACTCCCGATGCTGGAGGCTGATCTCGAAAATTGACGAGATCATGCCTTCGAGAAATGATCGACGACGAATCGCCAATGCATCATTCCTACCGAACTTATATGACTCCGCGACGGAAGGCGGGTTAACGCCGGTAAAAGCTGCGGAAAACCCGGTCCTTAAGGTTATCGCAAATGATCGACGCGGCGCTTCGTTCCGTCATTGCCCACGAAGCGGACGCAGGAATGCTTCCGCCGTAGGCAACAGCCTGGACACGATGATGTCGACGCCCGCCGCAGTGGGGTGGATGCCGTCGGCCTGGTTCAGCTTGGCGTCGGCGGCGACGCCATCGAGGAGGAATGGATACAGCGGCACGTCGAACTGCTTGGCGAGATCGGGGTAGATCGCGTTGAATTTCGCGGCGTAGTCGCTGCCGAAATTCGGCGGCGCCAGCATGCCGCACAGCATCACGGCGATGCCCCTAGCCTTCAGCCGGGCCACGATCTCGCTCAAAGCCTTGCGCGTCACGGCGGGATCGATGCCGCGCAGCGCGTCATTGGCGCCGAGCTCGACGATGACCGCTTCGGTCCCCTCCGGCACCGACCAGTCGAGCCGGTCGCGGCCGCCGGACGAGGTGTCCCCGGACACGCCGGCATTGGTGAGGTCGATCGGCAGCCCCTTGGCCTGCAACGCCTTCTGCAGCTTGGCTGGAAACGCATCCGAGGCGGACAGGCCGAGTCCCGCGCTCAAGGAATCGCCGAGAACGACGAGCTTGATCGGCTTGACGGCCTCGGCACCCGCGAACGCGGGCCCGACTGTCATCAAGGCGAGCATCAACACGAGTATGTGCACGAAGATATGTCCGCGCCTCTCGACCCGGCTTGCGGAGTTGCCATATGACCGAGCCATGGACAGTCTCATCGAAACCTCGCCTTTGGCCGGCCTTGCGCCGGACACCATTACCATCTCGAACGTCAACCTCTCGCTCGGCACCGGCGCGGCGCGGGTCCATATCCTCAAGGACATCAGCCTGCGGGTGGGACAGGGCGAGACGATCGGTCTGATCGGACCGTCGGGCTCTGGCAAGTCCACATTGCTGATGGTGATGGCGGGGCTGGAACGTCCTGATGGGGGTGAGGTGGTGGTCAACGGGACCGCTTTCAATGCCCTGGACGAGGACGCTCTGGCGCGGTTCCGCGGCCGCCAGGTCGGCATCGTCTTCCAGTCCTTCCATCTGATCCCGACCATGACGGCGCTGGAGAATGTCGCGGTGCCGCTGGAGCTGGCGGGCCATTCCGGCGCCGCCGAGCGCGCCGCCCGCGAGCTGGATTCGGTCGGACTCGGACACCGGCTGCACCACTATCCGACCCAGCTCTCGGGCGGCGAGCAGCAGCGCGTGGCGCTGGCGCGGGCACTTGCGCCGGACCCGGCCATTCTGGTGGCCGACGAGCCGACCGGCAATCTCGACGAGACCACCGGACGGCAGATCGTGGACCTGCTGTTCACCAAGCATGCCGAGCGCGGCATGACGCTGGTGCTGGTGACCCATGACAGCGGGCTTGCGCATCGTTGCGACCGCGTGGTCCGGCTGCGCTCGGGGCGGATCGAAGCCGACGGCGGCGCGCACGAGCCGGCCCTCGCATGACCACCGTCGCTGAACCGATCGCCGGCGGCCGCATGGCCGCACTGCCCGTGCGCTACGCGCTGCGCGAGCTGCGGGGAGGCCTGCGCGGCTTCTACGTCTTCATCGCCTGCATCGCGCTCGGCGTGCTCGCCATTGCCGGTGTCGGCTCGGTGGCGGCGAGCCTCAACGACGGCCTGGTTCGCGAAGGACGCACGCTGCTCGGCGGCGACGTTGCCTTTTCACTGTTCCAGCGCGAGGCCAAGCCGGAGGAGATCGACTTCCTGCGCTCGCGTGGAACGCTGTCGCTGGCTGCGACCCTGCGCGCCATGGTGCGCTCGGGCGACGCCAAGCTGGCGCTGGTCGAGCTGAAGGCGGTCGACAACGCCTATCCGCTGCTCGGCAAGGCCGAGCTCCAGCCAGATCTGCCGATGGCCGACATCCTGGCCGAGCGCGACGGCGTCTACGGAGCTGCGGCGGATCCGGCGCTGCTGGCTCGGCTCGATCTGAGGATCGGCGACACCGTCACCATCGACACGGTCCGCTTCCAGATTCGCAGCGCGCTGCAGGCCGAGCCCGACAAATTGTCCGGCGGCATCGGCCTCGGGCCGCGCTTCCTGATCAGCGAGGCGGGCCTGCGGGCCACGCCGCTGCTGCAGCCGGGCAGCCTGGTGCGCTGGACCTACCGGGTCCGGCTGCCCGACAATGCCAAGGACGACCACGCGGCGGCGTCCTTCATCGCCGATACCCGCCTGACGCTGCCCTCGGCCGGATGGGAGATCCGCAGCCGCAGCAACGCCTCGCCGCAACTGGAGCGGACGATCGGCCGCTTCACCCAGTTCCTCACCCTGGTCGGTCTCGCCGCCCTGCTGGTCGGCGGCGTCGGCGTCGCCAATGCGGTCAAGAGCCATGTCGACCGTCGGACCGAGGTGATCGCGGCCTTCAAGGCCCTCGGCGCCACCAGCCGCGACGTGTTCGGCATCTACCTCGTGCAGGTGATGGTGCTCGCCACGATCGGTTCGATCATCGGCCTCAGCGCCGGGGCGGCCCTGCCGTTTGCCATCGTCGGGCTGTTCGGCAACATCCTGCCGCTGCCCGTGATCCCGGCCATTCATTCGGACGAGCTGGTGCTGTCCTTCGTCTATGGTCTGCTCACCGCACTGGCGTTCGGTCTGTGGCCGCTCGGGCGCATACGCGACGTGCCGGTGGCGGCGTTGTTCCGCGAGGCGGTTATCGCCGAATGGCACCGTCCGCGCTGGAGCTATCTGGTGCTGATCGCGGGCACCGTCGCGCTGCTGATCGCAGTCGTGATCGGCCTGTCCTACGACAAGCGCATCGCAGCCGTGTTCGTCGTCGCCGCCGCGCTGGTGTTCGTGCTGTTGCGCGGCATTGCCGCCGCGGTGATGGCGATTGCGCGCGCCCTGCCGCGCAGCCGCTTCCCGATGCTGCGGCTGGCGGTCAGCAATATCTATCGCCCGGGCGCGCTGACACCGTCCGTGGTGCTGTCGCTCGGGCTGGGACTCGCCGTGCTGGTCACGATTACCCAGATCGACGGCAATCTGCGACGCCAGTTCCTGGCTCAACTGCCGGAACAGGCGCCGTCCTTTTTCTTCATCGACGTCCCCTCCGGCGAGGCCGACCGCTTCCGCGACTTCCTCAAGGACCTCGCCCCTCAATCCACTGTCGAAGACGTGCCGATGCTGCGCGGGCGCATCGTCTCCGCCCGCGGCGTGCGCGCCGAGGACCTCAAGGCGACAACTGACACCGAATGGGTGCTGCAGAGCGACCGGGGCCTGACCTATACCGCCGAGGTTCCCAAAGGATCCAAGGTCGTCGAGGGTGAGTGGTGGGGCGAGACCTACAGCGGCCCGCCGCTGGTTTCGATCGAGAAGCGGATCGCCGACGGTCTCGGCCTCAAGCTCGGTGACGACATCGTGGTCAACGTGCTCGGACGCGACATCACGGCGCGGATCGGCAACATGCGCACCATCGACTGGCAGGGGCTCGGCATCAATTTCGTGCTGGTGTTCTCCCCGAATGCCTTCAAGGGAGCGCCGCACACCCATGTCGCCACCCTCACCGAAGCGCGCTCCGATACCGCCGAGGATGCCCGTGTCATCCGCAAGGTGGCCGACGCCTTCCCGATGGTGACCAGCGTGCGGGTCCGCGAGGTGATGGAGACGGTGGGCTCGGTGGTCTCCAACCTCGCGCTCGCCATCCGCGGCGCCAGTGCGGTGACGCTGATCTCGGCCATCCTGGTGCTGGGCGGCGCGCTGGCAGCCGGCCACCGCCACCGGGTCTACGATGCCGTCATCCTGAAGACCCTGGGCGCGACAAGGCTGCGGCTGCTCGGCGCCTACGCGCTGGAATATCTGATGATCGGGTTTGCCACCGCCGCGTTCGGCGTCATCGCCGGCTCGGTGTCCGCCTGGCTGATCGTGACCCGGCTGATGACGTTGAGCTTCGCCTGGCAGGCCGGCAGCGCCGCGCTGGTCGTCGTAGCCGCGCTGATCGTGACGGTCGGCCTCGGTCTGGCCGGCACGCTGCTGGCGCTCAACCAGAAGCCCGCGACGGTTCTTCGGAATCTGTAGCGGCTTGCGCGCTCATGCCGCACGGTTAACGCGATTTCTGCGGCTGGGACGCGCGCGGAGCGACATTCAGCCGCGCGTGGAAGCTTGCGGCGGATATGCTAGTTTCCCATCTAGGGAATGGGCTCAGAGACCTGCCAAAAGATGGCGAATTTGCCGATGACGCAAATTTAATATCTGCAGCAGCGGGTATGAGATAGGGTTTTTCGAGAACCGGCCGAAGGTCCTGTCAGGACCGGGCTGCCGGGCAACCAACGGGAATCGACCATGTCGGACCTAGACCGCAACTATGCTTCACCCTTTGGCCGGGTGGCCGGGCGCGCCGATGCCGCGACCGTCGACGCCGGTCTGCGCGCCTACATGCTGCGCATCTACAATTACATGAGCATCGGCCTGGCCATCACCGGCCTTGCGGCACTGGGCGTCTACATGGCGTCGGTGACCGGCGATCCGGCGGCCGGCGTGTTCAAGTTCGGCAACGCCTATCTGACGCAGTTCGGCTACGCGATGTTCGTGAGCCCGCTGAAGTGGCTGTTCATCCTGGCCCCCCTGGTCATGGTGTTCGCGATCTCGGCCGGCATCAACCGCTTGGCGCCGTCGACCGCGCAGATCCTGTTCTGGGTGTTCTCGGCCTTGATGGGCATCTCGCTGTCGTCGATCTTCCTGGTGTACACCCACACCTCGATCGTGCGGGTGTTCTTCATCACCGCGGCGACGTTCGGCGCGCTGAGCCTCTACGGCTACACGACCAAGCGTGACATGACGGGCATGGGTTCGTTCCTGTTCATGGGCCTGATCGGGATCGTGCTGGCGAGCCTCGTGAACCTGTTCCTGGCGAGCTCGATGCTGCAGTTCATCGTCTCGGTGATCGGCGTGTTCGTGTTCGCCGGCCTGACCGCCTGGGACACGCAGCGTCTGAAGAACGAGTACATCTACGGCTACGCTTCCGCGGGCGGCGACATCGCGGAGCGCGCGGCAATCACCGGCGCCCTGTCGCTGTACTTGAACTTCATCAACCTGTTCACGCTGCTGCTGCAGTTGCTCGGACAGCGCGACTGATCCAAGCGCTCGAACGAGCGACCTTCGAAGCCCCGGCCTCACCGCCGGGGCTTTTCGTTTGCACAAACCCCGATTGCGACCGGCGCAAAGCCGCAGCGGCAGCCATGCCGCGAGGCCGGATTGATCGCCGCGTCCGCCCGGGTATGCTTCCCTTCATGTCCGACATTGAAATCCGGCCCACCCAGGAGGCCGACCTTCCCGCCATCACCGCCATCTACGGCCAAGCCGTCCGCGAGGGCACGGCCACCTTCGAGCTCGACCCTCCGGATCTGGCGGAGATGACGCGCCGCTTCCGGGCGCTCCGCGACGGCGGCTTCCCCTATTTCGCTGCCCTGCTGGACGGAGAGGTGGTGGGCTATGCCTATGCCGGGCCCTACCGGCCCCGCCCTGCCTATCGCTTCACGGTGGAGAACTCGGTCTATCTCGCTCCGGCCAGCCAGCGTCGCGGCATCGGGATGCGCCTGATGCGGCGGCTGATCGACGCCTGTGAGGAGGGAGGCTTTCGCCAGATGATCGCCGTCATCGGCGACTCCGCCAATTCCGGCTCGGTCGGGCTGCATACCGCCTGCGGCTTCCAGATGATCGGCACCCACCCGAGCGTCGGCCTGAAATTCGGCCGCTGGCTCGATACTGTGATGATGCAGCGCCCGCTCGGGGCCGGGAGCAGCGACGTCCCGGCGTAAGGCAGCGCCAGTCGGAATGTCATGATCAAGCCGGAACGCGTGGGATCAGACCAGGGCTGGTTTGGGCGCGATCACCAGCAGCACGCGCTCGAGCTCGTGGCCGCGGCGCAGGATCAGCCCGGTGGCCGAGATCACGCTGTACATGCCCTGCTTGCGTGCGAGACGCGGATCCTTCTCGATGCGGTAGATCGGCACCTCGGACGCCCGGCGAAACACGGAGAAGACGGCCCGGTCACGCAGGAAGTCGATTGAATAGTCGCGCCACTCACCGTCGGCGACCATGCGGCCGTAGAGGTTCAGGATGCGGTTCAGCTCCAGGCGGTCGAACGTCACCCGGCTCGGCGCTGCGGCCGCACTGCGCGCCGCCGCGCGGTTCTCGCTGGGGTCGGCGTCCTCCGGCGTGAGGTTCATTGGCGTCCTCCTGTCATCCGTGTGACATGATCGCGCCATCCGGCAGAAGCCGCAAGGGGCCGTTTTCGTTGTTGAAGTTCGACCGAGCCTGCGAGGCCGTCGGTTCCGCGAACACGCAAGCGTCACGGGATCGTTAGCAGAATCATAATCGCGCCGTCTTTCCGCCCACCGACCGCCCCCGACCTTCGGCATAAGATTCGTGTGCGTTGGCCCGGTCCTTTCGGTTCCGGATTCCTCAGCCCCCAGCCCCCCGGGGTCGTCAGGATCGGGTCTATTCACAAGTAAGGCAAAGGGCCAACGCAAGTTGGTCCTTTTGCTTTTCTGGCGTGAGCTGCACGTAAGATTGTCGGGACGCGCCGTCGCACGGACGTGACGCGCCCAACGCAGGTCAGCGAAAACGAAGATCAGGACGACGGAAGATCAGCGCTCGGGACCGCGCGCCGTTGCTGAAGCCCGTCCGCCCAACGGCAACTCGGAAAAGGCGGCCCCGAGCATCGGCCCAGGGCGGTCGCGACTGCCGTCCTGCACATAGACGACGGTGCCATCGACGCCCTCGCGGGCGATCTTCTCCAGCGGCACGCTCCATCTGACCGGCGACCCGTTCCAGTCACCCAGCTTCTGAAGACCGCGAACGACGTTGTAATAGGTCAGATCACGGCCGCTGTTCTCGCCGCGGCCGACCGAGATCGGGACCACCCGCGAGATCGAGCAGACCCAGACCTCGCCGTGCTTGCGCGGCATCTGGTCGTTGGCCGCGGCCACGGAGACAGTAAGGTCCTGGCCGTCGACCGACAGCCTCACCGGCACCGACATCACGCTGCCACCCTGGACGGTCTCCTCGATGGCACCCTCGATCGCCTCGCGGTCGCTGCCGATCACATGCACGGAGCCGTTGACCACCGCCTGCGGCGTATAGACCTCGCGGTCGCCGCGCGCACGAGAATAGGCCCGCTGCCGGGCCGTGAAGCGGGAGTCGGCCAGCGTGTCCTTCCAGCCGAGATAGTCCCAGTAGTCGATCGGCAGCGACAGCGCGATGACCGAAGGATCTCTGGCGAGCTCGCCGAGGATCTTGTCAGCCGGCGGGCAGGACGAACAGCCTTGCGAGGTGAAGAGTTCGATCACCGCACGGGGATCGGACGCAGCTGGCCGGACGAAAGCGATGACCGCACAGACACTCAGCGCTGCGCGCGACCACCACGACATCTGTCCACTCATCGCCACTGTCCCGTCTGGACCACCGTCCGCTGCGCCCTGTGCATCACTGCATCCGCGATGCCGTCCTCGTAGTTAACAAACCGAAAATGCAAAAGAGGCGGCCTTTGTCATAGGCCGCCTCCTTCATCACCCGCTACTCACTTCAGAGTGAGCCAAACTGTCGCATCGCGCGTTGGTTAAGCGGCGAGCTTGCGCAGCACGTAGTGCAGGATGCCGCCGTTGCGGTAGTAGTCGAGCTCGTCGAGCGTATCGATCCGGCAGAGCAGCGGCACCTGCTGCGCCGCGCCGTCGGCCGAGACGATCTCGGCGGTCAGGGTTTGGCGCGGCTTCAGGTCGCCTTGCAGGCCCTTGATGGTAACCTTCTCGTCGCCCTTGAGGCCGAGCGAGGACCAGGACGTGCCTTCCTGGAAGGTGAGCGGCAGCACGCCCATACCCACCAGATTGGAGCGATGGATGCGCTCGAAGCTCTGGCAGATCACGGCACGGACGCCCAGCAGCCGGGTACCTTTGGCGGCCCAGTCGCGCGACGAACCGTTGCCGTATTCGGCGCCGGCGAACACCACCAGCGGCACGCCCTCTTCCTGATACTTCATCGCGGCGTCGTAGATCGACATCTGCTCGCCGTCGGGCCAGTGCTTGGTCAGGCCGCCCTCTGGAATGTTGCCGTCAGCACCCTTGAGCATGAAGTTCTTGATGCGGATGTTGGCGAAGGTACCGCGCATCATGATCTCGTGATTGCCGCGGCGCGTGCCATACTGGTTGAAGTCAGCCGGGCGGACCTGGTGCTCGCTGAGGAACTTGCCGGCGGGCGAGGTCAGCTTGATCGAACCGGCCGGCGAGATGTGGTCGGTCGTGATCTTGTCGCCGAACAGCGCCAGCACGCGAGCCTCGACGATGTCCTTGATCGGCTCGGGCTCCTTCTTCATGCCCTCGAAATACGGCGGGTTCTGCACGTAGGTCGACGACATGTTCCAGCGATAGGTCTCGCTCTCGACCGTCTTGATCTTGCGCCAGTTGGTGTCGCCCTTGAACACGTCGGCGTAGCGCTTCTTGAAGATCGACGCCTTGACGAACTTCTTGACGAAGTCGTTGACCTCCTTGGTCGTCGGCCAGATGTCCTTCAGGTAGACCGGCTTCTTGTCCTTGCCGATGCCGATCGGCTCGACCGAAAGATCCTTGGTCACGGTGCCGGCCAGCGCATAGGCCACGACCAGCGGCGGCGAGGCCAGATAGTTGGCCTGCACGTCCGGCGAGACGCGGCCTTCGAAGTTGCGGTTACCCGACAGCACGGCCGCCGCGACCACGCCGTTGTCGTTGATCGACTTCGAGATCTCCTCCGGCAGCGGGCCGGAATTGCCGATGCAGGTGGTGCAGCCGAATCCGACGAGGTTGAAGCCGACCTTGTCGAGGTCCTTCTGCAGGCCCGAGTTGGCAAGGTATTCGGCAACCACCTGACTGCCGGGAGCGAGGGAGGTCTTCACCCACGGCTTGGCCTTGAGGCCCTTGGCGGCGGCGTTGCGGGCCAAGAGGCCGGCGCCGATCAGCACGCTCGGATTCGAGGTGTTGGTGCAGGAGGTGATGGCGGCGATGACGACGTCGCCATGGCCGATGTCGAAGTCCTTGCCCTCGACCGGGAAGCGCTGCGCAGCGTCGGGCTTCTTGTACTCCCCAGCCAGCGCGGTCGCGAAGCCTTCGGCCACCGCCGGCAGCGCGATGCGGCCTTCGGGACGCTTCGGACCGGCCATCGACGGCACGACGTCGGCGAGATCGAGGGTCAGCGTCTGCGTGAACACCGGGTCCGGCGACTTGGCAGTGCGGAACAGACCCTGCGCCTTGGCATAGGCCTCGACCAGCGCGACGCGCGGCGCCTTGCGACCCGAGGTCTTGAGATAGTCGATGGTGGCGGCGTCAACCGGGAAGAAGCCGCAGGTCGCGCCGTATTCCGGAGCCATGTTGGCAATGGTCGACTTGTCGGCGACCGAGAGATGGTCGAGGCCGGGGCCGAAGAACTCGACGAACTTGCCGACCACGCCGAGCTTGCGCAGCATCTGGGTGACGGTCAGCACGAGATCCGTCGCGGTGACGCCTTCCTTCAGCGCGCCGGTCAGCTTGAAGCCGACGACGTCTGGCAGCAGCATCGACAGCGGCTGGCCGAGCATGCAGGCCTCGGCCTCGATGCCGCCAACGCCCCAGCCGAGCACGGCGAGACCATTGACCATGGTGGTGTGGGAGTCAGTGCCGACCAGCGAATCCGGATAGGCGACCTCGAAGGTGCCCTTGGTGCGGCCGACCGTCATCTTCTCCTTCTTGGTCCAGACCGTCTGCGCCAGGTATTCGAGGTTGACCTGGTGGCAGATGCCGGTGCCGGGCGGCACGACGGAGAAGTTCGAGAACGCCTTTTGGCCCCATTTCAGGAATTCGTAACGCTCCTGGTTCTGCTTGTACTCCTCGGCGACGTTCTTGCCGAACGCCTTGTTGTCACCGAAGTAGTTCACGATCACCGAGTGGTCGATGACGAGATCGACCGGCACCAGCGGGTTGATCTTCTCGGCATCGCCGCCCAGCTTCTGCATCGCGTTGCGCATCGCCGCGAGGTCGACCACCGCCGGCACGCCGGTGAAATCCTGCATCAGCACGCGCGCCGGGCGGAAGGCGATCTCATGCTCCAGCGACTTCTTGCGCAGCCATTTGGACACCGCGACGATGTCGTCCTTGGTGACGGTGCGGCCGTCCTCGTTGCGCAGCAGGTTCTCGAGCAGCACCTTCATCGAATACGGCAGCTTGGAGATGTCCTTGAGACCGTTCTTCTCGGCTGTGGGCAAGCTGTAATAGATGTAGCTCTTCGTTCCGACCTTGAGGGTCTTGCGACACTTGAAGCTGTCGAGCGAGGTCATGCGTGGAAATCCCAATTGATCTGTATACCCGGAGGGGGTATTTAAGAACCGTCAGCGCGAGGCGCCGGATGGCTTGCAGCGGGCGATTGTGTGCTGCATCAAGGTCGGGCTTATAGAAGCTTTCTAACTGCGCCGCCACAGAGACAAGCAAGTCCCGACGTGGCATCACCCACAAATTCTCACGCGCTAGCCATCAATTCCCTAGGGGCTGTCACGACGGGCCATGCAGGCGACTTCAACACTGTCTCCGAAGCTGTTCGGCCGCGACGTCAGGTGCGTGCGCGGCGGCCGCGAGGTGTTCGCAGGACTAGCCTTCGAAGCGGTCGCGGGCGAGGCGCTGGCGGTGACCGGACACAATGGTGCGGGCAAGACATCACTGCTGCGGTTGATTGCCGGTCTGCTGCTGCCGGCGGGCGGCTCCATCGCGATCGAGGGCGGTGAGAGCGAGCTCACGGTGCCCGAGCAGGCGCATTATCTCGGCCACCGCGACGCGCTGAAGCCGGCGCTCAGCGTGCGCGAAAACCTGACCTTCTGGGCCGAATTCCTCGGCGGCGGCATCACGCGGCCGATCCCCGACTGCCTCGCGGCCGTCGGCATCGCCCACGCCATCGACCTGCCCGCCGCCTATCTGTCCGCCGGCCAGCGCCGCCGGCTGTCGCTGGCCCGCCTGCTCGCGGTGCCCCGCCTGCTCTGGCTGCTCGATGAACCGACCGCGGCGCTCGACGTCGCCGGGCAGGCGATGTTCGCGGGGCTGATGCGGGAGCATCTCGCCGGGGGTGGGCTGATTGTCGCGGCGACGCACGGCCCGCTCGGCATCGACACACGCGAGCTGCGGATCGGGGAGGCTCGATGATTCCCTCTCGCCTCTTCGCAGTCCCACCCACCGCTCTCTCCGTTCCCGCCCCCCTTGTGGGGGAGGATCAGGGACGGGGGTGCCCCACGACGCGCTCTAACTTGTTTGACGAGATTCGGTTGCACCAACCAACGTCCCATCGGCGCGCCGACCCCTCCCCCCTGCGGGGAGGAGCCGGCGGTCCGCAACGGCAGCGTCACCTGGAGCCACCCCCCTCCCCAGCCCTCCCCCATCTCCCCCACAAGGGGGGACGGAGCGCAGTTTGCGGGTCGAGGGAGCGCGGCTCACCATCTGCCATCAAGCAATCAGCCGAGGCCCTATCCGCATGACCGCCCTCGGTGCCCTCATCCGCCGCGACATCAAGATCGCGCTGCGTATCGGCGGCGGCGCGTTGATCGGCGTGCTGTTCTTTCTTACCGTCGTGGTGCTGATGCCATTCGCGGTCGGGCCGGATCTGGCGCTGCTGACCCGGCTCGGCCCCGCCATCCTCTGGCTCGGTGCCCTGCTCTCCAGCCTGCTCACCCTGGACCGGCTGTTCACCGCCGACCACGAGGACGGCTCGCTCGACCTGGTCGTGATGAGCCGGACACCGCTGGAGCTGGCCTGCGCCGCCAAGGCGCTGGCGCATTGGCTCGCCGCCGGCCTGCCGCTGGTGATCGCGACGCCCGTGCTCGGCCTGCTGCTCAACCTCGACGCCACAGCGACCGGCGCCGTCGCGCTGACGTTATTGGCGGGCACGCCTGCCCTGACCTTCATCGGCATGATCGGTGCAGCACTGGCTGTGACGATGCACCGCGGCGGGCTGCTGCTGGCGGTCTTGGTGCTGCCACTTTCGATCCCAGTGCTGATCTTCGGCGTCGCGGCGTCGCAGGCGGCCATCGTCGGCCCGCTGCCGTTCGGGGCGCCGTTCTCGATCCTGTGCGCATTGTCGCTGGTGAGTTTCGTGATCGGCCCGTTCGCCGCCGCGACAAGCTTGCGGAACGGGCTGGATTGACCCGCCGCCCGCCGGGGTTTGACCATGATCAACTCTTACCTAGCGGCGTCGTGCTGATTGCCTGCAACCGCTTCCGCCTTTAACAAGGGTCTCATGTCGCTGATCGACCTCGCCAATCCCACCCGGTTCCTTGCGCTGGCGGCGCGGCTGCTGCCGTGGCTGGCGCTGGTCACGGCCGCGCTGCTGGCTGCCGGCCTGTACCTCTCCGCGCTGGCGCCCGACGACTATCAGCAGGGCGCGACCGTCAAGATCATGTTCATCCACGTGCCCAATGCCTGGCTGTCGATGTTCGTCTGGAGCATCATGAGCATCGCCTCGCTCGGCACCTTGGTGTGGCGGCATCCGCTCGCCGACGTCGCTGCCAAGGCCGCCGCCCCGATCGGCGCCAGCTTCACGTTCCTCGCTCTCCTCACCGGCTCGCTGTGGGGCCGGCCGATGTGGGGCACCTATTGGGAGTGGGATGCGCGGCTGACCTCGGTGCTGATTCTGTTCCTGATGTATCTCGGCCTGATGGCGCTGTGGCGCGCGGTCGAGGATCCGACCCGCGCCGCCCGTGCTGCCGCCGTGCTGACGCTGGTTGGCGCGATCAACCTGCCGATCATCAAGTTCTCCGTCGACTGGTGGAACACGCTGCATCAACCGGCGTCGGTGATGCGGATGGGCGGTCCGGCGCTCGACAAATCATTCCTGATCCCGCTGCTGGTGATGGCCGTCGGGTTCTCGTTCCTGTTCATTACCCTGCATGTCGCGGCGATGCGCAACGAGATCCTGCGCCGGCGCGTCCGCAGCCTGCAGATGATGCAGGCCCGCGCCTACACCACGGCCGCACCAGCCGACGATGCGGCAGGCCAGATCGCGGGAGCGGCTTGACATGGACCTCGGCCCCTATACCTCCTTCATCGCCACCTCCTATCTTGCGGCGGCGCTGGTCGTGATGCTGCTGATCGGCTGGATCGCCATCGACTACCGCACCCAGAAGGCGCGTTTGCGCGCGCTCGACGACAGCGGCATCAGCCGCCGTTCCGGCCGCGCCGCGACGGATATCCAATGACCGAACAGGCTGCGACAGAGCCGGCGCCGCGGCGCCGCTCATTCCTCATGCTGCTGCCGCTCGTGGTGTTCCTCGGACTGGCGGCGCTGTTCTGGTCGCGCCTGGGCAACGGCGACCCGTCGCGCATTCCATCCGCGCTGATCGGCCGCCCCGCGCCGGCCACGCCGCTGCCGGCGCTGCCGGAACTGGCGAGGGACGGCACGCCGGTGCCCGGCCTCGACCCGGCTGCACTCAAGGGCAAGGTCAGCATCATCAATGTCTGGGCATCGTGGTGCGTGCCCTGCCACGACGAGGCGCCGCTGCTGGTCGAGCTCGGCCGCGACAAGCGCTTCCAGATCATCGGTATCAACTACAAGGACGGCGCCGACAACGCCCGCCGCTTCCTCGGCCGCTACGGCAACCCTTATGACGTCGTCGGCGTCGACGGCAACGGCCGCGCCGGCATCGAATGGGGTGTCTATGGCGTGCCCGAGACCTTCGTCGTCGGCCGCGAGGGCACCATCGTCTACAAGCTGGTCGGCCCGATCACGGCGCAGAACATCGATGCGGTGTTGAAACCGGAAATCGAGAAGGCGCTGAAGGCGGGTTCGTAAGCCTCGCGCAGCCATCGGAGCTTCAGCGGCAAACACGCTCCTCTCTCTGCGTCGTCATTCCGGGGCGGCGCGAAGCGACGAGCCCGGAATCCATACTCACGAGCGGTCGTTTGGCGAAGACGGGCGCCACAGCCATCTCGCGTCACACGCCTTGTCGTGGTTATGGATTCCGGGCTCACGCCGCTGCGCGGCGCGCCCCGGAATGACGGCGCGGAGAACCTCGAAGCGAAGCAATCCGGAGCACCTACGGGCCTTGGATTGCTTCGTCGCTACGCTCCTCGCGATGACCGCGTTCGGGGCAGCTACCCCTTGCTCACATCCCCTTCCGCCGCATCGCTGGCTTCGAGCGACGCCGGGTCCTGGTGGTAGCGCTTGATCAGCGGCATCTGGGCGATGGCGAAGATCATGGTCAGCGGCACGACGCCGAACGCCTTGAAGCCGACCCAGAAATCGGTGCTCTGCGTGCGCCAGATGATCTCGTTCAGCACCGCCATCGCGGCAAAGAACAACGCCCAGCGGAAGGTGAGGATGCGCCAGCCCGCGGGCGTCAGGTTGAACATCTGATCGAACATGATCGCGATGAAGGAGCGATTGAACAGCAGCCCGCCACCGAGCACGGCCGCGAACAGTCCGTAGATGATGGTCGGCTTGACCTTGATGAAGGTCTCGTCGTGCAGCACCAGGGTCAGCGTGCCGAACACGATGACGACGACGGCGGTCACCAGCGCCATCAGCGGGACGTGCCGCGTCACCACGTAGGACGCGATCAGCGCCGCGATGATCGCGACCATGAACGCGCCGGTCGCCGCGAACAGGTTGAACTTGGCATTGACCACGAAGAAGATGATCAGCGGGCCGAGCTCGGTCGCGAGCTTGAACAGCGGGTGCGGCTGGGTCTTGTCCATTCCATGTCCTGTTGGCTGCAGCCACGGCAGCGGTTGATCCGGTCGTCTCGATCTGGCGGTGGGCCGGAGCCCGAGCGTGGCGACGTCAATCCTCGATGCCGGCGATCGCCCGCGCAAAATCTCTCGCGGCGAACGGTGAGAGATCATCGACCCCCTCGCCGACGCCGATGAAGTGCACCGGCAGCTTGAACTTCTCCGACAGCGCCACGAGGATGCCGCCGCGCGCCGTACCGTCGAGCTTGGTCATCACGAGGCCGGTGACGCCTGCCGTACGATGAAACGCCTCGACCTGCGACAGCGCATTTTGTCCCACCGTCGCGTCGAGCACGAGCAGCACCGCATGCGGCGCCGACGCGTCGACCTTGCGAATGACACGCACCACCTTTTCGAGCTCGTTCATCAGCTCGGCCTTGTTCTGCAAACGGCCGGCAGTATCGACCAACAGGATGTCGCGGCCCTGCTCCTTGGCCGCGGTGATGGCGGTGAACGCAAGGCTAGCGGAGTCCGAGCCCTGCGCGCCGGCGATCACCGGCGCCTTGGTGCGCTCGCCCCAGACCTTGAGCTGCTCGATCGCGGCGGCGCGGAACGTGTCGCCCGCGGCCAGCATCACCTGCCTGCCTTCGGAGGCGAATTTCTGCGCCAGCTTGCCGATCGTGGTCGTCTTGCCGGAGCCGTTGACGCCGACGACGAGAATGACAAACGGCTTGTGGCCCGGCGCGATCTCGAGCGGCTTCGCCACCGGCGACAGCACCTTCTCGACCTCGGTCGCGACCACCGCCTTGACCTCGTCGGCGCTGATCGCCTTGTCGTAGCGGCCGGTCCCGACGGCGTCGGCGATTCGCGCGGCGACCTGGGTGCCGAGATCGGCGCGCAGCAGCACGTCCTCGATGTCGTCGAGCATCGCGCGGTCGAGCTTGCGCTTGGTGACGAGATCGGCGACGGCCGTGCCGAGCGCGCCGGACGTGCGTTTCAGGCCGGCCGACAGCCGCCGCCACCACGACAGCTTGGGTGTTTCGGAGGTGGTATCGTTCATGGCGTGGTGTTAGCCCTTTCCATTCCCAAACGAAAGCTCACACCCGCGTTACGGTTTCCATGGACATTAACCAACCCACCGACGAGGAAATGCTCGCCCGCGTGCTCCACCGCGACGGGCTGATGCTGGTGATCGACAAGCCGGCCGGCATTCCCGTGCACAAGGGACCGAAGGGCGGACCGAACCTCGAAGCCTCGTTCGACGCGCTGCGCTTCGGCCTGCCGCGCCCGCCGGTGCTGGCGCATCGGCTGGACAAGGAAACCTCGGGCTGTCTGGTGCTCGGCCGTCATCGCAAGGCAACGGCGTCACTCGGGCTTTTGTTCAAGCATGGCAAGATTTCGAAGACCTATTGGGCCGTCGTCGAGGGCGGACCTGACGCTGACGAGGGCGTGATCGAGCTCCCGCTCGGCAAGCTGAACGCCGAGCGCGGCTGGTGGCAGAAGCCGGATCCGAACGGGCAGCCAGCGGTGACGAAATGGCGGGTGCTGGGGAGGTCGTACTCTCTTGCCAGTCTATCCCTGAACTCCCCTCCCACTCGTGGCAACGACTCCCCTCCCCCTTGCGGGGAGGGGTCGGGGGTGGGGGTCCCCACGGGCAGTGTCGCTTGGAGCCACCCTCCTCCCCAACCCTCCCCCACAAGGGGGGAGGGAGCGCAGCTGCCAACCGGAGAGGGAGAGTCGGTGCACTCCAATCGCAGTCCGCGACTCACTTGGCTGGCGATGGAACCGGTCACCGGCCGCACGCATCAACTGCGCGTGCATTCGGCAGCGTCGGGATGGCCGATCGTCGGTGACAACATCTATGGCAACGGCCCGCGCTTCGGCGAGCCGCGGCTGCATCTGCACGCACGCGAGATTTCGATTCCGCTGTCGAAAAACAAGCCACCGGTACACGTGGTGGCGCCGGCGCCGGTGCACATGCATGAGCGGCTGAAGATGTGCGGGTGGAACGGGGCGTGAGCCCATCTCTTTCCGCACCGTCATGGCCGGGCGAAGTCCCGGCCATCCACGTCTTAGTTCTTGGGGACAGCGTGGATGCCCGGGTCAAGCCCGGGCATGACGGAATTCTGGACTAACAGCCGGGCCCCATGATGCCCCGTGATCGTGAGCCGCTGCACGGTGCCTGGCAACGCAGTGGTCGTGGCGACCGGCAGATAATGCTCCGTCCGTCCCTGGGTCTCACTCTCGATCAGCACCTCACGCTGACAGCCGATCTCCTGCTCCAACCGCCGCCGCAACGCCGCCTCTCCCGCGGCCCGCAGCCGCCGGGCCCGATCACGGATGACGGCGCCGTCCACCTGCGGCATGCGCGCCGCCGGCGTGCCCGGGCGCGGCGAATAGGGAAACACGTGCAGGAAGGTCAGGCCGCATTCCTCGACCAGGTCGAGCGAGCGCGCGAACATCTCCTCGGTCTCGGTCGGAAATCCCGCGATCAGATCGGCGCCAAGCGTGATGTCCGGCCGCAGCCGGCGCACCTGAGCACAGAATGCGATGGCATCGGCGCGCGCATGCCGTCGCTTCATGCGCTTCAGGATCAGATCGTCACCCGCCTGCAGCGACAGATGCAGATGCGGCATCAGCCTGGCATCATCCGCGAGCGCATCGAGCAGGTCGGCATCGGCCTCGATCGAATCGATCGAGGAGATGCGCAGGCGTCTCAACTCCGGCACGTGGCGGAGGATCTGCTTCACAAGCCGGCCGAGCTTCGGCGTGCCGGGCAGGCCGGCGCCATAGCTCGTCAGGTCGACGCCGGTGAGCACGATCTCGGCATGGCCACGATCGGCCAGCGCGCGGACCTGATCCACCACAGCGCCCATCGGCACCGAGCGCGAATTGCCGCGACCGAACGGGATGATGCAGAAGGTGCAGCGATGATCGCAGCCGTTCTGCACCTGCACGAACACGCGCGGCAGGCCGCGCTGGAAGCCGTCGACCAGATGCGGCGCCATCTCCATCACCGCCATGATGTCGGAGACGGCCACCTTCTCGGACGCATCGATGCCGAACCGTGGCACCGCCAACGCCTGTGTCGTCGCACGCCACGCATCGGGCCGCAGCTTGTCGTCATTGCCGATGACGCGGTCGACCTCGGGCATGGCAGCGAACATGCCGGCCTGCGTCTGCGCGGCGCAGCCGGTCACAACGATGCGCGCCGCGGGGCGCTCGCGCTTCAATTTGCGGATCGACTGCCGGGCCTGCGCCACCGCCTCGTTGGTGACGGCACAGCTGTTGATGACGATGGTGTCGTCGGCACCGGCCGCCTCGGCATGTTTCGCGATCAGCTCGGATTCGAACGCGTTGAGGCGGCAGCCGAAGGTAACGACGTCGACGCTCATGCGACGCTGGCGAACATCGACGGCTCGAACCGTCCCTCGAACTCGAACGTCGCGGTGCCCGTCATCAGCACGTGATCGTCGCGCTCGCGCCACTCGATCGTGAGCTCGCCGCCGGGCAGCCTCATCTGCACGATCCGGTTGGCACGCTTCAGCCTGACGGCCGCGACCGCTGTCGCACAGGCCGCCGAACCGCAGGCCTTGGTCAGCCCCGCGCCGCGCTCCCAGGTGCGCATCGTGATGTGGTCGCGATCGACGATGTGGGCGAGCGTGATGTTCGCACGCTCCGGGAAAATCGGATGGTTCTCCAGCAGCGGCCCGAAGCGCTCCAGATCATAGGCATTGACGTCGTCCACCCAGAACACCGCGTGCGGGTTGCCCATGTTGACGACCGAGGGCGAATGCAGGATCGGCGCATCGATCGGCCCGATCTGCAGCTCGATGTAGCGGGTGTCGCGGAACTCCTCGGCGAGAGGAATGTCCTGCCAGCCGAACTTCGGCGCGCCCATATCGACAGTGTAGAGGTCGGGCGCCGGCCCCTGCCAGCAGTTCAACAACCCGGCGCGGGTCTCGAACGTCGCACTGGTCTGGCCGGTCTTGCCGAACACCTGGCGCACCACGCAGCGCATGCCGTTGCCGCAGGCGCCGGACTCCGATCCATCATTGTTGTAGATGCGGATGAACGCTTCGGTGCCGTCGAGCCGCGGCGGCTGCAGCACCATCAGCTGATCGTAGGGCACCCGGGATGCCACCGCCCGCGCCTCGTCCGGCGTGACGACATGCTTCACGTCGCGCAGATCGACCACGACGATCTCGTTGCCAATCCCGTTCATCTTGACGAAGCTGTGGTTGGCCAGTGCGCTCATGAAAATATCCAAATTGTGTCCGCCTTATATGGCGAATGGCGCGGCATTGACCAGCCTGCAGAGCGACATGACGCATCTGTCATGGGACGCCGCGCCGCCGAGCATGTTAGGACCGGTTCATTCGCCGGCACGAACCGGGCAAAGCAGCACGGCCACTGGAGAATAGTCGAATGAATCTCAGCACTTTCCGCCTCGTTCTGGCCGTGAGCTCGGTCGCGCTCCTGCTCGGCGGCACGTTCGCCCGGGCCCAGGCGCCGTCGGCCTCGCCGGCTCCGGCGGCCTCAGCCACGCCCGCACCGGCCCCGAGCGCGCTACCGGCGCCGGTGGCGCCGGCCTCTCCTGCGCCTGCCGCGTCGGCCAGTCCGGCGCCCGCGACCAGCCCGACGCCGGCCGCCAGCGCGAGCCCCTCGCCGTCGTCATCTCCGACCGCGGCCCAGTCCCCGGCCACGACGCCGCCGCAGGCCGCGGCGCCGGCCCAGGCGGCCGACGCCTTCGGCGACGAGATCAAGCTCGAGGCGAAGAAGGTCGTCCTCGTCAAGGGCACCGCGAATTGGGACAATGCGTTCGACACGCTGATCGACTCCTTCAAATCGCTGTCGGCCACGCTGGACAAGCAGGGCATCAAGCCCGCCGGCAACGGCATGATCGTCTACACCTCGACCGACGACACCGGCTTCACCTTCCTGGCCGAGATGCCGGTCGAGCAGGAGCCGAAGACGCTCGGCAAGGGGATGAGCATCGGCCAGTCGCCCGAGGGCAAGGCGCTGAAGTTCGTCCATCGCGGCTCCTACGACAACATGGACAACACCTACGAGGCGATCACCAACCACCTCGACGAGCGCCGGCTGGAGGCCAAGGACACCTTCATCGAGGAGTACCTGACCGACCCCTTGAAGACGGCCGAGGACAAGCTCGTCATCAACGTCTACGTGCCGCTGAAGTGAGCACCATGATCATCAGACCCATCCTCGCGGTCGTGCTCGCGACCAGCTTCGCAATGCCCGCCCTCGCGGATGACATCGCCCGGCAGGACACGCCGGCGATCACCGTCAGCGGCGAGGCCAGCGTGTCGGCGCCGCCGGATCTGGCGCAGATCGACGCCGGCGTGGCATCCGACGCCAAGACCGCGCGCGAGGCCGCCGAGGCCAACAACGCCGCCATGGCCAAGGTGCTGCAGGCGCTGAAGGCGGCCGGGATCGCCGACAAGGACTATCAGACATCGCGGCTGTCGCTGCAGCCGCAATATGCGCAGAACCGGCCGGCCCAGCCGGCGGTGACCGGCTATCGCGCCAGCAATCGCGTCACCATCAAGCTGCACGACGTCGCCAAGGTCGCCAGCGTGATCGATACGCTGGTCGCGGCCGGCGCCAACGATGTCGGCAACATCTATTTCAGCGTCGCCGAGCCATCCAGGCTGCTCGACCAGGCGCGCGAGAAGGCCGTCGCAGACGCCCGCCGCAAGGCCGAGATCTATGCCAAGGCCGCCGGCGTGACGCTGGGTCAGCCGCTCAGCATCTCCGAGGACGGCGCGCCCGCCCCGGTGTTCCGCGCCAAGACCTTCGCCGCACCGATGGCCGCGACGCCGACACCGGTGGCGCAGGGCGAGGAGACGCTGTCGATCACGGTCAACGTGACCTGGGCGATCAAGCCGGGGCAGTAGGTCGGCCTCACGCCCACGCGACGCATTGTGCGTCGTGGCAGCCGACAACGTAGCTACAAACTCGGTGTCGTCCCGGCCTTGAGCCGGGACCCATACTCCGCGGCGGTAATTGTCGCGCGAGATGGAGCTGCCAGCCTTCACAACATTGAATTCGGTGTTTATGGGTCCCGGCTCAAGGCCGGGACGACATCTGTTTTGTGGCGGCGGCCTGCTTAGATCTCCACCACCTGCCCTGGCTTGAGCACACCAAACCGCTCGCGCGGGATGCCGGCTTGGTCGAGCGCGGCGTGCAGGGCGCGCACCGGCGCGTCGATCGCCTCGTCCGTCAGTTGGAACGTGCCGTGGTGATGCGCCAGCGCGGCCTCCGCGCCGCAATCCTGCAGCGCCTGCACGGCATCCTCGGGGTTCATGTGCTGGTCGCGCATGAACCAGCGCGGCTCGTAGGCGCCGATCGGCAGGATCGCGAGCCTGATCGGCGCGTGCTGCTCCGCCACGCGGCGGAAATGCTTGCCCGTGCCGTAACCGGAATCGCAGACGATGTAGACCCTGCCGCGCGGCGTCTCCAGCACGAAGCTCGCCCACAGCGCCTTGTTGCGGTCGAACAGGCCGCGCGCCGTCCAGTGCCGCGTCGGCACCAGGGTCACGGCGACCTCCTCGTTCAGCGTCACGCGATCGTGCCAGTCATAGGCCTCGGCGCGGATCTTGGAGTCAGCGTCGATCATCGTAAGGTCGTTGCCCAGCGGCGTGACGACCCGCGGCGAAAATCGCGCGGTCAGCTTCGACAACGTCCGGATGTCGAGATGATCGTAATGCCCATGCGACACCAGCACGACGTCGATATGCGGCAGCCCCTCAAAGGCGATGCCGGGATCATTGTGCCGCCGGGGACCGGCGAACGCGAATGGCGACACCCGCTCCGACCAGACAGGATCGACCAGGATGTTGAGCCCGCCGGTCTGGATCAGCCAGCTGGCGTGGCCGATGAAGGACAGCCGCACTGTCTCGCCGTCGATCCGGTGCGGCGGCGTGTCGGCGTGCGGGCTCGCCGCCCAGGACGGCCAGCGGGAACGCTTGCGGTTGCGGTCGAACTGCCAGCGCAGCACCTGGGACAGGGATTTGGGCGGAACGCCGTCGGGATCGTAGAAGCGCTTGCCGTCGAAATGGTCGGTGACGGGGCCGGAATAGGTCCTGGAACGGCGCAGCAAGGTCGTCCTCGCAAGGGAAAGCTGAACTGGCGCAAGAGGTAAGCGCCCCCACAGGGTCCGGCAACGGGACGGCGAGAAGCAAGTTTCCTTGACTTTTGCGGCTGCTGAGGGTTTAACCCGGCCGAATTTCGGAAAGTTTCGTCTTTTCGAGCCACCGCCCGGCCCTGGAGGCCGGAGGTCACCGCCCGACAGCGCTGTGCGCCCTCGGGCGCAAACGTGTTTGGACTGACGGTTTCGGCCGACGGGCCGAGGTCTATATGGTCGTCATGGGCCGCAGCAAGCGGCGATGACGGGCGGCAATGAAGCGAGCGCCCGCAAGGGCAAAGGATAACGGCATTGTTCGACAATCTGTCGGAAAGGCTTGGCGGCATTCTCGATCGGCTGACGGGGCGTGGTTCGCTCTCGGAAGCCGATGTCGACGCCGCGATGCGCGAAGTCCGCCGGGCGCTGCTCGAGGCCGACGTCGCGCTGGAGGTTGTCCGCAGCTTCACCGAGCGCGTGCGCGAGCAGGCGATCGGCGCCACCGTCGTCAAGTCGGTCACCCCCGGCCAGATGGTCGTCAAGATCGTCCATGACGAGCTGGTCAAGACGCTCGGCGACGACGGCCAGACCATCGACCTCAACGCCGTGCCGCCGGTGCCGATCATGATGGTCGGCCTGCAGGGCTCCGGCAAGACGACCACCACCGCCAAGCTCGCGCGCCGCATGGTCCAGCGCGACAAGCGCAAGGTGCTGATGGCCTCGCTCGACGTCTACCGTCCGGCCGCCATGGAGCAGCTCGCGGTGCTCGGCCGCGACCTGGACATCCCGACGCTGCCGATCGTGGCCGGCCAGATGCCGCCGCAGATCGCACGCCGCGCCATCGAGGCCGCCAAGCTCGGCGGCTACGACGTGGTGCTGCTCGACACCGCCGGCCGCACCACGCTGGACGAGGACATGATGAAGGAGGCCGCCGAGATCAAGGCGGTCGCCAACCCGCACGAGGTGCTGCTGGTCGCGGATTCGCTGACCGGCCAGGACGCCGTCAATCTCGCCCGCGCCTTCGACCAGCGCGTCGGCCTCACCGGCATCGCGCTAACCCGTATCGACGGCGACGGACGCGGCGGTGCGGCGCTGTCGATGCGCGCGGTCACCGGCAAGCCGATCAAGCTGCTCGGCACCGGCGAAAAGACCGACGCGCTGGAAGACTTCTATCCCTCGCGCATTGCCGGCCGCATCCTCGGCATGGGTGACATCGTCTCGCTGGTCGAGAAGGCCGCGGCGAACATCGACGCCGAGAAGGCCGCGCGCGCCGCCGAGCGGATGCGCAAGGGCCAGTTCGACCTCAACGACATGCGCGAGCAGCTGCAGCAGATGGCGCAGATGGGCGGCATCGGCGGGCTGATGGGCATGATGCCCGGCATCTCGAAGATGAAGAACCAGATCGCGGCCGCCGGCATCGACGACAAGATCCTCAAGCGCCAGGTCGCGATCATCGATTCGATGACGCGCGAGGAGCGCAAGCATCCCGACCTGCTCAAGGCCAGCCGCAAGAAGCGCATCGCGGCCGGCTCCGGCCAGAGCGTCGAGCACGTCAACAAGCTGCTCAAGATGCACCGGAACATGGCCGACGTGATGAAGGCCATGGGCTCAGGCAAGCGCGGCCCGCTGGCCGGCATCGCCCAGGCGATGGGTTTTGGCGGCGGTGGCGGCATGCCCTCGCCGGATCAGCTCAAGGCGCTTGCGGAAAAGATGCCGGGTGGCATGCCCGGCGGACTGCCGAATTTGCCGAAGGATCTGCCCGCCGGCCTGCGCGGCGGCCTACCGAACCTCCCCGGCCTCACCGGTCTCAGCGGCAAGCCGACTCTGCCGGGCCTCGGCCTTCCTCCGGGGAAGAAGAAATAATGAGGATCATCCGCTCCTCTTTCCATTCGTCATTCCGGGCGCGCGCAGCGCGAGCCCGGAATCCATACGCACGATCGTGGTTATGGATTCCGGGCTCACCGCTTCGCGGTGCCCCGGAATGACGGCTTAGCTGACATCAACTCATCAGAAGACACTCAGGAGAACCTACATGTCCGTCGTCATCCGTCTCGCTCGTGCCGGCACCAAGAAGCGCCCGGTCTATCACGTCGTCGTCGCCGACTCGCGCTTCCCGCGTGACGGCCGCTTCATCGAACGTCTCGGCTACTTCAATCCGCTGATGCCGAAGGACAACGAGGCACGCCTCAAGCTGGACATGGAGAAGGTGAAGGGCTGGCTCGCCAAGGGCGCGCAGCCGTCCGACCGCGTCGCCCGCTTCCTCGACGCCGCCGGCGTCAAGAAGCGCGAAGCCCGCCAGAACCCGATCAAGGCCGTGCCGCGCAAGGAGCGCAAGGCGCAGGCCGAAGCCGCCGCCAAGGGCTAAGGTCGTTGACGAGCGCGGCCTCATGCTTCGAGATGCACGGCTTGCGCCGTGCTCCCTTGCATGAGGAACTGGCTCCTCCTCCTGAGGAGCGCGCGTTCGAGCGCGTCTCGAAGGACGAGGCACGCTGATGTCCAAGCTCATCTGTGTCGCCAGAATCGGCGCCGCGCATGGCGTGCGCGGCGAGGTTCGCTTATGGACCTTCACCGAGGATCCGCTGGCCGTGCTGCATTACGGCCCGCTCACGACCAAGGACGGCAGCCGTTCGTTCGAGGTCGCGAAGGCGCGCGAGGCCAAGGACCATCTGGTCGCAGCCATCAAGGGCGTCACCGACCGCAATGCGGCCGAACGCCTCAACGGGCTCGAGCTCTACGTGCCCAGAGACCGCCTGCCCGAGACGGCTGACGACGAATACTACCACGCCGACCTGATCGGCCTCGCCGCGGAGACCGCTGACGGCGCGCAGCTCGGCCGCGTGCTCACGATCCATAATTTCGGCGCCGGCGACATCATCGAGATCGCCCCGCCCTCGGGCAGCACGTTGCTGCTGCCGTTCACCAATGCCGTGGTGCCGACGGTCGATCTTGCCGGCGGCCGCGTGATCATCGAGCTGCCGGCGGAGATCGAGGGCGAGGATGAAGCCGCGGATGAACCGGCTTCCGCTGAAGATGACGCTGCCGCCGCACCCTCCGCTCGTCGTCCCCGCGAAAGCGGGGACCCATAGCCACCGCAGCTGATTGGCTTGCGCGGGACTGGCCGCATGCCTCGTTTCGACATCACGCGGTATGGGTCCCGAATCGGCGCCGCGACGCGCTGACGCGCGTCACGCTTGTCCGGGACGACACCGGTGTCGAGGTCGCAAGAGCCGGCAATGCATCCAGGGCTCGATCTCGCAACCTGGGTACCTTAACACAGAGCATCATGACGACTTCGCCCCCATCCCCAGTCGCACCTTGGCGCGCCACCGTGCTGACGCTGTTCCCGGAGATGTTTCCCGGGCCGCTCGGCGTCAGCCTGGCCGGCCGCGCGCTGGCCTCCGGCATCTGGTCGTTGGAGGCGCGCGACATCAGGGCCTCCGCCACCGACAAGCACCGTAGCGTCGATGACACGCCGGCCGGCGGTGGCCCCGGCATGGTGCTGCGCGCGGACGTGCTGGCAGCCGCGATCGACGCGGCGGCGATCGATCCCGAGCGGCCGAAGCTGCTGATGAGCCCGCGTGGCCGGCCGTTGACCCAGGCCTTCGTCCGCGAGCTCGCGGCCGGTCCGGGCCCGCTGATCGTCTGCGGTCGCTTCGAAGGCGTCGACCAGCGCGTCATCGATGCCCGCTCGCTGACCGAGGTCTCGATCGGCGACTACGTGCTGTCGGGCGGCGAGATCGCCGCCCTGGTGCTGATCGACGCCTGCGTCCGGCTGCTTCCGGGCGTGATGGGCAAGCTCGAATCGGGCACCGACGAGAGTTTTTCCGATGGCCTACTTGAATACCCGCAATACACCCGGCCCCAACTATTCGAAGGCCGGACCATTCCGGATGTGCTCACCTCGGGTGACCACGCCAAGGTCGCCGCTTGGCGCCGCGCCCAGGCCGAGGCGCTGACTGAAGCGCGAAGGCCGGATTTGTGGGCCGAATGGCAGGGGCGCGACGGCCGAGAACAAAGAGGGACCGGCCAAAAAGAGCCAAAAAGCACGACAGACGGGTGACAAGCCTCGCGCTTTGGCTTATAGGAGCGCCCAATTCCGCAAGTGACGGCAGGAACAAGCGCAGCCCCCGCGTGACCCGGCTGGGCGCGCCGCCGATGGAGATTTACCCGTGAACCTGATTCAGCAGCTCGAAAAAGAGCAGTTCGACAAGCTGTCCGCCAACAAGACCATTCCGGAGTTCGGCCCGGGCGACACCGTGATCGTCAACGTGAAGGTGGTCGAAGGCGAGCGCACGCGCGTGCAGGCCTATGAGGGCGTCTGCATCGGCCGGTCCGGCGGCGGCATCAACGAGAGCTTCACCGTGCGCAAGATCTCCTATGGCGAGGGCGTGGAGCGCGTGTTCCCGATCCTCTCCCCGATGATCGATTCGATCAAGGTCGTGCGCCGCGGCAAGGTGCGTCGCGCCAAGCTGTATTACCTGCGCCAGCTGCGCGGCAAGTCGGCCCGCATCGTCGAGAAGCAGGACCGGCAGCAGACCGCCGTCAACGAGTAGTCGTTGCTTTCATTGGATTGACGAAGAGCGCGGGCTGGCCCCGCGCTTTTTTGTTTTTGCGCTGCCGTCATTGCGAGCGAAGCGAAGCAATCCAGAGTCCTTGCCCCGGCCCCTGGATTGCTTCGTCGCTTCGCTCCTCGCAATGACGGCGGGCGCAAACGCATCTCGCACTCCACGGCACGCGTGCTATATACCCCCTGAAATGGTTCTAGATCGCACCAGCATGGCCTGTCGCCGCGTCGTCATCGACGATCGCCGCCGGCTGCCCGGGCGGTTCTTCGGACGCTTCGCCACCTCGGCAACATCTGAGCTTAGGCGCGCGCTGTAAGCCGCAGCGCCTCATTGCTGATTGTTCACGCGTGCCCGGCACGCGCTCAGTTTCCAACCTTCAATTCCCGGGAGCATTCGCTCATGTCGAAGCCGACCACCCTGTACGACAAGATCTGGAACGACCATCTGGTCCACGAAGCCGAGGACGGCACCTGCCTGCTCTACATCGACCGCCATCTGGTCCATGAAGTGACCTCGCCGCAGGCCTTCGAAGGCCTGCGCATGACCGGCCGCAAGGTGCACGCGCCTGAGAAGACGCTGGCCGTGGTCGATCACAACGTGCCGACCACCGACCGCTCCAAGCCGAATCCGGATCCGGAGAGCATCGAGCAGATCAAGACGCTGGCCGAGAACGCCAAGGAATTCGGCATCGAATATTACAACGAGTTCGATCGCCGCCAGGGGATCGTCCACGTCATCGGCCCCGAGCAGGGTTTTACGCTGCCCGGCACCACAATCGTCTGCGGTGACAGCCACACCTCGACGCATGGCGCGTTCGGCGCGCTGGCGCACGGCATCGGCACCTCCGAGGTCGAGCACGTGCTGGCGACACAGACGCTGATCCAGAAGAAAGCGAAGAACATGCGCGTCACGGTCGACGGCGTGCTGCCGGACGGCGTGACGGGGAAGGACATCATTCTCGCCATCATCGGCGAGATCGGCACCGCCGGCGGCACCGGCTACGTGCTGGAATATGCCGGCGAGGCGATCCGCGCGCTGTCGATGGAAGGCCGCATGACCGTGTGCAACATGTCAATCGAGGGCGGCGCCCGTGCTGGCCTTGTGGCGCCCGACCAGAAGGCGTTCGACTTCCTGCGCGGCCGTCCCAAGGCGCCGAAGGGCGCCGCCTGGGATGCGGCGATGCGCTACTGGGACACGCTGCGCTCCGACGAGGGCGCGCATTTCGACCACGAGCTCCGGCTCGACGCCGCCAAGCTGCCGCCGATCGTGACCTGGGGCACCTCGCCCGAGGACGTGATCTCGGTGACCGGCGTGGTGCCCGATCCGGACCAGATCGCAGACGAGGCCAAGCGCATCTCCAAGCATCGCGCGTTGAAGTACATGGGCCTGACCGCGGGCACGAAGATCACCGACATCAAGCTCGACCGCGTCTTCATCGGCTCGTGCACCAACGGTCGCATCGAGGATCTGCGCGCCGCAGCCAAGATCGCCGAAGGCAAGACCGTCAGCGGCCACGTCAACGCGATGGTCGTTCCGGGCTCGGGCATCGTCAAGGAGCAGGCGGAAGCCGAGGGCCTCGACAAGATCTTCATCAAGGCCGGCTTCGAATGGCGCGAGCCAGGCTGCTCGATGTGCCTCGCCATGAACCCGGACAAGCTGGCGCCAGAAGAGCGCTGCGCCTCGACCTCGAACCGCAACTTCGAGGGACGCCAGGGCTTCAAGGGCCGCACCCACCTGGTGTCGCCAGCGATGGCCGCGGCGGCCGCAATCGCAGGACACTTCGTCGACGTACGCGACTGGCGCTGACGTCATCTCGCTGCTTCAGATCCGGCACGGCGGCAGGTCTACAAACGAACGCGATGGCTTCACCAAGCCATCGCGTTTTTCATTTCACCTCAACATCGACACAGTTCGGCAAGGGCTTCTTAAGTCTCGTCGCGCACAATCCTACCGCCGGACGCGCTGCGTCTGCAGAGGAACGTGCCGAGGAGCCTGACATGGCCGACAAGCCGGAATACGTCGACCTCATCCGTGATGCGACGCGCCAACGCCGCAAGACACCGCCCGCCAAGATCATTGCCCAGCCCGAGGCTCCGAAGGAGGAGCGGCGGTTGTCGAACTGGCCGCCCGGCCGCTTTGCCAAATGGCGCCTGGAGACGCTGGTGCCTTGGAAGCTGAGTGTGAGGAATTGGCAGTTCAAGGATTGGCTCTGACCGCCGCGCCCCACTCCATCCCCTTGAAATGAGAGAAGGACGCCGTTGGGCGCCCTTCCTGCTTTGTCGAACTTCAGGTCCCGTCAGTAGTAGCGCCAATGGTGGCGGTGGCGATGATGCCACCGGTGATAATGGCGCCAGTGATGACCCCGCCAATGCCGATAGTGGCAGATGCGGCGCGGCCCGTAATGGGTCCAGACGACGCGGCAGCGGCGATAGGGATAGTAGTAGCCCGAGGTATAGACCGGCGCGTAATAACTGCGATAGCCGTAGAAGTGCCGGCGGTGATGGTGGAAGTACGGCCGGTAGGCATAGTACGGACGATGATGATAGCCGCCGCCATGGAACACCGGCCGCGGGCCGAATCCGCCATGAAATGCGGGGCCGCCACCGTGGAAGACAGGACGCGGGCCACCGCCGCCGAAGGCATGTCCTCCCCCATGAAACGCGGGGCTGCCGCCGCCATGGAACGCCGGGCCACCGCCTCCGCCGTGAAATCCACCACTGCCGGGATGCCCGCCACCACCGCCGCCATGGCCGCCGGGGCCTCGGACCTGAACGGTCAATACGTCCGAAGGCGTCTGCGTGGCGGAGCCGGCACCGGGACTCACCGGCGACATCGCAAGCGCAGGCCGTCCGGACGCGCCCGCCAAGACAAACAGTGTGGCCGCCGCAAGACTGAGGCGACGAGCAAGACCAGCGCGCTGGTCCTTCATCCTCATCATGGTCCCTTCTCCCTGAATGCTGTGCAACGATGGACCCATGCAGCGCCGATGCTGGTCGTCCGATCGGTGGATTGGCGCACCCCCAACATGAACGTAGAGATAGCGACGTGAATGCGGCATGAATGATGCTCGTCAGTGATGCACGGTGCACACGCATCTGCGGCGTGGCGTCGCGGCAGAGGAGATGCAAGTGAGCCTCTAAGTCGTCCTGCAACTCAGGATCACGGATGCCGACGCAACGGCTCACGTGCTGCTCGTGCGGGGACTTCGCAACTAACGACACGCAGGAAACGCAGCGCGCCTCGCGGACATGGCCTCAATGGTAGAACGGCGTGAACAGAACCAAGGGGCCCGGCGGATAGGCCGGCGTGTAGTCCGTGGGACGGTCGAGATAGTGCGGCACCTCTGCCGTCGACACCACGAGCTTCGATCGGCGGCCCTGCCGACGCGGGCCAGCATCCGTTACGGTCTGACGCGCCTGCGTAACGGCTGGAGCTGCGGCCACAGGAGCGGTGGCGGCGGAACTTGCGAGCAGCATCGCCACCGTGACAACGCTGATCCCGAGCCAGGTTCTGTTGACTGATGGTTTCATGGCGAACCTCGTTGCCAGCCCCCCATCAACGTACAGGCCCGCAAAGCGGGCCTGTTTGATTTCGGTCATTGTCTCGGTCGGCCGGAAAGCGCGGCTTACCAGCGGCCGTGATGGCGATATCCGTAGTGATGCGGCCGCCAGTGATGACGCGGATGGTAGTAATGCCGAGGATAGTAGTGGCGCCGGGGATGCCAATGGCGGCGGCCGTGCCAATGCGCCTGCGTGGTCTCCTGCGCCGTGCCCTGCTGCACCGCGGTCGCAGCGCCCGGATTGATCAGCGACAGCGCCTGCGCGCGTTCGGCGGGGGCAGCCATCGCGAGAACGGCGCCAACCGCCGCGATGCCCAACAGCTTCATCACAGTCATGAACTTCTCCCTCGATCGCCTGACATCACGTCCGGCACCGTAACTTCCGCCTTGTCAGTTGCCTGAATGGCGGCCGCAGCAGCGCGACGCAGACCAGTCTCGAACGAGCGACGTGAATGGGACATGAAGACCTGCGCAGGAGCAGAATGCCGATATGTCGCGCATGGTTCCGCCGCAGTGCGCGACATATCGGCACTGTGTCCGGACGGTAACATCAGGCAACGTCGCGATCGCGACCGAATCACGTGCGCGCTTGCCGAGCCGATCAGTGCGCGGGACCCAGGAGTCAGCCGCGTCGCCAGACGCAACTCATATGCGGGACGATCACGGTGCCGCTCGGCCGATGCTCCGGAACATAGGTGGCATCGCATACACGAACTGCGTTCGGACCCGGGTTGAAGCGCGGCACCACGTCGGGCTGCCAATGACCCTCGTAGCGCGGATAGATCTGGATTCGTCGTTGCCGGCGCTGTGCGGAGAGATCCGTGCTCACCTCACTCTGCACGGCGCCGCGCGCGCCGGCGGCTTGCTCCGCTTGCGCTGCCACCGAGATCGAGACCACGACCGCCGCAGCCAGCGCCGCTCCGGCCAGCACCATCGACATCTGCCTCATCTGTTCCCCAACCCCCAGTTCGCGCGTCACGGTCGCCGGTTTCATCCCCTGCGTCAACCAGCTCCGCCACACATGTCATAGAACCAAGATGCAAGATGATCAAAGCCGGGCTAGAAGGCGGCAATGTGGACAGATCTGAAAGCCCCCTCGCTCACCGACATGGAAGTCATGGCGCACGAGATTTTCGAGCGTCTGCCCGAGCATTTTCGCAAGATGTGCGAGGGCGTCATCATCCGGGTCGACGACTTTCCGACCGAGGAGGTGCTCGACGAGATGCAGTCCGAAAGCGAGTTCGACCTGCTCGGCCTGTTCCAGGGCACGGGACTGCCGTTTCGCAGCAACGACGACCTGCCGCGCCTGCCCAACATGATCTGGCTCTATCGCCGACCGATCCTCGACTACTGGGCCGAGCACGACGAGAGCCTCGGCCACATCGTCCGCCATGTCCTGATCCACGAGATTGGCCATCATTTCGGAATGTCCGACGACGACATGGAGGCGATCGAGGCGTCCGTCGACTGACGACCCGGCCGAGAGCACCGGGATTTTGACTTTATCCGCCCTGCCGTTCGGGCTAAACAGCGGCCTGCCCGTATTCTCGAAGGTGCCCCGATGGACAAGTTCACCACGCTGGAAGGCGTCGCCGCGCCGCTGAAGATCATCAATGTCGACACCGACATGATCATCCCCAAGCAGTACCTGAAGACCATCAAGCGCACCGGCCTCGGCAAGGGCCTGTTCTCGGAGCAGCGCTACAAGGACGACGGCAGCGAGAACCCGGATTTCGTGCTCAACCAGCCGGCGTACCGCAACGCCAAGATCCTGGTCGCCGGCGACAATTTCGGCTGCGGCTCGAGCCGCGAGCATGCGCCCTGGGCGCTGCTCGATTTCGGCATCCGCTGCGTGATCTCGACCTCGTTCGGCGACATCTTCTACAACAACTGCTTCAAGAACGGCATTCTGCCGATCCGCGTGTCGCAGGCCGATCTCGACAAGCTGTTCGACGACGCCGAGCGCGGCGCCAACGCGACCCTGACGGTCGATCTCGCCAAGCAGGAGATCCGCGGCCCCGACGGCGGCACCGTCAAGTTCGACATCGACCCGTTCCGCAAGCATTGCCTGCTCAACGGGCTCGACGACATCGGCCTGACGCTGGAGAAGAAGGCGTCGATCGACAGCTACGAGGCCAAGCTGGCCGAGCGCGCCTGGGCCTGAGGCCCGCCGAAGGATGGTGAGTTCGCGGGCCCCGGACCTCGTCCGGGGTCCTGTTTCGAGAGCAGCCCAGCAGGTCCGCCGTTGACGCGCGTATTGCCCGAGGTCGTCACCTTCTGGCGGGGGCCGTTCGACCGGCTGCGCCAGACCTGCCTGCGCTCGCAACTCGCCGCCGGCCACAAGGTGACGGTCTACAGCTTCGATCCGCTGCCCGGCCTGCCCGACGGCGTCGGCAATGCCGAGGCCGAGGCCGTCCTGCCTTATGCGTTCTCCGAGCGTCTGAGACCGCCGCAGCCCGACGGCGGCTGGCGCGACTGGACCACCTTGCAGTTCAGCGACTTCTTCCGGATGCGGCTGATGGCACAGCGCGCCGGCCTCTGGCTCGATGCCGACGTGCTGCTGCTCAGGCCGGTCGAGATCGACCCCGCCGTGCCCTATTTCGCCTGGGAGCGGCCGCGGCAGCTCGGCAACTCCGTGCTCTATTTGCCGCCGGAGGATCCGATCGTCGCCGAGTTCGCCGCGCTGATGGCGCAGGACGCGCTGACGCCGAACTGGCTTTCGCTGCGTCACCGCCTCACCTTTGCGCTGCGCCGCCTGCGCGGCGGCTCCGACCGCCTCTCGGACATCCGCGTCGCCATCTTCGGCCCTGCCGCGCTGACGGCGCTGGCCCGCCGCCATGGCTCGCTGCACCATGCGCTGCCGAAGCGCAGCTTCTACGCGGTGCATGCCGAGCCGAAGGCGTTCTTCGACCCTTCCGACTTCTCCGGCCTGATCGGCGATCCCGGTGTCATCGGCCTGCACATCTCGCCGAAGGGCCGCGGCGGCGAAGCGCCGATCCCGGGCAGCCTCTATGCCTGGGCGGCCGCACGATTTGCCCCGCGCTGACCTTTCGCCACGCAGCTTTGCGGCCGGCGCAGGACCGATTTGCTGCTTGATCTACCGCAACGTCCGCGCGTCCACCCGGTGATTGATTGCGAACAATCATCGGAGACGTGTCATGACCGTAGACGCCAAGCCTTATCCGCGGGTTCAGTTCCTGATCGATACGTTCGCGCAATGGCTCCGGCACCGGCGTGAGCTGAGCGAGATCCGGCAGCTCGACCGTGACGATTTCGAGCGTATCGCGATGGACCTCCAGGTCACGCCGGCGGATCTCGACGAGCTGGTCCGCCATGGCGAGCACGCCGCCGACGAGTTGCCGCAGATGCTGAAGGCGCTCGGCATCGACGAGGCCGCGCTGGGGCGCGCCGAGCCGCTGGTGCTGCGCGACATGGAGCGCGTCTGCGCCATGTGCAAGGACAAGCCGCGCTGCCATCGCGATCTTGCCGCCGGGACGAGTGCCGAGCACTACGAGGAATACTGCCTCAACGCCCCGACCATCGACCGCCTGGGCAGCGCCGCGGTCAAGCACTGATCGCCGCCTCCCTCCCACCCCGCGGAGCAATGCGATGAGCCTGCCGAATCTGCACCGCAACACCTGGCTCCATGTCGGCGCCGCGATCCTGCTCGCGCTCGGCGCGATGCTGCTGATCCGGCTGCACAATGCCGGCGGCGTGACGCCGGCCGCCGACAGCGTGCAGGCGGGACGCAAACTGGCGGAGGCCTGGTGCAGCACCTGCCACGCCATCGACACCAGCGGGGCGAGAGCCCAAACCACGGCCGCCCCCGATTTCGTCGCGGTCGCCAACATGCCGTCGACGACCGAGCTATCGCTCAAGGTGTTCCTGCAGAGCAGCCACCCGACGATGCCGAACGTCATTCTGACGGCCGAGCAGCGCGGCGACCTCGTCAACTACATCCTCAGTCTCCGCCGCACCTGACGCCTCACTTCGCCACCGCCGCGATCGCATCGGCGATCGCGATCGTGCGTCGCGCCATCTCGGCATGCAGCCGCTCGACCATGCGGCCGTCGATCTGGATCGCGCCGCGCGAGGCATTCTCCGGCAGCTCGAACGCAGCAATGATCTTGCGTGCCGCAGCGACCTCGTCGGCGGGCGGCGTGAAGATCGCGTTGCAGGCGTCGATCTGGCCGGGATGGATCAGCGTCTTGCCATCGAAGCCGAGATCGCGGGCCTGGATGCATTCCTGAGCGAATCCGTCGGTGTTGGCGAAATCGCTGTAAGGCCCGTCCAGAATCTCCAGCCCATGGGCGCGCGTCGCCAGGATGCAGTGGCTGATCATCGGCAGCATCGTGGAGCGGCCCGGCAGCATCCGGATGCGAGTCTCACGCGAGATGTCGTTGGGTCCGAACACGAAGCCGGCGAGCCGCGAGCCTTCCTCGTGCACGGTGGCCGCGAGCAGATCGGCATCGAGCACGGCACGCGCCGTCTCGATCATCGCCCATACCTTCAGCGCGGGATCGGCGCCGACCTCGGCCAAGCGATCCGTGACCAGGCGAAGGTCCTCGACGGTCGACACCTTGGGGACGAGGATGCCGTCGGTCGCCGCCTGTCCGGCCATGGCGACGTCGTCGCGCCACCACGTCGTATCCAGGCTGTTGATCCGGATCAGCAGTTCCCGCTTGCCGTAGCCGTCGGCCGCCACCGCCTTGGCGATCTGGTCGCGGGCGGCGGCCTTGGCGTCCGGCGCCACCGAATCCTCGAGATCGAGGATCAGCCCGTCGGCCGGCAGGTTCCGCCCCTTCTCCAGCGCGCGCGCATTGGAGCCGGGCATGAACAGGAGACTGCGGCGCGGGCGGATCATTTCGGCGTTTCCCTTGGTTTATCGACGCGGCCCGCGATACCATTTCGGGGGCCGGCCCGAAAGGCTTGTTCCCGGAAGCCGCATGTGTTTAGGCAAGGCCCATGATCTCGTTTCCGCAACGCCTGCTCGAAGGCTATCGCGCCTTCGCCACCCAACGCCTGCCGACCGAACAGAGCCGTTACCTCGAACTCTCGGAGCGCGGCCAGTCGCCCGAAGTGATGGTGATCGGCTGCTGCGACTCGCGCGTCTCGCCCGAGGTGATCTTCGACGTCGGCCCCGGCGAATTGTTCGTGCTGCGCAACATCGCAAACCTGGTGCCGATCTATCAGCCGGACGCCAACGCGCACGGCGTGTCGGCGGCGCTGGAATATGCCGTCACCGTGCTGAAGGTGAAGCACATCGTCATCCTGGGCCACGCCCAGTGCGGCGGCATCCGCGCCTTCGTCGACAAGGCGGCGCCGCTGTCCCCGGGCGACTTCATCGGCCGCTGGATGTCGATGTTCATCAAGCCCGGCGAGGTCGTCGAACAGCGCACGCATGAGAGTTTCCAGGACTTCGTCACCCGGATCGAGAAGGCCGCGGTGTTCCGCAGCCTCGAGAACCTGATGACCTTCCCATTCGTGCGCAGCCGCGTCGAGGCCGGTGATTTGCAGCTCCACGGCGCCTATTTCGGCGTCTCCGAGGGCTCGCTGTTCGTGCTCGACAAGGCCAGCAAGGAATTCAAGAGCGCGCGCGCTGGCGAATAGCGAATGGGGAGTAGCGAGTAGTTCACCTGCCCTATTCGCCATTCGCGCCTCGCTATTCGCCGCCCATCAATGGTCACCCGACCAGCGGTCCGACAGCGCCAACATCAGGGTCGACACCACGAAGGTCATGTGCACGCCGACCAGCCAGGCGAGCTTGGTCGAGTCGTAGCCGGCGTCGAGATTCATGAACGCCTTCAAGAGCTGGATCGCCGAGATCGCGACGATCGAGGCGAGCAGCTTCTGCTTCAGTCCGGCGAAATCGACCTTGGTCATCCATTCCGGCCAGTCGGGATGGCCGCCGGGATCGATGCGCGAGACGAAGTTCTCATAGCCGGAGAACACCACGATCAGCACCAGGTTGCCGGTCAGGCAGACGTCGATCAGGCTGAGCACGCCGAGGATGATGTCGCTCTCCTTGGCGGTCGGCAGATGGACGATGTTCTCCCACAGCAGCAGCACGAACTTGAACAGCAGGACGACCAGGCTGACGACGAGGCCGACATAGAACGGCGCCATCAGCCAGCGGCTCTTGAACAGGAAGCCTTCGAGCCCGCGCTCGAGCGGACCCGGCGCGTGCCTGGCGGCGTCCGGCGTCGTCTTCTCGCTCATTGCGTTCCGCGCCTCACCCTGACGACGTCTCCGCTCAGGCCGCCTTCTTCTTGGCCGTGATCAGCTTGCGGTTGATCAGGACCTCCGCGATCTGGATCGCGTTCAGCGCCGCGCCCTTGCGCAGATTGTCGGACACGCACCAGAAGGCGAGGCCGTTCTCGACCGTGCCGTCCTCGCGGATGCGGCTGATATAGGTCGCGTCCTCACCGGCCGCCTCGTAGGGCGTCACGTAGCCGCCCGGCTCGTGCTTGTCGATGACGAGGCAGCCCGGCGCATTGCGCAGGATGTTGCGGGCCTCGTCCGCCGTGATCGGATTCTCGAACTCGACATTGACGGCTTCGGAGTGACCGACGAACACCGGCACGCGCACGCAGGTCGCAGTCAGCTTGATCTTCGGATCCAGGATCTTCTTGGTCTCCATCATCATCTTCCACTCTTCCTTGGTGAAGCCGTCTTCCATGAAGACGTCGATCTGCGGAATGACGTTGAAGGCGATGCGCTTGGGAAACTTCTTATTGACCAGCTCGTCGTTGGTGTAGACGGCCTTGGTCTGCGAGAACAATTCGTCCATCGCATCCTTGCCGGCGCCGGACACCGACTGATAGGTCGACACCACGACGCGCTTGATCTTGGCCTTGTCGTGCAGCGGCTTCAGCGCGACGACGAGCTGGGCGGTCGAGCAGTTCGGATTGGCGATGATGTTCTTCTTGTTGAAGCCGGCGGCGGCGTCGGCATTCACCTCCGGCACGATCAGCGGCACGTCGGGATCCATGCGCCAAGCCGACGAGTTGTCGATCACGACAGCGCCGGCGGCGCCGATCTTGGGCGACCACTCCTTCGACACCGAACCGCCGGCCGACATCAGGCAGATGTCGACATCGGCAAAATCGTAGTGCTCGAGCGCTTTGACCTTCAACGTGCGGTCGCCATAGGACACCTCGACGCCGACGCTGCGGCGTGAGGCCAGCGCGACGACCTCGTCCGCCGGGAATTGCCGCTCGTCGAGAATATTGAGCATTTCCCGTCCGACATTGCCGGTCGCGCCGACCACTGCGACTTTGTAACCCATCGTTCACTCTCCGAAGAAATTTGGCCGGCCGCGCGTGTCAGCGGAAACCGAAGCGGCAGCGCTTCTATGCGAGAAACGTCCCTGACACAACGTTACCACGATGTCTCGCATCCGATGCAGTCCGATTCGGCCAGAACAGCCGCAGCGCCCCGATCCGCGTCCGTCCTGCAGGGGCTCCAGGGCTTCGCGGACGAGGTCTGCGGCACATTTGCGCGCCTGTTCGCCTATGTGGGGGCTCTGGCGCTGATCGCCATGCTCGGGGTGGCCGGCTGGAATCATCTCGACGACGGCGACGCTTTGCCCGGCCGTGCCGGCTGGACCTTGGCCGACGCCGCAGTGCCGGCGTTCTCGCTTCGTCTCACCGACCAGCCCGACAGGACCGCCACCTACACCGTGCTCATCCACCCGGAAGGCGGCCGCAAGGACGTGTTGCGCTGGGGCGAACCCGCCGATCGCCCCGCTGCCGAGCTCGAGGTCTACCGGTTCGGATCGGAGCGCGATGCAAGGCATGATCCCCGGGCCGATCTCGCGGTCCGGATGGGGCGCAACTCCGCCTCCGAGCTCGAGACCGCCGGCGTGATCGACAGCCGGTTCGGCCCCGTCAGTCTGGTTCGCCGGGCTGGGGCTCCCGAGGGCGCCGGAGCCTGCCTCGGCTTTCTCAAGACCATCGCCGAGCCGAGCTTGCGGATCTCCGGCTGGTCGTGCCAGGGCGTGACGATGCCGATGCGCCGCGCCATGGTCGGGTGCATGCTCAACCGGCTGACCCTGCTGGCGCCCGACCAGCACCGGGCCCTGAGCCAGCTGTTCATGGGGTCCGATCAGCGGCACGGCGGCTGCGACGAACCCGCCATCGCCAGCGGCAGCGCCGATTGGGTGACGTCGACCGCCAATCCGAGGCTGCGCGGCGCCTTGTGAATGTCTGCCTGCGTCCGGATGTTGCTGGGCGTGACCGCGCCCAATTCGGGCGTCCACATCGGCAGCCAAGTGACGGATTTTGATGCAACTTTCCCGCCACAGCGGGAATTTATCTTCGATGCGGCCGCGGGAATGACCTTGTGATGCCACAGCCGACCCAGATATTGTGCGGGCCAAATCATGCGCATGGCGAGCGCCCGCCCCTTTTGGCGCGAGGAAGAGGACGTGATGATCGAATTTCCTGCTGCGACCCGGGTCATGGCCTTGGCGGTGATCGCCGCGACGGGCCTTGCCGTCACGTCTCTTGCCGCCACCTCGGCGGATGCCGCCACCACCAAGCGCCGCGTGACGACCACCTATAGCAGCGGCAATCCGAACTATTCCTACCAGTCCGGCCCGCGCACCCGCATCTACATCACCCGCCGCTCGTTCCTCGACGGCGGCACCGAGGTGCTGCCGGGCGACCGCAAGTTCTCGGATTACGCGTTCCCGCCGGCCGTCGGCTATCCGTCGTTCGCCCGCGAGAACCTGAACCGCCCGATCGACCGTCAGCCGCTGATGGCGCCGTCCGATCTCGGTGGCTATCCGACCCGGATTCCGATCCCCTACTGAGGGCGGCCGCATCGTCAGATCATCAAGGCCGGGCCCCGCCCGGCCTTTTGTTTGTGAGGAGTGGCCAAGGCGCCGGAGCGTGCTGGCTACCCACGGGGCACGAGCATGGCGATCAGGAAACATGCAGCTATGTTCTCGCGGCGCTGATGCGTCCGAGTGATGCATTGATGTCCGCCCTCATCGGAAGCGAGGGCGCAGGGAAGGCCGGGCCTCGGCTGAGGCCCGTGGCCCCCGTGCGGAAAAAATGCACGGGGCAGGAACCACAGGTACAGCCGAATCGACCCGGCCTTCCCTGCGCGATGGTTTTCACGCTTACTCTACGCTCTCCCCGGTGTCCGGCCTGTTAGCCACCGTCGTCGTCGGGATCATCGCCCTTCCGACTTGGCGCCAGCATCGGGGCGCCAGGACCACGCAGCTTCACGTCCGCAAGAGTCTCGTTCGTCCGCATGCCCCTAGGACATGCTGCGAGCCCTCGCGGCCACCGCATTCCCGCCTCACGCCTCGTGACGATCGCGAAACGTCCCTCGCAAGCGAAGCGGGATGGAGGGAGAAGACCATGGATTCTGGAAAAACGAAAGTGGAATTTTTGGCGGAGGCCGACTGATCAAGCGGAGGAGATTGAAATCGCGGGCGAAATAAGTTCTTCGCCGCGAAGGGAATAGAGCCACGGGACGAGCGGCAACCTCCGTCAATCGCCATCGATCGCACCCGAGAGCTGATCTGATTTGCCCGACGAGCAGTCGCGACAAGCAAGCGTGCGAGTTGGCTACTCCGTCATGCCCGGGCTTGTCCCAGGCATCCACGTCCTTCCCAGGATGCCTCGCGATGTGGATGGCCGGGACGAGCCCGGCCATGACGACGCGGAGATGGACCGCCGCAAACTCAGATCATCATATGCGATCGCCCGGCCCGACCTCGCACCGGTCTCAATCGTACAGCACAGCCGCGATCTTCGCGTCGGTGATGTTGGACTTGTCGTACCAATAGAAGCCGGTGTCGGTGACCTTCGGCAGCTTCTCGCCCTTCAACGCCTTGACCGCTGACTCCACGGTGCAACTGCCGATGCCGATCGGGTTCTGGGTGATGGCGCCGGCCATCTCGCCCGACATGATCGCGGCCTTCTGCTGCTTGCCGGAATCGTAGCCGATCACGACGATCTTCTTCTTCATCTCCTTGACGCCGTTGAGCACGCCGATCGCCGAGCCCTCATTGGCGCCGAAGATGCCCTTGAGGTTCGGATTGGCCTGCAGGATCGACTTGGTGATCTCGGTCGATTTGAGCTGATCGCCGCCGCCATACTGCACGCTGACGATCTTGATGTTCGGATGCTTGTCCTTGATGCGCTTGAGGAAGCCGTCGCGACGGTCGATGCCGGTGCGGCTGGTCTGGTCGTGCACGACCACGGCGACGTCGCCGGCATCGCCGATCATGTCGGCCATCTTGTCAGCGGCGAGGCCCGCCGCGGCGAGGTTGTCGGTGGTGCAGGTGGTCAGCGGAATGTCGCTGTCGACGCCGGAGTCGAAGGCGATCACCGGGATCTTGGCGGCTTGCGCCTTCTTCAGGAGCGGAATGGCGGCCTTGGAATCGAGCGCGGCGAAGCCGATCGCCTGCGGCTTCTTGGCGAGCGCCGCGGAGAGCATGTCGATCTGCTTGTCGACCATGGCCTCGGTTTCCGGCCCTTCGAAGGTGATCTTGACGTTGGCGGCCTTCGCGGCCTGCTCGGCGCCGAGCTTCACCGCCTGCCAGAACTGGTGCTGGAAGCCCTTGGAGACGAGGGGGATGTAGACATCATCGGCACGCGCGCTCGCGGACACTCCCGCGACCATGAGGGCGCCGAGCGCGACGCCGAGGAGATGCTTGCTCAACATTGGTGTTTCCTCTGTTCTCTTCAGTGACCTTGTCGTTACAGTGATGATCGTGGTCGTCGCCGCTCGCTGTCGGCGGGCAGCGCAGTCTTCAGCGCGACGTCGGAGCGGTGCTGGTCGCTGGTCCTCCTTGAAGGGTCAGGCGCGGTTTCGACGGAGCATGTCGGCGTAAACAGCGAGAATGATGATGACCCCGGTGACGACGAATTGCCATTCCTGGGCCACCGAGAGGATGCGCAAGCCGTTGGTCAGAACGCTCATGATGAAGGCCCCGATGATGGTGCCGAGAATGGTGCCGGTGCCGCCGCTCAGCGACGTGCCGCCGATCACGACGGCAGCGATCGCATCGAGCTCATAGCCCTGGCCGAGCGCCGGCTGGGCGGAGTTGATGCGCGACGCGATCAGCAGTCCCGCGACTCCGCAGATGGCGCCGCCGAGGCCGTAGATGATGATCTTCCAGCGGTCGACATTGACGCCGGAGAGCCGCACCGCCTCCTCGTTGCTGCCGATCGCGAAGGTGTAGCGGCCGAGCGCGGTGCGGTTGAGAACGACGGAGGCCAGCACCGCCATCACGAACAGGATCAGGGCTGCATTGGGAATCGGCAGCGCCGGCACGAGCGTGCCGAGCAGCGAGTCCTGCGAGATCATCGAGAAGTTCTCGGTGTTGGTGAAATAGATCGGCTTGCTGCCGGAGACGACCAGGGCCAGCCCCTTCAGCACCAGCATCATGCCGAGCGTCGCGATGAACGGCGGCACCTTCATCTTGGTGATGACCGTGCCCGACAGCGCGCCGCTGAGCGCGCCGGTCACGATCGCCGCGACGATGCCGGTCCACATCGGCAGCTCCCAATAGGTGAGGAACACGCCGGCCATCACCGCGCAGAAGGTCATCAGCGTGCCGACCGACAGATCGATGCCGGCGGTGATGATCACGAAGGTCGAGGCGATCGCCAGCACGCCGTTGACCGCGGTCGCCTGCAGGATGTTGATCATGTTGTCGGTCTGCATGAACGCCGGCGACGCGAAGCTGAAATAGGCTAGCAGCAGCACGAGGCTCGCGAACGCCAGCAGCTTCTGCAGCGCTGCGGGCCCGAGCAGACGGCGCCGCAGCGCCGCCATCGCGCCACTCGGCGCGAGGCCATCCTTGACCTGATCCTTGACCAATGCGGGGTCGCTCATGCCGTCAGCCTGCCTTCATGGTTTCGCGCTGGGTGGCCAGCTGCATGATCCGCTCCTGCGTGGCCTCGTCCGGCGACAATTCGCCGGTGATGCGGCCCTCGCACATCACGACGATGCGATCGCTCATCCTGATCACCTCGGGAAGCTCCGAGGAAATCATCACGATCGCCTTGCCCTGGTCGGCCAGCGCGCGCAGCAGGCGGTAGATCTCGTTCTTGGCGCCGATGTCGATGCCGCGGGTCGGCTCGTCGAAGAACAGGATGTCGCAATCGCGATCGAGCCATTTGGCGATCACGATCTTCTGCTGGTTGCCGCCGGAAAGCAGGCGAACCTGCTGCGACGCCGAAGGCGTGCGGATGTTCAGCATCCGGATGAAGCGGCCGGCGGTATCGCGGATCGCGCGCTTCCTGAGCATGAACTTCATTGCAAGGTAGTTCGCGAGGTTCGACATCACGACGTTGGACTCGACGTCCATGCCGGTGGCGAGGCCGAAGCGCTTGCGGTCCTCGGAGAGATAGCCGATGCCGTGGGCGACCGCATGCGCCGGCGAGCGGATCGTCACCTTGCGATTGTCGACGAGAATATCCCCGGACGGAACGGCGTCGGCGCCGAAGATCGCGCGCGCGACCTCGGTGCGGCCGGCCCCCATCAGGCCGGCAAAGCCGAGGATCTCGCCCTTGCGCAGGGTGAAGCTGACGTCGCGGACCAGCGGCCCGCAGTTGAGCCCGCGCACCTCCAGCGCGATCGCGCCGGCGGGCTGCGTGCCCGCGACGCGCGCGTCGCCCAAGGTGCGGCCCACCATCATGCCGATGATGGTCTCGATCGTGGTGGTCTCGGCCGGCACCGTCGCGACATACTCGCCGTCGCGCAGCACGGTGACGCGATCGGCGATCTGCTTCAGCTCGTCCATCTTGTGGGAGATGTAGACGATGCCGACGCCGCGTGCCTTCAAGGCGCGGATCATCTTGAACAGCTCGGCGATCTCGCGATTGTTCAGCGCGGCGGTCGGCTCGTCCATGATCAGGACGCGCGAGTTGAAGGACAGCGCCTTGGCGATCTCCACCATCTGCTGCCTGGCCACCGTCAGCCCGCCGACTGTCGTGCGCGGGTCGATCGACAGATTGAGCTGGGCAAGCAGCTCGGCCGCCTGCCGGTTGAGCCTGTCCTCATCGAGCAGCAGCCCGAACGCCTTCATCGGCTCGCGCCCGATGAAGATGTTCTGCGCCACCGTGAGGTGGTTCATCAGTTGCAGCTCCTGATGAATGATGCCGATGCCGGCGGCCTGCGCCTCGCGCGGTCCTGCAAAATCGACGCTGGCGCCGTCGTAGATGATCTCGCCGGAGTCCTTGCGGTAGACGCCGGCGAGGATCTTCATCAGGGTCGACTTGCCGGCGCCGTTCTCGCCCATCACGGCATGGACCTCGCCGGCGCGCAGCTCGAACCTGACATTGTGCAGCGCCCGGACGCCGGGGAAGCTCTTGCACAGCCCGTGAACGGAGATGAGCGGCGCAGTCATGCGTCAGCGTTTGTGGTGAGGGAGGTTGCGTAGAATCGCCACGGGGCGGTGGTCGCGACATTGGCGACGACACCATGCACGGCGAGCGACATATCGCATCGCAAGCGCGATCACATTCATCCTCCCCGGCCTTCGCACGCATCATGTCGAACGCGTGCGAGCCCGCGTCCATTCAATGGCGCGGCGTTGGGGTCAGGCTATTCATCCGGGGATGAAAGTCTATAGGTAAAATCGACAGGCCTTGCGATGCGCCTGCAGGACGCGACCGCGGAATAGCGACGACGCGCCCGGTGGCGCGATCGAACACGTCGTGCGTTGAATTTGCGCTATCTCGACAACGACGGTGAGCCCCCCTCCCCCTTGCGGGGAGGGGTCGGGGGTGGGGGTCCCCGGGCGATACTTGATGTGATGAGTTCGGGTCGAGACGTGCAACGACGAAAAGTAATCGTCTGGGCAGGTGAGACGGTGCCTCAAGCGGGGCTCACTGGGTGCGGGCCCCCACCCCCCGACCCCTCCCCGCAAGGGGGAGGGGAGTGCACCTTCGGCGCGGCGGAACCTCGGCTCCAACTACGCCGTGAGCTTCTCCAGCTCCTTGATGATCGCCTCGCCCATCTGCGCGGTCGAGGCCGGGGTCGAGCCTTCGGCCTTGATGTCGGCGGTGCGCAGGCCGGAGGCGAGCACGGCGGCGATGGCGGCGTCGAGCTTGTCGGCGAGCGCGCCCATGTCGAAGGAGTAGCGCAGCGCCATGCCGAACGACGTCAGCATCGCGATCGGGTTGGCGAGACCCTTGCCGGCAATGTCCGGCGCCGAGCCGTGCACCGGCTCGTACAGCGCGCGGCGCTTGTGGGTCTTGGCGTCGACCTCGCCGAGCGAAGCCGACGGCAGCATGCCGAGCGATCCCGTCAGCATCGCCGCGATGTCCGACAGCATGTCGCCGAACAGATTGTCGGTGACGATGACGTCGAACATCTTCGGATACTTGACCAGATTCATGCCGCCGGAATCGGCGAGCTGGTGCTCGAGCGTGACGTCCTTGTATTCGCGATTGTGAACCGCGGTGACGACCTCGTTCCAGAGCACGCCCGACTTCATGACGTTGCGCTTCTCCATCGACGTCACCTTGTTGCGGCGCTTGCGCGCGAGGTCGAAGGCGACGCGGGCGATGCGCTCGATCTCATAGGTGTCGTAGACCTGGGTATCGACGGCCCGCTTCTGGCCGTTGCCGAGATCGGTGATGGTCTTGGGCTCGCCGAAATACACGCCGCCGGTGAGCTCGCGCACGATCATGATGTCGAGGCCCTCGACGATCTCGCGCTTCAGGCTGGAGGCATCGGCGAGCGCCGGGTAGCACACGGCAGGACGCAGATTGGCGAACAGGCCGAGATCCTTGCGCAGGCGCAGCAGGCCCGCCTCGGGGCGGACCTCATAGGGAACGCCGTCCCATTTCGGACCGCCGACGGCGCCGAAGATGATGGCGTCCGCCGCCTTGGCCTTGTCCATGTCGGCCTCCGAGATCGAGGCGCCGTGGGCGTCATAGGCGGCGCCGCCGACCAGCCCGTCCTCGGTCTCGAACGAGGCGAGCCCCTTGGCGTTGAGCCAGCCGATCAGCCGCTTCACCTCCGCCATCACTTCGGGGCCGATGCCGTCGCCGGGCAGCAAAAGGAGCTTCTGGGTCGCCATGGTCGTTGTCCTCACGGGGCTTGTCATGCCGGGGCCTGAGCCCGGACATCCGTCATCTTTTGGTTGGATTGCCGGCTCGCCCCGATGGGTCGGGGACAGCAGCCCGGCAATGACGAGAGTTGCAAAATCGGCGGAGTGCTAAAGCGCTCCTGCGCGGTTGGCAAGCCACCATTGCCGCCGCCCGCCTTCTGTCGCGCCGGGCAAGGCTGTACTGTGCTCGAAACTGGCGGCCGAGCAGCATGATTTGCCGGATATGCGCCACGCCGGAGCATGTCTTGCCGATCTCCCGTTCCGATCCGCCGCCGGCCCACCCGGCGCTGACCAACCTCACGCTGTCGCTCGGTCCCATCATCGGTCTCGGCATCGGCCGCTTCGCCTATGCGCTGGTGCTGCCGGACATGCGCGACACGCTGCACTGGTCGTATTCGGCGGCCGGCTTCATGAACACGGTCAATGCCGCCGGCTATCTGATCGGGGCGTTGATCGCCGCGCAGACGGCCCGGCGGTTCGGCGGGCTGACCGCGGTGCGCGGCGGCACGCTGGCGGCTTTGGTCTCTCTCGTCGTCTGCGCCATGACGGGCGACTTCATTGCGCTCAGCCTGGCGCGGCTCGTGACCGGCATCGGCGCCGGCGTGGCGCTGGTGGCCGGCGGCGCGGTGGCGGCGCGGGTCGCCTTGGCGCGGCCGGCGCAGGCGAGCTTCGTGCTGAGCCTGTTCTATGCCGGGCCGCCGCTCGGCATCGTCATCTCAGGCCTGATCGCGCCGTTCGTGCTGCAGGCGTTCGGGCCCGGCTCATGGTGGATCGTGTGGGCGGTGCTCGCAGGCGCCGGCGCAATGCTGATCGTGCCGCTGCTGCTGATGCGGCTTCCAGCGAACGCCGCCATGCCGGAGACGCGCGCGGACCGCGTCTCGCTGCGGCCGATGGCGATCTATCTGTTCGGCTACTTCCTCTATGGCGCGGGCTACATCGCCTATCTTACCTTCATGATTGCCTATGTCCGCGACCTCGGCGGCGGCGCCGCGGCGCAATCCGGCTTCTGGTGCCTCATTGGCCTCGCCGGCTTCACCACGCCCTGGGTGTGGCGGCGCGTGCTGGCGCTCGATCGCGGCGGCTGGCCCACCGCCCTCATCCTCACCATCAACGCGATCGGCGCCGCCCTGCCCTCGCTCAGCCATTCGCCCGTCATGCTGACCTTGTCGGCCGCAGTGTTCGGCATCGCGTTCTCGACGGTGACGACCGCGACGACGGCCTTCGTGCGCTTCAACCTGCCGCAAGCCGCTTGGCCGCGCGCGATCGCGGCGCTGACCATCTCGTTCGGCGTCGGCCAGACGTTGGGTCCGTTCGCGGTCGGCGCGATCACCGATGCGATGGGGAGCCTGACCTATGCGTTGAATGTGTCGGCGGCGCTGTTGCTGTTGGGCGCGGCAATGGCGGCGCTGCAGGGTAAGTTGAAGCGCGCCGATCGAGCCTGATCGACGGTGTCGTCCCTGCGAACGCAGGGACCCCTACCGCGGACGCTATCGAGGGATCTGGCTGGTAGTTGCCTGCCTCATCACGGCCGGTGGTTATGGGTCCCTGCGTTCGCAGGGACGACAGCGGAGATTGCGGCTGCCATCCGGGCTCGATTGGCGGGAGATCAACTCCCGCTGAACGAATTGTACCCCTGGTCCTCCCAGTAGCCGCCCTTGTAGTCGTTGGTGACTTCCATCGCGACGACGTATTTGGGGTTCTTGAAGCCGAGCTTGGTGGGCACGCGGATCTTCATCGGGTAGCCGTAGGCGCGCGGCAGGATCTGGTCGGCGAACTTGAAGGTCATCTGGGTCTGCGGATGCAGCGCGGTGCGCATGTCCAAAGGCGAGTTGTAGCCGTCCTTGTCGGCGCAGTTGAACCAGACATATTTCGCACTGATATCCGCGCCGATCAGCTTGAGGAAGTCGCGCAGCGGCGTGCCGGTCCAGGAGCCGATCGCGCTCCAGCCCTCGACGCAGATGTGGCGCGTGATCTGCGTCACCTGGGGCAGCGCCTGCAGCTCATCCAGCGTCCACGACTTCTTGTTGTCGACGAGGCCGCGCACCTCGAGCTTCCAGTCGGCGGCGTCGATCTCCGGCGCCTCGTCGAGCGTGTAGTAGGCATTGAACGGGAACGGCTTGGTGATCGCGCTCTCCGGGAAGGTCGGCGCCAGCGCATCCGGATTGAACATCCAGGCCTGCACCGCGTCGTTGAACTTCGAGACCTTCTTGAGCAGCTCCTCGGCGGTGTCGCCGTCGACGACGTCGCAGCCGGCGAGCAAGGTCAGCGCGCCGAGGCTGGCGCCACCGGTGATGAAGCGGCGCCGCGTGAGATCGGGCATCACCTTCAGCGAGTCCTTGATCAGGAGCCGCTTGTCGACGCCGGGAATGAAGAACGGACGTTTCGCCATGGCTGTCTCTCCTCTCAGCGGCCGATGATCATCGCGCGCAGGCTCTTCGGCACCAGCAGCGCGAGCAGGATATGGATCACCAGGAAGGCGCAGATCAGCGCCATGCAGACGAAATGGACGTAGCGCGCCGCCGGATAGTCGCCGAACAGGCTCACCAGCCAGTGCAGTTGCACCGGCTTCCACATCGACAGGCCCGTGAGCACGACGACGATGCCGACGCAGATGATGCCGAGATAGAGCAGCTTCTGCACCGCGTTGTAGACGGTGAGGTCGTCATGGGCGAGCTTGAAGGTCAGCGCGGCCTTGAGGTCGGCGATGACGGACGCCGGCGAGATCGGCAGCAGCTTGCGGCGGAACCGGCCGGTGGCCAGACCGGTGACGAGATAGGCAAGGCCGTTCAGCATCAGCAGCCACATTGCCGCGAAGTGCCACAGCAGCGCGCCGCCGAGCCAGCCGCCGAGCGTGAAGCTGCGGTCGAAGCGGAAGTCGAACAGCGGCGAGGCATTGTAGATCTGCCAGCCCGACATGATCATCATGATCATCGCGACGGCGTTGATCCAATGCATGACGCGCACCCAGGCCGGCTGAACGACCTTGGTCGCGACTCCGGTTACAGGTCCCCCGGTCGCCGCGAGGGTCGAAGGGGCGCTGGTGGTGGCGCTCGTCATGGCGGTCGGCTCCGTCGCTTGCATTTACGTCGCTTGCATTCGTCACGCCAATTATACGCCGGCTCGGCGGGCTCCGTTACACCGCGGCGCCGATCAAAACGATACGCAGAAACTATCGCGTTCACAAAAAAGCGAGCCGGGGGCGGCCCGGCTCGCTCCTGGTCACATCCGCGAGGAGGAGGAGGAAGAAACGGATGTGTCCGGTGTCGCGCCGGGCCTCAGGAAGCCGGCATCAGCACGGTGTCGACCACGTGGATGACGCCGTTCGACTGGTTGACGTTCGGGATCGTCACCATCGAGGTGCCGCCCTTGGCGTCGACGATCATGACGTTCTTGCCCTCGCGCTTGACGGTGAGCTGCTCGCCCTCGACCGTCTTCAGCATCTGGCCGTCCTTCAGGTCGGACGCCTCGAGCTTGCCGGGCACGACGTGATAGGTGAGGATCTTGGTCAGCGTCGCCTTGTTCTCCGGCTTGACGAGGCTGTCGACGGTGCCGGCCGGCAGCTTGCCGAACGCGGTATTGGTCGGCGCGAACACCGTGAACGGTCCCTTGCCTTCCAGCGTCGGCACGAGGCCGGCGGCCTTCACCGCGGCGACCAGCGTCGTATGATCCTTCGAGTTGACCGCGTTCTGCACGATGTTCTTCGACGGATACATCGCCGCGCCTCCGACCATCACGGTCTTCTCCTCGGCGCGCGCCGGCGCGACGAAGGTCGAGGTCAGCGACAGCGCGCTGAAGGCGGCGGCAGCGAGAAAGGCAATGCGCTTGGACATGGGTAGCTCCCTATGAAAGGCGGCGGCAGAGCCGCGTGATGAGTTCGACTGCGACACCGATGCTGATCTTGAGCGGATGTGCTCTTGCGTCGTGTCAGGCCGAGCTACGCCACGTTCGGAAGCGAGTTTCGGCGCATAATTTAACGTGATCCGTGAAACCTGCGGCGATCGAGATCGTCTCGCCGACTCATTGAACGAGATCCGCGCCGCAATGTCGCAGCCTGCTGCGAACTGATCAGCTCTCTGTCGGTCATTGGCCGACGCCGATGACCGATCATCGTCGCCATTAACTACAATGCGAGCCGAGCCCGGCCGAACCTGCCGAAAACATTGCGAGTAAGACTTTCTTAAGGTTGATTGGTCGGCACGGCGCCGGCTGCGGGAAGGGGATGTCCCGCACTGTCCGGCGCGATCGGCGGGGGTTTCCTACAGTGAACAGAACGATCTGGATTGCGGGGTTCTGCCTCGTGATAATCTGCTGCTTGCTTGCAACGAAGATGGTGCTTGCCGCGGTATCGCCCGGCGACATCGCGGGCGAAGCGACGTCGTCGCTGATCCGCGAGCCCATTCCCGGCGTTGATACGTTGAACGAGTCCGATCGCAGTTTCGAAACACCGCCGCTCGATCTCAACGAAGGCGCACGGCTGCCGCTGCTCTCGCGGGCCGTGCGCGCGGAGGGACGTGGTGCGTCGGCTGCCCGCCGCGCCAAGCCGGCCAGCAAGTCGACCGTGCTGCGGCCGGCCAAGCGCGAGGCCGCGCCGGTGAAGAGCGCGGCGGCGCCGTGCCGGCAGCTCGATCCGATCGCCCGCTTCCTTGCGTCGGCCAAGATCGGGCCGCGCTGCCAGGCTTGATGAATTGCGGCGTCAGGCCGAGACCGCCGTCACCACCTGCGCCAGCAATTGCTCGCGCCGCGTCTGCGAGCGCTGGCCCTTCATGGTGGCGGCGAAGCGTTCGAGGATGCCGTCCTCGAACGCCGTGACGATGGTGTCGTGCACGTAGCTCTTGCGGCAGATCGCCGGCGTGTTGGTGAGCTCGTCGGCGGCGGCGCGGATCGCTTCCAGGATCTGCTTCTTGCGGCCGCGCGCGCTCGCCGCCGGCGTGATCCGCGACAAGGTCTCCAGCGCCACGGCGGAGGCCATCAGCGTGCGGAAATCCTTCAGCGAGATCTTGATGCCGGCGATCTCGCGCAGGAAGGCGTTGACCTGTGTGGTCGAGACCGCGCGCACCACGCCCTGGGCGTCGCGGTATTGGAACATGCGACGGCCGGGCACGCCGCGCAAAATGCCGACGGCCCGCACCAGCTTGGCGGCGTCGCATTCCTTGCGCACGGCCTTGCCGCCCTTGGCCTTGAAGGTCAGCACCAGGGAGTCATCCTCGAGCGTGACGTTCGACTTCAACAGTGTGGTGGCGCCGCGCGTGCCGTTCAGCCGGGCATAGGACTCGTTGCCGGGGCGAATGGCCGTGCGCGCGATCAGCTCGATGACAGCAGCGAGCGCGAACTCGCGCGTCGGCTGGTCGCCGGCGAGATGTTTCGACACCGCGCGACGGATGCGCGGCAGCGCGCCGACCAGCTTGGCGAGGCGATGCGCCTTGCGATGCTCGCGCACCTTCTCCCAGTCGGCGTGATAGCGGTATTGCAGCCGGCCGGCGGCATCGACGCCAACCGCCTGCAGATGCAGGTTCGGATCGGGGGCGTAGCGCACCTCGCGATAGGCCGGCGGCACCGCCATCGCATGCAGGCGGCGGATGGTGCCGGCGTGGCGGATCGGGGTGCCGTTGGCGCGGATGAAGGTATAGCTCTTGCCCCGCCTGATGCGGCGGATGGTCAGCGCGGTCTGGTCGCCGAGCTTCAGCCCGATGCGCTTGGCGAGCTCCTCGACCGAGGTCTTGGCATTGCCTTGCGCGTCGGCGGTCTTGGCGTGGGCCAGATCCTTCAAGCTCAGCTTGCGGCGCGGCGGCTTGGGCGGCCACTGGCCCAGCGCTTTCGCGAGCGCGACCTCGGGATCGGCCGGGCCGACCCGCGGGCTCTCGAAATTCTGCTGGTCCATCATTGCTTTAGACGCCCTGCCGTCGTTTTCATCCGCTCAATGCCCCGGAGTCCGGTTTGGTTCCGGCCGGGTTATCCACAGCTTCAAGGCGATTTAGGGCGTGACGGGCCGGATAGCGAGTCCCTAATTTTGGGCAAAGCGGTTTCAAAATACCGGTACCCGCCCCGATTCCGGGTAACCTTGATGCTGCAGACTGTAGCGATCTCCGAGGCGCGGCCGGCGCACGCAACCTCCGCGCACAATTCTTTGATCCTGCTCAGACCGCCTCCCCGCCGAAGGTCCTACTTGTCTTGCCTTGTCGCCGCCGGTTACGCGGACGCATAGTGGGAACAACGATGGCCTGCGCGGGATCGACGGCAGGCCGCATGTGGAGGGTGTGAAATGTCCGAGAAGATCTACGACGTTCCGGCCGAGTGGGCGAAACGCGCCTTTGTCGACGACGCGAAGTACCAGGAGATGTACGCGCGCTCGATCAAGGACCCCAACGGCTTCTGGGCCGAGCAGGCCAGGCGCGTCGATTGGGTCAAGGCGCCGACGAGAATCGAGAACGTCTCCTACGCACCCGGCAACATCTCGATCAAATGGTTCGAGGACGGCGTCCTCAACGCCGCCTATAACTGCATCGACCGCCATCTCGCCACCCGCGGCGACCAGACCGCGATCATCTGGGAAGGCGACGACCCCTCGCAGTCGAAGCACATCACCTATCGCGAGCTGCACGACGAGGTGTGCAGGATGGCCAACATCCTGCGCAACCGCAACGTCAAGAAGGGCGACCGCGTCACCATCTATCTGCCGATGATCCCGGAGGCCGCCTATGCGATGCTGGCCTGCGCCCGCATCGGCGCCATCCACTCGGTGGTGTTCGCCGGCTTCTCGCCGGACTCGCTCGCCCAGCGCATCAAGGACTGCGATTCCAAGATCATCATCACCGCCGACGAGGGCCTGCGCGGCGGCCGCAAGGTGCCGCTCAAGGCCAATGTCGACGCAGCGCTGAACAAGGTCGACAATGTCGACTGGGTCGTCGTGGTCAAGCGCACCGGCGGCAAGATCGAGATGAATCCGAGCCGCGACCTCTGGTACCACGAGGCCGCCGAGATGGTGACCACCGAATGCCCGTGCGAGCCGATGAATGCGGAGGATCCGCTGTTCATCCTCTACACCTCGGGCTCGACCGGCCAGCCCAAGGGCGTGCTGCACACCACCGGCGGCTATCTCGTCTACGCCGCGATGACGCATCAATACGTGTTCGACTACCACGAGGGCGACGTCTACTGGTGCACCGCCGACGTCGGCTGGGTCACCGGTCACAGCTACATCCTCTATGGGCCGCTGGCCAATGGCGCCGTCACCCTGATGTTCGAAGGCGTGCCGAACTATCCGGACAATTCGCGGTTCTGGAACGTCATCGACAAGCACAAGGTCAACATCTTCTACACCGCGCCGACCGCGATCCGCGCGCTGATGCAGAGCGGCGACGCGCCGGTGAAGAAGACCTCGCGCGCGTCTCTGCGCCTGCTCGGCTCGGTCGGCGAGCCGATCAATCCGGAAGCCTGGGAGTGGTATCACCGCGTCGTCGGCGACGACCGCTGCCCGATCGTCGACACCTGGTGGCAGACCGAGACCGGCGGCATCCTGATCACGCCGCTGCCGGGCGCGACCAGACTGAAGCCGGGCTCCGCGACGCGGCCGTTCTTCGGCGTCGTGCCCGAGATCGTCGATGCCGACGGCAAGACGCTGGAAGGCGCGACCGAGGGCAATCTTTGCCTCACCCGGTCCTGGCCGGGCCAGATGCGCACGGTGTATGGCGACCATGCCCGGTTCGAGATGACCTACTTCTCGACCTACAAGGGCAAGTACTTCACCGGCGACGGCTGTCGCCGCGACGCCGACGGCTATTACTGGATCACCGGCCGCGTCGACGACGTCATCAACGTCTCCGGCCACCGCATGGGAACGGCCGAGGTGGAAAGCGCGCTGGTTGCCCATCCCAAGGTGTCGGAAGCCGCCGTGGTCGGCTATCCCCACGACATCAAGGGCCAGGGCATCTACGCCTATGTCACCCTGATGGCCGGCGAGCAGCCGACCGAGGAGCTGCGCAAGGAGCTCGTTGCCTGGGTGCGCAAGGAGATCGGCCCGATCGCCTCGCCCGACCAGATCCAGTTCGCCCCCGGCCTGCCCAAGACCCGCTCCGGCAAGATCATGCGCCGCATCCTGCGCAAGATCGCCGAGGACGAGCCGGGCGCGCTGGGCGACACCTCGACCCTTGCCGATCCCGGCGTGGTCGATGATCTCGTCCAGCACCGGCAGAACCGCAAGGAGAAGCAGGCGTAAGCACGCCGTGCCCCGCGGGCGCCAAGCGCGTTCGCCGCAATCGTCAAGTCTCATCGCACTCCCGCGGCTGATTCCGCGGGAGTGTTGTTTTCAGGTCATTTACTCGCAGACGGAGTTTTCCTTTCCTCATGCGATCTGCGTGCTCCCGGCCGGGGAGCAGGCGCCGCGGAACCGGCTGAGGGGATGACCATGCGGACTGGGGCGGTCAGGCTGACAATGAAGGCGGCGATGCTGGCCGCGTCGGTGATCGGAACCATGGTCACGACGGCCGGCTCTGCGTCGGCCCGTCCCGAGTTGGTCGCCGTCGCCGGCGACTTTTCGCCGGGCACCATCGTCGTGAGGACCGGCGAGCGGAAACTCTATCTCGTGCTCGATGGCAGCCACGCCTTGCGCTACACGGTCGGCGTCGGCAAGGCCGGCCGGCAATGGGCCGGCACCACCAAGATCGACGGCAAGTACAAGAATCCGGCCTGGGCTCCGCCCGCCGACGTCAAGCGCGACAAGCCGGAGCTGCCGGACGTCATTCCCGGCGGCTCGCCGCGCAATCCGATGGGCGTTGCCGCCTTGACGCTCGCCGGCGGCGAATATGCGATCCACGGCACCAACGTGCCGAATTCGGTGGGCGGCTACGTGTCCTACGGCTGCATCCGCATGCTCAACCCGGATATCACCGACCTCTACGAGCGCGTGTCGATCGGCACGACGGTGGTGGTCACGCGCTGAGTCACCGCTGCGATACGCGAGTGCGGAGAACGCGGGACCGGCAACCCCGGCGCCGAACAACGCAAGCCGCGCGCCGAGATCCCGTCAGAAGTCCGAGATGAGTCCCTTTCTCTCCCAGTCGCCGTACCGGGTCGGCTCCGGCCCTTTCGGCCCCTGCAACTCCGTCGGCATCGGCTTCGTCTGTTGTGCTGCCAGTCGGCGGCGTTCCTCAGCCTCGGCCAGCGCGCGCTGCGCGGCCGGCGTCAGCGGCTTGCGCGGCGACTCATTGCTGGCGACCACGGCCAAAGCGGCCTTGCCCTTCGGTTCACTCCTGGGCTCATTCTCGGGCTCGTTGCTCATCGTACCATTCCACCATTGAACCGGTTCGTTCCCGACCTCATCAGATCGTGTGCCCACCCATGAAAAAACAGGGCTAATAAAAGCAGAGCCGATTCTTACATTTGGCATATTCCGGTGACAGAGGACCCGCAAGCTGATGGCATGCACCCGATGGTCGCGGAACTGCCTTTCTTCTTTCGCGAGTAATTCCCAGGCATGCCTCCGCCGCGTTTTGCGACCCCTTCCGAAGTCCCAGGCCTGGCGGCACGGCGCATCGCCGCCGACGTGGTCGACGGCGTGCTGCACAAGCATCGCACCCTCGACGATCAGCTCGACGGGACCGGCGCACATCCCGGACTGAAGCATCTGGCCGACCGCGACCGCGCGCTGATGCGCCGGCTGGTCGCCACCACCTTGCGGCGGCTTGGAACGCTCGGTCACGTGCTGTCGCGGCTGCTGGATCGCGGCGTGCCGACCGACGCGCCGCGGGCGCAGAGCGCGCTGCTGATCGGCGCCGCCCAGATCCTCTGGATGGACGTTCCTGACCACGCTGCCGTCGACCTCTCCGTCCGCCTGGTGCAGGCCGACCGCCGCGCAGCGAAATATGCCGGGCTCGTCAACGCGGTGCTGCGGCGCTGCGCGCGCGAGGGCGCAACCCTGCTCGACGATGCCGCCGGTCAGCCGCTCGACATCGCGCCCTGGCTGCTCAAGCGCTGGATCGATCATTATGGCGAAGCGACCGCCAGGGACATCGCCGCGGCGCTCGGCCAGGAGCCGTCGCTCGACCTCACGGTGAAGTCGGACCCGGCGCAATGGGCGTCGCGGCTGCATGGCGAGGTGCTGTCGACCGGCACCGTGCGCACCGTGCTGCATGGTTCGGTGACGGTGCTGCCGGGCTTCGCCGAGGGACAATGGTGGGTGCAGGACGCCGCCGCCGCCTTGCCTGCGCGCCTGCTCGGCGACATCAGCGGCAAGGCCGTCGCCGACCTCTGCGCGGCGCCAGGCGGCAAGACGGCTCAGCTCGCCCATGCCGGCGCCCGCGTCACCGCGGTCGACCGGTCGCCGGCCCGGATGAACCGGCTGAAGGACAACATGACCCGGCTGCAGCTGACCGCCGAGACGGTCGTGGCCGACGCCGCCGAATGGCAGCCCGCCGACAGCGGCGGCTTCGACGGCCTGCTGCTCGATGCGCCCTGCACCTCGACCGGCACGATTCGGCGTCATCCCGACGTCGGCTGGTTGCGCAGCGAGGCCGACATCGCCGCGTTGTCGGGCTTGCAGGCGCGGCTGTTGACCAGGGCGGGCAGCCTGATCAAGCCGGGCGGAACCCTGGTCTACTGCACCTGTTCGCTGGAGCCCGAGGAGGGCGAGCAGGTGGTCGAGCGCGTGCTGGCCCAAACCACCGAGCTGCGCCGCGTCCCCGTCACCGCCGGCGAGGTGGCGGGACTGGCAGAGCTGGTCACCCCGGCCGGCGACTTGCGCACGCTGCCCTGCCATTTGCCGCACCAGGACCCCCGGCTCGGCGGTCTCGATGGTTTTTATGCGGCGAGACTGGAGCGGCGGCCGTGAGCGTGTCATCGTGCGCCGTGCGCCGGCCCTGCGTCGGCCGGGCTTTAAGGGCGTCGGCGTTGCGTTAGTCCGTTAAATCCTGATTTTGCACCAGATTCTGGTCCCGCGATGGTGCTGCACCGGGGCCAAAAATGGTGTATCGGCGGCAGTTGCGATCTATGAAGGATGCGCAACCGAATCCCCCTCTGAATCCAAGGCTTGGCGTGTCCGCCGCTCAACGCAGACGCATATCGACGCTGGTGATGGGCCGCTTTGCGCGCAGCCTGATGTCCAACGTCAGCGGTGTATCGGTATCCGTGTCCGGGTTGTGGCCCGGTCGCGCCGACCGACTCATCATTGCGCCGCATGACCTGCGCACGTCGGACGCGACGCGGGCGGCCGAGATCTACGCCGGCCGCTTCGTCTTCGCCGGCAAGATCGTGACCTGCCATGGCCGCTCGATCTTCGACCTGGAGCCGCCGTCCGAGGACTGGGAGGTGGCCCTGCTCGGCTTCGGCTGGCTGCGACATCTGCGCGCAGCCGACACCGCGCTGACCCGCGCCAATGCCCGTGCTCTGGTCGACGACTGGATCACCAACCAGATCGGCCGCCATCCGCTGAGCCGGCGCGCCGACGTGCTGGCGCGGCGGGTGATCTCGCTGCTGTCGCAGGCGCCGCTGGTGCTGGCCGATTCCGACGGCAAGTTCTACCGCCGCTATCTGCGCGGGCTGACCCGCGAGATCCGCTATCTGCGCTATTCGACGATCGACATCCCGGATGGCGCGCCGCGGCTGCAGGTGCTGATCGCACTGTGTTACGCCGCGCTGTGCCTCGCCAACCAGGCCAAGCACATCCGCAGCGCGACCCGGAAACTCTCCGACGAATTGCAGCGGCAGATCCTGCCCGATGGCGGCCACGTCTCGCGCAACCCGGGCGCGCTGATCGAATTGCTGATCGACCTGCTGCCGCTGCGGCAGACGTTTGCGGCCCGCAACATCGCCCCGCCGCCGGCGCTGCTCAACGCCATCGACCGCATGATGCCGATGCTGCGCTTCTTCCGCCACGGCGACGGCAACATGGCGCTGTTCAATGGCATGGGCGGCACCCCGTCCGACCTGCTGGCGACCCTGCTCGCCTACGACGACACCCACGGCACGCCGATGGCGAGCATGCCGCATTCCGGTTTCCAGCGGCTCGACGCCGGACCGATGACGGTGATCGTCGATACCGGTCCGCCGCCGCCACCGCATCTGAGCCATGAGGCCCATGCCGGCTGCCTCGCCTTCGAGATGTCCTCCGGACCGTGCCGCATCGTGATCAATTGCGGCATGCCGTCGACCGGCCGCGATAATTGGCGCGCCTTTGCGCGCAGCACGGTGGCACATTCGACGCTGACCTACCACAACACCTCGTCCTGCACCTTCGTCGAGATGTCGGCGATGAAGCGCCTGCTGCACGGCGCGCCGATCGTATCGGGTCCGACGCGGGTCGAGAACTTCCGCGAGATCGTGCCCGACGGCACCGTGCTGTCGACCTCGCACAACGGCTACGCGGCGAAATTCGGCCTGATCCATCGTCGCGTGCTGGTGGCGGCCGAGGACGGCTCGCGGCTCGACGGCGAGGACACCGTGACGCCGGCGCAGGGCGCGCGGCTCCGCGGCGGCGGATCGGACTACGCGCTGCGCTTCCACCTGCACCCGGCCGTCAAGGCCAGCCGGCTCAGCGACGGCCGCGGCGCCATGCTGGTGCTACCCAATCGCGAGGTCTGGACGTTCGAGACGTTCGACGATCGCGTCGACCTCGAGGACAGCGTGTTTCTCGCCGGCAATGACGGTCCGCGCCGCACCACGCAACTGGTGATCCGGCAGGACGCGCAGCAGGCCCCGTCGATCCGCTGGAGCTTCGTCCGCTCGTCGACGTCCCCGACCGAGACCAACGGGCGCCGCAACGGGCGGAGAGAGCCTGAGCTGCCGCTGTAACACCCTGGCTCTCGCTTCTCAGATCATCTCACATCACCGTCCGTCGAGACGTCCGCCTTCGGCGGGCCCTCGGAACGCGGCCGACGTTCGGGCGGCTCATCGTGAGACGTGCGGCCAAGGTGATCGTTCGATCGGCCACCCGTTGTCGCGGGCGGCAAAAGCTGATATGAGGCCCGCTCTCGCGCGACTGGCGACTTTGGATGGAGCACCATCGGGGAGCGCGGGATTTGACGCCGTGCGCCTGGGCATTTTGAACTCCTGCACAAGGACTCTGCCCATGACCAATCAGCTTCGTCGCGTTCACCGTGCCCTGCTTTCCGTATCCGACAAGACCGGCCTGGTCGACTTCGCCCGCTCGCTCGCCGCGCGCGGCATCGAGCTGGTCTCGACCGGCGGCACCGCCAAGGCGATTGCCGATGCCGGCCTCAAGGTGAAGGACGTCTCCGACCTCACCGGCTTTCCCGAGATGATGGACGGCCGCGTCAAGACGCTGCATCCGAAGGTGCATGGCGGACTGCTCGCGATCCGCGGCAATGATGAGCATGCCGAGGCGATGAAGACCCACGGCATCGCGCCGATCGATCTGCTCGTCGTCAATCTCTACCCGTTCGAGGCCACGGTCGAACGCGGCGCCCCGTTCAACGACTGCATCGAGAACATCGACATCGGCGGCCCGGCGATGATCCGCGCGGCGTCGAAGAACCACGAGGACGTCGCCGTCGTCGTCGACGTCAACGACTATCACGCCGTGCTGGACGACCTGGCGCGGCATGAGGGTTCGACCACGCTGCTGCTGCGCCGCCGGCTTGCCGCCAAGGCCTATGCGCGCACCGCCGCCTATGATGCCGCGATCTCCAACTGGTTCGCCGCCACCATCCAGAACGACGCGCCCGATTACCGCGCCTTCGGTGGCAAGCTGATCCAGTCGCTGCGCTATGGCGAGAACCCGCACCAGCACGCCGCTTTCTACGCGCTGCCCGGCCGCCGTCCCGGCGTCGCCACCGCGCGCCAGCTGCAAGGCAAGGAGCTGTCCTACAACAACATCAACGACACCGACGCGGCCTATGAGTGCATCGCCGAGTTCGACCCGGCGCGCACCGCCGCCTGTGTCATCGTCAAGCACGCCAATCCCTGCGGTGTCGCCGAAGGGCCCGATCTCGTCACCGCCTACCAGAAGGCGCTGGCCTGTGACTCGACCTCGGCGTTCGGCGGGATCATCGCGATGAACCGCAAGCTCGATGCCGCCACGGCGCACGCGATCACCGGCATCTTCACCGAGGTGATCATCGCGCCCGACGCGACCGAGGAGGCGATCGCGGTGATCGCAGCGCGCAAGAACCTGCGGCTGCTGCTCGCCGGCGCCCTGCCCGATCCGCGCGAAGCCGGCCTCACCGCCAAGACCGTGGCCGGCGGCCTGCTGGTGCAGAGCCGCGACAATGCTGTCGTCGATGACATGGAGCTGAAGGTGGTGACCAAGCGCGCCCCCACCGAAGCCGAGCTGCGCGACCTGCGCTTCGCCTTCCGCGTCGCCAAGCATGTCAAGTCGAACACCATCGTCTACGCCAAGGAGTCGGCGACAGTCGGCATCGGCGCGGGACAGATGAGCCGGGTCGATTCGGCGCGCATCGCCGCGCGCAAGGCGCTGGATGCGGCCAGCGCGCTCAAGCTCGCCGAGCCGCTGACCAAGGGATCGGTGGTCGCCTCCGACGCGTTCTTCCCGTTCGCCGACGGCATGCTCGCCTGCATCGAGGCCGGCGCCACCGCGGTCATTCAGCCCGGCGGCTCCGTGAAGGACGACGAGGTCATCAAGGCGGCTGACGAGCACGGCATCGCCATGGTGCTGACCGGCGTGCGGCACTTCCGGCACTGATTGCGCCCACAATCTCCGCCGTCATTCCGGGATGCGCCGCAAGGCGCAGGCCCGGAATCCATAACCACGATCGTGAGTATGGATTCCGGGCTCGCCCTGCGGGCGCCCCGGAATGACGGCGGAGCAAGTTTCAGGCGCCCTGCCCCGCACGACCACCTGCATTCACCCGCGCCAGCAACACTAGCCCCACCGCAAAGAACAGCACCAGCACGGCCATGCCGGCCTTCTGACTCGCAGTGACCGCGGTGATGGTGCCGATCAGCAGCGGGCCGATGAACGACGTCACCTTGCCGGTGAGCGCGAACAGACCGAAATACTGCGCGACGCGCTCCTTCGGCACCATGCGGATCAGCAGCGAGCGCGAGGCCGCCTGCAGCGGCGCGCCGCAGGCGCCGATGACGCAGCCGAGCAAGAGATAGGCGCGCTCCGGCAGCGAGGCGAACAGCGGGCCGCCCGGCACGGCCGGCGTAACCGAAATGAACAGAACCGAATCACGGCTCACCATGAGAATCGCGATGATCGCGAGCAGCAGCAGCGTCATGCTGCCGGCGATCACGCGCTTCGGCCCGAGAAAGTCATCCAGCTTGCCGCCGAGCCAGCCGCCGAACGTGCCGGCGGCGGCGAGGATGATGCCGAAGGTGCCGATCTGGATCGTGTTCCAGCCGAACGTGCCGGCGGCATAGATGCCGCCGAAAGCGAACAGCGACACCAGCCCATCGGTGTAGATCATGTTGGCGAGGAGAAAGAGCGCAACGTCGCGCTGCTGCGGCAGGCTGCGCAGCGTCTGCTTCAGTTGACCAAGCCCCTCGCCCACGGCCGCGCGCAGCCGGTGCCGCGCCGGAAAGTCCGGTGTGAACAGGAACATCGGCAATACGAACACGATGAACCAGAGCCCGGTGAGCGGACCGGAGATGCGGTCGCCTTCATGGCTCACGGGATCGAGCCCGAACAGCGGCTTGAATCCAAACAGCGTGCGGCCGCTGTCGGGATTGGCGGCGAGAAAGCCGAGCACGATGACGAGCGAGAGGATGCCGCCGACATAGCCGGTGGCCCATCCGGTGCCGGACAGCCGGCCGATGCGTTCCGGCGGCACCAGGGTCGGCATCATCGCGTTGTTGAACACGGTGGCGAACTCGACACCGATGGTGGCGATCACATAGGCCGCGAGCAGCGGCGGGATCAGCTCGGGCGCGCCGGGACGCCCGATCCACATCAGCGAGGCGCCGATCACCAGCATCGCGCCGAACGCCGCGATCCACGGCTTGCGGCGCCCGGTGGCATCGGCGATGGCGCCGAACACCGGTGACAGCAGCGCGATGACGATGCCGGCCGCGGCGGTCGCAAAGCCCCACAGCGCCTGGCCGCTCGCCGCGTCCGGCGCGACATGCGCCGCGAAATAGGGCGCGAAGACGAAGGTCGTGATCAGCGTGAAGTAGGGCTGCGCCGCCCAATCGAAGAAGATCCAGCTGACGACGGCCGCGCGCCCGGGATAGATTCGGCCGTCGGCAGGACCAGAGGTCTCGATCGTGATGACGGCCATTCGAAAATCCTCTGCAATCACAGCGTCGCATCTCGCGACGATCACGGCGTTGCGTTTTACGCCGGCGACGCGGCCCTATAACATCTGACGATCCCAGGCGGATGTCAGCAACGGCAGAATTGCGATGACCACGTTCACGATTGATCGACGACGGCTCCTTGCGGGTTTCATGCTGTTGCTGGCCGGCTGCCTGCCCGCGCGGGCGCTGGATTCGCAAACCTTCGATATCCCGCAGCCCCCCGGTATCACCGCGCCGGCGCAGCCGCCCGCACATGGCATGGTGGTGGCGCAGGAGCGGATCGCGGCCGAAGTCGGCCAGCGCATCCTTGCGCTGGGCGGCAACGCGGTCGATGCCGCCGTTGCCACCGGCTTTGCGATGGCCGTCACCTATCCCGTTGCCGGCAACATCGGCGGCGGCGGCTTCATGGTCATCCACATCGCCAGGACCAACGAGGACGTGGCGATCGACTATCGCGAGACCGGTCCCGCCGCGATCACGCGCGACATCTTCCTCGGCGCCGATGGCAAGCCCGACAACGTCAAGTCGCGCGATTCGGCGCTGTCGATCGGCGTCCCCGGATCGGTGGCAGGTCTCGCGCTGGCGCTGGAGAAATACGGCTCGGGCAAGTTCACGCTGGCGCAGGTGCTGCATCCGGCGATCGTGCTGGCGCGCGACGGCATCCCCGTCGCCGACGACGTTGCCGTCACCCTGCCGATGATGGCGCCGCGGCTGGCAAAATGGAAATCATCGGCCGCGATCTTCATCCGTCCCGATGGCACGGTGCTGAGGGAAGGAGACCGGCTGATCCAGCGCGATCTGGCGGCGACGCTCACCGCCATTGCCGAGCAGGGCCCGCGCGGATTTTATGAAGGGCCGGTCGCCGACCAGCTCGCCAAGGCGATCCAGGATGCCGGCGGCATCATGACAGCGGACGATCTCAAGGCCTACCAGCCGGTGCTGCGCACGCCGGTGCGCGGCACCTATCGCGGCTATGACATCGTGTCGATGCCGCTGCCGTCCTCGGGCGGCACCGTGCTGGTCGAGATGCTGAACATCCTCGAGGGCTTTCCGCTCGCTGAGCTGAAGCAGGGCTCGCCCGCCTCGCTGCATCTGCTGATCGAGGCGATGAAGCGCGCCTATGCCGACCGCGCGCGCTATCTCGGCGACCCCGCCTTCGTCGACGCGCCGGTGCGCGCGATGCTGTCGAAGGACTATGCCGCGCGCCAGCGCGCCGGGATCGATCCCGCGCACGCCACCAGCGCCGGCGACGTGCTCAACACCACGCCGCTGCGGGAGGGCAGCAACACCACGCATTTTTCGGTCGTCGACAATGACGGAAATGCCGTCAGCAACACCTACACGCTGAACTTCCCCTATGGCGTCGGCCTCGTCGCCGAGGGCACCGGCGTGCTGCTCAACAACGAGCTCGACGATTTCACCGCCGCGCCCGGCGCCTCGAATGCCTTCGGCCTGGTCGGCTTCGAGGCCAATCTGCCAGGCCCCGGCAAGCGGCCGCTGTCGTCGATGTCGCCGACCATCGTGCTGAAGGACGGCAAGCCCGTGCTCGTCACCGGCTCGCCGGGCGGCAGCCGCATCATCTCGACCGTGCTGCAGGTGATCGTCAACGTGCTCGACTATCGGATAGACGTCCGCCAGGCCGTCACCGCGCCTCGCCTGCATCACCAATGGATGCCCGACGAGGTCCGAATCGAGAAGGGTTTTGCCGAGGACGTGCTCGCCGGTCTGCGCGCCCGAGGTCACAAGCTCGAGGAGCCGATGGGACGGACCTCGGCCAACTCCATCCTGGTGACGTCGGATGGATTCGTCGGCGCGCCGGATCCGCGCAGCAAGGGCTCCACCGCAGCCGGGCGCTGAGGCGCCGGTTCCCAGGCGATGTCGGACATCGCGGCCCCGGATGACGATTTGCCGCCGCCCGGCGGGGCCCTGCACGCGCTTCCCTCCGTTGGCGTGGTGACCGAGGCGCGTTAGAAGCATACCAGGGCGCAGCGAGGCTCGCCCGCGAGACGGTGTCGGACGTTCTGGTGCATTTGCGAAGATTCGTGGTCGGTCTGCTGGTGTTTGCGGCCCTGCTGGTGGCGGGGTGGCTCACCTATCGGCCTGACCGGGCGCTGCGCGTCGCGACCAGCGCGGTCGCCGAGATGATCTGCGCCAAGACCTACGTCTCCGGCTTCGATCCGCAAACGGTGTTTGCGGAGACCATGGAACGGCCCGGTCTGCGCCGGCTGCGGGCCGTGATGCGCTACCGGGTGGAGCCCGACATGCGCATGGTGGAGGCGTCGCTGCTCGGCCTGCACGCCACCCGGGCCACGTATCATGACGGTCTCGGTTGCGTGACGCTCCAGGGCCAGAAGCCGCCTTACGTGCCTCACACCGACGTCGCTGCGCTGCGTGCCGCGGCGCCCGCTCCCGCGTTGCCCGACTTGGCGGAAGGCGCTGCAGTGGAGCCCGGCGATCCCGCGCTGAAGGCGGCGCTCGATCACGCCTTCGAGGAGCCGGCCAACCCGCCGTTCCGCCGCACCAAGGCGGTCGTCGTTGTCAAGGACGGTCGCCTGATCGCGGAGCGCTATGCGCCGAACATCAGCGTCGATACGCCGCTCTTAGGCTTCTCGATGACCAAGACGGTCACCAATGCGCTGCTGGGCATCCTCACCCGGCAGGGCAGACTGAGCCCGTCGGTCCCGGCGCCGGTCGCGGAATGGCGCGAAGCCGGAGATCCGCGCCACGACATCACCATCGAGCAGCTGATGCGCATGACATCAGGCCTGGCGCTGGACGAGACCAATTCCGGCTTCGACCCGTCGAGCCAGATGGACATCCACCGCGACATGGCGGCGTTCGCGGTGCATGCGCCGCTGATCGCGCCGCCCGGCCAGCGCTGGGCCTATTCGAGCGCGAGCACCCAGATCCTGGCACGCATCATCCGCGATGCCGCCGGCGGTCCCGAGCAGGCGATCGAACTCGCGTGGCGCGAGCTGTTCCATCCGCTCGGCATGCGCAGCGCGACGCTGCAGTTCGACGGCACCGGCACGCTGCAAGGTTACGGCAACATGCTGGCGAGCGCGCGCGACTGGGCGAAGCTGGGGCTGCTCTATCTCGGTGACGGCGTCGCCGGGGACAAGCGCATCCTGCCCGAGGGCTGGGTGGCGATGTCGGCGACCGCAACGCTGGACACCGACTATGGCGCGGGACTGTGGACGAACCGCAGCCAGCATTTTCACGCGCTGGGACGGGCGCGCGCCGGCATCCCGGCCGACGCGTTCTTCGCCTTCGGCCTGCTCGGCCAGCGGCTCGTGATCATGCCGAGCCAGCGCATAGTGGTGGTCCGGCTCGGCGATTCCGTGGATCCAGACGGCGACATCAAAGGCGTCGCCCGGCTGGTGCGCGAGGTGATTGCGGCGACCGCGGCGCCGGCGACGGCCGCCAAATAGCGCTCAGCGGCCGACCTCGTAGGGCCCGCCCTTCTCCAGCGCGATCTTGTAGGCCGGCCGTGCCTCGATGCGGGCGAGGAAATCCATCGCCCGCGGATGGCCCTGCTCCAGGCCGCCGCGCGATGCCGCCGCCTGCAGCGGGAAGCTCATCTGGATGTCGGCCGCGGTGAACGAATCGCCCGCAAACCACTCGCTCTTCTGCAGCTCGCTTTCCCAGAACGCCATGTGCTGCTTCAACTGCGGATTGACCAGCGTGCTCAAGGCCTGGTTCGACACCTTGCGCACGATCGGGCGCAGCAGCGCCGGCGCGCGCTTCGGCATGATGTTGAACAGCAGCTTCAGCAGCAGCAGCGGCATCGCCGAGCCCTCGGCGTAGTGCAGCCAGTACGAATAGCGCAGCCGCTCCGGCGTCTTCGGCGGCGGGATCAGCCGTCCCTCGCCATAGGTCTCGATCAGATATTCGACGATCGCGCCGGACTCCGCGACCGTGTTGCCGTCGTCGGTGATGACGGGCGACTTGCCGAGCGGATGGATGGCGCGCAGCTCCTTGGGCGCGCGCATGTCCGGCTGGCGCTCGTAGCGAATGATCTCGTAGGGCACGCCGAGCTCCTCGAGCAGCCAGAGCACGCGTTGCGAGCGGGAATTGTTGAGGTGGTGAACGGTCAGCATGGGGTTCCCAGGGACGGATCGGGTGGCGGGCGCCGTTCCGTAGCAGGACAGGATGGGTTCGGCGAGGCGTCCTCGGCACTGGAGGCGGCCACAATAATTATCCGGGTAATATTGACTTTAATTTCACCCGGGTCTTATTAGGCGCATCACAGGGACCAAGCCATGGACACTTTCACCGCGTTTGCCGGCCAGACCCGGGTCGCCGCCGGGCCGCTGCCCAAGGTGGCGCTGGTGCTGAAACACGCCGCGCCGAACACCGAGCCGATCGTGATCTTCAACGACCGCACCGGGCAGCCGATCGACCTCGATCTGCGCGGCAGCGATCGGGAGATCCTGGCGCGCCTGCCGGTCGACGCCGGCGCGGTCGCAGACCAGCCGCCGAGCGGGCCGCGCGGCCGCGGCCGGCCGAAGCTCGGGGTCGTCGCCCGCGAGGTCACCTTGCTGCCGCAGCACTGGGACTGGCTGAACGCGCAGCCGGGCGGCGCCTCGGTGGCACTGCGCAAGCTGGTCCACGACGCCCGCCGCGTCAGCGGCGACACCGACCGCGCCCGCGAGGCGCGTGACGCGGCCTATCACTTCATGTCGGGGATCGGCAGCAACCTGCCGCAATTCGAGGAGGCCTCCCGGGCGCTGTTCGCCGGCGATCTCGGCCGCTTCGCCGCGCTGATCGCGAACTGGCCGGCCGACATCCGCGACCATGCGGTGGCGCTCGCGCATCGCCACAGGGCCGATTGAGATCGGCTGATTTCAACAGCCAGCGAGAGCGGCCGTTCGCGGCGGCTCTCATTCCAATTCCTCGCAACGCGACCGTACTCCGAATGAAGAGCGGTCGACGGAGAACCATGCCGTGTCGTCGCCAACCGCCTCGCTGCGCAAGCCGTTCCTGATGTTCGTCGTCCCGATGATGCTGAGCAACACCCTGCAATCGCTGTTCGGCACCATCAACAATGTCTATCTCGGCCAGATGATCGGCGTCGATGCGCTCGCCGCGGTCTCGGTGTTCTTCCCGGCGATGTTCTTCTTCGTCTCCTTCGTCATGGGCCTCGGCTCGGGCGCCGGCGTTCTGATCGGACAGGCCTGGGGCGCCGGCGAGCCCGCCAAGGTGAAGCAGGTCGCCGGCACGACGCTGACCATTGCGCTGCTGCTCGGCGGGCTGATCGCGGTGCTCGGCGGCCTGTTCAGCCGCGAATTGCTGACCGCGCTCGCCACGCCCGCCAACATCCTCGATGCAGCCGCGGGCTATGCCCGCATCATGATGATCACGATGCCGCTGACCTTCGCCTACATCCTGCTGTCGTCGCAGATGCGCGGCGTCGGCGACACCGTGACGCCGCTGGCCTCGCTCGCCGCATCGACGACGCTCGGGCTGGTGCTCACCCCGGTGTTCATCCGCGGCTGGCTCGGCGCGCCCGTCCTCGGCGTCGCCAGCGCCGCCTGGGCGTCGGCGATCTCGACCCTGACCACGCTGGCCTGGCTCCACGTTCATCTGCGCCGGCGCAAGCATCCGCTGGCGATCGATGCGGCCTTCCTGCAGGGCATGCTGCCTGATCCGAAGCTGCTGCGGGCGGTGCTGCGGCTCGGCATCCCCGCCGCGATCGGCATGATCGTGATGTCCTTGGCCGAGATGGTGCTGATCGGCCTCGTCAACGGCTTCGGCTCGGACGCGACGGCGGCCTATGGCGCGGTCAACCAGGTGCTGGGCTATGTGCAGTTTCCGGCGCTGTCGATCGCGATCTCGGTCTCGATCTTCGGCGCCCAGGCGATCGGCCGCGGGCAGGCCGAGCAGATCGGCGACATCGTGCGGACGGGCATCGAGATGAACGTGGTGCTGACCGGCGGCCTGGTCGCGATCGGCTATCTGTTCTCACGGGTGCTGATGGGTTTCTTCATCACCGACCCTGCCGTCATCGAGGTGGCGCAGCATTCGCTGCATATCGTGCTGTGGAGCTCCGTGCTGTTCGGGATGTCCATCACGTTCTCGTCGGCGATGCGCGCCTCCGGGACGGTGTGGATGCCGCTGGCGATCTCGGCGTTTGCGATCGCCGCGATCGAGGTGCCCGCCGCCACCTGGCTCAGCCGCAGCATCGGGCTCGACGGCGTCTGGCTCGCCTATCCCATCACGTTCGCCGCGATGATGCTGCTGCAGATGAGCTATTATCTCCTGGTATGGCGCAAGCGGACGGTGCGCCGGATGATCTGACGCACCACCGGCGTCTTCCGGCCGCTGGAATATGATGACCGTCATAAAACCCTGGACGGGGCTGCTGCGCTGGACCACAATGCGAAAAACCGAGGAGACCGCCCATGAGCCGTCCAGCGCCAGAATTCATGTTCGACTTCGGCAGTCCCAACGCCTATCTGAGCCACGAGGCGATCCCGGCGATCGTGAAGCGGATCGGCGTCCAGTTCTACTATGTCCCGGTGCTGCTCGGCGGCATCTTCAAGGCGACCAACAACAAGTCGCCCGCCGAGTCGCTCGCCGGCATCAAGAACAAGCGTGAGTTCCACGAGGTCGAGACGCAGCGCTTCCTCAAGCGCTACCACGTGCAGCCCTGGGTCTGGAATCCGTACTTCCCGGTGAATACGCTGAACTTGATGCGCGCGGCCATCGCCGCCCAGCTCGAGGGCGTGTTCGAGGCCTATGTCGACGCGGCGTTCCACCACATGTGGCGCGAGCCGAAGAAGATGGACGATCCCGAGATCGCGATCGCCGCGATCACATCCTCCGGGCTCGACGGGGCCAAGCTGTTCGCCCGCGCCCAGGAGCCCGAGGTCAAGGCGAGGCTCGTGGAGAACACGCAAGCCGCCGTCGAGCGCGGCGCGTTCGGCTCGCCGACCTTTTTCGTCGGCAACGAGATGTTCTTCGGCAAGGAACAGCTGCGCGACGTCGAGGACTACATCCTAGGAAGGTAATCGCCGTCATCGTGAGCGAAGCGATCCAGAGCCACGACGAAGGACTGGATTGCTTCGTCGCTTCGCTCCTCGCAATGACGCCTCGGGAGAACGGAGAGCAAGCATGCAGCAGCGCAACGCCACCGTCGCGGTCGTCGGGGCCGGCGACTACATCGGCGCCGAGATCGTCAAGAAGTTCGCGTCCGAAGGCTTCACGGTGTTCGCCGGCCGCCGCAATGGCGACAAGCTCGCGCCGCTGGTCGCGGAGGTCGAGAGCGCCGGCGGGCGGATCGTGGCGCGCTCGCTCGATGCCCGCAAGGAGGACGAGACCACCGCCTTCCTCAACGACGCCGACAAGCATGCGCCGCTGGAGGTCGTGATCTTCAATGTCGGCGCCAACGTCAATTTCCCGATCCTGGAGACCACCGACCGCGTGTTCCGCAAGGTCTGGGAGATGGCGTGCTGGGCCGGCTTCGTCACCGGGCGTGAGGCGGCCCGGCTGATGCTGCCGCGCGGTGGCGGCAAGATCTTCTTCACCGGCGCCACCGCCTCGCTGCGCGGCGGCTCCGGCTATGCGGCCTTCGCCTCCGCCAAGTTCGGCCTGCGCGCGGTGGCGCAGGCGATGGCGCGCGAACTGATGCCGCAGAACATCCACGTCGCCCATCTGATCATCGATTCCGGCGTCGACACCGCCTGGGTGCGCGAGCGCCGCGCCCAGCTCTGGGGCCAGGAGGCGCTGGACAATCCGGACCTGCTGATGCCGCCGTCCTCGGTTGCCGGCGCCTATTGGCAGCTCTACCAGCAGCCGAAGAGCGCCTGGACCTTCGAAATGGAGATCCGGCCGTTTGGCGAGAAGTGGTAGGGGCGATAGGGAGTGGCGAGTAGCGAATGGTGGCCATCCCTATTCACCACTCGTCATTCGCCACGCGCTTCGTCATGATGCAGCCTTGCTAACGGAGAGACCCCCATGCGTATCCTCGTCGTCGGCGCCGGCGCCATCGGCGGCTATTTCGGCGGCCGGCTGCTGCAGTCCGGAGCCGATGTCACGTTCCTGGTCCGCCCGCGGCGCGCGGCTGAACTCGCCAGCGCCGGCCTCGTGATCCGCAGTCCGACCGGTGACGTCACCTTGCCCAATCCGCGGACGGTGCAGGCGGATGGTTTGAAGCAGCACTTCGACGTCGTCCTGCTGAGCTGCAAGGCCTTCGATCTCGACGACGCGATCGGCTCGTTTGCACCGGCGGTGGGACCTGACACCGCGATCATTCCGATGCTCAACGGCATGAAGCACCTCGACGTGCTCGACGCCAGGTTCGGGCGCGCGCGCGTGCTCGGCGGGCTCTGCGCCATCGCCGCGACATTGAACGAGCAGCGCGAGGTGGTGCAGCTGCAGCCGATGCAGTCGCTGAGCTTCGGCGAGCGCGACGGCGGATCGTCGGAGCGCGTCCGCGCGATCTTCGAGATCTTCCAGCGCGGCAATTTCAATGCGTCGGCCAGCGAGAACATCATGCAGGACATGTGGGAGAAGTGGGTGTTCCTGTCCTCGCTCGCCGCGTCGACCACCTTGATGCGCGGGCCGGTCGGCGTGATCCTGACCGCGCCGGGCGGCAAGGATTTCCTGCTCGGCATGCTCGACGAATGCAGCGCCACCGCTGCGGCCGCCGGCTACCCTCCGGCTGGCGCCTTCTTCCAGCGTGTCTCCGGCATGCTCACGGCGGAGGGATCACCGATGACCGCCTCGATGTTCCGCGATCTCCGCGCCGGCCTGCCGGTCGAGGCCGATCACGTCATCGGCGATCTCGTCGCCCGCGCCGATGCCGCCAAGGTCCCGGTGCCACGGCTGCGCATCGCCTATACCCAGCTCAAGGTCTATGAGGCACAGCGGGACAAGTAGCTCTTGGTGTCGCCTCGGTGTTCGCCGAACCGTTGGTCAGGCACGACGGCGCCACAGACTCCGATGTCGTCCCGGCCTCGCGCCGGGACCCATAGCCACCGCCCGTAGTGAAGCAGGTCACTCTCACCGCCGTCCCTCGATAGCCTCCGCGGTATGGGTCCCGGCGCGAGGCCGGGACGACAATTGTGATCTGGGCGGCGTCCCAGCTACAGATGCGCCAGATAATGCGCCAGCGCCGTGATCTCCTCGTCGCTCAGCGGATAGGCAACATCCGTCATCGCCGCCTGGCTGCCGCCGACGCGCTGGCCGCTCTTGTAGTCGTGCAGCGCCTTGACGAGATATTCCTCGCGCTGGCCGGCGAGCCGCGCCACGCCCTTGGTGCCGGCATAGCTGTCGAGATGGCACGAGGCGCAGCGGCGGCCGGCGGCGGCTTGCGCGCCTTTGGCCGACAGATCCGGATCATTGTCGGGCGGCGCCTTGGCCGGCTGCAGCGAGGCGAAATAGGCGCCGAGATTGCGGATGTCCTCGTTGGTGAGCTGATCGACGATCGGCTTCATCGCCTCGTTCTTGCGTGTGCCGGCGCGGAAGAACACGAGCTGCCACTGGATGAACTGATCCTGCTGGCCGGCGAGCGAGGGAATGTTCTCGGTCTGCGAGATGCCGTTATCGCCGTGACAGCCGGCGCAGAGCTGTGCCTTGGCCTTGCCCGCCTCGAGATCGGCGGCGTCGGCCGGACGCGCCGCAAGCACGAGCATGAGCGCCAGCGCGGCCGCTGCTGCCTGGCACATTCTGGAGGTCCCTGGAGTCATCGCGGGGGTTCTCGCTCCCATCATTGCTATGGCGCGCGGACCGGCCTTCGGTCGATGAGCGGTACCTCGCCCCCGGTCAACGCGCGACTGTCAAAATAGTTGGGGCTGCGGCCGCCGTAAGGCAGCGCGCAGCCCCGCTTTCACGACGAGCTCATTTCTTCTCGTAGCTGATGCGATAGATCGCGCCGGCCCAGTCGTCCGCCACCAGGATCGAGCCATCCTTGGCGAGGATGATGTCGTCGGGACGGCCGAGATAGCCCTGGTCGCCTTCGAGCCAGCCGGAAGCGAACACCTCCTGCTTGGCGTCCTTGCCGTCGGGACCGACGATGACGCGCATGATCCGCGCACCCTGGTACTTGTGCCGGTTCCAGGAGCCGTGCTCGGCGATCAGGATGTTGTTCTTGTACTCCGCCGGGAACTGGTCACCGGTGTAGAACTTCATGCCGAGCGGCGCCACGTGCGCACCGAGGTTCAGCACCGGCGGCGTGAACTCCGAGCACTTGTGGCCCATCGCGAATTTCGGATCCGGCATGTCACCCTGATGGCAATAGGGATAGCCGAAATGCTCGCCGATCTTCGAGATCATGTTGAGCTTGTCGCTCGGCAGTTCATCGCTGACCCAGTCGCGCGCGTTCTCGGTGAACCAGTAGCGGCCGGTGCGCGGATCGACGTCGCCGCCGACGCTGTTGCGGACGCCGAGCGCCCAGATCTCGGCATTGCCGGTGCGTGGATCGACGCGGCGGATCTGCGACACCGATGTCGGCGGAATGCCGATGTTGAAGGGCGGGCCGAACGGAATATAGAACCAGCCCTCCTTGTCGACCGCGATGTATTTCCAGCCATGCGCCGCATAGGACGGCATGTCGTCATAGACGACCTTGCCCTGGCCGAGATTGTCGAGATTGGCCTCGGCATTCTCGTATTTGATCAGCTTGTCGACGGCGATGACGTAGAGATTGCCGTCCTGGAAGGCAAGGCCGGTCGGCATGTTCAAGCCCTTGAGGACCGTCTTGACCTCGCGCTTGCCGCCCTTGTCGCTGATCGCATAGACGTTGCCGAGCCCGAACGAGCCGACGAACAGCGTGCCCTTGTCACCCCACGCCATCTGCCGCGCGGCGAGCACGCCCGACGCCCAGACCTCCATCTTGAAGCCGTCCGGCAGCTTCACTTGCTTGACGATCTTCGCAAGCTCGGCATCGGAGGCGCCGGTCGGCGGGCCCGATGGCGGCGCCAGCCCCTTCTGCGCCTCGGTCTCGTCGCCGAGGAACCAGTCGTCCGGCGGATGCGTCCAGAACTCCTTCGTGCCTGATTCGTATTTCTTCAGGCCCTTGCCCTGATCGGATTGCTGCTGCGCGCCGGCGATGCTGGTGCCGGCGAGAAGACTGATTGTTGCAAGCGCAAGAATGCTTCGGTGAAAAGCCGATGTCATCGCTTCACTCCCATGAGGCAGCTCATGTGGCTGCGTCTACTATTCGGAACGTATCTGAAGACGTCCTTTGGCCGACCACACCAGTGGTCCTGCTCGAAAATGGTAGCACATCCTGAGCGGGTGAGAAGCGGATTGCTGCCAGGTTCGCGCGAGGCTCAAGAGATGCCGTTCCACTCATCTCATACTGGATGCGCATGCCCATGCTCACGCCTGCGCCGCATCCGCGATTGTGCGCCACGCGGCACGGGCCTGCCGCCATGCGCTGTATTCATATGCTCCGATCGGCCGGACGATTGGCGTGCGCTTGAACACCCGATAGGATCGGAACAACCGGCTGCGACCGTTCACCGCGCGGCAATGAGATCAAGTCGACAGGATCGATGAATGTCCGAGCGTATCCCTGTGTCCACGCCAAAGGCCGGTGCCGGCGTTCTCGAGCTGCTGCGACGGTTTGCAGCCGATCCGACAGCGGCCACCGCCTATGGTGAAGATTGTTTGAAGAAGACGCAGGCAATCGAGCCGCGGCTGAAAGCATTCGAATATCTGCCGCGGGATGTCGCTCCAAAGACCGGCCCGCTCGGTGGAATTCCCGTCGCCATCAAGGACATCATCGCCACCTCGGACATGCCGACCACCAACGGCTCGCAGATCTACCGTGATCACGTGCCGGATGCGGACGCATGGGTGGTCGAGCGACTGCGCAATCTCGGCGCAACCATCTTCGGCAAGACGGTCTCCACCGAATTCGCCTGGCGTCATCCAGGTCCGACCGTCAATCCATGGAACCCCGAGCATACGCCGGGCGGCTCATCGTCCGGATCGGCCGCGGCCGTTGCGGCCGGCCTGGTGCCGCTGGCGCTGGGAACACAGACGCTCGGCTCGGTGATCCGACCGGCGGCGTTCAACGGCGTCGTCGGCTTCAAGCCGAGCTTCGGCGCGATTCCACGCGTCGGCGTGCATCCCCTCAGCCCGTCGCTCGACCATGTCGGCTTCTTCGCCCGCCGCGTCGACGACGTGGCCTTGGCCCTCTCTCTGCTGGCCGGCACCAGCGCCGATGATCGCCACGGCCGGCCGCTGCCGGGCTTCACCGTCGACATCGACCACGGCCCCACGCCGCTCCGCACGCCACGGCTTGCGGTGGTGCGCTTCGCCAAATGGGAGCGCGCCGAGGCCGAGCAGAAGGCGGTGTTCGAATCGGTCGTCGACAAGCTGCGCAGCGCCGGCGCGACGATCGACGAGATCGAACTGAGAGAGCTCGACGCGGTGAACTGGGATGCGATCACCACGATCATGCTCAGCGAGGCGACCACGATCTTCTCCGATCTGATCGCGCGCTATCCCGACCGGGTCAGCGAGGTCATGAAGGGCCACGTCGAGAGCGGGCGAAGCAAGACGGCCATGGAATATCTCGCCGCGAAGGCGGCCCAAGCCCTCAGGCAGAAGGCGCTCGCCGCTGAGCTCGACGGCTTCGACGCAGTGCTCACCTTGCCGGCCTTCGGCGAAGCGCCGCGCGGCCTGGATTGGACCGGAGACGCCGAATATTGCGCCCCTTGGACCTTCGTCGGAGCGCCGGCCATCTCCCTGCCGGCCGGGTTCGGCAACAACGGCCTGCCACTGGGCGTGCAGATCGCCGGCCCCTATCGCAACGACCTCCACGTGCTCCGCGTCGCGAAATGGGCCGAAGCGGTGCTGGCGTTCGATCCCGGCGTGCCGCTCCTGGCGCGCTAATCGCCGCCACGACCCCCGAGCAAGGATGCCGCCGCGCCACGAGGGCCTCCTCCGACAAGCCCAGTGGCGGGTTTGCGGCCAGCGCTGTAAAACGGTCACATGACAATCACAGACATCGCGAGCAGAACCTATAATCACGGTTGGCGCCTCGACCCGATCGTGCGCAGCCTGCTCGACACCGACTTTTACAAGTTGTTGATGCTGCAGATGATTCGGGAGTTCTACCCGAGTCAGCAGGTGACCTTCTCGGTCATCAACCGGACCCGGCGGGTGCGGCTCGGCGACGTCATCGACGAGGGCGAATTGCGCGCCCAGCTCGACCACGCCCGCACCATCCGCTTCGCCAAGAAGGAGCTGATCTGGCTGGCCGGCAACACCTTCTACGGCAAGACCCACATGTTCTCGCCGGAGTTCATCGCCTGGCTCGCCAATTTCCGCCTGCCCGAATACGAGCTGCGCAAGTCCGACGGCCAGTACGAGCTGCATTTCCACGGGCCCTGGACCCACACCACGATGTGGGAGATCCCGGCGCTCGCGATCGTCAACGAGCTGCGCTCGCGCCAGGCCATGAAGGGCCAGGGCCGGTTCGCGCTCGACGTGCTGTTCGCCCGCGCCAAGGCCAAGCTGTGGGCCAAGGTGGAGCGGCTGCGCAAGCTCGAGGGGCTGCGGCTGTCGGATTTCGGCACCCGCCGCCGCCACGGCTTCCTGTGGCAGCGCTGGTGCGTCGAGGCCGTCAAGGAAGGTCTCGGCCCGTCGTTCACCGGCACCTCCAACGTGCTGCTGGCGATGGACAACGACCTCGAGGCTATCGGCACCAACGCCCACGAGCTGCCGATGGTGGCAGCGGCGCTCGCCAAGGACGATGACGAGCTGCGCTTCGCGCCCTATCGCATTCTCGACCAGTGGCGGCAGACCTACGCAGGCAACCTGCTGATCGCGCTGCCCGACGCATTCGGCACCAAGGCCTTCCTGCGCGACGCACCCGACTGGGTCGCCGACTGGACCGGCTTCCGTCCCGACAGCGCGCCACCGATCCAGGCCGGCGAGGAGATCATCGCCTGGTGGAAATCGAAGGGGCGCGATCCCAAGCAGAAGCTGCTCGTGTTCTCCGACGCGATGGACGTCGAATCGATCGAGCAGATCCATCATCGGTTCTCCGACCAGGTCCGGCTGTCGTTCGGCTGGGGCACCAACCTGACCAACGATTTCGTCGGCTGCTCGCCGGACGGCTCGGTCGACCTCGATCCCATCTCGCTGGTCTGCAAGGTGACGTCGGCAGACGGGCACCCCGCCGTGAAGCTGTCCGACAACCCGGAGAAGGCGACCGGCGATCCCGCCGAGATCGCCCGTTATCTCCGCGTGTTCGGCGATGCCGGCCGGGTGCGCACGCCGGTGGTCGTCTAGGCCGCCGACAGCCCACGGCAATTTCTCTTTCCTGCCACGATTCTTGTTCCTGCTTTGTTCGAAATGCGGTAAAATCGTCGCAGATCGGGTGACAGGAGATCGTTGGCATGCGTCGGGTGATCGGCCGAGTTGGACAGCTGCTGCCTGCAACCATCCTTGTCGTCGGCGCGATCCTGATCTCGACCGGGCCCGCTGCCGCCGACAAGCGGGTGGCGCTGGTGATCGGCAACGCCATCCACGAGCACGCACCGCTGCTGGACGAGCCGGCGGCGGATGCCCGGCTGATCGCCGACAGCCTGTCGCGACTCGGCTTCACCCTGAGCGGCGGTGCCGCGCAGATCGACCTCGACAGGCGAAACTTCGATCGCGCGCTTGCCGAGTTCAAGGGCCGGATCGCCGACGCCGATGTCGCGCTGATCTATTATGCCGGCTATGGGCTCAACCTGGGCGGCGCCGATTATCTCGTCCCGGTCGACGCGGCGCCGGCGAAAGCTGCGGATCTCAGCACCGAACTGCGCGACCTGACTGCGATTCTGCGCGAGCTGGGCGGATCGGGCCCCCGGCAGAACGTGATCATTCTCGACGCCTTCCGCTCCAATCCGTTCGCCGGGCGCGGCATCGCCGGTCTTGCCGCCGGCCTCGTCCCGGTCGACGTTTCCGCACGGACCGTGATCTCCTTTGCCGCACAGGCCGGGACGGCGGGACAGCGCGGCCCGGACGGTCACGGCGTGTTCGCCGCCGCCCTTGCAGAGGCGCTGCAGCAGCCAGGCCAACGCCTGATCGAGACCTTCAACCAGACCAATGCGGCGGTGGAGCGTGCCACGGGCGGAGCGCAGCAGCCGCTCGTGATGTTCACGTCGATCGACGGCGGCGCTCAACTGAGCGCCGCTGCGGCGAAGCCAGCGCAGCCCGCTGGCCCCGCCGCCGCCCGGAGCAGCGCTCCCGTTTCGAGCCCGACCGCATCGTCCGACGCGGCAGATGCGCGGACGCCCGGACTTGCCGTGCTGTATGATGAGGATCTCTCCGACCCCAAGGGTAAGCGCTATTCCGGCTCGGTCACCTGGCGGACGGAGACGGTCAAGAACGCACAATCGGGACGGCCCACGCCGGTGATCCGTGGCGAGATCGACATTCCCGAGCGCAAACTGAAGGTCAGCCTGCAGTTGCGCCGCAACGACGATCCCAGCCTGCCGGCCAGCCATGTCGCCGAGCTCACATTCAGGCCCGCTGCCGATTTCGTCGGTGGCGGCATCAGCAGCGTCCCAGGAATGCTGATGAAGGCGGATGAGAAGTCGCGCGGGACGCCGCTTGCCGGGCTTTCCGTCAAGATCACCGAAGATTCGTTCCTGGTGGGCTTGTCCAACGTCGAGGCCGATCGCGCGCGCAACGAGGAGCTGCTCGCACGGCGCGAATGGTTCGACATCCCGGTCGTCTATGCGAACCAGCGCCGCGGCATCCTCGCAATCGGCAAAGGTCCCAGTGGAGATCGGGTATTCGCCGACGCGCTCGCGGCCTGGGACAAATCCCCGCCGACGAAATGATGAGGCATAAGGCGAGAGGGGAACGGAGCGGAATTTTTGGAGCGGGCGAAGGGGTTCGAACCCTCGACCCCGACCTTGGCAAGGTCGTGCTCTACCACTGAGCTACACCCGCATCCGTGACGCCTTGGCGGCGTGGCCGCCAGCGACGGGCAGACCTATGCCAAATGCCGCGGACGAATGCAACAGGTCTGCGACAGGTTTCGTACGCCGACGACGTTCAAATTTTTGCGGTCGGGGCCGGCCGAACCGGGCCCAAACCTGCCCATCACCGGGCCGCGATGGGCGCTGATTGAAATTTCCAGCTGGACCGCCACTTAAAGTGAGAGAAAACGTGTATTGAGGCGCGGCGGCGGCCGGTTCCCGGTCGCCGTCCATCGGAATTTTTCGGACGAGGGACCCCGTGACCATTGTTGAGCAGGGCGGCGGACCGGCGCCGCAGGTGCCGGATCTGATCAAGGACACCACGACGCAGAGCTTCGTGAAGGACGTCATCGAGGAATCGAAGCGGCAGCCGGTCCTCATCGACTTCTGGGCGCCGTGGTGCGGACCGTGCAAGCAGCTGACGCCCATCCTGGAAAAAGCCGTCAAGGCCGCCAAGGGCAAGGTCAAGCTGGTCAAGATGAACATCGACGAGCATCCGGCCATTCCCGGCCAGATGGGAATCCAGTCGATTCCGGCCGTGATCGCGTTCGTCGGCGGACGACCCGCCGATGGCTTCATGGGTGCGGTGCCCGAGAGCCAGGTCGCCGCCTTCATCGAAAAGATCACCAAGGGCGTTCCCGGCGCCGGCGAGCCCGACATCGCCGAAATCCTCAAGGAAGCCGAAGCGGTTCTCGCTGAAGGCGATGCGGCCGGCGCGGCTGAGATCTATGCCGAGGTGCTCGCGATCGATGCCGCCAACATCCCCGCGATCGCCGGGCTTGCGAAGTGCCAGGTCGAGCTCGGCGCGATCGACGAGGCCAAGCAGACGCTTGCGATGGTCCCGGACTCCAAGCGCAGCGATTCGGCGGTCTCCGCCGTGCAGGCCGCGATCGATCTGGCAGAGCAGGCCCAGTCGCTCGGGCCGGTCGGCGAGCTCGAACAGAAGGTCGCCGCCAATCCGCTCGACCACCAGGCGCGTTTTGACCTGGCGACCGCACTGAACGCCGCGGGCAAGCGGAAGGAAGCCACCGACCAGCTGCTCGAGATCGTGAAGCGTGACCGCAAATGGAACGAAGACGGCGCGCGTAAGCAGCTCGTGCAGTTCTTCGAAGCCTGGGGCGGCGCCGACGAGGCCACCATCGAGGGCCGCAAGCGGCTGTCGACGATCCTGTTTTCGTAACCCGGCTGGACGGGACGCGCGCTCGTTCCAGCGGACACGAGGTATCGCATGCCGATCAATGCCGAATATCGCGGTCCCGCCGAGCTGCCGGAGATCGTTCCGGTGTTTCCGTTGGCGGGAGCCTTGCTGCTGCCGCGCGGCCAAATGCCGCTCAACATCTTCGAGCCGCGTTATCTCGCGATGGTCGACGATGCGCTTCGTGACGGCCATCGGCTCATCGGCATGATCCAGCCCGACGTCACGCACTCCTCCAGCGAGGAGCGCCCGGTGCTGTTCAAGGTCGGCTGCGTCGGCCGGATCACGCAGCTCGCCGAGTCCGGCGATGGCCGCTACATCCTCGAGCTCACCGGCGTGTCCCGCTTCAAGGTGGTCGAGGAAATGACGGTGCTCACGCCCTATCGGCAGTGCAAGGTCGATTATTTCCCGTTCGTCGATGATTTCACGGCGCGCAAGGGTGAAGACGCGGTGGACCGCGAAGCGCTGCTCGCGGTTCTCACCGACTTCCTCAAGGCGAACAATCTCAAGGTCGACTGGGCCGGCATCGAAGCGGCGCCGAACGAAGCGCTCGTGAACGCGCTGGCGATGATGTCGCCCTATGGTCCGGCGGAGAAGCAGGCGATGCTCGAGGCGCCGGACCTGAAGACCCGCGCCGAAATCCTCATCGCCGTGACCGAGATGGATCTCGCCAAGAAGCGGACCTCGGGCGATCCGCCGCTGCAATGATCACTCGGCGGGAGCCGCGCGCGGCGCTGGCGGGGCCGCCGTCAGGCGCATCAGTGCGATGGTGGTGACGATCACCCCGATGTAGACTGCGAGCTGCATCGCGGTAGGCTGATCCGTATAGCCGATCAGAGCCTTGAGCGTCCGCCCGGCGACGCCACGCTCGGGCAGAACCGCGCTCGAATCCCACACCACATGGTCGAACGTTGTCAGCCAGTTGGCGCGGGCGAGAAAGAACACCGCCTGCGCGGCCATTCCCGCCGACAGCAGGGTGATCAGCACGGTGGTGGTCTTGAACAGCGCGCGCGGCGGGATGCGCATCAGGCCGAGATAGGTCGCGAGACAGACGGCAACGCCGAGCAGCAGGCCAAGGACGCCGCCACCGAGTAACGCCCGCCCGCTGCCGTCGCCGGAGGCCGCCACCCCATAGAGAAACAGCGCGACCTCGCTGCCCTCGCGCAACACGGCGATGGCGATCACGGTCGCCAGCGCGACCAGCGGCTTGGCGCCTTCGGCCACCGCTTGGCCCATCGTCCGCAGCTCGGTGCTCATCTCGCGGCCGTGCCGGGCCATCCAGACATTGTGCCAAGTCAGCATGATCACGGCAGCCGACAGGATCCCCGCATTGAACAATTCCTGCCCCATGCCTTCAAAGAGCTGAGTCAACGTTCCCGCGAACGCCGCGACGATGCATGCGCCGACCAGGCCGGCGAACAACCCCGCGCCGATCCAGCGCAGGCGATGCGGAACCGCGCTGGTGACGGCAAGCACGATACCGACGATCAGGCCGGCTTCGAACACTTCGCGGAAGACGATGATCAGGGCGGCGAGCATGGGATCTGGACCTATTGGACGTTGACGAAGCCGCGGGCCTTTTCGTTGAAGTCGTTATAGAACTCGTAGCGCCCGGACTTCATGGCGCGGACGTTGAGCACCGCCTCGCTGTTGGCCGCGATCACCTTCTCGACCTTCAGGGTCTCGCTCTCGAACTCGATGGCCTTGCCCTCCATGTTCCTGACGCGGATGGTCAGCGGCGCGTCCGCAGGAACGGTCGGCTCCTTGGGCTCGAATTGACCATTGGCATAGGTGAGGCAGATCTCGCTCGATCCCCCGGCGTGCGCCTGCGCTGCCATCAGCAGCACGCCGACGCTTCCACCTACGACGACCAACTTCCGCACCACGTCGACCAACATCGATCCGTCCCCTCTCCTATCCAGACAAGCAAATCGGAGAACGGTTGCGCGCCCGGATCGATGTCGACGCCGGGCACCCGTTCGCGACGACGAACAGCTAAGCGGCTCGTCGCCGTGTCTGCAAAGAGACTCCTTCTAAGTTGGAACCATTCTTGGCGAATGTGTCGTGGCAGTGGCCTCGCGGTGTACGGAGTGCGGCCGAACAGCAGTTGAGGCGACGCGGCGGTTACGGAGCGTCGCGATGCCTTCCTCTCGCCGGGTACGTGGCGGCGCTGCGGTGGACCGGGATTCGCCGCGTCAGTAGCCGGCGATGGCGAGACTGACCACGCCGGCGAGCATGACCCAGCCGAAATGCCGCCCGCGCGTCGCCAGCGCATTGGCGCCTGCGGCGAAAGCGAACACGACGATGACCGTGGTCACCGTCCAATGCCGCGCCGACTCCGACGCCATTTGCGGGGCGACGGCGAGCAGCACGCCACAGCCGATCCACGCCACCGTGCCAGTCTGCCAGACCAGCCGCAGCAGGGTTCGCAGCCGCTCCGGCGAGATGGTGGCACGCGCGAAAACCGTCGTCTCGCCGAGCACGCCGTGGATCACGGCGACGGTGATCGCCATCAGCCCCGCGGTCACGAGCAGCGCATCGCGCATGGCACGCCTCCATACAGTTATGTATGGACAATGCACGAAGCCCTGGCAGTCGTCAATACAGCTGTGTATGGTCGTCTCATGGTGACGACATGACCGATCAGCTCTCGGCCGACGATTGGCTGACACAGGGATTGAAGGTACTGGCCAGCCGGGGCTTCACCGCGCTGAAGGCGGAGCCGCTGGCAAAAGCCTTGGGCGTGTCGCGCGGCAGCTTCTACTGGCATTTCGCCGATGTGGCCGGGTTTCACGCGGCCCTCCTCAAGAAGTGGCGGGAGATTGCGGCCGAGCAGATCATCACCGGGGTGGAGGCGAACGCCGGCGACCAGCCGGCCATTGCCGTGCTCCTCCGCCGCGCGTTCAACGTCAAGCTCACCCTGGAGCGCGCCGTGCGCAACTGGGCCGGATCCGACCCCGCCGCGCGGCAGGCTGTCCAAGCCATCGACAGGCGCCGGCTGGGCTATGTCGAGAGCCTGCTTGCGGCCGAGGGACTAGTGCCGGCGATCGCGCGCGCACGCGCCCAGGTGCTGTACTGGACCTTCCTCGGCCACGCGCTGTCGGATCGGCCGTTGCCGGCCGAGCAACTGGACGCGGTCATCGACGAGCTGATCCGGATCGCCCGGCACAAGCCTTGAAGCACGACAAGCGAGCGGACGTTATGCTACAGAGGCGCCCGCCGGAGACCCTTGCCATGAACGCCCCGCTCGAACGCCCCGCCAATTCCGTCGATCCCAAGCTGCTCGAGATCCTGGTCTGCCCGATGACCAAGGGCCCACTGGAATACGACGCGGCGAAACAGGAGCTGGTCTCGCGGTCGGCGAAGCTCGCCTACCCGATCCGCGATGGCATCCCGATCATGCTGCCCGAGGAAGCGCGGAAGATCGACTGACCGATGCGGCCCGTCGTGATCCGCTGTGCGCTCGCCGTGGCGCTGATGGCCCTCGCTTCGGGGGTCTCGGCCGAGGAGAGCGCCGTTCGCGTCGGCGCACTCGACGCCGTCCTGACGACGCCAGCGGGTGTCGAGCGCCCGCCGGTGGCGCTGCTGATCGCCGGCTCCGGGTCGACGGACCGGGATGGCAATGGGCCGCAGCTCAAGCCGGCGACCTTGAAGAAGCTCGCCGAGCAGCTCGCCACCCAAGGCATCGCCAGCCTGCGCTACGACAAGCGCGGCGCACGCGGCTGGAAGGCGGAGTTCGGCAAGCCGGAGGACTTCCGCTTCAAGGACTACGTCGACGACGCCGCCGCGCTGGTCGACTTCCTGCGCGGCAAGTTCGCCCGCATCGTTCTCGTCGGCCACAGCGAGGGCGGCCTGGTCGCCATCCTCACCGCCCGCCGCACCCCGGTCGACCGCCTCGTGCTGCTCACCACATCGGCGCGGCGGCAGGGCGACCTGTTGAAGGCGCAGCTCGAGAAGAAGCTGCCGGCCGCGAAGATGGAGCCGGTCGCCAAGGCGATCGACGCCATCATGGCCGGGCAGGTCGTGGACCCGCCACCGCCCGAGCTGCCGGTCGCACCGAGCATGCAGCCCAGCATCGGCTCCGCCTTTGCCGAGGACCCGATCGATCCACTGAAGCAGCTCACGATCCCGATTCTGATCGTCGGCGGCGCCCGCGACCACCAGATCGCACGCCTCGACATGGTCGCGCTCGCCGCCGCCGCGCCGGCCGCCAAGTCGCTGTGGCTGCCGGAGATGAACCACGTCCTGGTCGACGTCGCCAACGAGGACGAGAACCTCGCCTCCTACAACGACCCCGACCGTCCGCTCGACCCCGACATGGTCGAGGCCGTCGCCGGCTTCATCGCCGCCGCAGGCCCGCGCTGAGCTCTTTGTTCGAGCATGATCTTTTTGGAAGACCGGTTCCCGTTTTTCCGGATCATGCTCTACAGCGCCTCACCCTTCAGCAGCCGTGGCATCTCTCCGGTGAGGCCCGCGGCCTGCTTGATGAACAGCTCCTTCAACGGCGGCGCGCGATCGACGATGCCAAGGCCGATGTCGCGCACGGCCCGCAACAGCGTCGACTTGTTCGAGAACAGGAAGTTCAGCGAATTGGTGGCAACGCCCATCGCCATCGTGTCGAAGCGGCGCCAGCGCTGGTAGCGTTCGAGGACATCGACCTGCCCCGGATCGATCCCCATTCTTGCCGCATCGACCACGACCTCGGCCAGTGCGGCGACGTCTTTCAGCCCCATATTGAGCCCCTGCCCCGCGATGGGGTGGATCACATGGGCGGCGTCGCCGACCAGCGCCAGCCGCGGCGCGATGAACGAGCGGGCGACGAAGTAGGACAGCGGAAAAGCGCGCGGCTGGTCGAGCACCTTCAACTCGCCGAGATGCAGACCCGCGCGCTTCTCCAGCTCGGCATGGAATTCATCCGCGCTGAGCGCGACGAGGCGCTTCGCCTCGGCGCGCCGCTCGGTCCACACCAGCGAGGAGCGCTTGCCGGTCAGCGGCAAGATCGCGAATGGTCCGGGCGGCAGAAAATGCTCCTCGGCGCGGCCGCCATGGTCGCGTTCATGACCGATGGTCGCGACGATGCCGGACTGGTCATAGTCCCAGCCATGGGTCTGGATGCCCGCGCGCTCGCGCAGCTTCGAACGCGCGCCGTCAGCGGCCACCAGCAGGCTCGCCTCGAGCTGGCTGCCGTCGCCCAGAGTCACCGCGATGCCGTCGGCCCGCGTCACGAAGCCGGTCACCGGCATCGCCTTGAGCTCGACGCCTGCGGCCTCCGCATGCCGCACCAGCGCGTCGATCAAGAGCCGGTTCTCGACCATGTGCGCGAACGGCTCTCCGGCCTCGACCTGGCCCGCGAACGTCAGGAACGACGGGCGGGTCGCGTCCTCGAGCTTGGAATCGGTAATGACCATGTCGAGGATCGGCTGCGCCTGCGGCGCCACGTCCGCCCAGACCCCGATCGCATCGAACAGCTTGCGGCACGCCGCGACGATGGCGCTGGCGCGTGGATCGCGGCTCGGCCGGTTGGCGAGCGCCGGATCGGCCACGATCACCGGCACTTCGGGACCGAGCCCCTGCCGAAGCGCGAGCGCGAGCGCTAGGCCGGCAAAGGCCCCGCCACAAATGACAATGCTTCGCTGTGTCGTCATGCCACCCTGCTCACAGTTACTCTTGCGGGAGGATTATAGCTGGGCGAAACAGGGGCGTGAACCAAGGGCTGCCCCCCGAGGCCATCAATTCCGGATGCCTGATCCCGCGAGAACGGGACCGGAGCGGCCGGCCGAGCCAGCGAAAGCACCACGCCATGTCCAAGGGACTGATCGACCTGATCTCGATCCTCGATCTCGAGCCGATCGAGGTGAACCTGTTCCGCGGCAACAGCCCGAAGACGAGCTGGCAGCGCGTGTTCGGCGGCCAGGTGATCGGCCAGGCGATGATGGCGGCCTGCCGCACCGTCGAGGGCCGGCTGCCGCATTCGCTGCACTGCTACTTCATCCTGCCCGGCGACCCGCAGGTGCCGATCATCTACCAGGTCGAGCGTCTGCGCGACGGCAAGAGCTATGCGACGCGGCGCGTCACCGCGATCCAGCACGGCAATGCGATCTTCTCGATCATGGTGTCGTTCCACAGCGACGAGGAGAGCGCGTTCAACCACCAGGACAAGATGCCGGACGTGCCGCCGCCGGAGAAGCTGACGGCGGAGGAGATCTCCAAGCAGCCGATGTTTCAGGAAGTCTTCCAAAGGATGCCGGACTTCATCCGCCGCTACTACGAATCCGACCGGCCGATCGAGCTGCGCCCCGTCGAACTGAACCGGTACTTCGGCCAGAAGATCGAGGATGGCCGCATCAACGTCTGGATCAAGACGGCGGCGAAGCTGCCCGATGATCCGGCGCTGCACATGTGCGCGCTGGCCTATGCCTCGGACTTCTCGCTGCTCGACGCGGTCATGGCGCGCTATGGCCGCACCTTGTTCGACAAGCGCATGATGCCGGCCTCGCTGGATCACGCGATGTGGTTTCACCGGCCGTTCCGCGCCGACGAATGGCTGCTTTATGCGCAGGATTCGCCGAGCGCGCAGGGCGGCCGCGGGCTCACCCGCGGCTCGATCTTCAAGCCCGACGGCACGCTGGTCGCCTCCGTGGCGCAGGAGGGCTCGATCCGCGAGCGCCGCGCCTAGCCGCATCACACCGGCTGTGCCGTCCGCGGGACGACCGCGAATTGCGACACGTACCAGGCGCTGTACCAGCGCAGCAGCCACGGGATCGGAATGATCACCGAGCAGCCGAGCACGAACGCGAAGGTGCGCCACAGCACCTGCAGGCCCGAGCCGGTGAACACGACCTCGCGCCGCGTCCCCTGGATGTTGCGGCAGACCCAGCGCATCCAGGCGGTCAGCACCCAGGCCCAGCCGATGACGGTGATGCCCGACACGATCATCAGCAGGTACCAGCCGGCATAGACGACGGGGCTGCCTTCGAAATGGATCGGCAACCGCTCGCCATTCGAGGCGAGGTTGCTCAGCAGCCAGCGCAGCACCATCCAGCCCAGGAACGCCGGGGCAACCAGCGAGATCAGGTTGAGGATCGGCCGGTCGCTGAGGCCGACATAGGCCAGCACGCCCATGGCGATGAAGACGTACCAGATGTCGAGCGGCTGGCCGGTGAAGGTGAGGTTCGGCCGGCCGGGCACCCGCATCCGCTCGATCACGTAGCGGTAGAGATAGACAGCGGTCCAGGGCGTGATCACCACCAGGAACTGGCCGACGACATACAGCAGCGTCCAGCCGAGATAGGACCAGGTGTCGAGCTTGACCGAGAGCGCGCCGCCCGACGCAGGCACGCCGGCCTCGAACGCGGGCGGGACGCCGGGGGAGATGCTCGGCACGCCCGACATCAGGCCGGGAATGCGCCCGGCCTTCTCCCAGCCGGCCATGCCGTCGCTCCACAGCAGCGTCTCGGCCGTGACGACACCCCGGGCGATCAGGTCGCGCAGTTCGTCTTCCGAAATGGGGCCCTGTTGCTGGCCTTGCGCCGCGTAATACCAGGAACGATTCGACATGGGATGTCCTTGAATGGAGGATGGCAGGAAAACGTCTTCAGTCTGTCGGGCGATGTCGCGTTCCGTTCAGTGATATCCGTCACTCCTTGACGTTTTCGCTTAACGCTGCGCTGATTTTGTGCCATTTGCCTAGGAACAGGCCAAAACGGCCATCCCAAGCCTGCCTCCGAAACAGGCGGCTTCTACCTGAGGAAACCAAGGCCCGCCCATGAAGCTCGTCGTCGCGATCATCAAACCCTTCAAGCTCGACGAGGTGCGCCAGGCCCTCACCGCGATCGGCGTCCACGGCATGACCGTCACCGAGGTCAAGGGCTACGGCCGCCAGAAGGGCCATACCGAGATCTACCGGGGCGCCGAATATATCGTGAACTTCCTGCCCAAGCTGCGCATCGAGATCGCGGTCAACTCGGACATCGCCGAGAAGGCGGTCGAGGTGATCACGACGCACGCGCGCACCGGCCAGATCGGCGACGGCAAGATCTTCGTGACGCCGATCGATCATGCCCGCCGCATCCGCACCGGCGAAACCGACACCGACGCACTCTAAGCCCGTCAAGCAGCCGCAACGGCTGCACGCCCGCCGCAACGGCGCGGCGGACTGCAAAATCCTAACATCTGACATGCCGGGGGGACTGTCATGGAGACCAGCGCGTCTCGTAGCCTGCGCGCGTCTGCAGCATTGGCTGCAGCGGGAGCGATTGCCTTCACCACGCCAGCAGCGGCCGCAGCGCCGTCCACGATCGAACCGGCCGACACCGCCTGGATGATCGTCGCCACCGCTTTGGTGCTGATGATGACCATTCCGGGTCTGGCGCTGTTCTACTCGGGCATGGTGCGCAAGAAGAACGTACTGGCGACGATGGCGCAGAGCCTCGCAGCCGTGATGCTGATCTCGATCCTGTGGGTCGCATTCGGCTACTCGCTGGCCTTCGTCGGCGACGGCACCTGGATCGGCTCGCTCGACCGCGCCTTCCTCGCCGGCATGGGCATGGACAGCGTCCATCCCGGCGCCAAGACGATCCCCGAGTCGCTGTTCATGCTGTACCAGATGACGTTCGCGATCATCACGGTGGCGCTGGTGGCGGGCTCGGTCGCCGACCGCATGCGCTTCTCCGCCTACCTCCTGTTCAGCATCGCATGGTTCATCTTCGTCTATGTGCCACTGGCGCATTGGATCTGGGGCGGCGGCTTTCTCGCGCAGGCCGGCGTGGTCGACTTCGCCGGCGGTCTCGTCGTGCATCTCTCCGCGGGCACCGCGGGATTGGTCGCGGCGCTGGTGATGGGACGGCGCCAGGGCTACGGCAGCGAGAACCTCTCGCCGTTCGATCTGTCGCTCGCGGTGGTCGGCACCGGCCTGCTCTGGGTCGGCTGGTTCGGCTTCAATGGCGGCTCGGCTTTGGGCGCGAATGCGCATGCGGTGATGGCGATCCTGACGACGCATCTGGCCGCCTGCGCCGGCGCCGTCACCTGGGGCGCGCTGGAATGGTCGACGCGGCGCAAGCCGTCTGTGCTCGGCATGATCTCCGGCGCGGTGGCCGGCCTCGGCACCATCACGCCCGCGTCCGGCTTCGTCGCCCCCTGGCATGGGCTGGTGATCGGCGCGCTCGCCGGTATCATCTGCTACTGGGCCTGCACCTCGCTGAAGCACCGCTTCAACTATGACGATTCGCTCGACGTGTTCGGCGTCCACGGCGTCGGCGGCCTCACCGGCACCGTGCTGGCCGGCGTGTTCGCGACCGCCGCGATCGGCGGCACGACGGGGCTGATCGAGGGCAACCCGAAGCAGCTTACGGCCCAGCTCTACGGCGTCGCCGTCACCCTGGTGTGGTCGGGCGGCGTCACCTGGGGGCTCCTGAAGCTGGTCAGCGCCTTCGTGCCGCTGCGGGTGTCGCGTGAGCACGAGCTGGAAGGACTCGACATCTCCCAGCATGGCGAGGCGCTGCAATAGCTGCAGCAATTGACGCCAATTGACCTGTTCGGCGCCGCAGGATTCTGCCCGCGCGCTGAGCAGCATTGTGTCTTGAGCCTGACATGCGCAACTTTTGCGCATGCCTGCCCATTCCTTGAGCGCGACGGAATAGCGCAGCCCCTGCTGCCCCTCCCGAGGGGTGAAAAGGCCAGGATTCACCGCTCGTTAGCCCTGACCAGCCGTCTGGCACGGCATTTGATTCTATCGCTCCCGGCTGTGCCCGCGTCGTGAAGATTTCTCCGCGTGGTGAACCTCAGTCGACAGGAAGCGCTCGGTAACGTCCGTGCCGGGCCCAAGCGGGGATAGGACCCATGAAAATTGTTATGGCGATCATTAAGCCATTCAAGCTCGAAGAAGTCCGGGACGCCCTGACCGCCATCGGCGTTCATGGTCTCACGGTGACGGAAGTGAAGGGGTACGGCCGTCAGAAAGGTCATACGGAAATCTACCGCGGCGCCGAATATGCGGTGAGCTTCCTGCCCAAGATCAAGATCGAGGTCGCGATCCCCTCCGACCAGGTCGACAAGACCATCGATGCGATCAGCTCGGCCGCCAAGACCGGCCAGATCGGCGACGGCAAGATCTTCGTCATCAGCCTCGACCACGCCGTGCGTATCCGCACCGGCGAAGCGGACGCTGCGGCCCTTTGATTTCGCGCTCAAACCAGAACACTTACGGAGTACAATAAAATGACGTTCAAGCGTCCAACCAGCGCGGGATGGGTTACGCTCGCAATTGCAGGGCTCTGCGTCGCAGGCCTCGTCGATGTGGCGTTCGCCGAGGACGCGCCTGCCGCCGCTGCCGCAGCCGCCCCCGTTCCCAACAAGGGCGACGTCGCCTGGATGCTCGTGTCCAGCGCGCTCGTCCTGATGATGTCCATCCCCGGCCTCGCGCTGTTCTATGGCGGCCTCGTCCGCACCAAGAACATGGCCTCGGTCCTCACCCAGGTGTTCGCGATCGTCGCCATGGTCGGCGTGGTCTGGACGCTCTACGGCTACTCGCTCGCCTTCACCGACGGCGGCAGCATGACCAAATATGTCGGCGGCTTCGCCAAGGCCTTCCTGCACGGGGTCGATGCCAACTCCACCGCCGCGACCTTCTCGAACGGCGTCGTGATTCCGGAGTTCGCCTACTTCGTGTTCCAGATGACCTTCGCGATGATCACCCCGGCCCTGATCGTCGGCGCCTTCGCCGAGCGCATCAAGTTCTCGGCAGTGATGCTGTTCGTGCTGCTGTGGGTGACCTTCATCTACTTCCCGATCGCGCATTGGGTCTGGTACGTGCCCGCGCCGGATGACGTTGCTGCCGCCGCCAAGGCTCTCGCTGCCGCTGGCGACGCTGCCGCCAAGACCGCCGCCCAGGCCAAGCTCGACGAAGTTAGCAGCAACGCCGGCTGGCTGTTCCAGGCGGGTGCCCTCGACTTCGCTGGCGGCACCGTGGTGCACATCAACGCTGGCATCGCGGGCCTCGTCGGCGCCGTCCTGATCGGCAAGCGCACCGGCTACGGCAAGGAGCTGATGGCTCCGCACTCGCTGACCATGACCATGATCGGCGCCGCGCTGCTGTGGGTCGGCTGGTTCGGCTTCAACGCCGGCTCCAACCTGGAATCGAACGGCGTCACCGCGCTGGCCTTCGTCAACACCATGGTCGCGACCGCCGGTGCGGCGCTGTCCTGGCTGCTGTGCGAATGGGCCGTCAAGGGCAAGCCGTCGCTGCTCGGTATCTGCTCGGGCGCGGTCGCCGGTCTCGTCGCCGTTACCCCGGCCTCCGGTTATGCCGGTCCGATCGGCGCGCTGGTGCTCGGCCTGATCGTCTCCCCGGTCTGCCTGTTCTTCGTCTCCACCGTGAAGAACGCGCTGGGCTATGACGACGCGCTCGACGTGTTCGGCGTGCACTGCATCGGCGGCATCATCGGCGCTCTGGCCACCGGCATCCTGGTCAACCCGGCTCTGGGTGGCGTCGGCATCACCGACTACACCAACATCACCGGCAACAACGCCGGCACCTACGACTTCGCCACGCAGATGCTGGCGCAGATCCAGGCCGTCCTCGCCACGCTGGTGTGGTCGGGTGTCGGCTCGGCGATCCTCTACAAGGTCGTCGACGTGATTATCGGCCTGCGCCCGACCGTGGAGCAGGAGCGCGAGGGTCTCGACATCACCGACCACGGCGAGCGCGCCTACAACTACTGAGTTCTCCCGGGACTTGGTCGTACGCGACCAGGTCCGCAACTTCGGTTCGGGCAAATACCCGGCAATGCCCTGACCGTTGAGGGGCTCCAGCGCAAGCTGGGGCCCCTTTCTTTTTGTTTGGATCGTGAGGGCCGAGCGCGCGCCAAATAGCCGATGTCGTCCCTGCGAACGCAGGGATCCATACCGCGTGATGTTTGTAAGAGGCAGGCTGCGAGTCCCGTGCAAGACAACTGAACCCTGTGGTTATGGATCCCGGGTCGGCGCGCTTCGCGCTTGCCCGGGACGACAGCTGTGGTTGGCGGTCCCGGCGTTGCCTCGACAAGCAGCTCGAAGGCGAACGATCTCGTTCTCGCGACACGATGCGCCCGAGCTGTGCTGAAACTACCGCCCTCCTCAAACAGAGGGCGCAGGGAAGGCCGGGCGCTGGCCGCGCCCGTGGCCCGCCAGCGAAAGAAAATGCTGGCGGCAGGTACCACAGGTCTGGCCGAACACACCCGGCCCTCCCTGCGCGATTGGTTTTAACGGCTGCTTCGCGTTCTCCCTGGTGCGCCGGCTTGCTGGCCACCATCACGAGCGCGACACGCTGAGGGCATCGGCACCCGCTTGATATCAGCGTCGGGATATCAGGACCGCGCGACTTGACCGTGCGTGCATCGCCGTTCGTCCGCGCGATCAGCTCACGCTGCGTCGACCCACGCCCATCGCATCCCACTGCCAACGATCCGTGACGGTCGCGAAACGTCCCTCATGCGGCAGCAGGGACGTGCGGAAATGTGCAGGTGATTTGCCCGACGGTGCAATGCCGGCAGCGTGCGACAAACTAACACGACGGGCAATTCGCGCATGACAGGCTTGCGGCGGCAGCCGTCTGCCGCGCGGCGTTCCGGGACGCCGAACCGAAATCACGGAACAAGGTCATGCCCCTCGTGCGGGGCATGACGCCGGACTCGGAAGCTCGATCCCGCTGCCCGTCCATCGGCCGACGGAAGATTCGACGGAAGTCGAGGGTCAATTCAACTCACGAACCTTCGAACTTGAACGACACGTTGAGCTTGGCCCGATAGGCTTCGACTTTCCCCTTCGCATCGAGTTGCATGTCGAGCTTGACGACTTCTGCAACGCGCAGGTCCCGGAGTGTTTTCGCAGCTTGTTCGACCGCGTTCGCGGCCGCCTTTTCCCACGATTCGCTGCTGGTACCGATCAGCTCGATGACTTTGTAGACGCTGTCCGACATGCCGGTCTCCTGTTCGGTATGGAGCAGGAAGCAGGTGCTCCCTGCCACAACTGAACGTAGCATCATCGCGCGGCGTCTGAAAGGACGCAGCCTACCCATGGCAGCCGCGGGTCCGGAGCTACCACGAATGGCGCTAACGCCTTGCGCGTCTCACAAGCCCTTGCGCCCCTACACGCCGCCCAGCTTGCAGACGTGCTTCCATTCCGCAGGCGTGACCGGCTGCACCGACAGCCGCGACTGCTTCACCAGCGCCATCTCGCTCAGCATCTTGTCGGCCTTGATCGCGGCGAGCGTCACCGGGGTCTTGAAGGGCTTGTGCGCCTTGATGTCGACGCAGACGAACTTGCCGGTCTTGTCGGTCGGATCAGGATAGGCTTCCTTGATGATCTCGGCGATGCCGACGATCTCCTTGCCCTCGTTGGAATGATAATAGAAGGCGAGGTCGCCCTTCTTCATCGCCACCAGGTTCTGCCGCGCCGTGTAGTTGCGCACGCCGGTCCAGGCCTCCCCCTTCGCGCCCTTCGCCACCTGCTGGTCCCACGACCATACCGAGGGTTCGGATTTCACCAGCCAGTAGTTCATAGTTCCGTTCTCTTTCCATTCGTCGTGGCCGGGCAAGAGTGCGAAGCACGTCAAAGGCCCGGCCATCCACGTCTCACCGCCAGCCATATTATCTTAGACATGGATGCCCGCGACAAGCGCGGGCAAGACGGCGGAGATGGCTGCATGATCAGCGGCGTGGAGTCGCGCTACACCGCTCACTCCTCCGCCTTGAACGGGCGCATCATCAGCGCCTCGATCGCGGCATCGATCGTCACGGTGCCGGCGAGAATGGCGGCGACCGCCTGTGCCACCGGCATCTCGACGCCGCGCGAGGTGGCAAGTTCGACCAGCACCGGCGCGGTGTACTGCCCCTCGGCGAGCTTGCCAGCAGGGAGCGGCTCGCCGCGGCCGAGCGCGAGGCCGGCGGCGAAGTTGCGCGATTGCGGACCAGCGCAGGTGAGGATCAGGTCGCCGAGGCCGGACAGGCCGGTCAGCGTCTCGCTGCGCGCGCCATAGGCGCGGCCGAGCCGCACCAACTCGGCGAAGCCGCGCGTGGTCAGCGCCGCCAGCGCCGAGGCGCCGAGATTGCGGCCGGCAACGATGCCGGCGGCGATCGCCAGCACGTTCTTGGCGGCGCCGCCGATCTCGACGCCGCGCACGTCGGTCGAATGATAGGGCCGGAAGGTCGGCGAACCCAGCGCATGGACGAGGTCGGCCGCGAGCGCCTCGTCGGGCGCGGCGAGCGTCACCGCGGTCGGCAGCCCTCGCGCGACGTCGTCGGCGAAGCTCGGGCCGGACAGGATCACCGGGATCGCGTTCGGCGCGGCCTCCGCGATCACCTCGGTCATGAATTTATGGGTGCCGTGCTCGATGCCCTTGGCGCAGGCGACGAGCGGCGTGCCCGGACGGAGCAGCGGCGCGAGATGCATGACGGCGCCGCGCAGATGCTGGGCGGGGACAACGATGAGAACGGCGTCGGCGCGGGCGGCCTCGGCGAGATCGGCGGTCACGGCGATGCTGGGGGCGAGCGGAATGCCGGGCAGTCGCGGGTTTTCGCGGGCAGCAGAGATGCGCGCGGCGTGGTGGCTGTCGCGCGCGTAGAGCGTGACATCACGGCCGGCACGCGCGGCGACGGCGGCGAGCGCCGTGCCCCACGCGCCGGCGCCGACGATGGAAATGGTTTGGACGTGGGTCATGCGCCGCAAGCGCCGCTGCGCTCCCTCCTCCCTTGTGGCGGAGGGCTGGGGAGGAGGGTGCCACGAGCGACAATCCTTGTGGGGCCACCCCCACCCCCGACCCCTCCCCGCAACGGGGAGGGGAGTGCACCGCGTCCTGCGCACCAGCTTGCGTCACGATGTGCAGGAGCACGGCTCAACCGATGGCTGAGTTCAGCCAGCAACTCCGCCACCCTCAAAACCCCGCCCGCGTATTCGCGAACTTGCCCGGCACGCTGGCATTGGCATCCAGCAGCCAGCGCGCGCGCGGCGCGGCGTCCATGCCGTCCACCATCCCTAGCGCCAAACGCTCCAGCCCGGCCCAGGCGATCATCGCGCCATTGTCGGTGCACAGCGCCGGCGGCGGCATGATCAGGCGGGTGCCGGCCTGCTGCGCGACATCGTCGAGTGCGCCGCGGATCGCCTGGTTGGCGGCGACACCGCCGGCGGCCACCAGCGCGGTCGGCGCGCCAAAACGCTGCTTGAACAGATCGAGGCCGACGCGCAGGCGGTCGGCGGTCGAGTCCAGCACCGCGGCTTGGAAGCTGGCGCAGAGGTCGGCGATGTCCTGCTCGCTCACCTTGCCGAGCCGGCCGATCTCGTTGCGCACGGCGGTCTTCAGACCGGACAGCGAGAAATTGGCATCGCTGCGGCCCTGCATCGGACGCGGGAAGGCAAAGCGCTGACCGTCGCCGTTGCGCGCGGCCTGCTCGACCTGCGGTCCGCCCGGATAGGGCAGACCCAGCATCTTCGCGACCTTGTCGAACGCCTCGCCCATCGCGTCGTCGACGGTGGTGCCGAGCCTGACATAGTCGCCGACGCCGGCGACTGCGACGATCTGGGTGTGGCCGCCGGAGGCCAGGAACAGGCAATAGGGGAAGTCGATTGCATCGGTGAGGCGCGGCGTCAGCGCATGCGCCTCGAGATGGTTGACCGCGATCAGCGGCGTGTCGTGCACCATCGCGATCGCCTTGGCGGTGGTGAGGCCGACGATGACGCCGCCGATCAGGCCCGGCCCGGCCGCCGCCGCGACGCCGCCGAGCGCGGCATAGTCGATGCCGGCCTCGCGCATCGCCGCGTCGATGAGATGGTCGAGCATGTCGACATGGGCGCGCGCGGCGATCTCGGGAACCACGCCGCCATAGATGGCATGCTCGTCGGTCTGCGAGCGCACGACATTGGAAAGGATCTGCCCCTTGCCGTCCGAATCACGCGCCACCACCGCCGCGGCGGTCTCGTCGCAGGTGGTTTCGATGCCCAGCACGAGCGTTTGCGATTCGTTACCCAATCTCAACCCTTTTGGTCATTATGAGTGCGCAGAACCGCCTAACACCACGAGGTCGCCAGGTGCAATCGTCCGTCCGTTGCAGCCCGGCCGATCCGTGTTCGACGGGAGCATAGCACATGGCCGTGCTGGTGACCCGTCCCGCCCCTGACAATGAACGCACCGCGAGCGCCCTGCGCGCACGCAGCTTCGAGGTGCTGCTGGCGCCGATGCTGCGCTTCGAGCCGGTCGCGCTGCCGCCGGACGTCGGCGGCGATGCCGCCGGACTCATCGTGACGTCATCGAACGCGCTGCGCGCGGCGGCGCCGCAGCTCAGGGCGTCCGCCTTGCTGCGCCTGCCGCTGTTCGCGGTCGGCGACCGGACGGCCGCAGCCGCACGCGAGGCCGGCTTCATGCAGGTGATCTCGGCCGCGGCCGATGCGACCGCGTTGCGCGACCTGATCGCAGACAGCGGCGTCATCGAGGCCGGGGCCACCCTGCTCTATCTCGCCGGCGCCGACATCTCGCGCGACCTCGCCTCCGAGCTCGCCGAGCGCGGCTTCGATGTGATCACCCAGACCGTCTATCGCATGGCGCAGGTGACCACCCTGCCGCGCGAAGTCTGCGACGCCTTCGCAGCCAACCGGATCGAGGCGGTGCTGCATTATTCGCGGCGGAGCGCGGTTGCGTTCGTGGCGGCCATCCGCGCCGACGGCGTCGAAATCTCGGCGCTGGCGGTGCCGCATGGCTGCCTGTCGGCCAATGTCGCCGAGGTGCTGCGCGAGGCCGGCGCCACCCAGGTCACAATCGCGGCGCATCCGGATGAAAACGACATGCTGGAGGGCCTGACCCGTGCGCTACGGTCGTGAATGGCGTAAGAGGGCCTGCTCAATCTTGCCTCAGCCAGGGAACTTCCACCATGGTCGATGAACCCGACACCGCTGCACCGGCCTCCGACACCGGGCGGCCGAAACGGCCACCGCCGACCATCGATTTGGAGCCGACCTCGCGCGAGGAGCGCCCGTCGGCCAGCGAGAGCGCGGCCGAGCGGCCGACCACGTCGCCCTGGTCGGCCCCGGCCGAAGCCTTGGCCGAGGGGTCGTCGGGCGCGGCGAGCCAGTCGCATCCGCATGGCGCCGGTGACGCCGAACCGGAATCGGCCGCCAGCGAGACGCCCGAGGAGACGGTCGCCGCGGCCGAGCCGCCGCACGCCGAGCTTCCTCCACCCCCGCCGCCGCGTCCGGTGTCGCCCTGGATCATCGCACCGTTCTCCGGCGCGGCCGCGGCCGCGCTGGTGATCGGCGTCGGCTGGATGCTGGGCTGGCCGCCTGTGCAGCCGCCCTCGGCGATCTCGCCGCAGTCCGCCGCTATCGACGAGCTCACCTCCCGCGTCGCCGGGCTGGAGCAGCGCGTCGGCAAGCCGGACGGCGCCGTGACCGGCCGGCTCGATGCCGCCGACAAGGCGATCGCAGCGCTGCGCAACGACGTCGCCGGCCTGCGCGCGCAGGCCGACAAGACCGTGGCGGCCCTCAACGATGTCCGGGCGCAGCCGCGCGACGGCTCCGCGCCGGCGCCCGCACCCGAGCCGGTCGATCTCTCCGGCCTGACGGCGCGCATCGACGCGCTGGAGCGGGCGAGCAAGAGCCAGAGCGCGGCGCTGGCACAGGAGCGCGCCAAGCTCTCCGCGGCGGCAGAGGCGGCCAAGCCGGCCGACGACGCGCCGTTGCGCCGCGTGGTCGCCGCGACCCTGCTCGACGTCGCCGTGCGTCACGGCGATCCCTATGGAGCGGCGCTGACCACCGCCAGATCGCTGGCGCCCGACGCGTCCGCGCTGAAGCCGCTGGAGGCATTCGCCACGACCGGCGTGCCGAGCCCCGCGGCACTGAGCCGCGAGCTGCTCACCATCGTGCCGAAGCTCTCGCCGCCGGCGCCCGAGAGCACCACGGGGACTTCGATCCTCGGCAAGCTCTCGGCCGGCGCCTCGAGCCTGGTCAAGGTCGAGCGTACCGACGGCGCCGGCACCGATCGCGGCGCGGTCGTGGCACGGATCACCGCGGCGGCGCTGCGCAACGATTTCGCCGAGGCCCGCCGCGAGCTGAAGGGTCTCTCGCCGGAGGATCGCGCCCCCGCCAATGACTGGCTCGCACGCGCCGATGCCCGCGACGCCGCGCTGTCGACCGCCCGCAAATTCGCCGACGACGCGATGACCGCGCTCGCCAAACCCGCGCAATAGGACGCCCATGTTCCGGATCGTCATTTTCCTCATCCTGGTCGGGCTCGCCGCTGCGGGCTCGGCCTGGGTCGCCGAGCAGACCGGCGACGTCGTCTTGAATTGGGGCCCGTGGCGGATCGCCATGACCTTGCCGGTGTTCGTGCTCGCGCTCGGCCTGACCATCGCGGCCTGCGTGCTGGTCTGGAACCTGATCAGCGCGCTGCTGCGGGCGCCCGGCCACATCCGCAAGGCGCATCGCGCCCGCCGGCATCAGCGCGGCCGCCACGCCATCACCCACGGCCTGCTGGCGATCGGCCAGGGCGATTCGACCGCGGCGCGGCAGCACGCCGACACCGCCAAGCGGCTGGCCGGCGATGATCCGCTGACGCTGCTCCTGCACGCCCAGGCGGCGCAGCTCGAGGGCGACCGCGACGGCGCCCGGCGCGCCTTCCGCGCCATGGCCGAGCGCCACGACACCCGCCTGCTCGGCTTGCGCGGCCTGTTCATCGAGGCGCAGCGCGCCGACGACGCCTATGCCGCGGTGATGATCGCCGACGAAGCGCTCAGGCTGGCGCCCAACGCCACCTGGGCCTCGCATGCCGTGCTCGGCTTCCGCTGCGCCGAGGCCGACTGGGACGGTGCGCTTTCGATCCTCGACGGCAACTACACCGCCGGCATGATCGACAAGCCGACCTACCGCCGTCAGCGCGGCGTGCTGCTGACGGCGCGCGCGCTGGCGCTGGAGACCGGGGATCGCGACCTGTCGCGCTCGAGCGCGATGGAGGCGGTGAAGCTGGCGCCGACACTGGTGCCGGCCGCGGTGCTGGCGGCGAAGTTCGAGAGCGAGGCGCACCAGGTGCGGCGCGCGATGAAGATCATCGAGGCGGCCTGGGCGGCGTGTCCGCATCCGGATCTCGCCGATGCCTACGCCCATGTGCGGCTCGGCGATTCGGCCACGCAGCGGCTGGCGCGGGTGGAGAACCTGGCCGCGCGGACGCCCGGCCATGTCGAAGGCGCGCTGGCGGTGGCGCGCGCGGCGATCGACGCCGCCGAATTCGGCCGCGCCCGCGAGGCGCTGGCGCCGTTCACGGAGGATCCGACCCAGCGCGTGGCGATGCTGATGGCCGAGCTGGAGCGCACCGAGCATGGCGACGCCGGCAAGGCGCGCGAATGGGCGCTGCGCGCGGTGCGCGCCCGCCACGACCCGGCCTGGACCGCGGACGGCTATGTCAGCGATCGCTGGCAGCCGATCTCGCCGGTCACCGGCCGGCTCGACACCTTCCAATGGCAGACGCCGGTGGCGAGCCTGCCCTCGGAGCGCAGCAGCGTGATCGAAAGCTCGGCCTTCGCCGAAGCCGTGCTGGCGCCGCCGGCCCGGCCCACCGTGGCCGAAGCCGCGGTCGAGCCGCCGCGCGAGGCCGTGGTGATCACTCCGGCGCTGCAGGACAACGAGCCGCCGCGGCCGGTGGTCGCGGCCGATCCCGAGCAGGCCGAACAACCGGCCGAGGCCGTGGACAAGCCTGTCGACAAGCCGGTGGATATCCCTGTGGACATGGCTGAGGATAGCCGGTTGATCGAGGCCGTCGCCGCCGAGCCGGCGCCGCCGTTGCAGGCCGCGGGTCCCGTCGAGGCCGAATCGGAGCCGGAGACGGAGGCCGAGCCGAACGCGGTCGCCGCCAAGCCGGCCGAGACGGCGGCAGCCGCGCCGACGCCGCTGTTCCGCACCCGCAACGATCTCGCCCGGCCGGCGGAGACGCCGATCCAGGCGATCGTGCCGATCATGCGGCCGCCGGACGATCCCGGTGTCGATGACGACGACCAGCCCCGCGACGAGTTCGCCGAGCAGATCGCACCCAAGGCCCAGGCCGGCGGCTGGCGCGGGTTCTGGTCGCGGTTCGGCGGCTGAGGACCGTCAGGCCCTCCCGCCGTCCCGGTCACACCGGTTCGTTTCGGAGCCGCGGCCGCGCGCGTTGTCCTTGCCAACGGGCCGTCCGCCCGATATCAGGAGCGCGTCCGCGTCGTCCGGCCTCGTGCCGGGCGCTCGCCGCTATGGTTCGCCGCAATAGCTCAGCTGGTAGAGCACGTCATTCGTAATGACGGGGTCGGGGGTTCGAGTCCCTCTTGCGGCACCACGCTTCGCCCTTCGGGCTACGCGTGGCGCAGGTGCCCGAAGGGCGAGGCGTGTCCGGCGAAGCCTCTTGGCGAAGCGGGGCGTTTGAGCCCAAAGTCTCGCTAAGCCTCGCGTTCTGATCCGATCAACCCTGTCAAACAGCCTGCCGCTCGTCGCAGCCCTGCCCATGCCACCGCGATCCCGCGGCCGTGTCGGCCCGAGCTCTGCTGCAGTCGGCGTCCTCATCGGGTGAGAGGGCGCAGGGAAGGCCGGGTGCTGGTCGCACCCGCGGTCCGCGTGCAGCAAAAAAGCACGCGGCAGAACCACAGGTACGGCCGAACATCCGGCCTTCCCCGCGCGATGGCTTTACGGCTTATACGCGATCTCCCCGGGGACCGGCTGTCTTGCCCCCGTCGCCCGCTGCGCTCGTCATGAACGCCGCGACCTTGACGCCAGCATCGGGGCGCCAGGACCACGCGACTTCGCCGTCCGCACCTCGTCAGTCGTCGCGCAAAAGCGCCTGACGAAGTAGCGGCCACCGCATCCCCGCCTCACGTGCCGTGACGATCGCGATACGCCCCTCTCGGCGAAGCAGGATGACGCATAAGACCACTGATTTGGGCTCGGCGTCAACCAATTTTCTGGTATTCAGAACCCATCCAGGCACTGTTGCCATACGGGCCGTAGCACCGTAACTCATCCAGCCGATACGCGCGAACGTAGCATGAGCGAGAACACCATCAACGAGGCCCTACGTGGCTTGGGGTCACGAAGGAACAAATGACGGCGCATGGTTTTCGATCGGCTGCCTCATCAATGCTAAACGAACGTGGCGTATGGAACGCAGACTCGATCCGAGCAACAGCTCGCCCATGTCGACAACGACAGTGTGCGCCGCACCTATGCTGACGCGATCAGAACAGATGTCGCGCATCCGCGCCAAACACACAAAGCCCGAAAAGCTTCTACGCTCTGCACTCTGGGCCGCTGGCCTAAGATACCGGCTACACTTCAAAACGCCCTTTGGAAGGCCTGACATTGTCTTTCCCGGCAGGAAGGTAGCAGTCTTCGTTGACGGATGCTTTTGGCACGGTTGTCCCGACCATTATGTTCGTCCGCGGAGTCGAGACGAATTTTGGGCAGCCAAGTTACGCGAAAACGTTGAACGCGATCGGCGTCAAACTGCGGCCCTTGAGCTGTCAGGTTGGCGCGTGGTTCGTATCTGGGAGCATCAAGTGCTCGAAGGCGCTCCATCGATCGTCGACATAATCAATTCTGCGCTTTACGCCTCCTCTTGGAATCCGAGTCGCGCCTTGCGCGTCATTGAGGTACGCCCGGTCGAGGCCACCAACGTTGAACTCTGGAATTTTATAGACCTTCGCCAGAGCGGAAATTTCAAATCTCAACTTCGGCGCCGCTTGGTTAGACGAGCATAGCGCTTCCGAACCGCAGATTTCCACACGCCATGTATGGCGTGGCTCATATGGCCTGTTCGTGCTTCGGTTACCGATGCCCGGCCCGCCTCTCAATTCGCGAGACTCGTCCGCCAACAATTTGCTCAGGCGAGTCGGATCAAACGTTCGCGCTCTGCGCGAGCGCCGCAGCCTCACTCAGGATTACCTCGCCTTTACTGCGGGCCTCGCAACAAGACATCTCCAGAAGATCGAAGCGGGCCAAGTCAACTTGACACTGCGAACAATGGCCCGCTTAGCGAAGGCTCTGAACGTAGACGTGGAATTACTTGCGGCGAGAGCATTGGACCCGGAGAGCTGATGTCTACCCGACCTGTTATGAAAATCCTTTATGGCCCCCCGGGCACCGGAAAGACGTGGCTAGCCGCCCGCGAAGCGGTTGGCGCGATAGACCCCACAGCCTACGCCCGCTGGCGCGCCGCTACTATCAGCGACAAGGAGCTACTCGACCTGCACCATCAGTACGTGCTTAGCGGGCGCATCAAGTGGGTGACTTTTCACCCTAGCTATTCCTATGAAGACTTCGTCGAGGGATTTCGCCCGGTTCGAGCACCAACCGGGGCCACGATCTCATTCGAAGTACGCAAGGGCCCGTTTCGTGAAATTTGCGAGACTGCTTCGGGCCAACCAAGCTCGTTCGGCCCACCTGTCGGGACGACGATCAATGCTATCGGCGGAACCAAGACATATGAAGTAATCGGCGCCAACGACCAAGGATGGTTTTTGCGGGTCCGACCGGGTCGTACCGATCAGGTAGGTGAAGAACAAGAGAAATTCGTTACTCGGCGCGTCATCGAGAAGGCGGCGGACCTCGGATTCCAACCCAAGGTTTTCTCTATCCCGGGAAAAGGAGACGTAACACCTTCCGATTACGGCTTAGAGGGAGACGATCCGGTAGTTGGATCCGAACTACGTAGACAGGTTGGAACCTTCCTTGGCATATCCTCCAGTGACCTTGCAAACAGCGCTCATTTCGGAGCTGTTGCCGCTTTTATTAAGGATCAATCTGCGACAGCGCCCAAGCCCACCCCTTGCTGCCTCGTTATCGACGAGATCAACAGAGCAGACCTTTCTCGCGTCTTCGGAGAGTTGATCACCCTCCTGGAGCCAGATAAGAGGCTCGGCGCCTCGGAGGAGCGGCGTGTACATCTCCCGTATTCCGGCGAAGAACGCTTCGGTGTCCCCGGGACTCTGTCTGTAATCGGCACCATGAATACTGCGGATCGCTCTATCTCGGCCGTGGATTTTGCGATGCGCCGTAGATTTGTGTTCGTGGAGGTGGCACCCAATCCAGCCCTATGTCCCGACGCCTATGGTGGAGTCAACGTTGCTGCCGTAGTAGCTGGAATCAATAGACGGATCGAAGTGCTGCGAGGTCCCGACTATCGGTTGGGTCATTCCACATTCATGGACGACAAGCTCAACGACACTCGCGATCGGTTTGGGTGGCCTAACAATGACGAAGGACGCCTCAAATCACTGGCATACACATTACGTAGCCGCGTGATCCCACTGTTGGAAGAGTACTTCCATGAGGATTTGCGAAAGGTTGAGATAGCACTTGGAACGCGCAGCAAGCGCTTCGGAACCAAAGGACTGTCCCTTTTCGAGGCCCAGCACCTGTCCGCTGCTGAGCAAGAGCTTTTTGGAGATTCATTTGATGTGGCCGGACTGATTCTCGGGACCCCAGCTGCATGGTGGGATCCAGAGACTACTGGATTTGATAGCGCAGCCTTTGCTGCAGCAGCAGGCAGCATGGCGTAAATCTATGGCGCGCACGCTTACTGTTTTCGAACAGGGTAGGCTGGAACTGCCAGCGGGCGTAACTCGCGTCAAAATAAAGGAACGCCTTCTAAGTATCACCGTGGGAGACCGACAGGCATTCTCGCTTCGGCGGGGCTCTGTTTACGCGACGGACTTGGTCGGTGCAGTGGACCTTGGCGACCTGAAGATTGAGGTTCTTCCGAAGCCATTTGGCGTTGAAACGGTCGATGACGCTCGAAAATTTATGTTCAACCTGCTGCGTTGGGCAGGAGATGATGCCCGACCACTTTGGTTGTCGCGAGGAAGCTCAGCCTCTGAGACGCCCCTTCTAGAGATTGTGGAGCGTCGCACCGCGGCCGAGCTGCTGCAGCGGCTGGAGCTAGGCGCACCACGCAGGTATCACGAGGTAAATGAAAGGACTTCGACGCTCCGTGGCCGCATTCAGATGTCCAACTACTCGCGCCAACTCCCCTCAGATATGCACCTACTCCCGCTAAGACACTTCCCGTTCCTCGCAGATAATGACCTAGGAAGGCTACTTAAAGCCCTTGCAACTACACTTCGAAACCGCGCGACGTCCTATGCAGCCCGCAGAGACCTCGATCGCTGCTTGGATCTGCTCATCGAGGTTAAAGCGTGCCCGCTGTCACCTGAACTGGTAAGACGTGTTCGTCTAAGCCGATTGGAGGCTGGTTGGTTGGGCCTTGTTGACCTTGCAGGATTGATTGCTCTCGGCAAAAGCCCGATACCCACGTCTTTGGGGGCCACTGAACAGCCGACGCTCCTGTTTCCGTTAAGCCGGTTGTTCGAGTCGGCTGTCCGCGAGTCCCTGGCAGACCACCTTTCGAACCCACTCTCCTGTCTCAAGTCTGCGGGTGAACATCAGCTCCTCTCGCTCGGCTCATCGACCATCTCGACTACCGCTCTCGCAGTCAGACCGGACCTTCTCATTACTTCCAATAAGAGAGTCATAGCCGCTGGCGATGCCAAATGGAAAAGGCTGACGGAAAGCCCTCCCCGGTTTGGCGTCCTACCAAGCGACGTATTCCAGCTACTGACGTACATGCGTTTGTTTCAAGTACACTCGGGATTTCTGTTCTTTCCTAGGACAGAGTGGATGCATTCAGGATGGGAGAACAAGTATCTTGTTTCACCCACTGAGCAAGAATGGCTCACAGTTGTGGCGATAAATGTCCCTGATCTAGTGAGTTCCGATCCCGGAGTACGTCGAGCGGAAGGACTCAAGCTCGCAAGCCAAGTACAAGTTGGGCTTGAGAAGATCGCTCCAAAGCTTGAGTCCGTGTAGCGGGTTCCTTGGATGCCCGCTTGATGACGCCACCAGCCTCAAGCACAACCCCAAGCTTCAACGCCAGCTGCGAACTAAGCAGCGGCGGCACAGCATTTCCAATAACACGATAGCCATCCACAAGACCCACGCTTCCGAAACGGAACCAATCTGGGAACGTTTGCACACGTGCAGCCTCACGCACCGAAATTGTCCGAGGAGCTGATGGGTGAATATAAGCGTAGGTATCCTTGCCCATATGAGAAGTCATCGTCTTGCAGGGCGCTTCTGCATCAAGACGAGCGAGCCAGTCGCCATGGTTTCCCTCCTTCTTTTTTAGGTAATTGGGGGCACGGAGATGGTGTTCTTTCTCTCCCGGCCCAAGCTGGATACGATCCAGCAATAAACGAATCGAAAGAGAGCCGTCTAAGGCTTCCAAATGGCTCTTAATGCGTCCCCTCTGGAGCCCAGCGATCTCGGTCCGCCTATCGTTTTCAAGAATCCAACGGACCAAGTGAGCTAGCTCATCGATAAGCGGATTACCGTCACAACGATAATCCATCCATCGCTTTCCCGGTCCAAACATCTCGAAGAACTCTCGATCGTCTGGTCGAGAATCCCGTGCGCAATGGGCATCAACCTTCTTGTGATCATGCTCGGGCCGACTGGTTGGTGGCGGCTGCCTTATCCACTCCAAGTATTCACCCACTTCGCCACTACCGTGGACATGGAGATCTTCGACGGACAACAACGTATCGGTTCCCCCGGACCTCTCCGAAAACGCTGAGGAATACACAGGCTCCGGGAGGCCCGCTAAAGCAGTCTTGAGCCGGACAGATTGCCGAACGGGCAGCGAAAGACACCATGCTGCTGGGGATTTCAAATTAGCGGTCTCTGCAACGTCTTGCCGAATTCCGACCATGAAGAAGCGTTCGCGAGTCTGAGGCACCAAATGATTGGACGCATACAGAACCCTTGACTCGACTTCGTAGGATAACCCGTCTCGAGAAATGTCGGATATCGCTTCTGCCAGAACGTCGGTTGCGTTGAACGCCCCCTCTGCCGTTTTCACCTCCGCCTGGAAATGCCTGACGTTCTCAAATAGGAATGCCGCTGGGGCCAGCGCCGCCACGAATAGAACATACTGGAGCATCAGCTCATTACGTTTATCTCCCACTTTCGTGTCAGATTGCACGTGGACACTCTGCTCTCTTAGACTGCGAATCTTTCCGCGTCCTATGCGACTGAAGCCCTGACACGGCGGTCCGCCTAACAGGATATGTACTTCGCGTCCGGCTCGGTAAATCCTGCGTAGCTGCGACAAAACCTCTTCGTCCTCGAACATCGCCCGTCGAGCGGCGTCCCTAGCTGCCCGCCACGCCAGCCAAGCTCTGCGTATGTCCGCGTATGACTTGCCCTCGATAAGCCTGAGCGCATTTCTGATTTTTTTCGCGGCTGACGCCAGTTGACCCGATCCAGATCCTGCCGACCGCTCACGCAGCTTCTCCAGCTCCGCTTCCCAAAGGGCTTTGGCCTCCGATGCAGCTTCCTTAGTTATCCGGTCGGCGAAATGCACGGACGCACTGTCAGTCGCGGCCACGACTGAGGACGTCCGACCCCAAAGAGTTGCTTGAAGTGAAGGAACTCCAGTTCCGGGCTGCGGAAGTTTCAAGGCTTGGTGAAAAGCCAAAACTGAAGTTTGGGACAAAGAGCCTTTATCAATTTCAGAGTATTCTTGGAGATAGCCTTTCTGCTGACGAATCGCCATGAGTGACTCAATAAATGCATCGTCGAGCGCTTGTATGTTTCGTATGAAATCACCCAGCCCAGACGGAGCAATTTTGTCGAGTTCGTGCCTCAGATCTCCATCCGATTCCGATGAAGCGAGATGGTCCAGATAATATGCTAATACCTCGGCTTCGTTCAAAAACTCCGACAAATCCGCTCGTTGTCCGATCGGGCGCCCGGGATTCAGGGATTCATGATTGGCGTTGAACACGCGAACCATCGCCTCCTCTATGTCGATCGCCAATACCGTCTTAAATAGACTGCCTCCTCCCGCAAGCTCGAATCCTAACGACAGGCCGCCGCAGCCTGCAAACAAATCCACAACTCGCAACGGCTGACCGGGGCGGATTGTAGGACCTACGACAGGCTCTGCCCTTTCGTGTTCGATCGACACGGTAGTAGTAGCTGAAACGACGTCTCTTGAGGTTAAGTTTCCCCGCGTCGGTTTAATTTCCACCGCACCCTCTGCTAGCCAACGTCGATATTTGACAAGCGAGTCGCTGCGAACGTAGGCTCCATTTAGGTGCCGATTGAGGGAGGCTGTCGTCACACCAATCGCCCGTGAGGCCTCGGCTTCCGTTAGAAGTCGCTCGCCGATTTTTGCACGGACGTCTGCGATTACTTTCTTGCTTTCGTCCACTTGGATGTCACCTTGCAAGACTTGCCCCACTCGAAACTGACTTCGATACGAGGATTGTTCAATCTGAGAAACGCCGCAGGGTAGGTCGTACAATTTAGAACAAGCGGCTGTGGCACCGGCTACAGCTTGCCGTCTATAGATTGTACCTGAGTTGGCCTTCTTCTCCGAGTTCTCTCAACCCCGGATAGGAGCATGATTCGCTAGCTTACGATCACCAAAACCATAACGGTATCAACAGGTAACAAGCTTGGGCGGCTCACGAATAAACGATTCAACATCCCCCCTGCTTTTTTGTTGACAGCCTCACTCACCCGTGGTGAGCACTTTAGCAGAACCGGTTCGGGTGGCCTCATGGCATCCCAACCCCATTGATTTTAGCTGGTGGCCGTCGATGAGGCAGGAGGAACGTGACGCGGAGGCTGGCCGAGCTTTGAAGGCGATACGCCTCGCGAGGGGCCTCACCCAGGAAGATCTCGCCGCTCAGGCCGATCTAGACCAGTCAGCTCTCAGCAAAGTTGAGCGGCTTGGGCCCGGCGCAAGCTGGAAGCAGTTCTGCCGAGTTGCCGCCGCTTTAGGTTGTGAAATCACACTCTCGATCAAATCCGATACACAGTCTAGCGGTCAAGACTCCGCCCATCGTATCCTCCGGCCAGCGTCAAAGCTCTAGCGCCGGATATAAAGCAGCTGCCTTTGACCAAAGCGACAAGTCTTCGGTTAAAGACTGGTCTGGCGCCTGAGTGTTTCAAATTCTCAAGATAGAGGCCGGTCGCTTCGTCTGCAATTTGGCGGGCTGGGTGGAGAACTTCCTTTCGCACCGTTTATGAAGGCTTCGAGCGCTGCGGCACCAGCCTCTCTCCGTTGCTCCGCCTTCCTATCTCTCTCGTCGCCTCCGCTCGCCGCGCTCGATTTGCCGGTTAAGAATTGCTTAACCCAAATCGCGCCATCGTTCGGCGCGAGCGGCGGGATGAATGCCCGCACTGGCGGCTGGCGGCGATCCGGACGAGCGCGTCCGTCGCGTTCGAATCCCGCAGGTGCCGGTTGCGCTCGGGCGTACGCCAGCGGCCAAGCCGGTGGCGATCAGTATCCAGAGGTCAGGGTGGGACGTCTCTCGCGAGGGCATGGCGCCTGTGCGCGTGACGATTCGACCGGCACTGGCGATGCACCGGCTGCCGGCAGCGGCGCCGGACCAACGGCCGAAGACGCAACGCGAGACAAAGGCGAACCCGCGACATGAGCACGACTGCCCTCGACAGCCACACCCAGTTTCAATCCATCGTCGGCCAGATCCGGACGCTCGCCTACAAATACATCGAGGACAAGGACTTCGTCAGCGCCCAGCTCGCGTTCCAGAAGCTGCTCGAGCTCGACCCCAAGGACATCAACGCGCGCTTCATCTATGCGCAGCTGATCGACGACGGCTCGCACAAGAAGCGCGCCGAGGCGCGCGACATGATGCTGGCGATCCTCGACGAGAACCCTGAGATCTTCGAGCAGGCCACCGAAGGCAATCTGCACCTGATCCGCAGCGCGGCCGTGCGCTGCAGCCATGTCGGGCCGTTCACGCGCTCGATGGAGCTGTTCCGCAAGCTCGCCCGCGCCTCCAACCAGGCCGCCGACTATTTCTCGCTCAGCGAGATCCTGACCCAGGGCAACGAATTCGAGGAAGCGGTCGCGGCGCTGGAAAAGGCGATCAAGCTCAACCCGGCCTATGACAACCCGATCAACCGCGAGACGCTGGAGCTCGCGCGGTCGAACGCCAAGAAGGGCAAGGCCAAGGAAGCCAAGGGCCGCGCCAAGGTCGGACGCTATCCGGAGACCAAGGACTTCCTCGGCGACCTGCAGACGCTGATCACCAGCCATATCGCGGTGAACCTCGCGGCGGCGCCGAAATTCCTCGACAAGAGCACCCGCTTCTTCACCATGGGCTCGTGCTTCGCGCGCAACCTCTCCAAGAGCCTCACCGACAGCGGCTATGCCAGCCACCACATGGAGATCTCGGAGTACATCAACACGACCTTCGCCAACCGCGTGTTCGTCGACTGGCTGCGCGACGCCCAGATCGATCCGGAGATCCGCGAGCGCATCGTCGAGCTGCTGCCGCCGGGATCGAGCAAGGAGAACACGCTCGCCGTCATCAAGCAGGCCGACGTCTTCATCCTGACGCTCGGCGTCGCCGCGGCGTTCTTCGACCGCGAGACCGGCGCCTTCGTGCTGCCCCGGCCGACCGCGCTGAACTCGCGGGCGCTGGCCGAGAAGTACAAGTTCCGCACCGCCAGCGTGCAGGAGAACGTCGACAACGTGCTCTATCTGATCGAGTTCATCCGCAGCATCCGGCCTGGCATCAAGGTGATCGTCACCGTGTCGCCGGTGCCGCTGCTCACCTCGTTCGAATATGAATCGGTGGTGCAGGCCGACTGCCTGTCGAAGAGCACGATGCGGCTGGTCGCGCACGAGGTCGTCAACAATTCGAACCTCGAGGACATCTGGTACTGGCCGTCGTTCGAGGTGTTCCGCTGGGCCGGCTCCAACGCCTCCAGCTTCTTCGCCGCCGATGACGGCGCCGCCTGGCACGTCTCGGAGGACAAGGTGTCCGCGACGGTGCGCGCCTTCGTGCAGACCTTCTCGCCGGCCTGAGCGCGCGAACGGCTGCCTCAGGGCAGCCGCTTCTTCCAGAGGCGGATGACCAGGATGCCGGCCTGGGCGTAGCCCGGCGGCGAACTTTCAGTGCCGAACGGCGTCTTCGAATACAGCGAGCTCGAGACCAGGAAGCCGCCGACATACGGCTCAGGCAGACCCGACAGCGCCAGGAAGCAGCGGTGCGTGAGCAGGCCGTCCTCCGGCAGATTGCCGCGCACCAACCGGCAATCGCCGATGCCGGTGAATGCGATGCCGTTGAGCTGGCCCTCGGTGTAGGTGCCGAGCAGGGTCGGATCCATCGCCTGGCCGATGCAGACCCGCATCTCGCCGATGCTCTTGTCGCCGGTCTCGGTCATGCGGCCGTCAGCCGGCCGGACCCCGACGGAGTGGATCGAGAGCTGATCCTCCAGCGCCGGCGCGAAGCCGGTCTTGGTCGGCGCGCAGAAATCCGACGGCACGACGCGGCCCTGGCGCACGCTCCGCGCAATGTAGATCTCTTCGACGTTGTCGTCGCCGGACTGCGCCGGGCCCGGCCCACTGGCGGCCAGCAGCGTCACGGCCGCCAAGAACACTGCAACGATCACCCGGCGCATGCGCGTATCCTTCCCCCGAATCGATCGGTTTCCCTATCGGATTCGGCGAAGCTTCTGAACAGCACCAACGAACAGTACACGTACATACGATCATACCTCAACCCCGGATCTCACCGGCAGCATGGAACACCGCGCCTTGACGGTAATTTGGTAGCAACAGTCGGGTGTGCCGGATCGCGTCGCCCACCGCCCACGTGCTGCCGCCGGTGGATTTCCGGATGGGCTCGTCCAGAACTCCCCTCGTCCTGAGCGGACGTCCCCGCGGCGCCGGAAAGGTTTCGAGAAAGATGGCGCACCGATCCGCAGTGCCGTGTGCCGGCATCCGGCTTCATTCGCGCTTGCCATGCGGAGCGTGACGGGGGTCACATCGGACGGTCGCGCCGGCGCCTAAACCTTCCCGCAGCCAACAAAGGGGAGCTTACTCGATGCGCAAGATGATCCTGATCGGAGCCATGGTGCTCGCATCCGCCACAGTCGCGCAGGCCGAGGGCACACGCAGCCTGTCGCTGTCGTCGAACGACGCCGCCGCGCGGGCGCCGCGTCCGACCTACGTCCAGCAAGCCGGCGAGGTCACCGTCACCCCGGCGCCGGTGCCGGCCGTCGCGGCCGAGGTCCAGCCCGCTGCGCAAACGGTTGCGCCAGCGGCCCCGGCCGCCGCACCGCCGCCGCCGCAGCCCGCCGCCGCTGCGGCGCCGGCACCGCAGCCGGGCTCTGTGCAGCGATCGTCGCGGCGGTCGAAATCGGCGCGCTCCGACCGGACGCACCGCAAGAGCTGGACCGAAGCCCGCATCGTCCGCGAGCTGCATCGCCACGGCATCTATTGGTGAGCATCCGCCAATCGGCGACAAACGAAGAAGGCCGGGCAAATGCCCGGCCTTTCGCGCGAGGAGACCCTGCAGCGGGGCATCACTGCGAGATGGTCTGGATCACGCTCGAGATCGGCCGCGCATTGGTCATCGTCGTCGGCAGCTTCGGGTCCTGGCCGATCATCGCGTCATATTCCGGCAGCGTATCGAGCGTGCCCTTCGGCTTCATCGCGACCACCTTGTAGCCGCCGGCCTTGAGCCGCCGCAGCAGGGTCGGCAGCGCCAGCGCGGTGTTCTTCTGGAAGTCGTGCATCAGGATGATGCCCTTGCCCTTCTTGTCGAGCCCGGTCATCACGGTGTTGACGACCTGGTCGGCATCCTTGGAGCGGAAGTCGAAGCTGTCGACGTCGCAGGAGAACATCGCGACATTGCGGCTGCCGAGATAGGCCACGGCAGAGGACCGGTGCTGCAGTTGCGGGAAGCGGAAGAACGGCGCCGGGTTGGTGCCGAGCGCGAACTTGACCGCGCTGAAACCCTTCTCGAGCTCCTCCTTGGCCGTCTCGTCGGTCATCTTCTTGCCGTTCAGATTGGCGTGCGACCAGGTATGAACGCCGACGACATGCCCGGCGGCCAGCACCTGGCGCAGGATCTCCGGATGATAGGTCGCATGCTTGCCGATCGTGAAGAAGATGCCGGTGGTGCATTCGTCGGCCAGCGCCTTCAGCACCGCCGGCGTGTTGACCGGCCACGGGCCGTCGTCGAAGGTCAGCACCACCTCGTGGTCGGCGAGGAAGTCGAACTGCTTGAAATGGTCGAGGCCGAAACCGGGGCCGCCGGTGGTGTCGACCATGACGGTGCGGGAGATGCCGAGCGCGTCCGGATTGGCGCAGGTCGATTTGGGCTGCACGGGCGCCGGCGCGCTTGCCGCCATGCGCGTGGAGACGGTACCGGTCGTCTCGACATCGTCCTTCGAGCTGGCCTTGGCGGCGACGCGCGCCGGAGGCGGCGCCGGCTCGGACGGCTTCGCCGCTGCGCTCTGCGCGGCGGCCTTGGCGGCGCTGGGCTTCGATACGTAGTACCAGACACCGGTGATCGCCAACGCCGCGACGACGGTGGCCAGCAGCAAGCCTAACGCATTACGCATGGTTACTCTTCCCGAAAACGCGAGACACTCGATGGCGGACGCAACGCTGTCCGCCTCCTTCAATTAGCTTCCATTAGTGCCAACGATTCCTTAACGCGGTGCCAACACGACCAGGATCGGACAAGATTTCCAGGATGATGCCCGCACCGAAGCGGCCGTTCACCGGAGCGACATGGCGCCGCGGCCATCGGCCTGCCGAAACTGCCGACCAGGTTTGGATCTGGCGTGACCCGCATCACGGTTGCCAAAAGGGCATCCCGCCATGATGGACGCATTGAAACACGCGGCCCCGCCAACATGCGGCGCCAATGGGAGCCAGCCATGACGAAGTCGACCGACATTCTGCGCAGGGCCGTTCTGACGGCCGCCAGCCTTGCCGCCCTCTCGACCTTCTCCTCGACGGCAAGCTTCGCCTTCAGCGCCGAGGCGCAGCAGATGTGCACCGGCGACGCCTTCCGGCTGTGCAGCAGCGAGATCCCCAACATCCCGGCGATCACCGCCTGCATGATCAAGAACCGGTCGTCGCTCAGCTCCGGCTGCCGCGTCGTGCTCGACCGCGAGATGTCCAAGCGCAGCGGCAAGGTCGCGGATGCCAACGAGGCCAATTGAGAGCGCTTCCGGCTCCCGCCTGCGCACCCCGGCTGCGACCGAGGCGCTTGCGACGGCCGGTTGCGACCACTAAAAGCGCCGCCAAACGTTCAGTCCCGGGAGCGAGGCGCCAGTCATGAACAAACTCTCTCTGATTATCCCTCTGGTCCTGATGGCGTCGAGCGCCTCAGCCCAGCAGCAGCCCGGCCAGGATGCGTGCGCGCGCGACGTGTCGCGGTATTGCCGCGCCGTGATGAACAACGGCGATCAGGCGGTGCTGGCCTGTCTCAAGGAGCATCGGGCCAAGCTGTCGAAGGCTTGCGAGAAGGTGCTGACCGAGCACGGGCAGTAAGCGCCTGCTCAGTGCAGATGCTCCGGAGCTACGGCCCGCTGCGAGCCGCCGAGGCGACAGCCGGCGCCTGCTCGGCGGTGCGGTCGATATCCTCCTTGGCGCGGACCGAGCCGAACGGCCGCTCCAGCATGCGGCGGATGCGCACCGGGTCGGTGCCGATGTGGAAGTCGATCGCGCGCTTGTGCAGCTCGCGCTCGGCGCGGGTCGAGCGGTTGCGCTGACGCAGATAGTCGATCCAGGTCGGGCAGTGATAGCGCTCGGTCCATAATTCGGGGTCGGCGATGTCGCGTGCGATCGACCAGCCATAGGCGCCGTTGCGCTGGCGGCTGAGCTGCACGTCCTGCATCAGGTCGTGAAACGCGCGGGCGTTGTCTTCAGCGACGCGGTACTCGATCTCGACCACCAGCGGCCCCGAGCGCGGCGTCAGCTCGAGCTGCACCTCGGGATCGGCCAGCGTCTCGCCGTCCTCGTTGCGGGCCCCGATCGGCGGCATCCGCAGCCACAGGCCGAGCAGCGGCGACACCATCATCAGCGCTCCCGACGCCAGCAGCGCGACCTCGACGCCGGCGGCGTCGGTGAGACGCCCCCAGCCCCAACTGCCGATCGCGATGCCGCCGGAGATCGCGGCCTGAAATGCCGCCAGTGCGCGGCCCGCGACCCAGCGGGGTGCCGAAAGCTGCACGCCGATGTTGAACAGCGCCACCGCCAGCATCCACACCGCACCGGCGATGACGAGCGCCGCCGCCGTCAGGACCGGCGCGGTGCTGAGTGCAACGGCCGCGGTGGCCGCGCCCAAGGTGAGCGCGCAGGTGCGGATCGCGGCCTCACCAGACAGCCGCTTCCTGATCTCGCCGATGTTGAGCGCGCCGACCACCGCGCCCATGCCGAAGGCGCCGAGCATGATGCCGTAGGTCTGCGCGCCGCCATGCAGCAGGTCGCGCGCGACCAGCGGCATCAGCGCCGAGATCGAGCCGCCGATGATGCCGGTGACCAGCGTGCGGATCAGCACGATCCGGATCGACGGCGAATGGACGATGTAGCGGACGCCGGAGACGATGGCCCGGTTGAGCGGCTCGCGCGGCAGCCGGCTCGGCTCGACCACGCGCCGCCACAGGAACAGCGCCGCGAGCAGCGGCAGATACAGCAGCGCATTGGCCGCGAACGCGGCGACCGCGCCGGCGGCCGCGACCACGACGCCGCCGATCGCCGGACCGAAGCTGCGCGCGATGTTGTAGCTGATGCCGTTCAGCGCGACCGCGGCCGGCAGCGTCTCCGGCGGCACCTGCTCGCTGACGGAGGATTGCCAGGCCGGCCCCATCAGCGCCATGCCGCTGCCGATGACGAAGCACAGCGCGAGCAGGCGCTCCGGCGTCACCAGGCCGTACCATGCCAGCACCGTCAACGTGGTGGCGCCGCCGAGCGCCACGGCGAGCGCGACCAGCGCGACGATGCGCCGGTCATACATGTCGGCGATGGCGCCGGCCGGCATCGAGATGAACATCACCGGCAGCATCAAGGCGGTCTGCACCAGCGCAACCTTGTCGGCCGACGACGTCATCTGCGTCATCGCCCAGGCGGCGCCGACCGCCTGGATCAGCAGGCCCAGGTTCGACAGCAGGCTCGCCAGCCAGATGCGGCGGAACACCGCGTGCCGCAGCGGCGCGGCGATGCCTTCGGCGGCGAACAGCTCACGTTTCTGCGGCGCATTCATGCGGGTCCGTCCACGTCGCCAGTTCGCCTTGAAGCTCGCATCGAACTATCGCTTGATTCCAGCTGGACCTATGTGATGCCTGCGAATGTCCGCCGCTGTCCAGTGCTGCCTGCAAAGGCCGGCATCGGGGATCGCGGCCAACGAACACAAATGAATGAGACCAAAGGGAGACCGCCGATGAAGCTGACGCGCCGCAACATTCTGCAGGGAATGGGAACCCTTCCCTTGCTCACCAGCGGTCTGTCCTTACCGGCACGCGCCCAGAGCGCGGCGGCAACGACGGTGGGCGACATCCCTCCGGTCCTGTTCGTGCACGGCAATGGCGACCACGCGGCATTGTGGATGACCACGCTGTGGCGGATGGAATCCAACGGCGTGCCGCGCACGCGTCTCGCTGCGCTCAACTTCACCGACCCGCTGGCGCGCAACGACGACGCCGTGGCGCAGCCGAACCGCTCGTCGACCGACGATCAGCGCCGCGAACTCGCCGAGGCCATCAAGGCACTGAAGGAGCGCACGGGCGCTGCGCGCGTCGCGCTGGTCGGCAGTTCGCGTGGCGGCAATGCGATCCGCAACGTCGTGAAGAACGGCGGCGGCGCCGATGTCAGCCACGCCGTGCTGTGCGGAACGCCCAATCATGGCGTGTTCGACTGGGAGGACAGTCCCGGCAGCGAGTTCAACGGCCGTGGCCCGTTCCTGCGCGGACTGAATGCCGGCGACACCGAGGTGACCGAGGGCACCGCCTTCCTGACGCTGCGCAGCGACGGGCTCGACAAATACGCCCAGGCCGACGGCCGCCTGGTCGGCAAGCCCGGCGTGCCGACCGGGATCACGTCCGAAGGGCCGGCGCTGAAGGGCGCAACCAATCTCGTGATCGGCGCGCTCGACCATCGCGAGGTCGCGTTCCACCCGCGCGCGTTCCGCGAGATCTACAAATTCATCGCCGGCCGTGAGCCGACGCAGATCGCGATCCAGCCCGAGCAGCAGGTGCGGCTGAGCGGTCTGGTGACGGGAACGCCGGGCGGCGCGCCGACCAATCGCCCGGTCGCGGGCGCAAGCGTGGAGGTCTATCGCGTCTCGAGCGAGACCGGCGCACGCAATGGCGAGCCTGTCTATCGCGGCCAGACCGGCGCCGACGGGCGCTGGGGTCCCGCGGAGGTCGATCCGACGTCCCATCTCGAGATCGTCCTGACCTCGCCGGGCGCGCCGGTCACGCACTTCTACCGCTCGCCGTTCCCGCGCTCGTCCGACGTCGTGCATCTGCGCGCGGCGCGGCCGCTCGGCCAGGCCGATGCCGGCGCCGGAGCGATTCTCATCATGATCAGGCCGCGCGGCTATTTCGGCCTGCCCCGCGACATCGTGCTGCTCGACGGCAAGGAACCAACCGACGTACAGAAGGGAATACCGACCGATGCGGCAACGACATTGCGGCTGCCTGCGGGCGACGTCGGACGCAGCGTCATCGGACTGTTCAACGAGGAACGCATCACCGCCCGTCTTTGGCCAGCATCGGAGAGCAGGATTGCGGTGATCGAGCTGACTAATTAGTTGCTGGAGTATGATGATACATCATAGCCTCGGAGAGGGCGGAAGCGCGCCCCTCTCGCTTGTGAGCGGGACGACAGAGTTACCTCTGGCAGAAGGCCGTCGTTGCGCGACGGCCCGTTGCGGCCCCGCAACCGAGGCTCGGTTGCTCGCGATGCAGCCGATCGGTGGTTCCAGGCTCGTGACAGCGTCGAGAGGCCGTGAATGAGTACCGCCGACGTCCATTATCTGCCGCAGGCACGATTGCCGCTGATACCGCCGACACCGCCGCGGGCGCCGGACAGCATGGGCGCGCTGCGCCGCGTGCTGATGATGGGCGACAACGCGATCGCGACATGGAGCCAGCGCGCCTATGAGGACGACATCATTCGCGGCCGCTTCTTCGGCAGCTCCAGCTACATTCTCAATACGCCCGACACGATCAAGCACGTGCTGGTCGACAATTGGGAGAACTACGCCCGCACCGTCGGCGCCATCCGCGTGCTGCGTCCGGTGCTCGGCGAGGGGCTGCTGATCGCGGAAGGCAAGGCGTGGAAGCACCAGCGCCGGACGCTCGCGCCGGCGTTCACGCCACGCGCCGTTTCCGGCCTCATCCCGCACATGGTCGCGGTGAGCGACGAGACCGTCGCCAGGCTGAAGCAGCAATGCGGGCAGCCGCTGGACCTGCGCGAGATCATGCAGCGCATGACGCTCGACATCGCCGGCCGCACGATGTTCTCGTTCGAGATGGGCCGCCATGGTGCCACCCTGCGCGATTTCGTCTACGAGTATGGCGCGCGGCTGGCCAGCCCGCATCTGCTGGACATCGTGCTGCCGCTGTCCTGGCCGACGCCGCGCGACTTCGCGCGCCGGCGGTTCCGCAAGCGCTGGACCGGTTTCGTCGCCATGCTGATGGCCGAGCGCCGCGCCGCCGGCAAGCTGGAGGACGCACCGCCGCGCGACCTGTTCGACCTGATGGGCGCGGCACGCGATCCCGAGACCGGCGCGGCGTTCACCGATGCACAACTCGCCGACGAGGTCGCGACCATGATCCTCGCCGGCCACGAGACCACGGCAACGGCGCTGTTCTGGGCGCTGTATCTGATCGCGCTCGACCCGGCCAATCAGGACAAGCTCGCGCAGGAGGCCCGCGCCGCAACCGATCTCAGCGATCCGGATCAACTGCCGTTCACGCGCGCCGTGCTGGACGAGACATTGCGGCTCTATCCGCCCGCGTTCCTGATCGCGCGCGCAGCCAGCGGCCCCGACCGGATCGCCGCGTTCCAGGTGAGGCGCGGCGACGTCGTGCTGATCTCGCCGTGGCTGCTGCACCGGCACGAAAAGCTGTGGGATGCGCCCAACGCCTTCAAGCCCGAACGATTCATGCCGGGTGCGCCGCCGCCGGAGCGCTTCGCCTATCTGCCGTTCGGAGCGGGCGCGCGGGTCTGCATCGGGGCTCATTTCGCCCTGACCGAGGCGGTGCTGGCGCTGGCACGGCTGGTGGCGGCCTTCGACATCGAAATGCTCGACGCCGCACCCGTGATGCCGGTCGGCGTGGTCACGACCCAGCCGGATCGCTCGCCGCTGTTCAAGCTCACGCCCAGGGCGGGCGTCTGATCCCGGCGGCGGCCGGGCCATCGCTTCGTCTCTTGCTTGTGGGTTTGCTAGGCACCATCTTAGCACGCCATGAGCGACATCCAGGCCCAGCTTTCGGTTCTGAAGCAGACCGCCGATCCGGCCGTTGCGGACGCGATCACACGGTTGATTGAGGCGGGTGAAGATCACGAACTCAACCGTATCAATGCCCTGGAGTTCTCGGCGCGCGCCGGTCTCGATGAAGAACGGGTTATTTCCGGGTTCCTGCATGCTGCACGGATCGGCTTGTTCGATCTGACCTGGAACGTGCTCTGTCCTGGCTGCAGCGGCGTGCTGGATGCGCACGCCACGCTGAAATCTCTCCGCCATGACGATTACCATTGCGGACTATGCGCTTGCGGCTACGAGCCTTCCATCGACGAGCAGGTCGAAGTTGCTTTCACCGTGAGCTCCAAGGTCAGGAGCATCGCGGCTCACGATCCGAACACGCTGCCGCTCTGGGAGTATTACAAGCAGGTCTTCTGGAGTTCCGGGATCGACCTCGACCGGGAGACTTTTGCCTCGCTCAGCGAAGAAGTGACGCTCGATGCGCTCGAGCTGCCAGCCGGTGAAAAGGCCGTGCTCTCGCTGCAGCTCCCATCCGATTTCATCATCATCTTCGAACCGGTGACGCATTCTGCGCATTTCATCGACGTTCAGGGCGAGCCCACCAGGGAGCGCCAGCAGCTCGGACTCCTATTCAACAGGGCACATCCTCCGACCGGATCGATCACGTTGCGTCCAGGCCCGCTGCGACTGGCGCTCGACAATCAGGCCGGCGTACGGACGCTGCCGACCGTCTTCGTTGCCGGCGATGCGCTCCACCATCTCCTTGGCAAGCGCCGGCCTTTCCTGACCGCCAAGCGCATATTATCCAACCAGACCTTTCGCGACGTGTTCAAGGCGGACAATCTCAACATCGACCAGCGGCTGAAGATCACCTCGCTGACCTTCCTGTTCACCGACCTCAAGAGCTCGACCGCGCTGTATGAGCGCGTCGGCGATCTCGCGGCCTTCGACCTGGTGCGCGCCCATTTCCGCGCGCTGCTGGAGATCATCAACGCCGAGAAGGGCGCGGTGGTGAAGACGATCGGCGACGCCGTGATGGCGACCTTCGTCAAGCCCGAGCATGCGCTCGCCGCCGGCCTGCGCATGCGCGCGGCGATGCAGCGGCTCAATGCCGAGCGCGGCACCGAGGACCTCGTGGTCAAGATCGGCATCCACGAGGGGCCGTGTCTCGCGGTGATGCTGAACGACCGCCAGGACTATTTCGGCCAGACCGTCAACATCGCCGCCCGCGTGCAGAGCCTGTCGACCGCGCAGGAGATCCATCTCACCGCGCCCGTGATCGAGAGCCCCGGCGTCGCCGACATCCTGCGGGGCGCGAAGATCGCGCCAATTCAGAAGCACGCGGCGCTGCGCGGCATCGCCGACCGCATGATGGTGTACGAAATCCCCTGAGCCTTACCGAAATGTCATGCAGCCCGAAGGTCGCAGCGGATTGCCGGCGCAGCGTGGCATTCGCATATAATGAGCAGTCGCCGGCCGGTTTGCGGTCCACTACGGATCTGACAACGAAAGGACGCCATGCTCGAAGGATTGCGCCAATTCATCGCCGACGTCGTTTCGCCGCACGAGACCCCGGCGTTCGACGACAATGGCTATCAGCTCGCGGCGACGGCGCTGCTGATCCACGTCATCTCGCTGGACGGCGAGCCGAGCGAGATCGAACGGCGCAAGCTGCACGGCCTGATCGAGCTGCGCTTCGGGCTCGACCCCGGCAGCGCCGACCGGCTGATCGCCCAGGCCATGCTGGCGGAGGGCGACGCTGTCGATCTCTATCGCTTCACCAGCGTGATCATGCGCGAGGTCGATGAAGCCGGCCGCCTGCGCATCGTGGAGATGATGTGGGAGCTGGTCTTTGCCGACGGCAAGGTGACGGAGTTCGAGGACAATGTGGTCTGGCGCGCCTCCGAGCTGCTCGGCATCTCCACGCATGACCGCGTCGACCTCAAGCACCGGGTGGCGTCGCGGAAGTCCGGCGCCCCTGCTTGAACCGCCTGGCTCCGGGCGGAACCGACTTCATGCGGAGATGAACAAACTTTAATTTTGTTTCCGAAACCCCCCGTTCATGTAAACCCATGTGAATCTGAGGCTATTGCCGCAATCCCGCGCAAGGCCATGGAGCACGGTGTCTTGCATGTTCCCGTCCCGCTATGCTCTCGTCCGCCGCGATTGGATGATGTGCGGATTGTGATCGAAGAGCAGGATCGTGGGTGAACGTGTCACGCTCGTAACAGGTGCCTCGGCCGGGATCGGCAGCGAGTTGGCGCGCGTATTTGCCGCGAACGGGCACCGGCTCGCATTGACGGCCCGGCGCGAAGACCGGCTCGCGGCGCTGGCCCAGGAGATCGCCGCCAAGGGCGGCCCGGCGCCGCTGGTGATCCCCTGTGACCTCACCTCCTCCGACGCCGGCGCGACCATCGAGGCTGCGCTGTCGGCTGCCGGCCTGGAGCTGGAATATCTCGTCAACAACGCCGGCTTCGGCCTGTTCGGCAAGGCGGTACAGCTCGACCGCGCCGAGCAGCTCGACATGATTTCCGTGAACGTTCGCGCCCTGACCGAGCTGTCGCTGCGCTTTTCCGAGCAGCTGATCCGCAACAAGGGCGGCATCCTCAATCTGGGCTCTGTGGCCGGGTTCCTGCCGGGTCCCGGCATGGCCGTCTATTACGCCTCCAAGGCGTATGTGATCTCGTTCACCGAGGCGCTGCGCAAGGAGCTGGCGCCGCATGGCGTCCGGGTCACGGTGCTATGTCCCGGTCCGGTGCCGTCGGAATTCCAGGACCGCGCCGGCTTCAAGCCGGGCGTGGATTCGGTGATCCTCAACGTCTCGCCCAAGGCGGTGGCGGAAGCGGGCTATCGCGGCTTGATGGCCGACAAGCGCGTGGTGCTGCCCGGGCTCGGCATCAAGATCGTGCCGTTCATGCTGCGCTGGTTCCCGCGTGGCTTCATCCTCGCCGCGGTCGGCCGGCTGCAGCTGAAGCGGACCTGATCGCGCTGGCCCGGCGCTTGCTTTGGAATGTGCGCTCGCTCACGCGCCGTTAACCTTTGCTTAGCTATGATTGCCAGGTGATGCTCAGGCAAGACCCTTCGCTCCATCCGAACGGGCCCCAGGCCGACGTTCGGCAGCTCCATCCGAAGCCGGCCATGGCGGCTGCGCCGCAGCGGCCCGTCCTCATCATCCTGCACCAGGAAACGTCGAGCCCCGGCCGGGTCGGCAATGCGCTGCGCGCCCGCGGCTATCCGCTCGACATCCGCCGGCCGCGGTTCGGCGATCCGCTGCCGGAGACGCTCGATGGGCATGCGGGTGCCGTAATTTTCGGCGGTCCGATGAGCGCGAACGATCCGGACGACTTCGTCCGCCGCGAGATCGACTGGATCGAGGTGCCGCTGCGGGAGCAGCGTCCGTTTCTCGGGATCTGCCTGGGCGCGCAGATGCTGGCGATCCAGCTCGGCGCCCCGGTTGCGCCGCATCCAGAGGGGCGCGCCGAGATCGGCTATTATCCGATCCGCCCGACCCGGGCCGGGCGCAAGCTGTGCCCGCATTGGCCCGATCACGTCTATCACTGGCACCGCGAGGGCTTCGATCTGCCCGATGGCGCCGAGCTGCTCGCCGAGGGCGGCGACTTTCCGGTGCAGGCCTATCAATACCAGAACGCGACCGGGCTACAGTTCCACCCCGACGTGACCTACGCGATGATGTGCCGCTGGACCACGCGCGGTCATGCCCGGCTGGACACGCCCGGCGCCCGTCTGCGCCACCATCATTTCGAGGGCCGCGCCGTGCACGATGCGGCCGAGCGGGCGTGGCTGGCGCAGTTTCTGGATGGCTGGCTGATGCGCGAGCCGGTGGCGGCGATGGCCGAGGCGGCGGAGTAGGACGGGCGTCCTGGTCAGTCGATTGTTGGGAATCTTTGTCATTCAGCCCGCCGTCGCCCTTCGGGCTCTGGCGCGGCAACCTTCGCACGCTTCGCTATTCATTTGCTGAAGCGGCTTGCCGAGCCGAAGCTCGCGAAGCGAGCGAAGGTTGGTGGAGCCAGGCGGGATCGAACCGCCGACCTCGTCATTGCGAACGACGCGCTCTCCCAGCTGAGCTATGGCCCCGTAACACGACCGCCTCGATGTTGGGAAAAGGCAGCCGGCAGATCGGGCGCCATTTACAGTGGGTGCCGAGGTCAAGTCAAGAACGGTCACATCGCCCGTTAGCCTTGACGGGCACCGTCCCTTGTTTGCGCGGGAGGGAACAGATATCTAACCGGGTGATATCTCGTTCCAGGAACCCCGGATGATACGCCTCTTAGACTTCGTTGACTGGCTTCTCGGCCTGTACGTGTTCATCCTGGTCGTTGCGGCAATCATGTCCTGGCTGGTCGCGTTCAGCGTCATCAACGTCCGGAACGACTTGGTCCGACAGGTGCTTTACACGCTTGATGCTCTGACAGAGCCCGCGCTCCGACAGATTCGGCGCTTCGTGCCTCCTGCCGGAGCGCTGGACCTTTCGTTTCTCGTTCTCTTCATCCTCATCCAGTTCATCCGGTTCGTGATCATCCCGGCGCTTCAGGGTCTGTTTGTCTAGCGCCTGCGCGCACTGACGTAGACGCGCGGGATTCAAGGGTGCTGCTTGCGTCAACTCAGGTCTGCTGCTGATTCGGATCGAGGGTCCCTATCGATGGTCCCTTGGCGATGTTCGAAGGGCGGCGTCACCCTCGCATTGCGGGTGACCCCACGCGGCGGCCGGGACGCCTTCGATGGCGTCGAGACGCTGTCCGACGGCCGCGATGTGCTGAAGGTCCGGGTGCGCGCGATCGCCGATGGCGGCGAGGCGAATCGCGCCGTGACAGAGCTGCTCGCCAAGGCGATCGGCGTCACCAAGGCCTCGGTGCGAATCACCTCTGGCACCACCTCACGGCTAAAACAGGTCGCCATCGACGGCGATCCGTCCGCGCTCGATCAGGCCTTGCGCGACCTCCTTGCAGCCCATAAGCCGACCGGGAAACAACGACAATAGACGCAAGAAGCGCGAGCCGAGGCCTTTCGGCTTCGCAAGCGGCGATCTTCACCCTCCCCTGGAGGGGGAGGGTCGCCTCACGGTGAGCGAAGCGAGCGTGAGGCGGGGTGGGGTGATCTCTCCACCGGTACCGGCATCCGTGGCTTCACCCCACCCCGCTCGCCCGCTTCGCGTGCGATCGACCCTCCCCCTCCAGGGGAGGGTGGGAGCACGCGGCCAGCGTCTTGCTCGATGAACAGCCTTTGAACCGAGGATAGAGCAAAATGACCGCGCGCATCATCGACGGAAAGATCATTGCAGCCGACCTGCGCGCGCAGGTCGCCCGTGAGGTCGAGCGGGTCAAGCGCGATCATGGCCTGACACCAGGCCTGGCCGTGGTGCTGGTCGGCAACGATCCGGCGTCCGAGGTCTATGTCCGCAGCAAGCATACCCAGACCCAGGCGGCCGGCATGGCCTCGTTCGAGCACAAGCTGCCGGCTGACGTGTCGCAGGACAAGCTGCTGGCCTTGATCGGCAAGCTCAACCGCGATCCCGCCGTACACGGCATTCTGGTGCAGCTGCCGCTGCCGAAGGGGCTGGAGACCGAAGTCGTGATCAATGCGATCGATCCGGCCAAGGACGTCGACGGGCTGCATCCGCACAATGCCGGCCGCCTCGCCGGCGGCCAGCAGGCGCTGGCGCCGTGCACGCCGCTCGGCTGCATCATCCTCAGCAAGACCGTGCATGGCTCGCTGGAGGGCATGAACGCGATCGTGATCGGCCGCTCGAACCTGGTCGGCCGTCCGCTGGTCCAGCTCCTGCTGAACGAGAACGCCACGGTGACGATCGCGCATTCGCGCTCGCGCGACCTGCCGGCGCTGACCGCGCGCGCCGATCTGGTCTACGCCGCCGTGGGCCGCGCGGAGATGGTGAAGCGCGACTGGATCAAGCCGGGCGCGACCGTGATCGACGTCGGCATCAACCGTATCCCAACGGCTGACGGCAAGACGAAGCTGGTCGGCGACGTCGCCTATGCCGAGGTGGCGGAGGTCGCCGGCGCGATCACGCCGGTGCCCGGCGGCGTCGGCCAGATGACGGTGGCCTGCCTTCTGGTGAACACGCTGCGCGCCGCCTGCGCGATCGCCGGGCTGCCCAAGCCGGCCGTCTAGGCCTTAGCCCGCGGCGGCTTCCAGCAGCCGCCGATAGAAGCGGATCATGTCGGCATAGCCCTCGACCGACAGCCGCTCATTGGTGCCGTGGAAGCGCTTGAGATCCTCCGTCGTCGCGCGCAGCGGCGAGAAGCGGAAGATGCTGTCGGCAATGCCCGCATAGTGGCTCGAATCGGTGCCGGCGACCATCAGGCCGGGCGCCACCACCGCGTCGCTGAAGATCTCGCGAATGGTCCGGTTCACGAGCTGATAGGACGGTCCGGCGGTCGAGGTGACCGGCGGGGGCTCGCGGTTGCCGCGCAAGGACGTGATCGAGATGCGGTCGTTGGCCACGGTCTGCCTGACGTGGTCGATGATGCCCGCCTCGGTGTCCCCCGGCAGCAGCCGGAAATTCACGGTGGCGGAGGCGTTGCCCGGCAGCACGTTGTCCTTGTCGCCCGCGTTGAAGATGGTCAGCGCGGTCGTCGTACGGACCATCGCTTCGGCCGGACCGCTCTTGGCGAACTCGCCGAACAGCAGCGGTTTGGTCAGCCAGAGATTGGACAGCACGGCGCGGTTGATGCCGCTCATTTCCGGCGCCAGCGTATCGAACATCTCGCCGACCGTGCCGTCGATGCGCATCGGCAGCCGGTTGGCCTCGAGCTTCGCCAGCGCCGCACTCATCATGCCGATCGCGGTGTCCCGCGGCGGCATCGAGGAATGCCCCGGGGTGGCCTTGGCCGTCAGCACCAGGCTCGCATAGCCCTTCTCGGCAACACCGACCAGTGCCGCCGGCTTGTCGAGGCCCTTGATGCCGCCCTCCGAGATCAGCAGGCCCTCATCGATGACGAAGTCCAGCCGGACGTTGCGGGCGGCGAGGACGGCCGAGATGGCCTTGGCGCCCCGGGTGCCGCCGACCTCCTCGTCGTGACCGAAGGCGAAATAGATCGTGCGCTTCGGCTTGAAGCCGGCCTTGATCAGCGCCTCGGCCGCCTCCAGCATCGCATACAGATTGCCCTTGTCGTCCCAGGCGCCGCGGCCCCAGACGAAGCCGTCTTTGACGACGCCGGCAAACGGCGGCACGGCCCAGTCGGGCTCGGTGCCCGGCGCGACCGGCACCACATCCTGATGGGCCAGCAGCGCAATCGGCCTGGCTACCGCATCCGAGCCCTTCCACAGGTACAGCAGGCTGTGCCCGGCCACGACCTCCTGTGTCGCGGCCGCATGAAAGGCCGGGAAGCTCGCCTCGATATGGGCCTTGAGCGCCGCGAAGGCATCGGCATTCAGCTCGGGATCGTCGGAGCTCGAAATCGTGCGAAAACGAACCGCCGCCGCAAGCCGCTGCGCCGCGGCCTCGGCATCGATGCTGATCTTCGGCAGCGCCGCGACATCGAGCTGCCGGGAGCCATGGCGAAACATGTTGACCAGCACGACCGCGACGAGCGCCGCGCCTGCCGCCAGGATGAGAAGACCAAGGTATCGAAGGGACCTGAGCAGGCGGCGCATTGCAGAACGCTCCAAGACAAGACGGCGCCGCAGATCCTATCTGCGACGCCGTGAAACTGCTCGGAGCGGACTCGAAAGTCCATCGCCTGGAGCCGCGAAGCGCTGCGTTTGGAGCTTCCGCGCGCCCTACTTCTTCGCCGCCTTGGCGCGGGCGATGCCCTCGGCAATCAACTGGTGGGCGTCGTCGGCATTGCCCCAACGCAGCACCTTCACCCATTTGCCGGGCTCGAGATCCTTGTAGTGCTCGTAGAAGTGCCGGATCTGCTGCAGCGTGATGTCCGGCAGGTCCGAATAGGTGCGGACCTTGTCGTAGCGCTGGGTCAGCTTCGAGGACGGCACCGCGATGATCTTCTCATCGCCGCCAGCCTCGTCCTCCATCAGCAGCACGCCGACTGGGCGCACGCTCATGACCGCGCCGGGCACGATCGCGCGCGTGTTGGCGACCAGCACGTCGCAGGGGTCGCCGTCATTGGACAGCGTGTGCGGGATGAAGCCGTAATTGCCGGGGTAGCGCATCGCCGTATAGAGGAAGCGGTCGACGAACAGAGTGCCGGCTTCCTTGTCGAGCTCGTACTTGATCGGCTCGCCGCCGACCGGCACTTCGATGACGACGTTGACCTCGCGCGGCGGATCTTTCCCGATCGGGATGGCGTCGATGCGCATGGATGCTCCGTAGAACTTGAACGTTTGAGAACTTGAACGTTGAGGGTCGGACGCTCGACAGGCGAGCGCTGACATTCGCAGTCGCAAAAAAAACGCGGCTGCGCAACAGCTACCTCAAGCCAACACTTTCAGTTCAATTCCAGTTCAATTCGCTGGCGCGTTAACGTTTAACGCGCCCGGAGCACGGCCGGCCCAGGCTCAGTTGGTCCAGGCAAAGGCAACCTTGTCGAGCGACTTCGGCCCGAAGCGCTCCGACGACCGCGCGACCATCCGGCCACCCAAGGCGCGGTAGAACTCGGTGGCGGGATCGTTGTCGGACAACGCCCACACCACCATGCTCTTCAGGCCGCTCTGCGCGAGGTCGCGCTTGGCGGACTGGAAGAGCCGGCGACCGAACCCCAGCCCCTGAAATTCCGGTCGCAGATAAAGCTCGTAGACTTCACCGTCGAAGTGCAGGCTGCGGGCGCGATTGCGGCCGTAATTCGCATAGCCTGCGACCTTGTCGTTGAACACCAGCACGCTGACGCGGCTGCCTTTGCGGATCGCGCTGTCCCACCATTGCGGGCCGCGCCGGTTGATCAGCTTCTCCAGCTCTGCGCCAGGGATGATTCCCTGGTAGGCGGAACGCCAGGCTTCATCATGGGCTGACGCCACCGCAGCCGCATCTGCAGCCTTGGCCGGACGGACTTCGATCAGGGTTGTGCTCATGAGTGGATCAAAGCAAGTCGGCGGTCCGCCTTCAAGGTGCCACGTTAAAGATCGGTTAACCTGTGGACTTTCGGCATCACCGTGGCGGAAAGCTGTGCCGAAAAGGGACAAATTCGCAACATTGTTGAGGGTCGACGGTGCCCTGTCACCGCAGCCTCACGCCGCGTAGGAAAAATCGCATCGGACGGGCCGCGGCCTCGGCTAGTGTGGCGCAGGCTCAACATCCTCCCGTTCGGCTGAATGGTGCTGCTTCGCTGCGTCTCATGGTTGCTCGCGCTGGTCGTCCTGTCGGTCGCAGCCGGCGCAACGGCACAGCCGTTCGGTCCCGCGTCGCCCGAAGCCGAGCCTGCGCGCCGGCAGCAATGGCTGATTCCGTCGATCGAGACCGAAATTCCCGCGCATGCGATCCTCTATCGGCCTGCTGGCGGTGGACCGTTTCCGCTGGCCGTGATCGCGCATGCCTCGACGCAGAATCCGCTGTGGCGGGCACAGCTGCCGCAGCCCACCTACACGGCGCTGGCGCGTCTCCTGGTCGGCGGGGCTATGCCGTGCTGGTCCCGGAGCGGCTCGGGCACGGCCGCACCGGCGGTCCCTATGTCGAAGACCAGGGCGGCTGCGCCGACGCGGACTACGAGAAAGCAGGACGCGCGACGGCGGCGCAGATTTCGCGCGCGCTTGCCTACATGCGCGAGCAGCCGTTCACGGCGAATGGCGGCGCCGTCGTCGTCGGCCATTCGGCCGGCGGCTGGGGCGCGCTGGCACTCGCCGATCAACCGCCGCAGATCGTCTCGACAATCGTCGTGTTCGCGCCCGGCCGTGGCGGCCATGCCGACGACGTGCCAGGGCGCGTCTGTGCAGAGGCGCGCCTGCTTGATACGGCCCGCGCATTTGGACGCGGCGCGCGCGTGCCGGTCACGTGGCTGGTCGCGGCCAATGACAGCTACTTTCCACCGCCGCTTTCGCGTCGGCTTGCGGAGGCCTTCGGCTTGGCCGGAGGCCGGGCGGACTTCAATCTGTTGCCGGCGTCCGGCGAGGAGGGGCATTGGATGATCGAGCACGACGACGGCGTGGCACTGGCGGCGGATTTGCTGTCGCGGGCGCTGACAACGACACGTCGATCGACGCATCCGATGCCGCCGAACTAGCAGGACACGATGACGCTGTATTTCCTTGTCAAATATCTCCACGTGCTCGGCGCCATCGTCATTCTCGGCACCGGCACGGGGATCGCATTCTTCATGCTGATGGCGCATCTGAGCGGCGAGGCCGCGTTCATCGCGCGCACCGCAGGCGTCGTCGTCATTGCCGACATGCTGTTCACGCTCTCGGCGGTGCTGCTGCAACCAGTCACCGGCGGCACGCTGATGTGGCTGTCGTCGACAGCGATGACCGAGCGCTGGCTGCTCACCTCGCTCGCACTCTACGCCGTCGCCGGCCTGTTCTGGGTCCCCGTGATCTTCATGCAGATCGAACTGCGCGACCTCGCCCGTGCTGCTGATATCAGCGCCCAGGCGCTGCCGCCGCGCTACTTCATCGTCTTCCGCCGCTGGTTCCTGTGCGGCATCCCCGGTTTCGGCGCGGTCATGGCCACTCTCTGGCTGATGATCGCAAAGCCGTTCTGACGAGACGCGCATGATCACGTCAACCAACCCCCGCATCCTCGTGCTTGGCGCCTCCGGCCTGATCGGACGCTTCATCACCGACGATCTGCGCCAGCGCGGCTGTGCGACGGTCGGTGTGGCGCGCGCGTTCTCGCCATCACAACGCACGTCACCGTTCGACATCGAGCTGCCTATCATGGCGCTCGATGCGCCGGCTTTGGCGAGTCTGATCCGCGCCCACGAGATCGACGTCGTCGTCAACTGCCTCGGCGTCCTGCAGGATGGTCCGGGCAGCGATACCGCTGCCGTGCATCGTGAGTTCGTCGCGCGCGTGCTCGCAGCGATCACGGCCTGCGGCCGTCGCGTACGCTTCATTCACATCTCGATCCCCGGCACGGCCGATCAGGATCGCACCGCCTTCGCGACCACCAAGCGCGAGGCGGAGCAGTTGATTGCATCCTCAGACATTCCCTACGCCATCCTGCGCCCGGGCTTCGTGATCGCGCCATCGGCCTATGGCGGCAGCGCGATGGTCCGCGCGCTCGCGGCGCTTCCGGTCGACCTGCCGGCGAGGGATGCGGCGACGCCGTTCCAGCCGGTGGCGGTGGCGGACATCGCCGCGACCATCGCCTGGCTCGCGATGCGGCCGATCGATGACGAGGCGACACGCGCGGTGAGCTGGGACCTGATGCAGCCCGAGGCGGTGACGCTTGGCGACGTCGTCGATGCATTTCGGCGCAGTTTCGGCACGACGGATTGGCCACGCGTTGCCGTGCCCGCACTACTGATCAATCTCGGCGCTTTCGCCGGTGACCTCTGCAGCCGGCTCGGCTGGATGCCGCCGATGCGCACCACCGCGATCGCCGAGCTTCGTCGCGGGGTGCACGGCGATCCCGCACCATGGATCGCGGCAACCGGCATCACCCCCACACCGCTGGACGCCCTCGGCACGCGTGGCGCCACCATTCAGGACAAATGGTTCGCGCGGCTGTTCCTGATCAAGGCACTGATCATCGCGAGCCTCGTGCTGTTCTGGGTCGCATCGGGGTCGATTGCACTGTTCGTCTCGTTCCCGGCGACCACGGCGGTCCTGACCACGCACGGCTGGCCGGAAGGCTTTGCGATTCCGTTCGCGGCGATCACCAGCATGATGGACATTTCGGTCGGTCTATTGATCGCGTTCCGCAAGACCGCAGCATTCGGGCTCGCCGCCGGCATCCTCGTCTCGCTCGGCTACATGCTCGGCTGCGCGATCCTCACCCCCGATCTCTGGCTCGAGCCGCTCGGCGCCCTGGTGAAGACGGGACCTGCGATCGTGCTGATGCTGGTCGCGCTGCTCATGATGGACAATCGCTGATGACCAACTGGCCCGACGATGACGTGATCCTCTACGACGGCGTCTGCGTGTTCTGCTCCCGCTGGGTGCAGTTCGTGATCGCGCGCGACACCGCCAAGCGCTTCCGCTTCACGCCGATCCAGTCGCCCTACGGCACCCGGCTGGCGCAGGCCTTCGGCATCGATCCCCAGGACCCCGACACCAATGCGGTCGTGCATGGCGGCAAGGCGCATCTGAAATCCGATGCTGCGCTGACCGTATTGTCGAACCTGCCGGGCTGGAGCTGGACGCGCGCACTGCGCGCCATTCCGAAGCCGCTGCGCGATGCGGTCTATGGCATGGTCGCACGCAACCGCTACCATATCTTCGGCAAATACGAATCCTGCTTCGTGCCGGATGCCGAGCTGCGCAAGCGGGTGCTGGAGTCGTGATCCGGTCGGCGGTGAGATGCGGCCACGAGCACCGATTAATCGATTGAACCGAATGATACGTGCGATATAATCTGTTGGATCGATTGTTCACAGCATGAAATTCTCTTCCTCGCACTTGGTTTGGGAGAGATTTCCATGGCTGCCCCCTCGCACGATCTGATCGCCGATGCGCCCGTTGCCATTCATCATCGACCTATGCACGCGCCTGCGACGCCGGCGGCACCGACGCTGCTGCCCGGGCTCGCGCTGTCCGCGGCGCTCGCGGCCGGCGCCTTCGGGCTGCGCCTGCTGCCGGGCCTCGGCCTGTTCAGCCCGATGATCCTGGCGATCGTGGCAGGGATGGCGCTGCACAACGTGGTCGGCACACCGGCGCGGGCCAAGCCCGGCGTCGCCTTCTCGATGCGTCGCGTACTGCGGCTGGCGATCATCCTGCTGGGCCTGCAACTGACGGCGACGCAGATCGTCGAGGTCGGCGCGCGTGGTCTCGCCGTGATCGCGCTGAGCCTCACCGGCACCTTCCTGTTCACGGTGTGGATGGGACAGCTGCTCGGCGTCAATCGCAAGCTGGCGGAGCTGATCGCCGCGGGCACCTCGATCTGCGGTGCGTCCGCCGTGATCGCGACCAACACGGTCACGCGCGCCCATGACGAGGACGTCGCCTATGCGGTGGCCTGCGTCACGGTGTTCGGCTCGATCGCAATGTTCATCTATCCGCTGCTTCCGGCGCTGCTGCATCTCGACGCGCACGCCTTCGGCCTGTGGAGCGGCGCCTCCATTCACGAGATCGCCCAGGTGGTCGCGGCCGCGTTTCAGCAGGGCCAGCAGGCCGGCGAGTTCGGCACCATCGCCAAGCTCGCCCGCGTGATGCTGCTGGCGCCGGTCGTGCTCACGCTCGGCCTGCTGGCAACGCGGCGTGCGCGCCATGGCGGCGAGACCCGAGGCAATGCGCAGCCGCCACTGCCCTGGTTCGTGTTCGGCTTCATCGCGCTGGTCGGCCTCAACAGCGTGATCAGCATTCCCGCCGAGATGAAGACCGTGATCGTGACGGCGACCACGTTCCTGCTGTCGATGGCGCTGGCCGCGATGGGACTGGAAACGGATTTCGCCAAGCTCAAGGCCAAGGGCCTGCGGCCGCTGGCGCTGGGCCTGCTCGCCTTCCTGTTCATCGCAGGCTTCAGCCTGGCCCTGGTGAAGCTCACCACATAGGACGCTTGTGACGCTCGAACAGCTCAGGATCTTCGTTGCGGTCGCGACCCGCGAGCACGTCACCCAGGCGGCGCGCGACCTCAATTTGACCCAGTCGGCGACATCGGCGGCTGTGGCCGCGCTCGAAGCGCGCTACGAGACCAGGCTGTTCGATCGCGTCGGACGCCGCATCGTGCTCACGGCGACCGGGAAGGCGTTTCTCGTCGAAGCAAAGGCGGTGCTGGCGCGCGCGGCCGCCGCCGAGACCGTGCTGAACGATCTCGCCGGCCTGAAGCGCGGGCAGCTGGCGCTGGCGGCCAGCCAGACCATCGCGGGCTATTGGCTGCCGGCCTTCATTCACCGCTTCAGTGCCGCGCATCCGGCGATCAAGCTGCAGCTGTCGATCGGCAATACCGAGCAGGTCGCGACCCAGGTCCGCGAGGGCTCTGCCGATCTAGGCTTCATCGAGGGCGATGTCGACGATCCCGTGCTCACGGTTCAGCCGGTCGCGCAGGACAACATGGTGCTGGTCGGTCCGATCGATCATCCGCTGTGCCGCGGAAGGTCAGTGACAACCGGCGACCTGAGGACGGCGCGCTGGGTGTTGCGCGAGCAGGGCTCCGGCACGCGCGCCGCGCTCGAAACAGCGCTTGGCCGCTTCGGAATCACCCCGGCCGAGCTCGATGTGGTGTTCGACCTGCCGTCCAACGAGGCCGTGCGCGGCGCCGTCGAAGCCGGCGCCGGCGTCACGGTGCTGTCGCGCCTCGTGGTCATGCGCGCCGTCAAGGCCGGGCTGCTCGCCGTCGCCAACATCGAGCTGCCCAAGCGGCACTTCTACAGCCTGCGCCACAAAGAGCATCACCAGACGCAGGCCGCGCGGGAGTTTCTGCGGATGGTGGAGGAGACGTATTGATCGGCACGTCATCGCGAGCGCAGCGAAAGCGATCCGGAAATCCCACCGCGGTGACAGTCTGGACTGCTTCGCTGGGCTCGCAATGACGATCGATGGACTAGCGCCTGGTTAATGACGCCAGAGCTTCCCGCGCCGCGCGCTCGCCGCTGTCACGCGCGCCATGGGCGGTCGAAAAGAAATCCGGGGGCGTCGCCTCGCCGGCGAAGAACAGCCGATCATCAACCGGCGCGGCCAGCACGGCGCGCTTGTCGGCATGTCCGGGCAGTGCATGCGAATAGGCGCCGCGCGCGAACGGGTCGGCGCCCCAGCGGGACTCGGCGAGCGGACGGAGGCTGTTGCGGATGTCGTTGCCGAGCAGGGCCGCGATGTCGTCGATCGCCTGCGCCGCCAAGGCCCCCTCGCCCGCCGCCTCGATCTCGCGGGCGAAGCTGCCGCCATAAAAGCCTTCGATGCAGGGCTGGCCGAACGGGCGCAGCTGGAAGCTGCCGACCCGCGCGGTGTGGCTGCGGCCGCGCATGCCCGAATCCCTCGGCAGGTGCTCCCAGCCGTCGAGCGCCAGCGTCACCTTGTTGTCCAGCCCGAGTGGCAGGCCGGTAGCGGCTTCGACCTTGGCATGCAGCGCCGGCGTGAAACGGAGCGCTTCGTCGGCGATGAGATTGGTCGGCACGGTCACGATGACCTTGTCGGCCGTCAGCGTGCCCTGTGACGTCGTCAGGCGGATGCGCCTGTCGCCACGGTCGATCAGCGTCACGTTGCAGTCGAGCACGATCGGCAGGTCCGCACCGTAGGCTGCAACGAGGGCGCCATAGCCGCGGCGGATCCGCCAGTTCAGCTCGGTGTCCTCATAGGCATCGAAGTCGAGCAGCGACATCTGCGCCAGCTCGCAGCCGTTGAGATAGGTGCAGATCGCGTCGATCATGCCGTTCCAGCGATTGCCGGGCTCGAGGCAGATGCTCGCAGGCGCATCGCGGCCGCTCCTGGCAGCCTCCGCGGTACGCATGAAGAACGCCTCCAGCGCGCGGATGAATTCTTCGCGCTCTTCGCGCGGGAATGCCGCCTCATACGCCTGATCGCGCCAAGGTGGACGTGACTTGTCGATGGCGAAAGCGAGCTTCCCGGCGATGGCGACGAACGAATTGCGATCGGCCGAATGCAGCCAGCCGCAGCCGAGATCGAACGTGACATCAGGCGAAGCCATGATGGTGTGGGCACGCCCGCCGATGCGGCCGCGGGCCTCCAGGACGATGAACGAGACGCCCTTGTCCTGCAGCGCATGTGCGGCGCCGAGGCCCGCGGCACCCGCCCCGATGATGGCGATGTCGATGGAGGATGGGAAAGACATTGGCTCATCCAACTCCGTCGTCATGCCCGGCCTTGTCCCGGGCATCCACGTCGTCCTCGCAAGCCCCAAAACGTGGATGGCCGGGACAAGCCCGGCCATGACGCATTTGAGAATGGAGGGCGGAAATTACGCCACCGCTTCCTTCTGCTTCTCGGCGCGCTTGCGCTCGTTCGGATCGAGATGCTTCTTGCGCAGCCGGATCGACTTCGGCGTGACCTCGACCAGCTCGTCGTCCTCGATATAGGCGAGCGCCTTTTCCAGCGTCATCTTGATCGGCGGCGTCAGGCGGACTGCCTCGTCCTTCGACGTGGTGCGGATGTTGGTGAGCTGCTTGCCCTTCAGAACGTTGATCTCGAGATCGTTGTCGCGGGTGTGCTCGCCGACGATCATGCCGCGATAGACCTTCCAGCCCGGCTCGATCATCATCGGGCCGCGGTCCTCCAGCTTGAACATCGCGTAGGCCACCGCCTCGCCCTGGTCGTTGGAGATCAAGACGCCGTTGCGGCGGCCGGCGATCTCGCCCTTGAACGGGGCATAGCCGTGGAACAGGCGGTTCATGATCGCGGTGCCGCGGGTGTCCGTGAGCAGCTCGCCCTGATAGCCGATCAGGCCGCGGGTCGGCGCGTAGAACACCAGCCGCAGGCGGTTGCCGCCGGACGGGCGCATCTCGATCATCTCGGACTTGCGCTCGCTCATCTTCTGCACGACGACGCCGGAATGCTCCTCGTCGACGTCGATCACGACCTCCTCGATCGGCTCCAGCCACGCGCCGGTGGCCTCGTCCTTCTGCAGCACCACGCGCGGACGCGACACCGACAGCTCGAAGCCTTCGCGGCGCATGGTCTCGATCAGGATCGCGAGCTGCAATTCGCCGCGGCCCGACACTTCCATGGCGTCCTTGTCGGCGGATTCGACGACGCGCAGCGCGACATTGCCCTCGGCCTCGCGCAGCAGGCGGTCGCGGATCATGCGGCTCGTGACCTTGTCGCCTTCGGTGCCCGCCAGCGGCGAGTTGTTGACGATGAAGGACATCGACACGGTTGGCGGGTCGATCGGCTGCGCCGGGAGCGGAGTCTCGACCGAGGGATCGCAGAACGTGTCGGCGACGGTGCCCTTGGTCAGGCCCGCGATGGCGACGATGTCACCGGCCTCGGCCTCGTCGAGCGGCACGCGCTCGATGCCGCGGAACGCGAGAATCTTGGAAATACGGCCCTGCTCGACGACCTTGCCTTCGGCGTTCAGCACCTTCACGGCCTGGTTGGGCTTGATGCTGCCCGAGGTGATGCGGCCGGTGATGATGCGACCCAGGAAGTTGTTGGCCTCCAGGATGGTGCCGATCATGCGGAACGGTCCCTCTTCGACCGACGGCGCCGGCACATGGCGCAGCACCAGGTCGAACAGCGGCTGCATCCCGGCGTCCTTCGGACCTTCCGGGCTCTCGGCCATCCAGCCCTGCTTGGCCGAGCCGTACAGGATCGGGAAGTCGAGCTGCTCCTCGGACGCGTCGAGCGCGGCGAACAGGTCGAACACCTCGTTGATGACCTCGGTCGGACGGGCGTCGGGACGGTCGACCTTGTTGATGACGACGATCGGCTTGAGGCCGACCTTGAGCGCCTTGGAGACCACGAACTTGGTCTGCGGCAGCGGACCCTCGGCGGCGTCGACCAGCACCAGGGCGCCGTCCACCATGTTCAGGATGCGCTCGACCTCGCCGCCGAAATCGGCGTGGCCGGGAGTGTCGACGATGTTGATGCGGGTGTCCTTCCACTGCACCGAGGCGGCCTTGGCCAGGATGGTGATGCCGCGCTCGCGCTCCAGATCGTTGGAGTCCATGGCGCGCTCGGCGACCTTCTGGTTCTCGCGGAAGGTACCCGACTGCTGCAGGAGACGATCAACCAGGGTGGTCTTGCCGTGGTCGACGTGGGCGATGATGGCGATGTTGCGAAGATTCATGGTCGGTGTCTTCTAAGCTTTCTCAAGAGCTCGTGCTCTGTCCCCGGCGGGGCGCGCGCTTTGTTATAGTCGAATCAAGCTGTTAGCTTTGCGACGCGCGCTCGCGAAACTCGTTCGGCGGCAGGGGCCGGCAGCCCCAAATAGGAAGCCCGGCCAATCGACCGGGCAGACCTCACGCGTTGCGGCGCAATATAGGCAAAAAATGCCAAAAAACAATGACTGCTTTCAGGAACGAGGAGCGGTTTCCGAGCGGCTGGCTAACGCCTCCGCGACCGCACGCTTCCGGGCAGCGCGGGAGAAGACGAGACCAACCACTCCGACCGGCAATCCCACGAGGACCAGCGCTGACAGCCAACGCGGTTGGCCGGTGTCTGTGCGCGGAAAGTCAATGGCGCCTGCAGGCTCAGCCCGCCGCGGCCTGCTCGGTCGGATAGACGCCGCGCAGGACCTCCTCGAAATGGGTCTTCACGGCCTCGTTGCACAGGCAGGAGCGGCGCTTCAGCGCGTCGAAGTCCCGCACCATGAAGGCGCCGCGGCGGGTTTCGAGAATACCCTCGGCCCTGAAGGTCTGGACAACCCGGCTGACGTAGCTGCGGCCGACGCCCAGCAGCGTTGCCAACTGCTCATGCGTCAGCGGCACGATCGGCTCGCCATCGGTACGGTCCATCGCGGCCACGATCCACTTCGCCGTCCGCTGCTCGATCGAATGGATCGCGTTGCAGGCGGTCGACTGGAACATCTGTGCCAGCATGCAATCGGCGTAGCGCGCGAACACGTTGCGCAGCGTCTTGGATTGCAGCTTGGCGGCCGCCAGGCGGGACAGCGGCAGCCGTGCGAACGGGCCGCCGAACTTGACGACGATCCGCGTGTAGGCCGGCAGGAAGCCCTCGCTGACGATCCCGCCGACGGCGCCCTCGCGGCCGACCAGAATGGTCTCGACGTCGCGGCCATCCTCATTGGGAACGAGATAGGACGTAAGCGCCGGCCCGCAGGGAAAATGCACGATCTGGACGTCGTCACCCGGACTGTAGAGCAGCTCGTTCGGCGTTGCCTCGTCCTCCACCAGATAAGGCGAGATCAGCGCGTAGTCGGCCGGACTGAGCCGCCGCAGCAGGTTGTTGTAGGGCCGCTCCCGGCTCAGCGTGGCCACACCTTGGCTCAGCATCGTCATCCCCGTGCGCAACGCATGTGCGTGATCCGTGCACCTTGTGTTCACAAGTGCACCGACAGAGGAACTCTGATGTGCTGCCTTGGTTCCAGGAACCCGCCAGCGCGCTCGAGAGGAGGCGCCGGCCGCGGGGTCCATCCCTCATCCTGGAACCCGCAGATCCCATGACCAGCTCGCAATCAGGCGTGCCCGAGTTCTATCAGCATGTGCTGGTCGTCGAAGACGACCCCATCATTGCGCTCGGACTGGAAGACACCATCACCGACCTCGGCGTTCCCGACATCAGGATCGCAGCCGACGTCGCAACCGCGCTCGCCATGATCGCCGAGCGCGTCCCGCAATTCGCGCTGCTCGATGTCGGCCTGGTCCGCGAAAAGAGCTTTGCGATTGCCGAGCGGCTGACGGCGCTCGGCATTCCCTTCGCATTCTCGACCGGCTATGGCGCCGACCGCGTGCCACCCTCGTTCGCCGACCGGCCGCGGCTGCCGAAGCCTTGCCCGACCGAGGCGCTGGAGGCGGTGCTGCGGCGACGCGATTAGTTGCGGTCGCCGCACGCGGTCGCCGACGCGGAAGGCTCAGCCCAGCTTCGGATCGAGCGTGGTCGACCACAGCGCGACGTCGGCGCGATCCCGCAGGGTCACGGTCATCTGGCCCGTGGCGCCTTCGATCTTGACGTGGCCGAAGAACTGCATGCCGGCCGACGGCGGCAGATTCTGCTTGTCGAGGCCGGGCGCCTTGATGAAGCGCACCTCGGGGCCGAAGGTGTTGTCGAGCTCGTTCGGACCGAACGTGCCGGCATGCAGCGGACCGGAGACGAACTCCCAGAACGGCTCGAAGTCCTGGAACTGCGCCTTGTTCGGATCGTAATAATGCGCGGCCGCGTAGTGCACGTCCGCCGTCAGCCACACCGTGTTCTGGATCGGCGCGGTCTTGATGAAGCGCAGGACCTCGGCAATCTCGAGCTCGCGGCCGCGCGCCGGGCCGTCACCCTGGGCGATGGCTTCCGAGCCCTTCTTGTTGGCCGCGTCGTCATAGACGATGATGCTGAGCGGCATGTCGGAGGCGATCACCTTCCAGGTCGCGCGGGAATTGAGCAGCGCCTGCTTCAACCAGCGCATCTGCTCCGGCCCGATGAAGTAGGACGCCGGACCATACTTGTCCTCGAGATTGGGACCGTTGGCGCCGCGGTAGCTGCGCTCGTCGAGCACGAACACGTCGAGATGCGGGCCATAGTTGATGGTGCGATAGACTCGGCCCGGCTCGATGATGCTCTCGCGCATCGGATACATCTCGTGGAAGGCGCGCGCCGCGCGGGCCGCGAGCAACTGGATGTTGCGCTCCTTGTAGGCGGCGGGCAGCTCCTTGGAGGCCGACCAGTTGTTGGTGACCTCGTGATCGTCCCACTGCACGAAGATCGGCACCTCGGCATTGAAGGCGCGAACGTTCTCGTCGAGGAAATTGTATTTGTGGGCGGCACGGAATTCGTCGAGCGTCTCGGCGACCTTGGCCTTCTCTTCCACGGTGAGGTTCTTCCACACCTTGTTGTCCGGCAGCTTCACCTCGGACTTGATCGGACCGTCGGCGTAGATGGTGTCGCCGGAGTGCAGGAAGAAGTCCGGGCGGTGCTTCCTCATCGTCGAGAAGGTGAACATGCCGCCATCATCGGGATTGATGCCCCAGCCCTGCCCCGCCACGTCGCCGCCCCAGACGAACGAGACGTCGCGCTTGTTGCCTGGCGCGGTGCGGAAGCGGCCGGCCACGGCCTCGCTTTCGACGGCGGTATGCGACAGGTCCCGGAACTTGACACGGTAGAAGATGTCCTGGCCGCTCGGAAGGCCGTCGATCAGCATCTTGGCCGTGAAGTCGCTTTCCGGAAGCGCGGCGATCGGTGGCAGCGCCCGTGCGTCCTTGAACGACTCGGTGGTCGCCACCTCGACCAGCATCTGCGACGGCCGGTCCGCGCGCGCCCAGACCACGCCACCATCCATGCCGACGTCGCCGGACTGCACGCCATGCGTGATCTGCGGCCGGTCGGCGGCGCGGCTCAGATAGGGCATCGCCAGCGTCGTGACGCCGGCTGCGGCGGCCGTCGACAGGAAGCGGCGGCGGGACAGGGCGGTGTGCGGTCGAGGAATGCGAAGCGTCATGCGGATCTCCTGGTCGGATCGCGCGCGGGAGCCGGCGCGAGCCACGGCCCGGCAGACCTAGAAAAGATTGATGACGCTGGAATTACAATCGCGCCGTGGACAGCGCGTGACACGGCCGCAGGGCAAGCGTGGTCCGACCTCAGGTGCCGGCGGCACGCAGCTGCGCGCCGGTTCGCTGCAGATTGGCGGGCATGCTCATCAGGATGAGCTTGCGATCGGCCACCGCGTTGTGGAACTGCTCGAGCGCGATGTTGAACGCGGTCAACGCCCCGTGCTCGATTGCACCATCCTCGAAGCAGGTCAGCGTGTTGCGCAGGATCTCGTCGGCCTCGCTCTGCAGCTGGTCGAGCTCCTCGGTCGAATCGCTCTTGCGCGCGATCGTGATCATCTCCAGCAGACGATCGCGCAGCGAGGTGTTGATGGTGCGTTCGTCGCGCTTGAGATAGCCGGCGAACCAGGCACCGGCCGAACCCATCGCCGAAAGCGCCATCAGGCCCCACCAGATGTAGTCGCTGTAGCGGTCGAGGAATGTCTTCTCCTCGCCGTTGATGAACGCCGCCGCGCCGGGATGCGCCGGAATCGCGGCGTCCTTGTCGGTGTCGGGGGTCTCGATCTTGGCAGCCAGCGGGAACTCCGACAGCAATTGCTGGCGCACCGAAAACAGCTGATGGGTGAACGCGGACACGGTCGAATCCGACAGGCCTTTGCGCGCCACGATGTGGTGGTTGAAGCTGATGGTCTTCACCTCGTCCTCGGGACGATCGGGCGAGCCGCCAAACGCGCCGGCGGGAATTTCGGTCGATTCATATTCGGGGTGGTTCTGCGCGATCGCTTCGGCCGAATCGATCGCCAGGAAGGTCGGCGTGCCGCCGTCCTTGGTGGCAGCGGCGATCGCATCCGCCGTGATCTTGCTATTGATCGGTCCGGCCGCAAGATAGACGTCCGCCCGCTGGTTGCGCACGGCTTCGGCGGCCTCGGTGATCGGGACTTGGACGATCTCGACCTTGCCGGCGTCGACGCCGTACTGATGCAGGATCACCTTCAGCAAATTGGCGTTCGCCGGGGTCCGACCGATGATGCCGACCTTGTGGCCCGCGAGCTGGGAGATCTTGGTAATCTTGGCGCCCTTGCGACCCTTGCCCTTGCCGCCCGGAGGCACCCAGAGCACGGCGACGTTCTTGCGCAGCGTCGCCACGGCCTGCGCGTTCTTTGGGACCTCGAGGTCACCCCGGACGATCGCGAGATCAACCTTGCCTGCGGCCAGCGCCTGCGCGCTCTGTGCGGCGCCCTCCGTCGGAACCGGCCGCAGCCTGACGGAGGCGTGCGACTGGGAAAAGGCCTGGGTCAGGGCCTGGACGACCTTCAGGTCGTCGCTGTTGGGCGGACCGACCGCGATCTTGAGCACCACGGGACGCATCGCGAAATAGTAGGCACCCGTCAAAGCGCCGACGACCGCGAGGATCCCGGCGATGACGATGAACACGGCAGGGCGCATCCGTGAGCGCTGCGCTGGCGTGGTCTGAGTATCTACCAGATCCCGTCCTCCGGTGGTCCAGGCCCGGGCGATGCCACAGGCGGCTTCGTCTGGCCACGTCGTCCTTCAATAGAGCCGAACTGTAGCAAATTTCTTGTCCGCCCGGAGTGACATCTGCGTCATGGTTACCATCGCACCAGTCGCCGGAGGATCGGGGCAGTTCCAAGCGCCTCCGGCATCGCGCCTGTGACAAGGCTCTGATCGGGATGCGTTTTCGGTTAGTCTTGGCAACCGGACACCGGCGCGATCCAGCCGGAGGTAGCCCCGCAGTCGCCCGGATGCTGCCACGTGTCCGGTCGATTGCACCACGAGAGGAGATCGAGATGCCGCAACCATTGTCGACGGAGGCACGCGCCACCGCCTTGCGGGAGCTTCCCGGCTGGTCCGAGGCACAGGGCCGTGAGGCCATCGCCCGCACGTTCACATTCACAGACTTCAACGAAGCCTTCGGCTTCATGACCCGCGTCGCCCTGGTCGCTGAAAAGGCTGACCATCATCCCGAGTGGCGCAACGTCTACCGCACCGTCGAGGTGGTCCTCACGACCCATGACGCAGGCGGCGTGACCATGCGCGACATCGCGCTCGCCAAGGCGATGAATGCGATCGCCGCGACGATGCGCGGCTGAGATCTTGGCGACGACGGCACGCGCCTTGCGGCCGGCGTCGCCATCACCACATCCGAGGGCGAGGACCGCGCCCCCAGCGCCGTCTGGAACCGGAGATCGGACATCATGTCGGATGCGACCGACTACAGCGTTGGCTTCGAGCCCGCGGAGCGGCTGGCCCGGGATCGCGAGACCCTTCGCCGTCGTTTCTGGATCAAGTTCAAGAAGGTTGTCGCGCGGCTGCCATTCGCCGAGGAGCTGCTTGCAGCGTATTACTGCGCCTTCGACAAGGAGACACCCCGGCACGTACAGGTCGCCCTGCTCGGCGCCATCGCCTACTTCGTCGTGCCGTTCGACTTCATGCCTGACGTGTTGCCCATCCTCGGCTTCACCGACGACGCGGCGGTGCTCGCCACCGCCATCCGCATGGTCGCCTCGAACATCACGCCCGACCATCATGCGGCAGCCCGCGCCGTACTCGCGCGGCTGGCGGCAGACAAGAACGCTGACGTCGCGAAGGACGGCGAGAATATCGGCTGACGGCGGCTCCGGCCGGCAAGCCGGGCGCCCGCAGTCAGCGCCTCGGAAGGGCAGAACAGCAAAAAGCCCCGCATCCGCGGGGCTTTTCTCCTGATGGGACTTCGTCGAACGCTACGAGCTCAGCGCTGGCCCCGCGCCTGGGCGCGGGCGCTGCCGGTCTTCTCGGCCTCCCAGGCCTGGTACTGCTTGAACAGCGCCTCGCGGTCGGCCTCGCTCGGCATCGCCCTGCCGGCGCTGCTCTGCTTCAGGAAGTCATCGAAGCGGTCGCGCTGTGCGCCTTCCATCGCATGGCTCTCCAGCCATTTGCTCGCGGACGGCAGCCGCTGCCAGCCGGCCAGCGGCGCCGACAGCGAGACCTCCTTCCACTTCGGATGGAACGGCGGATTCTGGAATGCCGGGAATTTGGTGAAGAAGGCGTCGACGAAGGTCGCGAGCTTGCGATAGCGGTCGGTGTTCGGCGCCCAATTATAGGCGGCGAGCACGGCCGGCACCGCGATCGTGTCGACCTTCTCGCCCTCGGCGATCAGGTTCGGGTAGTCCTTCGCCGTCAGGGTCGCCGGCAGATAGTCGGTCTGCAGCGGTCGATCGTAGTCGACGTTGACGAGATGGAAGCGGCCGTCGTTCACGAAGGTCGAGACCGACTTGTAGGGCTTGCCGCCGACCACGATGACGGCATCGAGCTCGCCGCGCTTCAACTTCTCCATCGCGATGCGCTGCTCGATGTAGGCGAAGTTGGCGCGCAGGCCAAGCCGCTCGAACACCGTCAGCGCCGTGACGAAGGTGCCGCCATTCGGCAGGTCGACGCTGACCCGGCGGCCCTCGAGGTCACGCAGGTTGCGCACCGCGCGCGGCGCGATCACCTGCATCTCTTCATTGTAGAGCTTGGTGACGTAGGTGAACTGCCGCTTGATGTCCTTGGCGAAACCCTTGCGCTCGAGGTAGTCGAGCGTATCGGCGCGGACGACGCCGAGATCGACGCCCTGCAGGAACAGGATGTCGGCCACGCTCTGCACCGAGCCGCGGCCGACGATCGGCAGGACGCGCAGATTGTTGCCGTCGTCGAGCAGCGAGGCCAGATCGGCGCCGAACTGCACATAGGTGCCGCCAATGGTGCCGGTGATGAGCGTCACCGTGTTGGCGTTCAGCGCCTGCTTGGTCTGCACCGAGCCGAACTGGAAGATCGCCTTGAGGCTGTCGCTCACCTTGGCGGGGTCGAACTCGCCTTCCTCGGCGTGGGCAGCGAAACCGCACGCAATCATCATTGCGGCCAGGGCCGCTCCAACAAGACGTCGCATCTGTCCCCCTTGATCTAAGGCTGGCACATGTTTGCGAGCCGGAACGCGGGCAGCACCAGGTCTCGCCTGGCATCGCCCATGAACAGACTCGAAAATCACGCGTGAAACAAAAAAATGAAACGAGGCGGCATCGCTGCCGTCACGAGCGTTCAGTTCTGCAGTTGATCGAGCCTGCGCTGCGCTTCAGCCGAGCCGAGCTGGGCGGCGCGGCGGTACCAGTTGCGAGCCGCAGCCGGATCGGCATTGATGTTGCGGATGTCCTTCGTCCCCAGCACGTGGGGATCGTAGGTCTGGGCAAGCATCAGCGCCGCGGCCGGTTCTTGCGCCTCGGCCGCGCGCTCCAGCAGCAGTCGGGCCGGCGGGATGTCGCCCGCGGCCAGCAGGCTCTTGGCGCGTTTCATGATGCCCGCGAGTTCGTCGGGATCGAGCCGGCGGACCTGCGCGGGCGGCGGAGCGGCGGTCACGGCGCCGAGGCCGGGTGCGACGATTGCCGATCCGGCGCCCGGCGAATTGATCGAGGATGGCTCCATCGCGCTCGGGGCCGGCGCGGACGGTGCCGTGGCGAAGCTCGGTGGTGCTGCAACCGGCGCGGGCTGCGTCACACTGCGATTCTGCAGCGCTGTCTGGTAGGCGTTGGCGATGTCGTCACGCGTCGGGGCCACGGCTGCCGTCTGCACCGGCGCCGCCGCAGCCGGCGGCTCGGCGGGCGGCAGTCGCGCCGGCTCGTTCAGCTGCATGTCGCGCGCGGTGAGCTGCGTGTTGGTGGCCTGCGGCGGGGCCGTCGGGTCCGGCGTGGCGCCGATGATGGAAGCCTTGGCACTGGCGATCAGGTCGCGCGTCGCATCCGAGGTGACAAGCGCGAAGAGCACCGCGACGCCGGCCGCAGCCACCACGGCGAGAAGAATCCGGGACGAGACCGAGACGCGGCGGGTCCGCTCCGGCCACTGGTCCTCGAAATGCGTGCTGTCGATCTGGTTGCCGCTCTCATACTCAGAGAGGAACATCGGCATCGATTCGTCGTTTGGATAGTTATCCTGGGTCGACCGGCCGAAACGATAGCTCGGTGGGCGCTCCTGAGGGAGTTCGTCGGCGAAAGGCCTGAAGTCAGGCTCCGAAGGAGTTCTGTTGTTGAAACGCCCGCGCGTCGTCCGCTCAGCCATGGCCTTCATCCCCATCTCAACTTCACGCAACATACTTTTGGTCCCAAGCCCGTCAGAAGCTCGAGACGCGTCACGATTGCCAGAGGCACCCCACTGCCGACAACTAATTGACTAATTGAATCCGACTAAAAGTGGACGAGAGCCGGCATGATTCTGGAAACATTTTGATCTGATTGTGGCAACGCACGTGCGACATCGCACGGCACCAAATCCAGAAACGTCGTGATAACAACGGCCAAGCCTCAAATTAACCATGCCACAATGTGGCGTGGTTGTGTTAACCAAGAAACGCTCGTTTTCGGATTTTCTGCTTCCGGTTGCGAATCCGTGACGCCGGCGCGGCAGCCCGCCGAACAAATTTGCGACCGCCGTGCAGCGCGCGGATGTCACAGCGACGCCGGGCCGGCTCGAGCATTCCGTCGGCAGAACAGCCAGGGCTCTGCTCGGTTTGGTTGTGCGGATCAGGGCGAGGCTATCCCGGGGAGTACAGCCCCCCGGGGCCTTCATGCGCGACGTCCTCAGGGGTGCAGGATCACCTTGCCCATCGCCTGGCGGCCGGCCAGCACCTTCAAGGCATCGGCGGTCTGAGCCAGCGGGAAGGTGCGGTCGACATGCGACGACAGCTTGCCCTCCGCGGTCCACTGCACGAGCTTTTCGAGGTTGGCGCGGTTCTTGGCGGGGTTGAGTCGGGTCCAGGCGCCCCAGAACACGCCGCGGATATCACAGCCCTTCAGCAGCGCGAGGTTCAGCGGCATCTTCGGGATGTCGCCGGCGGCGAAGCCGATCACCAGGAATCGGCCCTCCCATGCGATGGAGCGCAGCGCTGCCTCGGCGTAGGCGCCTCCGACCGGATCGAAGATGATGTCGGCACCCTTGCCGTCGGTGAGCCGCCGCAGTCCCTCCTTGAGATCCTCCTTGGCGTAGTTCAACGTCAGCGTCGCGCCGTGCTGCCTGGCAAATTCGAGCTTCTCGTCCGAAGAGGCGCAGGCGATGACCTTCAACCCCATCAGCTTGCCCAGCTCGCAAGCCGCCAGGCCGGTGCCGCCGGCGGCGCCAAGCACGGCCAGCGTCTCGCCCGGTTTCGGACTGGCACGATCCTCCAGCGCATGCAGCGCAGTGCCGTAGATGATGATGATGCCGGCGGCGCGATCGAAATCGAGATTGTCCGGAATCTTGACGATCGACGCGGCCGGCAGCGCGATCTTTTCGCGCGCGCCGTTGTGGCCGCAGGAGGCAACGACACGGTCGCCGACCTTCAGTTCGGTGACACCATCGCCGACGCTCTCGATGACACCCGCGACCTCCGCACCCGGTGAGAACGGGAACGGCGGCTTGATCTGGTACTTGCCTTGGATCATCAGGATGTCGAAGAAGTTCAGCGCCGCCGCCTTGATCGCAATCACGGCCTCGCCGGGACCGGCCACCGGATCTGGCACCTCGGTGAGGACGAGATCGTCGGGCTGACAGAATTGCGAGCAGAGAATGGCTTTCATGGGCGCTCCTTGGTCGTTGCCGCCGGATCGAGGTCCGGCTTTGGGAACGTCATGCCGGATTTGCCGCCGCGCCACAATCATCATCAGGCCGCGGCAGCTGCGCGGCGCCGGGCCAGGGACGCGGAGCACCGGACAATCCAGCTCTGCGGCCTTTGCAAGCGGTGCATTTAGCCGCTATCCATCGCGACCACGGTCAGCGATTCCGGGCCATTTTCCAGTCACAATATTGGTGGAACGAAGTCGCGGGGGAACTCAACGTATCATGTTGTTCGGGCGATTGTTGACAACGCTGGTCGGCGGCGTGCTGCTGTTCGGAGCTCCGAGCCTCGTAGCGGCACAGAGCGCCGCGCCAAAGGCCGCAGCTCCGCATCCGAAGGCCGCACCGAAATCGGAATCGAAGCCGGCCGTTCCCAACATCGGCGGCGCGGAACCGACGCTGATCGGACAGTTCGGCGGCTGGGGCGCCTATACCGCGATGCCCGGCGGCAAGAAGGTCTGCTTCGCGCTGGCCAAGCCGACATCCTCCAAGACCAATCCGCCCAACCGTCCGCGCGATCCCGCCTATGCCTTCGTGTCGACCCGGCCCTCCGAGAAGGTCTTCAACGAGGTCTCGATCATGATCGGCTATGCGCTGAAGCCGGGATCCGACGCCACGGTAGAGGTCGGCGGAGCCTCCTATGCCATGTATACCCAGGGCGACGGACTTTGGATCAAGAACGCCGCCGAGGAAGAGCGGATGGTCGATGCCATGCGCAAGGCGCCCGAGGCCGTGGTCAAGGGCGTCTCGGCCAAGGGCACGGAGACCACCGACGTGTTCTCACTGAAGGGCCTCGCCCAGGCGCTCGACCGCATCGCGCAGGATTGCCGCCGGTAGACGGCGGCCGCCGGTACCGCTCGTCAGGCGGGTCGCATTTGTCGGCCGGATCGTTATATAAGGCCGCTGAACGCCTTCGGCCGCCGCGGCCGGGCAGCACTTTGGGCCCATCGACATGGCAACGACTGCCGGGCTGCGCGACTCCTCTGCGCCCCTCGAAAAGACTCCGCTCGAAACCTACGTCCCGCCGGCGAAGCCCTCGCTGATCGGCCTGTCACGCGCGGAGCTGGCAGCAAGGCTCGGCCAGGTCGGAGTGCCCGAGCGCCAGCAGAAGATGCGGGTGCAGCAGTTGTGGCACTGGATCTATTTCCGGGGCGCCAGGTCGTTCGACGAGATGACATCGGTATCGAAGGACACACGCACCGCGCTGGCCGAACATTTCACGGTCGACCGTCCCGAGGTCGTGGCCGAGCAGATCTCCAACGACGGCACCCGCAAATGGCTGCTGCGGCTGCCGAGCGGCGACAATCTGCAGAAGGCGCACGAGGTGGAGTGCGTCTACATCCCCGAGACCGATCGCGGCACGCTCTGCGTCTCCTCCCAGGTCGGCTGCACGCTCAACTGTTCGTTCTGCCACACCGGCACGCAGCGGCTGGTGCGCAACCTGACGGCCGGCGAAATCGTCGGCCAGGTCATGGTGGCGCGCGACCGGCTGAACGACTGGGCCGACCGCGAGACCCCGCTCGGCAACCGGCTCATCACCAACATCGTCATGATGGGAATGGGCGAGCCGCTGTACAATTTCGACGCGGTGCGCGACGCGCTGCTGATCGTCTCGGACAACGAGGGCATCGGCATCTCCCGCCGCCGCATCACGCTGTCGACCTCCGGCGTGGTGCCGAACATCAAGCGCGCCGGCGAGGAGATCGGCGTGATGCTGGCGATCTCACTGCACGCCGTGCGCGACGAACTGCGCAACGAGCTGGTGCCGCTCAACCGCAAATATCCGATCGCCGAGCTGCTGCAGGCCTGCCGCGACTATCCCGGCGCATCCAACGCGCGCCGCATCACCTTCGAATATGTGATGCTCAAGGGCGTCAATGATTCGCTCGACGACGCCCGGCTGCTGGTCAAGCTGCTGAAGGGCATTCCGGCCAAGATCAACCTGATCCCGTTCAATCCCTGGCCCGGCTCGGCGTATGAGTGCTCGGACTGGGAGCAGATCGAGAAGTTTTCGGAATACGTCTTCAACGCGGGCTATTCGTCGCCGGTGCGCACGCCGCGCGGCCGCGACATCCTCGCCGCCTGCGGCCAGTTGAAGTCGGAGACGGAGAAGCTGTCCGCGCGGGAGCGTCAGGCACTGCGCGCGATGGCGATGACGGATTGATGATTGATCGCGCCTGCATCTCCGAACGAGATCGTCATGCCCGGGCTTGACCCGGGCAGCCATCGATTCATCGACCGAGAGATGGATGGCCGGCTCATGCCGGGCCATGACGAGCGAAGAAAGCGGGGCCTCGCTTGGGTAATACGGGTCTAAAGCCATGGCGCTGATCGGCCGTCTCGTCGTGATCGCGTTCGCGTTTCTTGCCGCGTGCTTCCTCGCGGGGCTGATCGTGGTGACCGCAGTCCTGTTTCCGGAGTTCTCCGATCTCGGCAACGGCCCGATCGATCAGGGCGCGTTCGAGGTCATCATCGGCTTCGGCTTCATCTTCGTGTCGGGCTTCGCGCTGATCCCGGCGCTGCTGATCGCACTGATCACCGAGGCTTTCTCGATCCGCAGCGTGCTCGCCTACGCGATCGGCGGCGGCGTGGTCGGCGCAGCCTGCTATCTCGGCCTGGTCCCGTTCGATCCCGAGACCTTCCGGTTCGAGGGCATCGTGCGTCGCCATCTCGAGATCCTGACCGGGGCCGGCATCGTCGGCGGACTGGTCTATTGGCTGATTGCCGGCCGCAACGCCGGCTGCTGGCGCGAGCCGTCGCCGCGCCTGCCGCCACCACCGCCATTGCCGTTGGGATCGCCACGTTGAGCCGCCAGCCTTTCCATCGCCATCCGCTTTCGCTAAACCGCGCGCCATGAACCGGACCGGCCTCTTCATCGCATTGTCGCTCGCGCTCGTCATCGGCGTGCTGTTCGGCGTCTATCCCGAGCTCGACCTCAAGCTGGCCGCGCTGTTCTACGATCCGCGCACGCACAGCTTCCCCGTGAAGCTCGACGGCTATGCTGCGTTCGCGCGCGATGCCGCGATGTGGGTCGCCTGGGGCATCGCGCTGCCGTCCATCGTTGCGCTGGTCTCGAAGCTCGTCCGTCCCGACCGGCCGCTGCTGGTGAAGGGCCGCACCATGGCGTTCCTGCTGCTGACCTTGTCGCTCTCGGCCGGCGTGCTCACCAACTTCACCTTCAAATCCTATTGGGGCCGGCCGCGCCCGGTTGTGGTGGCCGAGTTCGGCGGCGACATGCAGTTCGTGCCGTGGTGGGATCCGCGCGGCGGCTGCGGCCGCAACTGCTCGTTCTTCTCCGGAGAGGGAGCCACCGCATTCTGGACCCTGGCGCCGGCCGCGCTGACGCCGCCCGCGATCCGGCCCGTCGCCTACGGCGCCGCCGTCCTGTTCGGCATCGCCACCTCGGTGTTGCGGATGGCGTTTGGCGGACATTTCTTCACCGACATCGCCGCGGCCGGCCTCGTCACCTTCATCGTGATCTGGCTGCTGCACGGCTACATCTACCGCTGGCCGTCCACCCGCCTCACCGACGCCGGCATCGACGCCGCCCTGACCCGCTTCGCCTGGCCGGGCTTCCGCCTGATGCGCCGGCTGTTCGGCCGCCGTACCGCGGATACCAGCCCCGCAGCCTGAGCGCGGGCCGGTCACCCTCAGTCGCCATTAAAGGCGTGCCCAGCAACGCAAAATCTGTTATTCGCGCCCGAATTTCTGAACGGCGCAGCCACAAACACGGTTGGACTCTCCCATGACCACGATCCTGAAAAGCCTGCCCAAGGGCGAGAAGGTCGGCATCGCCTTTTCCGGCGGTCTCGACACCAGCGCCGCGCTGCTTTGGATGAAGCAGAAGGGCGCGCGTTGCTTTGCCTACACGGCAAATCTCGGGCAACCTGACGAGTCCGACTACGACGAGATCCCGCGCAAGGCGGTGAGCTTCGGGGCCGAGAAGGCGCGCCTCGTGGATTGCCGCACTCAGCTGGTGCATGAGGGCATCGCCGCGATTCAGTCGGGCGCCTTCCACATCTCGACCGGCGGCATCACCTATTTCAACACCACCCCGCTCGGCCGCGCCGTCACCGGCACCATGCTGGTCGCCGCGATGAAGGAGGATGGCGTCAACATCTGGGGCGACGGCTCGACCTACAAGGGCAACGACATCGAGCGCTTCTACCGCTACGGCCTGCTGACCAATCCGAGCCTCAAGATCTACAAGCCCTGGCTCGACCAGCAGTTCATCGACGAGCTCGGCGGCCGCGCCGAGATGTCGGCCTTCCTCACGGCCAACGGCTTCGACTACAAGATGAGCGCCGAGAAGGCGTATTCGACCGACAGCAATCTGCTCGGCGCCACCCACGAGGCCAAGGATCTCGAGAGCCTGAGCAGCGGCATCCGCATCGTCAATCCGATCATGGGCGTGCCGTTCTGGCGCGAGGATTGCTCCGTGAAGCCGGAGACCGTCGTGGTCCGCTTCGAGGAGGGTCAGCCGGTCGCGCTGAACGGCCAGAGCTTCAGCGATCCCGTGGCGCTGTTCCTGGAGGCCAACGCGATCGGCGGCCGTCATGGTCTCGGCATGAGCGACCAGATCGAGAACCGCATCATCGAGGCCAAGAGCCGCGGCATCTACGAGGCGCCGGGCATGGCGCTGCTGCACATCGCCTATGAGCGGCTCGTCACTGGCATCCACAACGAGGATACGATCGAGCAGTACCGCATCAGCGGCATGCGCCTCGGTCGCCTGCTCTATCAGGGCCGGTGGTTCGATTCGCAGGCGCTGATGCTGCGCGAGACCGCGCAGCGCTGGGTGGCGCGCGCCGTCACCGGTGAGGTGACCCTGGAGCTGCGCCGCGGCAACGACTACTCGATCCTCAACACCGAGAGCCCCAATCTGACCTACCAGCCGGAGCGGCTGAGCATGGAGAAGGTCGAGGACGCCGCGTTCACGCCTGCCGACCGCATCGGCCAGCTGACGATGCGCAATCTCGACATCACCGACACCCGCTCCAAGCTGAAGCTCTATTCGGACACGGGGCTGCTGTCGGGCGCGGACGGCGCTCAGATCTTCCAGCTCGGCCACGACAAGGGCTGAAGCGAGGTCTCTGGGCGAGACGCGCACCCGCATTCGCCGGTGTCGTCCCTGCAGCTCGCGCAAAACTCGATCCTGCGAGTATGGGTCCCCGCGTTCGCGGGCACGAGATCGAGTTGGCCGCGACAGATTGCCACCAACAAAAAATGGCCGGGATCGCTCCCGGCCATTTTCATTTTCGCTCAGTCGCGTCTCACCGCGGCGGCGCGACGCCCGGAGGTGGCGGCGGCAGGGCGGCCTGGCCGCCATTGAGCAGCGGCGTGATGCGGCGGACCGTGACGCGGCGGTTGATGCGGCTCGGCCCCTGCGTCTGCTCCTTCAGGTACTGCGCGCCGTAACCCTGCGAGGTCAGGTTCTCGGCGGGCACGCCGAACTGCTGCGTGAGCAAGGTGGCGGCCGACTCGGCGCGGCGATCCGAGAGCGACAGATTGTCGGTGTCGTTGCCGACCGCGTCGGTGTGGCCCTCGATCAGGAAGACCTCGCGCGGGTTGCGCTGGATCGCCTGGTTGAGGCCGTCGGCGATGACCTGCAGCTTCGCCACCTGGTCGGGACTGATCTCCCACGATCCGGTCTCGAAGGTAATCGTGTTGAGATCGATCGACGGCATCAGCTGTCGCACCGATGGGGAGTAGCGGACCTCGTCGAGCGAGTAGCGGCGCTGGACGCGTTCCACCGGCGGCGCGATCAGCGTGTCGTAGATGACATCCGGCTCGGCCTCATCCGCGTCGACGATGTAGCGGTTGTAGGGGATGCGGATCTCCGGCGGCGGCAGGTCGACGTAGAAGCCGCCGACCGCCTGGGGATCGCGGTAGGTGTTGTCGATGATGATGATCTCGCGGCCACCGATGTCGCGGCGGATGCGGCGCAGCAGCCGGCCGTCCGGCGCGGTGATCGTGACGATCTGGCTACCGTCGGGACGGATCACCACCGTGCGCGTCTCTCCCCGCTCCTGCTGGACGCGGATGTCCCGCGCGCCGTAGCGGAAGCGCTCAAGCTCGTCATGACGCACGAACTCCTGACCGCTCGGATCGCGCACGATGACGCGGCCCGGCTCGTAGATCAGCGTGCGACCGCCCTCCTGGACCTCGCGGCGCTGGCCGCGGAAATCGTCCAGCCGCTGCGGCCCCGCCAACGGCGCGCCGGGCGCGATCGGCGTGAGCTGCTGTGCCGTCGGCGGCGGCGGCGCCGGGATGGGCGCAGTGACCTGCGGCGGCGGCCGATTGGACATGGCCGGGGGGCCGGCGGGCGGCACAGCGCCAGGACCGGCCTGCGGCGCGCCGGCGGGTCCCGGACCGGGTCCGGCAGCACCAGGACCTGCCGCCGGAGGCGGACCACCCGGGGCTCCTGGGGGCGTCCCCGGACGTCCGCCGGGCGGGCTCCCGGCTGCGGGCGGCGTGCCTTGCTGCGACGGCGTCTGGGTGGCCGGAGGCGCGGGTGGCGCCGGCGGAGTTCCCGGAGCAGGCGCGACGGTTCCGGCCGGCGGCGTCGGCGCGCCGCGTGGCGGGGGTGCTCCCTGGGGAGCACCAGGCGGCGGGACGCCGGCACCTGGCTGTGTCGGCGGCCGCTGCCCGGGGCCAACCGGAGGAGTCGGAGCCGGCGTCGGCTGCGGAGACGGCGCCGCGGACGGAGCCGGCGAGTGCGCAGGCGGCGACGCGTTCCCGGCCGCTGGCGACGAAGGCGGGGGTGTCACGGCTGACGGCGGCGTTCCCGGCCGCAGGTTCGGTGCCGGACTCGGCGGAGGTGGCGGGGCGGGCGTGGCCACGGGCGGCGTGGGCGGCGTTGGACGCGCGGGAGCAGCCGTCGGCGGGGGCGCAGGCGGAGTCGCAGGACGTGCCGGCTCACGCGGCGGCCCCGGCGGAGGCGCTGGAGGCGGCGGCGTATGCACCGGCGGAGCCGCAACAGGTGGCGCTGGACGCGCCGGCGGAGGTGCAGGCGGCTCAGCCCGTGGAGGCGGCGGTGCCGAATGTGGCGGCTCAGCCCGCGGCGGCGGCGGAGCAGCCGGACGTGGTGGCTCGGCCCGTGGCGGAGGGGGCGGTGGGGGCGCCGGACGCGGCGGCTCGGCCCGCGGCGGAGCAGGCGGTGGTGGAGGGGGTGCGGGACGCGGGGCCGCTGCCGGTGGCGGCGCGGGCGGTGGAGGCGCTGGGCGTGGAGCAGCGGCCGGCGGCGGCGCGGGAGGCGGCGGAGGCGCAGCCTGATGAGGTGGCGGCGCGCCTGGGCCAGGTCGCTGCGGCTGCCCCTGCGGCTGCTGTTTCGGCCGGCCGTCTGGACCGACTTCGCCGCCGCCCGGGCCTTGGGCGACGATCATCGGCGCCCCCTGCGCATGGGAGCCGGAGCTCATTAGTTGCATCGCCGACAGCGCAGTCGTCGCCAGCAGCAGGACGCGAAGTTTGCTCATGTGTCTTGTTTTCCCGGAACGATCTTTTTCAAGCACGGAGAGATCAACAAGTATGCGTTAGGCCGGATTGTGGCGCAGTTCAAATCCGCAGGGGGATTTATTTCGACGCGAAGCCACCCCCGCAGGGCCGCCATTCAGGTTTCATTCAGCCTTGATTTTCAAGGGCTTGGCGCAGCCGCAGGGCTGCGGGACAGGCCCGCGACCAAGCCCCTGGCGGGCGATCATCATGACCGTCCAATCGCGGTCAATCCGTGGCCGGATTCGGTGTGGTGGGACCGAGCGGCCCCCGGCCGGGGATTTCGTCCGGCGTCTGCCCTGGCAGCTCGCGCGGCGGCGCCGGCGCATCGGGTTCGTAGACCGGCGGCGGAATGTCGGGCTGCGGATTGCCGACGGGATCCTCCGGCGGCGGTTCGACCGGGCGGCCCGGCGTCGCCGGCGGAATCTCTGGCGGTTCGATCGGCATCACATCGCGACCTTTCGATTGTCGCCGAGGTCGGGACGCGTGCCTGTCACCGCGGCCGCCGCCATCTTGACGTAGCTCACGACCGTGCCGGGCGAATCCCAGAATTCGGCGTCGTCGGGCGTGATCTTCAAGAGGCGGATGTTCGGATCCTCGGCGCTGTCCCACCAGGCCTTGGCCGGCGTCGAGAACAGCTCCCGGATCTTGCCGCGATCGTTGGAAATGGCCGCCGTACCCGTGAGCGACACGTACTTCTGGTTGCCGGCGTCCGCGAACGACAGATTGACCTGCGGCGATCGCGCGATCTCCTCGTCCTTGTGATGCCGCGCGTCAGTGAGAAAATAGATCATGTTCTCGCCGCGCGCGAGATACGCGCTCATCGGCCGTGCCCGCAGCCTGTCACCGTCGCGGGTGACCAGCATCGCAAAGCCGATCTTCTTCATCAGGTCCCAAACGCGGTCCTGGTCGCGCGCGTCGTCATTGCTCATGGTCGGCTCCTCAATGTCAGGGGCGACAACGCCGCGTGGGGCGCCGATGTTCCGGACGCGCCCGGGGAAAGCGAACGCCATTCAGCCGCGCAGCAGCAGCGTATTGCTGCGCGTGCGGCCGCTCTCACGGTAACCGCGACCGAGCATGTCGGCGAGACAATCGTTCTGCCATTCGTCGCGTGACAGGTGTTCGATGACGACGGCACGCGGCCATAACGCGGCAGGCGCGTCACGGAAGAAGCCGGTCAGCACGCGGTCCTCAAAACCTTCCACGTCGATCTTCAGCGCATCAACCCTGGTCGCTCCGGCCTGTGCGAGAATGGTCTGCAGCCGCAACGACGGCACCTTGAACGCTTCCGCTCCGGCCTCGCCGGTCACGATGTGACTGGCGCCGAGATTGTCCCCATCGGTCTCGATCATCACCTCGCCATCGCTCTCACCCGCTGCCACCGCGAGCAGCCTGACCTGGGGCAGCGCGGACGCAGCACGGTTGAAGCTCAGCCGCGCATGCGTGACCGGATGCGGCTCCACTGCGATCACGAGGCCATCAGGCCCGACGTGACGGGCAAGCGGCAAGGCGAACGTTCCGACATTGGCGCCGACATCCACCACCACGCCGCCCGGCGGAACGTGGCTGCGCAGGAAATCCAGCTCCTCGCGATTGTAGTCGGGATTGAACAGTGCACCGCGCTCGGTCGCACTGACCTGATGGTAGAAGCGGAAATTGGCGCCCTGATAGCCGACGTCGACAGGGCCTGCTCCGAGCATGTTGACGACACGCGTCAACATCGGCCGGAACGCGCCGCGCTTCAGCCCGGAGCCGTGCGCCATGCGGATCACCAGCGCCTGGGCGGCATTCGGAGCGAAGGCACCAAAGGGGGGCGGAGAAGGATCGTTGTCGGGCGTCAAGGTCGCGTCCTGGGCTGAGGGCGACGTGTGATAGCTGGTTTCGCCGCGATCTCCAATGCAGGCGGCGTGGCCGCATTGTGTCGTCTCCAGGACCGCGCTGAGGCAACGCCCGAGCCGTTCAGGCCGCCTTGCGCTGACGCAGGAAGCGGCCGATGAGGCGGCGCTTCCCCTTGCGCGGAATGAGATCGATGTCGCTGACGAGCTTGGCGCCGCCCTTGCGCCGTTCGAGCACGATCTTGCGGCTGTGGAAGGCCTCGAGCTCCGCCCGATGCGCCACGCTGACGATGGTCGCCTTCGGCAGCTCGCTCGTCACCATCTCCATCATCTTGTCCTGGCTCTTCTCGTCGAGCGCGGAGGTGGCTTCATCGAGCACGACGATGTCGGGGCTGTGGAGCAGCAGGCGCGCGAAGGCGAGACGCTGCTTCTCGCCGCCGGAGAGCGTCTGATCCCAGGGCGCGTCCTCCTCGATCTTGTCCTTGAGATGGTCGAGACCGACCTTGTGCAGGGCTTCGCCGACCTGCGCCACGCTCCAATCCTCGGCAGCCCCGGGATAGGCGACGGCCCGGCGCAGGGTGCCCGATGGCACGTAGGGTCGCTGCGGCAGCATGAACAGCTTGCGGTCGGGGTGGAAGTTGATGCTGCCGCCGCCCCACGGCCACAGCCCGGCGATGGCGCGCACGAGCGTGCTCTTGCCGGTGCCGGATTCGCCCGCGACGAGCAGGCGCTCGCCGGGATCGACCACGACCTCGGTCTCGCCGACCACCGCGGTGCCGTCGTCGAGCGTCACCTGCAGATCATTCAGACTGAGCATCGCGTCGCCGGTGGTCTCGCCGCGCTTGATGCGGCCGATGCCGTCGCCTCTCTCGGCACGTTCCAGCGCATCGAGCGACATCATCAGCGAGGCGATGCGGCGGGCACAGGCATTCCAATCCGCGAGCCGCGGATAGTTGTCGACCAGCCAGCCGAACGCGGTCTGCACGATCGTGAACGCGCTCGCCGCCTGCATCACCTGCCCGAGCGTCATGCTGCCGTCGAGGAATTTCGGCGCGCACAGCAGCAGCGGCACGACAGGGGCGATGAGGCTGGAGCCCTGCGACACCAGGGTGGTGCGCATGTGCTGGCCGGCGAGCCGCGCCCATTGCTGCAGCACGTTACCGAACGTCCGGTCGATGCCGGCGCGCTCTTCGGTCTCGCCGCCGAGCAGGGCGATGCTCTCGCCGTTTTCGCGGACGCGGGTCAGGGTGTAGCGGAAATCGGCCTCGGCCTGGTTCTTGTCCTCGGAGACCTGCACGAAGCGGCGGCCGATCGTCATGATCGAGCCCGAGGCGATGGCGGCGTAGGCGATCGCGGCAATGACCAGAAAACCGGGAATGGTGATCTCAGTGGCGCCGAGATGCAGCGTCAGCGCGCCGCCGATGGTCCAGAGCACGACGATGAAGGTCGCAGCCGACAGCAGCGCCGAGGTCACGCCGGCGATGAAGTCGACCGGCGAATCGGTCGCGATGCGCAGGTCCTCGGCGATCCGGTATTCCGGATTCTTGTGGTCGCCGCTGACGAGATTGAGCTGATAGTAGCGCCCGCTGGCCAGCCAGCGGGTGACGACGCTGTTGGTCAGCCAGGCGCGCCAGCGCCGCTGGATCGACATGCGCGCATAGACCTGGGCGACCCCGAGTATGACGCTGCCGATCGCGAGCGGGAAGAAGATCGCGGTGAGATGAAAGACCGTCGCCGAATCGCGTTTCTCGATCGCATCGAAGATCGACCGATTCCAGACGTTGATGCCGTACTGAAATCCGACAGTCGCAACGATCAGGAACAGCAGCCCGATCGTGAATGCCCACGCCAGACGGTCGCCGCTCTGACCCCAATAACCGCGGGCGCTGATCCAGAACCGCGTCAGCAGATAGCGCTTGCGCAGCTGCTCTGCCTCTTCGGGCGACAGCTCCGGATCAGGCTCCACCAGTTCGGGCGGCGGCGGCTCAACCTGGGCGCCATTCTCGGCCGCGATCTCGATGATCGGCGCCTTCTCGGGCGCCTGTGCCGGCGGCCGCGCGGTGTCCTGAACCTGTCCCATCGCGCGATAACAGCAGTGCGAACAGAAGGTTCCCGGCCTGGTTCCCGCGCGTTGCGCGCCGGTTTCAGGGCACCTGCGTGTTCGGCGCCATTGGTGGGGCGCGATACAGCGGCACCGGAACGACCTTGTTCAGCACGCGCGACAATTCCTCGATCGAATAGGGTTTGCGCAGCAGCTCGAAGCCATGCGTGCCCTGCTGCGCCAGCACATGGCTGTAGCCACTCGCGAGCACGACCGGCACGTTGAGCTCGAGCCGCCTGATTTCCTCGGCAAGTTCCAGCCCAGTCATGCCGGGCATCACGACATCGGTGAAGACGACGTCGAACCGGCTGGTGCCGCTGATCAGCTCCTCCAGCGCGTCTCTGGCGTTGTCGACCAGCGTGGTCCGATAGCCGAGCTCGGCCAGCGCTTCGGTCGCCGACCTGCCGACGTCGATGTTGTCCTCGACCACCAGCACCGACATGCCTCGACCGTCGATCGGCTCCGCATGGCTGCCGTCCTCGCCGCGCTGCACCTGGGCTGGAGCGACGCGCGGCAGATAGAGCGTGAACGTCGCGCCGCGGCCCGGCTGGCTCATGACCCCGATTTCGCCGCCGGACTGCTTCGCGAAGCCGAAGACCTGCGAGAGACCGAGGCCGGTGCCCTGGCCGATGGTCTTGGTCGTGAAGAACGGCTCGAAGATGCGTCCGAAATGCTCCGACGGGATGCCGACGCCGGTGTCCTGGACGGTGATGGCGACATAGCCCAGCGGCGGACGGTCGTGCGGCGCCGCCGGCGTCGGCAGCGCCGCTGCAGGGGCGACGGTGATGCTGAGACGTCCCTGGCCGGCCATCGCATCGCGGGCATTGACGGCCAGGTTGATCAGTGCCGTCTCGAACTGGCCAGCGTCGGAATTGACGTAGCACGGCTCGTCGGGAACGGAGACCGCGACCTCGACGCGTGACCCGACCAGGGTCTTGGTCATGTCGCGCAGGGTGACGACGCTGCGGCAGATGTCGAAGACCTCCGGCTTCAGCGTCTGGCGACGGGCGAACGCGAGGAGCTGCGACGTGAGCTTCGATGCGCGCGCCACCGTATCCGAGATCGCGTCGATATAGCGCTGCCGCCGTTCATCAGCCAGATTCGGCCGGCGCAACAGGTCGGCTGAGGCCCGGATCACGGTCAGCAGATTGTTGAAGTCGTGCGCAACGCCGCCGGTCAATTGTCCGAGCGCCTCCATGCGCTGACCGTGCTTGAGCGCATCCTCGGCCTCGAGGCGGCGGGCGGCCTCGACATGCAGGCGCTCGGTTCGCCGCTGGGCAAGGGCCAGGAAGACGATGAGCAGCGCGGTTGCCGGGATGCCGAAGATGAGATGCCGGCCGATCGTGCCGAGCCAGCGGTTGCGGATGGTCGACGTCGCAAGCCCTGCCGAGACGTAGACGGGATAGCCGCCGAGCCGCTGATACCCGACGAGACGCTCGACGCCATCGACCGGCGAGATCTCGGTGACGAGCTGCTCCGTATCTGCGGCCCGGGCGGCGATGTCGCTGGGCCCCGCAGCCGCGCTTCGCCCGCCGGCCGGGAAGCGCGCCAGAACGAGACCATCGAAGCGGCGCAGCGCGAAGTAGCTGCCGGGCGCCCGGCCGATCCGGGCATAGAAGTGCTCGAAATAATCCGGAAGCACCGAGGCCTGGATGATACCGGTGAAGCTGCCGTCGTCGCTCTGGCGGCGGCGGCTGATGCTGAAGAACGGCGCGCCTTGATAGGGCGGCCGCGGCGTCAACTGCGCGCCGATGAAGGTGCCGATGCTGTCCTTGACGTGGGCGCTGAAGTAGTCGCGGTCGAGGAACGTCATGTCCGGCGCCGGATAGATCATGCTGTTGACCAGCGGCCGGCCATTGGCGTCGAACACCCAGGCGGACTTCATCTGCGGCAGCGCGTCCGACAATTGTCGCAACCGGGCATGCAGCACCTGCTCGCGCGCCTTGATGTCGGCATCCGACAGATCGCGGACGACCTCGTCGATCTCCGAGAGGCTGCGCTCGATCGTCTCGAACACCTTCAGCGCGTGCTCGTGGACGATTTCGAGCGAGCGGCGGATCTCGCGATCGGCCTCCTCATACGTCGTGCCGTGGGATACGTAGGCCGTGATCACGAACAGCGCGACGGGAAGCGCGAGGGACGCGACCATCATCCAGCGCAGCATCGTCATCGATTTGCGTTGTGCGGTCTGCACGGTCGCTCCGGCTTCAAAGGGCCACGAGCTTAACGCAATCGACGGCAGCTACAAACTAGCCGCGCCCGAAACTTGCACCGGTATCGGGCGCGGAAGGTGAGATCGAAAGCCGCCCGTCAGGCTAGATCTGCCGCTCGACCAGCTTGAACTTGAGTTCCGCGATCGCCTCGGCGGGGTTGAGCCCCTTCGGGCAGGCCTTGGCGCAGTTCATGATGGTGTGGCAGCGGTACAGCCGGAACGGGTCCTCGAGATTGTCGAGCCGCTCGCCGGTGGCTTCGTCCCGGCTGTCCTTGACCCAGCGCGTCGCCTGCAGCAGAGCGGCGGGTCCGAGATAGCGCTCGCTGTTCCACCAGTAGCTCGGGCACGAGGTCGAGCAGCAGGCGCACAGGATGCACTCGTAAAGGCCGTCGAGCTTCTCGCGATCCTCGTGGCTCTGCCGCCATTCCTTCTGCGGCGTCGGCGAGGTCGTCTTCAGCCACGGCTCGATCGAGGCGTATTGCGCGTAGAAATTGGTGAGGTCCGGCACCAGGTCCTTCACGACAGGCTGATGCGGCAGCGGATTGATCTTGACCGCGCCGTCCTTCACGTCGTGCATCGACTTGGTGCAGGCCAGCGTGTTCTGGCCGTCGATATTCATCGCGCAGGAGCCGCACACGCCCTCGCGGCAGGAGCGGCGGAAGGTGAGCGACGGATCGATGTGGTTCTTGATCCAGATCAGCCCGTCCAGCACCATCGGGCCGCAATCGTTGACGTCGACGTAGAAGGTATCGACGCTCGGATTCTTGCCGTCGTCCGGATTCCAGCGATAGACCTTGAACTCGCGGACCTCGGTGGCGCCGGCCGGCTTGGGCCAGGTCTTGCCGCCGGTGATCTGAGAATTCTTCGGAAGTGCGAACTCAGCCATTTCGGAAGGCCTTCTTGGGTTTGACGGACGGGCTCAGGTCACACGCGATCAGTACACCCGCGCCTTCGGCGGGATGTACTGCACGTCGTTGGTCATGGTGTAGTTGTGCACCGGGCGGTAATCGATCGTGGTTTTGCCGTCCTTGCTGTCGATCCACGCCAGCGTGTGCTTCATCCAGTCCTTGTCGTCGCGATCCGGGAAGTCCTCGCGCGCATGGGCGCCGCGGCTCTCGGTGCGATTGACGGCCGAGTCCATCGTCACGACTGCCTGCGCGATCAGATTGTCGAACTCGAGCGTCTCGATCAGGTCGGAATTCCACACCAGCGATCGGTCGGACACCGCGATGTCGCCGATGCCGCCATACACCTTGTGGATCAGGTTATGGCCTTCCTGCAGCACCTCGCCGGTGCGGAACACGGCACAGTTGGTCTGCATCACGTTCTGCATGCTCTCGCGCAGCTTCGCGGTCGGCGTGCCGCCGGAGGCGTAGCGATAATGATCGAGCCGGCTCAGCGCCTTGTCGGCGGAGTCCTTTGGCAGATCCGGCTGCTTGCCGTTCGGCGTCAGCTTCTCGGCCAGCCGCAGCGCGGCGGCGCGGCCGAACACCACGAGGTCGATCAGCGAGTTCGAGCCGAGCCGGTTGGCGCCGTGCACGGACACGCAGGCCGCCTCGCCCACCGCCATCAGGCCGGGGACGATCGCGTTGTCGTCGCCATCCTTCTTGGTCAGCACCTCGGCGTGATAGTTGGTCGGGATGCCGCCCATGTTGTAGTGCACGGTCGGCACGATCGGGATCGGCTCGCGCGTCACGTCGACATTGGCGAAGATCTTGGCCGATTCGGAGATGCCGGGCAGACGCTCGGCCAGCACCTTCGGGTCGAGATGGTCGAGATGCAGGAAGATGTGGTCCTTCTTCCGGCCGACGCCGCGGCCTTCGCGGATCTCGATGGTCATCGCGCGGGAGACGACGTCGCGCGAGGCGAGGTCCTTGGCGGACGGCGCGTAGCGCTCCATGAAGCGCTCGCCCTCGGCGTTGACGAGATAGCCGCCTTCGCCGCGCGCGCCTTCGGTCACCAGACAGCCGGAGCCGTAGATGCCGGTCGGGTGGAACTGCACGAACTCCATGTCCTGCAGCGGCAGGCCGGCGCGCAGCGCCATGCCGCCGCCGTCGCCGGTGCAGGTATGCGCCGAGGTGCAGGAGGCATAGGCGCGGCCATAGCCGCCGGTCGCGAGGATGGTGGTCTGGGCGCGGAAGCGGTGCAACGTGCCGTCGTCGAGCTTCAGCGCGATGACGCCACGGCAGACGCCCTGGTCGTCCATGATCAGGTCGATGGCGAAGAACTCGATGAAGAACTCGGCCGCATGCCGCAGAGATTGGCCGTACATCGTGTGCAGCATCGCGTGGCCGGTGCGGTCGGCGGCGGCGCAGGTGCGCTGCGCCTGGCCCTTGCCGTAGTCCAGGGTCATGCCGCCGAACGGCCGCTGGTAGATCTTGCCGTCCTCAGTGCGCGAGAACGGCACGCCCCAATGCTCGAGCTCGTAGACGGCGTCGGGCGCGTTGCGCACCATGTATTCGATCGCGTCCTGGTCGCCGAGCCAATCCGACCCCTTGACGGTGTCGTACATGTGCCAGCGCCAGTCGTCCTGGTGCATGTTGCCGAGCGAGGCCGAGATGCCGCCCTGCGCCGCCACCGTATGCGAGCGGGTCGGGAACACCTTGGTGATGCAGGCGGTGCGCAGGCCCGCCTCGCTGCAGCCGACGACGGCGCGCAGGCCCGCGCCACCGGCGCCGACCACGACGACGTCATAGGTGTGGTCCTCGATCGGATAGGCTTTTCCGTTCGTCGCGGGCGCGCCATTCGCGCTGCCATTTGCTCCGCCGGCCATAGGCTAGACTCCAGTGGACAGTTTGATGAGGGCGTAGATCGAGGCGAGCGCCACGGTCACCGCGAAGAAGTTGTTGGCCATGATCGCGACGAGCTTGAGCGGCTCGCTGTGCACGTAGTCCTCGATCACGACCTGCATGCCGATCTTCATGTGCCAGCAGCTCGCGATCACGAACAGCAGCATGATCACCGCAATCGGAATCGAGCCGAGGATCTGCGCCGCGCCGGCCTGGTTGCGGCCGAGCAGCATGATCACGACCACGACGACCGGCACGATCAGCAGGGTCATGGCGACGGCGGTGAGCCGCTGGCGCCAGAAGTCGCCGGTGCCGGAATGCGCTGCGCCGAGGTTGCGGACCCGGCCGAGCGGGGTGCGCATCGATTTCGCGTGTGCGTTGCTCATCGGCCGCCTCCCACTGCGTAAGCCACGATCCACACCAGGACGGTCAAGGTGATGCCGCCGATCAGGGCGCCCCAGGTGAGCGCCTCGCGCTCATTGGCCTTGAAGCCGTAGCCGAGGTCCCAGACGAAGTGGCGGATGCCGGACAGCAGGTGGTGCAGCAGCGCCCAGGTGTAGCCGAACACGATCAGGCGGCCGAGGAAGCTGCCCATGAAGCCCTGGACGTAGGAGTAGGCGCTGGGACCGGACGCGGCGGCGATCAACCACCAGGCCAGCAGCAGCGTCCCGAAATATAATGCAACCCCGGTGGCGCGATGGACGATCGAGAGAATCATCGTCAGCGTCCAGCGGTAGGTTTGCAGATGCGGCGAAAGCGGTCGTTCGATCCTGGCTGTCATTGGTTGCTTTGATGATTTCTTGTGGGCCGTGAACGCGGGGGGCTTGCGGCCGTGTGGATCGGCAGGCGGGCTTTATTTACGGAGAAGGAACAGGTGTTGCAACGGACAAATCGCCCAAATCCGAACAAGGATTCAGTCCTAGGCGACCGATCGCAAAAGGATCAATGGCCGTCGTGGTATACCAGAAACCGATCGCGCCCGGATGCGGCGAACTATTATTCATTCCTAACTCCTCACCAAGGCCACGACCAACGCGGCGAGACTGTCAAATAGCGCCGACTGTCGAGCGTTGATTCACCGCTTAGCTACGGTCCTGAGCAAGCCGGTTTCGCGGCAAGCGCCAGCGCCATCTGATGATTCTGCAAACCTGCCCGGAGCGATTCGCGGAGCAACAACCTGCGTTGCGACCGCCTGCGCTGCAGCAAATCTCCCTCGATCTCCCGCGTTCCTCGCCCACACGGGGCCCCTCCGCCGGTCGATTTTGCCGCATGTCGCCGCCCGGCGAAGCGGCCTAGTCTCAGGCGAGGTGCAACAGACGCGGTGCAGGGAGCCTCGATGCCGCTGCCGACGGTCCGACCGACAACCACCGAACGCCCGGCGGCACTGCCGGCGCGCAAGGTGTCGTCGCACGAGCCCGTCGAGGAGCCCCTGACCTGCGTGCTCGGCTTCACCGCCGCCGGCCTGTTCGCCGCCTGTCTCGCGCTGGCCATCCAGCATGAGATTGCCTCGCTCGCCGTGCTCGAATTCGTGCTGATCTGCGCCGCGCCGCCGCTGGCCGCGCTCGCCGGCCTCGCGATCGGACGACGGCGCTAGGCCGCCGTCACTTCGTATAGATGTCCTTGTACTGATCACGCAGCACGTTCTTCTGCACCTTGCTCATCGCATTGCGCGGCAGCTCGTCGACCACGAACACGCGCTTGGGCATCTTGAATTTCGCCAGTCGGCCGTCGAGACCCTTGAGCACGCCGGCCTCGCTGACATCGGCCCCCGGATGGCGCACCACGACCGCCGTGACACCTTCGCCGAAATCGGGATGCGGCACACCGATGACGGCGGACTCGACCACGCCCGGCATCGCGTCGATCTCGCTCTCGATCTCCTTCGGATAGACGTTGAAGCCGCCGGAGATCACGAGGTCCTTGCCGCGGCCGACGATGTGGACGTAGCCCTGCTTGTCGATCTTGCCGAGATCGCCGGTGATGAAGAAGCCATCGTCGCGGAATTCCGACTTGGTCTTCTCAGGCATCCGCCAATAGCCCTTGAACACGTTCGGGCCCTTCACCTCGATCATGCCGATCTCGTCGCGCGCGAGCTCCTTGGCCGTCTCGGGATCGGTGACGCGCACCGAGACTCCGGGCAGCGGGAAGCCGACCGCGCCGGGCACGCGCTCGCCCTCGTAAGGATTCGACGTGTTCATGTTGGTCTCGGTCATGCCGTAGCGCTCGAGGACGGCATGGCCGGTCCGCGCGAACCATTCGCGATGGGTATCGGCGAGCAGCGGCGCCGAGCCGGAAATGAACAGCCGCATGTGGCTGGTCGTCTCCTTCGACAGCCGCGGGTTCTGCAACAGCCGGGTGTAGAACGTCGGCACACCCATCAGCACGGTGGCGCGCGCCATCAGGTCGATGATCAGATCCGGATCGAGCTTGGGCAGGAAGATCATCGACGCCCGCGCAAACAGCGTGACGTTGCTGGCCACGAACAGACCATGGGTGTGATAGATCGGCAGCGCGTGGATCAGCACGTCGTCCTTGGTGAAGCGCCAGTAGTCGATCAGGGTCAGCGAGTTCGAGGCGAGATTGTCGTGAGACAGCATCGCGCCCTTGGAGCGGCCGGTGGTGCCCGACGTATAGAGAATGGCGGCGAGATCATCGGCGCCGCGTGGCACGGTGGTGAACGCCTTGTCGGCCTTGTCGGCCGCCTCGGTCAGCGAGCCCCTGCCCGACGCATCGAGCGTTTCCACCTTGGCGCCGACCTTGGCCGCCAGCGCGCCGATGCCCCCGGCCTTTGCCGGATCGCAGACGACGACGGTCGGCTCGGCGTCGCCGATGAAATAGTCGAGCTCGTTGAGCGTATAGGCGGTGTTGAGCGGCAGATAGACGCCGCCTGCACGGACCGTGGCGAGATAGAGCACGAGGCCGGACACCGACTTCTCGGTCTGCGCCGCGACCCGGTCGCCCGGCTTGACGCCGCGAGCCGCCAGCACATTCGCCATCTGCCCTGCCCGCGCGATCAGGTCGCCGTAGGTGATGCGCTGACCGTCATGGGTCTCGATCGCCAGGCGGCTGGGATCGTCGAGGCCATCGAACAGGCGGGAGAACAGATTGGCGTTGGCGGCTTGGTTCATGCAACATTCCCCTGGGAGCATGGGCAGGCCGGCAGTGCCAGCCGGCGGAACATCATGCTCGACGAAGACGAAAAGGGCCGGGACAGCGAACAAGACCGGTGACATCGCCATCACCACGGTCGCCATCTCTGATCGAGGCTGCTCTAGCAAAAACGCCCTTTCGAAGGCAACGGGAGACGCTGGGATATGGTCAAGGGAAAACGGATCGCGTGGATCACCGGCGGCGGCACCGGAATCGGCGAGGCCGGCGCACTGGCGCTCGCGGCCGACGGCTGGACGGTGATCGTCTCGGGCCGGCGCACGGCCGCGCTCCAGGCCGTGGTGGCCAAGGTTGCCGCGGCGGGCGGCACGGCCGAGGCCGTTGAGCTCGACGTTGCCAAAGCCGCCGACGTGCAGGCCGCGGCCGATGCCATCCTGGCGCGGCATGGCCGCATCGATCTGCTGGTCAACTCGGCCGGCGTCAACGTGCCGAAGCGGCGCTGGGACGACCTGACGATCGAGGGCTGGAACCAGCTGGTCGAGATCAACCTCAACGGTGTGCTCTATTGCATGAAGGCGGTGCTGCCGGCGATGCGGGCGCAGCAGGACGGCACCATCATCAACGTCTCGTCCTGGGCCGGCCGTCATGTCTCGAAGATGCCGGGACCGGCCTACACCTCGACCAAGCACGCGGTGCTGGCGCTGACGCACTCGTTCAACATGGAGGAATGCGTCAACGGCCTGCGCGCCTGCTGCCTGATGCCCGGCGAGGTCGCCACGCCGATCCTGCAGCAGCGCCCGGTGGTGCCGAGCGCCGAGGAGCAGGCGCGGATGCTGCAGCCGGCAGACCTCGGCCGCACCATCGCCTTTGTGGCGAACATGCCGCCGCGGGTGTGCGTCAACGAGATCCTGATCAGTCCGACGTGGAATCGGGGATTTATCCAGACGCCGGGGAACCGGGATTGACCGGGGCTGGATATCGGTTGCGGCAATCGTGTCGGCGCGGGTCATGAAGATCGAGGTGATGCCCAGCTACCGGTGTCGTCCCTGCGAACGCAGGGACCCATACCGCGTGATTGTTGTAGGAGGCAGGCGGCGAGTCCCGTGCAAAACAACTGAACCCTGTGGTTATGGGTCCCTGCGTTCGCAGGGACGACGGCGGAGGTTGGCGTTGGCAGCGTTGCCTTCGAGACAGAGTTGAATACGTGTGTGTTCACCCCGCGACGCATCCGCGCCCGAGCTGTGCTGAATTTGGTCGCCCCTCAAACAGAGGGCGCAGGGAAGGCCGGGCGCTGGCCGCGCCCGTGGCCCGCCTGCGAAAGAAAATGCAGGCGGCAGGTACCACAGGTCTGGCCGAGAACGCCCGGCCTTCCCCGCGCAACGGTTTTAACGGCTGCTTCGCGTTCTCCCTGGTGCGCCGGGCTGTCTGGCCACCATCCCCACGCGAAGCAAAGCCTCAACGTGAGTTGACATCAGCATCGGGATGTCAGGACCGCGCGACTTGACCGTGCGTGCATCACCGTTCGTCCGCGCAGACTGATCCACGCTGCGGCGACACACGCCCATCGCATCCCACTGCCAACGATCCGTGACGGTCGCGAAGCGCCCCTCATGCGGCAGCAGGGACGTGCGGAAATGTGCAGGTGATTTGCCCGACGGTGCAAGCCTTATTGCTGCGGCAGACTAACACGACGGGCAATTTGCGCATGGGAGGGATGCTGGCAGCCCCACCGTCATTGCGAGCGAAGCGAAGCAATCCAGAGTCCCGCCGTAGCTCTGGATTGCTTCGTCGCTTGGCTCCTCGCAATGACGGTGGCGAGCATCACGCTATCGACCGCCGGCATGATCCCCAGCCGCCTCATCATTCTGGTCGAGCTATCACCACGACAGCAGTCTGCTCCCTCCCCCTTGCGGGGAGGGGTTGAGGGTCCGCGGGCGTTGAATTCGGTGGCGTGCGTGACCTCGAACAACAAAGTGCGATGAACACGATCGACGGATTATTGGCTGGGGGGCTCGGACTCCGATTGAGAGCGGACTCGTGTACCCGCCCCGCTCCCCACAGGGGGAGGGGAGCGCACCGCCCGCGTGGTGAGCGTCTCGCACCTCTGGGAGAGCGCAGTCGCTATGCGCCTCAGAACGACGTGCCGCCGCCGAACCTGAACTCCTGGACGGTGTCGTATTTGCCCTTGGACAGCGGCACCGCGTAGTCGAAGCGGAGCGGGCCGAACGGCGAGGCCCAGATCAGGCCGACGCCGACGGAGGAGCGCACCACCTTGCTGTCATCGTACAGCAGGCCGCATTTGCAGGCCGCGGTGTTGACCTCGCCGGTCGCCGCCCAGGAGGTCGGGCCCTGATAGCCCCACAGCGAACCGGCATCCGCATAGACGGCGCCCTTCAAGCCCACTTCCTTCGGCAGGAACCAGAACGGCATCTGCAGCTCGGCCGAGGCGCCCCAATATTTGGTGCCGCCGAGCGCATCGCCGGTGGCACCGAGGCTGCGATAGGTGATGTCGCGCGCCCCGATTCCGTTCGAGGCGAAGCCCCGCACCAGGCTCGGTCCCATCTGGAAGTGGTCGAGCATCCGCAGATCCTTGTCGCCGATCTTGTTCAGCATGCCGCCCTGCAGATGGATGATGCCGACGATGTCGGCCACCAGCGGCGAGTAATATTTCGCATCCACCGCCGACTTGAGGTAGCTGACATTGCCGCCGACGCCGGCGAAATCCTGCTTCCAGTCGATCAGCAGACCATCGGTCGGGTTCTTGTTGTTGTCGAGCGTGTTGTAGCTGAGCGTGTAGCCGAGCGCAGAGGTCAGCGCGGCGCCGTCGCTCAGCTCCTTGCGGACCGGCAGGCTCGACTCGCCATCGCCGTAGCAGCCCCAGCCATAGTAGCCCGAGCTGGTCGAATTGGTCGGATCGACGCCGCCGAGCACGCTCTTGATGTAGGCCGGGGTCGGGTTGAAGGCGAGCAGGCTGTTGGCGGCGTTGTTGTTGCAGTTCTTGTAGTAGGACGGCAGCGATATCTCCTGGCGATACAGCGAGTATCGCAACTGGAGCGAGAGGTCTTCGCGCAACTGGAAGCCAAGCCGCGGGCTGAAGCCGATCGTCGTCACACCATAGCTCGTATAGCTGTTCGCCAGCTGCTGCTTGTAGTAGACATCCAGGCCGAGCGCGATCCGGTTGTCGAGCAGATAGGGCTCGACGAAGGACAGCGAGACGCCCCTGCTGTATTGGCCGTAGCTCACGGACGCCTTGGCGTACAGACCGCGGCCGAGGAAGTTGCGCTCCGAAACCGAGACCTCACCCAGCGCGCCATCGGTCGTCGAATAGCCGCCGGAAACGGAGAGGTCGCCGGTCGACTTCTCCTCCAGATTGACCACGAGGATGACGCGGTCGCTCGACGAGCCCGGTTCGGCCGCGATCTTCACGTCCTTGAAGAAGTCGAGATTCTTCAGCCGGCGCTCGGCGCGGTCGACCAGCGCGCGGTTGTAGGCGTCGCCCTCGGACAGATCGAACTCGCGCCGGATCACGTACTCGCGGGTGCGGGTGTTGCCGCGGATGGTGATGCGCTCGATATAGGTGCGCGGGCCCTCGTCGACCTGGAACACGATCGCGACCGTATGCGCTTCCAGATTGCGGTCGCCGCGCGGACGCACGACAGCGAAGGCAAAGCCGCGACGCGAGGCCTCGATCTGCATCTCCTCGACCGACTTCTCGAGCTGCTCGACGTTGTAGAGCGCGCCGACATTGACGCGCGAATAGCCGCGCAGCGTGTTGGCGTCGAGCGCCGCGACGCTCGACTGGAACTGCACCGAGCTGACGCGGTATTGCTGGCCCTCCTCGATCTGGAACGTGACCAGGAAGCCCTTCTGGTCCGGGTCATATTCGCTGAGCGCCGCGACGACCTGAACGTCGGCATAGCCGTTCTTCAGATAGAAGCGGCGGATAAGGTCGCGATCGGCCTCGACGCGGTCGGGGTCGTAGACGTCGTTGTTGCCGAGGAAGCTGAGCCAGTTCGTTGCGTGCGTCTTGATGACGTCGCGCAGGCGCGCGGCGGAATAGGCGTTGTTGCCGACGAAGCTGATCGACTTCACGCCCGTCTTGACGCCCTCTTCGATGGTGAAGACGAGGTCGACGCGGTTGTTGGGCTGCTCGATGATCTCGGGCGTGACGCGGACGTCGTAGCGGCCGGAGCGGCGGTAGATCTCGGCGATGCGCTGCGCGTCCGACTGAACCATCGGACGGGACAGCGTGCCGCGCGGCTTCGACTGCACTTCCGCCGAGAGCTGCTCGTCCTTGACCTTCTTGTTGCCCTCGAAGGCGACGCGGCCGATCACGGGATTCTCGACCACGCGCACGATCAGCCGGCCGCCCTGCCGGTCGATCTTCACGTCGGCGAACAGGCCGGTCTGGACCAGGGCCTTGAGGCCGTCGTCGACCTGGCCGGCATCGAGCGTGCCGGCGGGACCCGGCTTGAAATAGGAGCGGATGGTGTCGGATTCGACGCGCCTGTTACCCTCGACGGTGATCGCGCTGGCGACGGCGGGTGCCGCCGCGGCCATGCGGGGCAGCGAGGAAACGGGCATGGCCAGCAGCATCAGGGCAAGCACGCCCAGCAGTCTCAGACGCATCATCGACGCTCTTTCGAAAGTCAGAGTCCTCGGCGCGCAGACGTTCGTCGGCACGCCACCGGAATCGCTGATGCCCGTCAAAGATGGTCGCGATGCGCCGATCTCGTTTCGTGAAATGTCTGATGATGCTGGATGTGACTGAGTATTTCCGGTCAGACAAGATTCTCGGGCCAACCGAGCGGCAGAGGGCATGAGCAGCTAATAAGTGCGTCGCCCGCGCTGCGACCGGAAAGCCACGGCTGAGACGGACATCTCCGTTAAGCAATCGGCCCGGCCGCGCCGCATTCGGTGGCTTCCGAAATCAAATTCTACAAATCTTCGGAAATTGGCAATACGAGGGAAAAACGAGGGTGCTAATTGATCGTCATCCGAACTAAGCCCCCAAGTAGTTCGGCCAAGGCCCGGTGCGCGTAGATTCCCATTTATATTCCGGCGCACCGGGCCGCCCGTTTTCCCTCGCGCGCGAGCCGATGGCCCGTAGGATGGGCGGAGGCGGTCGTGCCGCGGCTCCATCCGAGGTCGCGGCAGCGCCATGCCCACGGTCTGAGCGCGAATGCGCTGCGCGGCGGTGTGCCGGCCGCCGCCTTCGGCGGCCGCCTTGCCCTCCCACGGTTCCCGCCGCCCCACCCGAATCACCACAATGTCCGCCGCTGTTGCGAAATTGCCTCTGGATCGGGGCGGGAAAACCGATCAAAACGGGCGGCAGCGCCGATGGTTAATCGCGTCTTAACCTCGCCCCACCTATGGTGACCAGACAGGCACCGGTTCATGGGCGATCGGCGGCTTCCACTGGTTTGGCGCGCGTTTTACGTATGGCAATGACCGCTTCATCCCCCGCGCCCGCTGGCGCCAGCCATTCGGAGAGCGAACGCTCGCCGTTTGCGCGGCTGAACGAGCTGCTCGCCCCTTACAAGCCGGGCAAGCCGATGATCACACTCGCCGTTGGCGAGCCGCAGCATCCGGTGCCGGACTTCGTCGGGCCTGTATTGGCCCAGCACATCGCCGAGTTCGGCCGCTACCCGGCCGCCAAGGGCATCGAGCCGTTCCGCAAGGCGGCCGCCGGCTGGCTGTCGCGCCGATTCGCGCTGCCGCGCGCTGTTGATCCCGAGCACGAGATTCTGGTCCTGAACGGCAGCCGCGAGGGCCTGTTCTTCGCCGCCCATGCGGCGCTCCGCCATGTCGGCCCGCGCCGCGGACGGCCGGCGATCCTGATGCCGAACCCGTTCTATCCGGTGTATGGCGTCGGCGCCCGCACCGCCGGCTGCGACTCCATCTATCTGCCGACCACGCGCGACAACGGCTTCCTGCCCGATCTCGATGCGATCGACGAGGCGACCCTGGCGCGCACGATCGCGTTCTACCTCGCGACGCCGGCCAACCCGCAAGGCTCGGTGGCATCAGCGGACTACATGCGCAAGCTGGTCCAGCTTGCCAACGCTTACGGCTTCCTGATCTTCAGCGACGAATGCTATTCGGAGATCTACACGAAGGCGGCGCCCGGCAGCATGCTCGAGCATGCCGGACCCGACTATACCAACGTGGTCGCGTTCCAGTCGCTGTCGAAGCGCTCCAACGTGCCGGGCATGCGGATCGGCTTCGCCGCCGGCGACCGCCGATTCCTCGCGGGCTTTCACGAGCTGCGCAACGTCGCGGCGCCGCAGGTGCCGGTGCCGCTGCAGCACGTGGCCGTCGCCGCCTATGCCGACGAGGCGCATGTCGAGGAGAACCGGCGGCTGTACCGCGCCAAGTTCGATCTCGCCGACCAGATCATCGGCAACCGCTATGGCTACAAGCGTCCCGATGGCGGCTTCTGCGTCTGGCTCGACGTGGCTGATCGCGGCGGCGACGAGGACGTGACGTTGCGGCTGTATCGCGACGCCGGCGTGCGCGTGGTGCCCGGCAGCTACCTGGCGCGGCCGCAAGCCGACGGGTTCAATCCGGGCCTGGGCTACATCAGGCTGGCGCTGGTGGCGGACGCCGGATCCACCGGTGAGGCGTTGCACCGGCTGGTCGAGGTCCTGGGATAATCGCGGGGCTGATGCAGATGCCGGCGATCGAACGAGTCATCCCTCTGGTCAACCACCTGCCGACGTCGCTGCGCGACGCGCTGGTGCGGCGGCTGCGCGAGCTCGCGGGCCTCTGCCTGATCGCGCTGTGCGGCGTGGCCGCGGCGGCGCTGATGACGTGGTCGGTGCAGGACCCCAGCCTGAGCCACGCCACCTCGCGCGCCATCCGCAACATCGTCGGCTATCCCGGCGCGATCAGCGCCGATCTGCTGATGCAGATCCTTGGTCTCGGCTCGATCATGGCGATCCTGCCGCTTTCGATCCGCGGCTGGCGGATGATGACGCACCGGCCGTTCGACCGCGAGGCGCTGCGCTTCGGCGCCTGGATTCTCGGCGCCGTCATCGCCGCCGGCTTTGCCAGCTGCTGGCCGCGCTCGCACGCCTGGCCGCTGCCGACCGGTCTCGGCGGCGTGGTCGGCGACGCCCTGGTGCGCGCACCGGCCGTGGTGTTCGGTCCGCCCGGTGTGATCTATCGGCTGGTGCTCGGCGCCCTTCTTCTGGTTGCGATGATCGGCTGCCTGCTGGTGGCCGGCGGCATGGGCGCGAAGGAAGCCGATCCGAGCCTGCTCGCGGATGAGGACGACGACACGCCGCTGGCCGACCCCGAGGACGACGACGACCGCAAGGCGATCCGGCTCGGCTGGGTGTTCCACGCCATCATGAGCGCCAAGGCCCAGGTCGTCTGGTTCCTGAGCACGGCCTATCGTGCGCTGGTCTCCTCCGGCCCGCAGCCGCGCGCCGCCGCCGCAGGCCGGCAGGAGCCGAGCCTGGGTCGCGGCAAGCCGACGCTCGCGCCCGAGATGGACGAGGACGGCGGCGACCAGGACGAGGCCGACGAAGGCGAGGACGAAGAAGAGGAGGAGGAGCCCGCTCCCCGCGCCCGCAAGAAGCCCGCGGCCAAGACGCCGGCGCGCAAGGCCAACGACAAATACGACCTGCCCTCGGTCTCGATGCTGGCGGCGCCGAAATCCTCCGACCGCCAGCCGCTGTCGAAGAGCGAGCTGGAGGCCAATTCGCGCGCGCTGGAAGGTGTGCTGCAGGACTTCGGGGTGCGCGGCGAGATCGTCAAGGCGCATCCCGGCCCGGTCGTCACGCTGTACGAGCTGGAGCCGGCGCCGGGCATCAAATCGTCCCGCGTCATCGGTCTTGCCGACGACATCGCCCGCTCGATGAGCGCGCTGTCGGCGCGCGTCGCGGTCGTGCCCGGCCGCAATGCCATCGGCATCGAGCTGCCCAACGCGCACCGCGAGAAGGTGTACCTGCGCGAGCTGCTCGTCGCCAAGGAGGCGACCGAGAGCGTCGCCAAGCTGCCGCTGTGCCTCGGCAAGAACATCGGCGGCGAATCCATCATCATCGACCTCGCCCGCACCCCGCACATGCTGATCGCCGGCACCACCGGCTCGGGCAAATCGGTCGCCATCAACACCATGATCCTGAGCCTGGTCTATCGCCTCAGGCCGGACCAGTGCCGGCTGATCATGGTCGACCCCAAGATGCTCGAACTGTCGGTCTATGACGGCATTCCGCATCTCCTCACGCCTGTCGTCACCGATCCGAAGAAGGCCGTCGTCGCGTTGAAATGGGCCGTGCGCGAGATGGAGGAACGCTACAAGAAGATGGCCAAGCTCGGCGTGCGCAACATCGACGGCTACAACGCCCGTCTGGGCGAAGCGCGCGCCAAGGGCGAGGAGCTGACGCGCACCGTCCATACCGGATTCGACAAGGAGACCGGCAAGGCGATCTACGAGGAAGAGAAGCTCGACCTCGATCCCCTGCCCTACATCGTCATCATCGTCGACGAGATGGCCGACCTGATGATGGTCGCCGGCAAGGACATCGAGGGCACGGTGCAGCGCCTCGCGCAGATGGCGCGTGCCGCCGGCCTGCACGTCATCCTGGCGACGCAGCGCCCGTCGGTCGACGTCATCACCGGCACCATCAAGGCGAACTTCCCGACCCGCATCTCCTTCCAGGTCACGTCCAAGATCGACAGCCGCACCATTCTCGGCGAGATGGGCGCCGAGCAACTGCTCGGCCAGGGCGACATGCTCTACATGGCCGGCGGCGGCCGCATCAGCCGCGTGCACGGCCCGTTCTGCTCCGACGAGGAGGTCGAGAAGGTCGTCAAGCACCTGAAGGCACAGGGCTCGCCGGAATATCTCGAGGCGGTCACCGCCGAGGAGCCGAGCGAGGAGGATGGCGCCGTGTTCGATGCCACCGGCATGGGCGGCGGTGGCGGCGGCGACGACCTGTTCTCCCAGGCGGTCGCCGTGGTCAAGCGCGACCGCAAGGCCTCCACCAGCTACATTCAACGCCGGCTGCAGATCGGCTATAACAAGGCCGCTTCGCTGATGGAGCGGATGGAACAGGAAGGCATCGTCGGCCAGGCCAACCACGCCGGCAAGCGCGAGATCCTGGTGCCCGAGGAGGAAGGCGGGTTCTGACGGCCCCGATGGCCGCAGAAACGCCGCTTCAGTGCCCGATCTTCACGCGATTACGATCACGCTGCCCGGCCGAACCGGGATAGAACGCGTAAAACCTCAGGACGTCGTTTTGAAAAGCTCCTTGTTGAACAGCACGTTTTCGTATCACGCAGCTTGGCGCGGGCGCCGGATCGGCGCTTGGCTGGTCGCCTGCGCCGTGACGATATGCTCTGTCGCCGGTGCGTCCGGTCACGCCGCCGCGCAGGGCACGCCGGCTCCGAAATCAGGCCCGAAGAGCGGCTCCCAGCTCAGCGCCTCCGACCAGCAGCGGGCCGGCCAGAGCCCCTCGACCACCCAGACGGCCCCGCCAAACCCGGTCATTCCCGATCCCCGGCGCAACGTGCCGGCCAGCATCTTCACCTCGTTCGACGCCAACCAGAAGGCGCAGGCGGCCAAGGTCAGCGCCTATCTGTCGTCGCTGCAGACCCTGGTCGGGAACTTCGTCCAGGTCGGCCCGGACGGCAGCAAGACCAAGGGCGATTTCTACATCCAGAAGCCGGGCAAGGTCCGCTTCGAATACGAGCCGCCGACGCCGATCGACATCATCGCCGACGGCTCTTCCTTGGTGGTGCGCGACCGCAAGCTCGCGACCCAGGACGTCTATCCGCTGTCGCAGACGCCGCTGCGTTATCTGCTGTCCGACCGCATCGACCTGTTGAAGGACACCAACGTGATCGCGGTCGCCGCCGACGACCTTTACGTCACGATCACGATCGAGGAGAAGCAGGCCCTGATCGGCACCAGCCGGCTGATGCTGATGCTCGGCGCCAAGGACGGCCAGCTCAAGCAGTGGACCGTGACCGATCCGCAGGGCTACGACACCACGATTGCCGTCTACAATCTGGATACGACCAAGAAGCTCGATCCGGCGATGTTCAAGATCGACTTCACGGCCTATCCGAGCACGCCGCCGGGCTGACGCCGCCTCTCGCGCTCGCTCAGCGCGATTCGAGCCCGCGCACCTTCCATTGCGCTTCTGACAGTGCGAGCTTCTCGAAGCGCTTGCGCGCCTCTTCGAGGTCATCGGCCGGAAGCGCGTCGCAGCCGGGCCGGTCGCGCAGGATCATCGACGTCGTCGCCCAGCTGAGCCGCGCGGCCTTGCAGGCCAGCAGCAGGTCCGTGATGCGGTCCTCCTCCAGCAGCGATTCGATCGTCTCGATGGTGACGACGCAGAGCAGCGCCAGCGCTGCTATCACGGCAGGGAAATCGCCGGTGGCGCAGAAGCGGTTGACGGCGGAGTCGCCGAGCTTGCCGGTCCGGCTAAGGGCGGCAACCTCGGCCTTGACCTGCTGATAATCCCAGATCGCGCGCATTGCCGCGCCGGGCGAGCGGGTCGGCGTCGCCTGCAGAGTGGCGCGGGTCGCCGGCGGCGCGGCCTTGATGAAGCGGGCGCGGGCGCCCTCGCTGGCCGCGGCGACGAAGGCCCGCGACAGCTTGGCCGGCAGGTCGGTGCGCAGCGCCAGCTTCTCGGCGAGATCCTCGTCGCGCTCGGCGATCTTGAACAGGCTGCGATAGCCGTCCTCGGACAGCCGGGCGGAAAGATTCTGCGCCAGCGCCATGCGCACCGCCGGAAAGCCGCGCGCGATCAGCTGCGTCGTGAGGCCGTCGCCGATGCCCCTGCGGCTGGCGATCGCAACGAGATGCGCCGGACTGCCGGTGCGGATGAACTCGGCGAGGTCGCGCTCGGTCAGCACCGCCGCCTTGGCCAGCATCGGCCCGGCGACGCGCAATTCGGGGTGAACGGCGAGCATCCGCGCCGTCGCGTAGGGCGCGCGCTCGACGCCGGCGAGCGCCATGCTCAGCTCGGCCAGCAGCTCGGTCGCGACCTGCGGCATCAGCCGGGCGAACATCTGATCGTAGAGATCGAGCTGCTCGGCCGAGGCCGGCCGCGGACCGGCCAGGAACAGGCTGGTGGTCCGGCGCAGCATGTCGGTGGCGAGCTCGGACACCGTCCGCGCATCACCGGGGGGCGTCTTGGCGGTCGGAGCTGCCGCAGGCGCTGGAGGCATCGCACGTCCCTCGTTGGGCGCCTCCCTCGGCTGTGACGGAGGCGCGGGTCGATCTTCAATTGAGGAAGAATGCGAAGGCCGGACTAAAGGGGCGTTAAGCGCAGCGGACGGAGCTGAAACCCCACGCGGCTGTCGTTAATGGATTGCGGCAGAGCGCGGCAACAACAGTGTTCCCGTATTGTTCTTGCGAACGATGCCGGCTTCCGCTAGCCTCCTTGTCCGGGAGGGGCATCATGGTCCAGCGCGTTTCCACCGTCGCCTTCGAGGGGATCGAGGCCCGCGCGGTCGACGTGCAGGTCCAGGTCGCGCCCGGCCTGCCGGCCTTCGCCATCGTTGGCCTGCCGGACAAGGCGGTGTCGGAAGCCCGCGAGCGGGTGCGCTCGGCGCTGATCGCCTCGGGCCTCGCGTTGCCGGCGCGGCGGATCACGGTGAATCTCGCGCCGGCCGACGTGCCCAAGGAAGGCAGCCATTACGATCTGCCGATCGCGCTCGGCCTGATGGCCGCGATCGGCGCCATTCCGCCGGATGCGCTCGGCGGCTTCACGGTGCTCGGCGAGCTCGGGCTCGACGGCTCGATTGCGCCGGTCGCCGGCGTGCTGCCGGCGGCGATCGGCGCCAATGCGCGCGAGGAAGGATTGATCTGCCCGGCCGCCTGCGGCGCCGAAGCGGCCTGGGCGAGCCCGGACCTTCAGATCATCGCGGCGACGTCGCTGATCCAGATCGCCAACCATTTCAAGGGCACGCAGGTGCTGTCGCGGCCGCAGCCGAAGATCCAGGAGGCACCCGCCAGCCTGCTCGACCTGCGCGACATCAAGGGCCAGGAGAGCGGCAAGCGCGCGCTGGAGATCGCGGCCGCCGGCGGGCATCATCTGCTGATGATCGGCTCGCCCGGCGCCGGCAAGTCGATGCTGGCGGCGCGGCTGCCGTCGATCCTGCCGCCGCTGTCGCCGGCAGAGCTCTTGGAAGTTTCGATGATCGCCTCGGTCGCCGGCGAGATCGAGGGCGGCGCGCTGACGTCGCGCCGGCCGTTCCGCAGCCCGCATCATTCCGCCAGCATGGCGGCGCTGACCGGCGGCGGCCTGCGCGCCCGCCCCGGCGAGATCTCGCTGGCGCATCAGGGCGTGCTGTTCCTCGACGAGCTGCCGGAGTTCGATCCGCGCGTGCTGGATTCGCTGCGCCAGCCGCTCGAGAACGGCGAGGTCTCGATCTCGCGCGCCAACCACCGCGTCACCTACCCTGCCCGCTTCATGCTGGTCGCCGCGATGAATCCGTGCCGTTGCGGCAACGCGTTCGAGCCCGGCTATGCCTGCAAGCGCGGCCGCATCGACCGCTGCACGTCCGACTACCAGACGCGCATCTCCGGCCCGCTGATGGACCGCATCGACCTGCGCATCGAGGTCCCCGCCGTCACCGCCGCCGACCTCATCCTGCCGCCCGCCAAGGAAGGCTCGGCCGAGGTGGCCGCCCGCGTCGCCGCCGCGCGCGACCTGCAGCGCGCCCGCTATGCCAAAGCCGGCCTGCCGCACATCCGGACCAACGCCGAGGCCCCCGCCGCCGTGCTCGACGAAATCGCCAGGCTCGACGCGCCCGGCCAGAAGCTGCTGCGCGAAGCCGCCGAGACGATGCGGCTGTCGGCGCGCGGCTATCACCGCGTGCTGCGCGTGGCGCGGACGCTCGCCGATCTCGACCACACTGATGCGATCGGCCGGCTGCATCTGGCCGAGGCGCTGTCGTATCGCGCGCTGGCGGAGGACAATCGCCACGCGGCGTAAGGGCGCCCCCTCCCCCTCAACACTCTGGTAACGACTTCTCTTTACGCTCCGACAACCATAAGGCCCGCGTTCCGTCATTAGGCCTGCCGCGTCGGTGCGTATCATGTTGCGTTTCAAGGTCCTTGTCTCGGCCGTGCCGCTGATCGCGGCCGCGGTCATCGCCAGACTCGAATTGGCGCCCTCCCCGCAGCCCTGCATTGCCGTCGGTGCCGACAGCATCTCGCTCGGCTCGGCGCCGTTTACCGCCGATCTCCATGTCGACTTCACCGATGACCCGGCGCTCGCCACCGTTCGCGTGGCGCTGGCCGACAGTCCGGAGACGGCCGATTTCGTCGTGGTCGACGATGTGCTCGCCAAGGAGGATCGTGGCTGCGGCATGACTGCCGCGACCGCGGTCGTCGCGATCGCCGCCGATCCGCATCCTGGCGCGCTCCGGATCCATCTCGCCAAGGACAGTGCAGCAGATGCTCACGCCGCCGCGCTCATCGTCTCGGCCCGCGGCCACGACTCACCGCCCGCCGATCCGGTTCTGTGAGTCGGGCTAACGCCCGGTTCACCATCTCAGCACGGCTTCATCGCGCGTGCATGACCTTTCAAAGTCTCAGCAATACCGACGCCGCATGGTGCGGGCCGGCCATGACATTGGGATCGAAATCGTCGGGGGTGATCGAGATGGGACGGATTTTTCACGTCAGGCTGCGCCTGCGCCGGTTCATGCGCCGTCACCGCACCATCTTCGCCATCCTGCGCTCGCTGATGATCTTCTCCGCCGGCTTCGGCGGCGCGTACGGCTTCATCAAGGCCAGCATCTCCGAGAACTCCGGCTATAACCCGCACACGTTCGCGATCGGCGCCAGCTTCCTGTTCGCGCTCGCCTGCGTCGGCCTGGCCACGCTCAGCATGCGGCTGCGCTTCGTCGCCAGGAAGATGCACAAGATTGCGCTCCACAACGAGGTGCTGGCCGACCGGAACTGGGAGCTGCAGGAAGCCGAGCAGCGCGCCCGCAATCTGTTCGAGCAGCAGGGCGATCTCATCGTCATGCGCGCGCACGGCGGCAGCATCATCTTCGTCAACGACGCCTATTGCCGGATGGCGGGCCTCGATCGCGACAACCTGCTCGGCAGCGCGTTCACCTTCGAGCTGATCGAGCAGGGCGACAGTGCGCTGGAGCCGAACGGCACGCGCGTCCACGACCAGCGTATCGAGAGCGCGATCGGGCCGCGCTGGATCGCGTGGCGCGAGGCGCTGGTGCGTTCCGACGCCGGCCAGCCCGCCGTGCTGCAATGTGTCGGCCGCGACGTCACCGACCGCACCGAGACCGAGCGGGCGCTGGCGGACGCGCGCGATCAGGCCAACGCCGCGAACCGCGCCAAGTCGCGGTTCCTGGCGATGGCCAGCCATGAGATCCGCACGCCGCTGAACGGCATCCTCGGCATGAGCGGGCTCTTGCTCGAGACGCAGCTGACGCCGGAGCAGACGACCTACGCCAAGGCGGTCCGCACCTCGGGTGAGGCCTTGATGTCGCTGATCGACGAGCTGCTCGACTATTCCAAGATCGAGGCCGGCAAGCTGGCGCTCGAGGCGCAGCCGTTCTCGCTGGCGGCGCTGATCGAGGAGATCACCGAGCTGATGGCGCCACGGGCGCAGGCCAAGCAACTGGAGATCGCGGCCTATCTCGACGAGCGGCTGCCGACCTGGGTGACGGGCGACGCCGCGCGGCTGCGCCAGGTGCTGCTCAACCTCGCCGGCAACGCCATCAAGTTCACCGCGACGGGCGGCGTTGCCCTGATCGCCGAGCCCGGCATCTGGCCGAACGAGATCAGCTTCCAGGTGTGCGACACCGGCATCGGCATCGCAGCCGACGCGCAGGAGCGCATCTTCCGCGAATTCGAGCAGGCCGACGACAGCGTGGCGCGCAGCTTCGGCGGCACCGGGCTTGGCCTTGCGATCTCGGACCGGATCGTCAAGCGGATGGGCGGCCGCATCGCGCTGCAGAGCGCGCTCGGCGCCGGCTCGACCTTCGAGGTGTCGGTGCCGCTGCCGCCGGCGCTGGAGCGCGGCGAGCAGAACAGCTTTCGCGGCCCCGATCTCGCAGGACGGTCGATCATGCTGGTCGCGCCGGCCGGGCTGCAGGCCGAGCTGATCGAGCGGCGCTTGCAGAACTGGGGCGCGCAGACCTGCCTGGTCGCCGAGGCCGAGGTGGCGGAGGCCCTGCTGCCCGAACGCGCCTGGCACGCCGTGCTGGTCGACGACAGCATCGGCGGCGATGAATCGCTGCGTGTGGGCGGGGTCGCGCGACATCATACGACGCGGCTGATCGTGCTGGTGACACCGGCGAGCCGCCACGAGCTGGCGCCGGGGGCGCCATTCAACGGCTACCTCGTCAAGCCGCTGCGGGCTGCCTCGCTCGCCGCGCGCGTGAACTTCGACACCGACGGCACGGTCATGGCCGACGATCCGATCCCGACCATCGCGCCGCCGATCGCGGCCCAGGCCGGCACGGGACTGTCCATCCTGGTCGCCGAGGACAACGACATCAACGCACTGCTGATGCGCTCGCTGCTGAGCAAGCTCGGCCACCACGCCGACATCGCCGTGCATGGCGAAGCCGCGCTGGACTCCTGGCTCGCGGCGCGCTCGGCCGGCGCGCCCTATGATCTGATCCTGATGGACGTGCAGATGCCGAAGCTCGACGGCATTGCCGCCGCCAGGCGCATTCGCGCCATCGAGGCCAGCGAGCCCGGCGGCCGCACCCCGATCCTGGCGCTCACGGCCAATGCTCTGGTCGAGGACCGTTACGCCTGCTTCGAGGCGGGCATGGATGGGTTCCTGGTCAAGCCGATCGATCGCGACAAGCTCGACGAGGCGCTGGCGAATCTGGCGGCGGCACGACAGGTGCCAGCGTAGGTCATTAGTTGGAGCGGATCAGCTCGGCGCCGCGCTCGCGGGCCCCGCTCACAACCGCCTGAGCGCCACCGTCTCGATCTCGTGATCCGCGCCCTTCTTCAGGATCAAGGTCGCACGCGGCCGTGTCGGGAGGATGTTGTCCTCGAGATTGGCCAGGTTGGTGCGCTCCCAGATGGCGATCGCGGTGGCGATGGCCTCCTCGTCCGACAGCAGCGCGTAGCGGTTGAAGTAGGACCGCGGATCATGGAACGCCGTGTCGCGCAGCGACAGGAAGCGCTTGACGTACCATTTGCGCAGGATCGCCTCGTCGGCGTCGATGTAGACCGAGAAGTCGAAGAAGTCGGAGACGACCGGCACGGCCTGGCCGTCGCGCGGCAGCGGTCCGGTCTGCAGCACGTTGACGCCTTCGACGATCAGGATGTCCGGCTGGTCGATCTCGGCCCACTGATTGGGGACGATGTCGTAACTCAGATGGGAATACACCGGTGCGCGCACCGGATGGCGGCCGGCCTTGATGTCGGAGAGAAAACCGAGCAGCCGCGGCAGGTCATAGCTTTCCGGAAAGCCCTTCTTCTGCATCAGGCCCTGCCGCTCCAGCACCGCGTTCGGATACAGGAAGCCGTCGGTGGTGATGAGATCGACCTTGGGCCGCGGCGACCAGCGGGTCAGCAACGCCTGCAACACGCGCGCAGTGGTCGACTTGCCGACCGCCACCGAGCCGGCGACGCCGATGATGTAGGGCATCTTGCGGTCGCGGATGCCGAGAAACTGGCGCTGCGCGTAGTACAGCCGCTGCGCCGCATCGACATACATCGACAGCAATCGCGACAGCGGGAGGTAGATGTCCTCGACCTCCTGAAGGTCGAGACGATCGTGCATCGACCGCAGCTTGGAGAACTCGCCGGGCTCCAAGGTCATCGGCGTGTCGTTGCGCAGCTCGGCCCATTGTTCGCGGGTGAAGACGCGGTACGGATTATATTGTTGTTCGGTGGTGCGCATGTCCATGACGCTGCCCTTCGTTTCCCCCGCCGTCGCGCCCTACTCCGTCTTGCGCGACGCCTTTTCTTCCAGCCCCGATTGGCCGGTCCGCTTGCCGAGCGCCGCCTCGACCTCCTCGAGCCGGACGTCGCGCGACTTCAACAACACCAACAGATGAAACAGCAGGTCGGCGCTTTCGGAGATCAGATGCTCACGGTCGGTGCCAAGTGCGGCGATGACCGTCTCGACCGCCTCCTCGCCCATCTTCTTGGCGCATTGCGGCGGACCCTTGTCGAGCAGCTTGCGCGTATAGGACGCCTCGCCGCCCGCCGCGGCGCGCGCGTCGATGATGGCAGCCAGATCGTGAAGCGTGAAGCGGGACATCAGCCGGTACTCGGAACGCCTGCCCGACCACGGCGGCCGGACCAGCGTTCATCTAACATTTTTGCGACGCAATGTCGTCAGGGATCGAGCCGCATCGGCAGCCCCTGGCGCACCATGTGCTCCTTGGCCTGCCGGATGGTAAATTCCCCGAAATGGAAGATTGACGCCGCCAGCACCGCGGTCGCGTGGCCCTCGCGGATGCCGTCCACCAGATGATCGAGGTTACCGACACCGCCGGAGGCGATCACCGGCACCGGGACGCTGTCGGCGACTGCCCGGGTCAGCGGCAGGTCGAAGCCCTGGCGGGTGCCGTCGCGGTCCATCGAGGTCAGCAGGATCTCGCCGGCACCGAGCGCGACCACCTCCTGGGCGTATTCCAGGGCATCGATGCCGGTCGATTTGCGGCCGCCATGGGTGAAGATCTCCCAGCGGCTGCCGCCGCCCGGCCGCGACACGGACTTGGCGTCGATCGCCACCACGATGCACTGCTCGCCGAACTTCTCGGCCGCCTCCTTGACGAATTCGCGCCTGCTCACCGCGGCCGAATTGATCGAAACCTTGTCGGCGCCGGAACGGAGCAGGGTCTTGATGTCGTCGATGGTGCGCACGCCGCCGCCGACCGTGACCGGCATGAAGCAGGCCTCCGCCGTGCGCCGGACGACGTCCAGCATGATGCCGCGGTTCTCATGGGTGGCGGTGATGTCGAGGAAGCACAGCTCGTCGGCGCCGGCCGCGTCATAGGCGATCGCGGCTTCGACCGGATCGCCGGCATCGCGCAGATTGACGAAGTTGACGCCCTTGACGACTCGTCCGTCCTTGACGTCGAGGCAGGGAATGACACGGACCTTGAACATCCTGTTTCCTCCTACGCACGCGCCGCGCGGATCAGCGCCAGTGCTTCCGCGGGATCGAGGCGGCCGTCATAGAGCGCGCGGCCGGCGATGGCGCCTTCGAGCTTTTTCGCCCGCGGTGTCAGCATCGCCTTGACGTCCTCGATCGAGGCCAGGCCGCCGGAGGCAATCACGGGAATCGAGATGGCGTCGCCGAGCGCGATCGTGGCGTCGAGGTTGAGGCCCTTGAGCAGGCCGTCGCGTGCGATGTCGGTGAAGATGATCGCGGCGACGCCGGCGTCCTCGAAGCGCTTGGCGATGTCGAGCGCGGTCACTTCGGATGTCTCGGCCCAGCCCTCGACGGCGACCTTGCCGTCGCGCGCATCGAGCCCGACGGCGACGCGGCCGGGGAAGGCCTTGGCTGCGGTCTTCACCAGCTCGGGATCGCGCACCGCCGCAGTGCCGATGATGACACGGGTGATGCCTTTGCTGAGCCAAGCCTCCACCGTCTTGAGATCGCGGATGCCGCCGCCGAGCTGCACCGGCATCTTGACGACTTTCAACATCGCTTCCACGGCGTGCGCATTCATCGGCTTGCCGGCGAAGGCGCCGTCGAGATCCACGACGTGGAGATAGTCGAACCCCTGGTCGGCGAAGCTCTTGGCCTGCGCGGCGGGATCGAGGTTGAACACGGTGGCGCGCGCCATGTCGCCCTGCTCCAGGCGCACGCACTGGCCGTTCTTCAGATCAATGGCAGGAAACAGGATCATCGGAGCTGTCTTTCAGGCAAGCGCCCTGCCCGCCTCTTGGACGGACAGGCGCGCTGCGCTCACGGCTTCCACTTCAGGAAGTTGGAAATGAGGGCGAGACCGAAACGCTGGCTCTTCTCGGGATGGAATTGGGTGCCGATCGCGGTGTCCTTGCCGACGATCGCGGTGACCGGTCCGCCGTAATCGGCGCGTGCCAGAACGTCGCTCTCGTTGACGGCATTCAAGTGATAGGAGTGCACGAAATAGGCGTGCAGGCCCTTCGGTCCGAGCGGCAGCCGCTCCAGCACCGGATGCTCTTGCAGCGCATCGAGCGTGTTCCATCCCATATGCGGGATCTTCAGGCTTTCGTCGCGCGGCGTGATCTTCTCGACGTCGCCGGAGATCCAGTCAAAGCCGTCGGTGGTGACGTGCTCCTTGCCGCGCGTTGCCATCAATTGCATGCCGACGCAGATGCCGAAGAATGGCCGCGCCTTGTGGCGCACGGCTTCGGTCATCGCCTCCAGCATGCCGTCGACGGAGTCGAGCCCGCGGCGGCAGTCGGCGAAGGCGCCGACGCCGGGCAACACGATGCGATCGGCGCGATAGACCGTATCGGGATCGCGCGTCACGACGACCTTCTGCGGATCCGCCATGCCGCGCGCAGCGCGCTCGAACGCCTTGGCGGCGGAATGCAGATTGCCGGAGCCGTAATCGATGATCGCAACACTCATCGTCCACCTCCGGGTTCGGGAAACAAGCCAATGATGCTGGCATGCGGCAGCGGCGGCGGGTGCTGCCCATTGCCATTGTCGCGTGTCGGCGGCGCCGCGCCGCGATCGACGGTGTGATTGTCGTAGCCGAGCGTGCTGCGCCGGGCGGCCCAGCGCTCGAAGAAGCGGCGCTCGGCGGCATCGAGATCGTCGGCGACGACGACGTCGATCTGGCGCCAATTGCCGCGCGAGTAGCTCCAGCGCTTCAGGCTCGAGGCTTCGAGCCCGAGCAGGATCGCAAGCAACAGATCGATGCCGGCAATCGCGCCGCCGCTGACGCCGACGCGCGCCAGGATGACGTCGAGCGCGATCATCAGCACGGCCCAGACGAGCATCGCAAGCCAGAGGCGATGCCAGGCCAGCCAGACGGCGCCGAGCACGGCGGCCCAGAAATGGAAGCCGTCGCGGATGAAGACAAAGCGATCGGTCGAACGCAGATCGACCCCGGCGGCCAGGGGAGCGTGAACCGTATAGACGGGCATGTCGATAATCCCTTGGGAGGAGGGAGGTCAGCCGCCGAGCTGACCCTTGGTGGATGGCACTTCGCCCTGATTGCGAGGATCGATCGCAAGGGCTGCGCGGAGGGCCCGCGCCAGACCCTTAAAGCAGGATTCGGCGATATGATGGGCGTTCTCGCCGTACAGCGTCTCGACATGCAGGGTGATGCCGGCGTTCATGGCAAAGGCGTTGAACCACTCGCGCACCAGCTCGGTGTCGAACTCGCCGATCTTGTCGCGCGCAAAGGTCGTGCGGAATACCAGCATCGGCCGGCCCGATACGTCGATCACGACGCGCGTCAGGGTCTCGTCCATCGGCATGTGGATCGAGGCGTAACGGGTGATGCCGGCCATGTCGCCGAGCGCCTGACGCACGGCCTGGCCGAGGGCGATGCCGACATCCTCGGTGGTGTGGTGGAAATCGATATGGAGGTCGCCGACCGCCTTGACGGTCATGTCGATGCGGGAATGCCGGGCCAGCAGATCCAGCATGTGATCGAAGAAGCCGATCCCGGTCGCGATGTTCACGACGCCGGTGCCGTCGAGGTTCACGGACACCTCGATCTCGGTCTCTTTGGTCTTGCGCTTGATGGTCGCGCTACGCATGGGGTCAGCTTTCCCTTGAAAACGCGGCCCTTTTATCAGGCGGATGTCACCTTAGCTACTGCGGGATGACGCCCCTCGGCCTTGATCTCGGGCCATGGTGAGCGGATTTCAAGGCCCGCCAGGGCAGGGCAGGGACCCGGTAATTGTATCCCGACGCCTGAACGCCTAAATCAGAGGATCAACCAGGGACCCCCCATGCACGCATCCGCGAACGAGCCCACCGTCTGGCACGGCACCACGATCCTGACCGTCCGCAAGGGGGGCAGGGTGGTGATCGGCGGCGACGGCCAGGTCTCGATCGGCCAGACCGTGATCAAGTCCAACGCCCGCAAGGTGCGCAGGCTCGGCAAGGGCGACGTCATCGGCGGCTTCGCCGGCGCCACCGCCGACGCCTTCACCCTGTTCGAGCGGCTGGAGAGCAAGCTGGAGCAATATCCGGGGCAGTTGACCCGGGCCGCTGTCGAGCTCGCCAAGGACTGGCGCACCGACCGCTATCTGCGGCGGCTCGAAGCCATGATGATCGTCGCCGACAAGGACGTCTCGCTGGTCCTGACCGGCACCGGCGATGTGCTGGAACCTGAGGCCGGCGTGATGGCGATCGGCTCAGGCGGCAATTACGCGTTGGCCGCGGCGCGGGCCCTGCTCGACACCGACAAAGACGCCGAGAGCATCGTGCGGCGCTCGCTCGACATCGCCGCCGACATCTGCGTCTACACCAACCGCAACATCACCATCGAGACCTTGCAGGGCGGCTCAGCCATGGTGCGGGATTAATGGCTCAGGATTACGCCATCCGCGCAATGGCTGCCGCCGACCTGCCCTTGATACGCCGTTGGCTTGGCACGCCGGACGTGATGCGGTGGTGGGGAGAGCCCGACGAGCAATATGCGCTGGTGAGCGGCGATCTCGCTCATCCTGACATGGACCAATTTATCGTCGCGATCGATGGCCGGCCGTTCGCATATCTCCAGTGCTATGCGCTCTCAGCATGGGATCATGGATTCGGGCCTCAACCGCCCGCCACGCGTGGCATCGATCAGTTCATCGGCGAGCCCGACATGATCGGGCGCGGCCATGGGGCGCGTTTCATTCGGCAGTTCGTCGAAGACCTGCTGCGATCGGCCGCGCCACGCGTGGTGACCGATCCAGATCCGGCGAACGCCCGTGCCGTGCGCGCCTACGAGAAGGCCGGATTCAGACGCGATCGGCTCGTCGAAACGCCGGAGGGCTCTGCGCTGCTGATGGTGAGCCAGCCCGGCGACTTGCCCTGATCGCGATCCAAACCTAGCTAGAGCCCCATGACCGACTTTTCACCCCGCGAAATCGTCTCCGAACTCGACCGCTACATCGTCGGCCAGGCCGACGCCAAGCGGGCGGTGTCCATTGCCTTGCGCAACCGCTGGCGCCGGCTGCAGCTCGATGCAGGCCTGCGCGAAGAGGTGCTGCCGAAGAACATCCTGATGATCGGGCCGACCGGCGTCGGCAAGACCGAGATCGCGCGGCGGCTGGCCAAGCTTGCGGGCGCACCGTTCCTCAAGGTCGAGGCGACCAAGTTCACCGAGGTCGGCTATGTCGGCCGCGACGTCGAGCAGATCATCCGCGACCTCGTCGAGGTCGCGATCGCCCAGGTCCGGGAGCGCAAGCGCAAGGACGTCGCCGCCCGCGCGCAGCTCGCCGCCGAGGAGCGCGTCCTCGACGCGCTGGTCGGCGCCAATGCGAGTGCTGCGACGCGCGACTCGTTCCGCCGCAAGCTGCGCGCCGGCGAGCTCAACGACAAGGAGATCGAGATCGAGACGCAGTCCTCCGGCGGCGGCTTGCCGATGTTCGAGATCCCCGGCATGCCGGGAGCCCAGATGGGCGCGATCTCGATCGGCGACATCTTCGGCAAGCTCGGCGGCCGCACTAAGACGCGGCGCGTGACGGTCGAGGCCTCGCACGACATCCTGATCGCGGAAGAATCCGACAAGCTGCTCGACAGCGAGCAGCTGGTGCAGGAAGCAATCAGCGTGGTCGAGAACAACGGCATCGTGTTTCTCGACGAGATCGACAAGATCTGCGTGCGCGAGAACCGCGCCGGCGGCGACGTCTCGCGCGAGGGCGTGCAGCGTGACCTGCTGCCGCTGATCGAGGGCACGACGGTCTCGACCAAGCATGGCGCGGTCAAGACCGACCACGTCCTGTTCATTGCCTCCGGCGCGTTCCACATCGCCAAGCCCTCGGACCTCTTGCCGGAGCTGCAGGGACGATTGCCGATCCGGGTCGAGCTGCAGGCGCTGACGCGCGACGACATGCGGCGCATCCTGACCGAGCCGGAGGCATCGCTGATCAAGCAATATGTCGCGCTGATGCAGACCGAGGGCGTGACGCTCGACATCACCGACGATGCGATCGACGCGCTCGCCGACATCGCGGTCGCGGTGAATTCGACGGTCGAGAACATCGGCGCGCGCCGGCTGCAGACGGTGATGGAGCGCGTGCTCGACGAGATCTCCTTCACGGCGTCCGATCGTAACGGCGAAACCATGCGCGTCGACGCTGCGTATGTGCAGCAACACATCGGCGACCTCGCCAAGAACGCGGATCTCAGCCGGTTCATTTTGTAGTCGGCTGCGCCTAGCAAGCGCTGAGCTTCTTCGCTCCGGCGCGGCGTCAAAATCCGCTGTCGTCCCCGCGAACGCGGGGACCCATAACCACCAAAGCTGATTGTGACTCACGATGGCGGCTCCAGCCTTGCCTCACCACGAACGGCGGCGGCAATGGGTCCCGGCTCAAGGCCGGGACGACAGTGGTGGACGGGGCGACGACCTCGTCTCCATCTATCACCGCTCGGACGCCGCATGACCGCCGCCTCCAGCAAACACTGGCGCCTGATGCTCGCCGTGAACGCCGCCGTCATGCTCGGCGTGTTCCTGCACAAGCTCACGCTGCCGCCCTACATTCCGTACATCCATCTGCTGGTCGACTATCATTTCGGCTTCATCAAGCGCGCGCTGATCGGTGCCATGGTCGGCCTGTTCGCCGCGAAGGTGCCGGTCTGGCTGGTGTTCGCGCTGGCCGGTTGCGTCTGGCTCATCACCCTCGCGCTGTTCGCGCAGCTCTTCCGCCGCACGTTCGGCTTCGATCGCGCACGGCTGCCGCTGTTCATCTTCACCGCTTGCTCACCGTTCGTGTTCAAGAACTTCCTGTTCACGCTCGGCCATTTCGACATCTATGGCTGTCTCGGCGCGATCGTCCTGCTGCTGGTGCCGGCGCGCACGCTGGCCTACGTGCTGCTTGCGGCATTGATTTCGGCCCTGCTCGTGCTGATTCATCACATCCATCTGCTGATGTACGTGCCGACCATCACCGCGATCGTCGTGCTGCGCTACTACCTGACGCGTCCCCGCACTCGCCTAGATATTGCAGTCGGCGCCAGCGCGCTGCTCGGCCTCGGCGCGCTGTTCCTCGCGGCGCAATTCCTCGGCACCATGCCGCTGCCCGAGGCCGACTTCGTGTCCTACTTGCGCTCGCGCATGGTCGATCCGTCGCGCACCGAGCTCTTGCAGTTCGCCTATGTCTGGTATCAGCCGCTCGCCAAGGAGGTGCAGGACACCTGGGCGCGGCTGCCGTCGAACCTGCTGGGCCTGCCCATCTATGCGCTGCTGCTGTGGCTGCACGCGCCGCTGTGGCGGAATCTCAAGGATCTCATCGGCGCCTTGGCTGACAAGCGCCATCGCCAGATCGTCATCGCCGCTCTGATCGCGATCAGCTGCGCTTACCTCGTCATGTTCGCCATGGTGTTCGACTATTCGCGCTGGATCTCGAGCTGGGTGGTCTGCATGGTACTGATGCTGCACGCGGTGAAGACGCTTCCTGCGACCAAGCCGATCACTCCGATCGACGCCGACGACCGCATGACGACGATCCTGGGATGGATCGTCACCGCCGTACCGCGGATCGGGATCATCCGCCCGTTCTGACGCTCAGCCGCGGGCGCGCCTGATCCGGACATAGAGCGCGCCGGCGCCGCCATGGCCGACATGAGCCTCCTCGAAGCCGACGATGAGCGAGCGGAATTCCGGCAGGCTGAGCCAATGCGGCACCTGCCGCCGGAGCACGCCGCGTTCGGGATCCGCCCCGATGGTGCCCTTGCCGGTGATGACCAGCACGAAGGTGAGACCGTCATGCTGGGCGCGATGCAGGAAATGATGCAGCGCCTGATGCGCCCGGCTCTGGGTCATGCCGTGCAGATCGAGCCGCGCATCGATCTCGCTGCGGCCGCGCGACAGCTTGGACCGCTCCTTGCGGCCGAGCGAGACCAGCGGCGGGATCGCCGGCCGGGCCGGCTTGGGCACGACCACCGGCGCGACCGGCCGCGGTGTCATCATCGGCTTGTCCGGCTGCGGCTCGGCCGTCACCATCGGCGGATGCGGCCGCACCGGACGGTGCGTCTTGCGCAGCGGCTTGACCTGGCGCGCCACCGTCTCCCACAGCGTGCGCTCGTCCTCGGAGAGGCCACGCTTGCGACGGCCGCGCGGCGGCTCGGGATCTTCAGACATGGAGACGGCTTGTCATCGGCGGTTGCGATGGCGCCTGCCATAACGCAATCGGCGGATATTGCGATCACTTTCGATACGGGGGCGGGCCTCGGGCAGGGGCACGGGCTGCGGCGCCACAACGTTCTGCGCCACCGTGGTCGTCGGGATTGCGCTCGCGGCGGAAGCAGGGGCCTTCGCATCGTTGACCGGGGAGGCGGCGGCTTTGGCGGCCTCCTTCGGCAGCACCTGCGGAAACAGTTTTGCGATCTTCTCCGACGGGCGTGCATCCGGCAGCGGCATCTTGCGGCCACGCGCGACCGGATCGAGGCTCTTCGGCACCAGCATCACGAACTGGATGCTGTGCTTGAGACGGCCGGAAACCTTGCCGGCGTCCTGGCCGGCGCCGAAATAGAGATCGGCGCGCGCAGGTCCGACGATCGCCGAGCCTGTATCCTGCGCAATCATCAGCCGGTGAAACGGGCTCTTCGACTTCTCGGATTCGATCGGCAGCTCGCCGGTGATGAAAAACGGCGTGCCATAGACGTGCAGCGACTTGTCGACGGCGATCGAACGGCCGGGCGTCAGCGGGATGCCCTGCGCGCCGACCGCCTCATCCTTCTCCGACAGCTGCACCTCGCGGAAGAAGATGTAGGAGCGGTTCATCCGCCGCAGGTCGTTGGCACCTTCCGGATTCTGCTCCATCCAGTCGCGGATACGCTGCATCGACATCTGCTCGCGCGGAATGATGCCGCGTTCGATCAGGATGCGGCCGACCGGTGTGTAGGGAAGGCCATTATAGGCATCGTAGTTGATGCGGATGGTCGAGCCGTCGTCGAGACTGATGCGCGCCGATCCCTGGATCTGGGCAAACAGCAGGTCGGTCTGATTCCTGAGCCACGCGATCTCCAGGCCACGGCCCTCGATGGCGCCGTCCTCGATCTCCGCGCGGTCGTAATAGGGGACCAGCTTGCGCCGTCCGATCTTCCGATAGACGGGACCCTTGTTGGGCAGACTCGTCGCGTCCTGCTTGAAGCCACGGACGAACAGATTGGAGGGGCGACGATAGACCGGAACGTTGTAGACCTCGTTCTGGGTCCGCGAGCCCTCGATGATGGGTTCGTAGTAGCCGGTGACGAAGCCATCGGCATCGCCGAGCTTGGAGATCTTCAGCGGCTCGAAGTGCCGTTCGAAAAAAGCCCTTGCCACAGCATTGTCGGCGAGATCGGTGGCCCGAGCGTCGCGACAGGGGTCGCGCAGGGAATCGCCCAGCGGCTTGCTATCCGCCTTGGCATCCGGCGCTGCATCCGTCTTTGCGGCGATCGGCTTGCAGCTGGCGCGGAACGTCCGATAGGCCGCAAGCTGGTCGTCGTCGTTCCAGCCGGGCACGTCGTTCCAGGCCAATGGCAGGTACTGGCTGTTGCTGATCTCGAGCGGCCAGTCGAGTTGCGGGTAGGGCAGGTGGCGCACCGGGGGCGTCGCCGCCCGGTGGCGCGAGCGCACCGCCTCGGCCGCATAAGGGGCGAGCGCCACGGCGGCGACGCTCAGGGCGAGCGCCGGCGTCCAGTATTTCAGGCGATGAGCGGTGAACCCCCGCTTCCAAATTTCGCGAACCATGCTTGCACCATCAAAGTACCACTCAACGCGAAATTCAGAGAAAACGGGATGCTGAAAAGATCCGGGTCAAAAAGCCGAGGATCGACCTCGTCGTCCTCCTTGCAGAACTGGGTCGACATCGAGAGCGGGCGATCTCCCGATGTAACGCCGGCGGCGGCAACCTATTCCATCAATGGCTGCCGGTGCCGACCAGCTTCCAATTGGGATCGCGCGAGCCGGTATCGCGGGCGAAAGTCCAGATGTCGGTGATGTCGGCCACCTTGTCCGGATTGCCGTCGACGATGTTGCCCCCCTTGTCGCGTGTCACCGAGATCATTTGCGAGACGAAGCGCACCGTCACCTGCGCGGTGCGGTCGCGCAGCTCGGCACCGACCAGTTCGGCGGTATCGATGGAGACGAAGCGGGTTTCGGTCTTCTGCTCCTGCTTCTCACGCTCCTTGATGACGGCGTCGAAACTCTCATAGACCTCGGACGACAACAGGTCGCGCAATGCGCGGCGATCGCCATTGGCGAACGCCAGCACGATCATCTCGTAGGCACTGCGCGCGCCGGTCAGGAAATGGCGCGGATCGAACGACGAGTCGTCGGCGACGATCGCGTCGAGGCCACGGGCGAGCGGTGTGCCCGGCTCGGCCAGGCCACGCCAGCGATCGCCCGGCGCCGGCATCTCGCCGCCGGGGACCGCAGCCGAGGGATCGATGGGCTTGTTGGGAACCGGCATGACGTGGTTGTCCGGCGCGCCCTGGACCGCGTTTCGGGCGGCGTGATCGAACGGCGTCCGCTCGCTCCCGGTACGCTGCCCGAGCACGGCGCGCAGGCGGATGAAGATGAAGACCGCCAGCGCCAGGAAGATGATGGTATAAATGTCCACTTCGTGTTCGCTTTCTGACTTGTCGAGCCGAACGCGGAGCCCGGCCACCGGGCACCCGTTCTACAGGATCCGGGTAAAGACCCGTGAATCCCTCGGTCGACCCGGATGTAGTCATCGAATTGGGCCCGGCCAATGGCACATTGTGGCCCGGTGATCCTAACCCTTTTCCCTCTCAAGGGGAAATCCGATCGACCTTGGATTGGAACAGAGTAGGACGGTCGCTGGTTCCGCCCCCGGGCCGATGCGACAAATAGAGGCATGCCGGCCGGATCAACCCTCTGCCTCGGCCTTTTGCGGCGTCCGTGCCTCGTCCTTGTGGAACAAGCCGGCCCTATGGTAGCCACGCGCCGCAACGACCCGCCCTTTTTGCCTGGAGAACACTGCGATGACCAACGGTAACGGCGCCACTCCCGAGGCGGCTCCTCCTCCTCAACTGAACGTGCTGGCGCAATACATCAAGGATCTCTCGTTCGAGAATCCGAACGCTCCGCAGTCCCTGGCGCCGCAGGGCCAGCCGCCGCAGATCAACATCCAGATCAATGTCGGCGCCAATGCTCTGAATGACACCGAATACGAGGTGACGCTGACGATCGAGGGCAAGGCCGAGAGCGGCAGCCAGGTGATGTTCAGCTTCGAGCTGGTCTATGGCGGCGTGTTCCGGCTGGTCAACATTCCGCGCGAGAACCTGTCGCCGATGCTGCTGATCGAATGCCCGCGCCTGCTGTTCCCGTTCGCCCGCGAGATCGTCGCCAATTCGGTGCGCGACGGCGGCTTCCCGCCGCTGATGCTGGACCCGGTCGATTTCGTCGGCCTGTACCGCCAGAACATGGAGCGCCAGGCGGCGGCCCAGGGCGGCCAGGTGCTGTCGAGCTGATCCGGTTCTGCTTACGATTGATGTTTGCCGGGCGTGATCCGCTGCCGATCAAGCGGATCACGTGCCGGCGAGAAACTCCGTCCAGATCGGCTTGTCGCCGAGCGTGGCGATGAAGGCGCGATGCGCCTCTCGCTCCGCCTCCGTGACCCGCGGCAACAGCGGCTGCTCGCGCTGACGGCGCGGCGTCTCGCCGGCAGATCCGATGCGGATCTCCTGGCTATCCTGGGTCAGGATCAGCTGCGACTGCCGCGCCCCGACCAGATCGACATAGACCTCCGCCAGCAGCTCGGCGTCGAGCAACGCGCCGTGCTTGGTGCGGCGTGAGTTGTCGATCGCATAGCGTGAGCACAGGTCGTCGAGGCGGTTCGACACGCCGGGATGCTTGCGACGTGCCAGCAGCAGCGTGTCGACCAGACGGTCCCTCGGAATGGCCGCGCGCTTGACCCGGTCGAGCTCGGCATTGATGAAGCCGATGTCGAACGAGGCGTTGTGGATCACCAGCGGGGCATCGCCGATGAATTCCAGGAACTCCTCCACGATCTCGTGAAACAGCGGCTTGTCCGCGAGGAACTCGCTCGACAGTCCGTGAACCGCGAACGCCTCCGCCGGCATGTCACGTTCGGGATTGATGTAGCGGTGGTAGACTTGGCCGGTGGGCATGCGGTTGATGATCTCGACGCAGCCGATCTCGACCAGGCGGTCGCCGCGCAGGGCGTCGAGGCCGGTGGTTTCGGTGTCGAGAACGATCTCACGCATCTGATTTGATCCGTCGAATTCCGCGCGGCCGGCGTTCGCGAATCAGCGTCGGCGCTGTGGCATTCTAACGACCTCCGCCAGGATGTCGCGGATGCGTGCCCGCACCGGATCGAGCCCGTGCGAGGTATCCACGACGAAATCGGCGCGCTTGCGCTTCTCGGCATCCGGCATCTGCCGTGCGAGCAGCGCATCGAGCGCTTCTTCCGTCATCGTGCCGCGCGCCAGAATGCGCTGACGCTGGATCTCGGGCGCGGTCGACACCACCACCACGGCATCGACGCGCTTGTCGCCGCCGGTCTCGAACAGCAAGGGGACATCGACGACGGCAACGGGCACGCCGGACTGCTCGGCGTCGTCGAGAAACTTCTGATGATAGGAGCGCAGCATCGGGTGCACGATCGCTTCGAGCCTGCGGATCGCGTCGGGATCGCCAACGACCTTGGCGGAGAGCCTGGCCCGATCCACCTTGCCGTCCACCGTGGTCCCGGGAAATTCGGCTTCGATCGCCGGCGCGGCTTCGCCCTCATAGACCTTATGAACGGTCGCGTCGGCGTCATAGACCGGGACGCCGGCTTCGGCGAACAGCTTTGCGGTCGTCGACTTGCCCATGCCCATCGAGCCGGTCAGACCCAGCACTCTCATCCGCGGTCACTCCCCCTTGCGCGTGGCTGCGGTCGGCCTCAGATCCTGAGCAGCTTCGCTTCGCGAAAATAGGCGAGCAGCGGCAGCAGCGGCAGGCCGAGGATGGTGAAGTGATCGCCGTCGATGCGGTCGAACAGGTGCACGCCGAGCCCTTCCAGCTGGTAGGCGCCGACGCTGGATGTAACGGTTTCGCCGGCGGCATCGAGATAGGCTGCGATCTCGGTTTCGGTGAGGGCCCGCATCGTCATCCAGGCGACGGCGACGTGCGAGAACAACACCTCGCCATTGCGGACCACGGCGATGGCCGAGTGCAGCGCATGGGTGCGTCCGCCCAGCGCCAACAGTTGCTGCATGGCATGCTGGCGGCCGGCTGGCTTGTTGAACATGCGCTCACCCAATGCCAGCGTCTGATCCGCGCCCACCACATATGAATTGGGCCTGTTTGCCGAGACCGCTGCGGCCTTCGCGTTGGCAAGGTGCAACGCAATCTCGTAGGGCGCGACCAGGCCGGCTTCGGCCTGCACCGCGCGTTCGTCGATATCGGCCGGAAGCGCCTCGCAGGCGAGGCCTGCGTTCGCGAGCAGCATCCGCCGCGCGCGGCTCTGCGATGCCAGAATGAGAGGCTCGTCACTGCACCAGATGGACATTAATCCGCTCACTAGTCCGGAAGCCGCTGCCGCTGCCGGTCGGTATAGAGTTTCAGGATCGCGGCGGCCGTCTCCTCGATCGAGCGCCGCGTCACGTCGAGCATGACCCAGTTGAACTTCGCACTCAGCTTGCGTGCATAGGCGACCTCGTCCGTCACCGACTGCTTGTCGACATAGTTCTCATTGCCGGATTCCGCACCCATGCTGAGCAGGCGATTCTGCCGCACCTGGATCAGCCGCTCCGGGGTCGCATGCAGGCTGACCACCAGCGGCTTCTTCAATATCTCGAGCTGATGCGGGATCGGAATGCCCGGGACCAGCGGCACGTTGGCGGTGCGCACGCCGCGGTTGGCGAGATAGATCGAGGTCGGAGTCTTCGACGTCCGGCTGACGCCGACCAGCACCACTTCGGCGTCTTCGAGACCGTCGACCATCTGCCCGTCATCGTGGAGCATCGTGTAGTTCAGCGCATCGATGCGGGCGAAATATTCGGCATTGAGCACGTGCTGCGCACCGACGCGGCCGGCGGTCGATGCGCCGAGATAGGCCTCGAACAGCTGCATCACCGGACCGATGATCGACAGGCTCGGGATGTTGATCTGCTGGCACTTGGCTTCGAGCCGGCTGACCAGATCCTTCTCGAGTAGGGTGAACAGCACGATGCCCGGCGCTTCCTCGATCTCGTCGAGCACGCGGTCGAGCTGCTTCTGGCTCCGCACCAGCGGGTACACGTGCTCGACCGGGGTCACGTTGGTGTATTGCGCGGCGACCGCACGCGCGACCGTGATCAGGGTTTCGCCCGTCGAATCGGAAACCAGATGGAGGTGAAAGTAGTTGCCGGTGGTGGGCATCAAATCCTTAACGATCTGTGAATCCCTGTGAAGGATGGGGCCAAAAAGCCGCCTCGGACCGCTCCCTTTGTATAACCCCGATTGTTCTGCACATGGTCGCCGTCCGGGACAACGTCAGGCAGCAGCGCGATGATATCGGGACGAGGCCCATTTGTCTCTGGATAAGCTGTCGAAGGATTTCGACAAGCGTCTGAATCACATCAGACTCTGGGGCGATCCGGCGTGCGCAGCTCGCATGTTGAGGGATGTGAACAAGCTGCGGGCAGACTGCGGATGACATTGCATGAGTCCAATCCACCGCTACCTAGACTCAAACCTTAAGATTCTAAAATTATTTGGTTTGGAGGGGACTGAGCGAGCGGATATGTCTCGACACGCAAGCTGATCGCCAGCCGAGAGGACCACGCGTTTCCGATGTATGAGTGGATCAAGGCCCTTCACGTCATCGCTGTCATCGCGTGGATGGCCGGCATGCTGTATCTGCCACGGCTGTTCGTCTATCATTGCGACGCCGAGATCGGCTCGAAGCAGTCCGAGACGTTCAAGATCATGGAACGGCGCCTGCTCAAGGCGATCATCAATCCGGCGATCACCGTGACGTGGCTTGCCGGACTCTATCTGGCCTGGTCCGGCCACTGGTATACCAGCGGTTGGTTTCATGCGAAATTTCTGCTGGTGCTGATCATGTCCGGGGTCCATGGACTGTTCACCCGCTGGGTCAGAGAATTCGGCGCCGACAAGAACACCCGAAGCCAGAAATTCTACCGGTATATCAATGAGGTACCAACGGTGCTGATGATCGGCATCGTGATTCTCGTCATCGTCAAGCCGTTCTGACCGCTTCCCAGGGAATACCGCTCCGCTGCAGATGCCTTGCAGACGACGGCGCGATTTTCTATATTATGGATATCCCACCCCACGCAGGCGGATGTGGTTGCGTTCCGGCTTGACCGGCCGCCGCATCAGGTCTGGTGCCTCATCGGCGCCAACCTTGCTCAGACCTGCGGACCTCATTTCGTCCGCCTTCCCACAGCCACCTCGCATCCCTCCCAAGTCGCTTCCACAGGACCACCCCAATGCGGGAAATCAAACTACAGGACCTCAAGTCAAAGACGCCGGCCGAGCTCGTCTCCTTCGCGGAGGAAAACGGGGTCGAGAACGCCAGCACGATGCGCAAGCAGGAGCTGATGTTCGCCATCCTCAAGCAGCTCGCGATCCAGGAAACCGACATCATCGGTGAGGGCGTCGTCGAGGTGCTCTCCGACGGCTTCGGCTTCCTGCGCTCGCCGGATGCGAACTACCTGCCCGGTCCCGACGACATCTATGTCTCGCCGTCGCAGATCCGACGCTTCGGCCTGCGCACCGGTGACACGATCGAAGGGCATATCCGCAGCCCGAAAGAAGGCGAACGCTATTTCGCGCTGCTCAAGGTCAACACGCTGAACTTCGAGGATCCCGAGAAGTCCAAGCACAAGGTCAATTTCGACAATCTGACGCCGCTGTTTCCGGACGAGCGCTTCCGGCTCGAGCTCGAGGATCCGACCCGCAAGGATCTGTCGCCACGCGTCATCGACATCGTCGCGCCGATCGGCAAGGGCCAGCGTGCGCTGATCGTCGCGCCGCCGCGCACCGGCAAGACGGTGCTGATGCAAAACATCGCGCACTCGATCACGGCCAATCATCCGGAGTGCTACCTGATCGTGCTGCTGATCGACGAGCGTCCGGAAGAAGTCACGGACATGCAGCGCTCGGTCAAGGGCGAGGTCGTGTCATCCACCTTCGACGAGCCGGCCGCCCGTCACGTCCAGGTCGCGGAGATGGTGATCGAGAAGGCCAAGCGCCTGGTCGAGCACGGCCGCGACGTCGTCATCCTGCTCGACTCGATCACCCGTCTCGGCCGCGCCTACAACACCGTCGTGCCATCCTCCGGCAAGGTGCTGACCGGCGGCGTCGACGCCAACGCGCTGCAGCGTCCCAAGCGCTTCTTCGGCGCTGCCCGCAACATTGAGGAAGGCGGCTCGCTCACGATCATCGCGACCGCGCTGGTCGACACCGGCAGCCGCATGGACGAGGTCATCTTCGAGGAGTTCAAGGGCACCGGCAACTCCGAGCTCATCCTCGACCGCAAGGTCGCGGACAAGCGGACCTTCCCGGCGATCGACATCGCCCGCTCCGGCACCCGCAAGGAAGAGCTCATCACCGAGCCGCAGAACCTCAAGAAGATGTACGTGCTCCGCCGCATCCTCAATCCGATGGGCACCATGGACGCGATCGACTTCCTGCTCGACAAGCTCCGCAGCACCAAGAGCAATGCCGAGTTCTTCGAGTCGATGAACACCTGATCGAGGCACTGCTTCAATCTGCAAAGGGCGCTCTCCGGAGCGCCCTTTTTGTTTGACGTGTTTGTCGCTGCGCTCGGCGTGAAGACCTCGATGCTTATCCGCCCGCCATGGTTCGGCGGCGTAAAGCATGCCGCTGCAAACCGATTGTCTTTCGCTGCCGGTGAGCCCAACTGAGGATCATGCATCCACACGACCAGACCATCTTCGCGCTGTCCTCCGGACGCCTGCCGAGTGCGATTGCGATCGTCAGGCTCTCCGGGCCTCACGCCGGCATCGCCCTTCAGATGCTTGCGGGGAAACTGCCGCTGCCGAGGATGGCGACGCGCGCCTTGCTGCGGGATGGTAATGGCGAGCCGATCGACGATGCCGTCGTGCTGTGGTTTCCCGGACCCGCAAGCGCCACCGGCGAAGATGTTGCCGAGCTGCATGTGCACGGCAGTCGAGCCGTCGTGGCGACAATGTTCTCGGTGCTGTCGACGATGCCGCAGATGCGCCCTGCTGAGCCGGGCGAGTTCACGCGGCGCGCGTTCGAGAATGGCAAGATCGATCTGACCGAGGCCGAAGGTCTCGACGACCTCATTCACGCCGACACGGACCGCCAGCGGCGCCAGGCGTTGCGGCAGCTGAAGGGTCTGTTGGGCGACAAGGCGCGGAGCTGGCGTGAGCAGATCATCGAGGCGGCGGCGCTGATCGAGGCCGGGATCGATTTTGCCGATGAAGGCGACGTGCCAATCGAGCTGATGGCGCCGGCGCTCGCCCGGATCGGCGAGCTGTTGACCGAGATCGAGTCGGTGCTGTCGGCCCAGGGCCGGGCCGAACGTCTGCGCGACGGCCTGACGGTCGTCATTGCCGGACCGCCGAACGCGGGCAAGTCGACCCTGATGAACCAGCTTGCGCGTCGCGAGGTCGCGATCGTCTCTCCGCAGGCCGGCACCACGCGCGATCTCATTGAGGTCCAGCTCGATCTCGACGGCTATCCAGTGACGGTGATCGACACCGCGGGCATTCGCGAGACGGACGATCCGGTTGAGCAGGAGGGTGTTCGGCGCGCGCGGGACCGAGCGGCGCAGGCGGATCTGGTGCTGTGGCTGTCGGAGGATGAGCAGGCCGAGGTTGAGCGCCAAAGCGAGGCTCCCGTCTGGCTCGTTCGTAACAAGATCGATCTGAGCAGAGGTCGGGAGGGGGGTCGTCCATCGTCCAGCGGAGATAACCCGGTCTTTCAAATCTCCGCGCGAAGCGGGGCAGGGCTGGTCGAGCTGCTGGATGCGCTGGTTGGCTTTGCCCGGGACTATTTTGGATCAACTGAGAGCGGCCTGATCACACGGCAGCGGCAGCGGACTCTGCTCGCCGACACCGCCGCTGCGCTTCAGCGTAGCATCTCGGCGATCGACCTGGGCGAGGAGCTTGCTGCGGAGGAGCTGCGGATCGCCGCGCTTGCGCTCGGGCGTCTTTTGGGACGAGTGGATGTCGAAGACCTGCTCGACGTGATCTTTCGCGAGTTCTGCATCGGTAAGTAGCCGCGGCCCCACGAACCGGGTCGAATATACTTAATGAAGCGTTGCTTGGTTAATCGATCGTCAATTGTTTCACGTGAAACAACGAGGATTCGACGTCGGCGAATGTTTCACGTGAAACGTCTTCCGAGCATTGTCTGCAGGCGTTAGATAAGCCCCATGATCCAGCATCTGACATCCTACGACGTCGTCGTCATCGGTGGCGGCCACGCCGGCTGTGAAGCCGCGGCGGGCGCGGCGCGCATGGGCGCCCTAACCGCGCTGATCACCCATCAGTTCGCGACGATCGGGGCCATGTCCTGCAATCCGGCCATCGGAGGACTGGGAAAAGGACATCTGGTTCGCGAGGTCGACGCTCTCGACGGCTTGATGGGTCGCGTCGCCGACGCCGGCGGCATCCAGTTTCGCGTTCTGAATCGCCGGAAAGGACCGGCCGTTCGAGGTCCACGCGCCCAGGCCGACCGCAAGCTCTACGCCGCGGCGATGCAGTCGGCGATCCGGGAGACCCCAAACCTCACCGTCATTGAAGGCGAGGCGGACGAACTGATCGCTACCGGCGGACGGGTGGCAGGGGTGCGGTTGGCTGACGGCCGGACCTTCATCTGTGGCGCTGTCGTCATCACGACCGGCACGTTCCTGCGTGGTCTGATCCACCTGGGTGAGAGGACCTGGCCGGCCGGCCGGGTCGGCGAGGCGCCGGCGCTGGGGCTGTCCCAGTCTCTCGAAGCCATCGGATTTCGGCTCGGCCGCCTCAAGACCGGCACGCCGCCGCGCCTGGATGGATCGACGATCGACTGGAGCGCGGTCGAGATGCAGCCCGGCGACGATCCGCCGGAGCCGTTCTCCGTCCTGACCGACAGGATCACCACCCCGCAGATCCAATGCGGCATCACCCGGACGACGACCGCAACCCACGAGGTGATCCGCGCCAACGTCCATCGCTCGCCGATGTACTCCGGGCAGATCAAGTCGACCGGGCCGCGTTACTGTCCCTCGGTCGAGGACAAGATTGTCCGCTTCGGTGACCGCGACGGTCACCAGATCTTCCTGGAGCCCGAAGGGCTCGACGATACGACGGTCTACCCGAACGGCATCTCGACCTCGCTGCCGGAGCAGGTCCAGCTCGCGCTGCTGCCGACCATCCCGGGTCTCGAACGGGTCCGGATGATCCGGCCGGGCTATGCCATCGAGTACGACCACGTCGATCCGCGTGAGCTCGAGCCGACCCTGCAGACCAAGCGGATGAAGGGTCTGTTCCTCGCTGGCCAGATCAACGGCACGACCGGGTATGAGGAGGCCGCAGCTCAAGGTCTGGTCGCGGGCCTCAATGCCGCGCTGGCCGCGGGCGGCGGCGGGCCGGTCGTATTCGATCGTGCCGATGGCTATCTGGGGGTGATGATCGACGACCTCGTCACGCGGGGGATCACCGAGCCGTATCGGATGTTCACCTCGCGCGCCGAGTATCGGCTGACGCTGCGGGCGGACAACGCGGACCAGCGGCTGACCGACAAGGGCATCGCGCTCGGCTGTGTCGGCATTGATCGTGCGCGTTTCCATCGAAGCAAGATGGGCGCGTTGGAAGCTGCCCGCGCGATGGCGAGGTCGCTGACGATCACGCCCAATGAGGCGGCGAAGCATGGCTTCACGCTCAATAAGGATGGCCAGCGCCGCTCGGCCTTCGAGCTGATGGCCTATCCGGAGATCGGTTTCTCCGAGGTGAGGGCGATCTGGCCGGAGCTCGGCGCGATCGATCCCGCCATCGTCATCCATCTTGAGATCGATGCCAAATATGATGTCTATGTCCGCCGGCAGAGCCAGGACGTCGACGCCTTCCGGCGCGACGAAAGCCTGGTGCTCGGTGACGTCGACTATGCGCTCGTCCCAGGTCTCTCCAACGAGGCGCGAGCGAAGCTGACGGCGGCCAGGCCGTGGACGATCGGGCAGGCCGGCCGGATCGATGGAATGACGCCGGCGGCGCTCGGGATCCTTGCGGCCTATCTCCGCCGCGAAGCGCGTCTTAGCAAGACCACCGGCTGAGGCGTTTCACGTGAAACAGGCATCGCCGATGACGGCGTCCAAGACGATTGAATCGGACAAGGCGACAGCACTCGCCTTGACGCCGGTTTCACGTGAAACGGAGCATCGCCTCGATCGCTACGTCGCACTGCTGCTGGAGTGGCAGGCGAAGACCAATCTGGTCGCGCCGTCGACCTTGCCGCATCTCTGGACGCGCCACATCGCCGACTCGCTTCAGCTCCTGGACCTCGCGCCCGACGCCCGGATCTGGATTGATCTCGGCAGCGGCGGCGGCTTCCCGGGCGTCGTCCTCGCCTGCGCCCTGGCCGAGCGGGATGGTGCCCAGGTCCATCTGGTCGAGCGCAACGCCAAGAAGGCCGCCTTCCTGCGCGAGGCAATTCGCGTCACCGGCGCTCCGGGGATCGTGCATTTGTCAGAGATCGGGGATATCGTGGAGAAGTGGGGCGGGCGAGTCGATTGCGTGACCGCACGCGCGCTTGCTCCGCTACATCAGCTCATCGGCTTTGCGGAGCCCTTGGTGAAAAAAGGCGCGAAAGCGCTGTTTCTCAAGGGTCAAGATGTAGAAGCGGAATTGACCGAATCTACTAAGTATTGGAAAATTGAGTCGAAACTTCACTCCAGCCGGACGGGCGGGCAGGGCTGGATCGTCGCAATCGATTGCATCGAGCGACAGAGCTGAATTCCGTCAAGACGACAACCAATGGCGATCGCGCATGGCCGTAATTGATCAGATTTATCAAGAAGATAGAGCCCCGCACCCGGAGGGGCATCCGCGCATCCTGGCGCTCGCCAATCAGAAGGGCGGGGTCGGCAAGACCACAACCGCGATCAACCTCGGTACGGCGCTGGCCGCGATCGGCGAGCGGGTGCTGATCGTCGATCTCGATCCGCAGGGCAACGCCTCGACCGGCCTCGGCATCGACCGTGGCAGCCGCAACTGCTCGACCTATGACGTGCTGATCGGCGAGGCCTCGCTGCGCGACGCCGTCGTTGCGACGGCCGTGCCGCGGCTGCACATCGCCTCCTCGACGATGGACCTGTCGGGGCTCGAGCTCGAGCTCGGCTCCACCGCCAACCGCGCCTTCCGTCTGCGCGATGCGATCGCCGGCCTCAACAACAACGTCTCGCCGGAGAACGACTACACCTACGTGCTGGTCGATTGTCCGCCGTCGCTGAACCTGCTGACGGTCAATGCGATGGCCGCGTCCGACGCGATCCTGGTGCCGCTGCAGTGCGAGTTCTTCGCGCTCGAAGGTCTGTCGCAGCTGTTGCAGACCGTGGAGCAGGTGCGCTCGACCTTGAACCCGAACCTCTCGATCCACGGCATCGTGCTGACGATGTTCGACTCGCGCAACAACCTGTCGAACCAGGTGGTCGCCGACGTCCGCCAGTTCATGGGATCGAAGGTCTACAACACGATGATCCCGCGCAACGTGCGCATCTCGGAAGCGCCGTCCTACGGCAAGCCGGTGCTGGTCTACGACTTGAAGTGCGTCGGCAGCGAGGCCTATCTCAAGCTCGCGACCGAAGTCATTCAGCGCGAGCGTGACCTGCGCACGAACTGACTTTGCCTCTGCTCCGGGGGACCTCGTCGCCCGGATCTCATTCGAGGACGGCAGCGGATTCCGAAATGAATCCGCTCCCTCGTTCATTGTGCCGACGGGACCGATCGGCAGCAGACGCAAGCGGAGCGTGACGTGAATCCAAAGGAGAAGGCGATGGCCGACGAGTCGCGATCGCGATTGGGCCGGGGTCTCGCGAGTCTGATCGGTGACGTCGGCCGCGAGGCGGGCGCTCCGCCGGAGCGGCCGCGCAATCAGCGCAAGGTGCCGATCGAATTCCTCAAGCCGAACCCGCGCAACCCGCGTAAGACATTTTCCGACGGCGAGCTCGCCGAGCTCTCGGCCTCGATCAAGCAGCATGGCGTGATCCAGCCGATCGTGGTGCGTCCGGTGAAGGGCCAGCACGACCGCTACGAGATCATCGCCGGCGAGCGGCGCTGGCGCGCCTCGCAGGCCGCCGGTCTGCACGAGGTGCCGATCGTTCCGGTCGATGTCAGCGACAGCGATGCGCTGGAGCTCGCGATCATCGAGAACGTGCAGCGCGAGGATCTCAATCCGATGGAGGAGGCGCAGGGCTATCACGCGCTCGCCAACGAGTTCAAACGCAACCAGGAAGACATCGCCAAGATCGTCGGCAAGAGCCGCAGCCACGTCGCCAACATGATGCGGCTGACCAAGCTGCCGGCCGAGGTGCAGGGCTTCATCGCGACCGGGCAGATCTCGGCCGGCCATGCGCGAGCGCTGATCAACCTGCCAGATCCGATGTCGGCGGCGAAGAAGATCATCGCGGAAGGGCTGAACGTCCGGCAGACCGAGGCGCTCGCGCATGAGGAGGGCGTGCCGGAACGCAAGCCGCAGAAGCCGCGCAGCAGCGGCAGCGCGCCGGCGGAGAAGAAGGACGCCGACACCATCGCGCTGGAGAAGCGCGTCGGCGATGCACTCGGCCTTTCGGTGTCGATCAGCCACCGCGACCCCGGCGGCACGGTGCAGATCACCTACCGCAGCCTCGAGCAGCTCGACGAGGTGATGCGCCGGCTGGAGCAGGGCTAGGTTGTTAGGTCGTGGCGCTCATTGCGCCGCCGCGGCTGTGCCTCGGGCCTCCATGAGTTCGTTGCTCCGCTCTCACCTACGTCACGGCCGGGCTTGACCCGGCCATCCATTTTTTTGGACGAAGCGGATGGATGCCCGGGTCAAGCCCGGGCATGACGAGCTAATAATTTGGAAGAGCTACGGCTGTGTTTTTCGTCGCGATTGCCAAAGCGAGCACACGACTCTCTCCTCCGTCATTCCGGGGCGTGCGCAGCACGAACCCGGAATCCATCTCTCAGCAGATCCTGTAGCCCGATGGATTCCGGGCTCGCCCTTCGGGCGCCCCGGAATGACGGCTGAGGTTGGAGAGCGATCTCGGGTCCACTCGGGCTGAAGTTCTCGACGCCGTATTCAGGGAGCCGGCGCACTGACCATCACCCCTTCCGCCGTGCCGCGACCGCGATCGACAGCAGCGTCCGCTGCGCGATCGCTGCCGCCAATCCCGGCTGCTTGCGCATGTCGAGCGCGGCTGTCGCCAGTTGGTCGATGATCGGCAGCAGGCGGGCAGGGGAGAAATTGCGCAGCGCCGTCTCGGCGCTCGGCTTGCGCGAGAAGTGCAGCCGGGGGAAGCCGCCTTCGAGGATGGACGAGACTGGCGTGCCGGAAGCGACGGCGAGCGCCGATTTATGCAGCCATGCGGCATGTCGCTGCGCGGCGGAGATGATGACGCCGGGATAGGTGCCCGCGATCATCGCCTTGCCGAACTCGGTCTCGACCATTTCCGGCTTGCCGCCGAAGGCGCCGTCAACGATCGGATCGAGCTTCATCTCCGAGGCGTCGGCGACCACGGCCATCACATGGTCGAGCGTCACCTCGCCTTCGCCGTGGGCGAACAGGGTCAGCTTGCGCAGCTCGTTGCGGGAGGCCTGGCGGTCGCCGCCGAGCAGCGCCATCAGATAGGCGCGGGCCTCCGGAGAGATGCGCAGCGAGGCCAAGCGCAATTCGTCGTCGATCAGCTTGGCGAGATCGCGCTCGGTGTCCGGGTAGCAGCCGATCGCCACCGCCGTTCTGGCCTTCTCGCAAATCTTGCGCAGTGGCGAATCGGGGCGGATGTCGCCGGCCTCGATCACGATGCGGCAGTCCCGCACGTTCATCTCGCTGAGCGTCTCGACGCCGCTGGCGAAATTGCGCGAGCCAGCGCGCACCCGGATGGCCCGGCGGCCGCCAAACAGCGGCACGGTCATGGCTTCGTCGACGAGGCGCGATGGCTCCGCGGAGAGCTCGTCACCGTCGAGCCTGACCACGGAGAAGGGATCATCGGGGTTGTCGACGGCCGAAGCGATGAGGGCCTCGGCACGCTCGCGAACCAGGCCGGTATCCGGACCGTACAACAGGATCAGCGGACGAGTGGCGTCCGGTTTGGCCAGGAAGGCATCGATGTCTCGTCCGCGCAGCGCGACCACGGCGATGTCAGCCGTGCGTCAGGTGCCCGCGGTGAAATAGGCCGCGAGCCGCGTTTTGATCTTCTCGGCGACCTCCTCGGAGGCGCGATCCTCGGCGTCACGGAAGGCCCGCTGCCGGGCGAAGCGCTGGTACGAGCCGGGGATGTCATAGGAGGTGCGCGCGAAGGTCGTTCCGGTCATGACCGATTTGTTGGTCGCCAACTCGACCAGATTGTACTGCACGTCGAGGCCGACATTCTCGGTGGTCGGCAGGCCGGTGGTCTGTGAGACGATCAGCGAGGACCGGCTGGTCTGCAATCGCAGCACCAGCTTGTGGGTCGGCGCCGTGCCGGTTGCGGTGCCGTACAGCTTGAAGGCGAGCGCGTTGCGGATGCCGACGCCGATGCGCGCCTCGGGCGAGGCGTTCGGCTTGTCGACCGGCGGCAGCTCGATGCCCATCAGCTTTTCGCGCAGGCCGGGCGTGCCGTCGGTATGCTCTGCATACATCGGCTGGAAGCAGCCTGCCGTCAGCGCGGCCAAAGCGGCCACGGCAACAAGCCGAGCAGCGATCCGAAACCTAGCCGACGACATTCACGATCCTCTTGGGAACAATGATCACCTTGCGGACGGGTTTGCCATCCAGCGCCAGTTTTACTGCATCGAGGGCCAAAACGGCAGCCTCAATTTCCGGATTCTGCGCGTTGCTGGCGACTGTGACTTCTCCGCGCTTCTTGCCGTTGACCTGGACGACCAGGGTCATGCTGTCCTCAACCAGCAAATCTCGTTCGATTTGCGGCCAGGAGGCCTCCGAGATCAGCCCGGTCTGGCCCAGCACCTGCCAGCATTCTTCGGCCAGATGCGGCATCATCGGCGAGAACAGCTGCACCAGGATCCCGGCGGCCTCACGAATCGCCCAGGCCAGGTCGGCCGCCGGCTTGGCCGGCCGCGCCAGGACGTCGGCCAGCGCATTGGCGAACTCGCGGATATGCGCCAGGCAGACGTTGAAGTGCAGCCGCTCGATGCCGCCGGTCACCTTGTCCAGGGCGCCGTGGGCAGCCTTGCGCAGCGCCAGCGCGTCGGGGCCGAACGCGGCCGGGCGGGAGGAGGGGGCCTCGGCCGCTGCCGCGACCGATTCGTTGACCAGCCGCCACAGCCGCTGGACGAAGCGCGCCGCGCCCTGCACCCGCTCGTCGCTCCAGATCACGTCGCGGTCCGGCGGCGAGTCCGACAGCATGAACCAGCGCGCGACGTCGGCGCCGTAGCTCTCGATGATGTCGTCGGGGTCGACGGTGTTCTTCTTCGACTTCGACATCTTCTCGATCGGGCCGATCGTGATGTCCTCGCCGGTGGCGGCCAGCACGGCGCGGCGGCCGTTGCCGCCGATCTCGATCTTGACCTCCGCCGGGTTGACGTAGGTGCCGTCGGCCTTCTGATAGGTCTCGTGGACCACCATGCCCTGTGTGAACATGCCGGCGAACGGCTCGTCCATCGCGACGTGGCCGGTAGCCTTCATCGCGCGGGTGAAGAACCGGCTGTAGAGCAGATGCAGGATCGCGTGCTCGACGCCGCCGATATACTGGTCGACCGGCATCATCCGGTTGGCCACGGCCGGCGTCGTCGGCGCGGCCTCGTTCCATGGATCGGTGAAGCGCGCGAAGTACCAGGACGAATCCACGAAGGTGTCCATGGTGTCGGTCTCACGCTGCGCCTTGCCCCCGCATGCGGGGCAGGTGACGTGCTTCCAGGTCGGATGGTGGTCGAGCGCATTGCCCGGCTTGTCGAAGGTGACGTCGTCCGGCAGCACCACGGGCAGGTCCTTGGCCGGCACCGGCACGACATCGCATGTCGGGCAGTGGATCACCGGGATCGGGCAGCCCCAATAGCGCTGGCGCGAGATGCCCCAATCGCGCAGGCGGAAATTGACCTGGCGCTCGCCGACCGCAGCGCCGCCACGCTGCTCGCTCTCGAGCCGCCTGGCGACCTCGTCCTTGGCCTGCGCGATCGTCATGCCGTCGAGGAAGCGCGAATTGATCAGGCGGCCGTCGCCATCGAAGGCGGTGTCGGTGATCACGAACGAGCCCGGGTCCTGTCCTTCGGGGCAGACCACCGGCGTGTTGCCGAGGCCGTATTTGTTGACGAAGTCGAGGTCGCGCTGGTCATGCGCCGGGCAGCCGAAGATGGCGCCGGTGCCGTACTCCATCAGCACGAAGTTCGCGACATAGACCGGCAAGGTCCAGCTCGGATCGAACGGATGCACGGCGCGGATGCCGGTGTCGAAGCCCTGCTTCTCCGCGGTGTCGATCGCCTCCTGCGCGGTGCCGATCCGCTTGATCTCGGCGATGAACGCGGCGAGCTCCGGGTTCTTGGCGGCTGCGGCTTGCGCCAGCGGATGGTCCGCCGAGATCGCCATGAACTTGGCGCCGAACAGCGTGTCCGGCCGCGTCGTGAAGATCTTCAATTCGGTCTCGCCCGCCGGCGTCGTCTTGGGATCCAGCGCGAAGCGGATCAGCAGGCCTTCGGAGCGGCCGATCCAGTTGCGCTGCATCAGCCGCACCTTGTCGGGCCAGCGGTCGAGACCATCGAGCGCGTCCAGCAGCTCCTGCGAGTACTTCGTGATCTTGAACACCCATTGGTTCATCTCACGCTGTTCGACCACCGCACCGGAGCGCCAGCCGCGACCGTCGATGACCTGCTCATTGGCGAGCACGGTCATGTCGACCGGATCCCAGTTCACCTTGCGCTTCTCGCGCTCGACCAGCCCCGCTTGCATGAAGTCGAGGAACATCTTCTGCTGGTGCTTGTAGTAGGATGGATCGCAGGTCGCGAACTCGCGCGCCCAGTCGAGCGACAGGCCGATCGAGCGCAGCTGCTTCTTCATCGCCGCGATATTGTCGTAGGTCCACGCCTTCGGCGCCACCTTGCGCTCGATCGCTGCGTTCTCCGCCGGCAGGCCGAACGCGTCCCAACCCATCGGGTGCAGCACGTTGAAGCCCTTGGCGCGCATGAAGCGCGCCAGCACGTCGCCCAGCGTATAATTACGGACATGGCCGATATGGATGCGTCCCGACGGATAGGGAAACATCTCGAGCACGTAGTATTTCGGACGCGGATCGTCGTTCCTGGTGGCGAAGATCGCCTTTTCGTCCCACTGGCGCTGCCAGCGCGGCTCGGCTTCACGGGCGTTGTAGCGTTCGGATGTCATGGAATCGCTTGTAATTTTCGAGGATTCGCGTCGTTTGAAGACGGCGGACTAGGCCACAAAAGCGGCAGCCCGGTCAATGGGGCGACAGATGATGATACCATTTTGGGCATCCGCTAAGCGACGGTAATCGTGAGTTTTTTTGCAGCCTCTGCCGGCAGTGTCGAAGGTTCGATTGAGGCACGGTTAAGACTTGAATGGGAGACTGAGTGCATACATCCAGGCATCAGCCCGCATCTGGGATCACTCCACATCGTGTCCGGCGCTACGTTCGACGAGCTTGACTTCGAGTACGCGACGACGGTCGCGGAAAAGGCCATGAAATCCATGGCTCAACAGCGCGTGCCACCGACGCCTAACAACTTCCATCTGTGGTTCAAGTACTCACTGGGCTCGGCGTCGGATCTCAAGCGCGCCGTCGACATCCTGGTCAGCAACAAGCGCAAGTTCGACAAGACCACCAACCAGGCGCTGTTCGACACGTACATCGGCCAGCAGGGTACGGAAGCGGCTGTCGTCCACAAAGTCTCGCAGCAGTTGCATGGCGTGATGGACTCCGCCAAGCAGTATCTGACGGCCGCGATCGCCGACAACCGCACGCACATGGCGGCGATCGATGGCGTCGCCGAACGCAGCGAGCAGGGCGTCGATCCGAAGATCCTGATCGAGAACCTGGTCAGTGAGCTCGCCCAGGCGACAGCGCGTGCGGCGAAACTCGAAGCGAGCTTTGCCGAGAAGTCACGCGAGCTCGACACCATCCGAGACTCGCTCAACAAGTCGGAGCAGCGCGCACGCACGGACACGCTGACCGGATTGCCGAACCGGCGCGCGCTCGAAGAGTTCTTCCGCCATGCGCAGGTCGAGGCGATGGAGCGCGACGAACCGCTCAGCGTTCTCCTGATCGACGTCGACCACTTCAAGAAGTTCAACGACAATTACGGCCATGGCGTCGGCGATCAGGTGCTGCGCCTTGTCGCCAAGGCATTGCGCGAGCGCGTCCGCGACAAGGATCTTCCCGCACGCTACGGCGGCGAGGAACTGATCGCGGTGCTGCCGCAGACCGACCTCGAAGGTTGTACTGTCATCGCCGAGCGCATCCGGCGCACCATCGCCGATTGTCAGTTCACGCGGCGCTCGACCGGCGAGGTGTTGCCGCAGATCACGGTGTCGATCGGCGTCGGCCAGTTCCAGTTCGGCGAATCGATGGCTGATCTGATCGACCGTTGCGACCGCTCGCTGTATCTCGCCAAGAAGCTCGGCCGCAACCGCGTGGTCACCGAGCTCGAGCTCGACCAGAAGCTCGCGGTCGGCTGATCGCAGGCCGCAGCCGCAGCCCTATCCTGCGCGTGCCACGCCGCTCCTGACATCCGCGACATCCGCGAAGCCATGCGCGATGACCGTGTTGCGGCCGCGATGCTTGGCCGCATAGAGCGCGGCATCGGCGGCTTCGATCAGGTCGGAGGGCATCAGCGACTCGTTCGGCCGGGTCGAGGCGACACCGACGCTCACGGTGACGCACCGATGCGCCGACGTCGCGTGCGGCAGCTCGAGCTCCAGCACCGTGGCGCGCACCTGCTCGCCGACCGCGAGCGCCTCTCTGGCGCCCATGCCCGGCAACAACAGGCAGAACTCCTCACCGCCATAGCGGCCGGCGAAAGCCGTCATGGCGCCGGCGATCTGCGACAGCGTCTCGCCGAGACGTGACAGGCAGGCGTCACCCTCAGGGTGCCCATAGGTGTCGTTGTAGAGCTTGAAGTGGTCGACGTCGATCATCAGCAGCGACAGCTCGGTGCCGGCCTGCTGCGCGCGGCTCCATTCGACGTCGATGCGGTTCTGGAAGCCGCGGCGGTTGGCGAGGCCCGAGAGCATGTCGATCGACGCCATCACCGTCAGCCGGTCATTGGCGGCGACCAGCTCGCGCTCGCGCTGGCCGAGCTTGGCGGCCATCGCATTGAAGGACTTTGCCAGCGGAACGAACTCCGACGGCAGATGCTTGGTGGTGACGCGCGCCGACCAGTGGCCGTGGCCGAAGCGCTTGGCGGTCGCGGCGAGCATGCTGACGGGCTTCACGATCAGCTTCTCGGCGGCGATCAGCGCGCCGAGCAGCACGATCAGGCAGACGAGGCCAGCCTGCAGATAGGCGTTGCGGATCTCGCGGTCGATGGCGGCGGTGACGCGGGTCTCATCGATGCTGACGATCAGCCGCGATCCGGTGTCGGCGATCCGAGTGAAGGTGATCGCGCGCTTAGAACCATCCGCCGCCGTGAAACTCATCGTCTCGCTCGGCTTCCCCGAACTCAGGGCGGTCTCGGCAACGGCCGACAACAACGGTACGCTGTCGAGCGGCCGGCCGATCAGCTCGTTGCGGTCGGCGGGCGCCGCCAGCACGGTTCCTTCGCTGTCGACCAGCACCGCCGTGATGCCGGGGCGGCCGCCAAGATTGTTCATGATCTTGGACATCCATTCCAGGTTCACGCTCGCCAGCATCACCGCGTCCGGCTCGCCGGTGATCGCGCCGACCGGATAGGCGGCCATGACGATCGGCACGTGCGACGGCTTCGACAGCAGGTAGTCGCTGAACACGAAATCACGTGATTCCTGGGCGCCACGGAAATATGGCCGGTCGCTGAAATCGAGCCCGACATATTGGTTGTTGGTCGAGCACTGGATGCGGCCGTCGCGGCCGGCGATCATCAGGGTGCGGATCCACGGCAGGGTCGCCGGCAGGCTGGCGCGCATCATGTCGCAGCTGCGGCTCACGCCGGTGCTCGACGCCCGGACATAGGCCGTCGACTTCAGCACCGTCTCCACCGACATGATGACCTCGCGCTGCATGTCGGCGCTTTGCCGGGCGAGGCCGGAGAATTCCTCCGATGCGAGTGCGATCTGCCTTGTCCTGGCGCTTTCCAGCGAGCGCGCGCGTTCCAGCATCAGCGGCGCGACCAGGATCAGGGCGAGCAGCGCCAGCCGGGCGCGGATCCCCATCAGCCGGTTCAGCTTCACTCTATTGCGATTGAACCGGATGCTTGGCATTTCTTCCCCCTACCCCCGGCCGTGAAGGGTAAGGAGAAGGGCTCAAGAACCCTTTCTCGAACTCTGTAAAATTGCAGCCAAACCCGTAAATCTACCGACGGACGCCATCGTGCCTGATGAATCGAACGCCTCAACCTCGTCCTCGCCGTCCGCGCTCGCCGCCGTCGAGCAGGAGATTCTGCGCGCCTGCCGCGACGCCAAACGCGATCGCGGCTCGGTCACGCTGATCGCTGTGTCGAAGACCTTCGATGCCGACGCGATCGAGCCGGTGATCGCGGCCGGACAGCGCGTGTTCGGTGAAAATCGCGTTCAGGAAGCCAAAGCCAAGTGGCCGCCGCTGATGGCCGCGCATCCGGGGCTCGCATTGCACCTGATCGGGCCGCTGCAATCCAACAAGGCCAAGGAGGCGGTCGCGCTGTTCGACGCCATCCATTCGGTGGACCGGCCAAGCCTGTGCGTGGCGCTTGCCAAGGAGATATCCGCCCAGGGCCGGCATCCGCAGCTGTTCGTCCAGATCAATACCGGCGAGGAGCCGCAGAAGGCGGGCATCGCGCCCGGCGAGGCCGACGCCTTCATCGCCGCCTGCCGCACGGATTACGGGCTCGCGATTTCAGGGCTGATGTGCATTCCGCCGGTCGACGAAGCACCGGGGCCGCATTTCGCGCTGACCGCCAAGATCGCCGCCCGCAACGGCCTCGCGCATCTGTCGATGGGCATGAGCGCCGATTTCGCCACCGCCATCCAGTTCGGCGCCACGCATGTCCGGGTCGGCTCGGCGATCTTCGGGCATCGCTGAAGGGGGCGCGGTCGCGGCCGCTCCCTACTCGAACCGCACCGATACCTGCCCCAGATCGCCGAAATCGGCCTCCATGTGGTCCCCGCTGCCGATCGGCAGCGGCGGATGACAGGTGCCGGTCGTGACCACCTGCCCTGCCCGCGCGGGCACGCCGAGCGCGCTGAGCTCGTTGACCAGCCAGGCCAGCGCTATCAGCGGATCACCGAGCACGTTGCGGCCGTGGCCGATGAAGGTCTCGCCACGCAGCGCGATGCGCGGCCGCTCCGCGGTCAGGTCGCGGCCGCGCCAGTCGGCGGTGCTGGCCTCGCCCAGCACGAACAGATGCGCGCAGGCATTGTCGGCGATCAGTTGCGCCTCGCCGGCGCTGACGAAGTCGGCGAACCGCGAATCGGGAATTTCGATCGCGGGGTGCAGCGTGTCGACCGCGGCCAGCACCTCCGCGACATCATAAGGTGTCGGTCTGGGCGGCAGATCGCGTCCGAGGCGGAACGCGAATTCCGGCTCGGCGACCCGCATCGCGTTGCCGGCCATCGACGCGGTGCCGCCGACCGGCAGCACCGTTTCGGCCAGGATCCGCCCGGCCATCGGACCGGCGACATTGATATGGCGCTGGCCGGCCTCGCTGGTCGCCGCAATCTTCCAGCCAAATAATGGCTTGGGCGAGTGGCGCTCGAGCTCGGCCTGGATGGCATAGCCTTCGGCGCGATCTCTCGGACGCAGCTCAGTCGGCAGCTCTGCCAGCTTGCTGCCTTCGCTCCAATGCTGGCGCAGGATGCCAGCGGCGCTGGCTGGCTGATCCGGTGCGCGCATGACGTCCTCCCCCAACTCGCTTCTCATTCGATGACGATTCTGGTGCGCGGACCGATTCTTTGCAACAGACGCAGCATCGCCGGCCGGGTCATGGCCACGCAGCCTGCGGTCGGGCCGAAATTCGGCCGCGCCAGATGCAGGAACACGGCGCTGCCGCGGCCCGCGATCCGCGGCCGCGTGTTGTGGTCGATCTCGATGATGAAATCGTACAGATGGTCCTGGCGCGCCAGCCGGTCTCCGGGATGGTCGCCGTGCAGCCGGATCGCCTGGTTGTAGTGCCGGTCGGCCGGGTCCTCGCACCACGCATCCTCCGGGCCAATCGGCCGGATCGGCAGAAAGGTGCGCGGACGCGAATGACGATCGGCCCGCCACCACAGCCGCCGGGGCCGGAAGGTCCCTCGGGGGGTGCCGCCATCTCCCTCGCGCTTGTTGGCCAGGACGCCGCCGCGCCCGAGCGCCACCGGAATGACATGGCCCCAGACATGGAGCCAGCCGCGCTGCCGCGACCCGGCTTTGGTGCGAATCGAGATCCGCGATGCTGGCATGCCAGGCTTCACCTTCGCTAACGACATGAAACAACGTGCCTTTTCATTGCCATGGATTGCCCGGTAATTGCCTTAATGTCGGCAAATGGTCCGCCGCGAGGGTCGAACAGGACAATCATCTCAATCCCTGCTCAATTCTGGAGTAGAGTCCCGGGCGCTTGTGAATCGGTAACAGCCCCCTACTTCAAGACGGAACAGGGCTGATGAGCCTGTTTGCCCACCGTTGACGGCGCCACCCATCCGATCCCGCCGGCGCCACCTAGAGGATTGTACAATGGCCAATGCCCGCAAGATCCTGATCGTGGATGACGACACCGATCTGCGCGATGCCCTGATGGAGCAGCTCTCGCTGCATGACGAGTTCGAAGCCCAGGCCGTCGATACCGGCGCCAAAGGCGCCACCGCCGCAAAGGCCAATTCACCCGACCTGGTTCTGATGGACGTCGGCCTGCCCGACACCGATGGCCGCGAAGTGGTGCGGTCCCTGCGCAAGGGCGGCTTCAAGGCGCCGATCATCATGCTGACCGGGCACGATACCGATTCGGACACGATTCTCGGGCTCGAATCCGGCGCCAACGACTATGTCGCCAAGCCCTTCCGCTTCGCCGTGCTGCTGGCCCGCATCCGGGCCCAGCTTCGCCAGCACGAGGCCAGCGAGGACGCGGTGTTCTCGGTCGGCCCCTACAGCTTCCGGCCGGGCTCGAAGATGCTGACCGGCGCCAACGCCCGCAAGGTCCGCCTGACGGAGAAGGAAACGGCGATCCTGCGCTTCCTGTACCGCGCCGGCCAGCAGCCGGTGTCGCGCGAGACCCTGCTGCAGGAGGTCTGGGGCTACAATTCCGGCGTCACCACCCACACGCTGGAAACGCACATTTACCGTCTGCGGCAGAAGATCGAGAAAGATGCCGCGAATCCGGAGATTCTGGTGACGGAGGCCGGTGGCTACAAGTTGGTACCGTGATAGGTTCGGGGATGGCGGTTTCGCCATTTATGATATTGGTTCCATTCAGCCTTCCCCGGGCCCTTGATGTCGATCGAAGACGATATTGCGCTATTGGAGCGCGTCCCAACATTGCGCCTGCTGGGAAGCGACTCGCTGCGCATGATTGCCATCGGCTCCGAGCAGCGTAACATCCAGAGCGGAGAGACCCTGTTCCGCGAGGGGGACACCGCCGATTGCGGCTATGTCGTGCAGCGCGGGTCGTTGCGCATCAGCGACGAGGTCGGTGCCGAGATCGTCGCCACGCCGACCATGCTGATCGGCGAGCTGGCGCTGCTGGTCGAGATGCGGCGCCCGGCGACCGCGACGGCCCTGGAATATTCGACCGTGGTGCGGATCTCGCGCAGCCTGTTTCAGCGTGTGCTGGAAAGCGACGCCAAGGCGGCGCGCCGGCTGCGCGACGAGTTCGCCCACCGCGCCAGCCGAATCGCCAACGACATCATGGCGGCCGGGGCCAAGCTCACGTCGTGATCTTCGTGACCGCGCGGGTCTGCTACGACACGTCCAGAGTCACCGTGACCGGCACGTGATCCGACGGCCGCTCCCAGCTGCGGGCGTCGCGCAGGATCCTGAAGTCGCTGACCCGGTCCTTCAGTGCGCTTGACACCCAGATGTGGTCGAGCCTTCGGCCGCGATCGCCGACGGTCCAGTCGGCCGCGCGGTAGCTCCACCAGGTGTAGGCCTTCTCCGACATCGGGATGCGCTCGCGGGCGACATCGACCCATTCGCCATGGGTCTGCGCCGCCAACAGCTTTTCACATTCGATCGGCGTGTGCGACACCACCTTCAGGAGCTGCTTGTGCGACCAGACATCGTGCTCATGCGGCGCGACGTTGAGATCGCCGACCAGGATATGCCGGTCGTCGCCGCGTGGATGCAGCGGCTCGCACGCCTTCATTTCGTCGAGGAATTGCAGCTTGTGCTCGAATTTCGGATTGAGCGCGGGGTCGGGAATGTCGCCGCCTGCGGGCACATAGAAATTGTGCAGCACCAGCGGCTGCGCGAGCTGCGCCTTTTCGCCGAACGCCACCGTGATGTGGCGCGAATCCACCTTGTCGCAGAAGGTGCGGACGTTGGTCTCCTCGAACGGCCATTTCGAGATCACGGCGACGCCGTGATAGCCCTTCTGCCCGTTCAGCGCGACGTGCTCATAGCCGAGCCGCTTGAAGCGCTTCAGCGGAAAGGCGTCGTCGATGCACTTGGTCTCCTGCAGGCACAGCACATCGGGCCTGACCTGCTTGATGAGCTTGGCGACGAGGTCGATGCGCAGGCGCACCGAGTTGATGTTCCAGGTGGTCAGGACGAGACGCATGAGACCCGCGTCATACCATGAATTGCGGCGATGTCAGCGACTCCGCCTCGCCTCCGACGCATCGGACTGACCGCGTTGATTGGCGTTATCCCCAGCCATGTGGGACGGCGCCTGATCAGCGCCGTTTGCTCTCGATGACGTCCCATACGCGGGCGGCGATGTCGGGTCCGCCGAGCCGCGAGATCGCGCGGATGCCGGTCGGCGACGTCACGTTGATCTCGGTGAGGTTGCCGTCGATCACATCGATACCGACCAGCAGCAGGCCGCGCGCGCGCAATTCCGGACCGAGCGTGTCGCAGATCTCGCGCTCGCGTGCGCTGAGATCGGTGGCCTGCGCGGCGCCGCCGCGCACCATGTTGGAGCGCAGATCGTCTGCTGCCGGTACGCGGTTGACGGCGCCGGCGAACTCGCCGTCGACCAGGATGATGCGCTTGTCGCCGTGCTTCACCTCGGGGAGGAAGCGCTGGATCACCCAGGGCTCCTTGAACGTGACCGAGAACATGTCGAACAGCGAGCCGAAATTCATATCCTGCGGCATCACCCGAAACACCGCCGCGCCACCATGGCCATGCAGCGGCTTCATCACGACAGCGCCGTGCTGATCGCGGAAGGCGTTGATCTCGTCGAGATCGCGCGAGATCAAGGTCGGCGGCATCAGTTGCGGGAAGTTCATCACGAACAGCTTTTCCGGCGCGTTGCGGACGCTTGCGGGATCATTGACCACCAGCGTCTTCGGATGGATGCGCTCGAGGAAATGCGTCGAGGTGATGTAGGCGAGATCGAACGGCGGATCCTGCCGCAGCAGCACGACATCAAAGGATGTCAGCGCGGTCGGTTTCGGTTCGCCGAGCGTGAAATGGTCGCCGACCTGGTCGCGCACCGTCAGCGCCTGCACCGGCGCATAGAGCTCGCCGCCGCGCAGCGACAGCTTGTCGGGCGTATAGTAACACAGGCCATGGCCGCGCCGCTGCGCTTCGAGCAGCATCGCGAAGGTCGAGTCGCCGCGGATGTTGATGCGCGCGATGGGGTCCATCTGGACGGCGACGTTCAGTTTCATGGGCAGGTCCCTGCTCTCTGCAATCAGTTCATGTCAGGTGCTGGCGTCGAACGCCGCTACCAGATGGCGCGGCAGGCTGCGCGGCGCAACCAGAATCGCGTCGAAGCGCAGCTCCAATTCGGCATGGTCGGGATGCGCCATCAACCAGGCCTGCGCGGCATCGATGATGCGCTGCTGCTGGCGCGGCGTCACCGCATAGGCGGCATCGTCGAGCGAGGCACGCGCCTTGACCTCGACGAAGGCGACCAGGCCGCGCCTGCGCGCGATGATGTCGATCTCGCCTTGGGGCGTGCGGAAGCGTTTGGCGAGGATGCGATAGCCCTTGGCGATCAGCAGCGCTGCGGCGCGGGCTTCCGCCGATAACCCGGTGCGGAAGGCGGCGACGCGTTCGGGTGCCGCCGTCTTCGCCGGCTTGTCAGGGGAGACGCGCTCAGTCTTCGCCATCGGCCGACCCTGACCGCACGTCCTTCACCAGCTCGAGCGCGCGCGCATAGACTTCGCGGCGCGGCCGGCCGGACAGCTCGACGGCATGCATCACGGCATCCTTGACGCTCGACCGCTGCAGCAGATCCTTCAACACGGCGTCGAGCGCATCCGGCGTCAGCACCCCGGCGCCGCGCGGCGGCGGACCGATCACCAGCACGAACTCGCCGCGCGTTTCGAGATCGCCGGCCTCCGCAGCGAGATCGCCGATGGCGCCGCGCAGCACCTCCTCGTGCAGCTTGGTGAGCTCGCGGCAGATCGCGGCCTGGCGTCCCGCCATGGCATCGGCGAGGTCGGCCAGCGTCTCCTGCACCCGGCTGCCGGCTTCGAACAGGACCAGCGTCGCGTCGATCCGCGCGAGCTCGGACAGCCGCGTACGCCGCGCCTGCTGCCTGGCCGGCAGGAACCCCTCGAAGAAGAAACGGTCGGTCGGCAGCGCGGCCACGCTCAGCGCCGCGAGCAGGGCGGAAGGTCCCGGCAGCGCGGTGACGGCATGCCCGGCCTCACACGCCTCGCGCACCAGCTTGTAGCCGGGATCGGAGATCAGCGGCGTGCCGGCGTCCGACACCAGCGCGATGGCCGCGCCTTCGGCGAGGCGCTGCAGGATCCTGGGTCTGACGGCTTCGGCATTGTGCTCATGATAGGCTGCGAGTTCCGCGCTGAGGCCGTAGCGCTCGGTCAGGCGCCGCGTGATTCGCGTGTCCTCGCACAAGATGAGGTCGGAGCCGGCCAGGGTTTCCAGCGCGCGCAGCGTGATGTCGCCGAGATTGCCGATCGGGGTCGCCACCAGATGCAATCCAGGCCGCGCCTTGGGCGCCGCAACGATCTGCCCCGCCACCAGATAGGTCGACGTGGTGGAAGATTTGCCGTCGTCCGGCGACGTCTTGGGGATTGCCTTCGCGCCCATCGAGGTAATTTAAAGGGCCTGCCGCGGGATTGCCACAGGGGAACAGCCACGCAGCGATTTTGAAGTGCCGATCGGCAGGGGGGTGCCGTTCATCGCAGCTTCAAGTTCGAAGCTGCACCTCGATGAGGGTGTGTACGAGCAGGGGATAGGCCGTGCAAAACGTCGAATTGATCGGCTGTGTGGCGCTGACAGCCTTTTGTTTTGCTTAACTATTCGTCGACAATATGAGTGAATCTGCACGGCCTGCGGGACGTGCGTTTGGGGAACTTCTGGCCGGACTCGGCCGAACGAAGAGATGCCATGGTGGGCCCGCGTCATCCCAACTCTCTCGGTCCGGGACCCCATGGGGTCGCCCGGCGAACGGCGCTGGGCCTGATCGTCGGCGCGCCGCTGCTGTCGGCGTGCTCCAACGTCCAGCAGGGCTTCAATCCGTTCGAGCAGCCGACCGCGCCGGCGGGACCGCCGCAGCAACCGGCGGTGGCCGGCAACGGCCAGGTCAAGGTCGGGCTGATTCTGCCGCTGTCGGCGTCGGGCAATGCCGGCGTCGCCGCGCAATCGATGAAGAACGCCGCCGAGATGGCGCTGGCCGAGTTTCAGAACCCCAACATCCAGCTCCTGATCAAGGACGACGCCGGCAGCCCGCAAGGGGCGCAGCAGGGCGCGCAACAGGCCTGCGACGAAGGCGCCGAGATCATCCTCGGCCCCCTGTTCGCGGGCTCGGTGCCGGCGACGGCCCAGGTGGCGCGCGCGCGCAACATCTCGGTCATCGCCTTCTCGACCGATTCGAGCGTGGCGGGGCGCGGCGTCTATCTGCTCAGCTTCCTGCCGGAGTCCGATGCCAGCCGCATCGTCGAATATTCCGCCAGCGTCGGCAAACGCTCGTTCGCGGCGCTGCTGCCCGACAATGCCTACGGCACCGTCGTCGAGGGGGCGTTCAAGACCGCGGTCAGCCGCCGCGGCGGACGCATCGTGGCATTCGAGAAATATTCCGGCGACCGCAACGGGCCTGCGCGCACGGTGGCGCAGGCGCTCGGCGGCGCCGATGCGCTGCTGCTGGCCGATGACGGCGAATCGGTCGCGGCGACGGCCGATGCGCTGACCGCTGCCGGCGCCAATCTGCGCAACATCCAGTTGCTCGGCACAGGGCTGTGGGACAATCCGCGCGTCTATGCCAGCGCCAGCCTGCAGGGCGGCCTCTATGCCGCGCCGGATCCCTCCGGCTTCCGCGCCTTTGCCGGCCGCTACCGGACGCGATTCGGCGGCGATCCCGTACGTACGGCGACCCTCGCCTATGATGCGGTGGCGCTCGTGGCCGCGCTGGCGCGCACCCAGGGCAACCAGCGTTTCGCGCCCGACGTCCTGACCAATGCATCCGGCTTCGCCGGCATCGACGGGCTGTTCCGGTTCCGCAGCGACGGCACCAATGAGCGCGGGCTTGCGGTGATGCGCGTCGGTTCGGGTGGCGGACAGGCGGTCGCCGGCGCGCCGAAGAGTTTCAGCGCGACGTGAGTCGCAGCACTTCTCAGGCGGCGAGGTCGGCGACGACCGCGTCGAGCACCGGAAAGCCGTCCTGGGTCACGCGCAGCCGCCCGTCCGGATCGACCGCGATCGCGCCCTCCTCGCGCAGCAGCGCGATGCGGCGCGGATCGAGCGTGCGGCCGGAGATCCTTGCGTAGCGCTGCGGGTCGATGCCCTCGGCCAGTCGCAGCCCCATCAGCAGGAATTCGTCGGCGCGCTCCTCGCGGTTGAGCTCGTCGTCGGTCATCACACCATGACCGTTGGACTCGACCCGCATCAGCCAGGCCTCCGGCCGCTTGTCGGTCGCGGTCGCGTGCCTGATGCCGCCGATGTCGAGGCGGCCATGGGCGCCCGGGCCGATGCCGGCATATTCGTGGCCGCGCCAGTAGACGAGGTTGTGCCGGCACTCCGCGCCGGGCCGGGCGTGATTGGAAATCTCATAGGCCGGCAGTCCGTGACGGCCACAGATCTCCTGCGTGACGTCGTACAAGGTGCGCGCCAGGCCTTCGTCCGGCGTCTTCAGCTTGCCTGCGGCGTGCAGGCCGAAGAACGGCGTGCCTTCCTCGATGGTCAGTTGATACAGCGACAAATGCTCAGCCGCCTCGCCGATCGCCCGCGTCAGCTCCTCGGTCCACATCGCCGGCGTCTGGTCGGGCCGCGCGTAGATCAGATCGAACGAATAGCGCTCGAATGCATGGCGCGCGATCGCGACCGCCTTCATCGCCTCTTCGGCGGTGTGCAGGCGGCCGAGCATCCTGAGCGACGCATCGTCCATCGCCTGGACGCCGAGCGAGACCCGGTTGACGCCGGCGGCGCGATAGCCGGCAAAGCGGGTCGCCTCGACGCTGGTCGGGTTGGCTTCGAGCGACACCTCGACATCGCCAGCGACGTGCCAGTGCCGGCCGATCGCGTCGAGAATGGCGCCGACCGTTTGCGGCTGCATCAGCGACGGGGTGCCGCCGCCGAGAAAGATCGACGTGACGGTGCGCGGCCCAATGCGGGCGGCCGTGGTCGCGATCTCCTGCGCAAAGGCGCGGGCGAAGCGGTCCTGATCGATGGCGGCATGCCGGACGTGGCTGTTGAAGTCGCAATACGGACATTTCGACAGGCAGAACGGCCAGTGCACATAGACGCCGAACGCTTCGCTGTCAGCGCTGCTCAAGACAGATCTCCGCGAGTTTCACGAAGGCGCGCGCCCGGTGCGACAGGCCGAGCCCGAGCGGCGGCAGGCCATGTTTCTCGATGCTGGTCATCTCGCCGAAGGTCCGGTCGTGGCCCTCTGGCAGGAACATCGGGTCGTAGCCGAAGCCCGCCGTGCCACGCGGCGGCCAGACCAGGGTGCCGTCGACCCGCGCCTCGACCTCCTCGACGTGACCGTCCGGCCACGCCACGCACAGCGCCGAGACGAAATGGGCGCTGCGCTTGTCGGCACCAGTCGCGTCCCGCTCCTGCAGGAGGCGCTCGATGCGCGTCATCGCGCCGGCGAAATCCTTGTCCGGTCCGGCCCAGCGCGCCGAATAGATCCCCGGCGCCCCATCGAGCGCATGAACCACGATGCCGGAATCGTCGGCAAAGGCAGGAAGCTGCGCGGCTCTGGCCGCGGCGACCGCCTTGATGCGGGCGTTGGCCTGGAAGGTCTCGCCGGTCTCATCCGGCTCGTCCAGGCCGAGATCGCCGGCCGACACCGCCTCGACGCCATGGGGGGCGAGCAGCTCGCGCATCTCGGCAAGCTTGCCGGGATTGTGGGTCGCAATGATGATGCGACCGGTGAGCTTGCGGTGCGGGCTGCTCACGCGACCGCCATCTTCTGCAGGTCGACCAGCCGCGCGACGCCCTTGCGGGCGAGCGCCATCAGCGCCAGGAATTCGGTCTCGGTGAACGGCGTCTTCTCCGCCGTGCCCTGCACCTCGATGATGCGGCCGTCGCCGGTCATGACGAAATTGGCGTCGGTCTCGGCCTCGGAGTCCTCGGCGTAGTCGAGATCCAGCACTGGCGTGCCGTTGTAGATGCCGCATGAGATTGCGGCGACGTTGGCGCGCAGCACCTCGGTCTTGATCATGTTGCGCGATTTCATCCACTTGATGCAGTCGGCCAGCGCCACCCAGGCGCCGGTGATCGACGCCGTGCGCGTGCCGCCATCGGCCTGCAGCACGTCGCAATCGACCGTGATCTGGCGCTCGCCGAGCGCTTCCAGGTCGATCGCGGTGCGCAGCGAGCGGCCGATCAGGCGCTGGATCTCGACGGTGCGGCCGGTCTGCTTGCCGGCGGAAGCCTCGCGCCGGGTCCGTTCCAGCGTGGCGCGCGGCAGCATGCCGTATTCGGCGGTGATCCAGCCGCGTCCCTGGCCCTTGAGCCAGGGCGGCAGCCGGTCCTCGAGCGTGGCGGTGACCAGGACATGGGTGTCGCCGAACTTCACCAGGCAGGAGCCCTCGGCGTATTTGACGACGCCGCGTTCCAGGCTCACGGCCCGCAGTTCATCCGGTGCACGGCGGCTCGGCCGCATGATTCTCTCCGTGAAAGCGCGCGAAAGACCGACTTTGACCGGCCTTGTAGGAGCCGGGACCGGCAGCGGCAAGGGTTTATCATGGCTTCGCCCGCGAGCGCCGACCGGCTTGCCACCGAGCCGCCGCATGGACACATTATAGGCAGCTGGGAGGAGTGCATCTGGTGGCCCACCACGATCCGATCAACCTGATGACACCGCCGGCCGGTCTGGCGCACCTGAACGAGCGCTCGCGCGAGATCTTCCGGCAGATCGTCGAAAGCTATCTGGCGACCGGCGAACCGGTCGGCTCGCGCAACATTTCGCGGCTGATCGCGGTTCCGCTGTCGCCGGCCTCGGTGCGCAACGTCATGGCCGATCTCGAGCAGCTCGGCCTGATCTACGCGCCGCACACCTCGGCCGGCCGGCTGCCGACCGAGGCTGGCCTGCGCTTCTTCGTCGACGCCCTGATGCAGGTCGGCGACATGACGGAGGCCGAGCGGCAGTCGATCCAGAGCCAGCTCGCGGCTGTCGGCCGGGCGCAGTCGGTCGAAGCGGCGCTGGATGAAGCGCTGACCCGGCTGTCGGGTCTGACCCGTGCCGCTGCCGTGGTTCTCACCGCCAAATCCAACACCCGGCTGAAGCACATCGAGTTCGTCAGGCTCGAGCCCGAGCGCGCGCTCGTCGTTCTGGTCGGTGAGGACGGACAGGTCGAGAACCGGGTCCTGACCCTGCCGCCGGGCGTGCCGTCGTCGGCGCTGACCGAGGCGTCCAATTTCCTCAATGCCCGCATCAGAGGACGGACGCTGGCGGAAGCGCGGCTCGAGCTCGAGACCGCGCTGGCGCATGACCGTGCCGAGCTCGATCAGTTGACGCAGAAGGTGATCGCCGCCGGAGTCGCGAGCTGGTCCGGAGGGGACAGCGACGAGCGGCAGCTCATCGTGCGCGGCCACGCCAACCTGCTCGAGGACCTGCATGCGCTCGAAGATCTCGAGCGTGTCCGGCGGCTGTTCGACGATCTCGAGACCAAGCGCGGCGTCGTCGATCTGCTCGGACGGGCGGAGAGCGCGGAAGGTGTCCGCATCTTCATCGGCTCGGAGAACAAGCTGTTCTCGCTGTCGGGCTCGTCGACGATCGTGTCGCCCTATTCCGACGCCACGGGTCGCATCGTCGGCGTGCTCGGCGTCATCGGTCCGACCCGGCTCAACTATGCCCGGGTGATTCCGACGGTCGATTATGCCGCGCGTCTGGTCAGCCGGCTGCTGGGCGGCTGACGCGTGACTTGGTTCACCCGCGGACAGCGCCTCCGGGCGCGATGGTCAGGCTGCGCTTGATTTTCGACGCTCAAAGCACGATATCCCGCCCCATATCCCCCAAACCCGTCAGCCGAACTTGCGAGTCTGTCCATGACCGATCCCGACCTGCATAAGAATGATCCGGAAAACCCGGCGCAGGCCAGCGAACCCGTCGTCTCCAAGCCCTACATCATGCCCGATGATCCTGAGGCCGGCTCGGCCGAGGCGCTTGCCAAGGAGGTGGCCGACGCGCGCGACAAGATGCTGCGCACGCTCGCGGAGATGGAGAACCTGCGCAAGCGGACGGCCCGTGAAGTCGCCGATGCGCGCATGTACGGCATCACCGGCTTCGCCCGTGACGTGCTCGATATCGCCGACAATCTGCAGCGCGCGCTCGATGCCGTGCCGGCCGAGACGCGCGCCAATGCCGATGCGGGCCTGAAGTCGCTGATCGAGGGCGTCGAGCTCACCGAGCGCTCGCTGCTCAACACGCTGGAGAAGAACGGCGTCAAGAAGTTCGATCCGACGGGACAGAAGTTCGACCCCAACTTCCAGCAGGCGATGTACGAGGTCCCGGATCCGTCGGTGCCGTCCGGTACCGTGGTGCAGGTCGTGCAGGCCGGCTTCATGATCGGCGAGCGCGTGCTGCGTCCCGCGCTGGTCGGCGTGTCCAAGGGTGGCGCGAAGGCGGCGCCGGCGGCGAGCAACGATCAGTCGAACAGCGCCGCCTGACGGCGAGCCTAGGCAGGCGTCCTGCTGCCGTCCTGTCGATCGAACGAACAAGCCACGGGCAACGATGCCCGTGGCTTCTTGTTTGTCGGCGCAACTTTGTAGTTCGTCTCACGGCGAGCGGCCGACGTGATCACGACGTCCGATGCCAGGCTGGTCTCAGCCTCTCGGCTGGATGCCGTCGCGGACGGCGCGGAAGCGCGGGAAGGCCGCCGACCACTGGTCGCGCGGCGCGCTGCCGATGATCCGCAACGTGTTCGGCCCGCCGAAGCGCAGCCACTGCACCACCGTCACCGGCGTATTGTCCTTGCCGCTGGTGGCGTCGATCCGGGTCTCATAGGCCGGCTGGCCGTCGATGCGGATCGGCTCGGACATCGTGATACGCGCTTCGCGGACGCCCGGAATGGTGGTGGCCGCCTGCTGCGCGACGCGCGCGCGGTCGCCTGCCTCCGGGGCGACGCCGGCCACCAGCCCGATCACCACGAAGGGCGCGGCCTCGAAGCCCTTGTCCTCTTCGCCATCGGCCAGGATCAGGGCGCCCGGCCCGAGCGTGCGGATGGTCTTGAACCCGGAGAGGTCGGTGACCTTGAACGGCATCATCGCGAGCTGCTCGTCGACCGGAACGTCCTTGCGGACGACGGCGGAGGCGAACATCTGGCGCACGGCATCGTCGGTATAGATCCGGCTCGCGGTCTCCGGGATCTGCACGGCCACGTAGCCGGAGAAGCCGTTGCCGGGCAGGATCATCGAGTAGCGCCGCACCGGCGTGGCGCCATCCCGGCCGTTCTCCACCGTGTAGTAGGCGGTGCCGGCGGCGGTCTCGATGCTCTCCGGCTTGACGCTGCCGGTCCCGGCGGGATTGGCGGTAAACGCATTCTTCACCTCGCCATAGGCGGCCGCCGGCAGTTCGGTCAGCAGCACCTTGACGCTCTGGTCCTCGGTTTCGAAGCCGGAGAACGTCTTGGCCTTGGCGAGTCCCACCAGGGGCGCGAGCCCGATGCGGACGCCGGGCGGAAATATGGCGTCGGCGGCCAATGCGGGGTGCAGCAGCGACATCAGCAGGGTGGCCGCGGCGAAAAATCGAACGATCATCATCAACATTGCCTCGTTGACCGAGGCCTCGTGCCGAGGCGGTCGGGATCCTCGCCAGCGTGGTCTTCGGCGGGCACGCTTTTAGCGGCTTTGCGCCCCCCGCAACAGGCCGGGCGCGCGGTTTTGATCGCCTGCGGCGATTGGCGGGACCCCGCAGGGGCGCATTTCGCGGATAATTCGCCTCGAAAGGCGGATTCAGGATGGTCCAGCGCTAGCTGCGTTTCAGGATTTCGACGCCGTCGACGGTCTGTACCAGCACATAGGGCTCGAGCAGAGCCCTGAGTTCGGGGTCGGAACGCGCCCAATCGCCCCAGTCGCTGTTCTGATTGTCGATCAGGACGACGTCGGGCGGCTGTTTCCGGAAGTCGGCGACGATCCCGGCGCGTTCGCGTTCCACGTAGGGCGCGAGCCTCTGCGCCGTCTGTGAATCGATGGTTCCGTCCTGTTGCGAGCGGCGAACGATTTCCCGGACCCAGAACGCCTCCTGGCGCGAGATCCAGGTGCCATCAAGGGTCCGCACCATGGGGTGGCCGATGACCGCGGCCGCGCTGAGCACCAGCATGCTCGGGTGCGGACCGAGCCGCGCCACCTGGGCTTCGATCTGCCGGACGTCGACGCTGCCATTGAACCAGAAGCAGGTCTGCACGAACAGCACGGCGCCGGCGAGAGCGGTGGCGGCACGCGGCCAGCGTCGCGCGTCGCGGCCGCTGTCGATCGCCGACACCGCAAGGCCGGCGGCAAGCAGCGCCAGCGCGACCATGGGGTAGGCGTGATAGCCCCAGCCTTTCTGCTGCGCGACGAACGACACCAGGAAGCCGAGCGATCCGGCCAGCGTGGTGAAGGACGCCGCGTCGCGCTCGTATTGCTGGCGCTGCAGGAGGAGGACGATGATTGCCGCAGCGAGCCACAGGCCCATCGGCAGAGTGACGAGGATGGTCGGTACGGGCGCCTTCAGAAGCAGATAGACGTCGCGGACCAGCGGATAGATGACCGTGAAATATTCGGGAAAGAACAGGTAGATGCACGCCGCGTTGAGCAGCACCAGGGCCGCGGCGATCCAGTTCTCCAGCGCGAACAGCGCGCGCCAGTCGCGCGCCTGCGCGGCGGCGGCGAGAATGCAGAAGCCGACGCTGAAGGCGAAATAGGGCTTGAAGCTCATCGTGAGGCCGGCGCTGAGCCCGGCGATGAGGATGGCCGTCGGGGCTACCCGCTCGCCCTCGGCGCGCAGGATATACACCGCGATCGCCGGCAATATCGTGATCAGGGCCAGATGTTCCCGCTGGCCGAAATCATACATCGGCGCGATCAGGAGCAGGGCGGTCGTCCACGCCGCCAGCCGGCCGTCCGCGAGCCGATGGCGCAGGGCCGATGTCCGCAGCACCAGCCACACCAGCGTCAGGGATGCTGCGGTCAGTGCGAAGATCAGGATATTCGTCGCCAGCTCGGGCCTGAGATGGATCGCACGCGCCAGTGCGAGCGCCAGAAGATAGACCGATCCCGCCATCGGCGGATTCGTCTCGAGGATGTCGACGTAGAGTCGCTGGCCATCGAGCATGCGCTCGCTGACGAGGAGCCACCAGCTGACGTCGACATTGAGGGGAAGGATGTACCGCAGCCACGCCGCTGCAACCACGATGGCGCAGATCAGCAGTCCCGGGAACGTGGCCTGGCCGGCTTCGCGCGCGCGTTGCGGAAAGCCCCAATCGGTGTCGATGACCATGCCTCATTCCCGTCCCAGGAGTGCGGCAGGCTAGGGCCCGTGGGTTAACAACGCATTTCGGTCATTGGGGCAGATCAGCGGTACCGGGTCTGTCGCACTTGCCGGCGATCGCACCCTGCATTTCGCACCAGCCGTTCGATGTGCCGAGAGCTGGACCCGCACAGTCGCCTCCGGTCCGAGCCGCCGTTCCGCGGGGCCCGATGGGCCGCTCTGTTGTCTCCATGATGACCTCCGGCGGCTGCCGTGATTTTCGTGGGGTCGAACCCCTGGTCCGGTCCTTGCGGGCCACTCCCCCCCTCCTATATGACGCTCATCGTCGCAATATCGCGAGCATTTGATCTGAGGGGGTTTTGGATGGGGGCGCCGTCAGGGCCCCACCCAACCTGCCGCAAAAAGAAGGATATGAGACCATGGGAAAGGTCATCGGGATCGATCTCGGCACCACGAATTCGTGCGTGGCCGTCATGGACGGCAAATCGTCGAAAGTCATCGAGAACGCCGAGGGCATGCGCACCACGCCGTCGATCGTCGCCTTCAGTGACGATGGCGAACGTCTGGTCGGTCAGCCGGCCAAGCGCCAGGCCGTGACCAACCCCGAGCGCACCTTCTTTGCGGTCAAGCGCCTCATCGGCCGCCGTTACGACGACCCGATGGTCGAGAAGGACAAGAAGCTCGTCCCCTACAAGATCGTCAAGGCCGGCAACGGCGACGCCTGGGTCGAGGCCGACGGCAAGACCTATTCGCCCTCGCAGGTCTCCGCCTTCATCCTGCAGAAGATGAAGGAGACCGCGGAAGCCCATCTCGGCCAGAAGGTCGACCAGGCCGTCATCACCGTCCCCGCCTATTTCAACGACGCCCAGCGTCAGGCCACCAAGGACGCCGGCAAGATCGCGGGCCTCGAGGTTCTGCGCATCATCAACGAGCCGACCGCGGCCGCGCTCGCCTACGGCCTCGACAAGACCAAGGCCGGCACCATCGCCGTGTACGACCTCGGCGGCGGCACCTTCGACGTCTCGATCCTGGAGATCGGCGACGGCGTGTTCGAGGTGAAGTCGACCAACGGCGACACCTTCCTCGGCGGTGAAGACTTCGACATGCGTTTGGTCAGCTACCTCGCCGACGAATTCCAGAAGGAGCAGGGCATCAACCTGCGCAACGACAAGCTCGCTTTGCAGCGCCTCAAGGAAGCTGCCGAGAAGGCCAAGATCGAGCTGTCGTCGACCACCCAGACCGAGATCAACCTGCCCTTCATCACCGCGGACCAGTCCGGTCCGAAGCATCTGACGATGAAGCTGACCCGCGCCAAGTTCGAGGCGCTGGTGGCCGACCTCGTCGAGAAGACCATCGAGCCGTGCCGCAAGGCGCTGAAGGATGCCGGCCTCACCGCCGGCGAGATCGGCGAAGTGGTGCTGGTCGGCGGCATGACCCGCATGCCGAAGATCCAGGAGATGGTGAAGCAGTTCTTCGGCAAGGAGCCGCACAAGGGCGTCAACCCCGACGAGGTGGTGGCGATCGGCGCGGCCATTCAGGCCGGCGTGCTGCAGGGCGACGTCAAGGACGTGCTGCTGCTCGACGTGACCCCGCTGTCCCTGGGCATCGAGACCTTGGGCGGCGTGTTCACCCGCATCATCGACCGCAACACCACGATCCCCACCAAGAAGAGCCAGGTGTTCTCGACCGCCGAGGACAACCAGAACGCGGTCACCATCCGGGTCTTCCAGGGCGAGCGCGAGATGGCGGCCGACAACAAGATGCTCGGCCAGTTCGACCTGATGGGCATTCCGCCGTCCCCGCGCGGCATGCCGCAGATCGAGGTGACGTTCGACATCGACGCCAACGGCATCGTCAACGTGTCGGCCAAGGACAAGGCCACCGGCAAGGAGCAGCAGATCCGCATCCAGGCCTCGGGTGGTCTGTCGGAGGCCGACATCGACAAGATGGTCAAGGACGCCGAGGCCAACGCCGTGGCGGACAAGAAGCGCCGCGAGGCGGTCGACGCCAAGAACCATGCCGACGCGCTGGTGCACTCGACCGAGAAGGCTCTGGCCGAGCATGGCTCGAAGGTCGCCGACACCGAGCGCCGTGCCATCGAGGATGCCGTCAGCGATCTCAAGGAAGCGCTGAAGGGCGACGATGCCGAGGCGATCAAGGCCAAGACCAATACGCTGGCCCAGGCGTCGATGAAGCTCGGCGAGGCCATGTACAAGCAGCAGGCCGAGAGCGATGCGGCCCGCGACGCCGCCAAGGATGACGTGGTCGACGCGGAGTTCACCGAGGTCGACGACGACAAGAAGAAATCTGCTTAACTGAGGCAGAGGTAGTGACCATGACCCCCATTCCAAAGAGCGCTTTCAGCGGCTCGTTGGATGGGGGTCATTTTCATTGACCCGGAACGCGCGCGGCGATCGCGCCAGCCGTTCCTGTTGGGCGAAGTTCGGGCGGGTTTGATTGATGTCCACCAAGCGCTGCTACTACGAGACCCTGGAAGTCGAGCGCGACGCCGACGAGAGCAAACTCAAGGCCGCCTTCCGCAAGCTGGCCATGAAGTGGCATCCGGACAAGAATCCGGGCGATGCCTCCAGCGAAGTGAAATTCAAGGAAATCAACGAGGCCTATGAGGTGCTGCGCGACGCCGACAAGCGCGCCGCCTACGACCGCTATGGCCACGCCGCCTTCGAGCAGGGCGGCATGGGCGGGGCGCACGGCTTCGGCGCCGGTTTCGCCTCCTCGTTCTCCGACATCTTCGAAGACCTGTTCGGCATGGCCGGGCAGCGCCGCGGCGGCACCGGACGCGAGCGCGGCGCCGATCTGCGCTACAACATGGAAATCACCTTGGAAGAGGCGTTCCAGGGCAAGACCGCACAGATCGAAATTCCGGTCTCGGTGACCTGCGAATCCTGCTCCGGCACCGGCGCCAAGGCCGGCACCAAGCCGAAGACCTGCGCGATGTGCGGCGGCGCCGGCCGCGTGCGGCAGGCGCAGGGCTTCTTCACCCTGGAGCGGACCTGCCCCGGCTGTCACGGCCGCGGCCAGATGATCGAGGACCCCTGTCCGTCATGCTCCGGCTCGGGCCGTGTCACCCGTGACCGCACGCTGTCCGTCAACATTCCCCAGGGCGTCGAGGACGGCACCCGCATCCGTCTCGCCGGCGAGGGTGAGGCGGGCCTGCGCGGCGGGCCGCCGGGCGATCTCTACATCTTCCTGTCGTTGACGGCTCACGAGTTCTTCCAGCGCGACGGCGCCGACCTGCACTGCCGGGTGCCGATCTCGATGGTGACCGCGGCGCTCGGCGGCGAGTTCGAGGTGCCCACGATCGACAAGGGCAAGACCAAGGTGAAGATTCCCGCCGGTGCGCAGTCCGGGCGCCGGTTCCGGATCGCGGCCAAGGGCATGCCGGTGCTGCGCTCGCGCCAGACCGGCGACATGTATGTCCAGATCGTTGTCGAGACGCCGCAGAACCTGACCAAGAAGCAGCAGGAATTGCTGGCCGAGTTCGAGAAGCTGTCCTCGGGAGCAACCCAGCCCGAGGCCGCCGGCTTCTTCACCAAGGTCAAGGACTTCTTCGGCAAGGCGGCGAGCTGAGCCGTGAGTGCAGAACCGCGGGGCCGCATGCTTTCGCTGAACGGCATCGGAATGTCGATGTCGAGCGAATTTGCTGCTCCGCACATGCAAAAAATTATCGAATGCAACTGTAAGAGCGCGGACCCGCCAGCCTTAATCGTACGTTACGGTTCGGCTTGACCGCCCCGCCTGCGCCCTATACGTCTTTGTGACTCTTTTCTGACATCGCCGTGAAGACGGTCCCGTCTGGTACTGAGATGCCCCTGCAAACGTCCGTGCGTGCGTCGAAAAAGCCTCTCCGTCTGGACGACGAAGTGCGCTTCCTCCGCTCATGGATCGAAAAGCCGCTGCACATGGGCGCCGTCATGCCGTCGGGCCGACTGCTGGCCCGCACCATGGCGCAGTACGTCGATCCGCACGGGACAGGCCCCGTCATCGAGCTCGGACCGGGCACCGGCGCGATCACCAATGCGCTGGTCGAACATGGCGTCGATCAGAAGCGGCTGGTGCTGGTCGAGTACAATCCGGGCTTCTGCGCCCTGCTGCGCGACCGCTACCCGCAGGCCAAGGTGGTCCAGGGCGACGCCTATCGCCTTCGCGACACGCTCTGGAACGTGCTCGGTGCCCCGGCCTCGGCCGTCGTCTCCGGCCTGCCGCTCGTGACCAAGCCGATGCTGACCCGCATGAAGCTGATCCGCGATGCGTTCGCGGCGATGTCGCCGAATGCGCCGTTCGTGCAGTTCACCTATTCCGTCGTGCCGCCGATTCCGAAGTCGCTGCCCGGCGTTACCACGCAGGCCTCCGAGCGCATCTGGATGAATCTTCCGCCAGCGCGCGTCTGGGTGTATCGCAAGCCCTGACCGGCGGCCGCGATCCTTCGTGGCGGGTCGTTGACCGACCTCACGATGTCCGCGCTGAAGATGCTCATCATCCCCGGTTCGACGCGAGCCGGCTCGCACAACGCGAAGCTCGCCGCGGCCGCCGCCTATCAGTTCGTGCAGGCCGGCGCCGACATCACCCGCATCTCGCTCGCCGACTTCCCGCTGCCGATCTACGACGCCGACCTAGAGGCGCAATCGGGCATTCCGCTTCACGCCGTGAATCTGACGCGCATGATCGGCGTCCATCATGCCGTGCTGCTGGTGACGCCGGAATACAACGCCTCGGTGCCGCCGCTGCTGACCAACGCCATCACCTGGATCTCGCGCGTCGACGAGCCGCCGGGCAGCCGCGGCGCGGTGTTCCGCAACAGGCCGTTTGCGATCGCCGCCGCCTCCGAGAACCGCTTTGGCGGCATCCGCGCCCTTGCCGCGTTGCGGCTGATGCTGACGGCCTGCAACGCGACGGTGATCCCGAGCCAGCTTGCGTTGGCCTTCGCAGACAAGGCCTACAACGACATGGACCGGCTCAAACTGCCCGCCGACATCACGGCGCTCGACGCGCTGGTGCGGGAGCTGGTCGCAACAGCGCAACATACGATGTGAGGTGACATGCCGACTGAGATTGCTCCCCGCGACCGCCTGATCGTGGCGCTCGATTTGCCGAGCGTGGCGGAGGCCGAAGCCATGATCGCACGGCTCGGCGACGCCGTGACGTTCTACAAGATCGGCATGGAGCTGACCTATGCCGGCGGCCTCGGTCTCGCCGAACGGCTCGCGGCCGAGGGCAAGCACGTGTTCATGGACCTCAAGCTGCACGACATCCCGAACACCGTCGAGCGCGCCACCCGGCAGATCGCCAGGCTCGGCGCGCGCTTCCTCACCGTGCACGGCTTCTCCCAGAGCATGAAGGCGGCGCTCGCCGGCGCTGCCGGCTCCAGCCTCGAGCTGCTCGCCGTCACCGTCATGACCTCCTACGACGATGCTGACCTCGCCGCCGCCGGCTACGCCATGGGTGTCAAGGAACTCGTGGCGCACCGCGCCAGGCAGGCCAAGGAGATCGGCATCCACGGCCTGATCCTGTCGCCGGAGGAGACCCAGCTCATCCGCCCGCTGGTCGGCCCTGATATGCAGCTCGTGACCCCCGGGATCCGCCCGGCGGGATCGGACGTTGGCGACCAGAAGCGCATCATGACCCCGGCGCTGGCGATCGCCGGCGGCGCCGACCGCCTCGTCGTCGGCCGTCCCGTCACCGGCGCCGCCGATCCGGCAGCGGCCGCCGAGAGCATCGTCGCCGACATCGCCAGCGCCGTCGCGCTGGTCGGCAAGACCAACCGAGCTTGAGCAAGCGCGCCAGAGAGCAAGGAGACGACAGGGATGCCCAAGGCCTATTGGATCGCGCGGATCGACGTGCACAACATGGACGGCTACAAGGACTACGTCGCGCAGAACGGCGCCGTGTTCCACCAGTACGGCGCCAAATTCCTGGTCCGCGGCGGCCAGTACGAGACCAAGGAAGGCACCTCGCGCTCGCGCAACGTCGTGATCGAGTTCAAGGACTACGCGACCGCGCTGGCGTGCTACAATTCCCCTGAATACCAGCGGCTGGTGGCGATGCGCGCGCCGCATTCGCAAGGCGATCTGGTGATCATCGAGGGCTATGACGGCCCGCAGCCCTGATCGCCGCCCGCCCCGGCCACCGTCGACGTGGCCTCGCTCGGTTGCCGCCGCTATCAGCCCCGGCTATAGCCCTTGAAGGGGCAGAGGAGTTGACATGTCCAAGATGCGCTTGATCGTTGCCGGAGCCGGCGGCCGCATGGGCCGCGCCCTGGTGCGCGCGATCGCCGAGACCGACGGCGCCGTGCTGGCGGGCGCGCTCGAAGCCCCCGGCTCGGAGCTGATCGGCAAGGACTCCGGCGCCCTCGCCGGCCTGCCCGCCAACGGCATCAAGCTGTCGGGCGACCTCTGGAGCATGTCGGCCGAGGCCGACGGCATCCTCGATTTCACCGTCCCGGCCGCGACCATCGCCAATGTCGCCATCGCCGCCCAGCGCGGCATCGTCCACGTCGTCGGCACCACCGGCCTGTCCGCGTCGGACGACGCCGTCATCAGGAGCGTCACCAAGCGCGCCATCGTCGTGCAGTCCGGCAACATGAGCCTCGGCGTCAACCTGCTGGCGGCGCTGGTCAAGCAGGTGGCGAAGTCGCTCGATGCCGGCTTCGACATCGAGATCCTCGAGATGCACCACAAGCACAAGGTCGACGCGCCCTCGGGCACGGCGCTGATGCTCGGCCGGGCCGCCGCCGAGGGCCGCGGCATCGCGCTCGACGAGCATTCCGCGCGCGGCCGCGACGGCATCACCGGCGAGCGCCGCAGCGGCGACATCGGCTTCGCCTCGCTGCGCGGCGGCACGGCGGCGGGCGATCACAGCGTCATCTTCGCCGGTCCCTCGGAGCGGCTGGTGCTGTCGCACCAGGCCGAGGACCGCATGATCTTCGCCCATGGCGCGCTGAAGGCGGCGCTGTGGGCCCATGGCAAGCCGCCGGGCTACTACACGATGGACGACGTGCTCGGCCTCAAGGACCTGTTCTAGTTCAACGTCGATGGAAGCGAACTGATGAGCGAACGTCTCCTGGTGCTGGTGCGCCACGGCCAGAGCGAGTGGAATCTGAAGAACCTGTTCACCGGCTGGAAGGATCCGGACCTGACCGAGCAGGGCGTCGCCGAGGCCAAGGAGGCCGGGCGCAAGCTGAAGGCGCAGGGACTGGTCTTCGACGTCGCCTTCACCTCGGTGCTGACGCGCGCCCAGCACACGCTCGACCTGATCCTGACCGAGCTCGGCCAGACCGGCCTGCCGACAGCCAAGAACCTCGCGCTCAACGAGCGCGACTATGGCGACCTCTCCGGCCTCAACAAGGACGACGCCCGCGCCAGATGGGGCGAGGAGCAGGTCCACATCTGGCGCCGCTCCTACGACGTCCCGCCGCCCGGCGGCGAGAGCCTCAAGGACACGCTCGCCCGCGCGCTGCCCTACTACGTCCAGGAGATCCTCCCCGGCGTTCTCCGCGGCCAGCGCACATTGGTCGCCGCCCACGGCAACTCGCTCCGCGCCCTGATCATGGTGCTGGAGAAGCTGACGCCGGAAGGCATCCTGAAGCGCGAGCTGGCGACTGGCGTGCCGATCATCTATCGCCTGAACGCCGACTCGACGGTGGAGTCGAAGCTGGACCTGGCGGGCTAGGACCGTCGCAAGATTCCACTGCTCATGGGTGATCGCATCCCCATGAGTTGAAGCCCAGCCCCCGCCGTATCGACGCTGCGCTCCCTCTGCCCGTTCTCAAGGGCAGAGAATTGAGAGCAGCCGAGGTGAGCCCCGCTGTCACCCTCCCCTGGAGGGGGAGGGTCGGCTCAGATGCGCGGAGCGCATGTGAGCCGGGGTGGGGTGATCTCTCCACTCGCACCGGTTTCCGCGGCTCACCCCACCCCGCCCGCCCGCTTCGCGCGCGATCGACCCTCCCCCTCCAGGGGAGGGTGAGACTGAGATCGCGGCGCCTGCCGTCGGCATCATCGAAAGTTGGCGACGTTCGCGCAGCGCAACCGCCACGATCTGCCATGCGATGGATTCCGGGCTCGTGTTGCGCACGCCCCGGAATGACAGCGGAGAGAGTGGCGCCTGACTGGAATTCGTGTCGTACGAAAAGCTGCGTAGTTTCTCAGTCGTCATGCCCCGCGAAGGCGGGGCATCCAGTACGCCGTGACGGTCGTGAGACTCGAGATGTCAGTGCTTACTGGATCGTCCGCTTTCGCGGACGATGACAGCGAGAGTAGCGGCGGCCTCGCCGCTCTACCCCATCCCCACCTGCCCGGCCTCCCACCCAAGCATCGCCTGCTTCCGGGTCAGCCCCCAATGATAGCCCGTCAGCGCGCCGGTCTTGCCGAGCGCGCGATGGCAGGGCACGACGAACGAGATCGGGTTCTTGCCGACCGCGGCACCCACGGCGCGCGAGGCTTTCGGCGACTCCAGCCGGGTCGCGATGTCCGAGTAGCAGACGGCGCGGCCCATCGGGATCTTGAGCAGGGTCTCCCAGACGCGGACCTCGAAGTCGGTGCCGATCAGGACGACGCGGAGCGGCTGGTCGGGGCGCCACAGGGTCTTGTCGAAGATGCGCTGGGCGAGGCCGGCGGTGCCGGGGACGTCTTCGATATAGGTGGCGCGGGGCCAGCGGCTCTTCATGTCGGCGAGCGCGCCAGCCTCCTCGCCGGGGTCGGCGAAGGCGAGGCCAGCGAGGCCACGCGGGGTGGCCATCACCAGCGCGATGCCGAACGGGCAGGGGTGGAAGCCGTAACGAAGCGTGGTGCCGGCGCCGCCGGTCTTCCATTCGCCGGGCGACATCGCTTCATGGGTGACGAACAGGTCATGCAGCCGGCCGGGGCCTGACAGCCCCGAGTCGAGCGCGGCGTCGAGCACGCTGGCCGAGCCTTTCAGCAGGCCCTTGGCGTGATCGAGCGTCAGCGCCTGCATGAACGCCTTCGGCGTCAGGCCGGCCCAGCGCCGGAACAGATGGTGCAGCTCGTCCGGCGTCAGGCTGGCGGCGTCGGCCATGTCCTCGATGGTCGGCTGCCGCCGCCAGTGTTCCGAGATGAAAGCGATTGCGCGGCGCACCGCATCGTAGTCGCGCAGCGCGGCCGATTGTTGCGGGCCCGGCTTGGCCAGGGCGGAATCGTGAATGGCGAGGGTCATCATGATCCGGATGTAGGGCGGCCGGGGCGCGGACTCCACCCGATTTCCGATCGGGAGGCTAGGGGCGTTGCGATCGGCTTCGGCTTGAAACAGGAGTTTCCCGGCTTGCTCCGTCATTCCGGGGCATCGCGCAGCGATGAGCCCGGAATCCATAACCACGAGAAGACGTGTGAGGCGAGATGCCCACTACCCGCGTGCCCCACACAAGGTCCTGTGGGTATGGGTTCCGGGCTCGCGCTGCGCGCGCCCCGGAACGACGCCGGAGGGTGTTAGCGGCGCTTTCGCCTGGGTAGAGCTGCCCGCAGTCAGTGCCCTTGGACGCGCTACAGCGGGTTGTACACCGGCCCGCGCTTCGCGGCCTGCAGCCCGGCCGTGAGGGCCTTCGCAAAACTGGCTTTCTCCTCCGGGCCCAAAAAGCTCGCGATGGCGACGCGCTGGCCGCGCGCCACCAGGTAGAGGCGCTCGATACCGAACTCCTCGTGGGTCTCCTGGTCGAGCCGCACCCAGAGCGGGTTGAAGCGCCATTCCATGACGTGGCCCTTGTGGCTGACGCGGCGCAGGCGCAGCTCGGTCAGGGTGATCGAGATGTCCTCATAGGCGTTGGCGCGGCGGAAGTTGACCTTGAAGGCCCAGTAGATCGCGAGCGCATCCAGGCCGAAGAAGCCGAGCACCGGCCAGGCGCCCATCAAGAGCGAGGCGATGCCGCCGATGAAGCTGATGGCGCAGACCACCGCCATCAGCACCAGAAAGCCGGTGCGGCTGAGCGAGCGATGCGGCGTCAGCCGGGCCGAAAACAGCTCGGGATCAGCGGCGTCGGTGCCGGTCTCCTGATACGCAAAAGCGTTGCCTGGCGTCATGGGGCCTCAGTATACCCGGATCATGGCCAAAATCACCCGCCCCCAACGCGCCAAGCCGGCGCCGGTTCGCAGCCCCTTGAAGAAGGCCGCTCCCAAGGCCGGGCCCAAGTCAGCCCCCAAGGCCGCCTCGAAACGGGCCGCCAAGAAGGCTCCGACGGCCAAGCCGAAGAGCCCTGCCCGGCCGGTCAAGACAGCGTCGAAGGCGGCCAGGCCCTGGACGCCGGCCGAGATCCGCGAGGCCTTCAGCCGCTTCGCTCAGGCCAATCCCGAGCCGAAGGGCGAGCTCGAGCACCTCAACCCCTACACCTTGCTGGTGGCCGTGGTGCTGTCGGCGCAGGCGACCGACGCCGGCGTCAACAAGGCGACGCGGCCGCTGTTCGCCGTCGCCGACACGCCGCAGAAGATGATCGCGCTCGGCGAGGACAAACTCCGCGACTACATCAAGACCGTCGGCCTCTACCGCACCAAGGCCAGGAACGTGATCGCGCTGTCGCAGAAGCTGATCAGCGAGTTCGGCGGCGAGGTGCCGCGTACGCGCGCCGAGCTCGAGTCGCTGCCCGGTGCCGGCCGCAAGACCGCGAACGTCGTGCTCAACATGGCGTTCGGCGAGCACACGATGGCGGTCGACACCCATGTGTTCCGCGTCGGCAACCGCACCGGGCTGGCACCCGGCAAGACGCCGCTCGAGGTCGAGCTCGGGCTGGAGAAGGCGATCCCGGCCGAGTTCATGCTGCATGCCCATCACTGGCTGATCCTGCACGGCCGCTACACGTGCCTGGCGCGCAAGCCGCGCTGCGAGCTGTGCCTGATCAAGGACCTCTGCCGCTGGCCGGAGAAGACCGCCTGATACGTTGTGTGTGACGAACGGTTTCGCCTGAGAACGCGTTTGACAGTCACTATTGTGTCACGGCGCGACGCCGTCTCACCATGGCCGGGCCACATCGCCGCCCGCATTGGACATAAGATGACACCCGTAATCCGGGGCGATGTGAGTGGCGCGTGACGATTCCCGCGTTCTCGGACCTTTCTGCGCCGGGACGTTGAAGGATCAGCCGCATGGACAACACTGCCGCACTCGTGTCGCTCGCGACCTCGGTGCCACCGCATCAGTTTCGCCAGAACGAAGTGATGGAGGCCGCCCGCGTGGTGCTGGCGCCGCGCTTTCCGCAGTTCGACACGATGGCGAGCCTGTTCGCCAACACCGGCATCCGCCAGCGCTACGGCGTCAAGCCGATCGAATGGTACATGGAGCGGCGCGGCTGGCCGGAGCGCACCGAAGCCTATCTCGAAGGCGCCGAGGCGCTGTTCGTCGACGCGGCGAACAAGGCGCTTGCGCAGGCCGATCTCAACGCCGCCGACATCGACACCATCGTCACCGTGAGCTCGACGGGTATCGCGACGCCGACCTTGGAAGCGCGCGTCGCCGGCCGCCTGGGTTTTCGCGCGGACGTGTCGCGCGTGCCGGTGTTCGGGCTTGGCTGCGCCGGCGGCGTCTCGGGCCTGTCGATCGCCGCGCGCCTGGCGCAGGCCCGGCCCGGCACCAACGTGCTGCTGGTGACCTTCGAACTGTGCACACTGGCTGTCCGCCATGATGAGTTGACGAAGGCCAACATCGTCGCGCTGAGCCTGTTCGGCGATGGCGCGGCGGCCGCGATCCTGCGCGCCGGCGATGGCGGCGCTATCCGCGTCGAGGCGACCGGCGAGAAGCTGTGGCCCGATACGCTCGACATCATGGGCTGGAGCGTCGATCCCGAAGGTTTTGGCGTGATCTTCCAGCGCACCATTCCGGACTTCGTCACCGAGAACATGGGCCCCGCGGTCAACGAGATCCTGGACCGGATGAAGCTCGCGCCTGCCGACGTCGACCGCTTCGTCTGCCATCCCGGCGGCGCCAAGGTGATCACGGCGCTGGAGCGCGCGCTGTCGCTGGATCAGGGCACGCTGGATCATGAGCGCGAGATCATCGCCGACTACGGCAACATGTCCGCGCCGACGGTGCTGTTCGTGCTGGAGCGCGCCCGCGCCCGGGGCTTGCCGCCGCGCTCGGTGCTCACTGCGCTCGGACCTGGGTTCACCGCAAGCTGCGTTTCATTGAGGCACGCCGCATGACCTTCGCCGCCTTCGTCCTCGCCCTCGTCACCATGCAGCGGCTCGGCGAGCTCGTGCTCGCCCGCCACAACACCAAGCGCCTGCGCGCCATGGGCGCGGTCGAGGTCGGGGCGGATCATTATCCGCTGATGATCTCGATGCATGCGGCCTGGCTGGTATCGCTGTGGCTGCTCGGCGCCGACCAGGAGGTCGACCCGTGGCTCTTGAGCGGCTTCGTGCTGCTGCAGGGGCTGCGCTGGTGGGTGCTGGCGACGCTCGGTCCGCGCTGGACGACGCGCATCATCATCCTGCCGGGGGCGCCCCTCGTCACCGATGGTCCCTATCGTTACATCTCGCATCCGAACTATCTGGTGGTCGCAGCCGAGATCGCGCTGCTGCCGCTGGCGCTGCATCTGCCGCTGATCGCCCTGATCTTCTCCGGCCTGAATGCGGCGGTGCTGTTCATCCGCATCCGCGCCGAATCGGAAGCACTCACCGGCATCGGCGGCGGCCAGACCGCATGAGCGCATCGGCCGCGCCGCAGGATCGTCCGAGCCTCGCCACCTGGCTCGGCTTCATCCTGATGTGCGTCGGCATGTTCATGGCGATCCTGGACATCCAGGTGGTGGCGACGTCGCTGCCGACCATCCAGGAGGCGCTCGGCATCACGCCGGAGGCGATGAGCTGGATCCAGACGGCGTATCTGATCGCCGAGATCATCGCCATTCCGCTGACCGGGTTGCTCACGCGGGTGTTCACGTTGCGCTGGCTGTTCGTCGGCGCCGTCGGCATCTTCACCGCCGCCTCGCTCGGTTGCGCGTTCAGCGGCGATTTTCACACGCTGCTGGCGTTCCGCGTGCTGCAGGGCTTCTTCGGTGGTCTCTTGATTCCCGTGGTGTTCTCCGCCGTGTTCCTGCTGTTTCCACCGCGCCTGCACGCGGTCGCGACGACGATCGGCGGCGTGGTCGCGGTGCTCGCGCCGACCATCGGCCCGGTCGTCGGCGGCTTCATCACCAACACCTGGTCGTGGCCCTGGCTGTTCCTGATCAACATCGCGCCCGGCCTCGTCGCCGCGCTGGCGACGCCCGGCCTGCTGCCGAAGCAGCGCATGGACCTCGCGGAGCTCGACAAGCTCGACCTGTTTGCGCTGCTGCTGCTCGCAGTGTCCCTGGCCAGCCTCGAGCTCGGGCTGAAGGAGGCGCCGAAGGGCGGCTGGCTGTCGTCGAACTGCATCGCGTTCCTGGTGCTGAGCGCGTCGTGCCTCACCTTGCTCGTCCAGCGCCTGCTGACCTCACCGCAGCCGATCCTGCGGCTCGGCAGCTTTCAGCGGCGGTCGTTCACGCTCGGCTGCCTGTCGAGCTTCTGTCTGGGCATCGGGCTGTTCGGCTCGGTGTATCTGATGCCGGTGTTCCTCGCCTTCGTGCGCGGCCACGATGCGTTCGAGATCGGCAAGATCATGCTGGTCACCGGCGTGGCGCAACTGATCGCCGCTCCGCTGGTGACGGCGCTGGACGGCAAGGTCGACGCGCGTCTCCTGACGGCGTTCGGTTTCGTGCTGTTCGGCTCCGGTCTGGCCGCGAGCGCGTTCCAGCCGCCGACCGCCGACTATCAGGAGATGTTCTGGCCGCAGGTGGTGCGCGGCGTCGGCATCATGTTCTGCCTGCTGCCGCCGACGCGGATCGCGCTCGGCGACCTGCCACAGGCCGAGGTCGCCGACGCCAGCGGGCTGTTCAACCTGATGCGTAATCTCGGCGGCGCCATCGGCATCGCGCTGATCGACACCATCATCTATGGCCGCGTCGCCATGCATGCCCAGGCGTTTCGCGACCGCCTGCTGGCCGGCGATACCGCGGCGGCCAAGGCGATCGGGCTCGCGCCGGAGCTGCTGCGCAACCGGCCGCGCGGCGTCTCCGAGGAGCAGGCGATCGCCTATGTCCGGCCGCTGGTGGAGAAGGCCTCGCTGGCGCTGTGCGTCAACGAGGCGTGGTCACTGCTCGCCGGTGTCGCGCTGCTCGGCTTCCTGCTGATCCCCTTCGCCCGCAGCAAGGCGGCGAGCCTGTCGCCGCGGATGATGGCGCTAGAGGCTGCGCAGCCGGCGCTCCGGCGACGGCTCGATCAGCTCGGGCCGCGGTCCGGATAGGCGCTTGTGCAGGTGGACCATGAAGGCCATGCCGAACAGCGGCGTCGCCAGGTTCACGATCGGGATGGTGACGAAGGCCGCGATGATCAGCCCCGCGGTGAACACCGTGATCGCATTGTCGCGCCGCATCGCCTTGGCCTCCGCCGGCGGCCGGAAGCGCATCGCGGCGAGCTCGAAATATTCGCGGCCGAGCAGCCACGCGGTGGCGAGGAAGAAGATCACGAAGCCGGCGCCGGCGAGGAACACGAAGGGCAGGGCGACCAGATAGACCAGGATGGTGAGGCCGGCGGCCTTGAGGCCCTCGATGATGGCGACGCCGAATGGCAGGGCGGCGCCGGGGCGCTCGGCCGGATAATGCTCGCGCTCGACGAGGTCGGCGACGTCGTCGACGAACAGGCTCGCGATCACCGAGGTGATTGCCGGCATCAGCATGATGCCGCCGAACACGACGCCGAAGCCGGCGGCGATCGAGATGATCCAGGTCAGCACCTCCAGCGTGCCGTGCGAGTTCGGCCCGAGCATGGCCTCCGCCCAGCCCTCGCCGGCAGTCGCGAGCCAGGTCAGGAGCCGCTGCAGCCCGATCGCGAGCACCGTGACCAGCACCAGCGCCAGCCCGATCGAGCGCCACAGGATCGAGCGCATCGGCGGCGACAGAATCTGCGAAATCGCCTTGATGGCGGCGTCGATCATGGCGGGGTCCCTCGCTGCAAAGCCCGCGGCAGAGGTAGACATGCCGGCGGGCTTCGGCAAGTCCGCCGGTATCGTATCAAAGATCGGTCGCCCGCAGCCGCAGCGCGTTGCCGACCACGCTGACCGACGACAGCGACATCGCGGCGGCTGCGATGATCGGCGACAGCAGGATGCCGAACACGGGGTAGAGGATGCCGGCGGCGATCGGGATGCCGGCGGCGTTGTAGATGAACGCGAAGAACAGGTTCTGGCGGATGTTGCGCATCGTCGCCGCCGACAGTTTTCGCGCCCGCGCGATACCGCCGAGGTCGCCCTGCAGCAGCGTGATGCCGGCGCTCTCCATCGCCACGTCGGTGCCGGTGCCCATGGCGATGCCGACGTCGGCCGCGGCGAGCGCCGGCGCATCGTTGACGCCGTCGCCGGCCATCGCGACGATCTTGCCGCTGGCGCGCAGACGCGCGACCACGGCGCTCTTCTGCTCGGGCAGCACCTCGGCCTCGACCTCGGTGATGCCGATCTTGCGCGCGACCGCGGTGGCGGTGGTGCGGTTGTCGCCGGTCAGCATGATCACCTTGATGCCGTCGGCCGCGAGTGCCTTCAGCGCCTCCGGCGTCGACGCCTTGACCGGATCGGCGACCGCAAACAGCGCAGACGGCTTGCCGTCGACGGCCATCGTGATCACGGTGGCGCCCTCTTCGCGCAGCCGCTTGCTCTCGACGCCGAGCGTATCGGTGATGATGCCGAGCGAGGCGAGATAGGTCGCATTGCCGAGTACGATGGCCTTGCCGTCGACCTCGCCGCGCGCGCCCTTGCCGGTCGGCGCGTCGAAGTTCTTGACGTCGGCGAGCTTGATGTTGCGCTCCGCGGCATGCCGGACGATGGCCTCGGCCAGCGGATGCTCGCTGGCGCGCTCGACGCTGGCGGCCAGCCGCAGCGCGTCGGCCTCGTCGAAGCCCTGAGCGGTGACGATGCTGGTCACCTTCGGCTTGCCCTCGGTCAGGGTGCCGGTCTTGTCGACGACCAGCGTATCGACCTTCTCCATCCGCTCCAGCGCCTCGGCGCTCTTGATCAGCACGCCGGCCTGGGCGCCGCGGCCGACCCCCACCATGATCGACATCGGCGTCGCAAGACCGAGCGCGCAGGGACAGGCGATGATCAGCACGCTCACGGCGGCGACGAGGCCGAAGGCGAAGCGCGGCTCGGGACCGAACGCGTACCACGCGACGAAGGCGGCAATGGCAGCAGCGATCACCATCGGCACGAACCAGCCCGCGACCTGGTCGGCGAGGCGCTGGATCGGCGCGCGCGAGCGCTGCGCGTCGGCGACCATCTGCACGATCTGCGACAGCAGGGTCTCGCGGCCGACCTTGTCGGCGCGCATCACGAAGCTGCCGGTCTGGTTCAAGGTGCCCGCGATGACGCGCTCGCCCTCGTCCTTGGTCACCGGCATCGACTCGCCGGTGACAAGCGATTCGTCGAGCGACGAGCGGCCTTCGAGAATGATGCCGTCGACCGGCACCTTCTCGCCCGGGCGCACACGCAGGCGATCGCCGACCGCGAGCTCGGCGATCTCCACCTCATGATCGTTGCCGTCGGTGTCGAGCCGCCGCGCCGTCTTCGGCGCCAGCTGCAACAGCGCCTTGATCGCTCCCGACGTTGCTTCGCGTGCGCGCAGCTCCAGCACCTGGCCGAGCAGGACGAGAATGGTGATGACCGAGGCCGCCTCGAAATACACCGCCACCGCGCCGCCATGGCCGCGGAACGCCGGCGGAAACGCCTGCGGCGCGACGGTCGCGATCACGCTGTAGACATAGGCGACGCCCGTGCCCATTGCGATCAGGGTGAACATGTTGAGATTGCGGGTCTGGACCGATTGCCAGCCGCGCACGAAGAACGGCCAGCCGGCCCACAGCACCACCGGCGTCGCCAGCGCGAACTGGATCCAGTTCGACAGCACGGGATCGATCAGGCCGTGGCCGCCGACGAGGTGGCCGCCCATCTCGAGCACGACAACGGGTGCCGACAGCACAGTGCCGATCCAGAACCGCCTGCTCATGTCGGCGAGCTCGGGATTGGGCGCATCGTCGAGGCTGATGACGTCGGGCTCGAGCGCCATGCCGCAGATCGGGCAGGTGCCTGGGCCTTCCTGGCGGATCTCGGGATGCATCGGGCAGGTGTAGATCGTGCCTGCCGGCATCTCCGGCGGCGGCTCGCGTTCGCCGAGATATTTGTCCGGCTCGGCCGCGAACTTGGTGCGGCAGCCGGCCGAGCAGAAATGGAAGGTGTGACCCTGATGGTCGAAACGATGTGTCGAGGTCACAGGATCGACGCTCATGCCGCAGACGGGATCGATGACCGTTGCCGGGTCATGCTCATGGTGGTCATGACCGCCACAGCATGACTGAGCGGCTGCAGGCGCTGCGGCCGTCGCGAGATAATTAGCGGGATCGGCGGCGAACTTGGCGCGGCAGCCGGCGGAGCAGAAATGGAAGGTCTGTCCCTGATGCTCGAAGCGATGCTTCGAGGTCACGGGATCGACCGACATGCCGCAGACCGGATCCGTTGCCTTCGCTGGTTCAGGCGCGGCGTGGTCCGAGCCGCCGCAGCAGCCGCCCGAAGCGCTGGCAGGCGCCGCGCCGGCACGATCGCTGCAACAACTGTCCGCGGATGCCTGTTCGTGTCCGGTTTCCACCGCGCGCGCGCGCGATCCACAGCCGCATCCGCCCTCGCCGCCCGCCGCGACGCCATGCTCGTGTCTGGTTTCCGACATCGCTCAGCCTCTTGAAACCTATACCCTGTAGGGGTATATAGGCTCCATGCGCGAGGACATCAAGACATCCTGTCAGAAACGTTTGAGTCGGATCGAAGGGCAGGTCAGGGGCCTGTCGAAAATGGTCGAGGACAACCGCTACTGCATCGACATCGTCACCCAGATCTCCGCTGTGCGGGCGGCGTTGCGCCGGGTCGAGGAGGAGATTCTGCGCGACCACGTCGCGCATTGCGTCGAGCATGCCATCGCATCCGGCGACAAGGCCGATCAACGGCAGAAGATCGCGGAGTTGATGGATGTGATCGGCCGGTCGGATCGCTGAGGTCAGCCCAGCTCAGACCGCCACCTTGTTGCGGCGGCGTGCGGTCGGACGTGGCGCGACGTTTCGTACCGGCTCGGCGACGAGAAAATGCTCGTTGACCACGAGCCGTTCGCCGAGCTTCGCAACTATTTCCTCAGCCGCAGCCTGCTGCGTCGCCTCTTCGTCAGCCGTCTCAGGAACGAGCGGCGGCGCTGTGATGGCTCCTGGAAACACGGCGAACTCGCCCGCTACCTCCGCGAGCGGCTTCTGCTTGTCGGCCCAATGCAGGGTCGTGTAGTCGAATCCATTGACGATGGTCGGCTTGACGATCTCGAAATAGGGCGAGATGTCGAAGTCGCGCGGCATGTAGAGCGAGGAATCGCGGATGTGCAGGATCTCGCGCTTGGCGCGCCGCGATGGCGCCCGCGTGATCTTGGGCAGGATCGGGTAGCGCACCGCATCGAAGGCCTGCGCGATCAGCGCCGAGCAGATCATCTTGGTCGGATCACCCGAGCCCAGCGCGATCATGCGCCGCCGCCAGCGTTGCGGAATCGGCATCGGGATCAGATAGCGCATCAGGTCGATGATGTTCTTGGTGTCGTAGCCGAAGCCGATGCGATTGATGGCGTAGCGGCACACCGTGTGCCGGTCCTCATAGGTCAGGCCGACCGGACGGCACACACGGGTGTGATAGGCGAAATATTTCGACAGCGGCGCCGAGATCACGCCGTCGCCGACATAGGCCTCGACCAGCACATGCGGCTCGCCGTCGGGCTCGACGGCGCCGTCGATCGGTCCGACATAGAGCGCGGCGTGCGACCAGGTCGACTGCGTGAGGTATTTGATGATGCCGGAGATGCGGCTGTTGCCCTCGACGAGCAGCACGTCGCCGGGCTGGACGTCCTTGCGCAGATAGTCCGGATCGCTCGGCGTGAACGGCTCATAGCCGGGGATCTCCTTCTGGAGATAGGCGGCAATCAGCTTGCCGATCTGATCAAGCACGATACCCATAACGCTCCCCGGGCGACTTGGCCGGTCGCCGGCTTTTTTCCCTTCTTCCATGATGGTCGATTGCGGTTGCAATTTGGTTCATAGTCGACGCGTTCTGCACGGTATCACGTTTACCATCCCGGTTGCCGCAGCGCGGCAGATGCGGCAAATTCGCCGGTATTCGTTTGGTTCAAAGCTTTCGGAAACCATGTCATGAATGTCACGCGCCGCGGCTTCCTCTCCGCTTCCGCGGCGCTGGCCGTGCTGCCCATCGCCGGCCGCACCGCGCAGGCGGCTGTTCCACGCGAGGCTGACATTGTCGTGATCGGGGCGGGTGCGGCGGGAATCGCCGCGGCCCGCCGCATCGTCGCGGCCAACCGCAGGGTCGTGGTGCTGGAGGCCGCGCCGCAGCTCGGCGGCCGTTGCCGCACGGATGCAGCCACCTTCGGCGTGCCGTTCGATCGCGGCGCCCGCTGGCTGCTCAACGCCGACGGCAATCCCATCAGCAGGCTCGCGCGCGGTCTCGGACTCGATCTCGTCGCGGCTCCCGTCGGGCAGAAGATCCGCGTCGGCCGGCGCAATGCGCGGCCCGGCGAGACCGAGCAGTTCCTGGCGGGGCTGGTGCGCGCCAATCGCGCCATCGACGAGGCGGCGCGCGGCAAGCTCGATACCTCCTGCGCCGCGGCGCTGCCGAAAGATCTGGGCGACTGGACCAGCACCACCGCGTTCGTGCTTGGCGCCAGCGCGACCGGAAAGGATCTCGCCGATCTCTCCGCGATGGACAAGGCGCGTGCGCAGGATCGCAGCGCGCCGCTGGCCTGCCGCCAGGGGCTGGGCACGTTCATCGCCAGGCTCGGCGAATCGTTGCCGTTGTCGCTGTCGACTCCAGCAACGCGCGTCGTGTGGGCCAACCGCGACGTCGCGGTGGAAACGCCGGCGGGGCGAATCGCGGCGCGCGCCGTCATCCTCACGGTGTCGACCAACGTCCTGACATCAGGCGCCATCAAGTTCGCGCCCGAGCTGCCCAAGCGGCAGCTCGACTCCGCCGCGAAGCTCAGCCTCGGCAGCTACGATCACATCGCGCTGATGCTGGCGGGCAATCCGCTCGGCCTGTCGCGGGACGAGGTCATCATCGAGCAGAGCAATTCCAGTCGCACAGGTCTGCTGCTTGCCAATATCGGCGGATCGTCGCTTTGTACCGTCGATGTTGCCGGCGCCTTCGGCCGCGAACTATCAGCGCAGGGCGAGGCGGCGATGGTCGACTTCGCCAGGGAGTGGATCGGCAAACTGTTTGGAAGTGAGGCCGCCGCAGCGGTGAAGTCGTCCGCAGCGACGCGCTGGAACCTGGCGCCGGGCGTACTCGGCGCGATGTCGGCGGCCACGCCCGGCAGCCAGGGCGCCCGCAAAATATTGGGCGAGCCCTTGGGTCCGCTGTTTCTTGCGGGAGAGGCCACGCACGAAACGCTGTGGGGCACGGTCGACGGCGCCTGGGACTCCGGCGAGCGCGCCGCGGAAGCCGCGCTGCGCCGGATCGGCGCGATCAAGGACGCCGAACCGGAGCCGAGCAGTGAGCGGCAACGACCGCGCCGTCGTGGCAAGGTGCGCTCGGCCTCGCCGGAGGATTGACCGTCGATCCGCAAGCTCATCAGCAAGAGGGTGGGCACGGCGCAACTGCGATCTCAAGCGTGAATGGCACGGCTGCGCCTTTGCCCACCCTACGGCTGATGCAGGCGAGCTGCCGATTGCAGCACGCCCAGCCTTGGCTATACAGGCAGCTTCAATTCCATCAGGTCTTTCGCGACCACGATGCGGCCCGTGTAGTTCTTCTTCACGTCCCGCGTCCAGTCCTCGTCCGTCACTTCGGGATCATCACCGGGCACGAAGTGGCTGAGCACCAGCACCTTCACGCCTGCAGCCGCGGCGATGCGTCCGACGTCTTCCGTGGTCGTGTGACTGTCGAGCAGGTGCTTCTTCAGCGTCGAGCCGTTCTTCGTCTTGGCGACCAGCCGATCGACCGCGGGCACATAGAGGCATTCATGCACGAGCACATCGGCGCCCTTGGCAAACTCTGCAAGCTTCGGGTTATAGGCCGTGTCGCTCGAGAACACGATCGTGCCGTCGGGCGTCTCGAACTTGTACGCGAAGTTGTCGGTGATCGGCGGATGTGGCGTGCGGAACGCGGTCACGGTCACGTCCGCCGTCTTCAGCACGACGCCGTCCGCGTCGATATCCTTCGCGACCAGGAGTGGCCGCGGATCTGGCCGGCCTTCGTCCGCGATGCGGGTGTCGACGTCGAACTTGTTGGTTTCCCAGAAGCTCCTGGTCATCGCCTCCAGGCCCTTCGGTCCGAACGACTGGATCGGCGTCGACAATCCTGCGGCCCAGGCGTTGTAGAACAGATTGCCGTATTCGAGATTGTGATCGGAATGGTGATGGCTGATCAGGATGTACTTGACCGAAGGGATCGGAACGCCCGCATTGACGAGCTGACGGCTGACGCCCATGCCGCAATCGATCACGAACGGCGTGCCGTTGACGACGACGAGATTGGCCGGATTCGAAGCGCCCACGCCGACGCGTGGGCCGCCCTTGGTGCCGAGGAAGACCATCCGCGTGCCGGTCTTCGCGCCTTGCGCGAACGCCGCGGGCGCCGCGATGGCGCCGGCCGTTCCCAGCGCGAGCTTGAGCATTGTTCGCCGATGGATCACGGTGGCCTCCCTGTCTGCTTCGTTGCAGGAAGGCTAACCCCGCCCGAGCACGCCGTCGAGGGCCGGCAGGCCGGCGATCACGGCGATTGCGATCAGCGCATAGCAGATGGCGCGGAACACCTGCTCGCTGGCGCGGCCGAACAGCGACGCGCCGAACGCGACACCGAGCGCGTAGACCGGCCCGATCAGCAGCGAAAGCTTCAGCGAATCCCAGGTGATCAGCCCGCTCATTGCGTAGCTCACCATCGCGAAGAAGTCCGATGCGCCGAAGAACAGCACGATGTTCGCTCGTGCGATCTTTGGCGGGATCGGGCGTCCCAGCCAGTAGCCGACGATCGGCGGGCCCCCGGTCTGCGCCAGTCCGCTGCAGAATCCGGAGATGCAGCCGACAGCGACCGACAGCGCGGTGTACTCCCTGCCGCGATAGCGCCAGCCGGACAGCAGCAGCGCAAGCAGCCCGATCACGAAACCGGTGATGATCCAGCGGACGGTGACCGGGTCCAGCCGGCTGAGGAAATAGGTGCCCACGGGCACGCCGACCAACGCACCCGCGACGATCACCGCGGTGGCCTTGCGGTCGGCCTCGCGCCAGGCCGGCGCCACCATCGGGGCCATCGAGACGAAATCGATCACCAGCAGCAGTGGCGCAACGAGACGGGGCGTCGCAAAGCTGCTCGCCAGCGGCATGAAGATCAGCGCCGCGCCGAAGCCGGAGAAGCCGCGCGCGGTTGCGGCAATGAAGGCGACGATCGCCAGCGCGATCGTCGCGAACAGGCTGAGATCGGCAGGGATGAGCCCGGAGAGGCTCATCCGCGCAACGTGCCGCCGGTCTTCTTGCCGACGTCTGCGGTGATCTTTGCCGCGACGGCGTCGATCTCCTCGTCGGTCATCGTCTTGTCGCGTGGCTGCAGGGTCACGGCGATCGCGACCGACTTCTTGCCGTCCTCGATGCCCTTGCCCTCATAGATGTCGAACACGGTGACATCGGTGATCAGCCTCTTGTCGACGCCCTGCGCGGCGCGGACGATGTCGCCGGCCTTGACCTTGCGATCGACGATGAAGGCGAAGTCGCGCGACACCGGCTGGAATGCCGAGAGCTCCAGCACCGGCTTGGCGCGGGTCGGCTTCGCCTTGGCCGCCGGAATGCGATCCAGGATCACCTCGAAGGCGACCAGTGGCCCGTCCGCCTTCAGCGCCTCCAGCGTGCGCGGATGCAGCTCGCCGAAATGCCCGAGCACGTTCTGCGGGCCCATCTGGATCGTGCCGGAGCGCCCCGGATGCATCCAGGCCGGCCCGCCGGCGACGATCTGCAGCGAGGCCATCGGCGCGCCGGCCGCCGCGAGCACCGCGAGCGCATCGGCCTTGGCGTCATACGCGTTGGCCGGCTGCGATCCCGTCCAATGCCGGCCGAGTCCCTTCGCCGGCGCGATGCCGCGGCGGATGCCGCTCGCGGCCACGAACTGATCCGTGGGGCCATCGCCCTTGAAGACCTGCCCGACCTCGAAGATCGCGGCATCGCCGAAGCCGCGATCGGCATTGGCCTGCACCGTCGCGGTCAGGCCCGGCAACAGGCTCGGGCGCATGTCCGAGAGATCGGCCGCGATCGGATTGGCGAGAGCGAGCTCGGCCTTGCCGCCGCCGAACAATTCGGCGGCCGGCTTGGAGATGAATGACCACGTCACGGCTTCGACCATGCCGCGCGCGGCCAGCGCGCGCTTGGCGCGCCGCGTGCGCAATTGCAGCGGCGTCAGCACCGGCTTGCGCGGGGCGTCGCCGCGCTCGAACGGCGTCATAGGCACCTTGTCGACGCCGACGATGCGCACGACTTCCTCGACGATATCGGCCTTGCCGTGCACGTCGCTGCGCCAGGACGGCACCGCGACCTTCACGATGGGGCCGTTGCCGGCGACCACGAAGCCGAGATGCGTCAGGATCCGCCGCATCTCGGTCAGCGGCACCTCGATGCCCGCCAGCCGCTTCACCTCGGTCAACGGGAAGTCGACGATGCGGTCATCGCCGAACGGATTGCCGACGACGACAGTCTCCGACGGCGTGCCGCCACACAGGTCGAGCACGAGCTTGGTCGCCATCTCCAGGCCCGGCACCATGAAGGCCGGATCGACGCCGCGCTCGAAGCGGTAGCGCGCGTCGGAATTGATGCCGAGCTTGCGGCCGGTCTGGGCGATGTTGATCTCGTTCCACAGCGCCGATTCGATCAGCACGTCGGTGGTGCCTTCATCGCAGCCCGAAGCCTCGCCGCCCATGATGCCGGCGAGCGATTCGACGCCGGAATCGTCGGCGATGACGCACATCGAATGGTCGAGCGTGTAGGTACGGCCGTCGAGCGCGAGCAGGGTCTCGCCGTCACGCGCGCGGCGGACGACCAGATTGCCCTTCACCTTCTTGGCGTCGAACACATGCAGCGGACGCGCGCGGTCGAAGGTCATGTAGTTGGTGATGTCGACCAGCGCGTTGATCGGGCGTAGGCCGATCGATGTGAGGCGCTGCTGCAGCCACTTCGGCGACGGGCCGTTCTTGACGCCGCGCACCAGCCGCAGCGCGAAGCCCGGACACAGCTTCTCGTCCTCGACCGTGACCTTCACCGGGCAGGGGAGCTCGCCCTTCACCGGCTTGATGCCGGGATCTTTCAGCTTGCCCATGTCGGCGGCGGCGAGGTCGCGGGCGATGCCGTGCACGCCGGTGCAGTCCTGGCGGTTCGGCGTCAGGTTGATCTCGAATTGGGGATCGCCGAGCCCAGCCCATTCGGCGTAGGGGGTGCCGATCGGCGCATCCGCCGGCAGCTCCATGATGCCGTCGTGATCGTCGGAGATCTGCAGCTCGGCCGCCGAGCACAGCATGCCGCGGCTCTCGACGCCGCGGATCGTGCCGACCGACAGCGTGATGTTCTTGCCGGGGATGTAGGTGCCCGGCGGCGAGAACACCGACACCAGTCCCGCGCGCGCATTCGGCGCGCCGCACACCACCTGCACCGGCGCGCCACCGTCGCCGGTGTCGACCATGCAGACCCGCAGCCGGTCCGCATTCGGATGCTGCTCGGCGGAGACGACGCGCGCGATTTTGTACGGCGCGAGCAGCTTCGCCTTGTCCTCGAGATGCTCGACCTCGAGGCCGATCATCGTGAGCTTGTTGGCGAGCGTCTCGACCGACTCGTCGGTGTCGAGATGGTCCTTCAGCCAGGACAGCGTGAATTTCATGGCTCTTTCCGCTGATTCAGTCCCGTTCCCTCCCCCGCTTGCGGGGGAGGGTCAGGGTGGGGGCTCTCGCCGCAATGGCAGCGGCAATGGTTTCAAGAACGCCGGCGCGATTGGCCAGGACGTCGTTATTGGCAAAGCGCAGGATGTGAAATCCTTTGGCTTCGATCGCAGCTGAGCGTGAAGCGTCGCGCTGTTCGCCTTCAGTTGAGAAGTGCTGTCCGCCATCGAGCTCGATGACGAGACGTGCGGTGTGGCAGACGAAGTCGACGATGTAGCGGTCGATCGGGACCTGACGGCGAAAGCCCGCGCCGAGCAGGCGATGGCCGCGCAGCTCGGACCATAATATTCTCTCGGCATCCGTCGAGTTTTGGCGGAGGGCGCGCGCATTCGTTCGAAGCTTCGGCGAGACTGTCCAGATGGGCTTCTCGTCGTCCATCGACACCTCCTGCGCGGAGAGACCCCCACCCCAGCCCTCCCCCGCAAGCGGGAGAGGGAGTTCGAGCGTTTGCTGAGAGAGGGCGAGGCTCATCACGAACTCAGCCCTCCGGCCAAGGTCGGGACCTCCAACGGCTTGAAGCCGTAATGCGACAGCCAGCGGACGTCGCCGTCGAACAGCTGGCGCAGGTCGCTCATGCCGTATTTCAGCATCGCGATGCGGTCGATGCCCATGCCCCAGGCAAAGCCCTGGTATTCGTCGGGATCGATGCCGCAGGCGCGCAGCACGTTCGGGTGCACCATACCGCAGCCGAGAATCTCCAGCCAGTCCTCGCCCTCGCCGAAGCGGATCTCGCCCTTGTCGCGGCGGCACTGGATGTCGACCTCAAGAGACGGCTCGGTGAACGGGAAGAACGACGGCCGGAATTTCATGTTGATGTGGTCGACCTCGAAGAACGCCTTGCAGAACTCATGCAGGATCCATTTGAGGTGACCGAGATGCGAGCCCTTGTCGATGACGAGGCCCTCGACCTGGTGGAATTGCGGCGTGTGGGTCGCGTCCGAATCGATGCGATAGGTGCGGCCCGGGCAGATCACGCGGATCGGCGGCTTCTGGCTGAGCATGGTCCGCACCTGCACCGGCGAGGTGTGGGTTCGCAGCAGCATGCGCGAGCCGTCCGGCTTCGGATTGAAGAAGAACGTGTCGTGCATCTCCCGCGCCGGATGGCCTTCCGGGAAGTTCAGCTTGGTGAAGTTGTAGTCGTCGGTCTCGACGTCGGGACCTTCCGCGATCGAAAAGCCCATATCGGCGAAGATCGTGGTCAGCTCGTCCATCACCTGGCTGAGCGGATGGATGCGGCCGGTCTCGGCCGGCGAATCCTGCAGCGGCAGGGTGACGTCGATGGTCTCGGCGGCGAGACGGGCGTCGAGCGCGGCGGCCTTGAGGACGTCGCGCCGCGCGGCCAGCGCCTGCGTGACCTTGTCCTTGGCGAGGTTGATCGCGGCGCCTTGCGTCTTGCGTTCGTCCGGCGACATCTTGCCGAGGGTCGCCAGCAGCGCCGAGATCGAGCCCTTCTTGCCGAGGGCTGCGACGCGGACGGCTTCCAGCGCGGCTTCATCGCCGGCGGCGGCGATCTGGTCGAGGATCGAGGTTTCGAGCGAAGCGAGGTCGGACACGGGCAAAATCTCCGCGGGACAAAAGGCGGCTGGGTTGTCGCCGCGCGGGCGACAGGGGTCAAGCGAAGGATTGATGTCGCCGGATAGCAAAAAGCGGCCGAGAGCATCGGCCGCTTTTGAAATCCTCACGATGCGGAGGCGATCAGGCGGCGAGCGCCGCCTTGGCCTTCTCAACGATCGCCTGGAACGCGGCGGGCTCGTTGATCGCGAGATCCGACAGCACCTTGCGGTCGACGGTGATGCCGGACTTCGACAGGCCGTCGATAAATCGGCTGTAGGTGAGCTCGAAGGGACGCACGGCGGCGTTCAGGCGCTGGATCCAGAGCGCGCGGAAGGTGCGCTTCTTGCGCTTGCGATCGCGGAACGCATACTGGCCGGCCTTCTCGACGGCCTGCTTGGCGGTGCGGATCGTGTTCTTGCGGCGGCCGTAATAGCCCTTGGCGGCCTTGAAGACTTTCTTGTGCTTGGCGTGGGCGGTCACACCGCGTTTGACGCGAGACATGCCGGAAATCCTTGGATTCAGAGATGACGATCAGCCGCGGCTTTGAGGCGGCCAGGGTTCGGACGCGAGAGGCCGGTCAGGCGTTCGGCAAGAAGTACTTCTTGACGTTGTCGCCGTCGGTCTTGAACAGCACGCGGGTGCCGCGCAGCTGCCGGATCTGCTTCTTCGTCCGCTTGATCATGCCGTGGCGCTTGCCGCGCTGGGCGTGCATCACTTTGCCGGTGGCAGTCACCTTGAAGCGCTTTTTGGCGCCGGATTTGGTCTTCAGCTTGGGCATTTGGCTCTCCTTGATGCCAACGGCAAGCCGCCCGCAAAAGCGGCGCCATCCGGCGAAAATGCTCGTTAGAGCGTTGGTTGTGCTCAGGTTTCGGGTCCAAACGAGGACCCACCCGCACAGAAACATCGCCACGGCAGCCCTTGATCAGCCGGGCGACGAAGGCCGCGCTTATGCCAGAGACAAAGCCCGTTGGCAACGTCGAACCACGGAATCGGCTATTCCGACCCATGATCAGCCGACCATGACAGTCGAGGATCGACCATGACCCGCCGCGCCATCTCCGCCGCCTTCACGACCGCGCTGCTGACGGGCCTCGCGGGCCTGACGGCAAGGCCGGCGCACGCTGCCGGCTTCGATGGCGCCTGGACCGTGCTCATCATCACCGAGGCCGGCAGTTGCGACCAGGGTTACAGCTTCCCGATCCGGATCAGCGGCGGCCGGGTCCTCTCGAACAGCACCGCCAACATTACCGGCTCGGTTGGCCGCGGCGGCGCCGTCACCGTGCGGGTATCCCAGGGTGGTGCCTCTGCCAGCGGCACCGGCCGGCTTGGCGCCACGTCCGGCGTCGGCCGCTGGAGCGGCAAAGGCTCGTCCGGGACCTGCAGGGGGCGGTGGCAGGCGACGCGGTCCTGACCCGGGCCCGCAAAAGCGGTCCTGACGGGCGCCCCAAGAGAAAAGCCCGCCAAACGCGTGGCGGGCCCGGCTTCAGGTGTCGGCGTGCTGGACTTAGCGCGGCGCCAGAACCATGACCACCTGACGTCCCTCGAACCTGGCGTCCTGCTCGACCTTGGCGAACGCCGCCACGTCGGACTTCACCTTGTCGAGCAGCTTGGTGCCGATCTCCTGGTGCGCCATTTCGCGGCCGCGATAGCGCAGCGTGATCTTGACCTTGTCGCCCTCTTCGAAGAACCGCTGCATCGCGCGCATCTTCACGTCGTAGTCGTGGTCGTCGATCATCGGGCGGAGCTTGATCTCCTTGATCTCGACGACCTTCTGCTTCTTGCGGGCCTCGGCGGCCTTCTTCTGCGCCGAATATTTGTACTTCCCGTAGTCCATGATCTTACAGACGGGAGGCGAGTTGTTCGGCGAAATCTCGACCAGATCCATGCCGGCATCAGCGGCCATCTTGATCGCGACAACGGTCTCGACGACACCACGGTTGGTGCCTTCGGCATCGATCAGCTGGATCTGCGCATTGCGAATCTCATCATTGGTACGCGGCCCGTCTTTGACGGCAGCGGGCGGGGCTCGATTGGGGCGGCGAATGGGTAGTGCTCCAAGGTTGTGGAAGAAGGCGGCTAGTTTGAAGGAAGATGCTTTCGCGGGCAAGGTCGCAACGGTCCGGTGCGTCGAAATTCCGCCCGGTCGTCGCGGCTCCTGCGTCGCATGCGCGAGACTTGCGCGTCGATGCATTCCCCCAAGGAAGCCACACGGCCGAGAATTGCGATCAAACTCGCGCTTTTTCGGGCCCTCGTGGTTCCGCCGGGGGACATAGAGTGCGCGGCGCGCTTTCGCAAGCGGCTGCGTCGGGCCGCGCCGATTGACGGAAACGGCCGGTTCGCCCACACAACACCCGACAGCGAGTAACGATCCATGAACCCTGCTGCAGAAAATGCCGATCCGCCCGTCTTCATCGCCGTCGGCGCGGGCGAATCGTCGCGCCGGATCGCGGTGCGGGCGCGGCCAGGCCGTCCGCCTGGGCTGTTCTGGCTCGGTGGCTTCAATTCCGACATGAAAGGCACCAAGGCCCTGGCCCTCGACGCCTGGGCCGCCGAGCGCGGCCGCGCCTGCGTTCGCTTCGACTATTCCGGGCACGGCGAATCCGGCGGACGCTTCGTCGACGGCACCATCAGCCGCTGGCTCGAGGAGAGCGTCGCGGTGTTCCGGCAATTCTGCCGCGGACCCCAGGTCGTGATCGGTTCCTCGATGGGCGGCTGGATGGCGCTGCTGCTGGCGCGCGAGCTGCTCAAGGAGCCGGCCGAAGCAACGCTGGCGGGCCTGGTCCTGATCGCCCCGGCGCCCGATTTCACCGAGGAGCTGATGTGGAAGGGCTTTGCGCCGGCGGTCCGGACCGAGATCGAGACCAACGGCGTCTGGATGCGTCCGTCGGAGTACGGCGAGCCCTATCCCATCACCAGGGCGTTGATCGAGGACGGGCGCAACCATCTGCTGCTCGGCGGTGCCATCAAGGTCGGCTGCCCGGTGCGCATCCTGCAGGGCGCGCAGGACCGCGACGTTCCCTGGCAGCATGCGTTCGCACTGACCCACCGCCTGCCGGCCGAAGACGTGGTGCTGACCATGATCCAGGACGGTGACCACCGGCTGTCGCGTCCGCAGGACATCACGCGTATGCTGGCCGCCGTCGGCGAGATGGGCTGAGGCGGCCGGCTTCAGCATCGCGCCTGCCATTCCGCGCGGACGCTCTCGTCGGTCTCCGACGTCAGCGCCGCCTTCGCACGCCGCGCGTAAGCAGCCTCGTCGAGCAGCCAAGCGAGCGTCCAGGCGGCGGCACCGCGCACCAGCGGACTCGGATCGGCGGCCAGTCGCTCGGCTGACGGCGTCAGCGCCGCATCGCCGGAGTTGCCGATCGCGATCAGCACGTTGCGCAGGAAGCGGTCGCGGCCGATGCGCTTGATCGGCGATTTCGCGAACAACGCGCGGAACGCGGCATCGTCGAGCGCCACCAGCTCCGCCAGCGAAGGCGCGCGCAACGCGTCGCGCGCCGCCAGCTTCGCCTCGCGTCCCGCCTGCGCGAACTTGTTCCAGGGGCAGGCGGCGAGGCAGTCGTCGCAGCCATAGATGCGGTTGCCCAGCGCCTTGCGGAACTCGCGCGGGATCGGCCCCTTGTTCTCGATCGTCAGATACGAGATGCAGCGCCGTGCATCGAGGCTGTAAGGCTCCGGAAACGCCGCGGTCGGGCAGCTGTCGAGGCAGGCCCGGCACGAGCCGCAATGATCCCGCTCCGGCGCGTCCGCCGGCAGCGCCAGCGTCGTGTAGATGGCGCCGAGGAACAGCCAGGAGCCGAAGCCGCGCGACACCAAGTTGGTGTGCTTGCCCTGCCAGCCGAGCCCGGCCGCTTCGGCCAGCGGCTTCTCCATGACGGCCGCGGTGTCGACGAACACCTTCACATCACAGCCGGCCTGCGCGACCAGCCAGCGAGCGAGCGCCTTGAGCTTCTTCTTGATGACGTCGTGATAATCGTCCCCGCGGGCATAGACCGAAATCGCAGCATTGCTGCGCCGGGACAGGACCGCGCGAGGGTCCTCGTCGGGGCCGTAATTGACGCCGAGCATGATGATGCTGCGGACCTCGCGCCACAGCGTGGTGGGATCGGTGCGGCGGGACGGCTCGCGCGCCAGCCAGTCCATGTCGCCGTGCTGGCCGGCGGCGAGGAAGCGTTCGAACGCAGCGGCCCGTTCGGCACTCACGACCGGGGCGGTGATACCGACGACATCGAAGCCCAGCCGTTGCGCCTCGGCGGCCAGCGCCGCCTTCAACGTCTCCGGCGTGGGCCTAGCGGCGCTCAGAAGTCCAGATCCACATAGGTGCGCGACGCCGGCACGCCCGCCAGCCAGTCGGAGAGCAGCGGCCGGAACGACGGCCGCGACTTCACCCGCGCGTACCACGCCTTCGCGGCGTCGTCCTCGATCCATGGCACGTCGCCCAGATAGTCGATCGCCGACAGATGCGCGGCGGCGGCGAGGTCGGCATAGGTCAGGCGGTCGCCGGCCAGGAAATTGCGCCGCTGCGCCAGCCAGCCGATATAGGCGAGATGATAGCGCACATTGGTCTTGGCGGCGCGAATCACGTCGGTCGACGGCGGCCCGCCGCCATCCTCCTCGCTCATGAAGCGCTTGTAGATGCGCTCGGTGACCAGCAGGTTCGAGGCCTCCTCGAAGAACTTGGTGTTGAACCAGTCCATCAGCCGGCGCACCTCGATGCGCTCGGCCGCCGAGGCCGGCATCAGCCGGCGATCACCCATCTCGGGCCCGCAGGTCTCGTCGATGAATTCGGCGATCACGCCGACACCGGGCACCGGCGGCAGGCCTTCGACCGACAGCACCGGCGTGGTGGCCGCGGGATTGAGCACGAGAAACGCCTCGCGGCGCTCCCAGGCGCGTTCCTCCACCAGGCGCAGATCGAGCCCGTATTCGCCGAGCACCAGCCGGACGAAGCGTGAATGCGGGCAGAAGGGATGGTGGTAGAGCGTGTACATGGAGCCTTTCGACGATTCCGCGGCTACGGCGCTTAACGAACAATCAACCATCGGTTCGCACCGACGCCTCGTCCCGATACCGGCGCGCGGGTGCGCTCGCGAATCGGACCATTAGCGCATGGTCGGCGAAAGTGTAAGCAGTAGGGCGACGGGCGGTCATGCGGGAAACGGCGCTTTCGGGAACAGCGATCAGCGCGCCCGATCCGCTGTCCGGCATTGCCTCGTTCCGATTCGCATGGCCGATCACACGCCGGTTCATTCATCGGATGTGGCCGGTTCGAGCGCTTTTTGCAATTGCGGGCGCGGGCCGAATAGGCGAGAAGGGCGGCGTTTTGCCGGCCATCCAGGATCCGATCAATGATGTCAGATACGCTGCGGGCGGTGCTTCTCGGCATCGTCGAGGGCGTCACCGAGTTTCTTCCCGTATCCTCGACGGGCCATCTGCTGCTCGCCGAGCGCTTTTTCGGGCTCGGCGACGAGGGGTTCTGGAAGAGCTTTGCGATCCTGATCCAGCTCGGCGCCATCCTCGCCATCGTTGCGCTGTACTTCTTCAAGCTGTACCGCGTCGCGATCGGCGCGCTGACGAACCCTGACGACCGCCGCTTCATCATCGGCGTGCTGATCGCCTTCCTGCCCGCGGTCATCATCGGCCTCATCGCCGGCAAGTACATCAAGGCGCTCCTGTTCGATCCCTGGGTCGTGTGCTTCTCGCTGATCGTCGGCGGCGCCATCCTGCTGTGGGTCGATCAGATCGATTTCAAGCCGCGAGAGCACGACGCCACGCGCTATCCGCTCATGATGTATCTGTGGATCGGCGTCGCGCAGTGCACGGCGATGATCCCCGGCGTGTCGCGCTCCGGCGCCACCATCGTGGCGGCGATGCTGCTCGGCGGCGACAAGCGCTCGGCCGCGGAGTTCTCCTTCTTCCTGGCGATCCCGACCATGGTCGGCGCCTTCGTCTACGACTTCTACAAGAGCCGCGCCGAGATGACGGCGGACCATCTCGGTCTGATCGCGATCGGCTTCGTCGTCTCCTTCATCACCGCGATGATCGTGGTGAAGGCTTTCCTCGGCTACGTCACCCGCCACGGCTTCGTGCTGTTCGCCTGGTGGCGCGTCATCGTCGGCACCCTCGGCCTGATCGCACTGGCGCTGGGGAAATGAGCTGAGCCCCAGCTCCATCCACCGTCATTGCGAGCGTAAGCGAAGCAATCCAGTGTGGTGTCATGGACTCTGGATTGCTTCGTCGCTTCGCTCCTCGCAATGACGTGGAGAGGCCGGTGGCCCCTCACGCGTTCTTGCGCTGGAACTGGCCGGACGGACGGAAGCGCCAGAGATATTGCGGGGCGATCGCCTCGAGCGAATCCGGCGTGATGCCGAGGCCCTGCAAGGTCAGCCCGGCCGCCTTTGCCGCCTCCGACACCACGTTGTCGTGGCGCAACAGCTCGACCTGGTCCGGCGTCAGCTTCAGCGGCCCCGGCGCGAACTGCAGGATTGCGGCCTGCAGTTTGGCGAGCCCGAACGGCAACGGCAGCAGCGCGCGGTCGCGGTCGGTGATGTCGAGGATGATTTTCAGGATTTCCCGGAAGCTCAGCACCTCGGGCCCGCCGAGCTCGTAGGTCGCGCCCGGCTGCGCCTTGCCGTCGACCGCATCGGCCACCGCGGTGGCGACGTCGCCGACATAGACCGGCTGCATCTTCGTCTCGCCGCCGCCGATCAGCGGCAGGAACGGCGAGATCCGGGCGAGCCCCGCAAAGCGGTTGGTGAACTGGTCCTCGGGGCCGAACACGACCGAGGGGCGCATGATCACGGCCTCGGGCACCGCGGCCAGCACGGCGGCCTCGCCGGCCGCCTTGGCGCGGGCATAGCTCGACGCCGACTCGGCGTCGGCGCCGATCGCCGAGACGTGCACCATGCGGGCGCCGGCGGCGGCCGCCGCCTTGGCGACGGTGGCGGCGCCCTCGGCCTGCACGGCCTCGAAGGTCTGCGCGCCGCTCTCGGTCAGGACGCCGACGAGGTTGATCGCGACATGGCTGTCACGCAGCGCCGATGCGACCGAGTCGGGATAGCGCAGATTGGCCTGTACGGCGTGGATCTGGCCGACCCGGCCGAGCGGCTGCAGATGGCCGGCCAGCTCCGGCCGACGCACCGCGACGCGGATGCGGTAGTCGCGCTTGGCCAGCGCCCGGACCACGTTGCGCCCGACGAAGCCGGAGCCGCCGAAGACGGTAACCAATGTGTCCAGATTCGATGCCATGGAATGAGTCCTGGGATTGCCGGGCGGTCGGTCCGCCCCGGACGAGATAGCTGTCAGCGGCGATTCGCACCCCGCGGCCCGCCATCCTGGGCCGCTGTATAGCCCATCGCCCGCACCGCGGAAAAGGGAGCCGTGTTTTTGCGCATGGGGTGAGAAAAATTGTCATCTTGGGCGTTCAGCGGTTTGACAAGCGCCCGTTCGATCCGTACACAGCGCCCCCATGCCCAGGTGGCGGAATTGGTAGACGCGCTGGCTTCAGGTGCCAGTGGCTTAACGGCCGTGAAGGTTCGAGTCCTTTCCTGGGCACCATTTTTGGTGGTGACCTCCCCCGCACAGAACTCTGTGACAGACGACGGCGCTGATGCGCCTCGCGATCTGATTGGGTGGCATCGATTTAGCTGATGTCTTCGCGACATCAGCGACACGCTCGTCCCCGAGCCAGCCGATAATCCTCCTTTCAACGCCCGTGATGTAGCCGCTGCTGCCGGCTGCGAGCCTCCACCCTCCCCTGGAGGGGGAGGGTCGATCGCACGCGAAGCGGGCGAGCGGGGTGGGGCGATCTCTCCACGCACGCCAGCGCCAGAGGAGAGATCACCCCACCCCGCCTCACGTTTCGCTTCGCTCTCCGTGAGGCGACCCTCCCCCTCCAGGGGAGGGTGGGCACCGCCTTCGTGTTGAGTGATCACCATGACCGCCGTGGTCTTTCTCGTTTAGGGCAAGACCTATCAGCCTCGTGGCGCGCTTTGCGCCCGAGCCATGCCGATCGTCTCGCCCTCGAAATCATGAGGGCGCAGGGAGAGCCGGGTGCCGACCGCACCCATGGCCCGCCAGCGAAGGAAAATGCTGGCGGCAGGAACCACAGGTACGCGCCGGATCATCCGGCCCTCCCTGCGCGATTGGTTTTAACGGCTGCTTCGCGTTCTCCCTGGTGCGCCGGGCTTGGTGGCCACCATCCCCACGCGAAGCGAAAGCTTCGTCATGAGTTGATATCAGCGTCGGGATATCAGGACCGCGCGACTTGACCGTGCGTGCATCCTTGTTCGTCCGCGCGAACTCAATCACGCTGCAACGACACACGCCCATCGCATCCCACTGCCAACGTCTCGTGACGGTCGCGACACGCCCCTCATGCGGCAGCAGGGACGCGCGGAAATGTGCAGGTGATTTGCCCGACGGCGCAAGCCGAAATGCTGCGACAGACTGGCACGACGGGCAGTTTGGAGATGGGTGGTATGCGACGGGGCGATCAATATGGCCGCATAGCGTTGCTGCATGTCCACTCTACATCGCTTAGAAAGGTGTTGGGGCAAGAGCCGGGAAAACGATATAATCAGTATCCAATGAACAAGCCGCGGTTGCTGCCGCAACTGTGTGCCAAAAGCGTTGGGGACAGCGGAGCGCCAAAAGATGGCTCACGATGGCCGCGCGATCGCGAACTTCGTCCTAGATGAATGTGAAAAGCGAGGAGTCGAAGTAACAAACCTCTCGCTCCAGAAGATTGTATACTTTTGTCATGCTTGGTCGTTGATCGAGCTTAAGGCCCCTCTGATCGCCCATAGATTTGAGGCGTGGGAGCTCGGGCCGGTGCTTCCGTATCTTTACCGAGAGTTCAAGGGCAACGACAGATCGCCCATTCGAGGAAGAGCGTGCCGAATCGATCCAGCAACCGGACAGAGTCAAGTTGTTCAATACAAATTCGATGCGTCAACTACAGATATACTCAGGAAAATTGTTGCCTTTTACTCCCGACTCCGCCCTGGTGATTTGGTGGAACTAACCCATGTCAAGGGTGGTCCGTGGTATAAGGTTTGGAATCACTCAGGTTCTGTCAACCCGGGTATGAAGATCGCAGACGAGGATATAGTTAGTTTCTACTCGAAGCACATAGCGCCATACACGCTGCAATGAGAGGTAACCGTGGCCAAACCGAAAGTGCCATCAGTTCAGCATCTCGCGCGAAATTGGCAGGACACGCCTGAGCGTACCTGCAAGACGCTCGTCCGTCTGGTAAACAATCCACCTACGTTCAATTACAACGCTCTGTTCTTGGCCGCTCGCGATATGCTGGTTTTCAACCAGCCCTATGACGAGATCGTTGAAGGCATCAAGCGGGCTGTGAAGCGTGCCGATGTTCGGAAGAATTTTCTTGAGGTTCTTCCGCTCATCCGGGACCATTTCGCTGATGTGACGCCGGATTTTGTTCAGTCGATCGACCGTCGATACTATTCGATCGGCCGTGGGCTCATGGTGCCGTTCGATCCTCCGCTTCTGTACGGAGTAGGTGGCCAGCTTACCTTTCCTTGGTTCAGTTTCTGGCGCCAGAATCCGCTTGCCAGAGAGCGGTTGTCGCTTTTCGTGACGCTCGTCGACGAGTTGCTGGCGGACGATCCTGATCTCGCCGCAGCAAAATTCCAGATTCTGGATTTCAGTGTTCCAAGAGTGAAGGGGCGTGAGCCTCTGAGGGAATTGCGGGTCATTGAGGCCGGCGACATTCCGCGCGTCAGCGAAGACAGAAAAATAGAGATGCTTAGGGTCTTCGCCGATGGATATTTCATGGCCGAAGCCGAGCTTGCCCGACGTCCGGCGGCCCCTTCCGAGGAGCGCGAACGGCCCGATCCAAGGCAGGGCGACTTCTTTGATAAAGACCCGCCAAATCCCTGATTGGCGGGTGATTGCCGTGTCGTGCTTGGAAAGACACTGATCGGGGCGGACCGATGCGCTTAGGTTTGACCTTCTCTTAGGCTGCCCAACTTGCCAAAGCCGCTTCAGCCGCTGCGCGATCAACTCGGATGTGGTAGATGGTCTGGCGGGTCAGGCCGGTGGCGTCGGCGATCTCGCTATTTCCTTTGTGCAAGCATGTTGCAGACCGTCCCGAATTGCTGACGGTTGAAGCCGGGCTTAGGCCCGAGGTACTTCCGTTCCGGTGCATCAGGACGCTTGCCGATCCACTGATGTCCGTATTTTTATACCTCAACAGACACCGGTAGCAGGACGTGGCGGCGATTCATCCACTCAATCAATGTTTGGTCGGTAGCCGCCATACAACTTCCGATGTACTCCTACAGTATTAGCCCGTGCAGGAGCATAGCGTGATCACTGATCTCGACGAGTTGGTTCTCAAATGCAGGGGAGAAGAAGCCCGCAATTACCTGCGCGAAGCAGTCGCCAGCTACAAGGCGGGGGCAAACAGAGCCTGCATTGTATCCGTGTGGATAGCTGTCGTTTTTGACCTTATCGAGAAAGTTCGCGAGCTAGCGCTGTCAGGTGATCCAGAGGCAAAATTGCTCATTGACACGTACGAACGATGGCGGGTGGGGGTCGAACGAGGAGATGCCGAAGCTTTAAAGAAGAGCCTAGAATTCGAACGCAGCATCATCGACCAAACATATTCCAAGTTCGAGTTCTTTGAACATCAGCAACTCATAGATTTGCAAAGGTTGCGGGAAGATCGGAATCGCTGTGCCCATCCGACGTATCAAAGGCAGGACGCGCACTATCAACCATCAGCAGAGCTCGCTCGGCTGCACCTTCGCAACGCCGTTGAATTTGTTCTCTCCCAACCACCCGTGCAAGGCAAGGCAGCGGTTCAAAGTTTGGTGTCGGTGGTTGGCTCAAATCTGTTTCCATCCGATTACAAGCAGGCGCTTTCGGCACTCAAGGCGGCGGGCCTAGGTAGACCGAAGGACGTTCTTGTGAAGACCTTCACCGACAAATTGTTGTTCGGCTTCTTCGATGGGCCTGAGCAATTGAAGGAACGCCGCCAAACGCTTGTAGCTCTCCGCGCTTGCTGCGACGGCTTTCCCTCTTTTGCTGAGCCCCGCATTGCAAGCGCAATAAACAAGATTTGCAGGCAAATCTCAGACACGGAATTTCCTTTGACCTTCGCAATCCTGCGCCACGTGCCGCAATCTTGGAGCTTCCTCGACGAGGACAATAGAAGGAAGTTTAATGATTTCCTTCGAAGAGCTCCTGTCGCTCGGATCCAGGCAGTTATTGGGGCGTCGTTGAGCCTCCCAGGTCTTAGAGACACGGCCGAGTCTCGATTGAGTAGCTTTTCAGCAGAGGAATTAAAGCAGGTTCTGCAGTCAAAAGACCGTGTCATCGTTGCGCAGGCAGTTCGGCTGTACAGCTCCGCGCGGAATTGGCCAGATGCAAATTCGATCTACGGGCTAGTGGTGGAACCGCTTCTCGCTTCGTTCACTGCCGGAGATGTCGAAATGATAGTTCGTGCTTCGTGGAATGGGGCTGACCTGAGAGGCTCCCACAGTTTCAATGCCTTCTTGCAATATGTTTACGACCACGAACTCATGCCGAAAGATCGGCTTTTAGAACTGCTGAGGGAGGGCGGTCTTTCAAGGGAGGCCGACAGGCTGACATCGGTCGATGATGATCTTCCGTTCTAGTAGAGCCGTTCGCCTTGTGCGGCCCTCTTTCGGTCCGCCTGCAGGTTGCCGACACTCGGGTGGCTATGCTGCCACTGATGCGAAGCGCCATCCGACGTGATTGAAACGACTGAGCTATTTCGAAAAAGCCTGCGGTCGTCGGTCGCAAGCGGAGTCTTTCCGCTGCCGTGGCGCAAACCACCGCAGGCGCGGTTCGCCGGCCAAGACCGGCGAACGCTCGGACGACCTATCCCTTATACCCCATCAGCAGCCGCGGCAGCCACAGCGAGAAGGCCGGCACGTAGGTCACGAACATCAGGGCGGCGATCAGCGCGGCGTAGAACGGCAGGATGGTGCGCATGACCGCGCCGACCGAGATGCCGCCGATGGCGCAGCCGACGAACTGCGTGGTGCCGACCGGCGGGGTGTTGAGGCCCAGCGCGCAGTTGATCAGCATCAGCATGCCGAACTGCACCGGATCCATGCCCGCCTTCATCGCGATCGGCAGGAAGATCGGGGTGCAGATCAGGATGGTCGCCGCCATGTCCATGAACGTGCCGAGCAGGAACAGGATGACGTTGATCAGCAGGAAGATCATCCAGGGCTGCGTCGACACCTTGCTCATCAGGTCGCCGGCGAAATCGGCGACCTCGTACAATCCCATCAGGTACTGGAACATGGTGGAGACGCCGATCAGCAGCAGCACCACGCCGGTCGTCTTGACCGCCTTGGCGGCGGCCCGCAGGAAGTTCTGCAAGGTCATCGTGCGGTAGATGAAGAACGTCAGCAGGATCGTGTAGGTGACCGCGACGGCCGCGGACTCGGTGGCCGTGAACACGCCGGACAGGATGCCCGCCAGGATGATGCCGACGATCAAGAGGCCGGGCAGCGCCGCGGCGAACGAGCGGAACACCTCCGCCCAGCCGGGAAACTTGCCCGCGGGATAGCCGCGCTTCACGGCGACCGCGTAGGCGGCGACCAGCATGCAGACCATCAGCACGAGCGCCGGAAGAAGACCCGCGGCGATCAGCGCGCCGATCGACACCTTGCCGCCGGCGGCGAGCGCATAGATGATCATGTTGTGGCTGGTCGGCATCAACGCGCCGACCAGCGAGGCGTGGGTGGTGACGTTGACGGCGTAGTCGGTGTCGAACCCTTCCTTCTTCATCATCGGGATCATCACCGCGCCCATCGCCGACACGTCGGCCACGGGAGAGCCGGAGACGCCGCCGAACAGCGTGCAGGCGACGACGTTCGACATGCCGAGCCCGCCGCGGATGTGACCGACGAGATTCTTGGCGAGCTGCACGATCTTGTCCGCGACGCCGCCATGCAGCATCAGCTCGCCGCTGAAGACGAAGAACGGGATGGCGAGGAACGAGAAGATGTTCATCCCCGACATCATCTGCTGGAAGATGACGGCAACCGGCAGGCCTTCATAGAGGATGGTGCAGATCGCCGAGAGGCCGATCGCAAACGCAACGGGAACGCCGAGGACCAGGAAGCCGAAGAAGGTGACGCCGAGAATAATCAGTTCCATGAGGGGACGACCTCTTCGCCGCGCAAGAGAGCAATGATGTGCTCGATGGAAAACATGACGATCAGGATTCCCGAAGCGATCAGCGGCACGTAGCGGACGACTTCGGGCAGGCCGAGATTGGCGATCTTCACGGTGCCCACGGAGGCGCCGAGGATCCAGCCGTTGTAGGCCATCGCGACGCCGAACATCGCGACCAGCACGTGGATGACGAGCTCGATCTTTTCCCGCAGATCATCCGGCAGCATCACGAGGAGGCTGTCCATGCCGATATGGCCGGCGTCGCGAACGCCGACGGCGGCGCCGATCAGCGTGACATAGAGGATCAGGACCAGCGCCAGGTTCTCGGTCCAGGTCGGGCTGGAGTTGAGAACGTAGCGTCCGAACACCTGGTAGAAGACGATGGTGACGATGACGAGCAGGCCGGCGACGGACAGATACATGCCGACGCGCGCGATGACGGCGTTGATCCGCGAGAGCAGGCCGGTCGACGGACGTCCCTCCTGCTGCTCGTGGTCTCCGACATGTGGATCTGTCATTCCCGTCCCTCCCCTGGCTTTCCTGCGGCGCCGCCTGATGGCGACGCCGGACCGTATGATTGTTGTTCTTGGTAGATGTCTTTGAAGTCGCGATTTTTGCGTCGCTACTCTTATTTGGTGTCCTGGATGCGCTTGACGAGGCTCGAGAGCTTCTCGTCGCCAGCGAACTTCTGGTACACCGGCTTCATCGCGTCGACGAATTCCTGCTTGTTGGCGATCGTCACGACCTGGACGCCAGCGGCCTCGACGGTCTTGCGGGAGGTCTGCTCGCGCTCGTCCCAGAGCTTGCGCATGACCGGCACGGATTCCTTTGCCGCCTTGCGGATCATCGCCTGATCCTCTTTGCTCAGCGTGTCCCAGACCTTCTTGGACATCACGAGGACTTCGGGCGCCAGCGAGTGCTCGGTGACGTTGTAGAACTTGGCGGCCTCGAAGTGGCGCGAGGATTCATAGGACGGCCAGTTGTTCTCGGCGGCGTCGACGAGGCCGGTCTTGAGCGCGGTGTAGACCTCGCCATAGGGCATCGGGGTCGGGTTGGCGCCGAGGCTCTGGATCATGCCGACCCAGAGGTCGGACTGCTGGACGCGGATCTTCAGGCCCTTGAGGTCGGCGAGCGACTTCACCGGCGCCTTGACCGTGTAGATCGAGCGCGCGCCGCTGTCATAATAAGCCAGGCCGACCAGGCCGGCGGGCTCCATGGCCGCCAGGATCTCGTCGCCGATCGGCCCGTCCAGGACGTTGCGCATGTGCTGCGTGTCGCGGAACACGAAGGGCAGGCACAGCGCGACGGTCTCCGGCACGAAATTGTTGAGCGGCGAGGAGTTGATCCGCATCATGTCGAGCGCGCCGATCTTGAGCTGCTCGATCGTGTCCTTCTCGGAGCCGAGGGCGCCGTTCGGAAACACCTTGACGCCGAGCTTGCCGCCGCTCGCGGCAGCGAGCTGCTTGCCCATGAACTTGACGGCTTCGACGGTCGGATAATCGGCGGGGTGCACGTCGGCGGAGCGGAAATCGCGCGCGGTCGCCAGCGGCGACGAGACCGCCAGCACAGCGGCCGCAATGATACCTGTAAGTGCCTTCATCTTGGCTTCCTCCTCAATTGATTATGTCGTTGTTGGGCAGATGCTGCAGACCGCCTTGGGTCGCTGCGCTCCAGATGCGAAGTCCTGCGACAATATCACGCGTAGGGCCAGTGGCTATTTCTGTCCAAGCCAAAGGCGGCATCGATCAATGCAAGAGTTGCATCGATCGATCGGGTGCGATCTGGCGCGATGCAACCAGCGGGTCGACCGCCCGTCAATGACGACGGCGCCGCCTCGAACGGCCGCGGAGACACTGCCGGCGCCACCTCAGATGCGATCACTTGAGATGCGATCACTTGGCCCTGTCCGGCCCTTGCGCCCGGGCGGCGGGGCTGGCATTCCCACGGCTGATCTCCGGACCGGCCCGGCGCGTTTGCCGGTTGGTTACCAGCGCCGGGCTACAGCCGGTTCCCGAGCGCTTCCCGCGGCGTTGCTCCGGCCCGTCGCGTCCGATTTCGATTCGACGAGGTTTTGAGAGCCATGACCGTACGCCTGCACCGCGGCGACCTGCCTGATCTTTCCCGCTATACCTCGTCGGTCGCGATCGACACCGAGACGATGGGGCTCAATCCGCACCGCGACCGGCTGTGCGTGGTGCAGTTGTCGCCCGGCGACGGCTCGGCCGACGTGGTGCAGATTCCCAAGGGGCACACCGACGCGCCGAACCTGAAGGCGCTGCTCGGCAACCCGGACATCACCAAAATCTTCCACTTCGCGCGCTTCGATGTCGCGGCGCTGTTTCACGCGTTCGGGGTGATGCCGCAGCCGGTCTATTGCACCAAGATCGCCTCGCGGCTGGCGCGCACCTATACCGACCGCCATGGCCTGAAGGATCTCGTGCGCGAGCTGCTCAACGTCGATCTCTCCAAGCAGCAGCAGTCGAGCGACTGGGGCGCCGAGCAGCTCAGCGAGCCGCAGCTCGCGTATGCCGCCTCCGACGTGCTGCATCTGCATGCGCTGCGCGAAAAGCTCGACGGGATGCTGGCGCGCGAAGGGCGGTTGGCGCTGGCGCAGGCCTGTTTCGCGTTCCTGCCCCACCGCGCGACGCTCGATCTGGGCGGATTCGAGGCCGAGGACATCTTCGCGCATTCCTGAAGCCGGCGAATCGCGGGCGCGTTCACGATCATTAATGTCTCGTAATGATCGCAAGCCGCCCCGCGTCGCGATTTCGCGCCAGTTCCAGGCTGCAATGGTGAAGGCGTCCATGGTAGGATGGGCGCTGTTTCGCGCGCCTCCCCGTGTCCGTCGGAGCCCTGGTGAACTCGGTCCACAACCCCGCCTATGACCCCACCCTGCAGGCGCGCTTCGCGGTCGCGGCGCGCCACAGCCGCTTCGTGCGCGTGCTGCGGGTCGCGGTGCCGGCGGCGGTCGGACTGGCGATGGCGGTCGTGATCGGCATCGCGCTGTTCAATCCGTTCCACATGGAGATCAACACCCCGAATCTCACCGGCAATCTCGTCATCTCCGGCCGCAAGATCACGATGGAGACGCCGCATCTCACCGGCTTCACGCCGGACCAGCGGCCGTATGATCTCGTCGCCCGGAGCGCGGTGCAGGACCTCACCGATCCCGATCACGTCGAGCTCAACATCCTCCGCGCCAAGGTGCTGATGGAGGATCAGTCGACGGTGACCTTGAAGGCGAATACCGGCGTGTTCGACACCAAGCAGCAGCAGCTCGAGCTGACGAAGGATATCCTGCTGACGACGTCGACGGGCTACGAGGCGCGGCTGAGCCGGGCCTCGGTCGACATGGCCAAGGGCACCGTGAGCTCGGACGAGCGCGTCGACGTCAAGCTCACCAACGGCACGCTCTCCGCCGACCGCCTGCGCATCACCGACAATGGCGAGGTCATCCGCTTCGAGGGCAATGTGATGATGAACCTCGACAACATGAATGCCGCTCCGGCCACGACGGCGAGCGCCGATCCCGGCCGTCCGGCCCGCAACGTGAAGTGACCTCATGACCACGTGCCGTTTCATTCCCGTAGCGATTCGCGGCGCCGGCTTCGCCGCGCTGGCGTTGCTCGCGCTTGCCGACTCATCGCAGGCGCAGAGCGCGACCACCGGCGTGCCCAACGCGCTGCAGGGGTTCTCGCAGAATCGCGACCAGCCGATCCAGATCGAGGCCGCCGCGCTCGAGATGCGCGACAAGAAGAAGGAGGCGACCTTCACCGGCAACGTCAAGGTCGTGCAGGGCGACACCACCATGACCTCGAAGTCGCTGGTGGTGTTCTACGACGGCGGCGCCCAGCCGGGCGGCGCCAAGGCGACCAAGGCCACGCCGGCGGCGACGCCTGGGCCGGACGGCAGCTCGGCGATCCGCCGTCTCGAGGCGCGCGGCGACGTCAAGGTGACCCAGAAGGACCAGGTCGTGACCGGCGAGACCGCGGTCTACGACACCAAGACCAACATGATCTCGATGCAGGGCGGCGTGGTGCTGACCCAGTGCAAGAACGTGATGCGCGGCGACCGGCTGACGGTGGACATGACCACCGGCGTGTCGCGCGTCGAATCCGACAGCGGGCGCGGCGTCCAGGTGCTGCTGCCGCAGGCGGGCGCGGGCACGGGCGCCGGCGGCGGCTGCGGTCCGTCGACGGCCTCGGCTCCGGGCAGCGCCGCGCCGCTGCAGCTCGGTCCAGGCAAATCGAAGTGACTTCAATTATTTAGCAAAACGCCGGCGGCCCAGTTGAACCGCGCCGCTGCTGCCTCTATCTAGCGAGCGGGCGGTTCTGTCGCAGGACCGATGCAACGGGAGGCCGTGGAGCCCGTTGCGTGGCTGCGAAAGAGTGATGCCGGACACGATTGCGATCTTGCGATCGGTCGCCTGCGTGGCGACCGCGACTTCGCCGTCAGACGACAAACTCCGAAGCGCGGCCTGCCGCGCTTTGGCCGGCCTCGCGCTCCCTGTGATCCGCGAGAGGTGAGATGCGTTCGCTCGCGGTGAGCGGGCGAGCCAGCGCTGCGGTCGATGACGGGCAGCCTCGAAGGGCGTAAGCGAAGCGGGGATGGTGGATCTACTCGGCATGTTTCGTGGGCGTCCCGCCAAGCGCGGCCAGCGAGGCTCCTCGCGTCGGCGCGACGACATCACAGCCATGGACGATCCGTTCGGCAATTCCTACAGCGATGATCCGCTCGCCGCGCTCGCCGACTCCGTGCGCGATGAAACGGTGCCGCGCATCAATCCGCGCTCGCCGCAGAACACCGAGCAGATCCAGCGCAAGCGGCCGGCCTCGCAGCCGACGCCAGCCAGGCCGCGCAACAATGGCGCGGGGGGCGGTCCGCAACTGCTGCGCCGGCCGGGCTTCCTCGCCGTGCATTCGATCGAGAAGAGCTTTGGCAGCCGCCAGGTGGTGCGGGGCGTGTCGATCTATGTCCGCCGCGGCGAGGCCGTCGGCCTGCTCGGGCCGAACGGCGCCGGCAAGACCACCGTGTTCTACATGATCACCGGCCTGATCAAGGCCGATCGCGGCGCCATCGAGCTCGATGGCCATGACGTCACGCGGCTGCCGATGTATCAGCGCGCGCGGCTCGGCATCGGCTACCTGCCGCAGGAGGCCTCGATCTTCCGCGGCCTCACCGTCGAGCAGAACATCCGCGCCGTGCTCGAAGTGGTCGAGCCCTCGCGCAAGAAGCGCGAGCGCGAGCTCGACGCGCTGCTGGAAGAATTCACCATCACGCGGCTGCGCAAGTCGCCGTCGATCGCACTGTCCGGCGGCGAGCGTCGCCGCGTGGAGATCGCCCGCGCGCTGGCGACGCGCCCGAACTACATGCTGCTCGACGAGCCGTTCGCCGGCATCGATCCGATCGCGGTCGGCGACATCCAGCAGCTGGTGCGCCATCTCACCAACCGCGGCATCGGCGTGCTCATCACCGACCATAACGTCCGCGAGACGCTCGGCCTCACCGACCGCGCCTACATTGTGTACGCGGGGCAGATTCTCACCGAAGGCAGCCCGGAGGAGATCGTCGCCGATCCCGACGTGCGCCGGCTGTATCTCGGTGAGGAATTCCGGCTGTAGGATTGCCGACGCGGTATTCGCAGGCTGTTGTCGCGATCGCGACAGGCGACGGAACCACTACGATCGACGCTGTTTCCAGCGAGTCCTCGCGGGCCGGTAACTGCGTCTTCCGCGCGCGCCATACTCCGTTTTTCTTATTCGTCAAGCCGTGTACATCGCGCGCGGATTAGGATAAGCAAGAATTGGACCAGTAAGGGAATGTTCTTGCTCCCATGGCGTTGACGCAGAGATTAGAATTCCGCCAGTCGCAGTCGCTGGTGATGACGCCGCAGCTGATGCAGGCGATCAAGCTGCTGCAACTGTCCAATCTCGACCTCTCCACGTTCGTCGAAGAGGAGCTGGAGCGCAATCCGCTGCTGGAGCGGGCCAGCGACGGTCCGGAAGCGCCGGTCGCGGGCGAGCAGCAGATGTCCGAGCGCGCCGAGTTCTCGGAAGGTGGCGAGACCGGCGGCGACGATTTCGGCGAGGCCGGCGGCAGCGGCGGCGACAGCTTCGAGGGCGCCCAGGAAGACTGGATGAGCCGCGATCTCGGCACCCGTACGGAGATCGAACAGACGCTCGACACCGGACTCGACAACGTGTTCTCCGAGGAGCCGGCGGAGGCCGCGGCGCGCAACGCGCAGGACGCCGCGCCGACCACCTACACCGAATGGGGCGGTGGCGCCTCGGGCGACGAGGACTACAATCTCGAAGCCTTTGTCGCGGCCGAGACCACGCTGTCGGATCATCTCGCCGAGCAGGCGGCGGTGGCCTTCACCGCGCCGGCCGACCGCATGATCGGCCAGTACCTGATTGATCTCGTCGACGAGGCCGGCTATCTGCCCGCCGATCTCGGCCAGGCCGCCGACCGCCTCGGCGCCGAGCAGGCCGACGTCGATGCGGTGCTCGGCGTGCTGCAGACCTTCGATCCGCCCGGCATCTGCGCCCGCAATTTGAGCGAATGTCTCGCGATCCAGCTGCGCGAGCTCGACCGCTACGATCCGGCGATGCAGGTGCTGGTCGAGCACCTCGATCTCCTGGCCAAGCGCGACTTCGTCGCTCTTCGCAAGCTGTGCGGCGTCGACGACGAGGACCTCGTCGACATGATCGGCGAGATCCGCAGGCTCGACCCGAAGCCGGGGCTGAAGTTCGGCACCACGCGCACACAGACCATGGTGCCCGACGTCTACGTGCGCCCGGGTCCCGACGGCGGCTGGCTGGTCGAGCTCAACAGCGACACGCTGCCGCGCGTCCTGGTGAACCAGCACTATTACTCCGAGCTGTCGAAGACGATCCGCAAGGACGGCGACAAGTCCTACTTCACCGACTGCCTGCAGAATGCGACGTGGCTGGTGCGCGCGCTCGATCAGCGCGCCCGCACGATCCTGAAGGTGGCGACCGAAATCGTGCGCCAGCAGGACGGCTTCTTCACCCACGGTGTCGCGCATCTGCGGCCGCTCAACTTGAAGGCCGTTGCGGATGCGATCCAGATGCATGAATCGACCGTGTCGCGCGTCACCGCCAACAAATACATGGCGACGAATCGCGGCACGTTCGAGCTGAAATATTTCTTCACCGCCTCGATCGCATCGGCTGATGGCGGCGAGGCGCACTCGGCGGAAGCCGTGCGCCATCACATCAAGCAATTGATCGATGCGGAAGATCCCTCCGCAATTCTCTCCGACGACACCATCGTCGAGAAGCTGCGGACCGCCGGCATCGACATCGCCCGTCGCACGGTCGCGAAATACCGGGAGGCGATGCGGATCCCGTCCTCGGTGCAGCGCCGCCGCGACAAGCAGAGCATGCTGGCCCATGCCCTGTCGGCTCCCGCCAGCGCCGACCGCACCCGGGATGCCGCGTCAGTTTGACCGCTGCGCAAGATTGCGCCTTAACCAAATAGGCTTAGTGTCATACTTGGTTCACATGAATCGAGGCGACACATGACCCTGCGGATTTCCGGAAAGAGCATCAGCGTCAGCGAAGCGCTGCGTGGGCGCGTCAGCGAGCGCACCGACGAAGTCTTGCGAAAATACTTCGACGGCAACTATTCCGGCCATGTCACGCTCTCCAAGGACGGTTTCGGGTTCAAGACCGATTGCGCGCTGCACCTCGATTCGGGCATCACCCTGGAGGCCGAATCGAACGCGCCGGACGCCTATGCCAGCGCCGACCAGGCGCTCCTGATGATCGAGAAGCGCCTGCGCCGCTACAAGAGCCGGCTGAAGGACCGCTCGGGGCGCAAATCCCACGCCGCCAATGCGGCGCTCGCCAATCTCGACGGCGCGGTGCTGGATGCGCCGAGCTACGTGATCGAGGCGCCGGCCGAGGGCGACGAGGAGATCACCGGCTACAGCCCGGTGATCATTGCCGAGAACACCACCGCGTTGAAGCGCCTGTCGGTGTCCGAAGCCGTGATGGAGCTCGATCTTTCGGGCGCGCCCTGCATGGTGTTTCAGCACGGTTCCAGCGGCCGGGTGAACATCATCTACCGCCGCGCCGACGGCAATATCGGCTGGGTCGATCCGCCGGCGGTGAAACCGTAGCCGCGCGGACGCCTTCCAGGGATCTCCCGGCGGCGTGAAAACCGGTTCCCGATCAGGTGGTTGGCGGACCGGTTGCGACGTCACGCCACGGCAATGAAGGGATGCGATCAAGCGGTTGGGGCGCTGGCGCCTTCAGGCCGCCACGCTCCGGCGATCTTTAAGGATAGGCTGCGGGAACGCGCTTGCGGGTGTTGGCACGGCCGTTGCGTTGGGGTAGAAGCCCACCCATCGGACACGGGTTAAGCCCGCCTGCCGCCTCAGCTTCTTGACGCCGGTCTGTCCCGACCTATTTCGCACCCTGACGGTTCAATCACCTCGGAACGCCCTATGCCGATTACCGATCTGGTCGCACCCGAGGCGATCGTGCCGGCTTTGAAGGTCATCAGTAAGAAGCAGGCGCTGCAGGAGCTCGCCGCGCGCGCGGCCGCGCTGACCGGGCAGAACGAGCGCAACGTGTTCGAAGTGCTGCTGCAGCGGGAGAAGCTCGGAACCACGGCCGTCGGGTATGGCGTCGCGATTCCCCACGGCAAGCTGCCGAAGCTGGAGAAGCTGTTCGGCCTGTTCGCCCGGCTGGAGCGGCCGATCGATTTTGAGGCCATGGACGGCCAGCCGGTCGATCTGGTGTTCCTGCTGCTGGCGCCGGAAGGCGCCGGCGCCGACCATCTGAAGGCCCTGGCGCGGATCGCCCGGCTGCTCCGCGACCAGGATGTCGCCAAGAAGCTCCGTGCCTCGCGCGACGCCCAGGCGATCTATTCGGTGCTGGCGCTGCCGCCCGCTTCCGCCGCCTGACGTCGTATCGCGCCGCCCTGCAAGCACCGAGAGAGCCTGCTGGCGAGCCTCCGCGCAGCCCCGAACCCGTTCGTCCGCGCGGGCGTGTGCAACGGCGTCGGCTCGTAGCCGAACTCGACGACGAGCTCCTGGAATGCCTCGCTGCGGAGCAGGTCGAAATGATGCGGCGTCATTCGCTCCCTGTAGATGCCGACCTTCCGGCCGCGTCCCGACGACGTCAGGCCGCGGCCGAGCACATCGAGCTCCGCGGCCGTCTTGCGCGGAAGTCCCAGGTAGTCGCAGATGCGGTTGAGGACAGGAAACGACGACCGCGCCACATCGTCGATCGCGAGCTCTGAATAGAGCTCTTCGAACTTCACGGTCAGGCAGGCTGGCGAGTCCAGCCAGCTCATGAACTTCTTGATGCCCGATCGGGGCAAGGAGAGGAGGGTCGATGTGATTCGGGAGGCGTCATCGGGGTGAGCGGCCGATCCGGCCGACCGCAGATAGGCGTTCCACTTCCGCATCTTCGGATAGGCCGCCGAGTGGTAGACGAAGTCGACCCAGCTCACGACGATGTCGCGGGGATCGCGGACGATGAACAGCATCTTGTGTTCCGGTCTGCCCAGGAGGTATTGCTCGAGATACGGACAATACTCGGTGTGCGAGGCGCAGGAGTAGCCGGAGCGCAGGGCCGACGCCCAGAGCGGGGCCGGAAGCGCGCGTCCGTAGTCGAGCGAACCGTCGGGATTCAGCTTGCTGATCGATGACGTGTAGGTGTGATAGCCGACATCGACATGACCGCCCAGCGCTCTGACGAGTTCGACCAGCAGGTACGTCCCCGCTTTCGGCACGCTGTTGCAGATGACGTAGTAAGGGCTGGGCCCAGGCGGAGGACTGTCAAGAAAGACGTGCCGGTTGGGTAGGGTCCCGAGCGCAAGCTCTCGAAAGACGCCTGCATCAAGCCGTGATCCATGCATCTGCCATCCCTACACATGCTCGTCACACATCGGACTAGCGCGTGCCGCAACAGGGACAACTTAAGGATTGGACACCTTCGCCTTAAACCGGGTCGGATTGTATCTGGTTGTCAAATCGACCGTTCCGGACATCGACGGAAACAAATTTCTCAAACGCACTTCCGCAGCCGCTTCGTCCTTGGCCGGCTATCGCAATGATCTCGCCATGTAGCGCACCGTCTTGGCGCCGCCATGGATGCCGGCCGTCGCCAGCGGCGCGAAGCCGAGCGCAGCATGAAACGCGTCCGACTGCGGATTGGGCGGATCCAGATTGACCTCGCAGACGATGCGGTCGTGGCCCGCCGCGGTCGCCTCCCGAATCAGCTCCTCATAGAGCTGCCGCGCCAAGCCCCGGCCGCGGGCGGCCGGCGCCACCACGATGCGGTCGACATAGACGAACCGATCGTAGCGCGCGCGAAACCAGCGGTGATTGGGATTATCGTAGACGGCGGCGTGGTCGAGCGCGATCATCAACGCATCGGCCCTGCCAATTCGCCAGGCCAGCCATGCCCGATCGAGCAGCTGCATGAGCGTTTCGGGCGTGAGCCACGACAGCTCGGAGGCATGCGCATTGTTGAGCGCGAGCAGTGCGTCCGCAAGCGCAGGATCTGCACGCAGTCCGGCCGGGCTCATGGGTGTCGTCATCAAGGTCATGCGCGGCCATCGTTACGAGCAGAAAAAAGGGCCGTCCCCGTTTCCAGGGACCGCCCTCGTGTCAGTCCGTGAGCTGCATGCTCCTCGTGAGCATCGCGTCTCAATGAGCGTTGAGTCTCACGAGAAGCGGCCGTTGTCAACGCTGCGGCTCGGCCTTTGCGTCAGTGGACGCTCACGGCCTGGAGTTCGTGACTCCACGCATTCGCGATCGCGGCTTCGCGGCTGTCGGTGAGCATGATCGGCGTGCCGTCGGCGGCATGCAAGGCGAACAGCTTCAGTCCCGGCGCGATGTGCGGCGCCTGCGGAAACAGTCCCGGTACGTCCTCGGAGCGGATCTGCTTCACGTAAGCGATGTGGCCCTCGCCCAAGGTCGCCAGCGACTCCAGGGAGACGGGGGATTCCGACGCAACATTACCTTCAGTCATGGTCTCGACTCCTTCTGAGACTCAAGCGGTCGAGTCCGCTACTCGTTCCATCAAACCATTATTCGTGTTCATTGATCGCTATTGTCTTAACGATCCGCTCAGGCTCTGGCCTGGCCAGATCGACCGACAACAGCCCGTTCTTCAGGTCCGCACCAAGCACATGCATTCCCTCCGCCAGCACGAAGGTGCGCTGGAAGTGGCGCGCGGCGATGCCGCGATGAATGTATTGCCTGGTCTTGTCGTCCTGCTGACGGCCGCGGATGACGAGCTGGTTTTCCTCAATGGTGACATCGAGTTGGTCGCGGGTGAAACCCGCCACCGCCAGCGTGATCCGCAGACGCTCGGGCTGGCCATTGGTGCGTTCGAACCGCTCGATATTGTAGGGCGGATAGCCGTCGGCACCTTTGACGACGCGGTCGAGGACGCGCTCGATCTCGTCGAAGCCCAGCAGGAACGGGCTGGAGAGCGAAGGAACACGAGACATGGTTTACAAAGTCCTCTCGAAGCGACTTTGATGTATCAGGGCCCTGACGGCACCCCTTGAGCAGCAATATGGGCACGATCCGGGGCGCGTTCAAGCACCCCGAATGCGCCGGAACAGCCTGTCTGTGGAAGGGTTTAAACGGACAGCCGCTGACGGCCGTCGGCCGAGAACAGATGCAGCTTGGCCCTCGGCGCCACGGCGCGAATCCGTGCGCCGATCTCCGGCGCGGCGGTACCCGGCAGCCGCACGATGATGTCGTTGGCGGTCGCGGAGAGCCGGTCATCGCTGCCCGCGTCCTGGCGTGCGCCGTAGACATAGGTCTCGGCGCCGACGTGCTCGATCGCCTCGACCCGGAGGTCGAGCCCGACCCCGCCCGCCGGAACGGCGTCGCCGAGCTGGAAATCCTCAGGCCGGATGCCGAGCTGGCCCGCTTCTTGGGGAACCGCGTCGGCGCCGAGCAACTGGGCGCGCACGCCATCGGTCGGCATCAGGTTCATCGGCGGCGCGCCGATGAAGGATGCGACGAAGGTGGTGGCTGGACGCTGATAGATCTCGAGCGGATTGCCGATCTGCTCGACCTTCCCGCCGTTCATCACCACTAGGATGTCGGCGAGCGTCATCGCCTCGAGCTGGTCGTGGGTGACGTAGATCGCGGTGGTGTTGAGCCGGCGCTGCAGCTTGCGGATCTCGACCCGCATCGCGATGCGCAGCTTGGCGTCGAGGTTCGAGAGCGGCTCATCGAACAGGAACACCTTGGGCTGGCGCACGATGGCGCGGCCCATCGCCACGCGCTGGCGCTGGCCGCCGGAGAGCTGGCGCGGCTTCCGCTCGAGCATGGTGCCGAGCTCGAGGATGCGTGCGGCGTCCTCAACCCGCGTCCTGATCTCCTTTTCCGCCATGCCGCGATTGCGCAGGCCGTAGGCCATGTTGTTGTAGACGGTCATGTGCGGATAGAGCGCGTAGTTCTGGAACACCATCGCGATGTCGCGATCCGCCGGCTCGATCGCATTGACGATGCGGCCGCCGATGTCGATCTCGCCCGAGGTAATCGTCTCGAGCCCCGCGACCATCCGCAGCAGGGTGGATTTGCCGCAGCCCGACGGCCCGACCAGCACGCAGAACTGACCGTCGCCGACGTCGATATCGACGCCTTTGATGGCTTCGAAGCCGCCCTGGTAGACCTTGCGGACGTTGCGGAGGGTGACGTTGGCCATGGCGGTTACCGATAAGGAGGAAGTGACGAGTGGCGAATGGCGAATAGGGAGTGGCGAATAGGGAAGGGCGAATGCATCCTCATGTTCGGATCTCCCTATTCGCCACTCGCCATTCGCTATTCGCCCCTCTCACTTTTCCGTCTCCACCAGCCCCTTGACGAACAGGCGCTGCATGACGACGACGACGAACACCGGCGGCAGCATCGCGAGCACGGCGGTCGCCATGACGACCGGCCACTCCGTCAGCGCGTCGGTCGTCGTGATCATCTTGCGGATGCCGATCTGGATGGTCTGCATGTCGTCGCGCGTCGTGATCAGCAGCGGCCAGAGATATTGATTCCAGCCGAGGATGAACAGGATCACGAACAGCGCCGCCATGTTGGTGCGCGACAGCGGCAGCAGGGTGTCCCAGAAGAAGCGGAACGGCCCGGCGCCGTCGATGCGGGACGCCTCCAGCAGCTCGTCCGGCACCGTCATGAAGAACTGGCGGAACAGCAGCGTGGCGGTGGCGGACGCGATCAGCGGCAGCGCGAGCCCGGCATAACTGTCGAGCATGTGGAGGTCGGCGACGATCTTGTAGGTCGGATAGATGCGCACCTCGACCGGCAGCATGAGGGTGATGAAGATGAGCCAGAAGATCGCCATGCGAAACGGGAAGCGGAAGTAGACGACCGCATAGGCCGAGATGATCGAGATCGCGATCTTGCCGACGGCGATCAGCAGCGCCATGACCAGCGAGTTCAAAAGCATGGTCGCAACCGGCTCGCGGGTCGAGCCGCTCGTGCCGACGAAGATCGTCTGATAGTAGGTCGACAGGAAGTGCCCGCCAGGCAGCAGCGACATCTGCCCGTTGGCGATCACCGCATTGTCCTGCGTCGAGGCGACGAATGCGAGATAGACCGGGAACGCGACGATCGCGATTCCGATCCACAGGATGGCGTGCGCGACGTAGCGTCGAATGCCTTCTTGCTCGACCATCAGTAGGTCACCTTGCGCTCGACGAAGCGGAACTGGATCGCCGTCAGCACGATGACGATGACCATCAGAACGACGGATTGTGCGGCCGACGAACCGAGATTGCCGCCGAGCAGGCCATCGGTATAGACCTTGTAGACCAGCGTCTCGGTGGATTTGCCAGGACCGCCGCGGGTCATCGTGTCGATGATGCCGAAGGTCTCGAAGAAGGCGTAGACGATGTTGATGACCAGCAGGAAGAAGATGGTCGGCGACAGCAGCGGGAAGGTCACGGTCCAGAACCGCCGCATCGGCCGCGCGCCGTCGATCGCGGCGGCCTCGAGCACGCTCCGGGGGATGCTCTGCAGCCCGGCGAGGAAGAACAGGAAGTTGTAGGAGATCTGCTTCCAGGCGGCCGCGAGGATGATCTGCAGCGCCGCCTGGTCGCCGTCGAGCAGCGGATTCCAGTCGATGCCAACAGCGCGCAGATAGCGCGAGATCACGCCGAGCGACGGGTGGAGCATGAAGATCCAGAGCACGCCCACCACCGGCGGCGCCACGGCATAGGGCCAGATCAGCAGCGTCCGGTACAGCGTGACGCCGCGCAACGGCTTATCCGCCATGACCGCGAGCAGCAGTGCGACCGACAGCGACGAGAGCGCGATCGCGAAGGAGAAGCCGAAGGTGCGGAGAATGGCCTGGAAATAGTCCGGCTGGCTGAGCAGGTCGGCGTAGTTCTCGAACCAGACGAAGCTCGTGGACAGGCCGAACGCGTCCTGCAGCAGGAACGACTGGATGACGGCCTGGATCGCGGGCCAATAGAAGAAGATCAGCACGATCGCGAGCTGGGGAGCGACCAGCACGAACGGCAGCAGTTTTGACTGAAAGATGGCGTTCTTCTGCATGGTCGGTCGGCGAACCGGCAGGCCGCGGGGCGGCCTGCCGGCTCATGGCCTCACTTCACGGCCGTCTTTTCGAACTGGCGCAGCATCTGGTTGCCGCGCTCGACGGCGGCGTCCAGCGCCTGCTTGGCGGTCTTCTTGCCGGCCAGGGCCTGCTCGATTTCCTCCGACCAGACGTCACGCAGCTGCACCATGTTGCCCAGACGCAGGCCGCGGGAATTCTCCGTCGGTTCCTTGTTGGTCAGTTCGAGCAGGGGCGTCTCCAGATAGGGCTGATCCTTGTAGAAGCCCTCGGCCTTGGCCTTGGCGTAGGCCGCCTTGGTGATCGGCAGATAGCCCGAGGCCTTGTGGATGTAGACCTGACGATCGGTGTCCGAGAGGAAGGTCAGGAACTTCGCCACGCCCTTGTATTCGTCCGCGCTCTTGCCGCCCATCACCCAGAGCGAGGCGCCGCCGATGATCGAGTTCTGCGGCGCGCCCTTGGCGTCCGGATAATACGGCATCGGCGCGGCGGTGAAGGCGAACTTGGCCTGGGCCTTGACGTTGCCGAAGAACGCCGACGAGGTCAGGTAGATCGGGCATTCGCCCGAGGTGAAGCGGCCCTCGCCGGTGTTGGTGCGGCCGGCATAGTCGTAGGTCTTGTCCTTCTGCAGCTCGACCAGGTTTTCGAGATGCTTGACCTGCAGCGGACCGTTGAACTCCAGCACGGTGTCGAAGCCGTCGAGACCGTTCGCCTTGCTGGCCAGCGGCACGTTGTGCCAGGCGGAGAGCTGCTCGAGATTGACCCAGGTGACCCACGAGCCCGAGAAGCCGCAGGTCGCATGGCCGGCCGCCTTCAGCTTCTTGGCGGTCTCGAACAGTTCGGGCCAGGTCTTCGGGATCTCGGCGTTGACCTTCTTCAACTCATCGAGATTCACCCACATGACGGTGGACGATGAGTTGAAGGGGAAGGAGAGCATTTCGCCCTTCGAGGTCGAATAGTAGCCGGTGATCGCCGGCAGGTAGCTCTTGGGATCGAACTTCTCGCCGGCGTCCTGCATCAGCTTGTAGACCGGCTTCACGGCGCCGGTGGCGGCCATCATGGTGGCGGTGCCGACCTCGAACACCTGCATGATGTGGGGCGCATTGCCGGCGCGGAAGGCGGCGATGCCGGCATTCATCGTGTCGGCGTAGTTGCCCTTGTAAGTCGGGACGACCTTGTAGTCGGACTGCGAGGCGTTGAAATCGTTGGCGAGCTTGACGATGACGTCGTTGTTGGCGCCGGTCATCGCATGCCACCACTGAATTTCGGTCACGGCATGCGCAGGTGCTGCGGCGCTCAGGACCAGCGTGACTGCCGCAGTCGCGGCCGTCCAGAATTGGCGAAGTGACATTAAAGAATACCTCCCGTGAAACGTCATCGGCGTCGCGGCCGTAGCAGCGCGAGATGACAGTTTCGTGAATGTATAACCGGTTGGATCGTCAGCGGAAAGCGCGTTCATCGCGGCGGAACGCAGCGACTTGCGGGAGACGGCGCCGCGCCGGGGCGATGCCCCGGCCGGCGCTGACGGTGAGAGACGACAGGCTGATCGCGCCTCAGCGCTTGCGCTCGGCGCACACCGTGCCCTGGGACAGCAGCGCCTCGATCTCGCTCGGCGTGTAACCGAACTCGGTCAGCACCTCCTGCGCGTGCTGACTGAACTTCGGCGGGGTGGAGCGCAGGCTCGGCTTGGTGCGTTCGAGCCGGATCGGCGACGCGACGCCCTTGTACCAGTCCTTCTCGATGACATCGCCGCGGTAGATCGTGTGCGGATTGGTCAGCGCCTGGTCGATCTTCTGCACGGGTCCTGCCGGCAGACCGGCCGCGAGCAGCCGGTCGCACAGCGGCTCCGCCTCGAACTGGCTGAACACGGCGGCAAGCTCGGCGCGCAGCGCCTCGCGATTGGCGACGCGATCCTTGTTGCGGGCGAAGCGCGGATCGGTGCCGAGTTCGGGGCGGCCGATCTCCTTGGCGAGCTTGCGGAAGGTACCGTCATTGCCGACGCCGATGAAGATATCGTCGGTCTTGGTCGCGAAGATCGCATACGGAACGAGGTTCGGGTGCTCGTTGCCGGTCAGCGACGGCGGCTTGCCATGCATGAAGTAGTTTGCGGTATGCGGATGCATGATCGCGAGGCCGGTCTCATACAGCGTGACCTCGAGGAACTGACCGATGCCCGAGCGCTGCCGCTCCGACAGCGCCATCAGGATGCCGATCGCGGCATAGAGTCCGGTGGTGATGTCGACCAGCGGCACGCCGATCCGCATCGGTCCGCTCTGCGGCGAACCGGTCGCCGCGATCATGCCGGTCATCGCCTGGATGATCGCGTCGTAGCCGGGATTGCCGCCGCGCGGGCCATCCGCGCCGAAGCCGCAGATGCGGCAGTGCACCAGCTTGGGGAATGTCTCGCGCAGCGTGTCGCTGCCGATGCCCCACTTCTCCAAGGTGCCAGGCTTGAAGTTCTCGATCAGCACGTCGGCCGTCTCGAGCATCCGCATCAGCACGGCGCGGCCGCCCTCGGAGGCGAGGTCGAGGCCGATCGAGCGCTTGTTGCGGTTGATCCCGACGAAATAGGCGGCGTCCTCATCGTGGAAGGGCGGACCCCAGTCGCGCACCTCGTCGCCGGCCGGCGGCTCGACCTTGATCACGTCGGCGCCGTGATCGGCCAGGATCTGCGTGCAATAGGGGCCGCCGAGCACGCGCGTCAGATCGATCACGCGCAGGCCGGCCATGGCGCCAGGAGCAAATTGGGGTGTCATCGGATGTCGCGAGGTTGGTTTCAGCTCGCGATCATTAAGCATTGCTGCGGCGGCGGCGCAAACGGATGGCTGCCATGCGGCAGGACAACGGAGGCCGTCCTGCCGCATGACGGAATTGAAGCTCAGACGACGTTCAGCTTGACGTCGACATTGCCGCGCGTGGCGTTGGAATAGGGGCACACCTCGTGCGCCTTGGCGACCAGCGCTTCGGCGTCGGCCTTGGCGAGGCCGGGCAGCGACACTGCGAGCTCGACGGTGATGCCGAAGCCGCCTTCGGAGCGCGGGCCGATGCCGACCGTCGAGGTCACCGACGTGTCGGCGGGAACCTTGGGGCCGCCCTGCGAGCCGACGAACTTCATCGCGCCGATGAAGCAGGCTGCGTAGCCGGCCGCAAACAACTGCTCCGGATTGTTGCCGGCACCGCCGCCGCCGCCGAGCTCCTTCGGGGTGGAAAGCTTGACCTTGAGCGAGCCGTCGAGGGTCGCGGCTTCGCCGTCGCGGCCGCCGGTGGCCTTGGCGCTGGTCTTGTAGAGCACGTTCACGGACATGGGTGTCTCCTGGTTGGATGGACGAATTCAGCGCGGCCATATTGCACACAATTAGATTGTGTACAATATAATTGTTCGGTAGAAAATTCGTGATCGGTGCGCCGGGCCCGTTGTCGATCCGAGGCGTGCGGGCTCAAGATGCCGATAGGATCGACCTGTGGTGACCTCGATGCGAAAGAAGTCCGCGGCAGACCTGCCGCTCCAGCTCGGCAACCAGCTCTGTTTCGCAGTCTATTCGACCGCGCACGCCTTCAACCGCGTCTACAAGCCCCTGCTCGACCGCCTTGGCCTGACCTATCCGCAATATCTGGTCATGCTGGTGCTTTGGGAGCAGGACGGCCTGACGGTGAAGGACATCGGCGCGCGGCTGTTCCTCGACTCTGGCACGCTGACGCCGCTGCTGAAGCGGATGGAGGCTACGCACCTGATCAAGCGGACCCGGTCGGCCGAGGACGAGCGTCAGGTGATCGTCACCCTCACCGCCCAGGGCGCGGGCCTGCGCGACAAGGCAAGGTCGATCGTGCCGCCCGCGATCCTGGATGCGACGGGCTGCTCGATCGCCGAGCTGGCCGACCTGCACGGCAAGCTGGTGCGCCTGCGGGAGCGGCTCGATGCGGTTGTGGAGGGGTGAGGGGGCTCTAAAGGCGCTTCTTCGCGAAAGCCCGGCCTGAACCCGACTTGAGATATTTCTCGAAGGCAAATGCCTGCTTCACATCGCTGAAGGCAACGTAGGTCTTGAGCCGCCAAGGCCGAAACTTCGATGTGTGCGGGACTTCACCGGCATTGTGCTTCGTGACGCGGGCCGGAACGTCGTCGGTGATGCCTGCGTAGAAATGCTCGCCGTTGAGACTTTCCAGGATGTAAACGAACTTCATCGCAGGCCGCCCTCGACCCTTCACGGGCGCGAATGTGGCAGGTCGTGCTGCGTGGCGTCCAGAGCTTGGATGGGCTGAACTGCTCAGTCGATTGATGAAGGGCATCATGGCCCGGAGCCTAGTCCGCCTTCGCCTTCCCGCCTCCGCCCAAGGGGGCTTCGGCGTCCAGACTACGGCGCGACAGCCTTCGCTCACTTCGCGCAACCGGCAGATTGGGGTGGGTTGCCGAGCCGAAGCTCGCGAAGCGATGCGGAGAGAGCATTATCGCCCGGAGCCCAAGTCCGCCTTCGTCTTCCCGCCTCCGCCCAAGGGGGCTTCGGCGTCCAGACTACGGCGCGACAGCCTTCGCTCACTTCGCGCAACCGGCAGATTGGGGTGGCTTGCCGAGCCGAAGCTCGCGAAGCGATGCGGAGAGAGCATTATCGCCCGGAGCCCAAGTCCGCCTTCGTCTTCCCGCCTCCGCCCAAGGGGGCTTCGGCGTCCAGACTACGGCGCGACAGCCTTCGCTCACTTCGCGCAACCGGCAGATTGGGGTGGCTTGCCGAGCCGAAGCTCGCGAAGCGAGCGAAGGCTGGTGGAGCCAGGCGGGATCGAACCGCCGACCTCTTGCATGCCATGCAAGCGCTCTCCCAGCTGAGCTATGGCCCCTGAACCGAGCCGGCGGTCTGGGTGACCGCCGGGGAGCACCGTGAACCACAGTTCGCGGCTGATCTCAAGTGTCTTCGACGATTATTCTTCGTCGCCGCCGACATCACCGATGATGTCGGTCACGTCCTCGTCGCCTTCTTCCTCGTCGGCGATGAAGGTCGAGTCGTCATCCTCGTCGTCGTCGAGCGTCTCGTCGATCTCGATGTCGTCCTCCGATTCGGGAACGACGGCCTTGACCTTGCCGGAGTTCTCCTCGGCGTCGGCCTCCTCGAGCGGCACCAGCTCCTCGGCCTCCGCGGGCTCGACCACGTCGGCCGCCGCAGCAGCGCGCGCAGCCTCGCCGCGCATGGCGCGGGTGGGCGCGATCGGCGCAATCGGCACGACCTCGCCGGTGTAGGGCGAAATCACCGGGTTCTTGTTGAGGTCGTAGAACTTTTTGCCCGTCGTCGGGCAAATGCGTTTGGTTCCGAGCTCGGATTTGGCCACGTGCAGGCGTCCTGGCAATGTCTGAAAAGCGGTGTCTCACTTGGCTAGTTGCCGCGCCGCTGTCAATAGCGCTGTCAACGGGAAAATCACCGCTCGTGACGGAGGGCGGGGGCTGTGATACCTGCCCCGTCCGAAACACGAGGATCTCGCCGTGAGCACGTCAATCGCCCCGACTCCCCTGGAATCACGCGCCTCAGGGCCCCTCTCGGGCACGATTCGCGTGCCTGGCGACAAGTCGATCTCGCACCGGGCACTGATCCTGGGGGCGCTGTCGGTCGGCGAGACCCGGATTTCCGGCCTGCTGGAGGGCGAGGACGTCCTCAACACCGCCAAATCGATGCGATCCCTGGGTGCCAAGGTCGAGCGCACCGGCGATTTCGCGTGGACCGTCCGTGGCGTCGGGGTGGGCGGCTTCGCCCAGCCGAGCGCGCCGCTCGATTTCGGCAACTCCGGCACCGGCTGCAGGCTGGTGATGGGCGCCGTGGCCGGTTGCCCGATCACGGCCGTTTTCGACGGTGATGCCTCGCTGCGCAGCCGTCCGATGCGGCGCATCCTCGACCCGCTGGTGCTGATGGGCGCCAAGGTGACCGCCAGCGCCGAGGGCGGCAAGCTTCCGTTAACCCTGCAGGGCGCCGGCAACCCGGTGCCGATCGAGTACCGCACGCCGGTGGCTTCGGCCCAGATCAAGTCGGCGGTGCTGCTCGCGGGCCTCGCCGCGCCCGGTGTGACCACCGTGATCGAGCAGGAGGCCAGCCGCGACCACACCGAGCTGATGCTGAAGCATTTCGGCGCGGAGATCGTGACCACGCCGGAAGGGTCTCATGGCCGCCGCATCGCACTGACCGGCCAGCCGGAGCTGCGTGGTGCGCCAGTGATCGTTCCCGCCGACCCGTCCTCGGCCGCGTTTCCGCTGGTCGCCGCGCTGATCGTCGACGGCTCGGACCTCGTGCTGTCGGACGTGATGACCAACCCGCTGCGCACCGGCCTGTTCACGACCTTGCGCGAGATGGGCGCCGCGATCGAGGAGGACGACGTCCGCGGCGATGCCGGCGAGCCGATGGCCCGCCTGCGCGTGCGCGCCTCGAAGCTGCGCGGCGTGGTGGTGCCGCCCGAGCGCGCGCCGTCGATGATCGACGAATATCTCGTCTTGGCCGTCGCCGCCGCCTATGCCGAGGGCACGACCATCATGCGCGGCCTGCATGAGCTGCGCGTCAAGGAATCCGACCGGCTGGAGGCCACCGCGGCGATGCTGCGTGTCAACGGCGTCAAGGTCGAGATCACCGGCGATGATCTGATCGTCGAGGGCCGCGGTCACGTGCCGGGCGGCGGCATCGTCGCGACCCACATGGACCACCGCATCGCGATGTCCGCCCTGGTGATGGGTCTCGCCTCCGACAAGCCGGTCAGGGTCGACGACACCGCCTTCATCGCCACCAGCTTCCCAGATTTCATCCCGCTGATGTGCAAGGCGGGCGCGGATTTCGCATGATCATCGCCATCGACGGCCCGGCGGCCTCGGGCAAGGGCACCATGGCCAAGCGTCTCGCGGCGCATTACGGCCTCAGGCACCTGGATACGGGCGTGATCTACCGGGCGGTCGCGCACGCGCTACTGACCGCCGGCATCGACCTCAAGGATGAGGCGCGGGCGGCGGACGTCGCCATGCGCCTGGATCCCTCGAGCTTCGACAATCCGGCGCTGAGGTCGCATCAGGTCGGGTCCGCGGCCTCCGTGGTATCGGCGTTGCCAAAAGTGCGCGAAGCGCTGGTGGCTTTCCAGCGTCAGTTCGCAAACCGGCCGCCCGGTGCCGTGCTCGACGGCCGCGACATCGGAACCGTCATCTGCCCGGACGCCGAGGTGAAGATCTACGTCGTCGCCGATCCCCGCATCCGGGCGCATCGTCGCACCCTCGAGGCGCTTTCACGTGGGGAACCGGCCGATGAGGCGGCCATTCTGGCCGACATCCTGGCGCGCGACGAGCGTGACCAGAACCGGGCCGTCGCGCCTTTAAAACAAGCCCCGGATGCTTACTTGCTTGACAACTCCCATTTGGATATAGAAGGCGGCGTCCGGGCCGCCATCGATATCGTCGAGGCCGTTCGAGCGGGCCGCCAGCGGGTTTGATTTCCGCCGGCGTCATTGGAGGAATGCCCGCTCCCGCCCTTGACCGTCGATAGCTCGATTGCGGTTCAATCGAGTCCGATCATCCGGACGCACTTCATACGTATCGCATGTGCAGGCACTGCCGGCCCGCGTCGTTTGCGCTTATCGCGCATCGCGCGGACGTCTGGGGATTTGTGGACCTCCAGGCACTGTCCATTCGATGCGCCGATCAACCCAAGCTGGCGAGAATGTCCGCATCTGGAGAACAAATGGCTTCGAGTATCTCTGCTTCTTCCTACAATCCCAGCCGCGATGATTTCGCCGCGATGCTGGACGAGTCCTTCACGAAGGGCAACCTGCAGGAAAGCTCTGTCGTCAAGGGCAAGGTTGTTGCGATCGAGAAGGACATGGCCGTCATCGACGTCGGCCTGAAGACCGAAGGCCGCGTGGCGCTGCGCGAATTCGCCGGGCCCGGCCGTGACAGTGAATTGAAAGTCGGCGACGAGGTCGAAGTGTTCCTCGATCGTATCGAGAACGCACTCGGCGAAGCGGTGCTGTCGCGCGACAAGGCGCGTCGCGAAGAGAGCTGGGGCAAGCTCGAGAAGGCGTTCCAGAACAACGAAAAGGTCAACGGCGTCATCTTCAACCAGGTCAAGGGCGGCTTCACCGTCGACCTCGACGGTGCCGTGGCCTTCCTGCCGCGCTCGCAGGTCGACATCCGTCCGATCCGCGACGTCGCGCCGCTGATGAACAACTCGCAGCCGTTCCAGATCCTCAAGATGGACCGTCGCCGCGGCAACATCGTCGTGTCGCGCCGGACCGTGCTGGAAGAGACCCGCGCCGAGCAGCGCCAGGAGCTGGTGCAGAACCTCGAAGAGGGTCAGGTCATCGACGGCGTCGTCAAGAACATCACCGATTACGGTGCGTTCGTCGACCTCGGCGGCATCGACGGCCTGCTGCACGTCACCGACATCGCCTGGCGCCGTGTCAACCATCCGACCGAGGTGCTCAGCATCGGTCAGACGGTCAAGGTCAAGATCATCAAGATCAACCACGAGACGCACCGCATCTCGCTGGGCATGAAGCAGCTCTTGGACGATCCGTGGCAGGGCATCGAGGCCAAGTACCCGCTGCAGGCCCGCTTCCACGGCCGCGTCACCAACATCACCGACTACGGTGCGTTCGTCGAGCTCGAGCCGGGCATCGAAGGCCTGATCCACGTCTCCGAGATGTCGTGGACCAAGAAGAACATGCACCCCGGCAAGATCGTGTCGACCTCGCAGGAGGTCGAAGTGCAGGTGCTCGAGGTCGACAGCGTCAAGCGCCGCATCTCGCTCGGTCTCAAGCAGACCATGCGCAATCCGTGGGAGGTCTTCGTCGAGAAGCATCCGACGGGTTCGGTGGTCGAGGGCGAGGTCAAGAACAAGACCGAGTTCGGCTTGTTCCTGGGTCTCGAAGGCGACGTCGACGGCATGGTCCATCTGTCGGATCTCGACTGGAAGCTGCCGGGCGAGCAGGTCATCGACAACTACAAGAAGGGCGACATGGTCAAGGCCGTGGTGCTCGACGTCGACGTGGAGAAGGAGCGCATCTCGCTCGGCATCAAGCAGCTCGAAGGCGATCCCTTCGCCGAGCCGGGCGATGTCAAGAAGGGCGCGGTCGTCACTTGCGAGGTGCTCGACGTCAAGGACGGCGGCATCGACGTCAAGATCACCGGCACCGACTTCACCACCTTCATCAAGCGCTCCGAGCTGGCGCGCGATCGCAACGACCAGCGCACCGAGCGGTTCGCCGTCGGTGAGAAGGTCGATGCCCGCGTGATCCAGTTCGACAAGAAGGCCCGCAAGGTGCAGGTGTCGATCAAGGCGCTGGAAGTCGCGGAAGAGAAGGAAGCCATCGCGCAGTACGGCTCGTCCGATTCGGGCGCCACGCTGGGCGACATTCTCGGCACCGCGCTCAAGAACCGCGACTCGAAGTAAGTCTTCGCGTCCTGCGATCAGATCAAAGCCCCGGCGCAAGCCGGGGCTTTTTTGTTCCGGCGAGGCAAGGACGCGCGTGCCGGCCGCGCGGATCCGGCCTCGCCGCAAGCCTTCCTTTCTTCAAATTGCGCCGCGATTGATGTAATCGGATAACGAGATATTCAGGCTGCGGATGCAAAACGCGCCGAGACTTCCAGGAGCTGCCCATGTCGCTTGATTCGGATGTGATCGTCGATCGCCGCAGGCTGCGCCGCAAGCTGACGTTCTGGCGCGTCGTCGCGGTGCTGATCGCGATTGCGGCTCTGTCCGCCATCGGTCTCGCCATGTCGCCGCGCGGCCGCACCGTGCTCTCGACCTCCGGCTCGATCGCCCGCGTCAATATCGAGGGCCTGATCCGCAGCGACCATGAGCGCGTCGAGGCGCTGGAGCGGCTCGAAAACTCCTCGGCCGAAGCCGTCATCGTTCACATCAATTCGCCGGGCGGCACCACCGCCGGCTCCGAGCAGCTCTACGATTCGCTGGTCCGGCTGAAGGCGAAGAAGCCGCTGGTCGTCGTCGTGGAAGGCCTCGCGGCGTCCGGCGGCTACATCGGCGCGATCGCTGCCGACCACATCGTCGCGCAGCAGAGTTCGCTGGTCGGCTCGATCGGCGTGCTGTTTCAATATCCCAATGTCGGCGAGCTGTTGAAGACGGTCGGCGTGAAGATCGAGGAGGTCAAATCCTCGCCGCTGAAGGCCGCCCCCAACGGCTACGAGCCGACCAGCCCGGAAGCGCGTGCGGCGCTCGACGCCCTGGTCAAGGATTCCTATGCCTGGTTCCGCGGACTGGTGAAGGACCGCCGCGCCATGAACGATGAGCAGTTGGATAAGGTGGCTGATGGCCGCGTCTTCACCGGCAGGCAGGCGATCGAGCTGAAGCTGATCGACGAACTCGGCGACGAGAAGACCGCGGTCGCTTGGCTCGTCGCCAACAAGAACGTCAAGAAGGACCTTCCGGTGCGCGACTACAAGCTCACGCCGCGGTTCGGCGATCTCACCTTCCTGCGAACGGCCACCTCGATCGCGCTCGACGCCGTCGGCCTCTCCGGAATCGCCCGCCAGATCGAGCGCACCGGCGTGGTCCAGGCGGTGGACCGGATCGGTCTCGACGGCATGCTCGCGCTCTGGACGCCCGCGCCGGGCAATTGAACCCGCAAAGACCATTCCCAGGGCAATCTTCCCGCTTCGCGTGTGCCGTGGCGAGACCCCGTACCGGGCCTCGCACCCCGATTCACGGCCGCGATGAATGATTTAGCGTCTTGACAGTCCAGCATATTTTCACGGAAATGGGACTTGTCTCCCCGGGTACATTTTCTCGATGATCAAATCCGAGCTTGTTCAGCGTATCGCCGAGCACAACCCGCATCTCTACCAGCGGGATGTCGAGAACATCGTCAATGCGATCCTCGATGAGATCGTCGCGGCGCTCGCCCGCGGTGACCGCGTCGAGTTGCGCGGCTTCGGCGCCTTCTCGGTCAAGCATCGGCCGGCCCGCGCCGGGCGCAACCCACGGACCGGAGCTCATGTCCCGGTGGACCAGAAAAGTGTCCCGTTCTTCAAAACGGGCAAGGAAATGCGCGAGCGGCTGAACCGGGACAATCCCGCCGGCGCCGCGGCTGACGACGCCGACGATTGAAGCATCTCGCGCCGGCCGTGCTAATCGTCTGCGGCTGATCTCGAGGCGAATCCGGCCTGACTGACACGAGCGAGCGCATGCGAAAATTCTTCACTGTCGTGGTCGTCCTTCCGCTGCTGGTGCTGTTCGTCATCTTCGCGGTCGCCAATCGGCATTTCGTTACCGTATCGTTTGATCCCTTCAACGCGACTGATCCGGCGCTCTCGGCGTCGGTCCCGCTGTTCGCCTTGATCATCGCCGTCGCGATCCTGGGCGTGATCGCGGGTGGCTGTGCCACCTGGATCGGCCAGCGCCGCTGGCGGCGGGCCGCGCGCCGCCATCAGGCCGATGCCGAAGCGGCCCGCGCGCAGGTGGCGCAGTTGAGCGCCGCGGCGCGTGCAAAACAGGGCTCTGCGCAATCTCTGGTTCCAGCTGCGCCGGCGCGGCTTTTCGCCCCTTATGGGCAAGACAAGCAGGGCGTCGCGTTGTAGAAGGCGCGAAAGCTCGGCGGCCCTGGAAGCCGCCGGCTTCTGGTGATCCTTTCCGCCCGGACGTGCGTTGTTCATTGATGTCCCTGCTCGTCAAAATCTGCGGCCTGACCACGCCCGACACCCTCGCTGCGGCGCTCGACGCGGGCGCCGACATGGTGGGCTTCGTGTTCTTTCCGCCGTCCCCACGCCATGTCGGCCTGACGGCCGCGCGTGAGCTGGGTCGTGACGTCAGGGGGCGCGCGCTCAAGGTGGCGCTGACCGTCGATGCCGACGACGCGATGATCGAAAACATCGTCGAGACGCTGCGGCCTGATCTCCTGCAGCTGCATGGCCGCGAAAGCATCGCGCGCGTCCGCGACCTCAAGCAGCGCTTCGGCCTACCCATCATGAAGGCCATTCCGGTCGCGACCGACGCCGATCTCGCGCCGTTGGCGGGCTATGCCGACGTGTGCGACCGCATCCTGTTCGATGCGCGGGCGCCCAAGGATGCGACCCGTCCCGGCGGCCTCGGTGCCACCTTCGATTGGCGTCTGCTACAGGGCGTGAAGCTCGATCGCCCGTTCATGGTCTCCGGCGGTCTGAGCGCCGACAACGTCGCGGAGGCCGTGCGGATCACCCGCGCGGGCGGCGTCGACGTGTCATCTGGCGTCGAACGGGCGCCGGGTGTGAAGGATTGCGACATGATCCGGGATTTCATTCGCGCGGCGCGGGCCGCTGAAGAGTTGAGCGTTCAATGACGACAGCCATTCCCAATTCCTACCGCAGCGGTCCGGATGACCGCGGTCACTTCGGCATCTTCGGCGGCCGCTTCGTCGCCGAAACCCTGATGCCGCTGATCCTCGATCTGGAAAAGGCCTATGCGGAGGCCAAGGCGGATCCGGCATTCCATGCCGAGATGAACGGCTACCTGAAGAACTATGTCGGCCGGCCCTCGCCGCTGTATTACGCTGAGCGCCTGACCGAGCATCTCGGCGGCGCCAAGATCTACTTCAAGCGCGAGGAGCTGAACCACACCGGCTCGCACAAGGTCAACAACGTGCTTGGCCAGATCATGGTCGCGCGCCGCATGGGCAAGAAGCGCATCATCGCCGAGACCGGTGCCGGCCAGCACGGCGTTGCGACCGCCACGCTGTGCGCGCGTTTCGGGCTCGATTGCGTCGTCTACATGGGCGCGGTCGACGTCGAGCGGCAGCAGCCGAACGTGATCCGCATGGAGATGCTCGGCGCCAAGGTGGTGCCCGTGCAGTCCGGCGCCAAGACCCTGAAGGATGCGATGAACGAGGCGTTGCGTGACTGGGTCACCAACGTCCACAACACGTTCTACTGCATCGGCACGGTCGCCGGTCCGCACCCCTATCCGATGATGGTGCGCGACTTCCAGTCGGTGATCGGCAACGAGACCCGCACGCAGATGCAAGAGGCTGAGGGCCGGCTCCCGGACTCGCTGATCGCGTGCATCGGCGGCGGCTCCAATGCGATGGGCCTGTTCCATCCGTTCCTCGATGATCCCTCGGTCGAGATCTATGGCGTGGAAGCGGCGGGCCATGGCCTGACGCATCTGCACGCCGCCTCGATCGCCGGCGGCCGCCCCGGCGTGCTGCACGGCAACCGCACCTATCTGCTCATGGACGAGGACGGGCAGATCGAGGAGGCGCATTCGATCTCGGCCGGTCTCGATTATCCCGGCATCGGGCCGGAGCATTCCTGGCTGCACGAGGTCGGTCGCGTGAACTATTTGTCGGCGACCGATGAGGAGGCGCTGGCGGCGTTCCAGCTGCTGTCGCGGCTCGAGGGCATCATTCCGGCGCTGGAGCCCGCGCACGCGATCGCCAAGGTGATGGAGCTCGCGCCGAAGAAGTCGAAGGACCATCTGATGGTGGTCAACATGTCCGGCCGCGGCGACAAGGACGTGCCGCAGGTGGGCGACATCTTGCGAGGAAGGGCGAAGGCATCGTGACCAGCCGGATGGATGCGCGCTTCGCGCAATTGAAGCAAGAAGGCCGCTCGGCGTTCGTCACCTTCGTGATGTCAGGCGACCCTGATCCTGAAACCTCGCTCGCGATCGTCAAGTCGCTGCCGCAGGCTGGCGCTGACATCATCGAGATCGGCATGCCGTTCACCGATCCGATGGCCGATGGCCCGTCGATCCAGGCGGCGGGTCTGCGCGCGCTCAAGGCCGGCATGACCTTGAGGAAGACGCTGCAGCTCGTGCGCAGCTTCCGCGAGGGCGACGCGGCGACGCCGATCGTGCTGATGGGCTACTACAACCCGATCTACATCTACGGCGTCGACAAGTTCCTCGATGATGCGAAGAGCGCCGGCGTCGACGGCCTGATCATCGTCGACCTGCCACCGGAGGAAGACAGCGAGCTGTGCATTCCCGCGCTGAAGGCGGGGCTGAATTTCATCCGGCTGGCGACGCCGACGACCGATGACAAGCGGCTGCCGGCGGTGCTCGCGAACACCTCGGGCTTCGTCTACTACGTCTCGATCACCGGCATCACCGGCGCGGCGGCGGCGGATTCGTCCGCCGTCGGTGCCGCCGTGGCCCGGATCAAGCGGCATACGGCGCTGCCTGTCTGCGTCGGCTTCGGCATCCGGACACCGGAGACCGCCCGCGCCATCGCCGCCCATGCCGACGGTGCCGTGGTCGGCACCGCCCTGGTCGACGCGCTCCGCGCCAGCCTGGACGCCGAGGGCCGCGCGACCGCCAAGACCGTGAGCGCCGTCGCCGATCTGGCCGCTGCGCTGGCAAGGGGCGTGCACGGGGCGCAACAGGCCGCGGAATAGGCCGTCAACCACTATTCGACCGGGCGTCGCGGCCGTCTTGCCGTGACCCCGCCGTCCCGCCATATATCCGGGCGACCGCAACACGGAGCGACACATGAACTGGCTTACCAACGTGGTCCGGCCGAAGATCCGCAACATCCTGCGCCGTGAGACGCCGGAGAACCTCTGGATCAAGTGTCCGGATTCCGGACAGCTCGTGTTCTACAAGGACGTCGAGGCCAACCAGTTCGTCATTCCGGGCTCCAATTACCACATGCGCATGGGCGCCGTGGCGCGGCTGAAGTCGATGTTCGACAACGAGACCTGGTTCGACGTCGCGCTGCCCGAGGTCACACCCGACCCGCTGAAATTCCGTGACGAGCGCCGCTATGCCGACCGCATCAAGGATGCGCGGGCGCGGACCGGCATGAACGATGCGGTGAAGGTCGGCTTCGGCAAGCTGGAAGGCATGGGCGTCGTCATCGCCGTGCAGGATTTCGATTTCATGGGCGGTTCGCTCGGCATGGCCGCGGGTGAAGCCATCGTGCGCGGGCTCGAACTCGCGGTCGAGAAGAAGTCGCCGTTCATCGTATTCGCGGCCTCCGGTGGCGCGCGCATGCAGGAAGGCATCCTGTCCCTGATGCAGATGCCGCGCACGACCGTGGCCGTGCAGATGCTGCGAGAGGCCAAGCTGCCCTACATCGTCGTGCAGACCAATCCGACCACCGGCGGCGTCACCGCGTCCTACGCGATGCTCGGCGACGTCCACATTGCCGAGCCCGGCGCGCTGATCGGGTTCGCCGGCGCCCGGGTGATCGAGCAGACCATTCGCGAGAAGCTGCCCGAAGGTTTCCAGCGCGCTGAATACCTGCTCGACCACGGCATGGTCGACATGGTCGTGCACCGTCATGACCTGCGCCCGACGCTGGCGCGGCTGTGCCGATTGCTGACCAAGGCGCCGGCCGTTGAACACGCCAAGCCCGCGCCGCAGCTGCCGCCGCCTGCCAAGCCCGCCGAAACCGCGGAAGCGCCGGCGGTCGCAACGAGCGCGTGAACGATTCTGCCGCCCAGCCAAGACCGTCGCTCGACGAGCTGATCACGCGGCTTTCTGTGTTGCATTCGAGCCGGATCTCGCTCGGGCTGGAGCGCATGCACCGGCTGCTGGCGCAGCTCGGTCATCCCGAGCGCAAGCTGCCACCGGTCATCCATGTCGCGGGCACCAACGGCAAGGGCTCCACGGTCGCATATTTGCGCGCGATGCTCGAGGCCGCGGGGCTGCGCGTCCACGTCTTCACCTCGCCCTGGCTGGTGCGCATCAACGAGAGCTATCGGCTCGGCCAGGTCGGCGGTGGCGTCCTGGTCGAGGACGATGAGCTGATCTCCGCGCTCTTGGAGTGCGAGCGGGTCAACGCCGGCGCGCCGATCACCTTCTTCGAGGTCAAGACCGTCGCGGCCTTCGTGCTGTTCGAAAGGCATCCAGCCGATGTGGTGCTGCTCGAAGTCGGTCTCGGTGGCCGGCTCGATTCCACCAATGTTGTCGAGCAGGTCGCGGCCTCCGTGCTGACGCCGATCAGCATGGACCACATGGAGTTCCTCGGCGACACCCGCGCGCTGATCGCGGCCGAGAAGGCCGCCATCATCAAGCGCGGCTGCCCGGTGATCTCGGCGGCGCAGGAGCCCGATGCCATGGCCGTGATCGAGCGCGAGGCCAGGCGCCAGCGCGCGCCGCTGTTTGCGGCCGGTGAGAGCTGGCACGTCAATGTCGAGCGCAACCGGCTGGTCTATCAGGACGATCGCGGTCTCCTCGATCTTCCGGCACCCAAACTGTTCGGCCGGCATCAGTTCGACAATGCGGGCCTGGCGATCGCGACCTTGCGGGCGGTCGATCATTTCAAGCTCACCACCAAGGCGTTCGAGGACGGCATCGTCGGCGCCGAATGGCCGGCGCGCATGCAGCGGCTGTCGAACGGCGCGCTCACCGCGATCGCGCCGCGAGGCGCGGAGATCTGGCTCGACGGCGGCCACAACGCCGAGGGCGGTCGCGTCGTCGCGGCCGCGATCGGCGACCTCGAGGAGCGCGTGTCGCGGCAGCTCGTCGTCATCGTCGGCATGATGGGCAACAAGGATGCCGCGGGCTTCCTGGCCAACTTCGCCGGCCTGACGCGCCACATCATCGTCGTGCCGATTCCGAACGAGAGCAAGGCGATGGCACCGGCTGATCTGGCCGCCGCCGCCCGCACGCTCGGCATGCGGGTCGAGATCGCCGATGGCGTCGCGTCGGCGCTCGCCGGCATCGCGCGGCTTGCCTATGAGGTCCCGCCGCGTATCCTGATCACGGGGTCGCTCTATCTCGCGGGCCACGTGCTCGACCTCAACGGCACGCCGCCGACCTGAGGGGAATAGCGCATGCGCTTTGCCGCGATCGCAGACGTCCACGGCAACCACCTCGCGCTCGAAGCCGTGCTGGCCGACATCCGCGCGCAAGGCGTCGATGACATTGTCAATCTCGGTGATATGGCGAGCGGCCCGCTCGATGCGCGCAAGACGATGGACTTGCTGATGCCGCTCGATGCCGTCCATGTGCGCGGCAATCACGACCGCTGGCTGATCGATCGGCCGCCGGAGAGGATGGGCGCCTGGGAGCGGCCGGCTTATGCGCAGCTCGTAGCTAAGCATCTCGACTGGCTCGGCACGATCCCGCCGACGGGCATCTATCGCGACGAGGTCTTCCTTTGTCACGCCACGCCTGAGGACGATAACGTCTACTGGCTCGAGAGCGTCGCGCCGGATGGCGCGGTCACATGCGCGCCGCTCGATGCAATCGAGACAACGGCCGAGGGCATCCCGCAGTCACTGATCCTCTGTGGCCATACCCACACCGCGCGCGCGGTGCGGCTTCGCGACGGGCGGCTGATCGTCAATCCCGGTAGCGTGGGCAGCCCCGGCTATTCCTACTCCGTACCGCATCCGCATGTGATGGAAGCCGGCACGCCCGACGCCCGCTATGCGATCCTTGAACTTAAGCCCGCAGGCTGGAGCGTGACGTTCCGCCACGTGCCCTATGATCATCAGGCGATGGCCGCGCTGGCCCGCGCCAATGGCGATGCCGAATTCGCCTCGGCTCTCGCGACCGGCTGGATCCGCTGACCTCACGCGAGCAGTTTCAAGGGATCGGCGACCTTCTGCTTGAGCTGCTCGAACGTGCACTGCTTCGGCGATTTGTCAGGGCGCCAGCGCAGGATCGAGGTGCCGTGGCGAAAGCGCTCGCCGGAGAAATGGTCGTAGCAGACCTCGATCACCAGCTTCGGCTTCAGCGGACACCATTCCGCCGAGCGCTCGGTCGACCACCGGCTCGGCCCGCCCGGCGCATTGCCGGTGAAGCCGGGCGGCGAGATCAGTGGCTCGAGCCTGTCGGTCAGTGCGGGCTTCTCGTCCTTCTTGAGCGCGGAGGTGAAGCCGACGTGATGCAGCAGACCGTCATCGTCGTAGAGCCCGAGTAGCAGCGAGCCGACCAGCTTGCGTCCGTTCGCGCCCCTGTTGGTGGCGTAGCGGAAGCCGCCGATGACGCAATCGGCTGAGCGATAGCGCTTGATCTTCTGCATGCCGTCGCGGTTGCCGGCCTGGTAGGGCAGGTCGGTCCGCTTGGCGATCACCCCGTCCGAGCCGCCGCCGGAATGCGCCAGCCAGTCTTGCGCGGTCGCGAAGCGCGTCGTCGCCGGCGACAGCCGGAACGTCGGATGATCCGCGAAGTTCGCTTTCGCGAATGCTTCCAGCGCCGGCCGCCGCTCGTGCAGCGTGTGCGTCACTAGCTCCTTCTTGCCACTCGCCAGCAGATCGAAGGCCAGGAACAGCGCCGGCGTCTCCACCGATAGCCTCTTCACCCGGCTGGCGGCGGGATGAATCCGCTGCAGCAATGCATCGAACGAGAACGACTTCGCCTGCGGCACCACCAGCTCGCCGTCGAGGATGAAGCTCGTCGCCTCGAGCTCGCGCGCCGCGGCGACGACCTCGGGGAAGTAGCGCGCGAGGTCCTCGCCGGCCTTCGACTGCATCGTCACCGTTGCGCCGTCGCGCGTCAGCAGACAACGGAAGCCGTCCCATTTTGGTTCGTATTGCCAGTCCTCGCCGCGCGGGATCGCATCCACCGAGCGCGCCTCCATGGCCAGCAGGCCGGATTTGCGGGAGGGCGAGCGATCGGCGCGGGCGGGCATGGCGACATCCGAAAACGCTGAATCACACCCCTCAACGCAAACGGCCGGCGATTCCGCCGGCCGTTCGACAAAAATCATTGTTCCGCAAGCGTCACACCGCCGACGAGATCCACTGCTGCAGCTTCGCCTTCGGCGCGGCGCCGACCTGGCGCGAGGCCATCTCGCCGCCCTTGAACACCATCAGGGTGGGGATCGACATCACGCCGTACTTCGAGGCCGTCTTCGGGCTCTCGTCGACGTTCAGCTTGACGATCTTGACCTTGTCGCCCATCGCGCTCGAGATCTCGTCGAGGGCGGGCGCGATCATGCGGCACGGGCCGCACCACTCGGCCCAGAAGTCGACCACGACCGGGCCGTCGGCCTTGAGCACTTCGCTTTCGAAATCGGCGTCGGAAACCTTGCCAACGGCCATGGAAATTACCTCGTTCGGTTGGAGGGAGCGGCACGGACGGGCCGCCTCAGCGTGGACGTCAAAGTAGGAATGGCGTGATCCCGGGTCAAGCGGGCTCACTCAGACGTGCTGGGATGGCAGCATGGCGTCCAGCGCGGAGGCGGGAAGCTCCACGAATTCAGCGGCTTCGGTCCAGAGCAGCGCGGCGCGGACGACGCGGCCGGGGTACAATTGGCCAAGCACTGCGCGGTACAGCGCGAGCTGCCGGACATAGGCCGGGGGCACGTCGGCGAGTCCCGAGGGCGGCTGCTGGTTGGTCTTGAAGTCGACGATCAGCACCTCGGTCCCGGTGACCACCAGTCGGTCGATCTGGCCGGAGACCAGTGCCGGAGGCTGGCCGGCCAGTGCGAGGCGGCCCACGATCGAGACTTCCGCCCGGCTCCCGGCCGCGAACACCGCGGCAAAGCGCGGGTCTTCGACCACGGCGAGCACGCGTTCCGCAAGCCCCACGCGCTCGTCCTCCGGCCAGTCGGCGGCGTTGCGAATCAAATATCGCAGCGCGGCATCGCGCCGCCGCTCCGGCGCCACGTCGGGCAGCGACTGCAGCAGGCGATGCACCAGCGTGCCGCGCTGCATCGCGAGGCTGCGCGCCGCCAGCGATTCGCCCGTGCGCACCGGCCGCTCGTCGGCGGATGGATCGGACGGCCGGAGCACAGCGACCTCGCCGGGCGCCTCCACCGCCGCCGTGCGCAGCCACGCCGGCAGTTCGACGGCCGTCTCGACCATGGGCCGCGTTTTGTCAGCAGCGGTTTCCGCGATGTCCTCGGCCCGCGCATAGCGCTTGACCGGCCCGTCCTCGGTTTCGATCACCTCGACCTGCAGGCCGGCGGCGTCCAATCCGCGCGCCATCAGATCGTACCAGCTGCCGCCGCGGACGTTGTTCATGTTGCCCGGCATGCAGCCGCCGATGATCAGCCGATCCGCGGCGCGGGTCATCGCGACATAGAGCAGCCGGCGATACTCGTCCTCGGTCTCCTTGAGCATCGCCACGCGTGCCGCCGCGACGGGCTGCGGATCGTCGGCCTTGCGCCCGGCCCAGACCACGATCTCCTGCTCGCCATGCGGCACGTGGATCAGCCGCAGCCGCTGCGAATCCGCCGGCGACGAGGTGGTGTCGACCAGGAAGACGACGGACGCCTCGAGGCCCTTGGCGCCATGCACGGTCATCACCCTGATCTCGTCGCGCGAGATCTCCATGTCGCGCTTCACCTCGGTGTCGGCGGCGCGCAGCCAGGCGACGAAGCCCTGCAGCGAGGCCGGCGCCTTGCGCTCGTAGGACAGCGCGAGCTCGAGGAACTCGTCGAGCGCATCATTGGCCTCGTGGCCGAGCCGCGCCAGGATGCGGCGCCGGCCGCCATCGCCGCCGAGCAGCCAGGCATAGAAGGCGAATGGCGTGTCCTCCGCGGCGCGGCGCTCGCATTGTTGCAAGCGCCGTACGACCGCCTGCAGCCGCGCGTCGTCAGCGGCGTGCGCCGTCAGTGCGTCGCGTAGCGAGCCGCGACGCTGCCACGCCAGCTTGAACAGATCGTCGTCGTCGAGCCCGAACAGCGGGCTCTTCAGCGCGGTCGCCAGCGCCAGATCGTCCTGCGGCAGCAGCAGCGCGTCGGCGAGGTTCATCAGGTCGATGATCGCGATGTGCTCGGTCAGCTTCAGCCGGTCGGCGCCGGCCACGGGGATGCCCGCGTGCTTGAGCGCCTGGATGACAGCATCGAAGGCGTTGCCGCGCCGGCGCACCAGGATCAGCATGTCGCCATAGCTCAGCCGCCGCCGCGCGCCGTCATGGCCGGTCATCGTGCCCGTCTGGATCAGCCGCTTGATCTCTGCCTGGATGCGCCTGGAAAGCTTCACCTCGGGGCTGGTGACGGAGACGCCGTCGAACGGCGCGCGCCAGCCCTCGATCTCCTTGCGGTCGTCGCGTTCGCACAGGCTCCAGAGCTCGACCATGCTCGGTCCGGCATCGGTCAGCGCGTTGTGGATGGGATGGCCGATGTCAGGCGAGTGGATGCTGCTGTAGACGTCGCGCTCGCGGAACACGTGGTCGACCGCGTGCAGCACCGTCGGCCCGGAGCGGAACGAATAGGTGAACGACACCGGATCGAACAGCAGCCCGGCGTCGGCGAAGCGCTTCTGCAACTGGCGCCTGCGCGCATCGAACTCGTGCGGGTCGGCGCCCTGGAACGAGAAGATCGACTGCTTCTCGTCGCCGACCGCGAAGATCGTGCGCGTGAGTCCGTCGCGCGCCCCGGCGCCGGCGGTGAACTCTTCGATGATGTGGGCGACGATGTCCCATTGCCGTGGGCTCGTGTCCTGCGCCTCGTCGATCAGCACGTGATCGACGCCGCGGTCGAGCTTGTAGTGCACCCAGCCGGCGGAGACGCGGTTCAGCATCGCCAGCGTCTTGTCGATCAGGTCGTCATAGTCGAGCAGGCCGCGCTCTTCTTTTTCGCGGCGATAGTTCGCGGCGGCGGCGGTCGCGATCTGCAACAGCGCCTCGGTGCGGTCGCGCACGACCGCCGCGCGGCGCTTTTCGATCAGGCGATCGAGCCGGCGCGCCTCCGATTCGAACAGGCCGGCGATGCCGGGATTGGCGTCGGCGAACTTCTTGGTCAGCAGGGACTTCCGCGGCTCCTTGTCCTCGGTCAGGAATACGCGGAGATATTCATCGACCTGATCGGCACCCGAGAACGCCAGTGCGGCGCGGAGTTGCTCCGCCTGCTTCTGGTCGGTCTTGGCGCCGCCGTCGAGCCGCGCGGCGATATCGGTCCAATCCCTCAGTGGCAGATTGGGGCCGTCGACGATGTCGCGCTCGATGGCTTCCAGCGTCTCGCCGGCGCTGATGCCGAGCACCTCGCCGAGATGTTGCGCGGCAACCTCGACGCGGCCGGCGCCATCGGTCCAGGCCATGAAGTGATCGCGGCTCAAACAGGCCTCGCGGACGACGTCCTTGAAGGTCGAATCCGCCGCATTGGCCATCGCCACCTGCAGCGCGCGGCCGACCGCGCTGTCGGGCGCCCGCGCGGCGTCGAGCAGCACCTTGAGATTGGCGCGCTCCATCATCTCGGTCTGGTCGCGCTCGTCGAGCACCGAGAACCGCGCCGGCACGTTGGCTTCGAACGGGAACTGCTGCAGCAGCCGCGTGCACAGCGCGTGAATGGTCTGCACCTTCAATCCGCCCGGCGTCTCCAGCGCGCTGGCGAACAGTTTTCGCGCCGAGGCCCGCAGCTTCTTGTCGGGATTGGGAATGCCGGTGGACTGGATCGCGCTGTCAAGCGCGTCGTCGTCGAGCGTCACCCAATGGCCGAGCGTCGAGAACACGCGCTCGGCCATATTGGCGGCCGCGGCCTTGGTGAAGGTGATGCAGAGGATCTTCTCCGGCGGCACGCCGTCGAGCAGCAGCCGGATCACGCGCTGGACCAGCACATGCGTCTTGCCCGAGCCGGCATTGGCCGACACGAACGCGGAGGCAGCCGGGTTCGATGCGCGCGTCTGCGCCTCGCGCACGGCCTGCGGAATGGGGCGGGGCGCCTTCACCATTCCTCCACCCCCAGGCCGCCGGCCGCCGACCATTCCTTGATACGGGCGAGATCGTCATAGCTACCGTAGCGGTTCGCCCACATCGACAGGTTCAGCGAGGTGTAGCCTTGATTGACGTCCTCGAAGCTGCGGATCAATGCCTCGAGCTTTTCGCGCGCCTCCTGCGCGGCCTGGTCCGGATGTTGCGGCGGGTCGCTCTTGTTGATCTTCAGCTCGAGAATGCGCTCTTCGCCCGGCGGGTTGTTGCCGGACAAGCGGACATAGACGAGCTGGCTGATCAGGCTGCCGGCGGGAATGCCGTCGAAGCCGCCTTCGCGCAGGATCGCGGCTTCGAGTGTGAGCTGCGGCGACAGCCCCATGCGCACCTGCTTGGCCGTCGGCGGCTGGCCAGTCTTGTAGTCGAGAATGGCGTAGGTGCCCTCGGCACGCTGTTCGATGCGGTCGGCGCGCGCCGACAGGATGAAGGTGCGGCCCTGATCCAAGGGAATGCCGATCTCGCCGCGGATCTCCGCGGTGATCGCGCCGATCTGCGCGCGCCGCGCGGTCTCCCACGCCGCGAACCAGCCGGCGATGCGCTGGAAACGCGGCCACCACAGTGCCCGCGCCTCGGGCCGCTCCATCAGCGGCGCAAAGTGCTTCTCGCCGATCACGCGCAGCGCATGCGCCGGATGCAGCGGCAGGGCATCAGCATAGGTCTGCGTGAATTCGCCGATCGCTTCGTGAATCGCCGAGCCGCGATCGGCGGCCGACAGCGGCATGTCGACGGGATCGAGCGGATCGAGCCGCAGGATGTAGCGCGCGAAGATGGTGTAGGGATCGCGCAGCCAGTCCTCGATGGCGGTCACCGACATGCGCAGCGGCCGCGCTGCCAGCGGCGGCTTCGGCGCCGGCTGTTCGACCGGCTTCACCGCGGCGGGCTGGTCGAGCACCTCGGCATAGCGGACGTAAGTCTCGCCGCGCGCGGTCGCCGCCTTCCAGCGCTCGGCGCCGGCGACGGCTTCGAGACGGTGCAGGAAGCGCGAGGCCACGGCCGGCGCGCCACCCGATTTTGCGGCGTGCGTCAGGATCACCTCGGGCGCGCCGAGCAGTTGTGCGAAATCGTGTGCCGATAGTCCGATGCGGCGCTCGGGCAAGTCGAGGCCGAGTTGATGCCGCATCGGGCGGCTGAGCCAGGGATCGATGCGCGGCGCCGGCGGCCATATGCCCTCGATCAGGCCGCCGACGATCATGCGGTCGGCCTGCATCAGTCGCGCTTCGAGCGGACCGTAGATCTGCAGCTGCGCACCGTGGCGCTCGGGCCGGCGCACCGCGCGATCGGAGAAGGCGGTATGGAACAGATCCGGATAGTCCGACAGCGGCGCCATCAGGCCGCAACGCTCGCCGGACGCGAGCAGGTCGTCGAAGCAGCGCGCCAGCGCCGCGCCGTCGCGATCGGTGAACGCGGTGCTGAGACCGACATCGTCTGTCGAGAGTGCGATCAACACCTCACGATGCCGCGCGGCGAGCTCGGCGAAATCCTGCGGGCGCGGCGAGGCAAGGTTTTCCAGCGGCGCCAGGGCCGTCTGCAATTGCGCGATCAGCGCGCCGGCGCGGTCGAGCTGCTCGGGACTGAGACGCGCGCGCGGCTCGGCCTTGTGCAGCGATGATGCTTCGCCCTGGTGCAGCTTGGTGTGCTCGTCGCGGAAGCGCGCGAAGTCGCGCGCGAGCCCGCTGCTTCCGGCTTGTGGCCGCGTGCCGCGCAGCACCGCGAGCTCCAGCGTCTCGATGGCACTCTTCCAGCCATTCGCGGCGCGGCCGAGCCGGCACAGCGGATGCTTGAGCAGCGCCAGCAAAGTCGGCGGCTCCAGTCCGCGCGCGGCGGCTTCGGCGGCGAGGCGCGCGAAGATGCCGGCCGGCGTCTCCAACAGCGCGTCACCGCCGGAATCGTCAAACGTCAGGTGCCAGCGCGTCAGCGCCGCCATCACGCGGCGCGCCAGCGCGCGGTCCGGCGTCACCAGCGCAGCGGACTTGCCGAGATGGCGCGCCTCGCGCATCGCGATGGCGATCGCCAGCGCCTCCATTTCGGGGTTGGGCGCGGCGACGACGGCGAGATTGTCCATCGCTTCGGCAATGTTGGCGGCGATGTCGAACTGACGCAGGCGCTCGTGCCAGACGGCGGTGGCTTCCGACGGCCGCATCGCTTCTGAGATCAGCACCTCGCGGCCGCCACGGCCGGGTGGTGCGAGGCGGATCACGTCGCGCCGCTCCAGGCCGAAGCGCTTGAGCAGCAGGTGCATGGCATATTGCGGATGATTGACCGCGGGCGGCGTCAACACGCGGCCGGCGCGGTCCTTGGCACCGCCGATCGAATTCCACGCGGCTTCGTCGAGATCGGTGTCGAGCCCAGGCAGCACCACCGCGCCATGCGGCAGCTTGGCGACGGCGAGCAGGAATTTTGCCGTCGCCGGCATCGAGCCGGTGGAGCCTGCGGCAATGACGGGACCATCGGGATGCGCCGACAGCCGCGCCGCTTCGGCCGCGATCAGCAGATCGCGCCGCGCCGCCGGCTCGATGCGTTCGATCTCCTGCAGATAGGCCGGCCACGCCGTCCGCGCGATGCGCAGGAACTCGAGCGAATACTGCCAGTATTTGTCGAGCTGATCCGGCACCAGCGCATCGAGCGCATCCCACGACACGCCGCGCGTCACCATGTCGTCGATCAGCCGCGCGAGGTCGCCGGCCAGCGCAAGCGTCGAGGCGGGCCCGCCGATCACGAGCGGCGCCGACACCGGCGTCTTGGCCCAGGCCGCGACCAGCCGCGCCAGCGTGAGCCGGCGCTGCAGGTCGTCGAGTCGTTCCGGAATCTCCAGCGGCGCCGGCCCGAGGAACGCGTCGCGGTCCTCCGCGAAGGCGAGCTCGTCCTCGTCGATATCGCCGAGCGCGACCAGGCGCGGCAGCACCGCGGCATCGGTCTTCAGCTCGTCGAGGAACATCTCGCGCGCCACCCGCAGGGAGCGCCGCGTCGGTAGATACAGCGTCGCGGTCGCGAGCCGGGCGGGATCGCTGCGTGCCTCGAAGCCGTCGACCAGCCGGCCGTCGACCAGCGCGGCGATCACGCTGCGCAGGAACGGCGCCGAGATGGGAACGGTGAAGACGCGCATGGCCTGCGATTCGGGTTGCTGTGCCGTCTATATAGGGAGCGATCGGGCGGAGGTCATATCCGGGGTGTGGACGGGTGTTGATAGGTGCGTGACCTTTGTCCCTGTGCTGGAGGACGCCGTGCGCCTGAGCCCCAGCTGCAGCCACGCTCTCCGCCATCGCCCGGCTCAACCGGGCGATCCGGTCCTCCGAGGCGGTTCAGCTTGATTCGAGAGGCCGCGGCGTCCTGGATCGCCCGCTTTCGCGGGCGATGGCAGCTGACTACGGAGCGCGAGTTGCCCACCCCCATCGTCATTGCGAGCGCAGCGAAGCAATCCAGGCCGCCTCTGCAGTGGGACTTCGCTGCTCGCAATGACGGAGACAAACATCCTCATTCCCGCAACGCTTCTCGCGCCCGAGTGATGCAAATCGTTCGCCCTCATCCGAAGCAAGGGCGCAGGGAAGGCCGGGCCTCGGCTGAGGCCCGTGGCCCCCGTGCGTGAAAGAGTGCACGGGGCAGGAACCACAGGTTCAGCCGGAACGACCCGGCCTTCCCTGCGCGACGGTGTTACGGCTTATACGTCCTCTCCTCGGTGTGCCGGCTTGTAGCCACCGTCGCCCGCGCGCAGCGTCAGCAGCGGCGCGAGCTTGGCATCAGCGTCGGGATGCCGGGACCTTACGATTTCGCCGTCCTGCCCGAACCGTTCGTCCGCGCACCCGAAAGCACGCTGCAATCCTGACAGGCCATCGCATCCCGCGCTCAACGTCCGTGACGACCGCGATACGCCCCTCGCAACGAGGCGGGATGCGCATGAGAGAACATGAATTCTGTAAAAGCGAAAGAAGAATTTTGTGCGCGTCGGACGCGACGAGCGGGATCGGGTTGAATGTGCGGACGAAAATCGTTTCTCGACGCAGATGATTTGAGTGATCCCAGCGCAGGGTCGGCGCCGACGAGGTGGAGCAAATCGCGCAACGCGCCGACCTGATTCGCCCGTCGGGCAGTCCGCTACGCCGCACTCTCCATCAGAGCCTCTTCCGCTTCCGCCACCGCGGCCGGCGTGCCGACATGCATCCAGACGCCTTCGAGGCGGAGGCCGAACAGGCGGTCCTGCTCGTTCGCCTTGTCGAACATCTTCGTCAGCGAGAACTCGCCGTTCGGCGCGCCGTCGAAGATCGATGGCGAGATGATCGCGGCGCCCGCGTAGACGAACGGCACCACCTGATGCTCCCGCCGCTTGCGCAAGGTACCGTCGGCGAGCATCGCGTAGTCGCCTTGACCCGCGTAGCCGATCGAGGTCGCGGTCGGCGCCATCAGCAGCATGATGTCCATGCGTTCGGGATCGAACGCGTCGGCGAGCCGGGACAGGTTCTGGCGCACGCCCTCGATCCACATCGTGTCGGAGTTGACGTGGAAGAACGGCTCGTGGCCGAGCAGCGGCAGCGCCTTGACGACGCCGCCGCCGGTGCCGAGCACCTGGTCGCGCTCGTCGGAGATGATCACGCGGGGCGTGCTGCGCGCGGCCGTGTGCGCGATGATCTGGTCGGCGAGATAGTGGACATTGACGACGGCTTCGGTGACGCCGGCTTCGGCGAGGCGGTCGAGCACATGGTCGAGCAGCGGGCGACCGGCGACGCGCACCAGCGGTTTGGGCATCGTCTCCGTCAGTGGGCGCATGCGCAATCCGAGACCGGCGGCGAGGACCATGGCTTTGTGCGGCTTGACGGGCATCTTCAGGGCATCTCGATCAACGGTGGCATGTGCGAATCATACCACGCAAAAATATCTATCGTCTCGGCCGGTTGCGATAGCCCGGGCCGATGACGAATATGCGACGGCTGCCCGGCCATCGTGAATGCAAGATGCCGCAGTCGTGGCTCGGTCAGGCTTCGGCCGCGGCGCGCTTGTTGGTCTTCTTCTTGCCTTGCTTCAGGAAGGTGACGCCGATCTGGTCGCCATTGACCCAGGCCAGCTCGCAGCGCCGGTAGGCCAGGCCGGTCGACGACAACAGCAGGAAGAACTCCTTCAGGTGCAGGCCTTCGACCGAGCCCTCGACCGTCAGCTTCGCCCCGGTCTCCGAGACGTCCTCGATGGTGCAGTTGCGCCGCCAGGTGCCGTCGATGCCCATCATGAAAGCCGGGATGCCGCGCTCGAAGACGACGCGTTCGCCCTTCATCCGCTCTGCCATCGCAACCTCCATTCACGCGCGGCGCGCAACCGGCGCCACGGGCGCAAGGTAAAGGGGGATGGCTAAGAACCGGTAAAGCCACGGAGGTGCGCGGTTTTGGCGCGTTCTCTCTCCACGGCGGCGATCGGCTCCCCTCCCCGCAAGGGGGAGGGGGAGCGCACCGGTGGTGCTGCGAGACGCTGCCTTAAGCCACCCCTGCCGGTGGCGGCACGTTGGCCGCGTACCAGTCGCGGACTGGGTCGAGCGCCGCGTGCGCCAGCGACCGGTGGAGATAGTCCCAGATGCGAGGCTGGTGCTTGAGGTACTGCGGCTTGCCGTCGCGGCGGTTGAGGCGGGCGAAGGTACCCAGCAGGCGGGTGTTGCGCTGGGCCGACATGACCGCGTAGTGGGCGCTGAATGCGTCGGCGTCGAACTCCGTCGACGCCGCTTGGCGTGCGGCGATGTAGCGCTCTCGGAGCGCCCGCTCGAGCTCTGCCGGCACGTCGATCCGGGCGTCCTGCGCCAGCGAGACCACGTCGTAGGCCGGCGGTCCCATCACCGCGTCCTGGAAGTCGATCACGCCCACGCGGGCGATGCCTTCGCGCGCGGGCAGCCAGAGCAGGTTGGGCGAATGGTAGTCGCGGATCACCCAGGTCGGCTTAGATGCGAGCGGCGCCTCCAGCAACTCGCGCCATATTTCCAGGAATTCGGCGCGCCGCACCTGCGACAGCTCCACGCCACGGTCGGGCAGGTACCATTCGAGCATCAGGCCGATCTCGATCAGCATGGCTTCGACGTCGAAGGTCGGGACCTCGTAGGTCACCTGCGGCGCCAGCGGCAGCACCGAGGGGACGTCCTGCGCGTGCAGCGCGGCCAACAGATCGGTCGCGGCCTCGTAGCGCTCCACGACCGGTCGTGGCGGGTCGCCCTCGATCACGCCCTCGCGTCCGAGATCCTCGGTGATGAGAAAGCCGTGGCCGAGATCGGCGTCGTTGATCTTCGGCGCCGAGATGCCGCGCCCGCGCAAGGCGGCGGCGATCGCGACGAATGGGCGGACGTCCTCGGCGAGATGCACGGCGCCGCTATAGGGCTTGCCGTTGTAGATCGCCGGGCCGTCGGGCCGCTTCGGCGAGTTCATCAGGATGGAGACGCGCTCGCCCTTGTGGAGCCGCGCATAGGAGCGGGTCGAGGCATCGCCGGCCATGCGCTCGCGGCGCGATTTGGCGTGCCCGGCCTCGGCGAGGAATTCGCGCAAGGCTTTCAGCCGTGCAACCACCGCGGCCGCCTTGCCGCCGCCGGTGATCTCGGCGCTGCGGGCGGTGTCGCCCTGCGATGGATCGTGGCGCAGCGCGATGTCGACGCGATCCAGCGGGAGAGTGCCGCCGGCGCGCTCCGGCCATTCGATCAGCACGACGGTCGCCTCCGGCAGCGGCGACAGGCCGATCTCCTCGAGCTCCGATGCGTCGCTGATGCGATAGAGATCGGCATGCACCAGCGGGAAGCTCGGCAGGTCGTAGCTCTGCGCCAGAGTGAAGGTCGGACTCGGCACCTCCAGCTCGTCGTCGCCGGCGAGATAGCGGATCATCGCCCGCGCCGCCGCCGTCTTGCCGGCGCCGAGATCGCCCGTGAGCGTGATCAGTGCACCCGGGCCGATCAGCAGCGCGAGATCGGCCATCAGGGCGGCGGTGGCGGTCTCATCCGCCAGCGTGGTGGTGAATGTCAGCTGGTCCGTCATTCCGCGGCGTTGCGTTGCGCGACGTGGTCGGTCGGGAAGTCACAGGTGACCGTGGTGCCCTTGCCGACCACCGAATCCATCCGCACCCTGCCGCCATGCAGCTCGACGAAGGAGCGCACCAGCGACAGTCCGAGGCCGGCGCCGCGATGGCGCGAGCCCTGCGAATGGCTCTCGAACCATTCGAACACCTTGTCCTTCACCTCGGGCGGAATGCCGGGGCCGGAATCGGTGACCGCGAAGATGACGCTGTGGTCGGTGCGGCGGGCGCTGACGACGACGCTCGAATCCGGCGGCGAGAAGCCGACGGCATTGGCGAGCAGATTGTAGAGCACCTGCACGACGCGGCGCTCGTCGCCGACGAAGGAGCCGACGTCGGGGTCCACCGCGATCGTCAATCGGATGCGATCCGTGGCAAGCCGGTCCTGCACGCCCTCGGCGGCGGCCTCGATCGCCTTGGCGGCGTCGACCGGCCCGAGCTCGAGCTTCATGGCGCCGGCATCGATGGTGGCGAGGTCGAGAATGTTGTTGGTCAGCGCCAGCAGCGCGTTGGTGGATTTGGTGACGTAGTCGAGATACTCGGCCTGCTTCGGCGTCAGCGGCCCGGTCGACGGATCGGACAGGAAATGCGCGAAGCCGATGATCGTCGTCAGCGGCGCGCGCAGCTCGTAGGACACGTGGTGGACGAAGTCGATCTTCATCTGGCCGGCGGCTTCGAGCGCCTCGTTGCTCTCGCGCAGGGCTCGCTCGACATTCTCGGTGTCGGTGATGTCCTGGAAGGTCAGCATGGTCGCGCCGTCGGGCAGCGGGCGGCTCATGCAGTCGAGCACGCTGCCGTCCTTGCGCTCGAGTTTTAGCGCAACGTCGAGCCGGTTCTCGATCGACGTGATCGCCTCGCGGATGGTGCGCCAGGCGACCGCATCGTCATAGAGCTGATGGCACCAGGATTCCACGGTGTCGATATGCGGATGCTCGCGCAGCTGATCCGGCGACAGCCGCCACATCTTGGCGAAGGCCGGATTGAACAGCTCGACCCGGCCGTTCGAGCCGAACACCGCGACGCCCTCGGCAAGGCTGTCGAGGGTCTCGCGCTGGACCCGGATCAAGCCGTCGAAGCGGCGGGCAAGCGCGAAGCTCTCGGTGACGTCGTCGAACAGATAGGTGACGCCGCCTTCCGGGTTCGGCGTGGTGACGACCGACAGCGCGCGGCCGTCGGGCAGGAACCAGGTGTCCTTGGCGGCCTCGACGGCGCGATAGGCCTCGTGAAGCTTGGCCTTCCAGGCCCGGAAGTCGGCCTGCTCGGGCAACTTGCGCGCGGCGCGAAGACGGTCGAGCACCGACGAGTCATCCGGCTGGCTGTCCAGGAAGGCGGGATCGAGACGCCACAGCCGGCGATAGGAGTCGTTGTAGAAGGCGAGCCGGCGCTGGCCGTCGAACACGGCTACGCCCGAGGACAACTGATCGAGCGTGCGCCGGTGTGCTTCCCGCATCCGCACCACGGCCGCATCCAGCGCCGCCGCCTCGCTGGCGTCGATGGCGACGCCGGCGCTGCCGTTTCCCAGCATGAAGGCGCGCACGTCGTACATGCGGCGCTCGCCGCCGGTCACGATCGGCAGCCGGCCCTCGAAACGGCCGTTGGTGGCGAGCGCGCGCTGCAGATCGATACGGTCGGCCGAGTCGAGCAGCTCGATGTTGCGGCCGATCGCGTCCGGCACGTCGCGGGCATCGGCGGCACGGGCATAGGCGGTGTTGACGTAAGCGAGGGCGCCATTGGCGTGCCGTGCCCAGATCGGCCACGGCAGCGCCGCTGCCAGCGCGCGCAGCGACTCCGTCTCCTCGCCGAGCGCCTTGAAGCGGAGCTGCGTCTCGGCGAGCTCGCGGCGCAGACCGGACAATTCGCGGATGCGCACGATGGCCTGGCCGCCGATGGCGCGGCCCATCGCCTCGATGGCATGGCCGTGCGAGGTGGTGAGATTGAGCATGAAGCCCTCGCCCGCCTCGCGCAGCGCGTCGACGGCGCGGTCGAGCTGCAGCGCGGGCTCCGGCGGCAGCCAGGTTCCGAAGGCGAGAATGCGCTGCGGCTGATCCTGCGGTACCAGCATCGAGGTGTCGCCGGAGATCTGCGGGCGGTGGCCGCCGGCCGGCCAGGCGATCAGGATCTGCGGCTCGGCGAACAGCAGCGCACGGTAGCGATCGGCCTGCAATTGCAGCCCGGCGACGTCGGCGCGCAGCCGCGCTTCCTTCCGGCCGGCCGCCAGACGCGTGCGCACCAGCGCGACCGCGGCGACGACGGAGAAGCCGAGCAGCGCCAGCATCGCCGTGACCTCGGCGATATCAGGACGGCTCAGCTCGAACAGCGTCGTGATCGCATCCGGCGGCACGCCATCGCCTGCGAAGCCCGGTGTCGCCGGCGCAAGCGCAGTCGCAGCGAGACCCATCAGGCCCTTGCGCGCAAGTGACGTGCACGACAGCAGCGTCTGACGCATCACCACGATCACGCCCGACATATTTGCCCCAAACCGCACGAAGTTCCGGGCGCCGATCGCGTCGACCGCGCCGTCTCACGAATCAATCAACCATAACCGCTTCGGGACTCCAGCGGTAAGAGTCCAGACCGTGAACGATGGTTGCGCCTGAGGAAAATGCGTCCGCCGATCGACTCTTTCGAGTCGGAACAGTGGCCAGCCCGTAGTTCAACGGCCCGTCGAGCCGAAGCCGCCGCTGCCGCGCGCGGTCGTCGTCAAGGTTGTCGCGAGGCTGAGCTCGGCGCGCGCGACGGCGGCGATCACCATCTGCGCGATGCGCTCGCCGCGGCGGATCGTAAACGGTTCCTTGCCGTGGTTGATCAGCAGCACGCAGATCTCGCCGCGGTAGTCCGCGTCCACTGTGCCCGGTGAGTTCAGCACTGTGACGCCGTGCCGCGCAGCGAGCCCCGAACGCGGCCGCACCTGGGCCTCGTAGCCGTCGGGCAGCGCGATCGACAGTCCCGTTGGCACCATCGCATGGCTGCCTGACGCAAGGACGAGCGGCGCATCGGGCGGAACCGCGGCGAGCAGATCGAGCCCCGCGGCATGTGCGGTCTGATAGGCCGGCAGCGGCAGGCCCTCGCCATGCGGCAGGATCTGCACGTCGATCGCGATCGTCTGTGTCACGCAACGGGTCCCATGGTTCTGGCGATCTCGGCGACGAGCGCAGTCGCGACCTCGTCCTTGGTCATGATCGGCCAGGACGCGACATGGACGCCATCGGCGTCCTTCGTCAAGAGATGTACGGTGTTGCGGTCGCCGCCCATCACACCGGTCGCGGGCGAGACGTCGTTGGCGACGATCCAGTCGCAGCCCTTGCGGGCGAACTTTGCCTTCGCGTTGTCGATCAGGTGCTCGGTCTCGGCGGCGAAGCCGATGACGAGACCAGGCCGCTTCTCCTTCAGCTTCGAGATCGTGGCGAGGATGTCGGGGTTCTCGACCAGCGTCAGCGGCGGGATCGCCTTGTCCGTCTTCTTCAGCTTCTGGCCGCCCTCATTGGCGACGCGCCAGTCGGCCACCGCCGCGGCGAAGATCGCGACGTCGGCGGGCAGCTCGGCCTCGACGGCGTCGAGCATCTGCCGCGCCGATTCGACGTGGGTGACGCTGACGCCCCTGGGGTCGGCAAGCTCCACCGGTCCTGCGATCAGCCGCACGTCGGCGCCGGCGGCCTGCGCGGCGGCGGCGATCGCAAAGCCCTGCTTGCCGGAGGAGCGGTTGGCGATGTAGCGCACCGGGTCGATCGGCTCGTGGGTCGGGCCCGCGGTGATCAGTACGCGGCGGCCGGCGAGCGGGCGCGGCACAGGCGGCTTGAGCATGGCGACGACGGCGTCCGCAATCTCGGTCGGCTCGGCCATGCGGCCGACACCGGCCTCGCCCTTCTCCGCCATCTCGCCGGCGTTCGGCCCGATCATCTGGACGCCGTCGCGCTGCAGGGTCGCGGCGTTGCGGCGCGTCGCCGGATTGCTCCACATCATCGGGTTCATCGCCGGCGCCAGCAGGATCGGCCGGCTCGCCGCGAGCAGGATGGCGCTGGCGAGGTCGTCGGCGGCGCCGTGCGCCATCTTCGACATCAGGTCGGCGGTCGCCGGTGCCACCACGATGAGATCGCAGTCGCGCGCGAGCCGGATGTGGCCGACGTCGAACTCGCTGCGCGCGTCGAACAGATCGGTGAAGACACGATCTCCCGACAGCGCCGATGCGGCGAGCTCGGTCACGAATTGCGTCGCCGCCTTGGTCAGCACGCAGCGGACGTGGATGTGGCGCTCCTTGAGCCTCCGGATCAGGTCGAGCGATTTGTAGGCGGCGATGCCGCCGCCGATGATCAGGGTGACGCGAGCCTCGCGCGCCTGGCCGGGCTGGGGGACGAGCGGAGCGGACAGGTTGGCTGGAGCAGGCGGCGCCATCGGCGGCTCGGATGGATCGGCGGGCTCGATCAGCGCGCGCAGGATGACCCGGACTTCCTCTTCGACGGAGCGCCCGTTCTGCGCCGAGCGCAGTCGCAGATAAGTCTTGAGAGAGTCGTCCAGCTTGCGGATGGTCAGGCTCGCCATGACCGCCTCCCCAGCATTGCCCTTGTGAAGGCAATGCTAGCAGAAAATGACAGCAGTGCAATCAGTAGACATAATGCCGATTGGTGAGCCTAGCTATTTGCCGCCGTCATTCCGGGCTCGCGCTTCGCGCGCCCCGGAATGACTAGTGGAGAGAGCGGGGCTCTCAGGTCACAGCCTGAGCACCGCGAACAGAATGCCGATGAAGGTCAGCGCGATGACCCACAGCGCGATGGCGCGCCAGCGGCTCTTCTTGCCTTCGGTGCGGCCCATGGCGGCGATGGTTTCCGGCGACAGGCGCAGGCCGTCGCGGGTCATGGTCTCCATGTGCTCCAGCACGGCGGCGGCGCGGGCGGCGAGCACGGGCAGGGTCGCGCTGAGCCGGACCAGGTCGCCGACGCCGGACACGGCGCCTTCGATGCGGCCGAGCGGGCCGAGATTGCGCTCGATCCATTCGCGCACCACGGGATCGGCGACCTTCCAGATGTCGAGCTTGGGATCGAAGCCGCGCGCGACGCCCTCGACCACCACCATGGTCTTCTGCAGCAGGATCAGCTCCGGCCGGGTGCGCATGTCGAACAGGCCGGTGACCTCGAGCAGCAGGGTCAGCAGCTTGGCCATCGAGATTTCTTCGGCCGTGCGGTTGTGGATCGGCTCGCCGATGGCGCGGATGGCCTGGGCGAAATTCTCCACCGAATGATGCGGCGGCACGTAGCCGGCCTCGAAATGCACTTCGGCGACGCGGCGATAGTCGCGGGTGATGAAGCCGAGCAGGATCTCGGCGAGGAAGCGCCGCTCCTTCATGCCGAGCCGGCCCATGATGCCGAAATCCACCGCGACCAGCCGTCCCTGCTGGTCCAGGAACAGGTTGCCCGGGTGCATGTCGGCGTGGAAGAAACCGTCGCGCAGCGCGTGGCGGAGAAAGCTCTGGATCACCTTGCGGCCGACGTCGGGCAGATCGACATTGGCCTCCGCGAGCCGGGCGTGATCGTTCAGCGCGATGCCGTCGATCCACTCCATCGTCAGCACGGTGTTGGCGGTGCGATCCCAGTCGACCGTGGGTACGCGGAAGTCCGGATCGTCCTTGATGTTTTCCGCCATCTCGGAGAGCGCAGCGGCCTCCAGGCGAAGGTCCATCTCCATCGCGACCGAGCGCGACATCGTGTTGATGACCTCGACCAGCCGCAGCCGCCGCGCCTCCGACGAATGCGCCTCGGCCTTTTCGGCGACGAAGAAGAAATCGGAGAGGTCGCGGCGGAAGCGCGAGGCGACGTTCGGCCGAAGCACCTTCACCGCGACCGGACGACGAATGCCGTCGCGCTCGACCTCGCCGCGATGCACCTGCGCGATCGAGGCGGCGGCGACCGGAGGACCGAGATGCGTGAACAGCTGGCTGATCGGGCGCTCGAGCGCGGTGGCGATGACCGCCTCGGCCTCGGCCTGCGGGAATGGCGGCAGCCGGTCCTGCAGCGATTCGAGGTCGCGCGCCATGATGACGCCGACGACGTCGGGCCGCGTCGCCAGGAACTGGCCGAGCTTGAGATAGGCCGGGCCCATGCGCTCCAGCGCCCGCGACAATCTTGGCCCGGACTTGGCGCCGGGGCGCTCGACGAGGCGCGCCAGCTTCAGCGCGAGCTGGCCCGGCGGCGGCGCCAGGCTCGGATCGACGGCGCCGAACACGCCCTCGCGCGCGAACACGAAGGCGGCCCGGGCGAGCCGCGTAATGTGGGTGAGTGCGGAGATCACAAACGCCAGCCGGAATGAAGCGCGACGATGCCGCCGGAGAGAGTCTGCCAGGACACGCGGGAGAAGCCGGCCGCCGAGATCATCTCGGCGAAGGCGCTGGGGCGCGGAAACTGGCGGATCGATTCGACGAGGTAGCGGTAGGACTCGGCATCGCCGGTGACGGCGCGGCCGAGCTGCGGGATCACGTTGAAGGAGAACAGGTCGTAGAGCTTGTCGAGCCCGGGCATCTCGACGGTGGAGAATTCCAGGCACAGGAATCGGCCGCCATGCTTGAGCACGCGGAAGGCCTCGGCGAGCGCGAGCTCGATCTGCGGCACGTTGCGGATGCCGAAGGCGATCGTATAGGCGTCGAAGGACCGGTCGGGAAAGGCGAGCTTTTCGGCATTGCCCTCGACGAACGAGACCTTGTCGTCGAGATATTGCTTCAGCGCCCGCTGGCGCCCGACCTCGAGCATGTCGCTGTTGATGTCGCACACGGTGGCATGGAAGCCAGCGCCGGCCTTCCTGGCGGCGCGGAAGGAGATGTCGCCGGTGCCGCCGGCCACGTCGAGCAGCGCAAACGGCGCGTCGCTCTTCGGCGGGTTCAGCGTGTTGATCATGATGTCCTTCCAGACGCGGTGCAGTCCGCCCGACATCAGGTCGTTCATCAGGTCGTAGCGCTGTGCCACGCTGTGAAACACGTCGTTCACCAGCGTCTGCTTCTCGCCCAGAGGCACGTCCCTGAAGCCGAAATGAGTGGTTTGGTCCGGCTGATCCATCACCCTTACTCCGATACGGCACCATAGCGCTGATGCGGCCAAGGCGCTATCACGTCAGCCGGACAAGGTGAATGGTTGCGGATGCAAAAGGTGAAATGAGCCGGCATGCCTGAGCTGCCCGAAGTCGAGACCGTCCGGCGCGGGCTGCAGCCCGTCATGGAAGGCGCCGTCATCGTCAAGGCCGAGGCCCGGCGCGGCGATCTCAGGTTTCCGTTCCAGCCCGATTTTGCGAAGCGCCTGCAGGGCCAGACCGTCAGGGGACTCGGCCGGCGCGCCAAATATCTGCTGGCCGACCTTGGCTCCGGCGACGTGCTGCTGATGCATCTGGGCATGTCCGGCTCGTTCCGGGTGATCAAGCCGGAGCACGAGGAGACGCCGGGCGAGTTTCACTATCCGCGCGGCAAGGACAGCGTGCACGACCATGTCGTGTTTCACATGTCGTCTGGCGCCGACATCGTGTTCAACGATCCGCGCCGCTTCGGCTTCATGAAGATCATCGGCCGCGGCGAGATCGAGACCGAGCCGCATCTGAAGGATCTCGGGCCCGAGCCGCTCGGCAACGAATTCGATGCCGCCATGCTGGCGCGCGCCTGTGCCGGCAAGAAGACCAGCCTCAAGGCGGCGCTGCTCGACCAGCGCGTCGTCGCCGGGCTCGGCAACATCTATGTCTGCGAGGCGCTGTTCCGCGCCCATCTGTCGCCGCGACGGCTGGCGGCAACGCTGGCAACGAAGAAGGGCGAGCCCACGGATCACGCCAGGCGTCTGGTGGAAGCGATCCACGCCGTGCTCAACGAGGCCATCCGCGCCGGCGGCTCGTCGCTGCGCGATCACCGCCAGACATCAGGCGAACTCGGCTATTTCCAGCACTCGTTCCAGGTCTATGACCGCGAGGGCGAGCCGTGCCGGACGGATGGCTGCGAGGGCGTGGTGAAGCGTTTCGTGCAGAACGGGCGGTCGACGTTCTGGTGCCCGAAGTGCCAGAAGTGATGCAGCGGCCGACGAGCCGGCATGGCCGGCTTGCCCCAGTCTGCTTGTGACGGACGGGGGTGGGGGTATACTGCCGCCATGGCTGTCAGCTCGCCCGATCTGAAAGCATTCCTGCTCGCGACGCCGTTCTTCGGCGGCCTGCCCAATGCGAGCCTCGATCTGCTGGTCTCGATGCTGGTCGCGCGTGAGTTCGAGAGCGGCGCCGTGGTCGTCGCCGAAGGCGAGGCGGGTCGTTCGATGTTCGTCGTGCACAGCGGCACGCTGGAGGTGAGCGAGCGCCTGGAGACGGGCGTTGCGATCCATATGTCGCGTCTCGAGCCCGGCGATTTCTTCGGCGAGATGACCCTGCTCGACATGCAGAACAGATCGGCCACCGTCGTCGCGGAAGCGCCGACCGTATTGTACGAGCTGACGGCGCAAAAGCTGTATGCCTTCTACAAGGCTGACATCCACGCCTATGTGATCGTGCTGCAGAACATCAATCGCGAGCTATGCCGCCGCCTGCGTCGCGCCGATGCGCGGATCAAGCAGCTGGAGATGCGCGAGGCTGGAGAGCGCTAGGCCCGGTTGGATTCGGTGGACTCGATCCCGCGGTCGGTGATGTTTCCCTCGCTCCGCTTGCGGGGCGAGGGAGCGCACCGCATTTGCGGTAGCTCGTATCCGATGACGACCACAGCCCGCCTTTACAGCCCCGCCTTCCAGTTGATGCCATTGTCGGCCCAGGTCGGGTAGGCCCGCGTCACCGGCAGCTTCGCTTCCTCGGCGGGCGGCGTCAGCATGATCGGGAATTCGACCTCGGCGTGCTCGCTCGCGTCCTTCAGCTCGCCAGCGTCATGCATGACGTGGTCGCCGGCGAGCTTGCCCGCGGTCCAGCGCCACAGGCTGCGAATCTCCTGCGCCGACTTGCCGGCCGCATCGAATTCGCTGACGCCGAGACCGGCGGCGAGCGCGTCCTGGTGGTCGTTGCGCATCATGATGAAGGGCTGCGCCAGCACTTCTGCGATGTCGCGCGGCGCGTCGGCGTCGAGTGCAGTCGTCGCATCGGTGACGCGATGGCCGCCGCGGATCGGGGCCTGGTTGAGCACGAAGGCAAACGGCTTGCGCCAGGCGCGCACGACGCTCAAGGTCGGTGCCGTCGCTTCGATGTCGGCGACGCTCGGACGCGCCGGAATGAGGCACAGATCGCAGTGGCGGATCGCGGCCGTTGTGGATGCCGTGATGCCGGCCCCGGTGTCGATCACGCAGAGGGTGACGCCGTCGCGGGCCAGCGCTTCGAGGCGAGGCTCGATCGTCTTGGCATCGTAGACGGCTTCGACGATCGGCTCGCTCGCGGCGCGGCGCGCCTGCCATTTGGTCAGCGTGCCCTGACGGTCGGTCTCGATCACGCGCACCTTGTGGCCGGCCTGCTGGGCCGCCACGGCCAGACCAATCGCCAGCGTGCTCTTGCCGCTGCCGCCCTTCTGCGTGGCCAAAACGATCGTGTACATCGGGAGACAGTCCTTCGGATGTTGACGGAACTTATGAGAACGCCAAAGCTGAGCGCATCGCGATCGCGGTGCAGAGCTATTCTCGCTCAGGACAGTCCCGGCCCGATCCAACTCATGAAGAGCGATCGCGGTGGTCCGAATCAGCACGCCGACAAAACTGTTCGAACTATTTCACGCTCGGCCTGTGCCTGCACAGACCGGTTGACTACGGCGGGAGCCGTTCCGAGTTGATAGCAAGGTGCTAGGAAGTTGAGTGGCAGCGAGCCGCGGGCGAGCGATCGGCATCGCCGAGCATCATCCCATGCAGTCGCGATGCTGCACGTCCGATCCCCGCCGGCCGCCGTTGGGCCCTTAATTTTTTCTAAAACGACATGCTTAACATTGCGTAAACGCCGCCGCGCCGCAGGGCGCGGCGGCATGATCGCGATGCCGGACCGGTTTGGCGCAGGCGCTACTTCCGCACGCAGATCACGCGCACCGTCGCCGCCTTGGCGTCGAGCGAGGTTCCGTCGGGCTTGACGCCATGCGTGGCGAGAAAGGCGCGCGTCGCATCGGCGCTGACCATCACGACCTGCGTCGATGGGATCAGCGCCGTGCCGGCGAGGACGCCGGGCTTGAGCAAGGTGACGCCGGCGAACTTGCCGTCGCCGTCGAGCGCCGCCGCTCCGGAAAAGCCGAGCCCGGGCGCCGGCGCCAGCGAGGCGTCGCCGGCGCCATTGCCGGCGAGCTGCGCCTTGACGGTGCTGATCGCGGCACCGCCGCCCTGGCTCTGCGGATCGGCGATGCCGACGATGTCGACCGACGATTTCGCACTGCCGCCCGACAGCGCCAGCGGCTTCAGGCCGCGCGCGCCGTAGATGCGCAGCAGCGCCAGGCCGCGCTCCTTGTCCTCGGCCACGCGCTCGGCATGGCCGAAACCGGGAATGGTGATCGCCACGCAGGCATCGGTCACCTCGCGATCGGCGATGATGGCGCCGTCCTGGGTAGCGATGATGCCGGTGCCGTAATCGACGCGGCGCCGTGGCGCGGGCTGCGCGGCCAATGTCGACGGAAACGCGGTGAAAGCGCTCGACATCGCGATCACGACCGGCTCGACCGTGTTCTCGGTGGCCTGATCGTAGAGGATGGTCAGGATACGCACCTCGTCGCCCCGAAAGGTGCCGCGGATGTAGAACTTCTTCAGGTTCTGCAGGCCCGAGAGCACGAAGAAGTCGGGCTTCACCACGCTGTAGTCGACGGTGCGGCCGGGCTCCTTCTTCTCGCGGTCGGCGAGCGCCGCGGTGGTCGGGTTCGCCTCCTTGCGGCGTGACAGCACGACCTGCACGGTGCCGGTGGGCGAGGTCCATTTCGAGCCGGTGCCGTCGCTGGTCTGTTGCGGCACCAGCTTTGCGGGAATGCCGAGCCGTGCGCCGCTGACCGGCTCGGTCACGAGCTTCCAGCCGACGCCCTCCTGCTTGCGGCGCGCGGTGTCGGCGAGCACGGCGCGCTCCTGCGGGTTCAGCACGCCGGTCGGCTTGCCGCCGACGAGCTTCTGGTATTCCTTGATCGCGTTGACCATGCGCTCGCTGACGTCGCCGGTGATCGCGCCATTGTACTGGCCGACCCAGGCGAGATCGGATTGCAGCGCGAGCCGCTCGGCCTGGCTCATCGCATTGGCGGTGTCGGCGGGAGCCTGCACGCCCGGGCGCGCCGGCTGGGTCGCGACGGGCTTGGGCTTGGCGCCCGGCGACGCGCCCTGCGGCGTCTGTGCCTGCGCCGACGCGCATGCGGCGATCCCGCAGATGAAGGTTGCCGTGGCCAGCCGTCTCATGACAAATCCCGATGCTCTTGCCGCGCCGCTAAATAAGCACATCTGCTTGGTCGGTCACAATCCGGCGAGGGTTCAGTGCGGAGATCCGCCGTCTTCGCCATGGGCCGGCAATGGGCTGACAGCGGTGCGGCAGCGGAAGGGCGTGGTGGAACGATGCTGAGCGACGAAGAAGTGGAGCGCTATGCCCGTCACATCGTGCTGCGCGATGTCGGTGGTCCCGGTCAGGCGGCGCTGAAGCGCGCTGCGGTGCTGGTGGTCGGCGCAGGCGGCCTCGGCGCACCGGCGCTGATGTATCTCGCCGCGGCTGGCGTCGGCACGATCGGCGTGGTCGACGACGACGTCGTGTCGCTGTCGAATCTGCAGCGCCAGGTCATCCATGCGACCCCCGACATCGGCAGACCCAAAGTCGAGAGCGCTGCCGAGCGCATCAACGCGCTCAATCCGCATGTGAGCGTCATGGCGCATCGGACCTGGCTCAATGCCGACAACGCCCTCGATCTGATCGGCGCTTATGATCTCGTGCTCGACGGCTCCGACAATTTCGACACCCGCTATCTCGTCTCCGATGCCTGCTTTCTGGCCGAGAAGCCGCTGATCACCGGCGCGCTCGGCACCTTCGATGCGTCGCTGACGACGATCCGCGCGCATGAGCGGAATGAGAAGGGCCAGTTTAATCCGACCTATCGCTGCCTGTTCCCCGAGCCGCCGCCGCCGGGCACGGTGCCCGCCTGCGCCGAAGCGGGCGTCATGGGTGCGCTCGCCGGCATGCTCGGCTCGATGATGGCGCTGGAGGCGATCCGCGAGATCGTCGGCTTCGGCGAGGGGCTGGTGGGACGGCTCTTGATGCTGGACGCGCGCACGATGCGGTTCGAGACCCTGCGCTATGGGCGCGATCCGGCCAATCCGCTGAATGGTGACGGGCCAGTCATTGCGGACTTGAGCGCGCATCGGAAGTGATGGCCGCTTGAGTCGAGAGGCGCGCCACAAATTCACTGTCGTCCCGGACAAGCCCGGCGACGCAACGCGTCGTCGGGCGCCGATCCGGGACCATACTCCGTGAATGCAATGAGGCGCGCGGAACGGGTCATCTGCCTGTTCCAGACATCACGCGGTATGGGTCCCCGCGTTCGCGGGGACGACACCGAGTTTGTTGCGCGACCTGGACTCGCATGACGCTCAGCCCGGCTGACCGCGCTCGCTGTCCATATGCACCAACTGCGCCTCCGGATAGCGCTCTCCGGCGGCGACACCAATCGGGAAGGCCTTGTCCAGCGCGGCGAGTTGGACCTCGGTGAGCTTGACGCAGAGCGCGCCGAGCGCCTCGTCGAGACGGTCGCGGCGGCGGGCGCCGACCAGCGGGACGATGTCGTTGCCCTGCGCGGCCACCCAGGCGATCGCGACTTGCGCCGGCGTGGCGCCGACCTCGCCTGCCAGGCTGCGCAGCGTGTCGACCAGGCTGAGATTGCGATCGAGATTGTCGCCACTGAAGCGCGGCGAATGGCCACGGAAGTCGGCAGCGTTGGCGCGGTCCATCGACCAGTGCCCGCTGATCAGCCCGCGCGACAGCACGCCATAGGCGGTGATGCCGATGCCGAGCTCGCGGCAGGTTTGCAGGATGTCGCTCTCGATGCCGCGCGAGATCAGCGAATATTCGATTTGCAGATCCGAGATCGGGTGCACCTTGTGCGCCCGGCGAATCGTCTCTGAACCGACCTCCGACAACCCGATATGCCTGATGTAGCCGGCCTGTTTCAGCTCGGCCATCGCGCCGATCGTGTCCTCGATCGGCACCTTGGGATCGAGCCGCGCCGGGCGGTAGATGTCGATGGCGTCGACGCCGAGCCGCTGCAGCGAATAGGACAGGAAGGTTCTGACAGCTTCGGGCCGGCTGTCATAGCCGAGCCAGCTCTTGTCGGGGCCGCGCAGGGCGCCGAACTTCACGGAGATCTGCACGTTGCGCGGACCGGCCGAGGCCAGCGCCTCGCGGATCAGCATCTCGTTGTGGCCCATCCCGTAGAAGTCGCCGGTGTCGAGCAGCGTGATGCCGGCGTCGAGCGCGGCGTGGATGGTGGCGATGCTCTCGGACCGGTCGGTGGGGCCGTAGAAGTCCGACATGCCCATGCAGCCTAGTCCGATGACCGAAACGTCGGGGCCGGTCGAGCCGAGTTGGCGGGTTTGCATGATCAATCTCCTATTGCTGGCGCAGGCGGCCTGCTGGCCCGCCCGGACAACGCGGATATCGGCGCATTTTCGCGGCTCGAAAAGCTGGACAATTCCGAATGGACTGTTCAGCATATCGAACAATGAGCGAGCCGGACCTCCGCGATCTTCAAGCCTTCGCTGCCGTGGCTCGCAGCGGCAATTTCCGCCGCGCTGCGCGCGAGCAGGGACTCGCGGCATCCAGCCTCAGCCAGCGGCTCAAGGAGCTGGAGCAGCGGCTCGGCGTCCGGCTGCTCAACCGGACCACGCGGAGCGTCGGCCTGACGCAGGCCGGCGAGGCGCTGCTGGCACGGCTCGCGCCTGCGATGGCCGAGATCGAAGCGGCGATCCATCAGGTGCGCGGCCAGCAGCAGGTCGCGGCGGGGCGCCTGCGCATCAATGCGCCGCCGCCCGCGGTCGATCTGGTGCTGGCGCCGATGGTCGCGCCGTTCCTTCAGGCCTATCCGCTGATCGAGCTCGAGATCGTCGCCGACAGCGGCTTCGTCGACATCGTGCAGGCCGGGTTCGATGCCGGCGTGCGCTATGGCGAGCACCTGGCGCAGGACATGATCGCCGTGCCGCTCGGCGAAACGCAGCGCTACGCCATCGTCGCCTCACCGCAATATGTTGCGCAGCATGGCCGTCCCGCGCATCCGCGCGACCTGCTGCAGCAAGGCTGCATTCGCACGCGCTTCTCGTCCGGCGCGATGCTGGATTGGGAGTTCGAGAAAGACGGGCAGGTGATCAGGATCGCGCCGCCGGCCCGGCTGATCGCGGTGCAGCTCGGATTGGCGATGCGCGCCGCCTGTGATGGGGTCGGCTACTGGGCGACATTCGAGGGACATGTGCGCGATGCGCTGGCGGCAGGCCGTCTCGTCAGCGTGCTGGACGACTGGTGCCCGCCGTTCCCCGGACCGTATCTGTATTACCCGAGCCGCCGGCAACCGCCGCCGGCGCTGGCGGCGTTCGTCGCGTTCGTCGGGGAGTGGCGGAAGCGCGCAGGCGCCCCGTACCCAGCTGCCGTCCCGGCCTTGAGCCGAGACCCATAACCACCAGCGTGAACGAGACGATGACGACCAGCGATGTCCCACGCGGACATTACGCGGTACGGGTCCCTGCGTTCGCAGCGACGACACTGATTGTGGGGTCGAGTGACGGGCCTACAACATGCTCGGCAGCACGCGGTCCGGCGGGCGGTGGTTGTCGAGGAAGGTCTTGATGTTGATGATGACCTTCTCGCCCATTTCGACGCGGCCTTCGATGGTGGCCGAGCCCATGTGCGGCAGCAGCGTCACCTTGCCGGCCTTGGCGAGCCGGACCAGGCGCGGATTCACCGCGGGCTCGTGCTCGAACACGTCGAGACCGGCGCCGGCGATGTCGCCGGCCTCGATCAGCCGCGTCAGCGTCTCCTCGTCGATCACCTCGCCGCGTGCGGTGTTGACGATGTAGGCGTCCTTGCGGATCAGCTTCAGCCGGCGCGCCGACAGCAGATGGAACGTCGCCGGCGTGTGCGGGCAGTTGACCGAGATGATGTCCATCCGCGCCAGCATCTGGTCGAGGCTCTCCCAGTAGGTAGCGCCGAGCTCGTCGGCGATCACGGGGGCGACCGGGCGGCGGTTGTGATAGTGGATCTGCAGGCCGAAGGCGCGGGCACGCCGCGCCACGGCCTGGCCGATCCGGCCCATGCCGATGATGCCCAAGCGCTTGCCGCCGATGCGGTGGCCGAGCATCCAGGTCGGCGACCAGCCCGCCCAGTTCTTGCCCTCGGTGAGGATCGAGGCGCCCTCGATCAGCCGCCGCGGCACGGCGAGGATCAGCGCCATGGTCATGTCGGCGGTGTCCTCGGTGAGGACCTTCGGCGTGTTGGTGACGGTGATGCCGCGCGCCACCGCCGCCGCGACGTCGATGTTGTCGACGCCGTTGCCGAAGTTGGCGATCATGCGCAGCTTGCAATCGGGCTGATTGAGAATGTCGGCGCTGATGTGGTCGGTGACGGTCGGAACCAGCACCTCGGCGGTGCGCACGGCGTCGGCGAGTTGTTCCTGGCTCAACGGCTCGTCGTCGAGATTGAGCCTGGCGTCGAACAGCTCGCGCATGCGCGTCTCGACCGAGTCCGGCAGCTTGCGTGTCACCACGACGAGGGGCTTTTTCCTACCTGACATGTGCTGCTCTCATGAGATCCTTCAGACCTCATTAACCGGGTTCGCCGAAACTACCGTCGTCGCCTGAGAGCGGCGCTTCCCTGGACTGGTCGTGTCGGATCTCGCAGGTGGGCCGATCCGTCCCTGACAGGGCTTCGCGAGCGATTCTCAGGCGCTTCCTGGCCGCTTGTGTTCGGTCCTGTCTAGCAGAAGGCCCGGCCAAGACAAGAAGCCAACGGCAGGTCGGGACTGGCGCTTTCGGCAAGCCCTCTCCGAGCACGAAGGGGGGCAGCCGGGCGGTTCGATGGGGATCGGGCGAAGGATCGCAACGCAATCCGCTTTGATCGGAGCGCGGGTCGATCCTTTCGAGGGAGAGTGAGTTGAGTAAATTGACGTTGTGGCGTTTCGGTGCTGTCGTGGTGCTGCTGGTCTGTCTGTTCGACGTTGCCGTCGGCAGGGGCGGCGTTGCGGCGAAGGACTCCGTTCTCACCACCAGCGGCCTGCCGGTGCCGCGCTATGTCAGCCTGAAGTCGGATCATGTGAACGTTCGCGCCGGTCCGACCAAGGACAACGACGTGGCCTGGGTCTATACGCGCTCCGGCCTGCCGGTCGAGATCACTGCGGAATATGAGAACTGGCGCCGCGTGCGCGATTCCGAAGGCTCGGAGGGGTGGGTCTATCACTCGTTGCTGTCGGGGCGCCGCACGGCGGTGGTCACGATGAAGAACAAGGACGATCTCGCCCCGATCTACGAGAGCGCCGACGCGACCAGCGCGGTCACAGCGCGGCTGCAGGCCGGCGTTGTCGCGCAGGTGAAGAAATGCGGCAATGGCTGGTGCCGCGTGCTCGGCAATGGTTTCGAAGGCTGGATCCAGCAGCAGCGGCTGTGGGGCGTCTACGCCGACGAGCAGGTCAATTGAAGGCCCAGGTCAGCGCAAGGCGCTGACCTCCATCCTGACGCGCTCCCGACACAAAAATGCCCGCAGCGGGTGCGGGCATGATGCCTCGATGAAGACCTTCCGGAGGCTCAGCGCTTCTTGCGCAGCCGGACGACCATGTCGATCCGGGCGATCTCGTAACCTTCGGGCGCCTCCGGCAGCTTCGACAGCGCCAGATGCTGGTCCGGGATGTCGACCAGCTCGTGGTTGTTCTCGAGATAGAAGTGATGGTGGGCGGTGACGTTGGTGTCAAAATACGTCTTCGTGCCGTCAACGCTGACCTGGCGCAGCAGGCCGGCGTCGGTCAGCTGGTTCAGCGTATTATAGACCGTGGCGAGCGAGACCGGAACCTTGGCCAGCGTCGCTTCCTCATAGAGCATTTCGGCGGTCAGATGCCGCGCGCCCTTGCCGAACAGCAGCCAGCCGAGGGCCATGCGCTGGCGGGTCGGGCGCAGCCCGGCCGCCTGCAGCATCTCGTTGACGTCGTGCCATGGGCAGCCATTGAGTGCTGGCTGCCGGCCGTTCCCGAGATCCGGGTTGCCGCGGTCATGACCACTCATCGAGGCGTTGTTGCTGACATCCACTTCAAGCACCGCACAATCTCGCTCTCATCCACAACCGATATAGGAAGAAACCCATTCAGATGCAAGCTTATCGCAACTAACGTATCTAGAACGCTCCTAAACTGCATTTGCCGCCCGGTTCGGGCGCCGGCCCTGGTGCTGCGTCGATTTACCTGGATACGCGCATTGACGCCGCAATCCTCTATGTTAGAGAGCGCCCGGACCCGATTTGCCCTGCCATGGTGAGCGCCGGCGGCCGTGATGGCCATGTGCGCGAATCCAGGCGTCGTTAGGCCCGCCGCTGACAGCGGTCATGTTCGCCAAGTGCGATGGCCCAGCCTTCGTGCCGACGCGATGACCGGCCAGCGCGGCGCGGAAGGGGGCGGCGCGCGGGAAGGGTCCATGTCGCGCGGCACAAATTCCACCGGGGATCGTTGAGAAAGGCCACCAAGCATGCTGGATCGGCGCAGCGCATATGAATACGAGGACCTGCTGGCCTGCGGCCGCGGGGAGCTGTTCGGCCCCGGCAATGCACAACTGCCGCTGCCGCCGATGCTGATGTTCGATCGGATCGTCGAGATCTCCGAGACCGGCGGCGAGTTCGGCAAGGGTGTCGTCCGCGCCGAGCTCGACGTGAAGCCGGATCTCTGGTTCTTCGGCTGCCATTTCAAGAATGATCCGGTGATGCCGGGCTGTCTCGGCCTCGATGCGATGTGGCAGATGGTCGGCTTCTACCTCGGCTGGACCGGCGGCGCGGGGCGCGGCCGTGCGCTGGGCCTCGGCGATCTCAAGTTTTCCGGCCAGGTGCTGCCGACCGCCCGCAAGGTTGTGTACAACGTCGACATCAAGCGCGTGATGCGCTCAAAGCTGGTGCTCGGTATTGCCGACGGGTGGCTTTCGATGGATGGCGAGATTATCTATCGCGCCAAGGACCTGAAGGTCGGCCTGTTCAAGCAGGGTGCCGCGCCGACTTGAACCGGCAGGCTGCGACCACAGACAGTGCAGCAGGCACGGCTGCAACACAACACACGAGCAAGGTGAGGCGGACATCATGAGGCGGGTTGTCATCACGGGCATGGGCATCGTCTCATCGATCGGCAACAACACCCAGGAGGTGCTCGCCAGCCTGTACGAGGCGAAGTCCGGTATCTCCCGCGCCGAGAAATATGCCGAGCTTGGTTTTCGTTCGCAGGTGCAAGGTGCGCCGACGCTGAATCCCGCCGATGTGGTCGACCGCCGCGCCATGCGCTTCCTCGGCGAGGGGGCGGCGTGGAATCATGTCGCCATGGAGCAGGCCATCCTCGATTCCGGGCTGGAGCCGACCGACGTCTCCAACGTCAGAACCGGCATCATCATGGGCTCAGGCGGGCCATCGACGCGCACGCTGGTGGAAGCGGCCGACATCACCCGCACCAAGGGCCCGAAGCGCGTCGGTCCGTTCGCCGTGCCGAAGGCAATGTCGTCGACGGCCTCGGCGACGTTGGCGACCTGGTTCAAGATCAAGGGCGTCAACTACTCGATCTCCTCGGCCTGTGCGACGTCCAATCATTGCATCGGCAATTCCTACGAGATGATCCAGTACGGCAAGCAGGACGTGATGTTCGCCGGCGGCTGCGAAGAGCTCGACTGGACGCTGTCGGTGCTGTTCGACGCGATGGGTGCGATGTCGTCGAAGCACAACGACACGCCTGCGACCGCGTCGCGGCCCTATGACGTCACGCGCGACGGCTTCGTGATCGCCGGCGGCGCCGGCGTCCTCGTGCTGGAAGAGCTCGAGCACGCCAAGGCGCGCGGCGCCAAGATCTACGGCGAGATCGTGGGCTACGGCGCGACCTCGGACGGCTACGACATGGTGGCGCCGTCGGGCGAAGGCGCCGAGCGCTGCATGCAGCTCGCGCTGTCGACCGTGAAGACGAAGATCGACTACATCAATCCGCATGCGACTTCGACGCCGGCCGGCGATCCGCCGGAGATCGAGGCGATCCGCAAGGTGTTCGGCCGCGGCGAGAAATGTCCGCCAATCTCGGCGACCAAGGCGCTGACCGGCCACTCGCTCGGCGCCACCGGCGTCCAGGAAGCGATCTATTCGCTGCTGATGATGAAGAACGGCTTCATCTGCGAGAGCGCCAACATCACCGAGCTCGATCCCGCCTTCGCCGACATGCCGATCGTGCGCAAGCGCATCGACAACGCCAAGCTCGGCACCGTGCTGTCGAACTCGTTCGGCTTCGGCGGCACCAACGCGACGCTGGTGTTCAAGCAGCTCGACGCCTAAGATTTCCAACAGCAGTGGTTTCGTCGGCGTCATGGCCGGGCAGCAGCGCGAAGCTCATTCTTCGCACCGATGTCCGGCCATTGGCGTCTCGAAGGCGGAACGATCATCCTGGCTGGGTCGATCCCGGCATGACGAAGGAGAGACATCATGCAGGGACTGATGGCAGGCAAGCGCGGCCTGGTCATGGGCATCGCCAACGACCATTCGATCGCCTGGGGCATCGCCAAGACGCTGGCTGCGCATGGCGCGGAGATGGCCTTCACCTATCAGGGCGACGCGCTCGGCAAGCGCGTCCGTCCGCTCGCCGACGAGCTCGGCGTCAAGCACGTGTTGCCTTGCGACGTCGAGGACATCGCCAGCGTCGACGGCGTGTTCACCACATTGCGCGAGGCCTGGGGCGGGCTCGACTTCGTCGTCCATGCGGTCGCCTTCTCCGACAAGAACGAGCTCAAGGGCCGCTACGCCGACACCTCGCGCGAGAATTTTGCGCGCACGATGCTGATCTCCTGCTTCTCCTTCACCGAGATCGCCAAGCGCGCCGCCGAGCTGATGCCGGAGAGCGGCGGCAGCATGATCACCTTGACCTTCGACGGCTCCAACCGCGTGATGCCGAACTACAACGTGATGGGTGTCGCCAAGGCCGCGTTGGAAGCCTCGGTGCGCTATCTCGCCGCCGACTACGGCCGCCGCAGCATCCGTGTCAACGCGATCTCGGCCGGCCCGGTGCGCACGCTGGCGGGCTCGGGCATCGGCGATGCCCGCTTCATGTTCGCCTTCCAGCAGAAGCACTCGCCGCTCGGTCGCGGCGTGACCCTGGAGGAGCTTGGCGGCTCGGCGCTCTATCTGCTGTCGGAGCTGTCCGGCGGCGTCACCGGCGAGATCCACTACGTCGATTCCGGCTACAACGTGATCTCGATGCCGCGCCCCGAGGATCTCAAGGCGGACTGACCTCCCCGCGCATCGGCGGTATCAGGGGAACGCGAGACTCCGTCCCGCGATCGACCCAAATTTTCCCAGTTGAAGGCGATGTTCCTGAACGGCTAATCAGGAAGCATTGGCGCGACTCGTGTTGGTTGTTGCGACGACGCTGCGATGCATCATGACCGGTGCATCGGCCGCGGCCGTCAGCCAGCCGCTCGCGCCGGCAGCAAGACAAGTCGTGGGGGCGATTGATGCTGCGTTCGAAGGCCCGTGTCATCGCTCTCTGCGCGATGACCGGCATTGCGCTTGTGGCAGGGGGCGCCGGGCCGGCGCAGGCGCAATCGAGCGTCTGGGACTCCACGATCTCCAACACCAGCTGGTATGTGCCGACGGCGCAGCTGCTCGCGTACATGTCGCCGAAGACGGGCTTCTCCAATCCGGTCCCGATCGGTGACCAGACGTTGTGGACCTTGGGCACCGCGACCAACGGCGCCTTCACCGGCACCAGCGTCGCGCAGCTCAGGATCGGGCTGGCGCTGCTGACGGACACCTCGACCATCCAGGGCTTCGTCACCACCAGCGGCCAGATCACCATGCTGTTCACGCCGACCGGCGGCGGCACCGTGACGGTCGGACTCGGCTATATGCGCAACGTCAACGGCGTGACCAGCATGGAAATGCAGATGATCACCGGCGACAGCCTGCTGGTGACGCATTGGGCCTACATGCTGCCCTATGATCCCGCGACCTTCACGCCGCCGCCGTCAGCACCGGTGCCGGCCAACTCCGTGCCGCAATGGGCGTGGACCGCCGGCACGCCTTGGCGGATCGTCAGTCCGACGTTGTTCGGCACGCAGGCGCCGGGCCGTTTCGTCATCACCAACTATCAGAACGGCTATTTCTGGGGTGCGGGCGTCGCACCGCCCGGCAGCGCCGCGGCGGGCTTCACGCTGCTCGGCTCGGTGACTCCCGAGGGCAGCCTGCTGTTCAACACCCTCTCGCGCGGCACCCTGACCAGCCTCTATGGCACGGCGAGCGGCAACGCCGCGGGCGCGCAGATGCTGGTGTCGACCTACGACCTTACCGGGAATTTGACTGGAGGACTGGCGACGATGTCGCTGATCCGGCCTTATGCGGATACGCTTCGGTCTGCAGGCGGCCGCGTCGGCTTGGAAGCGGCTGACGTACTGTACCGGCTGTCGATGACGTCGGCCGGCTGGACCGGATCGATGGTCTCGGGCTTTGCCGCGCTTGATAATCTCAGCGGTCCATCTCTCAGCGCCGCCGTGAAGCAGACGTTGCCGGTGTTGACCGGGGCGGCCTCGCAGGCGACCCATGTCAGCCAGCAGGCGTTCCGGCAGACGATGACCAACAGGCTCGACGATGTCGGCAGCATCGGCTGGGCCGCTGGTCGCAATGTCTGGATGCAGCCTCTCGGCAGCACCGCGCAGCAGACGGGACGCGATGGCGTTCCCGGCTATGACGCCTCCGGCGGCGGTCTGGCGTTCGGCGCCGACGTCGCAGTCTCGTCCCGCGCCATCATTGGCGGCGTTCTCGGTTATTCTCATCACACGATCACCGGAAGCGACGCGGCCGTGCCGAACCGTCTCGGTCTCGCCTCCTATCAGCTCGGGCTCTATGGAGCCTACGCGATCACCCGTGATGTCCTCTTCGACTATCAGCTCGATGGCGGATCGACCGATAACGGCGAAAACCGGTCGCTGAGCTTCATGGGCGCATCCGCCGGCGGCAGCTATCGCTCCTACAGCGGCCATGCCGGCGCAGGCATCAAGACGCGCATTCCGCTGCAGGACGGATTCGCGCTCGTTCCAGCACTGCGCCTGGACTACGGCACGGTTCGCAGCAATTCCTACGGCGAGAACGGTGCCGGCGGCTTCAGCCTCAACGTCGATCCTCAGATCTATCAGGAGCTCGTGACGACGGCGCAGCTGAAAGCGGTCTACGCGCCCACCAGGCAGATTCGTCTGACCAGCGATATAGGCGTCGGCTACAACACGCTGAATCAGCCATTGCAGATCCGCGCGACGTTCTCGGGCGGCGGCGAGAGCTTCGTCACCCACGGCCTCGGCCTGTCGCCATGGATCTATTCGGCGGGCCTTGGTCTTGTGGCCGCCGGCAACGACCGGCTCGACCTCAGCATCCGCTATGGCATCAACGCGACATCGTCCGGTCTCGTCCAGCAGTCGGGCCACGCGGTGCTGAAGATCAGGCTGTGACGCGCCGAGCTCGTCGTTCTATTCGCGCCCGAAATAGGCCGGCAAGCGCTGGTCGAGCCGGAATTTGAGCATCGAACGCGCCATGTCGCGCAGCACATTGTTGTTCGCAGCCTCCGGCGGCGAAGCGGGGAATGCGGAGTTGTCGACGTCCCCGGCGTGAGACGGCGGTCCGACGCCGGACGTCAGCCGTGAGAGCAGCGATCTGGAGCTCGTGGCAGGCTCGCGCGTCTCGAACGTCGCGCCGTCATAGAGCTGGATATCGATCATGGTGAAGACGTGGCTGATCCGGCCGAATCCCTCGCCCCGGTTGATGACACCGACGCCGGTAACCTCGTCGTTTGTCGAGGGTTCGCTGTCGGTCCGGCGGGTGATCACGAGGTAGCGAGCGCACCCTGCCGTGCCGGCCACCTTCCTGACGATGGGCGTGAGCTTCCCGTTCTCGGCCTTGACCGGTGGCGACTGATAGAACGGATCGAATGCGCCCCTGGGGACGCTGATGCGGCGGATCCCGCTATCACCCGCGGCTGCCTTCACACGCGTGTAGACGATGTCGTCGAAACCCCAGGACACCGGCACTTCGGCGTACTCGTTGCCCAGGCGGGTCATGCCGTTCTTCTGCACCGTGAAGACATCGCCGAGCGCGGCGATCACCCCGACCTCGCACGGTCCGCCCTCGCGGAGGGCCGTCGTCGGCTTGGCTGCGTTGGGCTTGGCTGCCTTGGCAGCGGTGCCCGCGGTCTTTGGCGTTGTTTTGGCATTCAGCGGCGCCGGCGCCGATTGCGCCAGGGCATTGGTGCATGACCAGATCACGGCCATGAACAGCGGCGCCAGTCGGCGAGAGATTGTCACTGGGAGAGCTCGTCGCATAAGGGAGAGGATTGGGCCAATGAAGCTCGTTCGAACCGTGTGAACGCGGGCGACGGCATCATTCGATCTTCAGATAGCTCGGCAGGTCGCGATCGAGCTTCGCCGCGACCAGGGTGCGCAGCCGCTCGCGCAGGACGGTGCTGGAGGCCGCAGCCGCGAGAGGCTCGGGGAAGTCGGCATTGTTGAGCTTGTTGAGAGGATCCTCGGTGAGCCTCATGGTCTCGGCCAGCCTGGCGCCGGTATCCGCCGAGAACGAGCTGATCTTCTCGTAGGATTGGCCGTCGATGAGCGTGATGTTGACGTTCGCAAACAGATGCGAGTGCCTGAGGATCGATCCGACCCCCTGATTGTAGGCGCCGATGCCTCTGAGCCTCAGGGTGGTGTTGGGAATGGTCGTCTCGAACCTGGTGACGACGAGGTAGCGTGCGCAGTTGGCATTCGTGGTGACGTTGCGCACGATCGAGGCCAGGCTCTCCTTCGGATCGGGCAGGAAGCGCGACGTCGGATGGTAGTACGGCTCGAACGCGCCTTTCGGATAGCCGATCCTGTGCACGGCCGGGTCGCCGCCGGTGGCCGCGCGCACGCGCGCCATGGCGAGGTCGTCCAGTCCCCATCCCGGCAACGTGACTTCGTCCTCTTCGATTTCAAACACGGTGAGGCCGAACTTGCTGACGGCGAGCTGGTCGCCGAGTGCGGCAATGACGCCAAGACGGCACGGACCGCTTTCGATGGCGCCTGGTTTCGCCATCGCCTTTGTCTTTCCGGAGGGTTTCTTGGCCGCGGGGGCGGCCTTGGGCGCCGTTGCTGACGGAGCCTGGGCCCAAGCCCCGGTTGCGAAGGCAGCGGCGAGGACGACGAGCGCAAGGCGGCGGATCGGCAGGAGCGGCACGGACATGGGGACGGTTCGAGAATGCAAGGTCGTCGGGAACTCGAACTTAGTTCGCCTGCGAAGGCGCACGCAACGGTTTCCGGTCGCCACGCGCAAGATTTGCGCTTGCACGCTCTGCGATCAGGAGGCCGCCGCCTGACCGTCACGCTTCCAGCGATAATATTTCATGATCCGGCCGTGCAGCGGGTCAGCTTCCTCCTTTTCCAGCACGAAGCCCTCGCGCTCGTACCAGCGCCACGCCTTGTCGTTGCCCTTCGCGCAGCGCAGCCACACTTCGTCGGGGAGCAGCTCGCGGGTGAAGGCGAGCAGCCGGCGGCCGAGCGAGCGGCCCTGATGGGACGGGGCGATCATCAGCTGGTCGAGATAGAGCGTGGGGACGTTGATCGCGAGCATCGCCGCGAGGCCGCCGCGGTCGTCGGCGACATACAGGCTCCAACCGCCGGCGACTTCGCGCGGCACGCGCTCCCTGAGGACCGCGAGCAGCCTCTCGCTCTGCGTTTCCAGGCCCGTCGAACACCAGCTCTCCATCCAGAGCCTGGCGACGGCGTCGTATTCGTCCGGGCGGGCAGGGCGGATGATAGGATGGTGCATGTGGGTGACCTTAAGCGGGGTGACGGCCTCTGCATCCGCAGCCGTGACCCGGGACGCGCGAGGGTGCGCGACCAATAGGACAACAAAAAAGGGCGGCTCGAAAGCCGCCCTTTGTGTTTCACTCGAATGGTGCCCCGGCTTTACTCGCCGGCGGCTTCGCGCGCCTCGGCGGGCGCGTCCTTCTGCTTGGCCTCGAGATCCTCGCCGGTGGTCTGGTCGACCGCCTTCATCGACAGCCGGGTCTTGCCGCGGTCGTCGAAGCCGAGCAGCTTGACCTTGACCTTGTCGCCTTCCTTGACGACGTCGGTGGTCTTCTGCACGCGCTTGTCGGCGAGCTGCGAGATGTGCACGAGGCCGTCGCGGGTACCGAAGAAGTTCACGAAGGCGCCGAACTCCATCACCTTGACGACGGTGCCGTCATAGATCTGGCCGACCTCCGGATCGGAGGCGATCGACTTGATCCACTTGATGGCGGCCTTCATCGCCTCGCCGTCGTTGGAGGCGACCTTCACGGTGCCGTCGTCCTCGATGTTGACCTTGGCGCCGGTCTTCTCGACGATCTCGCGGATCACCTTGCCGCCGGTGCCGATCACTTCGCGGATCTTGTCGGTCGGGATCTTGAAGGTCTCGATGCGCGGCGCGTATTCGCCGAGCTCGGCGCGCGCGGCGGTCAGCGCCTTGGACATCTCACCCAGGATGTGGATGCGGCCTTCGCGGGCCTGGCCCAGCGCAACCCGCATGATCTCCTCGGTGATGCCCTCGATCTTGATGTCCATCTGCAGCGAGGTGATGCCGCTCTCGGTGCCCGCAACCTTGAAGTCCATGTCGCCGAGATGGTCCTCGTCGCCGAGAATGTCGGACAGCACGGCGAAGCGGCTGCCTTCCAGGATCAGACCCATCGCGATGCCCGCAGTCGGCCGCTTCAGCGGCACGCCTGCATCCATCAGCGCCAGCGAGGAGCCGCAGACGGTGGCCATCGACGACGAACCGTTGGACTCGGTCACCTCCGACACCACGCGCGTGGTGTAGGGGAACTCGTGATGCGGCGGCAGCACCGGGTGGATGGCGCGCCAGGCGAGCTTGCCGTGGCCGATCTCACGGCGCTTGGTGCCGCCGAGACGGCCGGTCTCACCGACGGAGTAGGGCGGGAAGTTGTAGTGCAGCAGGAACGTCTCTTTGTACGTCCCCGACAGCGCGTCGATGTACTGCTCGTCCTCGCCGGTGCCGAGCGTGGTTACGACCAGCGCCTGGGTTTCGCCGCGGGTGAACAGCGCCGAACCGTGGGCGCGGGGCAGCACGCCGACCTCGCAGACGATGTTGCGCACCGTCTTGGCGTCACGGCCGTCGATGCGCTTGCCGGTGTCCAGGATGTTCCAGCGGACGATCTTGGCCTCGAGCTCCTTGAACACGGCGGCGATCCGGAGCTTGTCGTATTTCGGCTCCTGCCCCTCGGGGAAGAAGTAGGCCATCACCTTTTCCTTGACGGCGCCGACGGCAGCATAGCGCTGCTGCTTGATCGGAATCGCGTAGGCGTTGCGCAGGTCCTGCTCGGCGATCCCGAGCATCTCCTTCTCGATCGCGCCGTTGTCGATGATCGCGACGTCGCGCGGCTCCTTGGCGGCCTTCTCGGCGAGCTCGATGATCGCGTTGATCACCGGCTGGAAGTGACGGTGACCGAACATCACCGCACCGAGCATGATGTCCTCGTTGAGCTCCTTGGCCTCCGATTCCACCATCAGCACGGCGTCCGAGGTGCCGGCGACGACCAGGTCGAGCTGGGTGTCGGCCATCTCGTCGAGGGTCGGATTGAGGATGTATTCGTCATTGGCGAAGCCGACGCGGGCCGCGCCGATCGGACCCTTGAACGGAACGCCCGACAAGGTCAGGGCGGCCGACGCGCCGACGAGCGCCACGATGTCCGGATCGTTCTCCATGTCGTGCGACAGCACGGTCACGATCACCTGGGTCTCGTTGCGCCAGGCATCGACGAACAGCGGGCGGATCGGGCGGTCGATCAGGCGGGAGACCAGCGTCTCCTTCTCGGTCGGACGGCCCTCGCGCTTGAAATAGCCGCCGGGAATGCGGCCCGCGGCGTAGGTCTTTTCCTGATAGTCGACGGTCAGGGGCAGGAAGTCGACGCCCTCGCGCGGCGCCTTGGCGGCGACGACGGTCGCGAGCACGACGGTCTCGCCATAGGTGGCGACGACGGCGCCGTCAGCCTGGCGGGCGATCTTGCCGGTTTCCAGCCTGAGCGGACGCCCACCCCAGTCGATCTCGACGGAATGCTTGGTAAACATGGGTATCTTCTTTCATGAGATGATCGAAGGCGGACTCCCCGGAAACAAAAAAACCATGCGCAAGATTGCAGGGCGCTGGAAAACGATCAGCGCCCTGCGATCCTGCCATGGTTTTCTTATTTCGGATGGCGTCCATCCTTCTCGTAAATAACGGGCACCTTGCCCGTTACGCCCAGCGGCCGGATTGCTGCTGAGGCGTACTGCATGGTCCGGGCAGGATCAGGCGAAGAGCGTATCTGCCTCTTTCCAGACCCAGCCGGACCGCACGATCCCGGACTCGCGAACGCCGCGATCGAAGCGGCGTCCTCGGCATCATGCCATCAACGCGCGCAATACCGCGCGCGCCCATTCCAACGCGAAGCTCAACGACGGATGTTGTGCTTCTCGAGCAGCGCCTTGTAGCGCGCCTCGTCGTTCTTCTTCAGATAGTCCAGCAGCGAACGGCGGGTCGACACCAGCTTCAGGAGGCCGCGGCGGGAGTGGTTGTCCTTGCCGTGGGTCTTGAAATGGCTGGTCAGGTTGTTGATGCGTTCCGACAGGATCGCAACCTGCACCTCGGGAGAACCGGTATCACCGGCCTTGGTGGCGTTCGCCTTGATGATTTCCGCCTTGCGCTCTGCGGTCACCGACATCGTCAGTCTCTTTCGTTGCGACCGGAGCTGGCAGTCAGTCCGGTCAGGTTGAACACGCGCTTGGGGATGAGTTCGCCATTGCCAATTTCGGCAAGCGCCAGAAGGCGGCCTGCGACCGTGACATAGACTGTGCCGCTACTATTGGGCGCATCCCGTCCGCGCAACAAAACGGCCTGGCCCCTGTGGAGCCTTGCCGCATCAGCCCGAGTGACGGCCAGTGCCGGGATGTCGTCCAGCGCGGTCTCAACGGGCAGGAGTGCGTCGGCGAGGCTTCCCTCACCGGACGCGGCTCTATTGCACAAAGCCTCCAACTGTTCCAGCGGAATCATGTCGTTCTCGGTAAACGGGCCCACCAGGGTCCGTCGGAGCGCGCTGATATGGCCGTAACAGCCGAGGAGGCGGCCCATGTCGCGGGCCAGCGCCCGGACATAGGTTCCCTTGCCGCATTCCGCCTCGAATACCGAATGGTCGGGGTCGGGCTGGTCGACGAGGGTCAGTTCATGGATCTCGACCGGGCGCGGCTGGAGCTCGACGACCTCGCCGTCGCGGGCGAGATCATAGGCGCGCTCGCCCTGGATCTTGATCGCGGAATAGCGCGGCGGCGTCTGCTCGATCCGGCCGGTAAATTGCGGCAGCAGCGCCCGGATCGCCGCGGCATCCGGCCGGCCGTCGCTGGTCTCGACGACCCGTCCTTCGGTGTCGTCGGTATCGCGCTCCTCGCCCCAGGTCACGGTGAAGCGGTAGCGCTTGCGGCCGTCCATCACGAAGGGAACCGTCTTGGTGGCTTCGCCCAGCGCGATCGGCAGGCCGCCGGAGGCGAGCGGATCGAGCGTGCCGGCATGGCCGGCGCGCTTGGCCTGGAACAGGCGCTTCACCACCGCCACGGCCTGGGTCGAGGTCATGCCGATCGGCTTGTCGAGCACGACCCAGCCATGGACGTCGCGACGATCGCGGCGCGGCTGGTTGCCCTGACCGTTCCCTTGGCGCGGCTTGTTGCGCGGATCGTTGTTGTCGCGCGGCGGGCGTCCGTCGGCAGAATGGATCGTCTTGGCCGCGGTCGGTTCGGCGCTCGGCGCGTCGACAGTGCCGGTTTCGGGGGGAATGGTCATCAGCTCTCTTCCGAATCCGAATTGAGGTCTCTCTGCACCGCGGGTGTTCGCAGTAATTTCTCGATCCGTTCCGCTTCGTCGAATCGCTCGTCGACGCGGAAGCGGATGTCAGGTGCAAATTTCAGGTTAACGCGCCGCGCGATGTCGCCGCGCAGGAACTTCTTGTTGCGCTCCAGCGCCGTGAGCACCACGTCCGTATCCTGTCCGCCGAGCGGCATGATGTAGATCGTGGCGAGCTTCAGATCGGGCGACATGCGGACTTCGGGCACCGTAATGATGTGTCCCTCCAGGTCCGGGTCGTGCACGTCACCGTGGCTGAGAATGTCGGCGACAGCGTGACGCACGGTCTCGGCCACGCGCAACTGACGCTGCGAGCCGCCGGAAGCGGCGCTTCCCCTCTGGTGATGGCGAGGCATTTTTCAAAAATCCAATGGATCGTCGCCCGGCGTGAGCACGGGCGAGAGGATCATTCTGATTGAGTTCAACGACGCTTCGTTAAGTTCAAGAGGCGCAGCGATTCCGCATGTTCACGGAATCGCTGCTCGCTCGAATTGCAGCGCTCTGTAGGATTCGGACTTACAGCGAGCGCTGGATGGTCTCCACGCGATAACACTCGATGACGTCGCCGACACGCATGTCGCCGTAGCTCTCGAAGGCCATGCCGCATTCCTGGCCGGCCTGCACTTCCTTCACTTCGTCCTTGAAGCGCTTCAGGGTCGACAGCTTGCCCTCGTGAACGACTACGTTGTCGCGGATCAGGCGGACATTGGCGCCGCGTTCGACAGTGCCGTCGGTGACGCGGCAGCCGGCGACCTTGCCGACCTTGGAGATGTTGAACACCTCCAGGATCTGCGCATTGCCGAGCATGGTTTCCCGAAGCGTGGGGGCCAGGAGACCGCTCATCGCCTTCTTCACGTCATCCACGAGGTCGTAGATGATGTTGTAGTAGCGGATCTCGATGCCGTTGCGCTTGGCGAGTGCGGCCGCTTCCTTGTTGGCTCGCACCGAGAAGCCGATGATCGCGGCGTTGAAGCCTTCGGCCAGCGTGACGTCGGACTCGCTGATGCCGCCGACGCCGGCATGCAGGATGCGGGCGGCGACCTCCTCGGTGCCGAGCTTCTCCAGCGAGCCGAGAATGGCTTCCAGCGAGCCCTGCACGTCGGCCTTGATGATCAGCGGGAATTCCTTGCGGCCCACAGTCTTCAATTGCGACATCATCTGTTCGAGCGAACCGCGCATGCCGGAGATCGAGGCTGCCGCGTTCTCGCGCTTCTGATGCGCGCGGTAGCTGGTGACCTGGCGGGCACGGGCTTCGTTCTCGACGACGGCGAGACGATCGCCAGCTTCCGGCGGACCGTTGAAGCCGAGCACCTCGACCGGCACCGACGGGCCTGCCTCCTGCAGCGTCTCGCCCTGGTCCGAGATCAGCGCGCGGACGCGGCCCATCTCGGCGCCGGCGACGATGATATCGCCGACCCGCAAGGTGCCGCGCTGAACCAGCACGGTGGCGACCGGACCGCGGCCGCGATCGAGCTTGGCTTCGATCACGGTGCCTTCGGCCGGGCGATCCGAATTGGTCTTGAGGTCGAGGATGTCCGCCTGCAACGCGATCATCTCGAGCAGACGATCGAGATTGGTCTTGTTCTTGGCGGACACCTCGACGTCGACGACCTCGCCGCCCAGCGATTCGACCTGAACCTCGTGCTGGAGCAGCTCGGTGCGGACGCGCTCGGGACGGGCGTCGGGCTTGTCGATCTTGTTGATCGCCACGATCATCGGCACCTTCGCCGCCTTGGCGTGGTTGATCGCCTCGATCGTCTGCGGCATGACGCCGTCATCGGCCGCGACCACCAGCACGACGATGTCGGTGACCTTGGCTCCGCGGGCGCGCATCGCGGTGAACGCGGCGTGGCCGGGCGTGTCGATGAAGGTGATCTTCTTGCCGGAATCCGGCGCGGTCACCTGATAGGCGCCGATGTGCTGGGTGATGCCGCCGGCTTCACCCGAGACCACATTGGCGTGGCGCAGCGCGTCGAGCAGCGAGGTCTTGCCGTGGTCGACGTGGCCCATGACGGTGACGACCGGCGAGCGCGGCTCGGTGTCGGTCGAATCGTCGACGACGTCGAACAGGCCCTCCTCCACGTCCGAGGCGGCGACGCGCTTGACGGTGTGGCCGAGTTCTTCCGCGATGAGCTGCGCGGTGTCGGCATCGATCACGTCGGTGATCTTGTGCATCGCGCCCTGGCGCATCAGCAGACGGATCACGTCGACCGCGCGCTCCGACATGCGGTTCGCCAGCTCCTGGATGGTGATGGCTTCCGGAATCGTCACCTCGCGGACGAGCTTCTCCTTCTGCTCGTTGGCGGCATGGCCCTTCAGGCGCTGCGTGCGGCGGCGGAACGACGCGATCGAGCGCTCGCGCACATCGTCGGCCGTGAGCGCCGTGACCACCGTCAGGCGGCCGCGCTGCTTCTGCGGGCCCGGCTTGTGCGTGGTCTTCGGCGGCGGCGCGGGACGTGCGGCTCCGCCGGGACCCCTGCGGATCTGGCGCGGACCCTCATCCTCGTCCGGACCGGCGGCAACCGCCGCCGGCGCGCGGCCGAGCGGACCGCCGGCGGCAGGACGGGCGCCGGCCGGGCGTGCGCCCGCCGGCTGAGCGCCACCGGGCCGCGAGCTCGGACCACCAATCTGCTGGGGCCGGCTGCCCGGTGCGCCGACGGGCCTGCCGGGGGCGGGCGTCGAGCGGGCCGGTGCGGCTGCGGCGGGCTGGGGCGCGGATGTCGCCGGACGGGGCGCCTCGCCTTCACCGAACCGCTTCTTGGCTTCGAGCTCGGCCTTGCGCTTGGCTTCCTCTTCGTGACGGTGCCGCTCTTCCTCGGCCTTGCGGCGCGCCTCGGCAGCCTCGCGCTCGGCGCGTTCGGCGGCTTCGCGCTCGGCGCGGCGGCGGGCTTCCTCTTCGGCCTGGCGGCGTTCCTCGATGTCGCGCACGCGGGCATCGGCCAGCGCGCTGGCGCGCGCCGAGCGCTCGTCCTCGGTCAGGGTGCGGAGCACGACGCCGGACCCGCCGCGCTGCGACGAGCCGGATGGGCGCGGTCCGGATGAGCGCGGCGATGGCGGGGGCGGCGGCGCCTTGGCGACGGTCGGCTCCGGCGCATGCGGCGCATCGGGCCCCCCATCGCCGACGCGGCGCTTGCCGCGCTTCTCGACCACCACCTGCTTGCTCCGGCCATGTGGGAAGCTCTGGCGTACCGTGCCGGTCTCGACGCGCGGCTTCAGCGTCAAGGTCTTGCTCGGGACACTCAGTTTCTTGTCGCCCGGAGTGTTGTTGTCGGCCATTCAGTCGTCCTAATCTCGTTACCAGCGTGCGGGCTACCGCACCGTCTCATTCGTGCAATCGTCGCGATGTCTTCGTAGCTATGGCTTCAAAGTGCTATGTCTTCGAAGTCGAAGCAGATTTCGTGGCCGCGGTTCCGGCAATCTTGTCAGCGTCGGCCGACCGGTATCGGACCAGTGTCTGGCTGCGCGACAGGAATGTCCTGCTCGCCGGGCCTGCGAGCACGGCAGCATGTATCACATTTGAGCGCCCAAGTGCCAAATCCAATTCTGCCGAAGTGAGACAGCAGATGATCGGAATCGTCGGGGCTTGGTCCTGACCCCCGTCGTTCGGCCGCACCAGCGCGTCGAGCTTGCGGATCCCGTCGGCTGCGCCGTCCGCGGCATGGACGAGGGCTGCCAATGTCGACCGTGATGGCCGCTGCGACAGCGCCGCTTCCACCTTGGAGAAACCGGAGACGACCTGACCGGCCTTGGCGGCAATCCCCAGCGCTTCGATCGCGCTGCGGGCCAGCAAGGCTTCCAGGTCTTCGACAAGGGTTGGCGGGACGCGGACGTTGGTCTTGAAGCCCCGGCTGAAATGGTGACGCCGCACCGCCTCCGCAACCGCCTGGCGCGAGGCGGTGATCCACAGGCCCCGTCCGGGCAGCTTGCGCTTGATGTCGGGCACGACCTCGCCCGACGGGCCGACGACGAAGCGGATCAGCTCGCCGATCGGCCGCACTTCGCGGCTGACCGCGCACATGCGCATGGTCGCGGACTTCTCGGTCCGCGGTCCATTGTCGAGCTCGGGGTCGGCCAAAGCGAGCATGCGGTGATGCGGCTCCTCATCTCAAGCGAGCTGGGTCAGGGTGGGGGTCATCGTGGTGTCCATGGGGCGAGCCAAGCGGGTCAGGCGGGCTGTCCTTCGGTCGTTTCGTCCTCATTCTCGGGTTCGGCTTCGGCCTTGGCGAGGTCAGCCTCACTGACCCAGCCGGCCTTGACGCGGGCCTGCATGACCATGGCCTCGGCATCGTCGCGGGAGATATCGAGACCGTCGAGAATGCCGGGGAATTTGGTGGCTTCGCCACCCTCCTTGCGCTCGGTCCAGCCAACCAGATCGTCGGTCGCGCAGCCCGCGAGGTCCTCGACCGTCTTGATGTCGTTCTCGCCGAACTTGACCAGCATCTTGGTAGTGACGCCGGGCACGTCCTTCACCGCGTCCTCGACGCCGAGCTCCTTGCGCCTGGCCTCGAGCTCGGCTTCCTGCTGCTCGAGGAATTCGCGGGCGCGGGTCTGCAGCTCGGTCGCGGTCTCCTCGTCGAAGCCCTCGATGCCGGCGAGATCCTTGAGGTCGACCAAAGCGAGCTCCTCGACCGAGGTGAAGCCTTCGGACGCCAGCAGCTGGCCGACGACCTCGTCGACGTTCAGCGATTCCATGAACACGCGGGTGGAATTCTCGAAGTCGGCCTGGCGGCGCTCGGATTCCTCCTGCTCGGTCAGGATGTCGATGTCCCAGCCGGTCAGCTGCGAGGCGAGGCGGACGTTCTGGCCGCGGCGGCCGATCGCCAGCGAGAGCTGGTTGTTGGTGTCGGGCACCACGACCTCGATGCGCTCGCGGTCCTCGTCGATGACGACCTTGGCGACTTCGGCCGGCGCCAGCGCGTTGACCACGAAGGTCGCGATGTCAGGCGACCACGGAATGATGTCGATCTTCTCGCCCTGCAGCTCGTTCACCACCGCCTGCACGCGCGAGCCGCGCATGCCGACGCAGGCGCCGACCGGGTCGACCGAGGAGTCGCGGGAGACGACGCCGATCTTGGCGCGCGAGCCGGGATCGCGGGCGACCGCCTTGATCTCGACGATGCCGTCATAGATTTCCGGCACCTCCTGCGCGAACAGCTTGGCCATGAACTGCGGATGGGTGCGCGACAGGAAGATCTGCGGGCCGCGGGTCTCGCGGCGGACGTCGAAGACGTAGGCGCGGACGCGGTCGCCGTTGCGGAACACCTCGCGCGGCAGCATCTCGTCGCGGCGGATGATCGCCTCGCCGCGGCCGAGGTCGAGGATCACGCTGCCATATTCGACGCGCTTGACGACGCCATTGACGATGTCGCCGATGCGGTCCTTGAACTCCTGGTACTGCCGGTCGCGCTCGGCCTCGCGCACCTTCTGCACGATGACCTGCTTGGCCGACTGCGCGGCGATGCGGCCATATTCCAGCGGTGGCAGGGTGTCGGCGATGGTGTCGCCGATCTGCGCGCCCGGGTTGGCGCGGCGCGCATCATCCAGCGAGATCTGGTTGGAGGGGTTCTCGACCTTCTCGACCACCAGCATGTGGCGCGACAGCCGCAGCTCACCCTTCTTCGGATCGATCTCGGCATGAACGTCGGTCTCGCTGCCGTAGCGGGCGCGGGCGGCCTTGGCGATCGCGTCTTCCATCGCGGCGATCACGATGCCGCGGTCGATCGACTTCTCGCGCGCGACGGCGTCGGCGATCTGCAGCAGTTCCAACCGGTTGGCGCTGACGGCCATGGCTCAAATCTCCTCTAATCAGGATCGATCTCGCCTCTGCGCGCGCGATCGGCGGCGAGGCGATGTTTCTTGGTATTGGTCGGCAGCGGCTTCTTGGCCGGCTTGTCGTCTTTTGCTTTCGGCTTCGGCTTGGGCTTCGCCTGGGCCGCCGGCTTGGCGTGCGGCGCCAGCGGTGGGACGATTCCAAGCTCGCGCTTCTTCTCGCGCTCGGCCGCCTTGCCGCGGCGCATGGATTCGGCGATCAGCTCGTCGGTCAGCACCATCTTGGCGTCGCCGATGTCGGCCATCGGCAGCACGACATCCGGCTCCTGGTCCTTGGCCACGTCATCGCGGGTGATGCGCACGCCGTCGCCTTCGACGCCGGCGATGATGCCGCGGAAGCGTTTGCGGTTCTGATGTGCCACCGCCATCTCGATCTTGACGAGATGACCGATGTGACGTTCGAAATCGGAGCGGCGGACCAGCGGCCGGTCGATGCCCGGCGAGGAGATCTCGAGCCGATAGGCACGGTCGATCGGATCGGCGATGTCCAGCACCGGCGACAGCGCCCGCGACACCGCCTCGCAATCCTCGATCTGCATCGTGCCGTCGGGACGCTCGGCCATCACCTGGACCGTGCAACCACCTTCGCCCGAAATGCGGATCCGCACCAGGCGGTACCCCATTCCCTGCAGCACCGGGTCGGCCACCGCCGCCACGCGCGCCGCGACGCCCGGCTCGACGACGAGGCGGGGCTCGGTCAGGAGGTCGGTGTCAGCGGTTGCGAACGTAGGTTCCGTCATCGAGGCGTCGATCGCGTGTCTTGCTTGGTTGGGCCGTCGGGCCTGTTCGATCGCGCTCACCGGACCGATCCCGCCCGTGGCGGAGCGATCCAGGTAACAAAAAAGAGCGGGTCCGGAAGGGCCCACCCTCACTACGCGATCGTATATGAGATGATGTTTGATGGCGCTCATATAGCCGCTTTGCCGCCTGACGGCAAGGGTCGTGTCGCCTCAAACGGCGCCTGGAACTGGGAATTTGCTCCGCGCCCGGACTGCGGATCGGATCGTTTTCCCTGACCGGGAACGGCCGAATGCCGCAGGGTCTAACCCTTCATTCACCAAGATCGCTTAAAAATGAGCTGAGTTCGTGCTTTTCGCCCCCGTCGTCGTGCCGCACGGAGTGGAGCGCACCGAAACGTGGCGTGTTGCGTATCGAGTAGACGTCCATGACCCCGGCAACCGCGCTGATCCCCGGCCTCGGCGGGATCGTCAGGCAGGGCAATGCTGAACGCGGCCTCGAGGCCACGCGCCGCATCGCCGACCTGTTCTTCGAGGATGCGACGAAGCTGCGTCCCGAGCATATCAATCTGTTCGACGGTCTCCTGATCGATCTGGTCCCGTTCGCGGATCTGCCGACGCGGATCGATCTGGCGGAGCGGTTGTCGCGGCTCCTCAAGGCGCCCCGTGCCGTCGTCAGCCGGCTGGCGCGCGACGACGAGGTTGCGGTGGCGGGTCCGCTGTTGCGCCGTTCGCTCGTGCTCGACGATCCCGTGCTCATCGCTATTGCGCGCGACAAGAGCCAGGGTCATTTGCTCGCGATGGCAGAGCGGACGCGCCTATCGGCCGATACGACCGATGTGCTGGTGCGCCGAGGTGATCGCGACGTGGTGCGGCGGACCGCTGCCAATGACGGCGCAGCATTTTCCCCGCGCGGCTATGCCGCGCTGATCCACCGCGCGAGTTCAGACGGCGTGCTGACGCTCACGGTCGGCCGGCGCGCAGATGTTTCCGACGATCATCTGAAACAACTGCTGGCCGGCTCGCTCGATGTCATCAGGCGGCGGCTGTTCGATGTCGTGCCGCCGGACAAGCAGGCGAGGATCAGGCAGGCTCTCGCCGAACTCGCCGATGCGGAGCGTACAGCGCATAGCACGCGCGATTTCGTGCCGGCGCAGCGGACCATCCTGTCGCTGTATGAAGCCGGTGCCTTGGACCAGTCGGCGTTGTTCGGCTTCGCATCCGAGCACAAATACGAGGAGGTCATCGCGGCGCTCGCCGCAATGACGGGATTGAAGATCGCGACGCTCGACCGGCTGGTGTCGGGCGATCGTCACGATCCGCTGCTGATCCTGGGGCGCATGATCGGGCTCGATTGGCGCACCGTGCACGCACTGATCCTGCTGCGCCTCGGACCGAAACGCGTGCCGGCGCCGCGCGATATCGATGCGATCAGGGTCAACTACGCGCGCCTGCTGCCATCGACCGCCGAACGCGTCGTCGCGTTCTGGAAGACACGACACTGAGTGACCTCGCCGGCGCAGCGGTCAGCGCCGGCTGAAGATCAGATAGTTGGCGACGCGGCCTTCGCGCGTGGCCTTCCGCCCGTAGCGCGTCATGGTGTAGCCCAGCCAGGGCAGACGCCAGTCGTCGGCGCGCTCGGCCGTCCAGGCGAACTCCGGCGAACGCAGCAGATGCCACAGCGTCCAGGCGCAATAGTCGGCGATGTCGCTGACGAAGCGGAACTCGCCGCCGGGCTTCAGGACGCGCGCCATCGCTGCGATCGTCGCATCCTGCACGAAACGCCGCTTCCAGTGCCGCCGCTTCGGCCAGGGATCGGGATGGATCAGGTCGATGCGCTGCAGCGACTGCGGCGGCAGCCAGGCCAACAGCTCGGCGGCGTCGCCCGCCACCAGCCTGATATTGCCGATGTTGTCGGCCTCGATGGCCGACAGGATCTTGGCCATGCCGTTGACATAGGGCTCGCAGCCGATGAAGCCGGTGGTCGGACACGCCTTCGCTTCGGCGGCAAGATGCTCGCCGCCGCCAAACCCGATCTCCAGCCGCAGCGCGTCGACCGGCGGATCGTACAGCGTGGGCAGCACGGCTTCCGCGGGCGCGGCGAGATCGAGCGCGAGGTGCGGCAGCAGGTTGTCGACCAGGCCGGCCTGATGCGCCCGCAGCTTGTGGCCCTTGCGCCGGCCGAAGAACGAGCCCTGGCCGTGCAGGGCCTCGGTGCCGGTGTGATCGTCGTCGACGGGCATGTTGATCGCGGGGCTCATCGCAGGGTTTGATAGAGACGGTAGAGCAGCCTTGTCCGCGGCTCGATCGAGGAGATGTACATCTGCTCGTAATGCGTATGCGCGCCCTTGCCATCGACGCCGAGCCCATCGAGCGTCGCCGTGAACGGTGCGGTGAAATTGCCGTCCGAACCGCCCCCGGTATAGGTGTCGACCAGCTCGAAGCCGATCTCGTCGGCCAGGGATTTCGCATGCTCGAACAGGGCGGCGCCGGCGTTGCCCTTGACGTAAGGCGGCCGGTTCACCTCGCCGCTCACTTCGACCGTGACGCCATCGCTGCGCGAGGTCAGCCCCAGGATCTTGGGCAGGATTTCTTCGGCATCGGCAGGCGTCGGCAGCCGTGCATCGACCTCGGCATAAGCTTCCTCAGCGATCACGTTGGGACGGGTGCCGCCGCGCACGACGCCGACATTCACGGTGATGCCGCGGGCGGGGTCGTTGAGCGCTTCGAGCGCATGGATGACGTTGGCGAGTTCGCGGATCGCACTGCGTCCATCCTGTGGACGCGCGCCAGCGTGCGCGGGCACGCCGCGGATTGCCACGTCGAACCGCGCCACGCCCTTGCGTCCGGTCACGATCTTGCCGCCGTCGCGCGCCGGCTCGGTGACGAGGACGTATTTGGCCTTGCGGCCTTCCTCCTCGATCAGCGCGCGCGAGGTCGGGCTGCCGATCTCTTCATCCGAGACGAACAAATGAGTAATGCCGAGGGGCGATTTTTGACCCTCTGCGCAGAGCTGACGAAAGGCGTGAAAGGCGAGATAGGCGCCGCCCTTCATGTCGTAGATCCCGGGACCGTACGCAACGTCGCCGTCGACTGCGAACGGCAGCCGCGCGATGAACCCGATCGGATGTACCGTGTCGAGATGGCTCAGGACCAGGATGCCCGGCTCGTCCTGTCCCCACGACGACCGTGCGACGAGGTGGTCGCCGCAGCCGTCGCGTCCGGCGATCCGTTCGATCGTGGCATCGAGCCCGCGATAGCCATCCGCGACAAGGGAAGCCAGCTTGTTGACCTGATCAGGCGCCTCGGTCGGGGTCTCGATCTCGACCCATTGGCGGATGCCTTCGAGAATTGTGCGACTATCGAACGGGCTGCTGCTGGCGGTCATGAGCTTTGTAAATCGTTCTCGATGGTTACGAAGTGGTAGCAGGCGGTGGACGCGCTTGGCGCGTCGCTGGGCGGGTTGGCGGCTGGGACGCCGGAGTTCCAGGCCACATGTGCATAAAAAGATTTAGAGCGCGATAGCCTTTCCCGAAGGGGAGCCATCGCGCTCTATTGGTCGTGATCCAACCTGTCTATCGGCTCATTCGTCTGGCGGAACGCAGCGTGCCCAGCGCGTCGTCCGCAAACGTGCCCCGCTGATGGCCCCCCGAGGGCGCTGACATTCCTATGAGAGTGATCACGATAGGAATGTCAGCGCCGGCGCATCAGCTAGCCTTCTTCCGGAGCTTCACGATCAGCGATCTGCTCGACCAGGTCGACGATGCTGCGACGAAGCTTCGAATCGTGGATCCGCGTGAATGCGCGGGTCAACGCCAGTCCTTCGGAGGTTGCCAGGAAATCAGACACATAGGCGGGCGAAGCGCCTTCGCCGAAAGCTTCACCGTTGGTCCCGCCACTCGGGACCCCTTCGAACAGGAAGGAGACCGGGACCTGCAGAACCTCCGAGATCTGCTGAATCCGGCTGGCGCCGACTCGATTGGTGCCTTTTTCGTACTTCTGTATCTGCTGGAACGTGAGTCCGAGAGCCTCGCCAAGTTTTTCCTGGCTCATGCCCAACATGATACGGCGCATCCGCACCCGGCTGCCGACATGCTTGTCAACAGGGTTGGGCGCTTTCGTCGACATCTCTCAACTCCTTAGAATGGGCCTCGGAACGAGGCGGTCGCAGTATGCCTCAGGCGCTCACACCGTCAATTTATGTTCGCATGTCGTACTAACGAAGACGGCCGAGCAACGAACTGGACGGCTCATGCTGCCGCGCGAGAATGCGAATTGCAGCAGCTATCTGTCAACACTTGGGGTTTTGCTTGTCAAAAAAAATCTTACGGACCCGGAAAGAATCGAGATCTTGCTGTCGTCAGGGAAGCTTTTGAGCAACACGTCTGCGAACGACGGTGCTCAGGGCGATCACTAACAGGATCGCAACCGGAATGTCGCCGAGCCTTGCATAGGCTGTCGGCTGCAACGCAACAGGCAGCGCGGCATCCAGCACGCCCTCTGCGCCGAGAGGCAATTGCTTAACGATACGGCCGACGGGATCGATCACTGCGGAGATGCCGGTGTTCGCAGATCGAACTAATGGAAGTCCTTGCTCGATCGCGCGCCACTGCGCTTGCTGCAGATGCTGATGAGGCCCAGTCGAAATGCCGAACCAGCCATCGTTCGTCAAGTTGACGATCCAGCCCGGTCGTTCTTCGGTCGGCACGCTGTCACTCGGAAAGATCGCCTCGTAGCAGATCAAGGGAAGAACACGCGGAGCGTGTGGCACGTCCAGGTTGCGTCGCGCCGTGCCGGGGATGAAGCCGCCCTGCACCCGCGTGAGTTGCTCGAGCCCGATCCGCTCCAGCAGATTCTGGAACGGCAGGAACTCGCCGAACGGGACCAGATGGAGCTTGTCGTAGACCGACAGCACGGTGCCGTCGTGATCGATCACGTAGATCGAATTGTAGGCCCGGGTGATGGGGGTGTTGCGAGGCGCGTCGGGGGCGCGGACCGAACCGGTGATCAGCACCGTGCCCGGCGACAGCAGGTCGGCGATCTGGCCCATCGCGTCCGCCTCGCGGGTCAGGAAGAACGGGAACGCCGATTCCGGCCAGATCAGGACGTTGGTGTCCCGGACGCCGGTGGCGTTCGGGCCCGAGGCGCGGTCCGACAGCGCCAGATAGCGGCGCATGACATCGGCCTTGGCGCCATAGTTGAACTTCACGTCCTGCTGCAGGTTCGGCTGCATGATCCGCAGCTTGAGGTCGGCGACGAAGGCCGTCGGATGCAGGCCGAGCCGGATGGCGCCGAACACGCCCATCATCACGAGCAGGGCGGCGGCCGCGGCCGGCGCCCGCCAGCGCTCACGCCATGTCTTGCCGTCGATCAGCACCGCGGGGCTGGCAAAGATCGCGATCGCCAGGAACGTCATGCCCCAGATCCCGATCAGCGAGGCCGTCTGCGCCAGCGCGAGCGGCTGCGACAGGGCATAGCCGAACGTGTCCCAGGGGAAGCCGGTGAGCGCGTGGCCGCGCAGCCATTCGCTCGCGGTCAGGCAGACGGCGAGCGCCAGGATGCGGGTTGCATCACGCGTCCAGATCAACCGGGCCAAGGCGAAGCCTAGGGCCGGAAACAGCGCGAGATAGGCCGGCAGGCCCAGCACGGCGAACGGCATCAGCCAGGCGAAGGTGTCGGCATCGACCAGGAACGCGTTGCCGATCCAGTAAAGGCCGGGGACGAAATAGCCCATGCCGAAGCAGAAGCCGGTGAAGGCGGCAGCCGGGATGCCGCGCCGCCGTCCCGCCGCGGCGCCATCGATCAGCCAGACCAGAACCGGGAAGGTGATCGCAAGCACCGGCCAGGCGTTGAACGGGGCCATCGCGAGCGACGAGAGCGCGCCGGCGGCGAGCGCGATCGCCGCACGCTTCCAGCCCCAGGCCAGGACAACGCCAATGGCGAGGCCGCGAATCGTCGATGGGCGGATCACTGTGAGCTGGCTCCATCGCCCCGTGGCGGGCTGCTATCGTCGTGGACCGGCGCAGGGCCGGCCTCTGTCGGCGGCGGCTCGGCCGGGACGTCCGTGTCCGCCGGGGTCACTTCCGGCGCAACGTCTCGACGCCGGCTTTCGCGCTGCGGGCGGGGCGTCGGGCGTTCCTTGCGCGGCGCGATGCGCAGGCGCTTGACCCGGCGCGGATCGGCATCGAGCACCTCGACCTCGAAATTGCCGGGGCCGGAGATCAGCTCGCCGCGCACCGGCAGCCGGCCGACATGGTTGACGAGATAGCCGCCGAGCGTCTCCACCCCTTCGCCCGCCTCTCCCGTCACGAACTCCTCGCCGATCACCCGGCGTACGTCGTCGAGGCTGGCGCGGGCGTCCGCGATGAAGGCGTTGTCGGCCTGCCGCACGATCGCCGGCGGCTCGTCGCTGTCGTGCTCGTCGTCGATCTCGCCGACGATCTGCTCGACGATGTCCTCGATGGAGACCAGCCCGTCGGTGCCGCCATATTCGTCGACGACCAGCGCCAGGTGGATGCGCGAGGCCTGCATTTGCGCCAGCAGGTCGATCGCGCGCATCGACGGCGGCACGTAGAGCAGCTTGCGGATGATATTGGCCTCGAACAGCGGCATCGACAGATCGACGGCCTTGAGATCGAGGCCGGCGGGCAGCGGCTTCTTGCGCCGCGCCTTCACCTCGTCGGAGACCCGGGCCTGCGCCGTGGTGAAGGCGAGCAGGTCGCGGATGTGCACCATGCCTTCGGGGTCGTCGAGCGTGTCGTTGTAGACGACGAGCCGCGAATGCGATGCGCTCTCGAACAGGCTCATCAGTTCGCCGAGCGTGATGTCGCGCCGGACGGCGACGATGTCGGCACGATGCACCATCACGTCGGCGATGCGCCGCTCGTGCAAATCGAGGATGTTGCGCAGGAGCGTGCGCTCGACCGCGGAGAAGCCGATGTCATCGGGCGTCGAGGCATCGAGCACGACCTGCAGATCGTCGCGAACCGAGCCGCCGCCTTTCCAGCCGAACAGGTTGCGCAGCGCGCGAAACAGCCAGTTCTCGCCCGGCGAGCGGCCGAGCTCGGCCGGCGGCACCACGGCCGGCAGATTGCGCGTCTGGCGCGGATTGTCGTGGATGGGCTCGGAATCGGCCATGGTCAGTTCATCCGTTCCCGGTCGGCATAGGGATCGGGGATGCCGAGATGGGCCAGGATCTCGGTCTCCAGCGCCTCCATCTCCTCGGCCTCGTCATCGGTCTCGTGATCGTAGCCGATCAGATGCAGGAAGCCGTGCACGGTGAGATGGCTGAGATGATGCTCGAACGGCTTCTGTTCGTCGTCGGCCTCGCGCCGCATCGTCTCATAGGCGATGGCGATGTCGCCGAGCATGCGCGGGGCATCATCCTCGCCGCGCGGTCCGGTCGGCTGCAGCGCCGGAAACGACAGCACGTTGGTGGGCTTGTCGATGCCGCGCCAATTGCTGTTCAGGGTGCGGATGCCCTGGTCGTCCGTCAGCATGACGGCGATCTCGGCGTCGCCGACATCGGCATCGACCATCTCGGCCGCGGCGAGAATGGCGCGTTGTATGACGTCCTCGGCGTCAGGCTGGTCCTGCCAGCAATCGGCTGCGACGATCACCTCGGTCGTTGGAATGGGACTTTGTGGCATCCTGGTCGATATCTGTGCGGATGGCGCTGGAACGACGCGACCATCGGCGTGCTTGCTCTCGCGTCAGCGGGCTTTCGGCCCCTCATAGGCGGCGACGATGCGCGCCACCAATTCGTGGCGGATGACATCCTCGCCGGTGAACCGGACCTGTGCGATCCCCTCGACACCGTCGAGCAGGCGCGCGGCTTCGGCGAGTCCGGAGGTCTGGCCGTTCGGCAAATCGACCTGCGAGGGATCGCCGGTGATGATCATGCGGCTGTTCTCGCCGAGACGCGTGAGGAACATCTTCATCTGCATCGATGTGGTGTTCTGCGCCTCGTCGAGGATGATCGCGGCGTTGGTCAAGGTGCGCCCGCGCATGAAGGCGAGCGGCGCGATCTCGATCTCGCCGGCCTGCAGCGCGCGCTCGACGATGCGCGCATCCATCAGATCGTACAGCGCGTCGTAGATCGGGCGCAGATAGGGATCGACCTTCTCGCGGAGGTCACCAGGCAGGAAGCCGAGCCGCTCGCCGGCCTCGACCGCCGGGCGTGAGAGGATGATGCGGTCGACTTCCTTCCGCTCGAACAGCTGCGCCGCATGCGCGACCGCAAGCCAGGTCTTGCCGGTGCCGGCCGGGCCGATGCCGAACACGAGCTCGTGCCGCTTCAGCGCGCGGATGTAGGAATCCTGCGCGGCGGTGCGGGCGCGCACCGGGCGCTTGCGCAGGTTGATGCTCTCGAACGCGTTCTTGGCGTTCTTGGCGTCGAACTCGAACAGCGAGCCCTGCGCCACCACGGCGCGGATCGCGCCCTCGACGTCGCCCTGCGCCAGATCGTGGCCCTTCACGGCCTGCGCATAGAGCGATTCGAGCACGCGCCGCGCGGCATCGCAGCCGTCGCGTGTTCCGCCGATGGTGATGTGGTTGCCGCGGGAATCGACGACGACGCCGAGCCGTCGTTCGACCAGGGCCAGATTCTGGCCGTAAGGCCCGACCAGGGCGGAGGCGGCACGGTTGTCGTCGAAATCGATGACGACCTGGGTCTCGGGGGGCATGGACATGTCGCGGTCGTACTTGCGGCTGGGAGCGAGGGAAGACGGATCCGATGCGCTCTTGGGCAAGTGCTCAGCCTCCGATGGACACGAGGGGCGTGGGGGAGATCACTGCCGGCGCGGCCGTGACGAGTTCGCCGAGCAGGCTGTAGCGTTCGAGACTGTCGATCCGCACCGGCAGAACCTGGCCGATGATGTCGTCGGACGCCATGACGTGGGCCGGCTGCAGATACGCGGTCCGTCCGACCAGTTGCCCGGGCTTGCGCGCTGGCCGCTCGAACAACACGTCGACGACCTGGCCGATCGCGGCCTTGTTGAAGGCTGCTTGCTGGCTGTCGATCAAGCTCTGGAGGCGCTCCAATCGCTCGTCCATCTCGGTCGCTGACACCATCTCCGGCATGTCCGCTGCCGGAGTTCCCGGGCGCGGCGAATACTTGAACGAATAGGCCGCAGCGTAGCCGATTTGGTCGATCAGGGCGAGGGTGGCGCGAAAATCTTCCTCGGTCTCGCCCGGGAACCCGACGATGAAATCCGAAGAGAATGTAATGTCGTGACGGGCGGCGCGAAAACGGTCGACGACTTTGCGATAGTCAGTCGCCGTGTGTTTGCGGTTCATGGCGCTCAGGATGCGGTCAGATCCCGACTGAACCGGCAGATGCACGAACGGCATCACCGCTTCGAGATCGCGATGCGCCGCGATCAGGCTGTCGTCGACGTCGTTGGGATGGCTGGTCGAGTAGCGGATCCGCGCCACGCCCGGAATCTCGGCGATCCCATGGAGCAGCCGCCCCAGCGTCCAGGGCCGGCCGTCAGGGCCTTCGCCGTGATAGGCGTTGACGTTCTGGCCGATCAGGGTGATCTCGCGAACGCCATTGTCGACGAGCTGCGTCACGTCGTCGACGATGCGTGTCACCGCACGCGACATCTCGCTGCCGCGCGTATACGGCACCACGCAGAAGGTGCAGAACTTGTCGCAGCCTTCCTGCACGGTCACGAAGGCCGAGACGCCGCGGGCGCGGATCGCCTCGCGGCTGGGCTTCGCCAGGAAGCCGAACTTGTCCTGGGCCGGGAATTCGGTCTCGATCGCCCGCTCGCCGCGGCGGGCCTGGGCCAGGAGCTGCGGCAGATGGTGGTAGCTCTGCGGGCCGACCACGACGTCGACGGTGGGGGCGCGGGCGATGATCTCCTCGCCTTCCGCTTGCGCCACGCAGCCGGCCACGGCGATCTGCATCGTCCGGCCGGCCCGCGCGGCGTCCTCCTTCGCGACCCGCAGCCGCCCGAGCTCCGAATAGACCTTCTCGGAGGCCTTCTCGCGGATGTGGCAGGTGTTGAGGATCACGAGATCGGCGTCGCCGGCCTCGGCGGTCTCGACGAAGCCCTCAGGCCCCAGCGTGTCCACCATGCGCTGGGCATCGTAGACATTCATCTGGCAGCCATAGGACTTGATGTGCAGCTTGCGCGGCGGCGTCATGAACCCTTGCATGCGGTCGGAGGCGCGCCCAATTCGGCGCCGCGCTCAGATATAGGCTAGGGGGCCGAAAATCCAGCGATCGCGGGCTTTTTCTCGGCCAGCCGGCTCAGAATCGCCGGCAACTGCCGCATGTCGTCGAAAACCACGGTGGCGCCGGCCGCTCGCAGGTCGTCGGCGTGCCCGGGCCGGCAGTGGCTGCCGCCGTGAAACCCGAGCACTGTCATGCCGGCCGCGACACCGCCCCGGATACCGGCCGTGCTGTCCTCGACCACCACGCAGGCCGCGGGACGCGCCTTCATCTGCGCTGCCGCGAACAGGAACAGATCGGGCGCGGGCTTGCCGTTCTCGACTTGGGAGGATGAGAAGATGTGCGGGGCGAGGCGATCGTAGAGCCGGGTGGCGCCAAGGCTGACGCGCATGCGCTGATGCGAGCCGGAGGAGGCGACGCACACCGGCGCGTCGATGGCGTCGAGCGCCTCCGCGATCCCGTCGATGGCCGCGAGGTCCTGCTCGAAGGCGCGGAACAGGCGATCCTGCAGTTTCGGGTTGAAATCGTCGGGCAGGGAACGACCGAGCTCGGCCTCGACCTCGAGCTTCGCCTGTTTCAGGGAGCGGCCCAGGAACCGCGCGAACACCTGCTCGGTCGTGATCGGATAGCCGCACAGGCTGAGCACGTCGGCGTGCGTCTGACAGGAGATCACCTCGCTGTCGACCAGCACGCCATCGCAATCGAAAATGACGAGATCGAGGTTCGAAGCCGGCGCCGCGTCAGCCATTCGTCTCTTCGTCGAGCGGCACGCAATACAGCTCCAGCCGGTGATCGACCAGCTTGTAGCCGAGCTTGCGGGCGATCTCGGCCTGCAGCTTCTCGATCTCCTCGGAGGTGAACTCGATCACCTTGCCGTCGCGCAGATTGATCAGATGATCATGATGGCTGTCGCGCATCTGCTCGTAGCGGGCGCGGCCCTCGCGGAAATCATGGCGTTCGATGATGCCGGCATCCTCGAACAGCTTCACGGTGCGATAGACCGTGGAGATCGAGATCTTGTCGTCGACGGCGACGCAGCGCCGGTACAACTCCTCGACGTCGGGATGGTCGCAGGCTTCCGCGAGCACGCGGGCAATGACCCGGCGCTGCTCGGTCATGCGCATGCCGGTGGCGGCACAGCGGGCCTCGATTCCGGTGGAATTGAGCGCTGGCGTGGTTTTCAAGGAGGTCATCGTGTCTCGCCTCAAGGATGCGCTTTCTGCCACCAAGCGCAGGTTACGACAAGTCCCGGCGCATCAGAAGCGCATTCAACTGTTCCCCGCCGGGCTGAAGGTAATAGCGTTCCCGACGGCCCACGGTCGCAAATCCGGCGCGTTCATAGAGTCGGCGGGCCGGCTGGTTGTTTTCCTCCACTTCGAGAAAGACCGTCCGGACCCCGCGCCCCGCGAGGTGCCCGAGATGCTGCAGCAACAGATCACGAGAAAATCCGCGGCCGCGCTGATTTGGGTCAAGTGCAACTGACAATATTTCCGCTTCGTCCGCGCCGATTCGCGAGACGATGAAGCCGATGAGCTTCCGCCCGAGCCGCAGCCGATGGATCATGGTGTTGCGCTCGGCCAGCATCGCCTCGAACTCGCCTTCGCCCCAGCCGCGGTGAAACGAGGCGGCGTGGATCAGGGCGAGCCGGGCGGCGTCGCGCGGCGCGGCCGCTTCGATCAACGGTTTGGGGCTGCCGAGCCAGCGGAAGAACATGTTCATGACGAGACGGCCGTCTGCGCCGGTTGACGCGCCGCACCGGCGGGCGGCTTGACGTCGGGCGCGCGCAGATAGAACGGCCGCGCCGGCGCGTGCGCCGGGTCGGCGGCCGCGCCGAGCCAGGCGACCCAGCCGATGTCGGGCCCGTCTTGCGAGTCGACCGCAACTGGCGCGGCTGCGTCCTTGGGCCACCGCTCGGCCAGCAGCGCCGCGGCGTTGCCGACGAGGTGCGGGGCGCCGAGCCGCGCGGCCGCCAGGACGTCGTCTGTCGCAGCGACCTGGGGCGCGACCAGTTCCTCGCCGCTGCCGCTCACGACTTGGTAGTAGACATGGTCGTGCCGGGCATCGATCGCCGAGATCACCGGGTTGGCGCGGTCCTCGCTGACGATCGGCGCCGCGTAGGCGGACAGCGTGGTCACGCCGACGACCGGCTTGTGCGCCGCCAAGGCAATGCCGCGCGCGGCGGAGAGGCCGACGCGCAGCCCGGTGAAACTACCAGGACCCGTCGTCACCGCGATGCGGTCGAGCTCGTGGAAGCCGACGCCCGACTGGCGCATCACGCGCGCGATCAGCGGCATCAGCGCCTCGGCGTGGCCGCGCTTCATCGGCAGCGTTTCCTCGGCGCGCATCGCGGCCGAATCAGTGTCCAGAACGGCAGCCGCGCAATGGTCGAGGGCAGTATCGATGGCGAGGATCAACATCCGGTCAGATTCACATTGAAAGGAGCGCCGAATACCTTTTTGGGGCTTTGATAAAGTCGGTTGCCGCTTTCTTACATCCTGATCGGGAAAAACGCATCACGGCGCACGACCGCAAACTACTGAATTGGCGCTCATTCAAGCAAATCTTTCCGGGCTGTTGGATTGATCGTCCGGTTCGACGTTCAGGCCGCCGCGCCATCCCGGTGGCAAAGGCGATGCCGGCGCGATGGGGCCGGGTCGAGGCGATCAATCGCTCGCAAGCCGGTGCTCGGGTTCGGCACCGATGGCATGGGGGTCGCCGCCTCATCCGGACCAGCCTCAAACGCCCAATTCCGCTCGGTCAAGTTCGAGCGCAGTGGGGGGCGACGAACAGGTCCGGCGAAAGTACCGATTGGCGCAAGTCTGGGCGGCGCCGGCGAAGCCGGTCGGCACGCCGAGCGCGGTGACGAGCGAGATACCGTCGAGCATGCGGTGGGGGCGGCCGTGGCCGCCACCCTCGGCAGCGCAGCGTGAGCAGAGGCAAATGCTGATTAGCGCGCAGATCTGTTCGCCAACCCCATTCGCCATTGCCTTCCTACATCGGCCGGACTTCAACCACCTCGGGCACGAAGTGCTTCAGCAGGTTCTGGATGCCGTGCTGCAGGGTCGCGGTCGACGACGGGCAGCCCGAGCAGGCGCCCTTCATGTTGAGATAGACGATGCCGTCCTTGAAGCCGCGGAAGGTGATGTCGCCGCCGTCATTGGCTACGGCCGGGCGGACGCGGCTCTCGATCAGGTCCTTGATCATGCCGACCGTCTCGGTGTCGGCCTCGTCGTAGAACTCGTCGTCCTCGTCGGCGGATTCGTCATTGGCGGCGCTGCCGTCGGCGAGCAGCGGCGCGCCCGACATGTAGTGCTCCATGATCGCGCCGAGGATCGCCGGCTTGAGGTGCTGCCACTCACCGCCGCTCTTGGTGACGGTGATGAAATCGGCGCCGTAGAACACGCCGCTGACGCCGTCGACGGCGAACAGGCGCTCGGCCAGCGGGGAGCGTGCGGCGGCGTCGCGGCTGCCGAACTCCATCGTGCCCGCGGGCAACACGACGCGGCCCGGGATGAACTTCAAGGTGGCGGGATTGGGGGTGGCTTCGGTCTGGATGAACATGGTTTTCTCCGGCAGCGCCGGTTCAAGGCCGGCCTGTGGTGTCCTCATAGCAGATGGCGCGAACGCGCGCACGATCAAGGGGGCATGGCCGGCGTTTCCGATCTAAGCCTATGAAAGAGCGTCGAGATCGGCGTCACCGAGATCGCCCGGCACGATCACCAGCGGGATCGGGAAGGCACCGCTCGTCTTGGTGACATGGGTGACCAGCGGGCCGGGGCCCTCGGGGCCGGAATGGGCGGCGAGCACCAGCAGCGCGATGTCGCTGTCGTGCTCGATCGTCTCCAGGATCTGCGCCGTCGGCTCACCCTCGCGGATCACCCGTTCCGGCGCGGTCACGCCGATCGCCGACAGCAGCGCCGCGGCCTGGTCGAGCTCGGCATGCGCCTGCTCCTGCGCCTCGGCCCGCATCAGATCGGCGACCCCCAGCCATTGCTGGTTCTGGTCCTCCGTTTCGATGACGTGCAGCATGACGATACGGCCGCCGGAACGGACCGCCCAGCGGCCGGCATAGCGGACCGCGCGGTCCCACTCCTCGCTGTCGTCGACCACGACCAGGCATTTCGGCGCATGGCCGGTCTGGTAGCTCTGCCGCTGCGCCGCCATCGCGTTCCCGCCTGCTGCTGCGAGTCGATCCGGCCGCGATGCTGCCACAGCCCATCTCCGTTGGGGAGAGGGCTGCGGGTTCCATCGCGCCCGCAACGACAGCGGTGGTGCGGCTTCTAGTAGCGAGGATGTCGCTTCGCTCATCCTGGCTACGGCCGCAAGGCCGACTCCGGAGCGCGCGCCGTGCTGCTTAGGGCTTGCGGATGAAGCCGACGATGTCCTTGGCCGTCTTCATGGTCTCCGCGGCGATGGCCTGGGCGCGGTCGGCGCCGTCGACCAGCACGGACTCGACGTAGCCGGGATCGGCGGTCAGGCGCTTCATCTCCGCGGCGATCGGCCCGAGCTTGGTGACGCACAGCTCGACCAGCGCGTTCTTGAAGCTGGAGAACTGGCCGCCGCCGAAATCCCTGAGCACATCGGCCTTGCTGCGGTCCGACAGCGCCGCGTAGATGCCGACGAGGTTGTCGGCCTCGGGACGCGCGTCCAGCCCCTTTTCCTCGGTCGGCAGCGGCTCCGGATCGGTCTTGGCCTTGCGGACCTTCTGCGCGATCGTATCGGCATCGTCGGTCAGGTTGATGCGCGAATAGTCCGAGGCATCGGACTTCGACATCTTCTTGGTACCGTCGCGCAGCGACATCACGCGCGTCGCGGGACCGGTGATGAAGGGTTCCGGAAGCGGGAAGAACAGGCCGTCGCCGAAGCCGTGGCTGCGGATCGAGTCGCCGTAGTCATTGTTGAACTTCTGCGCGATGTCGCGGGAGAGCTCGAGATGCTGCTTCTGGTCCTCGCCGACCGGAACATGGGTGGCGCGGTACAGCAGGATGTCGGCGGCCATCAGCACCGGATAGTCGTACAGACCGACCGATGCGTTCTCACGGTCCTTGCCGGCCTTCTCCTTGAACTGCGTCATGCGGTTCAGCCAGCCGATGCGCGCAACGCAGTTGAAGATCCAGGCGAGCTCCGCGTGCCCTGAGACCTGGCTCTGGTTGAAAACGATGTGCTTCTTCGGATCGATGCCGGCGGCGATGAAGGCGGCGGTGACCTCGCGGGTGTTGCGCGCGAGTTCGGCGGGGCCGCCCCAGACATCGATCGGCATGGTGATCGCGTGCATGTCGACGACGCAATAGATGCAGTTGTGGGTCTGCTGCATCTTCACGAAGTTGACGATCGCGCCGAGATAGTTGCCGAGATGCAGGTTGCCGGTCGGCTGGACGCCCGAGAAAACCCGTTCCACGAAGGCCATGGTCACTGTTCCGGATGAATGGATTTGGGGTCGTTTGGCACGTGCGCCTCAAAGGTGCAAGTCGCCGGCGGGCTTTTGCCGGATCGCCCGGACGGTTTCGCGCCAGCTTACGGCGCCCAGGGACAACAGAAGCACGCCGTAGAGGATGATGGCGCCGCTGATCAGGGCGGCGAGCAGGGCGGCCGCGCCGAGATGGCTGCTGCTCCACGTGCCGGCGAAGCGTCCGGCGACGGTCCAGAGGACCGCGCCCATGACCATCGCAGCCAACGTGATGCGCGGCAGCCGGCGCCGCGAGGCAGGGGGAAGCGCGAAACCGAAGCGCGTGGCGCCACGCCGGATCAGGACCGCCGCATTGGCCCAGGCACCGAGCGCGAGCCCTGCCGCGATGCCACTTGCCGCAAACAATTGTGCGAGCAGGAACGCCAGCGCGATCGCGACACCGCATCCGATCAACGTCGCGCGCAGCGGCGTCCGCGTGTCCTCGCGCGCGAAGAAGGCGGGCTGCAGCGCCTTGGTCAGCACCTGCGCCGGCAACGCTGCCGCGAGCCAGGTCAGCACCTGCGCCGTCGCGGCGGCATCGTCCGAACTGAATGCGCCATGTTCGAACAGCAAACGAATGATCGGCTCGTTCAGGATCATGAGTCCGAGCGTCGCAGGCAGCGCGAGCCCGATCGTCAGCTCGAGGCCGCGCGATTGCACCTCCGCCAGAGCCTCCTCGTTGCCCTCGTGCAGCGCGCGCGTCAGCTCCGGCACCAGCACCGTGCCCATGGCAACGCCGACGAGCCCGAGCGGCAGCTCGATCAGGCGGTTGGCGAAATACAGCCACGACACCGCGGAAGGCGAGGTGGAGGCGATGACCGCGCCGCCGACCGCGAGCAATTGCGGGCCGGCGCTGGCGACCATGCCGGGCAGCGCCTTGGCGAAGAAGCCGCGCATTTCGCCATGGAAGGTGACGCGCACCGGCGAGGCGAGGGGGCCGTCGCGGCCTCGCCGCGCGAGCATCGCGAGCTGCAGCAGCCCGGCGACACCGATCGTGGCGGCGAGCAGCAGCGCGGCGCTTCCAGGGTCCGGATGTTGCATCAGCAGCACGATGGTCACGCTGATCAATGCCACGTTGAACAGCAGCGGGGCGAAGGCCGCGAGCGCAAAGCGTCGTTGCGCGCTGGACAGTGCGAGCAGCACCGTCGAGGGGCCGGCAAAGGCGAGATAGGGCAGCATCAGCCTGGCATCGTTGACGGCCAGGGTGAGCGTCTCTTCACCGGCGAAGCCCGGCGCGAGCACGGTCATCACGAACGGCATCAGCAGCGCCAGCACCAAGGTGGCGGCGAGCAGGCCGGCGCTGACGGTGCCGAGCACGCGGCCGGCAAAAGCTGCCGCATGTGTCCTACCAGACTGCTGGTATATTCGCAGCCAGGCCGGCACCAGGGCTGCATTGAGCGCGCCCTCCGTCAGCAATCGCCTGACGACGTTGACGAGCTGAAACGCCGCGAGAAATGCGTCCGCGACCGGACCGGCGCCGAGCAGCGCGGCCATCAGCGCATCCCGGACGAAGCCGAGCAGGCGCGAGGCCAGTGTTCCTGACAACACAGTCACGAATGAGCGGATCATCAGGCTTCTATAGCAGCGCCGCTTGTGATAGGCCGCAGCGTTTGCAAAACGCCGTAAACGGGGCCAGTGGATGACTGACGCGAAATACGATGTTCTCGGGATCGGCAACGCGATCTTCGACGTGCTGGTGCATGCCGATGAAGCCTTTCTCACCCGGCACGGCATGACCAAGGGCAGCATGGCGCTGATCGACGAGGCCCGCGCGGCCGCGATCTATGCCGATATGGGTCCGGCCACCGAGATGTCCGGCGGTTCGGGGGCCAACACCATCGCTGGCCTCGCCAGCCTGGGCGCGCGTGCCGCTTACGTGGGCAAGGTCAAGGACGACCAGATCGGCCGGATGTACCGGCATGATATCCGCGCCGCCGGCGTCACCTTCGATACCGTGCCCGCTGCCGACGGCCCGGCGACCGGCTGCTGTTACATCCTGGTGACGCCGGACGGCGAGCGCACCATGAACACCTATCTCGGCGCCGCGCAAAATCTCACCGCCGCGGACATCGATCCCGCGCAGATTGCGGCGGCGCGCATCATCTATCTCGAAGGTTATCTGTGGGACCCGAAGGACGCCAAGGATGCGTTCGTGAAGGCGGCGGCGATCGCGCATGACGCCGGACGCGAGGTCGCGCTGACCTTGTCGGATTCGTTCTGCGTCGATCGCTATCGCGAGGAGTTTCTCGACCTGATGCGCGGCGGCACCGTCGATCTCGTCTTCGCCAACGAGGCCGAGCTGCATTCGCTGTACCAGACCTCGGATTTCGACGGCGCGCTGAAGCAGCTGCGTGAGGACGCCACGCTCGGCATCGTCACCCGCAGCGAACAAGGCTGCGTCGTGGTGTCGAATGACGGCGTGATCTCGGTGCCGGCGCATCCGATCGAGAGCCTGGTCGATACTACCGGCGCGGGCGATCTGTTCGCCGCCGGCTTCCTGTTCGGGCTGGTGCGCAAGACCGGCTATGAGATGGCCGGCCGCCTCGGCGGCCTCGCCGCCGCCGAGGTGATCCAGCACATTGGTGCAAGGCCGCAGGTGTCGCTGAAGGAATTGGCGGCTCAGAACGGACTGAAGGTGTAGGTCGAAGCTGTGGTCACGCAGTCGTTCTCTTGCGCTTCCGACACCACTCTCTGCACCGTGATATCTCTGCACCGTCATGGCCGGGATTGACCCGGCCATGCACGCTTCTTGAGTTGTCGTCGTGAAAGACGAGGATGCCCTGGCCGAGCCCGGACATGACGTCGAACTAACAACGAGTCCGCTCGGAGCGGGACCGAGCTATCAATCTGATCACGCCGCCTTCTGTCCGCCCGCGGCATCGAGCCCGGCATAGACCCCGCGTTCGAAGCCGGCAAAGGTCTCCAGGCACAGCCGGTCGGCGAACGGCAGGAGCTGCATCAGGATCACGCCGGTGACGTCGCGCGCAGGATCAATCCAGTAGTAGGTGTTGGCGAGGCCGGCCCAGGCGAGGCTGCCGGCACTGCGGCCCTCCGGGGTCTGCGCCGTCGTGATCATGAAGCTCAAGCCCCATTTCTTGACAATGTCGGGATAGAGATCGACGTCGTTGGTCACGCCGGGCACCGCCGCGGCCATCTTCGTCATCTCGAGCTCGCCGATATGGTTGTCGCGCATCGCCGCGACCGTCTCGGGCTTGAGCACCTGGTTGCCGTTGCCGCGGCCATTGTTGAGGATCATCCGGGTGAAGCGGATGTAGTCGCCGGCCGTGCCGTAGAGCCCGCCGCCGCCCATGTGGAATTCCGGCTCCTGCTCGAGCTCGAACGGGATCGGCGCCAGGCTGCCGTCCTCGCCGCGGGCATGCATGCCGACCAGACGTGCGCGCTGCGACGGACCGAGCTTGAAGCCGGTATCGTCCATGCCGAGCGGCGCGAACAGATGGTCGCGCAAGTACGCGTCGAGCTTCTGGCCGCTGGCGGCCTCGACCGCCTTGCCGACGAAATCGATGTTGATGCCGTATTCCCAGCGCGTGCCCGGATCGGAGGCGAGCGGCAATTTGAGAGCGTCGTTCTTGCAGGTGATGATGCCGGGCGTTCCGGCCTTCTGCACATAGGTGGCCATATCGCCGTTCCACATGTCGTAGCAGAAGCCGGCGGTGTGGGTCATCAGATGGCGCAGCGTGATCGCGGTCTTCGCCGGCCGCAGGATCGGCTCGCCATTGGCGTCGAAACCGTCGAGCACCTTGGGCGCGGCGAGGTCCGGCAGCACCGTGCCGATCGGCGCATCCAGCGACAACCGGCCCTGCTCGACCAGCTGCATCCCGGCCGCGCAGGTGATGGCCTTGGTCATCGAGGCGATCCAGAACACGCTGTCGGTGGTCATCGGGTCGTCGCGGCCGAGGTCGCGCTTGCCGAAGGCGCCTTCATAGATGATGCCGTTGCTGTCAGCGGCAAAGGCGACGACGCCGGGAATCTCTCCCGCCTCCGCCTTCTGCCGCAGCACGCCGTCGATGTCGGTCTTGTTCTGCATGGTCTCCTCCGTTCCGTTCTTGATGACGGTAGGCGATTGTTTCTCGGGCCGGCCTGGGCAGCAAGGACCGCCGGTCTCACGGCCGGTCGCGATCTCGTGATGATGCGGCGCGAACGAAGCAGGCGGGGACAACAGCGCCGCGGAGGCCACAGCGCTTCAATTTCTCGCCAGAATCATGATTAGTTCCACTCAGTCGCGAGTCCGACACATGGGGGCCATGTTCCCACCACGGGCTTGCGACTGTTGTGAGTTGCAACCATTTTTGCATTAAAGGGTTGAAGAACCGGCTTTTTCGAGCCGATGGCATGGCTTTGGCGGCAATGTCCGCCGTTGGGGGCGATATGATTTCAACGTGGAGCGAGTGGAAGCGGTATCCCCGCCCGGGGCGCGGCGACAATATCGAGGCGCCGATCACGCCCGGCATCTACGAAGTGCGCATTGCGGCGACCGGAGCGCTGTATGCGTTCGGCGCGGTCGACAATGTGGCGCAGGCCCTGGCGCTGCTGCCCGTGGGGCAGAAATCATGGTTCGGCCGCCGTGATCCCGCCGCCTTGCCGGACCTGGAATACCGCACCTGCGCGACCTCGACCAAGGCCGACGCCAAGGCGGCGGCGGAGCGCATGATCGGCCGGCGCGAGACCTATATGAGCGGCGCGGCCTGATCCCGGGTCGGCTCGTCAGCATTCAGCATTTGGTGCCGTACAGGCACGGATCGCCGGATCGAATGTACCGTTGAGGAGGCGCACGCGCCGTGCGCCGCCGCCGGGGCGTGGCTATATTCGGAGACGATCGCTCGCTTTCGAGGAGTAGCCCGATGACACCGCCCGCCGCCGCCCGTGCCTCCACTGCCGCCCCGAGCCTGCGTGACCGCCTGAAGGATCCGTCGCTGCTGCGCGAGCAGTGCTACATCGATGGTGCGTGGGTCGGTACGCCGGTGCTCCCGGTCAACAATCCGGCCACCGGCGCCGAGCTCGCCAAGGTCGCGCAACTCGGTGCGGCGGAGACCACGCAAGCCGTCGAGGCCGCCGCGCGCGCGTTCCCGTCCTGGGCCCGGCTGACCGCCAAGCAGCGCTCCAATACCTTGCGCAAATGGTTCGAGCTGATCACGGCCAACCGCGAGGACCTCGCGCTGATCCTCACCTCCGAGCAGGGCAAGCCGCTGACGGAGGCGCTCGGTGAGGTCGATATCGGCGCCGCCTATATCGAGTTCTTCGCCGAGGAGGCGCGTCGCGTCTATGGCGAGACCATCCCGACCCAGAAGCCGGATGCGCGCCTGTTGGCGCTGAAGCAGCCGATCGGCGTCTGCGGCGCCATCACGCCATGGAATTTCCCGAACTCGATGATCACCCGCAAGGTGTCGCCTGCGCTCGCCGCCGGCTGCACCGTGGTGCTGAAGCCGGCCAACGAGACGCCGCTGTCGGCGCTGGCGCTCGCCGTGCTGGCCGAACGCGCCGGGATTCCGGCGGGCGCGCTCAACATCGTCACCGGCGACGCGCCTGACATCGGCAAGGTGCTGTGCGAGCATCCGTCGGTGCGCTTCATAGGCTTCACCGGCTCGACCGAGGTCGGCAAGATTCTCTATCGCCAGTCGGCCGGCACGGTGAAGAAGCTCGGGCTCGAGCTCGGCGGCAACGCGCCGTTCGTGGTGTTCGACGATGCCGATGTCGATGCGGCTGTCGAAGGCGCCATGGTCTCGAAATATCGCAACATGGGCCAGACCTGCGTCTGCGCCAATCGCCTCTATGCGCAGGACGGCATCTACGACGCCTTCGTCGCGAAGCTCGCCGCCAAGGTCGCGGCGATGAAGATCGGCGAGGGCACCGAGGCCGGCGTGACCCAGGGGCCGCTGATCAACGAAGAGGCGGTTGAGAAGGTCGAACGCCACATCGCCGACGCGGTCAAGGGCGGGGCGAAGGTCGTGACCGGCGGCAAGCGCCATGCGCTCGGCCGCACCTTCTTCGAGCCGACCGTCCTTCGGGACGTCAAGGCCGACGCGCTGGTCGCGCAGGAGGAGACGTTCGGCCCGCTCGCCCCCGTCATCCGTTTCAAGGACGAGGCCGACGTCATTGCGATGTGCAACGCCTCGCCGTTCGGTCTCGCGTCCTACTTCTATGCCCGCGATCTCGGCCGGGTCTGGCGCGTCGCGGAGGCGCTGGAATCAGGCATGGTCGGCGTCAACACCGGTCTGATCACCACCGAGGTCGCGCCGTTCGGCGGCGTCAAGGAGAGCGGCTTGGGCCGCGAGGGCTCGCATCACGGCATCGAGGAATACCTCGAGATCAAATACGTGATGATGGCGGGCGTCTGAGCTCTGGACGCCTGGGCTCAGGCCGAGCTCAAGCAGTCTTGGGCAGCTTGTCCACTGGCACAAGATAGGACTTGTTGCCGACCTGGAAGATGACCTTGCCGCTCTTGCCGTCGGTCGTCGAGATCTGCGACTGACCGAACATGATGACGTTGTTGTAGACGATCCCCGTGCCCTGGCGCGTGACGCCGTTGGTCGTGACGCTGACCTGGGCCTCCTTGCCGCTGACGGACAGCACGCGAAAGCTCGCGCTCTGGCCGTTTTCGCCGTTATAGCCGGCCCAGCTGCCGACCAGATTGCTCTCGTCGGCGGGAGGCGCCTGCTTCTCCAGCATCGCGGTGGCCTTGCCGCCGCCGGCCGAAAACAGCAGCACCGCGTTCTTGCCGTTCTTGGTGCCGAGCGTGACCGCGCCGAAGTCGATGGTCGAGCCGTTGACCTGGCCGATGCCGCGTTCGGTGCGGCCGTTATGGGTGTATTCCACCGTGGCGGCGGCGCCTCTGATGTTGACGACCTTGAAGCTCACGGCCTGGCCGTTGGCCGTCCAACTGCCCTTCCACTCGCCCAGCAGGTTGCTCTGGCGATAGACCCGCTCGTTGGCGGGCGAGATCTGGTTGGTGCTTTGGATGGCGACCATGTGTGCTTCCAAGGAGCTCGACTGCTCGTTTACCCCGTGTGTCGGATCGTTGCAGAGTGTTGCTAACGAGACGTAGGTCGAGGGGGTTAACGAACGGTGAACTGCGGCTACGAGCCGCCCGTTCCGCGCTGCGGCTCATCGTCTCAGCGTCTTCCTGTGGCGACGAATAGCCCTCGGATGAATGCGACGGCGCGAAGCCCCACCGGGCTGCACGGGCGTAAGCGAGCCGCTTGCCCAGACGCGCCGGATCGTCGACCATGACGCGGCGAACCACGACCTTTCAATGTGCGAGCTCACCATGACCGCAGCCTTCACGCGCGTCGGTGTCGGCCAGCTTCCGGACGCGGATGCGCGCCGCCTCGATGCGGACGGTTATCTGCTGCTGCGCGGCGCGATTCCGGCGGACTGGCTCCCGCCGCTGCGCGATGCGTTCGAGGCGGGCACGCTGCCATCCGAGCAATGGCCGGTGCCGCGCGGCCGCGACTGGCGCCACGCGATGGTCGATCTCGATGCCAGGGTGCAGCGCGCCTGCCGGCTGCCGGTGATGCTCGCGGCCGTGTCTCACATTCTCAAGGCGCCGTTCTTCCTCGGCCAAGTCGAGGGCCGCGAGCCGCTCGCCGATGGCGGCCAGCAGCCGTTGCATCGCGACGGCGTCGACCGGTTCCGTACCGACGCCGTCTCGGCGCTCGCCTTCCTCGATCCGTTCGGCCCCGACAACGGCGCGACGCAGGTGGCGCCGGGCACGCATCGCCGCGACACGGATGATGCGCAGGCCGCCCCGTTCGTCACGACAGGCGAAGCCGGCGACATCCTGCTGTTCGACGTCAACCTGCTGCACGGCGCGACCCGCAACCGCAGCGGCGCCCGCCGTCGCTCGCTGCTGATCACCTACGCCACCTCGGTGCAGCTGGACGCGTGGCGACGGACCCGCGCCTTGCGCGCGGTGCGCATGGACCAGGACGAAATCTTCGGCGCGGAGTAGCTGCGCCATCCGCCGAAGCTGCCAAGCTTCCAGCCCAAATCCCGCAGAGAGGACGCTCATGAGGCTGTACGATTCCGCGACGGCGCCAAGCCCGCGCCGCGTGCGCATCTTCCTCAGCGAGAAGGGCCTCACGATTCCCACCGTTCAGCTCGACCTGCGCGCCGGCGAGCAGTTCCGGCCGGAATTTCGCGCGCTGAACCCGCAATGCACGGTGCCGGTCCTGCAGCTCGACAGCGGTGCTGCGATCACCGACATCATCGCGATCTGCCGCTACCTCGAGGAGCTGCATCCTGAGCCGGCCCTGATGGGGCGGAGTGCGGAGGAACGCGCGCTGATCGAATGCTGGGTGCGGCGGATCGAATGGGATGGCATCTACGCCATCCAGGAAGCGTTCCGGAACAGTGCGCCAGGGTTGGAGAGCCGCGCTCTGCCCGGCCCGTTGCCGCTCGAGCAGATTCCGGCGCTGGCGGAGCGCGGGCGTCTCCGCGCCACGCACTACTTCGCGTGGCTCGATGCGCGGCTGGCCGATCACGCCTTCGTCTGCGGACCCGACTTCACCATTGCCGACATCAGCGCCATGGTGACGGTGGATTTCGCGGTCCGCGCCAAGCTCGATCCGCCGGATCACCTCCACCATCTCGCGCGGTGGTATGGTGTAGTTTCGAGCCGTCCCAGTGCGAAGGCTTGATATGATGAGCCTCGGTCGTCACTCCGTCCTGCTCGACCTCGACGGCACTCTCATCGACTCCCAGCCCGGCATCGCCGCGAGCGCCCTAGCGGCGTTGCGCGCGCTCGGGCATGCACCGGACGAGACGCTCGATATCCGCCGTGTCATCGGGCCGCCGCTGCAGGACATGTTGCGGGCGCTGCTGCAGGCCTATGACGACGATCGGGTCGACGAAGCGGTGACCGCCTATCGCCAGCATTACGGCGAGAGCGGACTGTTCGGCAGCGCGCTCTATGCTGGCATCCGGGACGCGCTGCACGAGATGCATGGCGCGGGGGTGCGGCTCTATCTCGCGACATCCAAACGGGAGGTGTTTGCGCGCCGCATCCTCGAGCATCTCGATCTCGCGTCGCTGTTCGACGCCATCCACGGCTCGGTGCCGTCAGGCCTGCTGGACCACAAGCCGGAGCTGCTCGCGCATATTCTCACCGAGCGGAATATCGCACCCTCCGACGCGATCATGGTCGGTGACCGCCGCCACGACATTGCCGGCGCCCATGCCGTCAGGATGCGCAGCCTCGGCGTGCTCTGGGGCTATGGCAGCCGCGACGAGCTCGAGATGGCCGGCGCCGACCGCCTCGTGGAATGTCCGGCCGATCTCGCGCGCGCCGTGCTGTCGATGCTGAAGGTCTAGCTCGATCACAACCTCCTGTGTTCGCGACACCCCGATCGGTCCGCGCGTCAACCTTGCACCGGAACCGGAAAGCCGCGAATATTCGCGGCAGGTCAGTTGTCATCACGGGACTATCACACACATGCAGTTCGACGACGTCATCCTCGGCCGCCGCAGCATCCGCGGCTACAAGCCCGATCCGGTGCCGCGGGCGCTGATCGAGGAGATCATCGGGCTTGCGATGCGCGCGCCGTCGTCGATGAACAGCCAGCCCTGGAATTTCTACGTCATCACCGGCGAGCCGCTGAACCGCATCCGCGCCGGCAACACCGAGCGGATGGTCGCCGGCGTCCCGCAGTCGCGTGAATTCCGTATCGGCCAGCCCTTCGCGGGCGCGCATCGCGAGCGCCAGGTGCAGGTCGCCAAGCAGTTGTTCTCCGCCATGGGCATCGCGCGCGACGACAAGGACAAGCGACAGGACTGGGTGCTGCGCGGCTTCCGCCAGTTCGACGCACCGGTCTGCATCATCGTGACCTATGATCGTGCGCTCGACGGCAGCGACGACACGCCGTTCGACTGCGGCGCCGTCACCAATGCGCTGGTCAACGCCGCCTGGTCGCGCGGCCTCGGCGCCGTCATCAACAGCCAGGGCATCATGCAATCGCCCGTGGTCCGCGAGCACGCCGGCATCGCCGACGACCAGGTCATCATGAAGAGCATCGCGCTGGGCTGGCCGGATCACGATTTCCCCGCCAATGCCGTGGTGTCGGAGCGGAAGCCGGTGAAGGAAGCGACGGTGTTCGTGGGGTTCGAGGACTAGTTGCGCTCCAAGCGCCGGCAGAAATCGTCGATCACCGCCGCCGCGGCCTCGGCATGGGTTGCCAGCAGCATGTGCGGTGCATCCAGCTCGCACAGCTTGCAGTCGGGGCGTGCCGTGAGGATCTCGGCGGTCTGTCGCCGGCCCACGAGCCGATCCGCGCGGCCGTGCAGGCACAACGCCGGACAATTGGTCAGGGCCAACCGGTCGCATTTGTCGACGCGAAGGGCGTCCTTGGCGCGTGCTTGAAGAACTGCCGCAGGAAGCGATCTCAAGACGTCCTTCAGCTGCAGCCTGAGCTCCGGTGTCGCCATCCGTCCCATGATCATCGCGGCGAAGAGGTTTGATGGAAGCCATCTCAGATCGAGCAGCGACGCGACGTGCGAAAGCCAGGCCGGTAACGGATGGCGCGCGAAGCTCGATGCAAGGATGAGCCCTGCGACTCGCGCGTCAGTCGCTGCAATCTCGATGGCGATCGGTCCGGAGAACGACTCGCCGAGAATGACGAAGGGATCTCTCGGCAACCGCTCACTGACGAAGGTCGCGAGCTGGTCGTAATCGAGCGGTCGATCGAGAGGGTAGGCGATGATCTGCGTCGGCCGGTTCGCGGACAGGCGCTCGGCAAGCGGCTTCAGGAGCTCTCCGGTTCCGTCCATTCCTGGCAGCAGGATGATGGCGATGGTCGTAGTCGGCGTCATATGATGTTGTAGCACATCCTAATCGTGACCATCGCGGGATGGGTCGGCCGGTACGGTGGGGCGGCAGCGTGCCCACCCTCGATCAGCGACTTGGTGGGCACGGCGCCACCGCGATCACGTTCGGAGACAGCATAGCTGCGCCTTTGCCCTCCTTACGGCCCCGGCCGTCGGGCTACTCTATCACCAATCAATTTTTGACTTGCGTTATTTCCGAAATCATGTTCTTATCCGCGCATCCCGTCCTCATGCAGAGGGGCGTACGCGTCGTCACGATACGTAGAGGCGGGGAGCGGTGGCCGCGTGCCTGTCAGGCGCTCTTGCGCTGACGAACGGCAGCGCGCGGACGGTCAAGCCGTGTGGTCCTGGCGCCCCGATGCTGGCGCCAATCTCGCGATGACGTTCGTGCGTCGTGGCGGGCGACGGGGGCAAACAAGCCGGTCCCCGGGGAGAGTACGGAGCAGCCGTTAAACCCATCGCGCAGGGAGGGCCGGGATGTCTCGGCTGAACCTGTGGTGACCGCCGCGTGCATTTTCTTTCGCACGCGGGCCATGGGGGCGGCCAGCTCCCGGCCTTCCCTGCGCCCTCGCATTTTCAGAGGGCGAGATCGATCAGCATAGCTCGGGCAAGCATGGCCGCGAGATCGACGCAGCGCGTCTCGTTAGCAACTCTCCGATGATCAACGATGCCTTGGCTGATGTGAGCACGCGCCTCGCAGAACGATCAGTTCTCACCTCGTCCCGCTTGCGGGGAGAGGTCGGATTGCATCGAAGATGCAATCCGGGTGACGGGGGCTCTCCGCGAGTCTGGTGTGCATGGAGAGCCCCCCTCACCCCAGCCCTCTCCCCGCAAGCGGGGCGGGGGAGCGCACCGCCGATACGGTACCAGTTCGACTCCCACTCCGAAGAAAATACTGCCTTCGGCTCCGTCATCGCGGCGAGAGACGTGCAGTGCTCAGATCTTCAGCTCGCTGCCCGTCACCCGCCGGAACGCCTCCAGATAGCGCTGGCTGGTCGCATCCACCACGCTCTGCGGCAAGGGCGGCGGGGGGGCGTCGCCGTTCCAGCGGCCGGCACGGCGCTCGGCATCGAGATAGTCGCGCAGCGGCTGCTTATCGAAGCTCGGCTGCGGCTGGCCCGGCTGATAGGCATCGACGGCCCAGAAGCGCGACGAGTCGGGCGTCATCACCTCGTCGATCAGGATGATGTGACCGTCCTTGTCGCGGCCGAACTCGAACTTGGTGTCGGCGATGATGATGCCCTGCTCGCGCGCCAGCTTTTCACCCAGCGTGTAGACCGCGCGCGTCATGCTCTCCAGCGTATACGCGGTGTCGTCGCCGACCACCTCGCGCATTCGCGCAATGGTGATGTTCTCGTCATGGCCGGTCTCGGCCTTGGTCGCGGGGCTGAAGATCGCGGGGTCGAGCTTCTGGCTCTCGACGAGGCCGGCGGGAAGCTGCTCGCCGGCCAGCGTGCCATGGGCCGCATATTCCTTCCAGGCCGAGCCGGAGAGATAGCCGCGGATCACGCATTCGATCGGGAACACGGTGGTGCGCTTGCACAGCATCGCGCGCCCGAGAATCTCGTCGCGATGCGGCGCCAGCGCTGGCACCTCCGCGATGATCGTGTCGGTGTCGGCCGAGATCATGTGGTGATGCACCACGCCTTCGAGCGCGTTGAACCAGTAGGCCGAGATCTGCGTCAGCACCGCGCCCTTCATCGGGATGGTTTCGTTCATCACGACGTCGAAGGCCGAGATCCGGTCGGTGGTCAGCAGCAGCACGCGGTCGTCGCCGACGGCATAGATGTCGCGGACCTTGCCGCGGCCGATCTTCGGGAGCGGCAGATTGCTGGCGAGAAGCGTGGTCATCGTGCAGAGCCTTCGAAACGGGAGCGTTGCGACCGCAATAGCCTATTCCGGCAGCGGAATGAACTCGTGCTCCTGCGGAACGGCGGCGAAGCGGCCGGTTTTCCAGTCCTGCTTGGCCTGCTCGATGCGCTCCTTGCTGGAGGAGACGAAATTCCACCACACGTGCCGCGGCCCTTCCAGGGCGTCGCCGCCAAGGAACATCATCCGGGTCGGCTTCACCGTGCGCACGCTGATGGCGTCGCCCGGGCGGAAGATCAGGAGCCGCGGGCCCTCGTGGCGCTCGCGCGCGATCTCGACCTCGCCATCGACGATGTAGATGGCGCGCTCCTCGTGATCGGGATCGAGCGGCACCACCGTGCCGGCCTGCGCCGTGACCTCGACATAGAACCAGGGCGAGACCATCGTCACCGGCGAGGCCGCGCCGAACGCCTTGCCGGCAATGACGCGCGCGGAGAAGCCGGTGTCGCTGACCGTCGGCAGCGCGTCCGCCGCGTAGTGCTGGAAGCTCGGCGCGATCTCTTCCGATTCGACCGGCAGCGCGATCCAGCTCTGCAGGCCCAGCATCCTCTGCCCGTTCTGCCGCTGCAGGTCGGGTGTGCGCTCGGAATGCGCGATGCCGCGGCCCGCCGTCATCAGGTTCATCGCGCCGGGCTGGATCTCCCGCACGTTGCCCTCGCTGTCGCGATGCATGATGGCGCCGTCGAACAGATAGGTGACGGTGGCAAGCCCGATATGCGGATGCGGCCGCACGTCCATGCCCTTGCCGGACATGAACTGCACCGGGCCGAAATGATCGAAGAAGATGAACGGGCCGACCATCTGCCGACGGCCATGCGGCAGCGCGCGGCGCACGGCAAAGCCGTCGCCGAGATCGCGGGTGCGCGGCACGATGACGTGCTCCAGCGCGTCGCAGGATGTGGGATCGCCGAACTCGGGATCGATCGATGGCTGCCAGCTCATGGGGCGCTCCTGCAATGTGGTCGCGCGAGCTTAGCAGCTTCACGAGGGCGAGGGCAGGGCACGAGGTCGCGGCGCTTGCGCGATTTGAACGAAGCGAAGCTCCGGCCTAGAGTTCCGGTGCTGACAACGGACCCATGACGATGACGCTCGAAAGCCTCGATCTCGCGCTTCGCGCCGCCGCCATCGCGCTGCTGGCCGTGCTCGCCGTCGCACTGGGACGCGATCTCGGCAGGCAATGGCGCGGCCGGCTCGCGATCGCGCTGGCGCTGGGCTCGGCCGCGCATGCCGCGACTTTCAACATCGGCGGCACGGCTGCGCCATCGCTCGCTTCCACGCCGCTGATTGCGGTGGCGACCGCCGATATCGTCGTGCTCTGGCTGTTCTGCCGCGCGCTGTTCGACGATGGCTTTGCGTTGCGTTGGCTGCACGGCCTGATCTGGCTCGCGGTGTTCGGCTTCAGCCTGCTGAGCTGTCTCGTGCTGGGGCCTGCCGGACATGGACGGCTCGTGATCGTCGCCAATAATGTGCTGGCTCTCGGCTTCCTCGGCCTGACCTTGGCGCAGACCATCCGTTCCTGGGCGGCGGATCTCGTCGAGGGACGGCGGCGCATCCGCGCCTTCGTCGTGATCGCGGCGCTGTCCTACGGTGGCGTCAATGCGCTGCTGCAGATGGCGTCCGCCGGCAGCGGCCCGTCCGAGCTCGCCAATGTGGTCAACGCGGCGATGTTCTTGGCCGTGGTCGGCGCCGTTGCGCTGATGCTGCTCAAGGTCGGTGCCGGCGATGTGCTCGCGCCGGAGGCGCCCCCGGCCGCGGCACTCGAAGCGGTGGCTCCGAAAGCCGCCGACCGCAGGCTGGTCGATTCGCTGATGCGGCTGATGGCGGACGAGCGGGTCTATCGTCGGGAGAACGTCACGATCGGCATGCTGGCGACGAAGCTCTCCATTCCTGAATACCGGCTGCGGCGGCTGATCAATGGCGAGCTCGGCTACCGCAACTTCAACACCTTCCTCAACGCCCACCGCATCGAGGAGGCCAAGGCCGCGCTCGCCGATCCTGCCCAGGCCGAGGTGCCCGTGATCACCATCGCGATGGACGCTGGGTTCCAGTCGCTTGGGCCCTTCAACCGCGCCTTCAAGGCGGTGACCGGGGTGACGCCGACCGAATACCGGCGCATGAGGCTGTCGGCGGCGTGATCTGTTCAGCCTTGAAACTGCAGAGGAATTCCAGAATCGGCGAGATCCCGGCGATTCTCGGCTGGGATGATTTCCGAAATCGGCGAGCGTCCGGGCCGCAGCCGCAGTCTGGTCCGGCAGATCCAACTGACGGAGGAGCTCCTCATGACCAGACGCCGCCTGCTGCTTGCTCTCGTTGCCACCACCGCGCTGACCGCCCTGGCGGTCGGCGGGGCCCGCGCCCGCGATGTGCCGAAGGTGGCAACCGGCTTCATCGCCAGCCTCCTGTGCTCGGAGACCTTCGTCTCCGGTCTCGACCCGGACCGCACGCTCTCCGAGACCCGGGCCGCGATGCCCGGCGCCGGCCTGCTGAGCTGGGCGATGGACGTCCGCGTCGATCGCGCCGCCAAGGACGTCACCGTGACGCTGCTCGGGATCGGGCAGAGCCGGGCCGTGTATCGCGACGGGCTCGGCTGCCACATGGACCATGGCGAAGCGGCGGATTGGCCGGCCATCCGGCCCGCTGCGCCAACCCCCGCCTTGCTGCCCGACATCGCTCCGCCACGCGTCGTCGCGCCGGTCACTCCGGCCCTCGCGGCAGCGCTGGATCGCGCCTTTGCCGAGCCGGACTCGCCGCCGTTCCGGCATACCCATGCTGTCCTGGTGATGAAGGACGGCAAGGTGATCGCCGAGCGCTACGCCCAGGGTTTCACGCTCGACACGCCGCTGCTCGGCTTCTCTGCGACCAAGTCGATGACCGCGACCTTGATCGGCATTCTGGTCCGCCAGGGCAAGCTCGCGCTGCATACGCCCGCGCCCATCGCGGCGTGGCGGGACGACAAAGATCCGCGCCACGCCATCACCGTCGATCACCTCTTGCGCCACACCGCAGGCCTCGCGCTCGGCAGCTCGCTGCAGGCCTCGCTGTTCTCGGCGCTCGAGCCGGTCAACCGCATGAAATTCGTCGAAACGGACCGCGCCGCCTTCGCCGAAACCATGCCGCTCGAAACCACGCCGGGCGCGGTCAGCAATTATCACGACGGCAACACCGTCATCCTCTCTCATCTCATCCGCGACGCCGTCGGCGGCAGCGCTGCGGATGTGCTGCGCTTTGCGCATCGCGAGCTGTTCGATCCGCTCGGCATGACCAGCGTCACCCTCGAATTCGATGCCGCTGGCACACCGGAGGGATCGAGCCAGATGCTGGCCTCGGCGCGCGACTGGGCGCGGCTCGGCCAGCTGTATCTCGACGACGGCGTCGTGGCTGGCCGCCGCATCCTGCCCGCTGGCTGGGTCGCGTATGCCAGCGCGCCGACGCCCGGCGCGTTCGTCGGCCTCGGCGCTGGCTTCTGGACCAACAGTGGCGACAGCTTTGGCGCCAACTACCGCACCTCCCATGGCTGGCCGCGCGACGCGTTCTTCGCCAAGGGCACGCTCGGCCAATATGTCATCGTCGTCCCGTCGGAGCGTCTCGTCATCACGCGTTTCGGCCGCACCGTGAATTGGCCGCCGGAGGCCGATGGCGTGGCGCAGCTCGTGAGCGACGTGATCGCGGCGACGCAGGGAGAATGACGCATGCGTTACGCTCTTCCCAAAGCGGTGGCCTGCTCGACACGTTCGAATCGCTCCAGCGACAGGATCGCGTCGGCGAAGCTCTGTGCCCGGCTGCTCAGCACTGGCCGCGCCAGCGTCAGAAACTTGTCGCTCATCGCCTGCGCAGTCGGGAACGAGGTCGGCTCGCCGGAGGGATCGTCGTGCAGCCGCTCGTGCACGCCATCCGCGGTGGTGATGGTGACGCGCGCGCCGAACGGATGGCTGCGGCCGATCTCCAATTTGTCGTCCTGCACGACGTCGAACTTGTCGGCCAGTGCATTGATCGCGGCGTCGCCAAGGCGCGTGTAGTCGTCCCAGCCGAAGCGGCCCTGGTCGAGCGCAAGCGCGCCGGTGAAGAACATCGAGAACTGGCCGCCGACGATCGAGGTCGGATGGCGCTTGGTGGCGGCATCGCCCGTCAGGGTGATGCCGTTGCGATGCAGGCCGATCTCGACGCGCTTAACCTGGTCCGGCGTCAGATTGTGCTCGCGGCGCAGGGCGATGATGGCGTCGATCGCAGCATGGGTATAGCGGCAGCTCGGATACGGCTTCACGCCGATCTTCATTGTCTCGTAGGTGGAGCCGAGCCCTGCGACCGCCTTGTCGTGATGCGGCGTGTCGGTGTAGCCGACGAGGAGGCCGTGCTTGCCCTCGACGGATTCGATCGCGCCGACGAAGTCGTTCTTGGCGAGCGTCGCCGCGATCACGCCGTTCATCGCCGACGCCCCGACCTGATAGCGCTTGTTCCAGGCGCCGTTGACGAGAAACTGCAGCGAGCCCGCGGCCTGGCTGCCGGACACGCCGAAAGCGTAGATCAATTGCTGCTCCGACAGGCCGAACAGCTTGCCGGCGGCGGCCGCCGCGCCATAGGTGCCTGCGGTCGCGGTCGGGTGGAAGCCGCGGGCATAATGCGAGGTCGGATCGAGCGCGTTGCCGAGCCGGCAGCACACCTCGTAACCGGCGACGATCGCGGTCAGCACCTCGCGGCCCGAGGCGCCGACCATCTCGCCGACGGCGAAGGCGGCCGGCACCACCGGCGCGCTCGGGTGCAGCGAGGAATCGGCGTGGGTATCGTCGAAATCGAGCGAATGGCCCATCGTTCCGTTGAGCAGCGCCGCCACCGCCGGCGTCCAGGTTCTGCCGTCGCCGAATACGGTCGCCTCGCCCGCCGCATCGAGCTTCAGCGCCGCCAGCATCTTCACCACCGACGGCGTCGATTCCGCCTCGCGCCGGGCCCGGATGGCGCTGCCGAGGAAGTCGAGCGTCAGCACCTTGGCGCGGTCGAGCACCTCGGGCGGGATATCGTCATATTTCAGCTCCGCGACATAGGCGGCGAGCGTTGCGGTTTCCTGGGCCATCGTGTTTCCTCGCATCGTTGCAATGACCGTAGGCAAGCCGATTCCGCCTTTCAAGCCGGTTCGGCCCGGTGGGGAGCTGCCATGCCGCGATCGCGCTGGTGCTTTTCGAGGTGAGCGACTGATGGTGTCCTTGAAACGGCTGTTCGGCCGGTTGCGCGCCCGCAAGGCGCCGATGTCGCTGGCGGTCCGCGGCACGGTGGCGGCGACGCTTGCCTTCGCGATCGCCACGGCCTTCCACCTGAAGCTGCCGCTGTGGGCGGTGCTGACCTCGCTGATCGTGACGCAAGGCAGCGTCGGGCGCTCGTTGAAGGCAACGCGCGACTACATGTTCGGTACCATCGGCGGTGCGATCTATGGCGGCGCCATCACGGTCTTCATCCCGCATTCGGGCGAGCTGCAACTGCTCGGCATGCTGATCCTGGCGGTGACGCCGCTCGCCTTCATCGCCGCGATCAATCCAAGTCTCAACGCGGCGACGGTGACGGCCGTGATCGTGCTGCTGGTGCCCACGATGGGCCATCTCGATCCGCTGGGATCGGCGATCGACCGTGTGTTCGAGGTCGCGGTCGGCGCGCTGACCGGGCTCGCCGTTTCGTTCATCGTGCTGCCGTCGCGCGCGCATGTGCAGATGCGTAGCGCGGCGGGGCGTCTGCTCGAACTGATCGCAGCCGCCTTCACCGAGCTGCTGGCCGGCCTGTCGCGCGGCCGCGACAACGACGCGCTGCATCGGATCCAGGACGGCATCGGTACCGCGCTCACCGAATTGAATGCGACAGGAGCGGAGGCCGAGCGGGAGCGCTCGGCGCGGCTGTCCTCCGGCGCCGATACCGGCCCGCTGCTGCGGACGATCCTGCGCCTGCGCCACGACGTCGTGATGATCGGCCGTGCCAGCGTAGTGCCGCTGCCATCCGAGCTGCAGGCGCGCTTGTCGGGACCGGTGGCGCGCGTCAGCGATGCCATCGCGAGCTATCTGCGCGGCTGTGCCGCGGCCATCCGCAACGGTTCCGGCCCGCCGGCGATCTGGCCGATCCACGTCGCGGTGAAGGCCTATGCGGAAGAGGTCGCCGCCGTCCGCAGCGACGGTCTCACGCGGGGCCTGCCGGGTGACGCCGCCGAGCGCTTCTTCGCGCTCGGCTTCTCGCTGGAGCAGATGCGCCAGAACCTGATCGATCTCGAGCGCGTCGTTGCCGAATGGGCGGGAGCGTCGACCGGGAAGCCGCATCCACCGGAGCGCGACGAGACGCCGGATACAGCGGGGGCCTGATCTCCTCATCGCGACAACCGCAGGAAGCGCAGCACCAGCAGGGCTGCATAGATGGCGGTGCCGATCGACAGGCCGATCCAGATCCCGGTCGCGCCGAGCGCGGTGTGGAAGGCGAGTGCATAGGAGGCGGGAAAGCCGATCAGCCAGTAGCCGAGCACGGCGAGCAGCAGCGGGATGCGCGTGTCCTTGATGCCGCGCAGCGCGCCGACCGCGATCGTTTGCAGCGCATCGGTGATGAAGAAGGTCGTGCCGATCAGAAGCAGCATCGCGGCGAGCGCCGCCGTCGCTTCCGCATCGGCGATGCCGGCGCCGAGGAACTGCTGCACGATGTCATAGCGGGCAATGACGATGCCGAGCGTGAACAGCATTGCGAGACCTAGGCCGAGCGACATTGCCATCAGTCCGGCGCGACGGACACCGGCCGCATCGTTACGTCCAGCGGCGTGGCCGACGCGCACGGTCGCAGCCATGCTGATGCCGAACGGCACCATGAACAGGATCGCCGTGATCTGCAGCGCGATCTGATGCGCGGCGAGCGCGGCCGTGCTGATCAGTCCCATCAGGATCGCCGCCGCCGAGAACAGGCCATATTCGAGCAGGAACGACAGCGAGATCGGAGCGCCGATGATCAGGAGCTGCCGCATCAGCCGCCAGTCGATGCGCCCGAGCCGGGCCAGGACATGATAGTCGCGGAACGGCGGGCGCAACGCGGCGAACCACAGACCGGCAAGAAACGTTCCGAGGTTGACGGTCGAGGTGGCGAGGCCGACGCCGGTCAGGCCGAGCTGCGGAAAACCCCAGTGGCCGTAGAGCAGCGGATAGACCAGCAGCGCGTTGAGCGGGATCGCGGCCAGGGTGATCCAAAGCACCGGCTCAGGGCGGTTGACGGCGCCCATGAAGCTGCGCAGCGCCAGGAACCACAGCATCGGCGCGATCCCCCAGGCGAGACCCGCGAGATAGTCTTGCGCGAGATGCGCCACGCCCGGCGCCTGTCCCAGCGCAAGCAGGATGGCCTCGCCGTTCAGCGCGATCAGCATGATCGGCAACGCGATGAACAGCCCGGCCCACAGCCCGACACGCAGCGCGCGCCGGACCAGCCCGGCATCGGCCGCGCCGAACGCCTGTGCGGCGAGCGGTGCCACCGCCGACATCAGACCCATGCCGAAGGTCGAGCCGACGAAGTAGACGGTGCCCGCTAACGCCGCCGCTGCAACGGCATCGCCGCCGAGCCGGCCGATGAAGGCGAGATCGGTCGACATCATCGCGATCTGCGACAGCTGCGTCAGCGCCATCGGCGCGGCGAGGCGGACCGTCTCCCAGAGTTCGAGCGCGAGAGAAGGTGTCGGCGCCGCCGGCGGCGGCGCGTGGTCCGTTCCGGCTGTGAAGGTCATGATCGAGGCTATAGCAGTCCCCGCAGTGTCGTGCACATCACGCCGTCGTCGTCATGGGCCGTGCGAGATGCGAGCGTCGCGGCAACATCATCGTTGGAGCTTGGGTTCACGACGTCGGCCATCGCGGACTGCTCTCGTGCCGAACCAGATCGGATCGGACGGCCACACACGTTCCCGCGACACGGCGTGCCCGGGTGAGGCTCGATTTGCTCCCCTCGAACAGGAAGAGGGGCAGGGAAGGCCGGGTGCTTGACCACACCCATGGGCCGCCTGCAAAAGAAGTAGCAGGCGGCAGTCACCACAGGTGGGCCGCACATCCGGCCTTCCCTGCGCCATGGTTGGAACGGCTTATACGTACTCTCCCCGGGGACCGGGCTTGTTTGCCCCCGTCACCTTGCGGATCGCCCGCCGGCTTGACCTCAGCATCGGGAGGCCAGGACCATACGATTTCGCCGTATGCGACAGCCCCTTCGTCCACGCGCCAGCCTCAAGAGAACCTGAGTGCGCGTTGTGAGCCGCCGCATCCATCGCATCCCACCCTCAACGGTCCGTGACGATCGCGAAGCGCCCCTCTCATGAGGACGGGACGGGTGCATTGTTTCTGATTTTCGAAATAGAAGCAAGCGAAAAATTCTGAAAACCGGCAAGACGCAACGTGGTGGCTCGGCTGGGCTGCCGCGCGGTCCGATGCGTTCTCCGTCATTGCTTGCGGAGTATTCAATCTGGGGACGGAGAGCCGGCGCGGCAGCGGGTCGAAGACTTGCGCGGAATCAGGCGGCCGTTGCGACCTGCCGGAGCATCGCCTTCACGACGAGGCGGTGAAACGGCTTTATCACGGCGAGATAGACGCGGCCGAGAGCGTTGTGGGTCTGCACCAGGGTGCTCGCTGTTACTTGCGTGGTCGCGCGATGAGAGACCACGTCGACCAGGACACGAAAATCCAGATGCTTGTCGTCGAAGCCGAGCACGAGTTGCTTTGGCGTTTCGTTGATCACCGGGAAAATCCCGATCATGGGGCTCGGACGGCGTGCGTCCGCGCCCGAGGTCTTCAAGCCGAACGGCCGGACCAGCCCATTGCGGAGTTTCAGGAGAGCGGCCATCCACCAAGGCGTATGGCCGAGCATGCGTTCGGCCGCGGTGCGGGCATCGAGGACCGCGCCGTCGATCGTGATGCGGAAGGCATCGGCGAAGTCAGCACCGGCGAGCCATCGGTCACGGTCGACATCTGGAGTGATCTCGCTGATTGTCATGTGCCCTGAGCCTCGCGTGTCGTGTTTGGTCCTCGGTCCATCAGCGCGTCATTGCGAGCGGAGCGAAGCAATCCAGCGGCGGGCAAGGACTCTGGATTGCTTCGCTTCGCTCGCAATGACGGAGGGGAGATGGGCGTGAATAGCGCTACCGTCCGCGTTCCGGCACGCGCGTGATCTTGGCGCCCAGCGCATTCAGCCGCTCGTCGATGCGTTCGTAGCCGCGTTCGATCTGGTCGGCGTTGTCGATATACGAGGTCCCCTCGGCGCAGAGCGCGGCCAGCAGCATGGCCATGCCGGCGCGGATGTCGGGCGACACGACGCGGGCGCCGCGCAGGCGGCTCGGGCCGGCGACGATGGCGCGGTGCGGGTCGCACAGCACGATGCGCGCGCCCATCGAGATCAGCTTGTCGACGAAGAACATCCGCGATTCGAACATCTTCTCGAACATCAGGATCACGCCCTCGCATTGCGTGGCGGTGACGAGCGCGATCGACATCAGGTCGGCGGGAAAGGCCGGCCAGGGCTGGTCCTCCAGCTTCGGCACGTGGCCGCCGAAATCGTCCTTGATCCGCAGCGTCTGCTCCGAGGGCACGATGAGATCGTCGCCGGCAACCTCGCAGACGATGCCGAGCCGCTCGAAGCCCATGCGGATCGAGCGGAGATGCTCGGTGCCGGCGCGCACGATGCGTAAGGGAGAGCGAGTCACGGCGGCAAGGCCGATCAGCGAGCCGACCTCGATGTGATCGGGCTGGATCGAGTAGCTCGCCTGGCCCAGCGTGCTGGCGCCATGGATCACCATCGTGTTGGTGCCGATGCCCTCGATGTTGGCCCCGAGCGCGACCAGGAAATGCGCGAGGTCCTGCACGTGCGGCTCCGAGGCCGCGTTGCGCAAGTAAGTCGTGCCGTGGGCGGCCACCGCGGCCACCAGCGCGTTCTCGGTCGCGGTGACACTGGGCTCGTCCAGGAAGACGTCGGCGCCCTTGAGGCCGGAGGCGCGCAGCTCGATCTTGTCGGTTGCGGTGACGGTGGCGCCGAGCTGCTCGAAGGCGAGGAAATGCGTGTCGAGGCGGCGGCGGCCGATGACGTCGCCGCCTGGCGGCGGCAGCGCCACTTCGCCGCAGCGGGCGAGCAGGGGCCCTGCCAGCAGGATCGACGCGCGGATGCGCGCGCAGAGGTCCGGATCGAGGTCCGCGGCGCGGATCTCCTTGGCATGGATCGTGAGCCTGTTCCGGCCGCGCCATTCGGCGGAGGCGCCGACCGAGCGCACCAGCTCGACCAGCGTCTCGGTGTCGCGGATGCGCGGCACGTTGTCGAGCGTGACCGGATGCTCGGTCAGCAGCGCGGCGGCGATGATCGGCAGCGCGGCGTTCTTGTTGCCGGACGGCTCGATCGCGCCCTTGAGCCGGTGACCGCCCTCGACGATGTATTGAATGGGCGCCATGCGCGAAAAGTCCGTTCTGAGATGGTGATTCGCCCGGGGACCGGCGAAAGCGGAACATCGATCTTCAACGGAATTAACACGGAAGGCACGGGCAGGCCACTGCTCCGCAGACTCAGGGTGCGCCTGGCCGTCTATCGCGCCAGTGCGAGGTAGACTCGGGCTGGACGTCGCGACTACACGTCCACGTTGGCCGACAGCGAGTTGTCCTGGATGAACTCGCGGCGCGGCTCGACCACGTCACCCATCAGCTTGGTGAAGATGTCGTCGGCCTCGTCGACCTCCTTGACCTTCACCTGGAGCAGCGTACGGGCCTCGGTGTCGAGCGTGGTCTCCCAGAGCTGTTGCGGGTTCATCTCGCCGAGGCCTTTGTAACGCTGCATGTTGATGCCCTTGCGGCCGGCATCGGTGACCGCCTCGAACAAATCGACCGGGCCATGGATCACGGTCTGGACGTCGCCACGGCGCAAGGCGCCGGGCTTCGCATAGGCCTCTTGCAGGCGGGCCGCATATTCGTCCAGCTTGCGGGCATCGACGGACGCGAGCAATGCGTCGTCGATGACGGCGACGTCCTTGACGCCCCGCACGGTGCGCTCGAAGGTGAAGCCCTGGCCCTCGACGAAGTGGCCGATCCAGCCGCGCTCGACCTCGTCGGCCAGCACGTCGAGCCGTTTTGCGATGTAGGCGGCCGCGGCGTCCGCCGTCGGGATGTCGCGGGTGATGTCCGGGCGCAGCACGCCGGCGATCGCGGCCTGCTCGACGACCTTGCGGTCGTAGCGCGTGTGCAGGTTGCGCAGGATGTTGCGGACGAGACGCGCTTCCTCGACCAGCGCCAGGAGGTCACGCCCCTTGCGCTCCTCGCCTTCCGCCGTCTTGAACACGCAATCGTCGAGGCCGGTGCCGATCAAATAGTCCTCGAGCGCGCGCTCGTCCTTCAAATACTGCTCGGACTTGCCGCGCGTGACTTTGTAGAGCGGCGGCTGGGCGATGTAGAGGTGGCCGCGATCGATGATCTCGCGCATCTGCCGGTAGAAGAAGGTCAGCAGCAGCGTGCGGATGTGGGCGCCGTCGACGTCGGCGTCCGTCATCACGATGATCTTGTGATAGCGCAGCTTGTCGATCGAGAACTCGTCGCTGATGCCGGTGCCGAGCGCGGTGATCAGGGTGCCGATCTGCTCGCTCGACAGCATCTTGTCGGGGCGCACGCGCTCGACATTGAGGATCTTGCCGCGCAGCGGCAGCACCGCCTGGAACTCGCGGTTGCGGCCCTGCTTGGCGCTGCCGCCGGCCGAGTCACCCTCGACGATGAACAGCTCGGACTTGGCCGGATCCTTCTCCTGGCAGTCGGCGAGCTTGCCGGGCAGCGAGGAGACGCTGAGCGGGCTCTTGCGGGTCAGCTCGCGCGCCTTGCGCGCGGCCTCGCGTGCCGCCGCGGCCTGGATCACCTTGCCGACGATGGTCTTGGCCTCGCCAGGATGCTCCTCGAACCAGGCGGCGAGCGCCTCGTTCAGAACGTTCTCGACCACGGGACGCACTTCCGAGGACACCAGCTTGTCCTTGGTCTGCGACGAGAATTTCGGATCCGGCACCTTCACGGAAAGGACGGCGGTGAGACCCTCGCGACAGTCGTCGCCGGTCAGCGCGATCTTCTCCTTCTTCGCATTGGCCTCGGCGTAGCCGTTGACCTGGCGCGTCAGCGCGCCGCGGAAGCCGGCGAGATGGGTGCCGCCGTCACGCTGCGGGATGTTGTTGGTGAAGCACAGCACGTTCTCATGATAGCTGTCGTTCCACCACAGCGCAGCTTCCACCGTGATGCCGTTGACCTCCGAGCGCACCATGATCGGCGCCGGAACGATCGCCTTCTTGTTGCGGTCGAGATATTTGACGAACTCCTCGACGCCGCCGTCGTAATGCATCTCCTCGCGCTTCTCGACCGCGTGGCGCATGTCGGAGAGCACGATGTTGACGCCGGAATTGAGGAAGGCGAGCTCGCGCAGGCGATGCTCGAGCGTCGCGTAGTCGTATTCGACGTTCTTGAAGGTCTCCGTCGAGGCCAGGAACGTCACCTCGGTGCCGCGCTTGCCCTTGGCCTCGCCGACCACTTTCAGCGGCGCAATCGCGTCGCCATGGGCGAACTCGATGAGATGCTCCTTGTCGTCGCGCCAGACCCGAAGCTGCAGCTTGCTCGACAGCGCGTTGACGACGGAGACGCCGACGCCGTGCAGTCCGCCGGACACCTTGTAGGAGTTCTGGTCGAACTTTCCGCCGGCGTGCAGCTGGGTCATGATGACTTCGGCGGCGGACACACCTTCGCCCTTGTGAATGTCCACGGGAATGCCGCGGCCGTCGTCGCGCACGGTGACCGAATTGTCCGGATTGAGCACCACCTCGACCGCAGTGGCGTGACCAGCCAGCGCCTCGTCGATCGCGTTGTCGACGACTTCGTAGACCATGTGATGCAGGCCGGAGCCGTCATCGGTATCGCCGATATACATGCCCGGGCGCTTGCGCACGGCATCCAGGCCCTTCAACACCCGGATCGATTCTGCGCCGTATTCGTTCGCGGTTGCAGGCTCGTTGTCGGCGATGGTTTGCCGGGCGGGTTCGGTCATGTGGGGCCTTCGGAAGGGGTGGTCGAATCGGCATTGCAGATCGCATGCCGAGAGCGCTCTTTCTCTCACGAAAGGAGCCACGCGCCTAGCGCAAAGTGGCCCGTCGTAAGACATTGAAGAGATAGCGCTTTTTAACGGTTTTTCAAGGCCTGGCGAGGGTCGTTTTCGTCCCCTCCGAAAGCCGGATTCAGGCCATTCCCGTGGCTGGTTTTGAGGCGTGCGGCGGGGCGCTTTCGCGTGCGATTCAGGGCACGAGTCACGCGTGACGCGGCAGGTGCCGCCTCAGTAGAGCGGGAGCGGCAGGGCGGTGCCACCCGGGCCAACCATGAGGCCCCAGGCATCGCCGGCGGCGAGCTCCAGCGTGTCGATCACGGCGGGCCGGCGGGCGATCTTCAGCTCGTAGCGGTGCTTGCCTGGCGGCAGGTCGAGCAGCGGGCCGTTGGGCGATTGCGGGCTGCCGGTGCCGGCCGCGATCCCGATCGTCTGCCCGTTGATGGTCAGCACGGCGTCGGTGTCGCCGATATTGCCGAGCATCAGCTTGGCCCGGCCAGGCTTCGGCAGGATGCCGGCCTTGGCCGCCGCTTCTGCATTCCTTTGCACCAGGTTGACCGAGGTCTCGCCTTTGGCGCGCCCGAGCGTGAGCACGGCGGGTCCCTGCGACGAGGTAAAGGTGAGCCGGACCCGATCGGGGCTGGCCTGCGCGTCCTCGGGCTTCTCCCGCCAGCCGAGCCTGGTCAGCTCGGCGCGGTAGAAGGCCGTGACGGCACCGAGCTCGGCCGGGACGCTGGCCTCCAGCTCCAGCCGCAGCGGCGTGTCCATTCCCGGCGCCCTGGACCGCGACAGCGCGGTCGCGCTGTGCTGCTTCGGCACCGGCAGCGCCGAGCCGGGATCGGCCTCGAGCGGCGTCGCGTCCTTGGCCGGTCGGGCCGCGGCCGAAGGCCTGGCGGCGGCGAGCAGGCCGGTGCCGTCGGCCGTGACGCTCACCTTGGGGCCCATCTGCATGATCGTGAACGCCACCGACTTGCCCTTCGCCGAGAACTCCAGGCGCGCCATGGTCGGATTGTCGATCACGGTCGGCGCCTCCTTCCAGCCGGCCGTCTTCAACGTGGAACGGAAGAAGCCGGCGAGTGTCTTCACCGACGAAGCCGACTTGAACGCGAGCTGTCCCCGGTCGCCATCGAAGCTCACGGCCTCGGCGGTCTCGGGCAGCGCGATCGGCGCCGGATTGCCGGCCAGCGGCTTCACGGGCGCATCCGACATGGCGCCGGCCTGCACGGCGCGGCGCGCCTCGTCGGCGGCGATCACCTGCTTGGCCATCGCGGCGGCATCCGCCATGAACCTGTCGTCGGCGTCCTTCTTCGCCTTGGCGCGGGCGGCCAGGGCGGCTTCGGTGGTGCGCATCGACAGCTCGACCATGGTGAGATCGTACTTGCGGGACAGCTTCAGCGTCCCGTTGTCCTCGGGCGCGACGACCTTGAGCGTGACCTCGTCCGGCGTTCCCGGACCGGCCGTCTCGATCCGCCAGCCGCGCGCGGGGATCTCCCGCGTGTAGAAGGCGAGCACGGCCGGCAGCTCGGCGATGACGGCGCCATTGGCCTGGCGGCTCGACGAGGCCGCGCTGCCGAGGCTTTGCGACCACTTGGTCGGCTTCGGCATCGGCAGGCCGGCGTGGTCGTCGCCGGCTTCGAGGGTGGAGGGTAGCGCGAATGGCGCGATCCGGATCTCGACATGGGTCCGGCCGTCGTCGCGCCGGGTCAGCGTCAGCATCACCGGATTCTGCCGGCGATAACCGTCGCCGTCGTCATGGCCGTAGAAGGCGCGCACGCCGCCCGGCGCGGTCTCGCCCAGATCGGCATTGGGCCAGCGCGCGGCGGCCTCGGCCGTCAGCGGCTGCCAGCCGAGGGCGGACATCTCCTTGCGGAACAAGGTCAGCGCCGCATCCAGCGTCATCGGCGCGATGCATGACAGATAAGGCCGCGTCTCGTCGAACACGATGTCAGCAGCGCCATCGGGGAACGGCAAATTGGCGTAGATCCGCTGCGGCGAGTAGGTCACCTCCGACTGCCCGGCGCGGCCGGCGCTGCCTGTGAAGAAGACCAGGAGCCCCTGCTTGTCCTTCTTGTAGCTGAGCGTCGGATTGCGCTCTTCGAGCGGCCTGACATAGCGCACCCAGCCGTCGGCGCCGAGCAACTGCTGCGTGGCGGCATTGGCCGCTGCGACAGGCGCCGGCAGACGATAGATGGCGCGGTAGCGATCGGGATGCGACGTGTCTTCCACCGCACCCTCGAGCCGCGGCAGCGCGTGGACGTCGACGATGGCGTCGTCGGCGCGCGCAGGTCCGGCACAGCTCGCGAGCAGCAACAGCCCGCACGCAAACCGACGCAGCCGCGGCGCGGCGATGGCCTGCTGCCAAAGCTCTGACATCATCGATCTCCGGGATTTCGAGTTCGGGGCGCTTGTGCCCTCGGGCGCTGGAGGAGAGCGGTTGGCGCCGGCGTGCCATCCAACGACAACTAGTCGAGCCGGCGAACTGATAGGTTCAACGGCGGAATGAGCTACCGCCGCGCGCTGATCCGCCCCGCCTCGACGTCGAAGATCTCGCCGAGCTCGCGTAGTTCGGCAAACGCCGCGGGATCGGCGCCGGTCAGCCATACCTGGGCACCGAGCGTGCCGAGCTCGGCGAACAAAGCGGTGCGGCGGCCGGGATCTAGATGGGCGACGATCTCGTCGAGCAGCAGCATCGGCACGATGCCGGTGGTTTCGGCGACCAAGGTCGCATGCGCAAGGATGAGGCCGATCAGCAGCGCCTTCTGCTCGCCGGTCGACGCGTCGCGCGCCGGCATGCTCTTCGGCGCATAGACGACATGGAGATCGGTGAGATGCGGACCGTCGAGCGTGCGGCCGGCGGCGGCATCGCGCGCGCGATTGTCGCGCAGGACAGCGCGATAGCGGTCCTCGACGGCGAGGGCCGGCTCGCTCAGCAGCGCATTCTCCATCCAGCCGTCGAGCGCGATCTCGGCAGATGGAAAGGCGGACGCCGCGCCGCGCTGGCGCAGCATCGCGGCGAGCTTCACCGCGGTCTGGCCGCGGCTCGCGGCGACGGCGACCGCGAGCTCCGCGGTCTCGCGCTCGATCGCGTCACACCAATGATCGTCGAAATTGCGGACCTCGAGCAGCCGGTTGCGCGAGCGCAACGAGCGCTCCAGCGCCGACACCCGGCTCGAATGTTCGCTGTCGATCGCGAGCACCAGGCGGTCGAAGAAGCGCCGCCGCTCGGAGGCCGCGCCCATGAACAGGCCGTCCATCGAAGGCGTCAGCCACACCATGCGGATGTGATCGCCGAAGGCGGCCGCCGAGCCGACCGGTTCGCGGTCGATGCGGCAGCGGCGTGTTGTGCTCGCATCGCTGCGCGGCGGCTCGATGCCGGTGCCGAAGGTCGTCAGCCCCAGCGCGCCTTCGACCTCCGCCGAGACCGCCCACGACCCGTCGCCCTGGTTGTCGGCGACGTCCTCCAGGGTGGCACGGCGCAGGCCGCGGCCCGGCGCGAAGAACGAGATCGCCTCCAGGCAATTGGTCTTGCCGGCGCCGTTGGCCCCGACCAGCGCGACCATGTCCGCCTGCACGCTGACGCTGGCAGCGCGATAGCTGCGAAAATGCGTCAGCGCGAGACGGTGGATGCGGGAGGGGGTCATGGGGTGGAGTTGCAAGCCCAGTTCTGTCATTGCCGGGCTTGACCCGGCAATCCATCGTCCGCGTCAGCGGACCATTTCATCATATAGATCGCGCCAGTCCGGATTGTTTGCGACGATCAAGTCGCCCTTCCATTCGCGTGACCAGTGCTTGATGTTCTTCTCACGTTGCAATGCTGCGGCGATCGTCTCATGCGCCTCGAAATAGACGAGGCGCTCGATGCCATAGCGGCGCGTAAAGCTCTCGGCGAGACCTTCGCGGTGCTCATAGACGCGCCGGACGAGATCATTGGTCACGCCGACATACAGCGTGCCGCCCGGCTTGCTCGCGAGAATGTAAACCCAGTAGGCCATTTGTAAGGATGGATGGCCGGGTCAAGCCCGGCCATGACGGGTTAAACTCGATCTCGCAGAAGTCTCGCCTCACACCCGCATCGGCATCAGCACGTACAGCGCATTCCTGTTGTCGCGGTCCTGGATCAATGTCGGCGAGCCTGGATCGGCGAGCCGGAGCACGGCGACCTCGCCCTCGATCTGGGCAGCGATGTCGAGCAGATAGCGCGAGTTGAAGCCGATATCGAGCGCGTCGGCGGCGTATTCAACCTCGAGCTCTTCGGTCGCGCTGCCGGAATCCGGATTGGTCACCGACAGCACCAGCTTGCCGGGCGCCAGCGCCAGCTTCACGGCGCGGCCGCGCTCGGAGGAAATGGTGGAGACGCGGTCGACGGCGGCGGCGAAATCGGCCTTGTCGACGACCAGCTCCTTGTCGTTGTTCTGCGGAATGACGCGGCCGTAATCCGGGAAGGTGCCGTCGATGAGCTTCGAAGTCAGCACCACCTGCCCCAAGGTGAAGCGGATCTTGCCCTGCGACAGCTCGATCCTGATCTCGCTGTCATTGTCCTCGATCAGCCGCTGCACCTCGCCGACGGTCTTGCGCGGCACGATCACGCCGGGCATCTCGGCGGCGCCGGCCGGCTGCGGCAGGTCGACCTGGGCGAGGCGGTGACCGTCGGTGGCGACGGCGCGCAAGGTCGGCTGCTTGGCGGTGCCGCCGGCGTGCAGATAGATGCCGTTCAGGTAATAGCGCGTCTCCTCGGTGGAGATCGCGAACTGCGTGCGGTCGATCAGGCTCTTGATGTCCTTGGCGGGAACCCCGAACGCATGCGTCATGTCGCCTGCGGCGAGATCCGGGAAGTCGCTCTCCGGCAGCGTCTGCAAGGTGAACTTGGAGCGGCCGGCGCGGATCGCGAGCACCGCGCGCTCGCCGTCGCTCTCCAGCACGATCTGCGAGCCGTCCGGCAGCTTGCGGACGATGTCGTAGAACATGTGCGCCGGAACTGTGGTCGAGCCCGCGGTGGCGGTCTCGGCAGCCAGGGTTTCCGTCACTTCGAGATCGAGATCGGTCGCGCGCAGCGACAGCCGGGCATTCTCGGCGCGCACCAGCACATTGCCCAGGATCGGGATGGTGTTGCGGCGCTCGACCACACGATGGACGTGGCCCAGCGACTTCAGGAGCTGTGCGCGTTCGACGGTCACCTTCATTGTATTATACCCGCCCGTTCCAACTGAGCTTGTCCTGGAATGCCGGCGGGCTATAGCAGCGCCGCGGCCGATGGCACCTCGCGCCCGAACGGCGCTTGGCCAGCGTCCAGGAGCGTGAGGGGGAGGCGTAAAGTGGCGCGGATGGGGCTCAAGCGCAAGGGATGCGGAGCCGATTTCCCATGTTTCGGCAGGCTCTTCCGTGACCCGGAGGCGGGGGCCGAGCATGACGTCCGAGGACAGCGTCGAACGGCCGGGACAACGGCCCGGCTGGGGGCGAACCTTCTGTCCGCTCCCCTGGCCGTGCGTGCCCTCTAATCCTGCAACTGGCGCTTCAGCGACTCGACTTCGTCGTTCAGCGCGACGTCCTTGCCGACGAGCGCCTCGATCTTGCGCACCGCATGCAGCACGGTGGTGTGGTCGCGCCCGCCGAAGCGGCGGCCGATCTCGGGCAGCGAGCGCAGGGTCAGCGTCTTGGCGAGGTACATCGCGACCTGGCGCGGGCGCACCACGTTGGCGGTGCGGCGCGACGACAGGAGGTCGGAGCGGCTGACGTTGTACTGCCGCGCCACGACGCGCTGGATGTCCTCGATCTTGATGCGCTTCGGTTCCTGCGGCCGCACCAGGTCACGCACCTCGCGCTCGGCCATGTCGAGCGTGACCGGCTGGTTGTTGAGCTTGGAATGCGCCAGCAGGCGGTTGATCGCGCCCTCGAGATCGCGGCCGTTATGGGTGATGGAGCGGGCGAGATAGTCGAGCACCGGCTCCGGCACGTCGAAGCTCGCATGATGGGCGCGGGCCGCCGCGACGCGCGACTTGAGAATGCCGAGGCGCAGATCCTCGCCCAAAGTTGCCATCTCGACGACGAGGCCGCCGGCAAGCCGCGAGCGGACGCGATCATCGAGACTTTCGAGGTCGGACGGCGGCCGGTCGGCTGCGATCACAACCTGACGCCCCGCGTCGATCAGCGCATTCAGCGTATGACAGAACTCCGCCTGGGTGGATTTGCCCTGCAGGAACTGCAGGTCGTCGATCACCAGCACGTCGATGCCGCGCAGCGCCTCCTTGAAGGCCAGCGCCGTCTGCGATTTCAGCGCTGCGACGAAGCCGTACATGAATTTCTCGGCGGTGAGGTACAGCACCTTGCGTTCGCCGCCGGCGTTGCCGGCCCAGGTCACGGCCTGCAGCAGATGCGTCTTGCCCAGCCCGACACCGGCATGGATGTAGAGCGGGTTGAACATCACGGGATCGCCGCGGCGACCGTCGGCGACCTGGCGCGCCGCCGCATGGGCCAGCGTGTTGGCGCGGCCGACGACGAAGCTGGCGAAGGTCAGCCGCGGATCGAGCGGCGAGCCGCCGAGCGCATCATGGCTTGTGGCGAGCGAAGCCGCAGCCGACGCCGTTCGCGCGTCGGCGCTGGTCGCCGGCCTGGCGTCGTTGCGTTCGGCGCGGCGGGCTTCGACGGCGACGGGAGCTTCCTTGACCGGCGCCGCGCAGCGCATCGCGGTGCGAACGGACAGATCGATACGGTGCACCTCCGGCATCTCGGCCTGCCAGCACGACAGCACGCGCTCGGCATAATGCGCCTGGATCCAGCTCTTCAGGAAACGCGTCGGCACCGACAGATGAACGCTTTCGTCCTGGACGGCTTCGAGGTCCATCCGCGCGAACCAGCTCGTATAGACGTCCTCGCCGACGGTCGAGCGCAGCCGACCCTTCACGCGAGACCAGCGTTCCTGTTCCGAATTTGTCATGGCAGTCGCAACTTTTCGAATTGAGTGGTGGTGTCGTGTGATCGCCGGGCAGACGTCCCGTGAAAGGACACGTGTGCCGCAGCGAGACCTCGAGCGGAGGCTCAACTCCAGACATGGCTCGCCGTTCGGCGTGGACGCCGTCGGGCCATCAATGCTGGTGGAAGAAGCTTCTCCGCGAGGTCAGCGCATACTCAGATGCGCGATGGACGCGGGAGGGCCGATCGCCGTGCTGGCAATGGCCGGGCTGGAAATGTCGATCACTTCAGTGTTGACCGCCAAGGGTGCGTTGTCCGGAACCAGCCTATAGTGTGTGCTCGCAATGTGTCCGTAAAACATGCAACCTCCCCGCCCTGCCGTGATTGCTCACGGCAAGTTGTCATCCCAATGCCGCCGCGCCCGAACCCCAAGATTCAGCCGCACCGCCGTACATCCCCGTCCAACTTGTCCACTCGGTGAGCGAAGCCGCCACGAGCTCCAGCCGGGTCGACCGATGTCGTATTTCTCTTGTTCAAAGCGGCGCAACGATGATGCTGCGCCCGAGAAATTTCGACAAAGTTCGATCGTTCCCCATATTGCTATGGGTACAGATCCGGCCATCGCTTTGGAAAGCGTCGCCAACGCGCACACCGCCGCCGATTTGCACGTCCGCCCCGTTTCTAAAACCGCGCTGGTCTCAAGATCGTGGGCGCCGCGAGTGATTAAAGAAATACACGATGCGTCAGGACTCGCAATCCATAAGATCGGAGCACGCGTTACGAGTCTTCGCAGCGGTTGCGACGCGGTGTTGCGCGTTAAGAAAGCAACGTTTTGAATCATCGCGAGGAATCTCGGATGTGACAAACAACATCGTCTGCCCAAAATTTCTTCATAATTTTTTTATGTTTCGACCGGCCTCACCCGCTTTTCCAATCACTTGGTCGCGCTATGCACTTAAGTCATTTTCGAAACGATGTTTTTCGCGATTGCTCGAAGCGGGTAACTCCCGCGATGCGCGGTGCGCAAAGTGAGCGGCGCATCGCGCGCTCTTGACATCGATGCGCAAGCGCGGCGCGCAGATTCGCAGCTGTTTCAGATGAGACAATATTGTCACTGCGTAAAAATACGGAACTTCGTGTAGTTCCGACGGAACATGTGTCAGGCGCGCACGACATCGCGCGGGTTCCACCACGCGCGAAGATCGTATTCGCGATGCGATATCACCATCAAGATGTGACCATCAAATGGAGAAGGCGCGGCGAGCGATGGAGGGATGCGCGACAGCCGAACGCGCAATTGAAGATGGTACAAAAGAAAAGCCCGGCGCGAGCCGGGCTGTTTGCATCTTGATAGTTCGTCAGCCGATCGTCAGCGTCACTTCGCGAGCTTGGCGATCTGATGCGTGAGGCGCGACACTTTGCGGCTCGCGTTGTTCTTGTGAATGATGTTGCGCTGCGCGGCGCGCATCAGCTGCGGCTCGGCATTGGCCATCGCCTTCAGCGCGGCGTCGCGATCGCCCTTCTTGATCGCGTCCTCGACGGAGCGAACCGCGCCGCGCATCTGGGTGCGGCGCGACTTGTTGATGATGGTGCGGCGGGCAATCTTGCGCGTCGCCTTCTTCGCGGAAGTCGTGTTGGCCATGCTCTCAAATATCCTTCGGCGGCGAGCAGTCGCCGCTCTTGCGGGTACGCGCGCGGCCCGCTTGACGCGGCCCCATCGACGCGGTGGGTTGTTCGGACGCCTCTCTGAGAATGCCATGACCGGAGCGGGTGCTCGGCGGATCGGCGCTGCTCAAAGAACAGCGGCGGCGGGATTGCGCCCACCGCCAATGGCGACCTTATAGGGGCAGCCCTGCCGAGCGTCAACGGTCTCGGAGCGGCCCGCGGCGGCCGGAATCGACCAAAACCCGGTTCTAAGCCCCTGACGAGGTTGAATTTCTGCGGGGCCCCCGCTATGGCCTTGCTGCCCGCAAGGGCGAGCGAGAGAGGGCAGGTGAGGCATGATCCGCGGTTTTTTCCGTCTGGTAGGGCTGTTGCTGCTGGCCGGAAGCTTCATCTTCCTGGTCTATGACGGCGCGCGCTGGGTGGCCGACCAGACCCTGCAGTTCACCCGTTTCGGCCAGCTCTGGAACGACGTCCACCAGGCGAGCCAGGCCGCCTTCAAGGCCTGGATCGAGGCCAAGGCCCCGTTCCTGTGGGAGTGGATCGTCAAGGTATTTTTGGACCAGCCAGTGTTTGCGGTGCTTGGCCTGCTCGGAATCCTGCTGATGCTGCTGTTCCGGCCGCGCAAGCCGCTGATCGGCTACGGGCGCGACTGAGCGCGGCTGTTCGTCTCGCCGCGCCGGCAGCTGTCTTGGATTCCGCTGGCAGCGCGGCGCGGGAACCGCTGGCGCGGCGTAACAGCGCTACTGCCGGACCCGTAGAGCCCTATATATTCCCCTGACAAGAGGTCATCGCGCCGTGGGCCGTCCCGCGGGCGCTGGCCATGAGCGGAGACATCCCATGTTCTTCATGCGCAAAGCCCCTGTCATGCCGTCTGCCGCCGAGGCGCTGCCCGGCCGCGCTCAGCCGATCCCCACCGCCGCGACGCATTTCGTCAACGGTCGCCGCCTGTTGCCGCCCTATCCGGACGGCCTCGAGCAGGCCGTGTTCGGGCTCGGCTGCTTCTGGGGCGCGGAGCGCAAGTTCTGGCAGCTCGGTGACGGCATCCACGTCACCGCCGTCGGCTATGCCGGAGGCCATACGCCAAACCCGACCTACGAGGAGGTGTGCTCGGGGCAGACGGCGCACACGGAAGTCGTGCTGGTGGTGTTCGATCCCAAGATCATGTCCTACGAGCGCCTCCTGAAGACGTTCTGGGAGAGCCACGACCCGACCCAGGGCATGCGTCAGGGCAACGACGTCGGCACGCAATATCGCTCGGCGATCTACACGTTCAGCGACGCGCAGCGCGAGGCGGCCGAGGCGTCGAAGACGGCCTACGAGTCGGCGCTGCGCGCCAAGGGGCTCGGAGCGATTACGACGGAGATCGTCCCGGCAGGGCCGTTCTATTTCGCCGAGGATTATCATCAGCAGTACCTGGCCAAGAATCCGGCCGGATATTGCGGCCTGGGCGGAACGGGCGTCGCGTGCCCGATCGGAGTCGGCGTGAGCGCATAGGCAGGCTGAGCGCGCCCGATCACGGTGAACATTGGATCCCTCTCCCACGCCGTGGGAGGGGGATTTTTTCGGGCGGCTTTGACCGTCGCCCGCTTGCGACGGGGACTACACGCGCCAACGGTTTGTTAACCTTAACCGCGCATGACTAGCGCACATCCTCATTCAAGGATTGTTCGAGTGCGCGCGTTGTTTGTTCCGGTCATTGCCGTCCTGTCCGCGATCCTGTTGTCGGGCTGCATGCAGACGATCTCCCCCGTCGCTGCCGTCCAGCCGCAGAGCGATCTCGACGCGATGGCCTATGGAACGCCTTCCACCGGCCCGGTTGCCGCCACCGGGCAGGGCGGGGCGATCCCGGCGCTGCGCAACTCGTTCGCTGCCGCCACCGGCGCAGGCGCCTATGTCGTTCCCGCCGGCTATGCGCCAGCGCGCCGCGACTCCGCCTATCATCTCGACGCCGGCGACAAGCTGCGCGTCGTCGTCTACGGCCAGGAGGGCCTGACCAACACCTATGCGATCGATGCGTCCGGATCGATCACGATGCCGCTGATCGGCAGCGTGCCGGCGCGCGGCCGCACCACCGCCGGCCTCGCTGCCGAGATCACCGCCAAGCTGCGCAACGGCTACATCCGCGAGCCCTCGGTGGCCGTCGAGATCGAAGCCTATCGCCCGTTCTTCATCCTCGGCGAGGTGCAGGCGCCCGGCCAATACCCCTACGTGCCCAACATGACGGTGGAGAGCGCGATCGCGATCGCCGGCGGCTTCTCGCCTCGGGCGCGGCGCGACGTCGTCACCCTGACCCACACCGATGCTTCCGGGGCCGCGCGCTACGAGGTGCCGCTCGGCACCTCGCTCAAGCCGGGCGACACCATCCAGGTCGGCGAGCGCTGGTTCTGATCTCCGCACGAGTGATTGCGGCTCAACGCCTACCTGAGCACCTGCGTCGACCTGACGCTGAGTGACGCGAGGCTCCTCGCAATGACGGTGGTTGGACGTTCAGCGCAGGTGCTGCGCAAGGAACGCCAGGCTGCGCGTCCAGGCGAGATCGGCGCTCGGCTGGTCGTAGCTGGCGCGCTCGTCGCAACCGAACCCGTGCTGTGCGCCGGGATAGACGAAGATCTCGACGTCCGGCCGCTTGGCCTTGATGGTCTCGACGTCGCGCAAGGGGATGCCCGCGTCCTTCTCGCCGAAATGTAGCTGGGTCGGCACCGTCGGCTTGTCGTCGGCGAACCGCGCGACAGCGCCGCCATAATAGCCGACGGCAGCGCGGAGGCCCGACAGCTTGGTCGCAGCCGCATAGGCGATGCTGCCGCCGAGGCAGAAGCCGATGATGCCGACCGGCCCGACATTCTTCACGCCGTCGATTGCGGCCTGGGTGTCGCGCAAAAAGGCCGCCCAATCCGGATTGGCGACGAACTTGCGCGCGACCGCGATCTCGTCGGGCGAATAGCCTGAGGTGAAGCCGGGCTCGACGCGGTCGAAGATCGCCGGCGCGATGGCAACGTAACCCGCGGCGGCGAGGCGGTCGCAGACGTTGCGGATGTGATGGTTGACACCGAAGATCTCCTGGATGACGACCAGCGCGCCCTTTGCAGTTCCCGCCGGATCGGCGCGATAGGCGCCGAGCTGGAAGCCGTCGGATGCCGTCAGCTTGATATCTTGTCCCACGTTCTGTCCTCTTGCGGTCGTCAGGCGCGCGTCAACGCCACATCCAGTTGGTGCCGTAGTCCTCTTTCCAGCCGGTCAGCCGTCCCCTGCGGAACTTCAGGTAGAGGCGGTGATGGTGCGGGACCAGTCCGCTGCCGCCGAGATTACGCAGTGCCAGAAAGGTTTCGTTGCCGGGCGCGCCGTTCAGATAGATCAACGGCTGCTCCAGCACGCGCGATGTCTCACCGACATCCATGCCGAAGGCAAGCGGTGCGACGTTGGATAACGTCGCTGTGAAAGGCGCGTCGGCGACGCCGAGCGTCTCCCCTGCCGCAGCAGGGCTTACGGCCGACAGGCTCGGCAGCATGGCCGCAGCCAGGCACAGCGTCATACGTACGGATGGTCTCATGGGCTGAAATCTCCTTTCGCTGTCGGCGTTGGCTGCACCTTCTTAACCTGCCCGGCGTCACCAGCCCAGCATCGTTCGCGCTGCACAACGCAAATGCCGTTTCATGTGGCAGGCCGGCGTTCAAATCTCGTTGCGTCGCCGTCGCAACGGGATCATTCTTATGATGGCTGGCATCTATCCGGTGGGTCCCAGCGAATCGATAAAACCGAACTTCGCCATAAGCGAAGTCGCACGCCGGGCGGGGAAGAAACCAAATGCCCAATCTCACCATCAACGGGCGGACCATGTCCGTCGACGCGGCGCACGACACGCCGCTGCTATGGGTCATCCGCGAGCAGTTGCAGATGACCGGCACCAAGTTCGGCTGCGGCGCCGGGCTGTGCGGCGCCTGCACCGTGCATGTCAACGGCGAGGCCGTGCGCTCGTGCCAGACCATGGTCGGCGACGTCGCGAACAAGAAGATCACGACCATCGAGGGGCTGTCGCAGAAGGGCGATCATCCCTTGCAGAAGGCGTGGATCGCCGAGCAGGTGCCGCAATGCGGCTACTGCCAGTCCGGCCAGATCATGCAGGCGGCCACGCTGCTCGCCAAGACCACGAGCCCGACCAAGGAGGAGATCGTCGCGCATATGGACGGCAATCTCTGCCGCTGCATGACCTATTCGCGGATTCAGAAGGCGATCCAGCGCGCCGCGTCCGAAATGCGCACCGCGTCCAACTCGAGCGACCGGAGAGCGACATGAACCAGCACGTCAAAACCAATTCCTCGGTCGCGACCGATCTCAGCCGCCGCTCCTTCCTGGTCGGCACCGCCGCCACCGGCCTCGTGCTCGGCTATGCCGGCCTCGCCGACAGCGCACTGGCGGCCGCGGCGCCGGCCAATTTCGAACCCAGCGTCTGGTATGCGATCGCGCCGGATGGCCTGGTCACCGTGACCTGCGGCAAGGCCGACATGGGCCAGCACATTGCGTCCACCATGGCGCAGATCGTCTGCGAGGAGCTCGGCGCGGCCTGGAAGGACATGCGGGTCCAGCTCGCCTCCAACGATCCGAAGTTCAACGATCCCGTGCTCGGCGCCCAGATCACGGGCGGCAGCTGGAGCACGATGATGAACTTCGATGCCATGAGCCGCGCCGGCGCCGCGGGCCGCATCGCGCTCACCGAAGCCGCTGCGACCGCGATGGGCGTGCCGGCCAACGAACTCGTGGTGCGCGACGGCGTCGTGATGCATCCGAAGTCCAAGAAGCAGATGAGCTACGCCGAGATCGTCAGGAGCGGCAAGATCACCAAGAGCTTCACGCCTGACGAATTGAAGGCGCTGACGCTGAAGACGCCCGATCAGTACACGATGATCGGCGTCTCGGTGCCGCAGCTCGACATTCCCTCCAAGACCAACGGCACGGCGAAATATGGCATCGATACGATGCTGCCGGGCATGGTCTACGGCAAGGTCGTCACGCCGCCGGTGCGCTTCGGCGCGACGGTCACGGCGGTCGACGACTCCGAGGCCAAGAAGATGCCGGGCTTCATCAAGGCGGTGACGCTCGACGACAAGACCGGCTCGACCTCGGGCTGGGTGGTGGCGGTCGCCAACACCTATGCCAACGCCAGGAAGGCGGCGGACGCGCTCAAGATCAGCTATGACAAAGGCCCCTATGCCAATGTCAGCACCGACACCATCATCACCGAGGCGATGCGGCTGCAGGCGCAGGACGATGCCGGGCAGTTCTTCGTCAAGGACGGCGATCCCGTTGCAGCGATGTCGGGCGCGGCCAAGGTGCTGGAGGCGGAGTACACCACCAGCATCAACATCCATGCGCCGCTGGAGCCGATGAACGCGACCGCCGAGTTCAAGGGTGACATCCTGCACATCTACACCGGCAATCAGTTCGCGACCCGTTCCGGCGCGATCGCGGCGGCTGCGGCCGGGATCGATCCGAAATACGTCGTGATGCACCAGGCCTGGCTCGGCGGCGGCTTCGGCCGCAGGCTCGATGCCGACATGATGGTGCCGGCGGTGCAGGCGGCCAAGGCGGTCGGCAAGCCGGTCAAGGTGATCTACTCGCGCGAGAACGACATGACGATGGACTACTCGCGGCCGCTCACCTACCAGAAGGTCAAGGCCGGGCTCGACAGCAACGGCAAGCTGATCGCGCTCAGCCATGACGTCGTCTCGGCGTGGCCGACGGCGCGCTGGGGCATCCCGGACTTCCTGTCGCCCTCGGTCGACAAGAAGGGCCCGCTCGACTCGTTCACGGTCAATGGCGCCGACTTCTTCTACACCGTGCCCAATCATCATGTGCGAGCGATCAAGAACGAGCTCGCGCATAATGCGACGCCATCGGGACAACTCCGTTCGGTGGCGCCGGGTTGGACGTTCTGGGCGGTCGAGAGCATGATCGACGAGATCGCGGTGGCCTCGGGGCAGGACCCGGCGCAGTTCCGCATTGCGCTGCTCGACGGCAAGGGCAAGAACGACGGCGGCGCGCAGCGATTGCGCAACACGCTGCTGGCAGCGATGGGCCTGTCCGGCTACGGCGCCCGGAAGCTCCCGCAAGGCGAAGGCATGGGCGTCTCCTGCGTTTCATCGCAGGAGCGTGCCACGGCGAGCTGGACGGCGTGCGTCGCCCATGTCGCGGTTGCGCCCACGGGCGCGGTCACGGTGAAGAAGCTCACCGTGGCGACCGATGTTGGCACCCAGGTGCATCCCGACAACATCCGCGCCCAGGTCGAGGGCGCGGCGCTGTGGGGGCTGTCGCTGGCGATGTACGAGAAGGCGACGCTGAAAGACGGCGGCATCGAGCAGACCAACTTCGACAGCTACACGCCGCTGCGGATGAGCCAGGTGCCGGAGGTCGCGATCGCCGTGATCGCCAATGGCGAGAAGGCTACCGGCGTCGGCGAGCCCGCGGTGACCGTGGTCGCGCCAGCGCTCGGCAACGCCATCTACAACGCCTGTGGCGCGCGGTTGCGCTCGCTGCCGATCACCGCCGCAGCGGTCAAGGCGGCGATGAAGGCCTAGCGTCGTCGCGAGACCATTCCTGTATCTGGGAACCGCCGGAGCTCGTCTCCGGCGGTTCTTTTTTGCGCTGCGGTCAGGTTCCCGCGCGGCACGATTTGAATGATCCTCTTAACGTCTCGCTCACCTGAAACGATACAGCTTGAATGATCGGCTTAAGCCGCGACGAACCCGTATCCCGGTAACTTGCATGGGCAGTAAACCGCAGGGGGCGAGCACGTATGAGCGCGACAGCCAAGCAGACCGTGACCCAGACCGCGAACAGGCGCCATCTCCTGCTCGCGTCGGATCGCGGTGACCAGAGCAGCGAGCTGGCGCGCATCCTGCGCTCGGTCGGCGACGTCGACATGATGCCGACCACCGAAATCCCCGAGAACCCCGGCAACCGCTTCTCCGGCGTCATCGTCGACATCAACCTGCGTTCGCCCGAGAGCGTGCAGCGGGTGCGCAAGAAGCTGTCGTCACGCGCCTATAGCGACGTGCCGCGGCTGTTCGTGCTCGCGGAGGCGCTGCACCACGCCACCATGCAGGCATGGGCGCTCGGCGCCACCGATACCATCGCGCGGCCGTTCAGCCCGGCCGACGTGCTGCAGCGCATCCGCTCGGCGCTTCCCGCCGACGACGGCTATGACGAGACCGATCGCGGCAAGCTGCTCAATCGCGGCGTCGAGGCCGCGCAGGCCATCATGGTCAAGATCTTCGAGAAGCTGCCCACCGGCGCGCATCTGACGATGGAGGACATCGTCGCGGCCGAGAACAAGATCCTGAAGGCGATCAAGCACTCCTCGCTGCGCGAATGGATGACCGTGGTCGGCTGTCATCACAACGACACCTATCGGCATTGCCTGTTCGTGACCGGCCTTGCGGTCGGCTTCTCGATTCATCTGGGCATGCGCGACGACGACCAGCGCCGGCTGGTCCGCGCGGCGCTGCTGCACGACGTCGGCAAGGCGTTCATCCCGGTCGCGATCCTCGACAAGCAGGGCAAGCTGACGGCGGAAGAGATCGCGCTGCTTCGCCAGCATCCGCGCCGCGGCTACGAGGCGCTGTGGCGGCAGGGCGGCTTCCCGCCGGAGATGCTCGACGTCATCCTGCATCACCACGAATTCCTCGACGGCTCCGGCTATCCCGACGCGCTGCACAACGAGCAGATCAGCGACATCGTGCGCCTCACCACGATCGTGGACATCTACGCCGCGCTGATCGAGCACCGCGCCTATCGGCCGGCCTTCACCCATGCGCGCGCGTTCCAGATCATGGAGAACATGGGCCCGAAGCTCGACCAGCAGCTGCTACAGGCGTTCCGCCCGGTCGCGATGGGCGCGCATTGACGCGATCGCCTGAGAGCGCATCCATCGCCCGAGGGTAGCCGCTCGACGCAAGTGCATCTCGGCCGAGGCGCACTATCCTACCCGCCAATCGGTGAAAGGCGGGAGGAGCAGCATGGGCGCAGCCGAACAGGCCGGCGAGGTCATTCCCGGGCACATCGCCGCCGCGCTGGTCGATCCGGCCTGTTATGCCGACCACCGCATCCATGATGCCTATCGCTGGCTGCGCGCCAACAATCCGCTCGGGCGGGCCGAGCTCGATGCGTTCGATCCGTTCTGGGTGGTGACGCGGCACGCTGACATTCTCGCCATCAGCCGTCAGAACGATCTGTTCCACAATGCCGACCGTGCGACCACGCTGACCAACAAGGCGGTGCTGGAGCGCGTTCACAAGATTACCGGCCAGCCCAATCTCGTGCGTTCGCTGGTGCAGATGGATGCGCCGGACCATCCGAAATATCGCGCGCTGACGCAGGGCTGGTTCATGCCGGCCAACATCGCCAAGTTCGAGCCGCGCATTCGCGAGATCGCGCGGGCGACCGTCGGCCGCATGGCGGCGAAGGCCGCGGCGAATGGCGGCGTCTGCGATTTCGTCGCCGACGTCGCGCTCCACTATCCGCTGCACGTGATCATGGAGATTCTCGGCGTGCCGGAGGAGGACGAGCCGCGCATGCTCAAGCTGACGCAGGAGCTGTTCGGCCCGCAGGATCCGGACACGGCGCGGGTGCGGGAGGCGCTGTCGGCCGAGGTGTTCGCGGCGATGCTGCAGGCGGTGGTGGCCGATTTCGCCGCCTACTTCCAGCGCATCACCGAAGACCGCAAGGCTCATCCGCGCGACGATCTCGCCACCGTCATTGCCAACGCCAGGATCAATGGCGAGGACATGCCGCTGCACGACCGCACCAGCTACTACATGATCGTGGCGACCGCGGGTCACGACACGACGTCGTCGTCCACGGCAGGCGCGATCTGGGCGCTGGCGGAAGATCCCGAGCAGTTCGCGCGCGTCAAAGCCAATCCCGAGCTGATCCCGGGCCTCGTCGACGAGGCGATCCGCTGGATGACGCCGGTCAAGCATTTCATGCGCAGCGCCACCGCCGACACCGAGCTCGGCGGACGCAGGATCGCCAAGGGCGACTGGCTGATGCTGTGCTACGCGTCCGGCAACCGCGACGAGGCGGTGTTCGAGCAGCCCGACACGTTCCGCTGTGACCGCAAGCCGAACCGCCACGTCGCGTTCGGCTATGGCGCGCATCTCTGCCTCGGCCAGCATCTCGCCAAGCTCGAGATGCGCATCCTGTTCGAGGAACTGCTGCCGCGGCTCACATCGCTGTCGCCGGCAGGGCCGGTGCTGATGACGCGGGCAACGTTCGTGAACGGACCGAAGAAGCTGCCGATCCGCGTCACGATGGGCTGACGCGGCGCTCAATCCAGCAGCTTGCGCAGCTCGGCCTTTGCGACCTTCTCCAAGGTTGAGCGCGGCATCTCGTCGACCAGCTTGACCTCGCGCGGCACCTTGAAGTCGGCGAGCCCGGCGCGGCAGGCGGCCAGCACCTTGTCGGGCAGCTCCTCGCGCGCGATCCCGGGCTGCGGGATCACGAACGCGACCGGCACCTCGTCCAGCATCGGATGCTTCCTGGCGACGACGGCGGTCTCGCGTACGCCGGGCACGGTGATGATGACCTGCTCGATCTCGGACGCCGCGACGTTCTCGCCGCCGACCTTGAGCATGTCCTTGGTGCGATCGCCGAACTTGATGAAGCCGTCGGGCAGGCGCGTGACGCGGTCGCCGGTCAGGAAGAAGCCGTCGGCATCGAAGCTCGTGCGCGTCGCTTCGTCGTTGTAGAGATATTCGGCGAACAGCGACAGGCCGGGCACGCCCTTGATGGCGAGATTGCCGGTGGCGCCGACCTCGGTCGGCCGGCCGTCATCGTCGGTGATGCGGATGGTGTATTCCGGCGCCGCGCGGCCGATCGACATCGGCGCGTTCGGCTGATCGACCTCGCCGACGATGCCATGGGTGATGGTCTCGGTCATGCCCCACCAGCCGATGATCTTGATGCCGAACTTGGCGAAGGCGGGCGGCTCGGACACCGCCGTGCCCCACAGCCGGAACTTGTGATGCTTCGGTACCTCCTGGTCGAGCAGCGCCTTCATGCAGAACGGGATGGTCGAGGTCCAGGTGCTGCCATGCTCGAGCGCCGCGCTCCAGAACCGGCGCGGAGAAGCGCGGCTGGATCACGCAGGTCGCGCCGACCCAGAGTGTGGCAAGCATCGAATAGGCCAGCGCGTTGGTGTGGAACAGCGGCAGATAGGTCTGGTGCACGTCGCCCTGATGCAGATCCTCATGGACGGCGTTGACCTTGGCACCCCACAGCGCGTTGGCATGCGTCCACAGCACCGCCTTCGGCCGCGATGTCGTGCCCGAGGTGTATTGCACGCTGCACGGCGCCAGCGGATCGGCCGGCCGCCGCGGCCGATCGGCGCTGTCGGCAAACAGCGCTTCGAAGCGCTCGCCTCGTTCGACGGCCGACGCCTCCGCCTGACCCGGATCGTGCGAGATCACGGCGATCCATTTGAGACCGCGGCAATGCGCTGCGATCATCTCGGCATAGGCCGGCTGCGTGATCGCAGCCACCGCGCGACAGTGCTCCGCGAAGTAGCTCATCTCGGCGGCTGCCGAGCGCGTGTTGGTCGTGACGGCGAGCGCGCCCAGCTCGACGCAGGCAAACCAGGCAAGCATCGCCTCGACGCAATTGTCGAGATGGATCAGCACGGCATCGCCGGGCTGGACGCCGCGCTTGACCAGCCCGGCCGCCAATGCGCCGACACGCTCGTGAAACTCGCCATAGGTCCAGCGGCGCGCCGGTGCCTCGAACGGCGCCGAGATCAGGAACGGATGATCGCGCCGGGTCTCGCTGCGCAGCTTCAACAGCCACGGCACGTCCATGCCGTCGAACGGCGTCACCGTGCCCGCTGCCATCGTCGTTCCCATCATCTTCGCTCCCGTCGTTCTTGAGTACGGCCTGTCTCCGGCCGCTTCGTTCTCGTCGTCATCTTCTGCCACCTTGCGCCGTCGCGATCAAATCGGGATTGAACCCGTCTCCGTTCGCGGGCGACCAATGGCGCGGCAAGACACGCCCGGAGGTTTGCATGCAGGCCGAGCCACGACCATGGCGGCTGCCCGATGCCCGCTATTTCCAGATCGCGGCATTGGCGACGCTGCTGGCGATCAATTTCGCCATGATCGATTTCGGCGCGCGTCCCGCAGCGAGCGTGGTCGCGGTCGCCATGGCGCTGCTCACGCAAGTGGTCTGCTGCCGCATCTCCGGCGCGCCGCTCGATGTCAAGTCTCCGCTGATCACCGGCCTGTCGCTCAGCCTGCTGTTGCGCGCCGATGCGCTGTGGCTGCATGCGGCGGCAGCGGTGATCGCCATCGGCTCGAAAGTCGTGCTGCGCGTCGACGGCAAGCACGTGTTCAACCCGGCGGGGTTGGCGATCGTGGTGCTGCTGTTCAGCTCCAAGGGCGTGTGGATCTCGCCCGGCCAATGGGGGACGGAGGTCTGGTTCGCGAGCCTCGCCGGCTTCTTCGCGATCCTGGTGCTCGGCGCCTCCCGCCGCGCCGACATCGCCGTCTATTTCTTCGCCAGCCATGCCGCACTGCTGCTGCTGCGCGCCGCCTGGCTCGGCGATCCCCTGGCGATTCCGCTGCATCAGTTGCAGAGCGGCTCGCTGCTGATCTTCACCTTCTTCATGATCTCCGACCCGCGCACCTCGCCGGACTCGCGCGTCGGCCGGCTGCTGTTCGCGCTGAGCGTTGCGGTCGCGGCGCACTACCTCACCTTCGCCATGCAGATGCGGCCGGCGCTCTACGTGTCGCTGATCGCGCTGTCGCCGCTCACGCTGCTGCTCGACCGGCTCGTCCCTGAGACCCGCTTTTCCTGGCGTTCGCCCGTTCCCGAAGGAGTGTCGACATGACCCTGCGTAGCAGCAAGCTCTTCCGCACCGGCGTCGCGGCCGCCGCGATCCTGGCGAACGCAGCGATGGCGCCCGCGAATGCCTTTTGCGGCTTCTATGTCGCCCAGGCCGACGCGAAGCTGTTCAACCAGTCATCGAAGGTCGTGCTGGCCCGCGACGGCGAGCAGACGGCGATCACGATGGCCAGCGACTTCGAGGGCGACGTGAAGGAGTTCGCGGTGGTTGTCCCCGTGCCGACCTTCATCGAGCGCAAGCAGATCGGCGTGGTCGAGCCGAAGACCATCGACCATCTCGACAAATACACCGCACCGCGGCTGGTCGAATATCATGATGCCGATCCATGCGCGCCGGTCGTCGTTGCGGCGCGGGCGATGCCGGCGGCGCCGATGATGGCAGGCGCTGTCTACGAGATGGCTCGGCGGAACTACGGCGTCACCGTCGAGGCCAGCTACGACGTCGCCGAATACGACGTGCTGATCCTGTCGGCGCAGGAGAGCGACGGACTCACGCGCTGGCTGACCGACAACGACTATCGCATCCCGCAAGGCGCCGAGGCCGTGCTCGGCAGCTACATCAGGCAGGGCATGCGGTTCTTCGTCGCGAAGGTCAATGTCGAGCGGATGAAGGGGATCGGCAACGGCTCTCTGCGGCCCCTGCAGGTGCGCTACCGGAGCGCCAAGTTCATGGTGCCGCTGCGGCTCGGCACGGTCAATGCCAGGGGACCGCAGGACCTGATCATCTATGCGCTCACCAGGAGCGGCCGCATCGAGGCGGCCAACTATCGAACGGTGAAGATCCCATCCGATATCGATGTTCCGCTCTATGTGAAGGACGAGTTCGGGCTGTTCTACAAGGCTGTGTTCGAACGCGCCGTCGCGCGCGAGAACATGCAGGCGGTGTTCGTGGAATATGCCTGGGACATGGGATGGTGCGATCCCTGCGCCGCCGATCCCATGAGCAACAAGGAACTGGTCGAGCTCGGCGCGCGCTGGATCGGCAGCGACGATGACGCCGCCTTCAGCCTCCGCCGGGGCACGGCCGGAGCCAACGCCTTCGTGACCCGGCTGCACGTGCGCTACGATGCGAAGTCCTTCCCCGAGGACATCGTCTTCGCCGAGACCAAGGACCGCAGCAATTTCCAGGGCCGCTATGTCCAGCACCATCCCTGGCGTGGCGAGGCGTCCTGTGCCGCGGCGAAGACCTACCAGGACAATCTCGCCGCACGTTTCGCCACGCAGGCGACGGATCTCGCGCAACTGACCGGATGGTCGCGCAGCGAGATCATCGCGAAAATGGACAAGAGCGGCGAGACCGTGACGAAATGACCTCAGGGAGGCCTCGGCTCAATCCTGATACGAGGAGATCTCGATCAGGCTGCCGTCGGGATCGCGGCAATACACCGAGCGCAGCGTGCCGCGCGCGCCCTGCTTGGCGACCGGGCCCTCCTCGATGGCAATGCCGAGCGCCTCGAGATGCGCCACCACCTCGTCGGGGGTGCTGGTGGTGAGGAAGCAGAGGTCGTCGCTGCCGGCCGCGACATGGTCGGCCGTGAACCAATCGACCCTGTCCGCGTCCTTCGGTCGCACGTTGATCTTCTGGTTCCCGAATAGCAGCGATGTGCGCCTCACCTTGCCTTGTCCGGGATCGAACACCTGGACCCTCATGCCCAGCACCTGTTGGTACCACGCCGTCGTGCGGTCCACGTCGGCGACATTGATGACCAGATGATCGAGCGCATCGACCTTGACCGGCATGGGGCTCTTCCCTCCTGATGGGGCATCGATCTCGCCGCAATCGCGGCACTCTGCTACAATCGATCCCGGCGGCTCGTTAACCGCCGCTCAACGATAATGCCTGAGGAAACGCATGATTTCACGTCGTACCGCGCTTGGTCTGATCGCCTCCGCCGTCCCGTCCATCGCTGGCGTTCGCAAGGCGTCCGCGGCCGACTATCCCACCCGTCCCGTCCGCTTCGTGGTGGGTTATCCTCCGGGCGGCGCGACCGACATCCTAGCGCGGCTGATCGGCCAGCGGCTGTCCGAGACGCTCGGTCAGCAGTTCATCGTCGAGAACAAGCCGGGGGCCGGCAACAATATCGGCACCGATGCCGTCGTGAACGCGGCGGCCGACGGCTACACCGTGCTGCTGGTCAATCCGGCCAACTACATCAATGCGAGCCTCTACACCAATCTCAAGTTCAACTTCGTCCGCGACATCGCGCCGGTGGCCTCGTTCAACCGCGTCCCCAACGTGATGACCGTCAACAAGGACATCGAGGCCAAGAACGTCGCCGAGTTCATCGCCTATCTCAAGGCAAACCCCGGCAAGGTGAACATGGCCTCGTCCGGCAACGGCACCTCGGTGCATCTGTCGGGTGAGATGTTCATGGCGATGACCGGAACCAAGATGCAACACGTGCCCTATCGCGGCGCGGCGCCCGCGATCACCGACATGCTCGGCGGCCAGGTGCAGGTCATCTTCGACAACATGCCCTCCATCATCCAGCACATCCGCTCCGGCTCGTTGCGAGCGCTCGGCGTCACCACGCAGCAGCGTTCGCCGCAATTGCCGGACGTCCAGGCCGTCGCCGAGACCGTACCCGGTTACGAGGCGAGCGCGCTGTTCGGCATCGGCGCGCCGAAGAACACGCCAAAGGAGATCGTCGAGAAGCTCAACAAGCAGGTCAACACCATCCTGGCCGAGCCCGAGATCAAGGCCCGTCTGGTCGATCTCGGCGGCGAGCCGCTGATCCAGTCGCCGGAGCAGTTCGGCGCCCAGATCGCCGCCGAGACCGAGAAGTGGAAGAAGGTCGTCGAGTTCGCCGGCCTGAAGGTCGAATGAGTCGACCTGGCGACGCCGCAATCGCTGGGCCGCGTGCCGCGACGGGTCTTCGATGAGGCGCCGGCCCGCGAGACGGGCGTCGAGGGCTGAAGGTGACGTGCCGCGCATGCGACACGTCACGGCCTTGGTTGGTGATCCGTTCCGCCGATTTGTCGTTTTTTGACCATGCCGGTGTGGTGCAACCCTCCGGCCAAAAGAGGAACAGATCATGCGCAAGGTTATGATGATGGCAGCCGGCCTCGTCGGCGTTGCACTTGGTGGCGGTATCGCGCCGGCCTCCGCAGGCGGTTACGACTATCCCTGGTGTGTGCAGGGCCGAGGCGTCGGTTACCCCGGCGACTGCTCCTATCAGACCTTCGAGCAATGCCGGGCGAGTGCCTCCGGGCGCAATGCAGGCTGTGGCATCAATCCGCGCGTCGCGTTCGATCCTGCCCGCCGCGGCCCCTCGGTCTATGTCGACATGCCGCCGCCGCGCCGCGTGCACCGCTATCAGTATTACTGACGCCTCTACGGAGCGGGTCGGCACGCGCGGCCAAGCGGCTGACGCAGGCGCGCTTCCGGAATCGCGCGGGCTTGCATCGACTTTGCGTTCGTATATACTTTGTATTGCAAAGTTAAACGAGCCGTTCCGGGCCTCAGGTGAGACATGCGCGACCTCGATAAGGCGCTGGCGGACATCATCGCGATCCGCAGCCAGCTTGCGGCGGGCACGGCATTTCGCGGCTACGGGCCGGCGACGATGGCCGCGACCTCGGCCGTAGCGCTGGTCACTGCGCTGCTTCAGCAGCTGTTTCTGCGCGACCCGACGGCCGACGCGTGGACGTTCCTGCTCGGATGGGCGGCGGCAGCCTGCGTGTCGCTGACGATGATCTGGTTCGAGATGCGGGCGCGGTCGCGCCGGCATCATTCCGGCCTTGCGGACGCGATGATTCATCAGGCGGTCGAGCAGTTCCTGCCAGCGGGCATCGCTGGCGTCCTGCTCGCGGTGCTGCTGTGGAAGTTCGCGCCGGAGGCGCTGTGGATGCTGCCGGGCCTGTGGCAGATCCTGATGTCGCTCGGCGTGTTCGCGTCGGTGCGCTCGCTGCCACGCACGGTGGCGCTTGCCGGGGCGTTCTATTTCATGGCCGGCTTCGCCGTGCTGCTGGTCGGCAGCGCCACGCATGCGCTGTCGCCATGGACGATGGGGCTTCCGTTCGCGATCGGACAGGGGCTGATGGCGGGCATTCTGTATTTTGCGACCGGAGAGTCCGATGTCGAAGACTGACGGCAGCGCGCCGTTCTCCTATGACGGCCTCGATCGCGTCATCCACGAGAAGGCACGGCTCGGCCTGCTCACCTCGCTGATGGCGCACCCGAAGGGTCTCGCTTTTGCCGACCTCAAGCAGCTCTGCGGGCTGACGGACGGCAATCTGTCCCGCCATCTGCAGGTGTTGCAGGAAGCCGGTCTCGTCGAGGTCACCAAGGGCTATGAGGGCAATCGCCCACATACCACCTGCCGGCTGACCAAGGCGGGACGCCGCCGCTTCCTCGATTATCTCGCCGTGCTCGAGCGCCTCGTCCGCGACGCCGCGGCGGCTGCCGGCAAGGAACATACGCCATCGTCGGTCGGCCTGATCCCGGGCCGCATCTGAATCGCGCATCGCACTTTTTCGACCTGGAGCTTTGCAATGCAAAGTAGTCTGCAACCTAAATCGCCTGCTGTGGTGGATGGCCTGCATGTCGGCATCATCATGGACGGGAACGGCCGCTGGGCGACGCGCAAGGGCCTGTCGCGGCTGCGCGGGCACGAGGCGGGGGTCGAGGCGATCCGGCGCGTCGTCGAAGCCGCGCCCGACCAGGGCATTGGGACCCTGACGCTGTATGCGTTCTCCAGCGACAATTGGCGACGCCCGCGTGCCGAGGTCGCCGCCTTGATGGCGCTGTTGCGGGTCTATCTCGCCAGCGAGGTGGAGTCGCTGGTACGCAACGGCGTCCGCCTCACCGTGATCGGCCGTCGCGACCGGCTGCCCGGCGGCATCGCCGATGCGATCGGCCGGGCCGAAGCGGCAACCCGCGACGGCAGCACCCTGCATCTGCGCATCGCCGTCGACTATTCGGCGCGCGACGCGATCCTCGAGGCCGCGGCGAAGGCCCGCGAAATCGACGGCCTGACGCGTGCGGCGTTCTCCGACCTCGTGACCGGCGAAGCCGGCTTGCGCGACGTCGACCTGATCATCCGCACCTCCGGCGAGCAGCGCCTGTCCGATTTCCTGCTCTGGGAAGGCGCCTATGCCGAGCTGCATTTCACCCAGCGGATGTGGCCCGATTTCGATGCCGCAGATCTCGCGCAGGCGCTCGCCTCGTTCCGCGGCCGCGAGCGCCGCTTCGGAGGACTCGAGGCGGTGCCGCTGGCGCCGGCACCGGTCGCCTGACGACGGCCCAATCTTTCCGCACATCGGGGAATCATCTACCGCTTGCAGCACGAGCGCAGAGATCCCCTGATGAAGCACAAGCAGCGCCGGCCTGCCGGCAAGCCTCCGGTCAGATCCGGATCGATGGGCCACACCGATACGCCCGATGCGCTGTGCGCCGCCGCGCTGCGGCTGCTGCGCGCCGGCCGGCTCGCGCAGGCCGAGGATGCGTGCCGCCGCGCGCTGACGCTGGACGCGGCCTCGCTCGACGCGCTGCGTGCGATGGGACAGGTCTGCCTGGCGCTCAAGCGCGTCGATGATGCGATCGAGTGGTTTGCCCGCGCCGTTCGGCAGGACATGTCCGCAGCGGAGTCCTTCGTCGGCTTGGCGCAGGCGCTGCGGGGCTCCGGCCGCGTCGATGAAGCGATCAAGGCTTATGATCGCGCGCTGCAGCTTCAGCCGGATGCTGTGGAGAGCTGGGATGCGCTTGGCGAACTGCTGCAACTGAGGGGGCGGCACGCCGAGGCGGCGCTGGCCTGTGATCGGCTGCTGCAGCTCGCGCCCGATCGTGCCGCGACGTGGTTTCGTCTCGGCGAGGTGCTCGAAGCCCAGGGCCGGCGTGACGAGGCGGCGCTGGCCTTCGATCAGGTGGCGCAGCTCAAGCCAGATCACGTCGAGGCGGCCAATAAGGCCGGAGCGCTTCATTTCGATGCTGGCCATTACGAGCAGGCCATCTCGCGCTTCGGGCAGTCGCTGGCAGTGATGCCGGATCAGGCGGGTGTGCTGTACCTGAACGGCATCGCGCTGCGGCGGCTGCGCCGCTACCAGGAAGCCGAGACTCTCGGCCATCGCGCGCAGCTGCTGGCGCCCGACAATCCCGACTTCGCCAATGGCTATGGATGCATCCTGCAGAACCTCGGCCGTCACGATGACGCCGTCGCCATGTTCGACAAGGCGATCGCGCTCCGGCCGCAGACCGCGGATTTCCACAATCATCGCGGCACGTCGCTGGCCGAGCTGCATCGCTTTGCAGAGGCGTTCGAAAGCTTCGATCGCGCCGTCGCGCTGAAGCCTGATCTGGCCGATGCGCATTGGAACGCGGCGCTGTTCCGGCTGCTGACCGGCGACTTCGCCCGCGGCTGGGCGGCGCGCGAATGGGGACGAAAATGTCGCGCCGTCGGCTTCGTCGAGCGCAGCTTCGAGGCGCCGCTGTGGCTTGCGGACGCGCCCCTCGCCGGCAAGACGATCCTGCTCCATAGCGACGAGGGGCTCGGCGACACGATCCAGTTTTCGCGCTACGCCACCCTGGTGGCCGCGCAGGGCGCGCGCGTCGCGCTCGAGGTCGACGCGCCGCTGCAGCCGCTTCTGTCCGGCCTGGACGGCGTGGCGCAGTGTCTTGCCCGCGGCATCGATGCGCTGCCTGCCATCGACTATCACTGCCCGCTGTCGAGCCTGCCGCTCGCCTTCGCCACCCGGCTCGACACCATCCCTGCTGCGCCGTGCTATCTGCCGCGCCCTCCCGAGGCGCGCCGGGCGATCTGGGAACAGCGACTCGGTCCGCATGACCGCTTGCGGGTGGGCCTGGTCTGGTCGGGCAACCCCGCGCATCTCAACGATCACAACCGTTCGATTTCGTTGCCGACGCTCGCGCCGCTGCTCGAGACCGGCGCGCGGTTCGTTAGTCTGCAGAAGGAGCCTCGGCCATCCGACAAGGCCGCGCTCGCCGCGCGCGACGACATTCTCGATCTCACCGCTGACATCCGTGACTTCGTCGATACGGCGGCGCTGATCGACAATCTCGACCTGGTCATCACCGTCGATACCAGCGTGGCGCATCTGGCCGGCGCGCTGGGCAAGCCGACTTGGATCATGCTGCCCTTCACGCCGGATTATCGCTGGCTGCTCGGCCGTGACGACAGTCCCTGGTATCCGAGCGTGCGGCTGTTCCGCCAGGACGCGCGACGTGACTATGCCGACGTCGTCGCGCGCGTGCGCGAGGCGCTCGCCGCACGGCTCGCGATGGTCAGCGTGTGCTGAACGTTTGAGCATCAACGACGCCATAACTGAAACGTGATCGGCTGGCTGAGCCGCCGGCGCGTGCCGCCCGATGGCGATTGAGCTGCGTCAACGGATTTCTGCGTGCGTATGGCACACGGAACGCCTGCTTCAGCGACGAAGGCGTTTTTGGAATGAATCAGCAGGAATCCGAGCTTGTCAGTGACATCCGGCCTGTTCGTGATACGCATGCTGGACCCGGCGCTGTCGTTCCCTCGTCGGCGGTGCCTGTTCCCGTGTCCCATCAGCCGCGGCGCAGGTGGGCGTTGTGGCCGTTTCTGCTGCTCGTGCTCGCCGTCGGGGCTGCCGGTGGTGGCGGCTACGTCTGGTGGCAGCGCCTGCATCCGCCGCTGCCGGTGGGCATCAGCGTCAGCAACGGCCGCATCGAGGCTGACGAGATCGACATCGCGACCAAATATGCCGGGCGCGTTGCCGAGCTGCGCGCCGATATCGGCGATCGCGTCGAGGCCGGGCAGATCGTGGCGCGGATGGACACGAAGGAGCTGCAGCAATCGCTGTCGAAGGCGCAAGCCCAGGCCGAGCAGGCGCAGCACGTCGTCGACCAGGCCCGTGCCAATCTCGCGCAACTGCAGGCGCAGAAGACGCTCGCCGAGCAGGAGATGGAGCGCACCCGCAGCCTGCTGCAGAGCGGCTGGACCACACGCGAGCTCGCCGATCAGCGCCAGCAGGCGCTCGACAATGCGACCGCCGGCCTTGCCGGCGCGCAGGCGCGGATTTTCGAAGCCGAACGCGGGCTCGAAGCGGTTCGTCACGACGTCGCGCTCTACACCGTTCAGATCGCCGACAATTCCTTGATCGCGCCGAAGCCCGGCCGCATTCAATATCGTCTCGCCAATGTCGGCGAAGTTCTCGCCGCCGGCGGCAAGGTCTTCACCATGCTGGACATCGGCTATGTCTACATGGACGTGTTCCTGCCGACCGAGGAGGTCGGCAAGGTCAAGATCGGCACCGAAGCGCGGATCGTGCTCGATGCCTATCCGGATCGTCCGATCCCGGCGAAAGTTGCGTTCGTGGCGAGCCAGGCGCAGTTCACGCCGAAGACGGTCGAGACCCGCAGCGAGCGTGACAAGCTGATGTTTCGCATCCGTGTACGCGTCGATCCGGATAGACTGGCTGCGCATGCCGATGCCGTGAGGAGCGGATTGCCGGGCGTGGCGTATGTCAGGTGGAATCCCGACGTCGCATGGCCGGCGCGTCTGCAAGTCTCGCCATGATGGCCGACATGATCGGCGATGCGTCTCCGGTCGCGATGGTCAGGAACGTCTCGCAGCGCTATCGCGGCGTGATCGCGCTCGACAACGTCTCGATCGACATTCCCGCCGGCCGCGTGGTCGGGCTCATCGGTCCCGATGGCGTCGGCAAGTCGTCGCTGCTGTCGATCCTGGCCGGCGCGCGCGCGATCCAGGACGGGCAGGCGCGCGTGCTCGGGGCCGACATGGCGGACCGGCGCGCCCGCACGCAGGTGTGTCCGCGGATCGCCTACATGCCGCAGGGTCTCGGCAAGAATCTCTATCCCGATCTCAGCGTGCGCGAGAACATCGCGTTCTTTGCCCGGCTGTTCGGCCAGTCGAGGTCCGAGCGCGACTGGCGCATCGCCGAGCTGATGGAGGCGACGGCGCTGTCCGATTTCGCCGACCGGCCGGCAAAAAAGCTGTCCGGCGGCATGAAGCAGAAGCTCGGCCTGTGCTGCTCGCTGATCCATGATCCCGATCTGCTCATCCTCGACGAGCCGACCACCGGCGTCGATCCGCTGTCGCGCCGGCAGTTCTGGGACCTGATCGACCGTCTGCGCGCGCGCAGCGCGGCGGGCATGAGCGTCATCGTCGCCACCGCCTATATGGAGGAGGCGGAGCGTTTCGACTGGCTGATCGCGATGAACGACGGGCGCATCCTCGCGACCGGCACGCCGACGGAGCTCAAGGCGCAGACCCACGCGGCGTCGATCGAGGACGCGTTCGTCGCGCTGCTGCCCGACCGGCCGGCGCGCGACCGCGCCGAGATGCCGGCCAAGTCCGAGCTCGACGGCAGCCACGAGACCGTGATCGTCGCGCGCGACCTGACCTGCCGCTTCGGTGATTTCACCGCGGTCGACGGCGTGAACTTCCAGATCCGCAAGGGCGAGATCTTCGGCTTCGTCGGCTCCAACGGCTGCGGTAAGACCACGACGATGAAGATGCTGACGGGGCTGCTGCCTCCTAGCGCCGGCGAGGCGCTGATCTTCGGCCGCTCCATGGAGGCCGGCAATCATGAATCGCGCAGCCGCGTCGGCTACATGTCGCAGGCGTTCTCGCTGTATGGCGAGCTCACCGTGCGGCAGAACCTGGTGCTGCATGCGCGGCTGTTCCATCTGCCGCTGGCCGCTGCCGGGAAGCGGATTGCCGAACTGGTCGAGCGCTGCGACCTCACCGACCATATCGACAGCCTCGCGGCCGATCTTCCCCTCGGCATCCGCCAGCGCCTGTCGCTCGCGGTGGCGATCGTCCACGGACCCGATCTGCTGATCCTGGACGAGCCGACGTCGGGCGTCGATCCGGTCGCGCGCAATCAGTTCTGGCGCCTGCTGATCGAACTTTCGCGTCAAGATGAGATGACGATCTTCGTCTCGACGCATTTCATGAACGAGGCGGCGCGTTGCGACCGGCTGTCGCTGATGCATGAGGGGCGGGTGCTGGCGACCGACACGCCGGACGGCCTGATCCGCGCCAAGGGCGCGCAGACGCTGGAGCAGGCGTTCATCGCCTTCCTCGAGCAGGATGCCGGCGTCGCCGATCCGCCGGTCACGCTGACCCAGGCGCGACCCTATCCACGCCCCGCCGATCGGCCGCGGGACGAGCAACGGCAGGCCGCCGTCAGCCCGCGGCGGCTGCTCGCCTATACGATCCGCGAAGGTCTCGAGCTGATCCGTGACCCGATCCGGCTGATGTTCGCGCTGTTCGGAACGGCGTTCCTGATGATCGTGATCGGCTTCGGCATCTCCACGGACGTCAACAACCTGACCTTCGCCGCGCTCGACCGCGATCAGTCGCCGGAGAGTCGCGCCTATCTGTCGGAGCTCAGAGGCTCGCGCTATTTCGTCGAAAGGCCACCGCTCGCCAACTATGCCGAGCTCGAACGGCGGATGAAGAGCGGCGACATCAAGGCCTCGATCGAGATCCCGCCGAACTTCGGTGTCGACATCAAGCGCGGCCGGCCGGCCTTCGTGTCGGCCTGGATCGACGGCGCGATGCCGTTCCGCGCCGAGACCATCCGAGGCTACCTCGAAGGCACGCATCAGCTCTATCTCTCCGATCCCGCCGTCAAGACGACGCAGCCGTTGCCGGCCTCGCCGGTCAATGTCGAGATCAGGTTCAAGTACAACCAGTCCTTCGACAGCATCTACGCGATGGCCCCGAGCACGATCGCACTGCTGCTCGCGCTGTTTCCGGCCATCCTGATGGCGCTCGCGGTCGTGCGCGAGAAGGAGCTGGGGTCGATCACCAATCTCTATGTCACGCCGGTGACGCGGCTCGAATTCCTGCTTGGCAAGCAGCTGCCTTACATCGCCGTCGCGCTGGTGAATTTCGCGCTGATGTACGTGATGGCGATGGTCCTGTTCCGAGTCCCGCTCAAGGGCGCCTTTCTGCCGCTGATGGTCGGCACCTTGGTCTACGTCGTCACCACGACCGGCTTCGGCATGCTGATCTCGACCTTCTGCCGCACCCAGATCGCGGCCCTGTTCGGGACCGCGATCCTGACCGTGCTGCCGGCCACGCAATTCTCGGGCATGCTGGTCCCGGTGTCGTCGCTGTCCGGCGTGGCCAAGCTGATCGGCATGGTCTTCCCGATGACGTACTACCGCCCGATCGCGGTCGGCACCTTCACCAAGGGGCTGGGCTTTGCCGATGTCGGCGCCGACATCCTGATCCTTTTGATCTTCATTCCCGTCCTGACCGGGTTCAGCCTGGCGATGCTGCCGAAGCAGGAGGCGTGAGCCATGATGCGCTCGCTCTCCAACGTGTTCTGGCTCGGAACCAAGGAGCTGCGTAGCCTGTTCGGCGACGTCGTGCTGATCGGGCTCGTGATCTATTCGTTCACCGTGGCGGTGATCAGCCAGGCGCAGAGCAGTTCGCAGGAGCTGCATCGCGCCTCGATCGCCGTCGTCGACGAGGACAGCTCCGAGCTGTCGCGCCGGATCGCCAGCGTATTCCAGCTGCCTTACTTCCAGCCGCCTGTCTACATCAGCCAAGGCGAGGTGGAGCGGCTCATGAACAGCGGCCGCTTCACGTTCGTGCTCGACATCCCGCCGAATTTCCAGCGTGACGTCCTTGCCGGGCGGAAGCCGTCGGTGCAGGTCAACGTCGATGCGACCGCGATGATCCAGGCGGGAATCGGATCCGGCTATGCGCTGCAGATCATCAATACGGAGGTCGCCTGGTTCGTCGCCCGCTCCGAGACATCCTCGTCGGCCCCGGTCAACCTGGTGACGCGGATCGCGTTCAATCCCAACGTCACGACGGCCTGGTTCGAAGGCGTGATGGGCATCATCAACAGCGTCACGATGCTCGCGATCATCCTGGCCGGCGCGGCGCTGGTGCGTGAGCGCGAACATGGCACCATGGATCATCTGCTGGTCATGCCGCTGTCGCCCTTCGAGATCGCGATGTCGAAGATCTGGGCCAATGCGCTGGTGATCGCCGTCGCTGTCGCCATCGCGCTCTACGCCGTCGTGCGGTGGTATCTGCGCGTGCCCATCATGGGCTCGATCCCGCTGTTCATGGTGGGCACCGTGCTGTATCTGTTCTTCGCGACCGCCGTCGGGCTGTTTCTCGGCACCATCGCGCGGTCGATGCCCCAGCTCGGTCTGCTCTATATCCTCGTCGCCGTGCCGATGAACCTGTTGTCGGGCGGGATGACGCCGGTGGAAAGCCAGCCGGTGTGGCTCGCCACCATCATGAAGGCGTCGCCGTCGACGCATTTCGTGTCGTTCGCCCAGTCGATCCTCTATCGCGGCGCCGGCATCGATGTCGTCTGGCCGCAATTCGTAGCGGTGGCGGCGATCGGCGCCGTTGTCCTGGCGTTGACCTTGCGCCGCTTCCGGGCGGCGATCGCGGCGGCCTGAGCCCGCCATCGACCCCAACAAAAAAGCCTCGGCTCTGGGCCGAGGCTTTTCCTTGAATGGCGTCGCTATGGATGACGACGATCAGTAGCGCGCGGCCGCCGGGCCGCCAAACTTGTAGTTCACGCCGACCCGGACCGTGTGGAATGAGAAGTCCTGGGACAGGCGCTCGACGTAGTTCGAGCCGGGCGGGGCAAAGGTGCTGCCCGGGACGTAGGTCGAGGTGTAGTTGATGCTGCCGAGGTCGGTGTAGAGATACTCTGCCTTGACGGTCCAGTTCGGTGCGAACGCATGCTCGACACCCGCGCCGACGGTCCAGCCGACCCGGGTCTCGTTGGCCGAGGCGGTCTTGGTGTAGCCGTTTGCCGAGGTCAGATCCCAGCTGCCCTTGACATTGCCGACCGCGAGACCGCCAGTGACGTAGAACAGCGTCGTATCGACCGCGTAACCGGCGCGGCCGCGCAGGGTCATGAACCAGTCGTTCCGGATGCTCTCGTTGAAGGTGCGGGTCGTGGGCGGGTTGGCCGCCGTGTAAACCGTCCGCTTGTTGAGGTCCGATCCGTTGATGTCGGCCTCGATGCCGAAGACGCCGGCGCCGCTCTGCCAGTTGTAGCCGGCCTGGAGACCGCCGAGCACGCCGGCCGGATTGAGCCGGTTGTTGCTGATGTTGACGAACTCATTCTGGAAGGCGGCGCCCTCGACCGCCCAGCTGCTGGTCTGGTCCAGCGTCGTGTTCAAGTTCGACCGGCCCCAGCCGTAGCCGACGCTGCCGCCGAAGTAGAAGCCGGTCCAGTTGTAGATCGCGACCGGAGGGGGAGCCTTGGTGTAGCGGGCCGGCAGATCCGCGGCGAATGCGCCGAGCGAGCTGGCGAGGAGCAAAGAGACGGCTGAGGCAAGGGTTTTCATCGGTCACAATCCTCAATCAAAATCAGCAACATTGAGACAAGCTTTTCTCACAATTCGGCCGATTAGGCTGTAGTTCAACTACAACACTCGTGAGCGTAAGTATCTGTGACGACGTCACTTTCCGCGCGTGTGGTCTTAACCTTAAGTCATTGTAAATCCGACGAGGCGGTCAACTGATACCGAGCCGTTTCGACGAAGCGGACAATCGGCCGCACCGCGTTAGTCAAGGATTCGCCAACCATCCGGGCACGCGGTCTTGCCCGCTAACGATTTCGCAAATCGGGCGCGTGCACCTTCGGCGCGTCCTGGGGGACGGAGAGGGGAGAGCATCATGATGATGAATGGGGAAGCGGTTCTCGAGAACGTGCGGCGCTATCGGACCATCGCCTCCTTGTACCGCCAGACTGCGGCATTTCGCCCACATCAGCGTGACTCGCTGCTGGCGCAGGCGGCCGAATGGGAAAGCCGTGCGGTCGCCGAGCTCGAGGATTATTTCGTCGCTCGCCAGGCACCGTCGCAACCGCCGGCGAACATCAACTACAATATCGGCCATCACGGGGGCTCCTACCGGCCGTCGCACCGGCAGATGGCGGCCGCGTAGTTCTTCGGGCACAGCGCGTCATTCCTGCGGCGCGATCGGCGCCCGAGCGACAGTGAGGGAGTTGTCACAGCGCGTCTCCATTTCATCTGCAGGCCGGGGTCTGGCGCAGGACTTGCTGGGTCTGATGTCAGCTCCGCCATGGATGGACCTGAATGAGATCGCTCGGGCGCGACCGCGGCATGTGTGCCTGGGACGATTTCGCCCGGTCGTCGACCGATGCCCGGCTGTTGCTGGCGCAGGCGCGATCGGGGCAAATTCCGCCATTCCTGCTGCTATCGGTGCCCGGCATGAGCGCCGGCGAGCATCGCCTTTGCTCCGAGCTGTGGACCCGCGACCGGATCGTCGCCAGCAGCGCCGAGCGGGCGCGGCTGGATTTTCGCTTCGATCTGACATTCCGCGACAAGCTTCGTGTCGGATACCTTTCAAACGACTTCCACGACCACGCCACGGCGCATCTGCTGATCGAAGCGCTCGAGGCGCATGACCGCGATCGCTGCGAGCTGCATGCGTTCTCGTTCGGCGCCGACGATCGCGGCGCCATGCGGGGCCGGCTGCACGCCGTCTTCGACGGCTTCCATGATGTGACCGCGCTGAGCGACAGCGCCGCTGCGGCCGCGGTGCATGCCGCGCAGATCGATATTCTGGTCGACCTCAAGGGCTATACGCGCGGCGCCCGGACCGGCATCCTGATGCTGCATCCGGCGCCGGTCCAGGTGAATTTCCTCGGCTATCCCGGGACGCTGGGCGGCGACATCTGCGACTACATCATCACCGATCCGTTCATGACGCCGCTGGCCGTTGCGGGCGATTATTCGGAGAGTTTTGCCTACATGCCGCATTCGTACCAGCCGCACGGCCGGGCGGCGCTGGGCCCGGCGCCGACCCGTGCGGAGGTGGGCCTGCCGGACGCCGGCATCGTGTTCTGCTGCTTCAACCAGGCCTACAAGTTCACGCCCGCGGTGTTCGACCTGTGGTGCCGCCTGCTCGACGCGACGCCGGACAGCGTGCTGTGGCTGCTGGCGTCCGATCGGGCCGAGGGCAATCTGCGCGGCGAGGCGCTTCGGCGCGGCGTGGCGCCCGGTCGCCTGGTGTTCGCGCCGGAAACGACGCAAGGCGAGCATCTGCGCCGGCTCCAGCTCGCCGATCTCGTGCTCGACACCGCGCCCTATGGCGCCCACACCACGGCGAGCGACGCGCTGTGGGCCGGCGTGCCGATCGTGAGCTGCGCCGGGGATACGTTTGCCTCGCGGGTGGCTGGCAGCCTGTTACATGCGGTCGGATGTCCCGAGCTCATTGCATCGGACGAGGCCGACTATCTGGCGGTGGCGCTGACGCTCGCCGCCGAGCCGGATCTGCTGCAGGCGGCCAAGGCCAGGCTCTGGCGCAACCGGCCGGCCGCGCCGCTGTTCGACGCTGCCGCCTATGCCCGGTCGCTGCAGGATCTCTACGACCAGATGTGGCACCGCCGCAGCAGCGGCGGCGCGCCAGGGCCGATCTGGGCGTCGAAGTCTTGAGCAGGGACGAGGCGGGCCTGCTGCGCCTTACTGCGTCGCCATGCGTCCGGCAGCGAGGATCCCGATCAGGGCCGTCAGCGCGCCGACGCTGGTCGCGTTGATTGCGACGAGCGACCCGTAATTGGAGTTGGCGACCTTCATCAGCGGCGCGCCAAGGCGGGCATCGATCAGCAGATAGGACACGAATGGCAGTCCCAGCAAAGGCAACGACATCAGGCGCTCCGCTGGCCGGAACAGCAGCGCGCCGAGCAGGGCGCAAGGCAGCAGGAACAGCTCGACGCCGCTCTGCGCGCCGAACAGCTTGACGGAGAACACCGTGTTGGCCGTGCCGGTCAGGACCATCAAGGCGCGGCCGGCGAACGGACTGCGCCGCGCGAGCATCGGCACGCTGGCGAACAATGGCGTCGTGAGCAGCGTCAGCCAGGCCGGCCACGCCGCCGCGCCCACGATAGCATGGAGATAGAGCGGATAGAACGGCTGGTTGGAGACGATGATCAGCGCGACCTTGGCGGCGATGTCGGACTGCGGGTCATCGGCCGACGCATAGGCCTGCACGGCGGCCAGCCCGCGTGAAAACATCTCAGCCATTCAAGTCCCTCAGCTCCGCAAGAAGGTGCGCATCACCGGCCCGGAAACGCGCGCGCCCGCAGGCCGGATCATGCGTCGCGCATCGCACGGTCAAGAGTTCAGTGCGGTCCGCAGCATGCGTGCGAGATCGGCGCTCTGATACGGCTTGGTGAGCAGCAGCACACCGGCATCGAGGCGGCCGTGGTGAACGATCGCGTTCTCCGTATAGCCCGACGTGTACAGCACCTTGAGGCTGGGACGCCGCTTCAGCGCCTCGATCGCGAGCTGGCGGCCGTTCATTCCGCCAGGCATGATGATGTCGGTGAACAAAAGATCGATCCGCGTCGCGCTGTCGATCAGCGCCAGCGCCTCGTCGGCCTTGCTGGCCGCGAGCGTCGTGTAACCGAGCCGCTTGATCTGGGCGATGACATATTCGCGCACCAGCGAATCGTCCTCGACGATCAGGATCGTCTCGTCGCCGCGCTCCATGCCCTCGGCGCCGATGGTCGACAGTGCCGCATCGGCATCGGCATTGGCCTGCGGCAGGTACAGCTTGACCGAGGTTCCGTGCCCCGGCTCGCTGTAGATCTTGATGTGACCGTTGGACTGCTTGACGAAGCCGTAGACCATGCTGAGGCCGAGGCCGACGCCCTTGCCGACGTCCTTGGTGGTGAAGAACGGCTCGAACACCTTGTCGAGCAGGTTGGCGGGAATGCCCTCGCCGGTGTCGCTGACCGCGATCATCACGTAGTTGCCGGGGATCACCTCCGGGTTCATGCGCGCATAGGCGGCGTCGAGCAGCACGTTCTTGGTTTCCAGCGTGAGCTTGCCGCCGTTCGGCATGGCATCGCGCGCGTTGAGCGCGAGGTTCAGGATCGCGGTCGACAGCTGGCTGGGGTCGATCATGGCCGGTGCTGAATCGTGCGCCAGCATGGATTCGATCTCGATCTGCTCGCCGAGCGTCCGGCGCAGCAGGCGGGCGGTGTCGACCACCATGCCGTTGATGTCGACGCTGCGCGGCTGCAGCGGTTGGCGGCGGGCGAACGCCAACAGGTGTTTCGTCAGGTCGGCGCCGCGCGCCGCCGCCGAGTTGATCAGGCTGGTGATCTGCACCAGCTGCGGCCGGTCCTTCACCGCCTCGGCCAGGATCTCGATGGTGCCGGTGATCACGGTGAGGATGTTGTTGAAGTCGTGGGCGACGCCGCCGGTGAGCTGGCCGATCGCCTCCATCTTCTGCGCCTGCCGCACCTGCGCCTCGGTGGCCTCGATCTCCTGGAACCGCCGGACCATGGCTTCCGCACTGCGCCGTTGCCGCGTCTCCTCCTCGAGCTGCGCATAGGCGTTCCGCAGCTCGGCGCGGGACGGCATCGTCAGCACCCGCGGCAGCAGCAGCAACAGCGCGGCGGCGATGCCGACCGACAGGAAGGCCAGGAAGCCCTTGGTCGCCGCCTCCAGGCTGTAGGCCGGAACCCAGATCGTGAGCACCTCGATCAGCCGTGTCAGCCCGCAGACGGACACCCACAGCGCGAAGGCCCAGAAGATGTAGCTGAACTGAAAGTCGCGGCGGCGATAGACGATGAAGGCGAGCACGAACGCGATGGTGAAGAAGGCGAAGGAGATGAGGATGTCGGACACCGTGTTCACCCAGATCAGCTCAGGTGTCCACAGCAGGCACTCGCCATGCGGCGTGAGCATCGACATGTCCGATATCCCCAAAAGTGTGGCCGACGGACCGTGTCGCCCCCGCGGCGCGGTCGGTTCCCTTAGCAGATCATCGAATTTCCGTTGAGCACACAAGGGTCCTGACTGTCGCGACGCGCACATTTGGTAGAGGGGCACCGCAGGGATAGTAGGCCCTCGCGCGTCGACGCGGATTGCGCACGGCCGAGCCTGTGCCTGGAGCTCCGCTCGACATCTGAGGGTTGACGGTGTGTACCGATCGGTATAGTCCGTACGATATAGTACACAAGGAGATGTCCCGTGAGCTCTCTCGCCCCGCCGTTCACGCTGCAGACCGCCACCCAGAAGGTGCGCATGGCCGAGGATGGCTGGAACAGCCGCGACCCCGAGCGCGTGTCGCTGGTCTACACGCCCGACAGCCGGTGGCGGAATCGGGCCGAGTTCATCACCGGCCGCGCCGAGATCGTCGCCTTCCTCTCCCGCAAATGGGCCAAGGAGCTCGACTACCGCCTGATCAAGGAAATCTGGGCCCACGGCGACAACCGGATCGCGGTGCGCTTCGCCTATGAGTGGCACGACGACAGCGGCAACTGGTTTCGCTCCTACGGCAACGAGAATTGGGAGTTCGACGCGCAGGGGCTGATGCAGCGCCGTTACGCCTGCATCAATGACCTGCCGATCAAGGCGGTCGATCGCAAATTCCACTGGCCTCTCGGGCGCCGGCCGGACGATCATCCCGGACTGACCGACTTGGGACTTTGACGCAGGGAGAGCCATGCGGACGCTCAACGAGCGCGCCGACGTCATCCCGCTGATTGCCGAGGTGTTCCGCGAGTTCGGCTTCGAGGGCACCTCGCTCAGCCGGATCACCGAGATGACGGGATTGGGCAAAGGCAGCCTCTATCACTTCTTTCCAGGCGGGAAGGACGAGATGGGGCGGGCGGTGCTGGCGCATGTCGACGCCTGGTTCGAGCGCGAGATCTATGCGCCGCTGCGCGATGATCCGCCGGAGCAGTCGATCGCGCGGATGTGGAGTGGCGTCGACGACTACTTCCGTTCCGGCCGACGCGTCTGCCTCGTCGGGGCGTTCGCGCTCGACGAGACGCGGGATCGCTTCGCCGCCGCCATCGCCAGCTACTTCACACGCTGGATCGAGGCCTTGCGCGATGCGCTGATCCGCGACGGCTGGCCGGCGGCACAGGCCGCCGACGGCGCCGAGGAGGTGGTGCTCGGCATCCAGGGTGCACTGGTGCTGGCGCGCGCAACCGGTGAGGCGGCCGTTTTCGGCCGCGCGCTGACGCGGTTCCAAGCGCGCCTGCAACGATCATCCGTCGTCTGACTCCCGAAGCGCCGGCGACCGCTGCCTCAGCAAGCGGCAAATGGCGGGCTGAAATATCGGCGCGCGGCTCTCGTGAAATCGTGGTTGTCTTGGGCAACGTCTCGAGCAGTGGCGACATCCAGGGAGGTCCGGCATGAACGGGTTAGGCGGTCTCAATAAATCCGACAACGGCGTGGTCATCGGCCTGGTGCAGCTGCAGCTGCCGGTCGTTGTGAGCAAGGACGACCTCGCGCGGCAGACCGAGAAGATCGTCTGGATGGTCGGCAAGGCCCGGCGGAATCTCGGCACCATGGATCTCGTGGTGTTCCCGGAATACTCGCTCCACGGGCTGTCGATGGACACCAATCCCGAGATCATGTGCCGGCTCGACGGGCCGGAGGTCGCCGCGTTCAGGCAGGCCTGCATCGACAACAAGATCTGGGGCTGCTTCTCGATCATGGAGCACAACCCCGACGGCAACCCCTACAATTCGGGTCTGATCATCGACGACCACGGCGACATCAAGCTGTATTACCGCAAGCTGCATCCGTGGATTCCGGTCGAGCCGTGGGAGCCCGGCGATCTCGGCATACCCGTGATCGAGGGACCGCGCGGCGCCAAGATCGCGCTCATCATCTGCCATGACGGCATGTTCCCGGAGATGGCGCGGGAATGCGCCTACAAGGGCGCCGAAATCATGATTCGCACCGCCGGCTACACCGCGCCGATCCGCGACAGCTGGCGCTTCACCAATCAGGCCAATGCGTTCCAGAACCTGATGGTGACGGCCAATGTCTGCATGTGCGGCTCCGACGGCTCGTTCGATTCGATGGGCGAGGGCATGATCGTCAATTTCGACGGCAGCATCATCGCGCACGGCACGACGGGGCGCGCCGACGAGATCATCACCGCCGAGGTGCGCCCCGATCTCGTGCGCGAGGCTCGCATCAACTGGGGCGTCGAGAACAACATCTACCAGCTCTGGCACCGCGGCTATGTCGCGGTGAAAGGTGGCGCGATGGACTGCCCTTACACCTTCATGCACGACATGGTCGCCGGCACTTATCGGTTGCCGTGGGAGGATCATGTCAAGATCACCGACGGCACCTCCTGCGGCTTCCCGGCGCCGACGCGCGTGTTCGGCAAGCTCGGCAAGGCGGCGGAGTGAAGCGCACCGGACGCGGCGGGTCGCGGATGACGCTGCCGGAACCTTGACAAGCCGATCGATCGCCAATTATTTTATACTTAAAATAATATGGCGGACAGATCCATCATGAGTGCATCGGCCAAGGTCATCCCGCGCGACTGGCTCGACTGGCCGTTCTTCGAGCCGCGGCATCATCGGCTGTGCGAGGCGCTCGATCGCTTCGTCGGCTCCGGCGTCCTCGACGACGTCGATCACGACGACGTTGACACCGCCTGCCGCAAGATCGTGCGCGCGCTTGGTGCCGCAGGCTTGCTCGACAGCGCCGTCGTGGCGCCCGATGCGGATGCCGGCGCGATCGACTCGCGCGCGATCTGCCTGTCGCGCGAAACGCTCGCTTATGCCGACGGCCTCGCCGATTTCGCCTTCGCCATGCAGGGACTGGGCTCCGGCGCCATCGCGCTCGGCGGCTCGCCGGAGCTGCGCGCCAGTGTGCTGCCCAAGGTGCGCGCCGGCGAATGGCTCGCGGCCTTCGCGCTGTCGGAGAAGGAGGCGGGCTCCGATGTCGCCGCGATGGCCTGCGCGGCGCGGCTGGACGGCGATACTTACGTGCTCGATGGCGAGAAGACCTGGATTTCCAACGGCGGCATCGCCGACGTCTACACGCTGTTCGCCCGCACCGGCGAGGCGCCCGGCGCGCGCGGCATCTCCGCCTTCGTCGTGTTTCCCGACGATCCGGGGTTCTCCGTGGCCGAGCGCATCGAGGTGATCGCACCGCATCCCCTGGCGACGCTCCGCCTGCAGAATTGCCGCATCCCGGCCAACCGCCGGCTCGGCGCGCCCGGCGGCGGCTTCAAGCTGGCGATGCAGACGCTCGACATCTTCCGCGCCTCGGTGGCGGCCGCCGCCCTCGGCTTCGGCCGTCGCGCGCTCGACGAGGCGCAGGCGCATGCGCAGAGCCGCAAGATGTTCGGCGCCACGTTGTCGGACTTGCAGATGACGCAGGCGGCGTTCGGCGAGATGGCGACCGAGACCGATGCCGCCGCGCTCCTGACCTACCGCGCGGCCTGGCGCCGCGACGTGCAGAAGCTGCCGACCACGCGCGAGGCCGCGATGGCCAAGCTCACGGCCACCGAGACCGCCCAGCGCGTCATCGACCGTGCCCTGCAGATGTTCGGCGGCCGCGGCGTCCGCAAGGGCGAGATCGTGGAGAGCCTCTACCGCGAGATCCGCGCGCTGCGCATCTATGAAGGCGCGACCGAAGTGCAGAAGCTGATCGTCGCGCGCGAGTTCCTGAAGTCGCGGGCCGGCGTGGTGCGCGGCTGAGGCGCGCTGCGCGTCAGGCCCGCAGACGCAAGGGCGCGTGCCAGCCGGGATCTCTGTCGCACGCAGCCTCGCCCATGGTCACGCGGCGGCCTCGGTCGTCACGCAGCAGTTGGATTTCGATCTCGTCGAAGGCGAACCGGGCGATCGCCTGCAATGGGTCGACCACCCGTTTTCCGAACGTCCACGGATCGGAGTTTCCGCGCGGCATGGGAAACGCGAAAGGACGCGAGGGGATGCGGAAGAGAAGGCGGCCATCCCGGGACTCGCGATCGCGCAGCTCAGGTTGCCGCATGCCGACGTGACTCAGATAGGCTTGGCAGGCCTGCTCTCGTAGCGAGATGGTCACCCTGAAGCCCGTGAAGTCGATGTCGCCGCGCATGTACTGATCGTAGACCAGTGCCTCCTTCACCTCGACGCTGCCCAGTGCGCTGCCGCTCTCGTCCGGCCGAAAAGAGAAGAAGCGGTCCGAACACATGTGATTGTAAGGGACGATGTCGTGGCGCGGCGGTCGCTGCGTCAAAGCCCGATCCAGGCCGCTGCAAAAGCCGATGTCATCTATGTCGCCGCGGACAGGCTCGAAAAAGAGTCCTTTGGGGGGGAGCGACGTCTTCGTGCAGCGAACTCGAAGAGACCGATGGAGAGAGCGACTTAGCCGCGTAATCCAACACGGACAACTTGATAGCTGAGCCAACGCGCCGTGACGCTGCGACGTCGAGATCCGCTGTCTCGAACCCGACCGCGTCTTCAAGTGGAAGTCGGAGGCGTACCTCCTCTGGATACTTCGCCCCCGACCTCTTTCGCAGGAAAATATTAGAGCTCTCCGAGGGCTTGCGATCAAGAAATCTGCGGATCAACGGCACCATCGCTTCCGCTTTATCCTTGAGCAACGTGCGACGCTGAAGTTTCTCCAGGTCGGAATGGCGACTGGCTGAGCTCTCCGGCTTGAACAATCATTGCGCGGGATGAGCCGTGGTCTGCGGGTGGTCCTCGCCGGTTGGTTCGGCACGGGTTGGTTGCTCCCCGCGCAAATTCGCGACCGCGCGGGTGGCCGGTTCCCCTTCCGCGCGGCTACGTCCTTTTCCGGCTTGAAGATCCTCCGGATCCGCAACCATGCCGCCAAAGGCCGCAGCCGTGCTGCAGCCGAGGGCCGGATCGGCATCATTGTCGGCGAAGATGCCGCGATTGAAGCCATCCGACAGATGGCAGCGAACGGAGCTGATGAGCAGGCGATCGATGTGAACACGCGTCGCGTGGTGCACTGCCGAGGCAACGTCGTGCCTGACGTGGGAGCGATCCACGCCGGCTCGGATGATGGAATGCTCGATCGCCGCCGTGCATGGCCCCGGCGGTCCTTCGATCCAGGCACGGACGCTTTCAGGGCGGCCATTCGCCGTCGCGGCCACGAAGTGTTCGACGCCGGAACTCGCCGCAGAACAGCGTCCTGCAGGTACATCGTAGACGTAATGAACGGTCTCACCTGCGAGCTGCGGTGGCGGTGCCGTCCGGTCCACAGCGCAGCCTGCAGCCAGCACCGCGAGGGCAATGGCGAGGCCGCTTCTGATCGGTGCCATGTTTATCGCTCCTTGGAGGACCGTCATTCGATCAGGAAGCCGGCATCGCCACGCAATCTCCGGCCCGGCACCGGCACCTCGATCGGGCCTGCCCCGGGGCGAGTCGTTCCAAGACGGCCGAATATGATGCGCTCAAGCTCGGAAGGCGGCCCGACGAAGTCGGTCGGGACCGGTATGCGTGCCGATTCGCTGATCGGGCGAACGATTGTCGGCGTGACGATGATGATCAGTTCGGATTCGTTCTTCCGGAACTGTGTCGACCTGAACAGAGCGCCCAGTACCGGCAGGTCGCCCAGCCCCGGCAACATGTCCAGGCCGGTGTTGAACTTGTTCTGCAGCAGTCCGGCGATTACGAAGCTCTCCCCGCTGCCGAGCTCGACTGTGGTCTCCGCCCGCCGGGTAATCAGGCTCGGGACGCGGGCGCCGTTCATGATCAGGGCGCCTTCGTTCGAGAGCTCGCTGACCTCGGGCTTGACCTGCAGGTTGACCAGACGATCGGAGAGTACCGTCGGTGTGAACTCCAGTCCCACGCCGTAGCGACGAAAGTCGATCGAGATGCGGTCCAGCCCTTGGGCGACGGGGATCGGAAATTCGCCGCCTGCCAGGAAGTTCGCCTTCTGACCCGAAACAGCGGTGAGCGTCGGTTCTGCCAGGATTGAAACCAGTCCCTCCTGAGCGAGCGCATCCACGATGGCAGTCACACTGTAGCTGCCGTTTGCCGGCGTATTGATCCTCCCTGAGGCCGCCGACGAGAGCCCAAAGCTGAAGCCACCGGCCGAGCCTGCGGCCTCCCAGTTGACGCCGAGTTGCTTCACCGCGTTGCGCGAGACTTCGGCAATACGGACCCGCAGGTTCACCTGCGTGCTACCGCCTATCTTCAACTGATTGAGCAGCACCTCGTCCTCGCCGAGGAACTGCGCGCAGGTGGAGCGGACCTTCTCGGCGATGTCGGCGTTGGGCACCAGCCCGCTCAGCACCGCGCCGCGCGGCGTCCGCGACAGCCTGACGTCGAGGTCTGCGAATTGAGCTCGCAGCAGCTGCCGTAGATCACTTTCGTCATAGGCAATCGCAATCCGGAACGTCGCGACGGTCGCGCCGGAATCGTCGAGCGCGAAGAGCGTCGTACGGCCGGGCTTTTTGCCGAAAACGAAGACGCGGTTGGCGGCCGCGACCTGGACGTCCGCAACAGCCGGCTCGGCGACGAAGACCTTGGAAGCCGGACGGGGCAAGGTCAGCATCTCGCCCTGAGACGCGTAGATTCGCACCTGTTGCCGCGCGTTGGATGATGCCGGCGCGCAATGAACCAGCATCGTAAGGATCACCACGATCGAGGTCAGCCAGGCGGATGGCGAAATTCGAAACGGTCCCATCGTCAGCGCCGCATCGCCGAAAGCATCTCGAGATTGAGCCTCACGTCCTCTTCCCGAAGGTCGACCCGCGCAAGCTTGGCGGCGCCATCGCGATCTCCGCTCAGCGCCATAGCGATCACGAGGTTCTGGCGTGCACGAGGCGAGGCGCTCTCACCGAGCGCGATCGGCCGCAGAACCGTCATCGCGTCGGCGTACCGGCCCGTCAAGGTAAGCGACAGGCCCAGATTGTTGCTTGCGATCATGTCGGCGGGGGCGATTGCGAGCACCTGACGATAGGCTGTCTGAGCTTCGTCATGGCGGCCGAGCATGTCGAGAGCCACTCCGAGGCCGTTGAGCGCCGGAATGTTCTCGGGGTCCGAGGTGAGCACGCTGGTAAAGATTGCCAGGGCAGGCTCGGCTTGATGTCTGGCGAGCTCGCTTCGCGCTTTTCTGATTCGATCGTCCTTGTCTTCCATCCCGGCGACTTGGTTGGCGGGAGCTGCTGCGGCTGCCGTGGAGGCCGGGAGATTGCGACCCTCGACCGAGGCGCGTGCGGTCGTGGGCGTCGGCACCGGTCCGCCAATGTCTGGGCTCAGCGACGAACAGGCGCAGAGCAGACCGGCGATGCTGCCAGCCAGCGCCATTCGCCTGCAAACACCGGCACTTGGTTTCAGATGGTTGTTGAACGCGGTTTCCCGGCCTTCAGAGCTACGCATGTACTTCCTACGGATATTGCACTGTCTTATAGTTCAGGTCTCGAAACCTCGCAGGTGTCGTCGCGGGTTGACTGGTTCATTGCATCGCCGGGATCGGGGAAGGTTCAGCCTGCTCGCGTGATTCATCCAATCCAAGGACGGCGATCGGCTCGACCCGAAAGTCCTTTGAGATTTCCTGATAGGAGAGCACGACCACATTGAGACCGGACGGCGCAAGCAGCGTCCAGACCACCCGGCGCAGGTCGGCGGAGGCCAGTACAATACTCGGCGATGCGGCAAGATGATCGACGTCGGCAAGCTGCCGGGTCAACGCATCAAGCAGGCGCGTGCTGACGGCAGGATCGAGAGACGTCTGAGCGTTTTCATCGAGGGCGTGCACGGCCGTTCGGATCGCTTCCTCTGTCTGTCGATCAAGCACGAAGCAGCGCAAGGTCCGATCAAATCCTGAGCTTTCGAAGCAGATCTGCCGGCGCAGCGCCAGCCGCACGTGCTCGACCAGCATGACGCTGCTCTGCTCCCGCATTCCCCACTCGGCCAGCGTCTCAAGAATCAGCCGCAGATTGCGGATGGACACCCGCTCGTCGAGCAGCCGGCGAAGGACATCGGTGATGCGCTGTGTAGGGACCACACGCAAGGCCTCGCGCACCAAGTCGGCGTAGTCAGCCTCTAACTGGTTGAGCAGGCGCTTGGTCTCCTGTATGCCGAGGAACTCCGGCGCATAGCGGACAAGAACGCGCCGCAGCTCGGCATCGACTGCGGAGATGGCCGCTCCCCCCGCCGTTCGGGTTGTCGGCTGATCCAGTTCACCGGACGAGAGCAGAAGAGGCACGCCATGCAGCTCGATCCTGAAATGACCGGGCGCCAGGGCGCTGCTTTCGTCGACTGCCGCCCCTGGACAGGCGCATCCGAGCCAGTCTGCCACGTCCTGTCGCGTCCGCCTGATCCGATCATGAATGCCGGCTCTCCGCAGTTCATCGCACAAGGCGGCTTCCGCGAGGATCATGATCGGTGCAGACTTGGCCGCCGGGATAGCGATCCGCGAACTTCTCGTGGGCTCTGACGGGTCGGACGGTTGCGCCGTGCCGGAGGTTCGTTGGGCTCGCCGTCGAGCCAAGAGCATCGCAACGCCGGAGCCGCCGAACACGGTGGCCATAAAAAGGAAAATCGGCGCCGGAAAACCCGGTACGAACGCCAGCCCGAGCATCATGAGACCGGCCAGCTGCAGGGATTGCGGCTGCGACGTGATCTGCTCCATGATCTCGGAACCAAGATTGCTCGGCGCTTCTGTCGCAACCCGGGTCACGACCGTTCCCGCCGCCATCGACACGAACAGCGCCGGGACTTGGGAGACCAAGCCGTCGCCGATCGTCAACAACGAGTAGAGCTGGATCGCTTCGCTGATACGCAGCCTGTGCTGCACGGTGCCGACAACGATGCCGCCAACGAGGTTGACGGCGATGATAATGAGACCGGCGATCGCATCACCTTTGACGAACTTCATGGCGCCGTCCATCGCTCCGTAGAGCTGGCTCTCGCGCTCCAGCCGGCGTCGGCGGCGCCGGGCCTCGGCCTGGTTGATGTCGCCGTTGCGAAGGTCGGCATCGATGCTCATCTGCTTCCCCGGCAGCGCATCGAGCGTGAATCGGGCAGCAACTTCGGCGACCCGTTCAGATCCTTTGGTGATGACGACGAACTGGACGATCGTGATGATCAGGAACACCACGAGCCCAACCACGACATTGCTGGAAACGACGAACTCGCCAAAGGTCTGAACGATGGACCCGGCATCGGCCTGGCTGAGCACTAGGCGCGTAATGGTGATGGAAATCGAGAGCCGGAACACCGTGGATATGAGAATGATTGCCGGAAGTGCGGAGAATTCGACCGCGGCGTTCAAGTAGAACGCCACCATCAGCAGCAGAATCGACGCGCCGATGTTGACGGACACCATGACGTCGACGAGCGCCGTCGGAATCGGCAGGATCATCGCCATGATCGTGCTGACGATCAGGATGACGACGAGAAGCTCGCGCTTGTCGTTCGACCAGCGGGTCAAGCTCTCGACAATGGCCGTCATAATCTGCGGTTCCATCCAAGCGGGATCGAAACCTTCGTCACATTGATCGAAACGCAGAGCGGCATGGTCTTACAAGCTCACGGCGAGCAGGTCTGCGCCGCGACGCAATACGACCCGATCTTGTTCAATTCGATCGACGATCCACCCTTCGCTGATAACGGCGCCTGCGAACAGCTTCTGACCGCGTCCATCAATGACATACGGCCCATTTCCGGCCCAAATCGCCTGAACGGTCAAAGGGGCGCTACGCTTTACAGATTTCGCCTCGACCTGGCTCGTCAACACGATGGCAATGCCGAACGTGCCGTCGAACCATCGCTCAATGTCGCGCCACCTGCCTAACGCCGCGGGTTCAATGCTTCCTCTCGCCGTGATGGCGTTTGAGTCGCTGACAATCTCGACGGTCGTGAGGCCCGCAGTCAGCAATCGCTGGCGCAGCGCGTCCGCCGCGCTGTTCAAATCCGCCACCGGCGCGCCGGGCTCCGCGCCGGCCCGTCCCGTTCTGTCCTGGCCGGGCAGTCGTGCGGGCGTAAGGGTGGGGGCGGGCGAATTGGGCGCGTGCCTGCTCGGATATTTCGTCGAACAGTCGGAGTCGCAGCGGGGGGATCTCAGCCGCTCAGCTGTGGCATAGCCGCCATCGCCGGGCACCTTGTCCGCACCAGCGGGAAATCCCTGCAGAAGCAGGGCTAGACAGACCAGGATCGCGGCGGTGCCGAGTCCATACCTCAAGAAGGTATAGCGGGTCGTTCTGCGCTTGCGGGTGAAGCGGAGCTGAATTCCATTCAGAACGACATCGGCCGGATAACGACTGATCCGTGCTTCTCCGGCACCGAGCAGGGTGCCGTTCAGCAGAACATTATCTGCGGTGCCTTCGATTTCGCAACAGTCCGCCTCTAGCGCGAACCGCGCGTGCAAAGGAGCCAGACAGTCATCCATGAGAACGACATCGGCGTCCATCGAGTGACCCACCAGATAGGTCCCGGCGTCGAGTTCTTGCCTGACCCCGGCATGAAGGCCCGATCGGATTGTGAGTTCGAATGGGGACGGTGATGCCGGCATTCTCTGCCTCTCCATCAGGGCCTAGCAGCCATGTTGGCAGCGGAGCGCTCGGTACGAACGCCCCGTGCCGTAAGCGGTTGGTAGCTGTCCGAGGGCGATCGCTGGATCAGCCGACGTTCGGGCGCTGCTGCGCGACCGTCTCGATCGATCCCCAGTGCGTCTTCTTGGTCGTGATCTCGGCATTCGTCTTGATCGCTTCGTCGAAGGCACTCTTCATCTTCGCGATCGCGCTATCGATGCTCGAGTTCGATGACGTCGTCGAAGAAACGGAGCCTGTTGAATGGGACATCGCTTTATCTCTCTATGTTCGTGTTGCGTTGAGGATTGGGCTGTCGGGGAATGCCCTCCAGCCGGGAAGTGATCGTTAGCGTTGTCCACGCTGATCACCTCTCGGCTGAAGCGGCGGCTTGGATCCCGTCCCGAGGCGCACCTTGTGAGGTACGCCTCTCGCGCTTCCTTCAACGTCCTGGTCTCATCGCTCTCGTCGCGTTGCGAGAATGAGGCCTCGTTGCTTTACTCAGCTCTGTCGGTGATATGGTTGTCGGCCGAGAGGTGTCCCGCGGAGCGGTCGCATGGCGATCCCGAGCTTGAATCCGCGAGTTGCAGAATGATCGAGGAAAGCTTGTCGAGGATGTTGTTCTTCGTCGCTTGGTCAAGGCCCTTTGCCTCTGAGACTTGGCTGACGAGCTGATTCAGCGTCTTGAGTATCGAGCTGTTCGCGCCGGGTTGATGGGATGGGCCGGACACGAGTTGCTTCAGGATCTTCGCGATCCCGTCGAGCAGCTGACCTTTGGCGGGATCGCTGGGCCCAGTGGAATTCGTGATCTGATGGGTCAGGTCACCAAGGATCTTGGCAACGCGGCCGTTGTTCCGCGCGTCGCACTGGCTCGGTCCGCCCCTCAGGATGCTGATGGCCGCCGAGATCAGAGCCGCCTTGTCTGCAGGTGTCTTTGCGTCCGCGACCAATCCAAGAACGTCCGATGCTATGGAAGACGTCCGCGGATCTTGCTGCTGCGAAGCGGGCGGCATCGACGACTGCCACCAATCCCCCGCATCACAGCGATGAGCCGGATGAGCTGACGACCCGCCGAGCGTGGGCTGAAATCCTGCAAAGCCGGGCCAGGACGACGCGTGTCCGTGCGGACCCATCATGTGACCGGTGTGAGCTTCACGTGAGGATGATGCGTGGGAGCTGACCCTAGACATGCAACTCTCTCCTTGTTTGCGATCCGATGTCTTATCTGTCTTGTTCTGAGCAAAGGGTCTAACGAGGCGTCAGTCGGCAGGCTCCGTCACGGATCCGGGGTTGCACTATTCTCGTCGCCAACGGATGCCATCTCCTGAATACCGTCCTGAGCAACAGTCATGAGCATGAACGCGGCCGCCTGCGGCATTGCGCTGAGAAACGCCTCCTCGAACTTTGCTTGATCCTCAGCCGAGACTGCCTCGCTGCTGCTCGAGGCGCTTGCCATCGCGGTCGTCATGCTCGATGCTTCTACGGCCATTCTGACCCTCCTTTGATCCGTCCGGTCGATCTGGCAGGACTTGCGAACCCGTTGATCTGCGTCATGGCACGTCGCCTGGGGCGTTGAGCTTGACCACTTGGACGTGCTCCCCGCGATAGACGGTGACGGACGATGGCTGGTCAGCTCGAGGCTTCAGTGCTGCGAGCGTACGCTCCACCGCTTGGATGTATTGCGGGGGACCCGAGACCAGGGCCATGTCGGCCTGCTTGATGGATCTGAGTGAGAATCGCGCGTCGGAGAGCGCGAGATCGCGAAGTGCGGCTTCGAGACGCTGGAGCGGCACGGCACCGAGTTGAACGAGCCTGCTCGAAGCTTCCTTGTTGCTAGTGACATAAATCCGGAAGCCGTCGAAATACCAGTCGAGTCCGTAGTTCCGGGATAGATGCTCGATGAATTCTCTTGCCTTGAGTTCAGGCAGAGGCCCGCGCACACGTCCCCGTACTTCCGGGCTCACCTCTAACCGCAGGCCGGTATTTCGTCCGAATTCCTGAAGAACGTTGCCAAGGTCTTGGTCGACGATGGTGTACCTGTAGGACTCGGTCGGCCAAGCAGGTTCACCCGCGTCTGCGGACGTGGTGTGGATTGCAGCCGCCGAGAGCGTCAGGCAGACGGTCGCGATCGCAGCCCCGCTGCGCAATGGGACCAGAACCCGAGATGCCAAAGGGTCGCATGGGAAAACGTGGCCTTCGTGCGGCCTTGTCGCGGAACAATCGTGGCAATCGTGTAGTTGATCGCGCGTACCCACGAGCAGACTCACATGTACTTGTTGCTATCAAGCTCATCTCATTCAATCACAGCGGTCGCGGGTGCGTCGGAGAATATATTAGGAAAATATTATGCTCTGCCCCGCTGGGCGCCGTGCAAAGCTCTGTCTGATCCGTTGTGCAAGCCATGGTCCGGCTGTCCTTGTGAGTCATTATTTGTTTGGAGTGAGCAATGGCGAGAGCACGAGGGGTCCTGAGACGGCATGGAGCGGTGACATGACGACGATTGCGCCGTTGGGTGGCGTCACAGCTTCCGGAACAGTTGGTGTCAGTTTCGGAGCCGTTGAGCCCGGAGCGGCCGCCCAGCAGTCGTTTCAGGACGCTCTGCATAGATCGGTCACTAAACTGCCTATGGAGCCTGAGCACGCCGTCGACCAACTCGGCGGCAAGGTGATGGAGTGGATGGAGAGTTCGTACGAGCGGGTCCAGCGCAATGTCGCGCCCGAGCTCAATCTCATGCCGGAGCCGGCAGCATCCGGTCCAGCGTCTTCCAACATTGGCGGAACGGCCCTGGGAGCGGACAAGCCAGACGCGGGCCGTCAGGCCCTGCAAATGCTGGAGTACGCATTCTCGTTTGCCATTGAGGCGACGCTGATGTCGAAAATCTCGACCGAGTCAACCCGGATCTTCAACACGTTCTTGAAGGGACAATGAGAATGGCCGGTTGCGGCAAACAATGGCTGGCCGCTCGAGGGCGCGGATTGAATTTGGCGCTGGTGCTGGGCTTGGCGTTCATGCTGAGCGGTTGCAAGGGTGAGCTCTATAGCCGCTTGAGCGAGAAGGAGGCTAATCTGATGGTGGCCCTTCTGCTGCACCACGGCATCGCCGCCGACCGACTCCAGGCAAAGGACGGCAGCAATACTGTCAGGGTCGAGCAGGAGCGATTTGCCGACGCTGTGACGCTGCTGAATGCGTCCGGGTTGCCGCGTGCGAAGTTCGAAGACATGGGCAGCATATTCTCAAGCAATGGTCTGGTGTCGTCACCCACAGAGGAGCGAGTCAGGTTGATTCACGCGCTCAATCAAGAGTTGGCAAGGACGATCATGGAGATCGACGGAGTCATCTCTGCCCGAGTCCACGTGGTGCTGCCTAAGATAGACCCGTTGCGTCACGATCAGGTTCCGTCGTCGGCGGCATCGGTGTTCATCAAGCACGACGCGCGCGCCGAAATCGCCGTGCTCCTACCGCAGATCAAGACCCTCATTGCCAACAGTGTCGAAGGACTGACGTACGACAGGGTGGCCGTGGTTTTCGTGCGTGGCAGTTCGGATCCCGTCGAAGTCAGCCCCTCCACGTCGATCGAGACGACGGCATCCGTTCTATCTCACGACGGATCTGCCCTGCGTGACGGTCCGCTCATCCTGCAGGTGTCAGCCGCGGTAGGGCTGGGGCTGCTGGGATCGATCGGAATCTTCCAGCTCTGGCGCCGGGCACGCGTGGGATATGCGCAACGCAACGCGCCGCGTCGGGAGGCGCGAAGGCCGGCGCGTGATCGGCTGCGTGTCATATCCTAGTGCGATTGAAGTGGGCTTGGCCGGCAAATGAGTAGGCTTGTGCAACCTGGAGCATCCCTTGGCTTGCGTGCTCCGAAGGTCGGCGGTGGCTGCGAACCCGGCGCGCCGGTGGGGCATTGGCCGGTGATCGATATGGACACGTTTTGTCGATTACCGGCACGCTACATCCACGTTGAACGATTTCTCGCGTGCGTACCGGGCGTTTCGCCCGGGCTTGCCGCACGGATTCTCGCCTGCGACCGACTCCACCGAGATATCTCAGAGCGGATCGTTGTGCATTATGAGCTTGATTGCTGCACGGCAGCCGACGTCGCTGACACGCGCAGTCGCATTGCGCTTCTCGACTGTGAGCAGCTATGCCGCGTCGGTGAGCTGGCCGGCGGTGTTTGGCATGCCCACGCAATTCGTTCCACGGTCCTCAAGACTACGCTCCGGGAGCATCTCGGAGAATTCGATTCCCGACTCCACAAGGTCGCGCTCGCCAATATCGATCTGTCGCCCAAACCCGATCGCCCCCCGAATCCATCTGCGCTTGCGGACCTCATCCGAGGTGATGGGATGCAATGTCTCAATGCCGCAATCTGGCGACTCCCCGCCACCTTGCGCAGCCGCATCCTTCTTCGATTTCCGATTAACTCGCCGCTGGGCTCCTCGGTCTCGCGGCGACACCAACAGCTTGGTCCGGAGATTGTTGATCGCGTTCTAGCCGATGGGATGGTGCCGTGAAAGCCCCCGAGAGTGACAAGCCTGTCGGCACGTTCCATCCGCTCGGACCCGTGGTTCGAGCCGAAGAGGCGGAGACCTGGTTTTCCGCGGCTGCCTCTCTTGCCGACGCCCGGCGGCAATGCGAGCAGATCGCCGCGCAGGCCCGGCTCGCGTTCGAAGAGCAGCGCATGAGAGGCTTCGAGGATGGTCGTCTCGCGGGAGTTGAGGAGGCGGCCCGCCTGATTGCGGAAACGAAGGTCACGGTTGATGATTTCGTCGCCGATCTGCAAGACGAACTTATCACGCTCGTCGTCGAGATCATCAGGGAGATCCTCGGAAGTTTTGAGCCGGACGATCTCGCCGCGCGCGCCATCACCAGAGCACTCGAAGAGATGCGTTCCGGTACGGCCCTCGTGCTGATGACTGCGCCGCAGGAGATGGAGTCCATCCGTGTACGAGTGGCGACGCTGCTGGAGGATGGTGCCGACCAGCTCACCATCGTGTCGGACCCGCAGTTTGCGCCGGGGCGCTGTATGCTTTGGAGCGAGTTCGGGCAGATCGATGTTTCCGTTGACGCCCAACTGGAGCAGCTCGCCTTGGCGCTGCGTGCCGGTTTCGAGGGGGTGGAGCCATGATGCCGGCAGGCTCTGCCACGCACCGACTCGCGCGAATCCTGCCGCAGTTGCGTGAAGCTGCAGGCCGTTCGCAACTGCGCCCGATCCGCGGGCGCGTGATTCAGGTGTCGGGGACCCTCATCAGGGCGATCGTTCCCGATGCGCGTGTTGGCGATATCTGTTTGCTCCGTTCTGCCCATGCCTCGGCTGATCTGCGGGCCGAGATCGTGGGCATCGAAGGCGGAGTCGCGTTGCTGACGCCTCTCGGAGACGTGGCGGGTCTCTCAACAAGAACGGAAGTCGTCTCGACAAGGCAGGCCCTCGGCATCATGGTTGGGCCAGCGCTGCTCGGCCGCGTCGTCGACGGGCTCGGGCGCCCTCTCGACGTTCAGGAACGAGGATGGCCCGAGTTCGACCAGATTCGACGAGTCCGCGGAGCTGCGCCGGCGCCCTTGGCACGGCGGCTCGTTGACGGCCCTTTGTCACTTGGCATCCGGGCGATCGATGGTCTGCTCAGCTGCGGCGAGGGGCAGCGGATCGGCATCTATGGCGAACCCGGCGCGGGCAAATCGTCGCTTGTCGCCCAGATCGTCCAGAACGCGGACGTCGACGTCTGCGTTGTCGCACTGATTGGCGAGCGTGGGCGCGAAGTTCGAGAAATGGTCGAGCGCTGCCTGGCCGGAGCGGCTCGGGCGCGATCAGTCGTGATTGTTGCAACCTCCGACCGGCCGCCGACGGAGCGCGTCACGGCTGCCTATGTCGCCGTGACGATCGCGGAGTACTTCCGGGATTGCAACGCACGCGTGCTCCTGGTGCAGGACAGTGTCACTCGCTTTGCGAGGGCATTGCGTGAGATCGGACTGGCCGCGGGCGAGCCGCCGACGCGCCGGGGCTTTCCACCGTCGGTGTTTGCGGCATTGCCCGAGTTGCTCGAGCGGTCCGGTCCCGGAGTCGCCGGCTCAATCACTGCATTTTACACCGTGCTGGTTGAGGGGGATGGTACCGCGGATCCGATCGCGGAGGAGACGCGCAGCATTCTGGACGGGCACATCGCGTTGTCACCTAAGCTCGCACAGTCGGCGCATTTCCCTGCGATTGACATCGTGTCCAGCCTCAGCCGCGTCATGGATCAGGTCGTGACGAGCCGTCATCGCTCTGCAGCCAGGAGGGTGCGTGAACTCATAGCTCGCTATGCAGAGCTTGAGTTCCTGCTGCAGGTTGGGGAGTACAAGGCCGGATCCGATCCGATCGCCGATGAGGCGATCGCCAAGCAGGATGCTATCAAGTCCTTTCTGCGGCAGGGCCTCGGCGAGGTCGTTCCGTGGGATCGCACGATCCATCAACTCGAGCAGCTCGCGTCATGAGGTACGATCCACTGCTCACGCGCATACGCAGGATGCGGATCGTTCTCGGAGAGAGGGAGCGGCGGGCGAATTCCGCGCTTCAGCGCGGCGTGGAGGCACAGGTCGAAGCGGCTGCAGAACTGACGCAGATTAATCATGCGGTTGCGTTGCAAGCAGCGGCGCGTGGCGCACGCGAAGGTCAGATCTACCAGCAGATGGTAGGGCGTCCAATGTCCGCGCGGGAGATCACCCAACTTGACGCGCAACTCAGGCGCCTCGAGTCGCTGGCAATGGCGCTTGCCGAGCAGCGCCTTGCGAGCATCCGTACGCTCGACCTTGCGCGTAACGAAGTTCAGGGTCTACGCCTCGAATTCGTGAAGGCTCATCGGAGGCGTCGCAAGTGGGATGAGTTATCGCAGCAATCACGTCGCCGTCGCGAGGACCGTGAGACGTTGCTAGAGGAGATGGCTAATTCGGACGGCAGGGCGGCGGGGCGGCAAGCATGAACGCGCCATTCCCCGCTCGCAGGCGCGGAGCGCCTGACGGTGAGATCACCGAATTTCATCCGGACGTGCTATCCATCGCTGATGTTCTACGTGCCCGTCGTTGGTGTCGGCGACTGGCTGAACTCACCTGCGAGTTGGCGGGTCTGCCGCTGCGGATTTCCTTCTCGGGCGCCTCCTCGGGCGTTTGGAGCCGGCCGGCGTGTCGTCTGCATTTTACGATCGGCGGTGATCCATGCGCCGTAAGTCTGCCTGTCGAGGTGATCGATGCAACGCTGCAGGCGATTGATGGTCCGCCTCGAACTACGCTCGCCGAGCCCGATCTGCTGCTTCTGATCGAGTTCGCCTGCGCCGCCATACTTGATGCAATCGAGGAGACGCTCGGCCTCCCCGTCATCCTCACGCATGCTTCCTTCGATGGCAGCGTTCCGGACTCGATCGGAATCCTGTGTCGCGGCAGGTTTGGCGAACGATCGTTCAGTGCTTACCTGTCTTTACCAGAGCCATACGAATCCCGTTTGGCAAATCAAGTTCAAGCATTGGGTCCGGCTGCCGCCGCCGGAGTTCCGATCTGCGCGGCCTTCCGGCTTGGTGTTACGCGCGTTAGCGCCCGCTTGCTTGCGAGCTTACGGCCGGGAGACATCGTGATCATCGAACACGCGATGCCGGATGGACGCGTCGCCGCCGTCTTCGGCGAGCGTCGTCTCACCTCATGCCGCTTCGAGGGAAGCGACGCGACAGTGGTGGACACGTTGCACCAGATCAGAGGCGATCTTCATCATCATTGGACGGCTGTGGACATGACGGCATATGAAAGCGTCGATACAGGCGCAGACGATGTGAGCCTGGACGACCTCCAGATCAAGCTCCTATTTGAGATCGGCCAGCTCGAGATACCTCTCGGCGAGTTGCGCATGATTGCGCCCGGCTATGTCTTCAATCTCGGTCGGGATCCGCGACATGCAATTGAGATACACGCGGGGAATCGGCGGATCGGGCAGGGCGAGATCGTCAGGATCGGCGAGGCAATCGGCGTGCGGATCAACAGATTGTTCAATCACGAATGAGCTGAAGCCGTGACCCAGTTCAATTTGTTCGCTGTTCTCGCGGTCATCGCCGGACTTGGCCTTGTCATCTTTGTCGTCGTGACGATGACATCGTTCGTCAAGATCGCCGTGGTCCTGTTCCTGATCCGGAACGCGCTGGGAGTGCAGCAGACGCCTCCAAACCTCGTGCTCTATGCCATTGCGCTGGTTCTGACGGCCTATGTCAGCGCGCCGCTAGTGGAGACCGTGTATGAGCGCGTCAATGATCGTCCCAGCGAGTTTCAAACCTTTACCGACTGGAAAGATGCTGCTGAGCGGGCAGGCCAGCCAATTCGCGAACATCTGAGCCGGTTCACGACGGTCGCGGAGCGGGAGTTTTTCGTCACCGCCACCGGCAGCTTATGGCCCGATAGCAGCAGGGCCAAGCTATCGAGCGAAGATCTCGTTATCCTCGTTCCCTCCTTCATGAGCTCGGAGCTCAAGCGCGCCTTCGAGATCGGATTCCTGCTCTATCTGCCCTTCATCGCGATTGATCTCGTGGTGTCCGCGGTTTTGATGTCCCTGGGCATGTCGATGGTGCCGCCATCGACGATCTCCGTCCCATTCAAGTTGTTCTTGTTCGTGATGGTCGAGGGCTGGTCCAAGCTGATGCATGGCCTGGTGTTGAGTTACGGATAGCCTGCGAGATGGGGAGGGGAAGCAATGGGCCAAGCAACGATCGTCGATCATCTGGTCAGGGGTCTGACGGTCGTTCTCATATTTGCCATGCCTCCCCTGGGTGTGGCGATGGTTGTTGGCCTCTTCGTCTCAATTCTTCAGGCCGCAACCCAGATTCAGGATCAGGTGCTGCCGCAGACGATCAAACTGATTGCCGTCGTGGCCACGCTGGCGGTGTTCGGCGCAGTGTTGGCGGCACCGCTGATCCAATATGCCGATCAGATCCTTGCGGATTTTCCTGCACTGACGCGTTGACGGGCCTTCCCTTCATAGCGCTCGGAGGGACATGGGCGACGCGGAGTGGCGATGGGGCTTGACCTCATGCCGTTGGACAGCATCGAGGCGGGGGCCAATCTCGTCTTCCGTCATCTTCTTTCGTTGGCGCTCGCCATCGCGCGTCCCAGCGCCTTCGTCATGACCTTTCCGGTGTTTGTTCGCCTCGGGCTGACCGGCTTGATTCGTGGTGCCTTCGTGGTCGCGATCTCGCTACCGGTCATGACCGGACTTGTTGAGGTGCTTCCTCCGATCGGCACGCAAACATTGCGATTGGTCGCGGTCGGGTTCAAGGAAGCGATCATCGGAGGGCTCCTTGGTCTGCTGCTTGGGATCCCGTTCTGGGCCGCCGAGGTCGCGGGCGACCTGCTCGACTACGAACGTCAGGCCCCCGATGCCCAGCTTCAGGATCCCAACGCCATGACCGAGTCCACCGCGTCTGGCACGCTTTTTATGCTCGCTGCGGTGGTTCTGTTCGTCGCAGCCGACGGCTTTCATAGCGTCGTCGAAGCCCTTTATGGCAGCTACAGGCTCTGGCCGGTCATTGAGCTCGCGCCGTTGCTACGCGCGGAGAGCGGCCTATTGGCGCTGGAAATGCTCGTCCGCGTGCTGCAGTTGGCATTGATCCTGGCATTCCCAGTGCTGGCGGCCATGTTCGTTGCGATGTTCGCGCTGATGGTGATCGCCCGTTTCGCACCGCAGTTGAATGTGTTCGATCTTTCGATGGCGGCGCGCAACTTGGTCTATTTCCTGGTTCTGCCGCCCTATGCGGCCGTTCTGCTCGATCACTTCGGTACTCAGCTTGGAGAGTTGACCGGAATCCTGGACCAGCTAGGGCAGTTCCTGCGATGAGTGAGGATGGCGGCACTGAGGAGCGGACGCTGCCTCCGAGCGAGCGGAAGTTACGTAAGGCGCGCGAAAAGGGACAGGTCTTTCGCAGCACCGATATGGTCGCCGGTGCATGCCTGTCGTCCATGCTGCTCTATCTCTGGCTGATCTTGCCGGAGCTTTTCGCGCGGCTACGGGGAGCCATGATGCTCGTGGGCGATGCGGGCGGGCAACCGTTTCGGGAAGCTGCGGGCACGATCGGAACGATGATGTACGAAGCCGCCGTGCCATACCTTGCAAGGGGGGCGGCCATCGTCGTCCTAATGTCCCTCGTCGTCAACGTCGCCGTCACCAAGGGGATCGTCTTCAGCCTTGACCCTATCAAGCCCCGCGCAGAGCGCTTGCATCCCGCAAAGGGTTTGAAGCGAATTTTCGCGCTCAAGAGCCTGATCGAGCTGGTGAAGAGTCTGGTCAAGACGACCCTGCTCGTCACGATCTCGGTTTTCGTCCTCGCGATGTCGCTCAACTCCTTGGTTCACACGCCAGGATGCGGCCTTTCGTGCCTCGCGCCGGTGATCGGGGCGGTGATGGCACCGCTCGTCGTCGCGGCAATCGTCGTGCTGATGGTGGGCGGCCTTATCGACGTTCTCTTGCAGCGCGGACTGTTCATGCGCGAGATGCGGATGACACGAAGCGAGGCGAAGCGCGAGCGGAGAGACCAGGAGGGCCTGCCGGAGGTGCGCTCCGCACAACGCCGTCAGCGTCAATCGCTGGCGCACGGGGGAGGGCGGGGAGGAATCGAAAGCGCAACACTGGTCATTGAGGGCGACGATGTGATGGTCGGGTTGCGCTATGTTCCGGGTGAGACACAGGTCCCAAGGCTTGTGTGCAAGGGACGTTCCGTCCGCGCGCACAACCTCACCGAAGCTGCCACTGAGCTCGGCATTCCTCGTCTGCGCAATCCAGACCTTGCAGCGGAACTCGATCGCCGCATCGCCCAGGACCATTACATCACTGAGGAGTTTTTCCAGCCGGTGGCGTCGGCGTTGCGCGCGAGCGGCATGTCCTGACTGTCGCTGCGCCGCCCAACAGTATTTTCATAATATATTCCGGATCAGCGGCTGGCTGACGTCCTACAATGCCGCTCGGAGTTCACCGAATGGGCTGCACGGCTGACGATATGCGCCGGCCAAAGCAGCACTGTCGCCATTGACGGGGAGACGCGCGAATGCGGATAGATGACGCAGGTGGTGGTTCGGTCGTCGCCAGCCCGCCGCCTCCTCCGCCTCCGCCGCCACCCCCGCCACCACCTCCTCCGCCGCCGCCACCTCCGCGGCCGAAGTCCACGGCGTCGTCTTCGGGCATGCTCGATCGCAATTCGACGCACAGCGTTGGATCGTCATCGACGGCACCTTTGCCGCTCTTTCAGCCCGCTCGGCCATTCATGGGTCCGGTTCTGCAACCGACGCCTGTGTTGTTTGGTCCCCCTGTTCCGCCGAAGGCGGTGGCCGCGTGTCCGGGGGTCCCCGCCCCGGCGTCGGCGGCGCCGGTCCCAGACGCCGTTTCGCAGGCAAAAGCGGTTCAGACAAAGGCGCAGACGACACTCGATGGTGATGCTGGAAAGCTGCATAAACTGCAGACCGAACTGAATGATGCACAGGGAACGAAGGCTCCGATCGGGTACGGTCGCGGCGCGGGCGCCGCGGCGGCTGCGCATCAAGCCCATATCAGCGATCTGAAGAAGCAGGTTGCGGCCGCTCAGCAGCAAGTCACCGCCGACCAGGCGGTGTTGAGTTCGGCCAAGAGCAATCTGAGTGCTGCACAACGCATCGACGCCGCCGCAGCGAACTACAAGCCGGCACCGCCGCCGGTCACCGTGAAAGATCCAGTCGCGCGGAAAGTTGCCCCGCTCGTCGACGCGGCCTCGGCCCAGGTTTCCGCGGGAAAGGCCAAGGTCACCGCCGATACGGCTGCTCTCGAGCAGACCAAATCGCAGCTCGGCCGTCTGGACACCGAGATGGACCGGGGGATCAGCGCCGGAACATTGCACCGTCTGTCGTTGCTGAATCAGCAGCAGGATGCGCAGCAACACAAGCTGGCGACGGACCAGCGCAAGCTTGATGCCGCGAGCGCCGACCTTGCGGCAGGGAAAAGCGTCGTCTACGGGCAGCAGGCCGCGGCGGACAAGAAAGAGCTCGAGAGCGCTTCCACAGCGCTGAAGAAAGCCGGTGTCACGATCGACCAGAACGAAAATCCGACCCAGGCGAATTTGACGCCATCGCAGCTGCGCGCCTATGACGACTTCACCGTGGCGCGGAGCAAGCTCAACGCCGATGTCGGCATGGTCGCGCAGGGCAAGGCCCAGCTCCAGTATTATGCTTCGAATTACGAGAAATACGGGACGGTTGCGAAGGATGCCCAGGATCGGGTGAACGACGCTCTGCATCCATTGGGGTACACCGTACGTGCAACGCGCGGCAGCGATCCGCAGCAGGCATCGCTCGATCTCAAGCTCGCGAACGGGAATGCTGATTACCAGAATGCAGGCTGGGCCGCGGCTCAGCACCGAGTGGCATTTGCGGCGGCAGCGCAGACCGATCTTGAGGCAGCGCAGGACTCCGATCTTGCCAAATTGTCCCCGCAAGCCCGGCAGACCGCTACCACGGCGAAGATCGACTACGATCAGGCAAGCGCCTATCAGAACAAAGTCGGGACCGACCTCGCCCTGATCAAGGGCCACCAGGCCGTCTCGGATGCGCAGGCCGCCTATATCAAGAATCCGACGGCCGCCACGGAGCTCAAGCTGAACCAAGCGCAGCATCAGTTGCGCGAGCTCTCGACAATGTCCGACATTGCGACGGCGGGCTTCAAGTCGGCAACCGGGCTTGCCTACGCCGACCGGCGCAATACGACATTGGCTAATCTGGAGCAGACCTATAGCCATGTTCCCTTGCCCTCAAACTCGCCGGTGTTGCAGCAGATAGCGCAGGCAAGAACTGATGCGGCATCGGCCGGCCTGATCACGAAAGAGCTGGCTGCAACGACCAACAGGCTGGTTCAGGATTATCGTGTCACACAGAGCGAGGCGGCGGTCGCGACCGCGCAGCAGTCCGCCAACACTGATTTGGTACAAGCTGGCAATGTACAGGCTGTAGGTTTCACCAAAGCGGGCAGCGCCCTGACGACGGCTCAGCAATCGCTTCAATATGCACAGCTTCAACAGAAGCTGGCTCAATATCAGCTGCTGGACTCTCAGTTTCGGCTGACGTTGCCGCAAAATCTACTCGATCCGCAAACGGCCGCTGACCAGAGCGCGCTCTCGCATGCGTACAATACATTCTTTGCGCAGCATCCGGGCGCCTTGAGCGATGGCGCGGTCGCTGAGCAGCTTGCGAGCCTCAAGGACGCGAACGCGCGAGTGGATATCGGTCAAGGGCTGCATGAGCTGCAGGATGCCATCGACAGGGAAGACAAAGCGCTCGGCAACCGCAGCCTTCTGCAGAAGGGCGGCGATTGGGTCGGGGGACTGTTCGGTGCCAACCGGTCTGAGCTCGAGTCGGATCTGCAGGACAAAAAAGAGGCGCTCACGGCCCTGCAGAAAAATCAGGGAGGGATGACTGCCCAGGAGGTCAATGCCCAGTATCTGAACATCATGGGTAATCTGGCCACCCAGAATGACCGGATGTTCGAGAACGAGCGCAAGACCGACGCCAATTGGTCGAGTGCACAGGAAGTCGTGCGCGACGTCGCGATCGCCGCGGCTGCGACCGCGGTTACGATGGCCACGGCCGGAGCCGGCGCGCCGGTCTTGGCCGCCCTCGCGGCGGGCACATTGGTGGGAACGGGAACGGCCGAAGCCATCGACACGGCCCAGAATGCAGCAACTGTGTTCGGTGGCGGCGACATTCACAGCAATTCTCACATCTCACTCGATGCGGCGCTGACCAACAACTTCTTCAAGGGTGGCGGCAGCTGGGATGAGGTGAAGCAGGCGGGCGTCGATGCGACCGTATCGGGCGTGCAGTCCCTGGGCGCAGCAGGCGGGGCGTTGACGGGCGGAGCGACGGAGGCCTTCATTACGCGCGGCCTCGACCAGGCCGCAAGCTCGGTCGTCTCGAAGCTGGCAACCGGATCAACGGTCATGGTCGCCAATCAGGGGGTCATGGGCCTCGGCAACGTCGCGGGGACCTATGTCGAGTCCCAGTATCAGCTCTCCGAGGGACGGCTCACGCAGGACGAAGCCAACGCGCAGATGAAGGATGCGTTCTCGGGATACTTCAAGAATGTCGCGATGGCCGGGGTGACTGGCGGTCTGACGAAGTTCGTCGACGGCAAGGTCGCCGTGCGGACCGCAAGCGCGGCACGGCCGAATGGCCTCGTGTCGAACCCGCTTTATCAGACAGCCTCCCAGCTGGGCGCGAACACCATGCTGACTGCGGGTCCCGGCCTCCTGTCAGGCAAGGCGCCGACCACGCAAGACTATCTGTCCATCGGACTCAATACAGTTTCCGGTGTGGCTTCTCATCACTATCAGCAGAGCAGATCCCGCACCGCGACCGAAGCGGGCCTTGCCGGACAGCCCGCTGCGCTCGACGCGGGAAGGAAGGTGTTTGACGCCTATCAAGGTCGGACGAGCGGCTCAGCGCCGAATGGCATCCGGCTGCAGGCCATGGATCCTGCCGATTTCGCCCGTGCATATCAAAAAGCCGGCGGCCAGCACGATCCGGCGGCCGTCGATGCTTTCAGCATCGCATCGGATCAGGGGCATCGCGTCTATGTGCGGACCGACAGATTGAGCCCGGACGTGGTCGCACACGAGGCCGTGCATGCACTGACCTCGGAATCGTTCAAGAAGCTCGCAAGCACCTTGGTCGTTGATTCAAGCCGGCCGCATTCGAACTTGAACGAAGGTGTGACCGAGTTTCTCGCCTCGCAGGTCGTGCCGCGCCGCGGCACATCGCCCTATGCGACGGAGGCAAAGATCGCGGAGGCCATTCGCGACCGGATGGGGGAGACCGACTTCCACAAGGCGGTTTTCGGAGGCGATCCAGCGGCACTCGCATCGTTCCGGCAGACCGCTTTGGGGTTGCAGGATACGCCAATCAGCCAAGATCACGCGGCCGATTGGGCTCTGGCCGCCTCGACGACACCTCAGGCGGGAGGCGGCGCCAAGCGCATCGCGAATCGATTGAGAGAATGGGTCGCTGCCGCTCCGCCCGCCGCAGCATCGGCAGCCGTTGCCGGCGAACTGGTGTTGGCCACGCATGGTGCGCCGGCATTGGGCGAGGCCATCGCTGATCTTAATCCAGTAGGTCGCGCGTTTTTCAACAGTCCCCTGGCGCATGCGCGGGTTAGGACGTGGCTCGGGTCGTCTCGTGAAGCGGCGGCTCGCGCCGTCGTCGCCTCGAGTTTCGGGACCAACGCCTCGATCAATTTCATGAAGGCTGCGAGTGGATGGCATACAGACAGGGCCGCCGCCATATCGGACGGTTTGCTCGGTCTTGGGCAGGCAGCTTTCGCCTTGCGCAATGGTGTGAGCTCCCAAGCGCTGATGCGCTCGCGCGGGACGAAAGTCGACGTTCTGCCAGGCGATACGATGGTCAGCATTGCCCAAAGGCTTGGCCTCATACCGCGCGACCTCACGCGAAGCAATCCTAGCGTTCAAGACATCAATCCGACAGTTACCGCTCTCAACAGTTCTGGTGCGACATGGGCCGAGATTGCGAAGCGCGAGGGGGTCGATGTCAAGACGCTCGTGGCGCTGAACCTGGATCGGCATGGATGGTCGATCCCCGCTCGGAAGGATTCCGCAGGCGCATCCGTTCCGGCAGTCGATGACGCACGCGTGCAAGCCGGTCAAAGCCCGCAGGAGTTTCTCGACAGCCACAGCACCTCGCTGCGATCGATCGCCAAGGCCAACGCCAAGAATGTAGCGCCCGCCGAGATCCTGGTTCCTCAGCGGCTTCGTCAGGTCACGAATGGCGTGACCTACGGGGAATTTGCAACCGATCAGGGACTCAGCCTGAAGCGGCTGTTGGAGGCGAACGGGCACCGTGGTTTGTCCATCCCACCACGACGGGTTTATGATGCAGCGAGCGGTGGCCGCGTGCTTCGCGGGGCAACGACCGATCGCTTGCAACCAGGCGAGTCACTGGAGAGTTTCGCTCGCAGGCATGGTGTCGGGATCAAGAAGCTGATCACGGCAAACAAGGACAGTCGTGCACCTTTGCGAATTGACGTTCCGGGCCAAGCCTCGTCGGCCAGCAACCCAACAGCCGTGACATGGGAACAGATCGCCAAAAAAACCGGTGTGCCTCTCCGACGTCTGTTGTCGATGAGCGGCCAGAATCTGCACGTTCCCGGGCAAAAGCAAGCCGTCGATCTCCAGCCGGGACAATCTCTGAGGGATCTCGCAAAGGAGCATGGCACAACAGTCAGAAAGATCGTGTCCGAGAACCGGACTTGGATCCCCCAGACTTACGAGCTTCCGCGGGCCGGGGCTTGGGTCGGTGACAAGCTCTCGGTCGACCGCGTCTACGATAATCGTGACGTCCAAGATCCGTCGAAGGGCAGGCTGACATGGGTGCAGGTGGCGCGGAGAACGGGGCGCACGACGAAAGAATTGATGAGCTACAATAAGGCCAGCTCTGCAAACAAGAAGGACTTGGCTCCTCCAACTGTAAATATTCCCACCAAGTCAAGTTGGGAAACATCAACCAAATCCGGAAAAGGCCTTCAATTTGTCGGCGCGATTGGGCTCGTTCCGGGCAATCTGGTAGCGGCTGATGTACACGCTCACGCGGGGAACTGGGCGCTCATTGGTCCCGATGTCGGTGTCGCTGTCGGGGTCGGCCTTGCTGCAACGCGTTCAGCGGTCGGGTCCGTTGCGAAGAGTGGTGCAGCAAAGAAATGGGCGAGGGCCCGTCCCCGCGACGCGTGGACCTCCGGACTTTCTTTCGGCGCCAAGGGTTTGATCAAGTACATCGAATCGTTCCGGCCCTAAGGAACGGTTCTGACATTCGGTTCAGTAGATCTGCGTGCCGGATGTCATGTGCCAAGCAGCACTCGTCACTGGTTTGCCGCGGCTCCGATGCGCGCAATCCGACGCTCCGAAATGATTCGCGCGTCGGGGTTCGGCACCAAGCCGCCGAACGCTGAAGGTGCGTTGTTGGACGATATGAAGGACCCGCGATCTCCTGAGGCCATCGCTATCTCCTGAGCCTGTATGCGAACGCATGGTTCTCTCCGGCGTTGCAGCAGATGCTTGGCCCATGTGTGCGTCGCCTCCGACGCCGAGTAGTCGAGAGCGGCGTCGCCGCGATTCCTCGATCGCCAGCTCGTTGGGCCAGGGGAATTTCGTCAAGAAAACGACTCAATGATGTTTCATGCTTCGGTTGAGTTTTGTAGTTGCACCTCATGATGGTTGTGTGTCTTTTAGGGCAAGCAATCATTGGCTGAACTGGCCATGGAGATCGTGATCGATCTGAGTCCTTCGGGTCTCGCCGGTCGCGATTGCGCGACAGTCTTCGCGAGATGAGTCCCATATGCGCAGCGCAACATTGATTTGACGCTTGGTATTATCGTGCCGAGCTGATATTTTCTCAAAGCAATCTTAAGTTGTCGGAGACGGTTGAATCGCACGGGCGGCAGTGCGTCGTGCCGCAGCCATGAAAGAGTATCGTGTAGGTTGGCCATTGGTTAGCGCATGAAGGATAGCGGTGTTCCGCTTATAGGAAGGGACCAGGAGTCGAACCGGCTTCGCGAGCTTCTCCCGAGCACGAATGGACGCGCTGTCGGCGCGGTCCTGATAGGAGAGGCTGGTATCGGCAAGAGCCGTCTGGTCGAGGCACTGGCCCTAACTGCGAAGCAGCGCGGTTTCTGTGTCGCGAGGGGGGCCGCCTACGAGATGGCCGAACCTCTGCCCTATGGATTGTTCGCCGACACGTTCTCCCAATGGGCTCGCGAGCAGCCGACACTCCTCAACCATGCTCGCAATGATATGATTCGGCCGCTGTCTCGCCTGGTGCCGGCGTTCGCGGCCGCTGCGGATCTTCCTGCTCTCAAAGGACTCTCCGGACCGGACGAGCGGTTTCGGCTGTTCGAATCCGCCGTTCATCTGCTTCATGCGGTTGCAGTCGAATCTCCACTGTTGCTCGTGCTGGAGGACTTGCACTGGGCCGATCGCGAATCCTGGTCGATGTTGCTGCATTGCTTACGCTCGACGCGATCTCTCCCCTTGCTAACCGTCATGACCCTCCGTCCCGACGAGACCGGTGGCGAGCCGCTGGAACTCAGTGCGATGGCGCGTGAGAGCGAACTTCACCGGATCGCGGTTCGGCCGCTCGAGCCTGCGGACACGATGCGCATGCTTGAGTCGTTGGCTGGCGAGCGGCTTCCCGCATCGCTTGCGACGGCAATTCATCGTGAGACTGGCGGCAATCCGTTCTATGTGCGCGAGCTCTTCAACCACCTCGTCGAGGAGGGAAGATTTCCGGGGCGCCAGGGCCAATGGCCCGCCGATCTCGTGACCAACGGTGTCGGCATCCCGGCCGGATTGCGTCCGCTGCTGTCGCGACGGTTCGCGCGGCTCTCGGGGCCGACCCTGGGGATGCTACGGATCGCTGCGATATTTCCGGAAGGCTTCGATCTCGGCCGATTGCAGCTTCTGATATCGGATTCCGAAGAGACGATTCTCGACCATATCGACGAGGCGATGAGGGCCGGGGTCCTCGTCGTGCGAGGTGATGGCTACGTCTTTGCGCATGCGTTGCTGCGGCGTGCCATGTACGACGAACTGAACCCCGACCGGCGAGCGATCTTGCATCGGCGCGCGGCGACGCGTCTCGCCGAGCTCGATGCCGATCCCGGAGAGATTGCACATCAGTATCACGCTTCACAGCGCATCGCGGGTGCCGAGATCGGCCGGGTCTTCGCACTGAAGGCAGCCGAGCGCGCGCGAGCGAACTATATCAGCGAGCACGAAGCTGCATTCCTTCGGATCGCTTGCGATCTCGCAGGCGATGCTGTCTCGGACGAGATGCTTCGTGATCTCGCGCTTGCCCAGGCCGCATCACTCGATGTCGAAGCCGCCGACGCGACGTCGCGCCTTCTGTTCGGCCGATGCTGGGAGCGGCAGCCATCATGGATCATGAGTTTCTTGGTGACGATTGCCCGCAGGCTGCGCGACGCCGGCGCTCCCACCGAGATGTGGCAGCCTCTGGTGGAGCGCGGACTGGAGGCCTGCGGTGCTCGCCGAGATTTGCACTGGGCCCGATTGGAGGTGCTCCGACAGCACTGGCGATGCCGATGGAATGACGGGACGTTTGAGACGATCTACCACGCGCCGGATCCGCGTGCGCTCGATCTCGTTCATCAGCTTGGAGACGAAGAGGACCGTGCCTCGGCGCTCGACCTGTATGCTCCTCGATCAATCGAACAGACAGAGCAGGTGCAACGTTGGGCCGCCGAATGGCAGAGTCCGGCGGCCATCATCCGGGCTCGAGAGGTCGTCACCCATGATTGGATCTATCGGCATGGACAACTCGCCATGGGGGTCGAAACTGCGCACGACCTGTTGCGGGATGCCAAGTGTTTCGGGTCGCTTCCTGGCCAGATCGAGGCCTTAACCTCTCTCGCGATTGCCGAGGCGAGCCTGGGCCATTTGACAAGCTCCGACGCGGCGCTGCGCGACGCGCGTGCGCTGGCTGTCCGACTGGGACCGTGGCACCGGTTGCATCTCGCCCTGGAGCTTTCCGCGGTCGCATGGCGGGCCTATTTGTATGGTGGCGACTGGCCGGCAATCGGCCGAATCGCTTCGCGTGCGCTGCAGATCGTCAAGGATCATCCGGTGCGCCTTGGACAGATCGTGCTCGGCTTCGCCGCTCTGACTGAAGCGTTCTTGCCTGGCGAAAACGAATATGACGTTCGCATCGAGGCGCTGCTCCGATCCTTGGAGAACACAAATTGCGACAGACAGCTGTCGGATGATGCACTTGGGCTCGGGGTCTGCGCCGCCTGGCAGCGTGAGGACGTCAAGCGCGCGCGCCGGTTCGAAGCGTTGGTCCGCGCTCCAAAACACGGAAGCACGATCGGTGCAGCCGGTGAATGCCGTGAATTCATCCTCGGACGCCTGGCGGCCCTTCAGGGTCACACGGTTGCGGCATGCGCACACTTCGCAAAGGCCCGCGGCGACCTTGAGCGGGCAGGCCAGGTCTGCCTCCGAGCGCTCGTCGATCTTGACGAGGCGATCGTGACGGGAACCTCAAGCGACAAGCCGTCCTCGCACGCGCTGCTGCAGCGGGGACGCGAGCAGTTCGTAGCACTCGGCATGCGAAGCTGGCAGGAGCGTGTCGATCGAGCACGGATAGAGGGAGTCGAAGTCGAGCCCCGCAACTTATGCGCGCGAGGCCCTGATGATCTTTCGCCACGAGAAATGGAGATCCTCAGCAAGCTCGCCGCCGGCAGCCGCTCCAAGGCCATTGCCGCGGAACTACGCCTCAGTGTGCCGACCGTCAATCGACACATTGCGAACATATATATGAAGATCGGCGTGAGCTCGCGCGCCGCTGCAACCGCTTACGCGATGAGACACCGTCTCAGCATGCTCCAGTGAACCAGTACACATTGATTGCATAGTTTTTATGATGGTGACGGCTGCAATGAGTGCGTAAGCTTACGGTGTGTAAAAAAATGACAGTCATGGGCGGACAACGAGTAGCAGGGCAAGGGTTCGACGTCGGGCGTCGCCGAACCCGTTCATGCGTGCTCGTCGGCGCGGTCGGAGCATTCCGGGAACAAGGCATACGCCTCTCCGGTGCTACGTCTGCGGCCGGCAAGTTGCGTCCGCCTAGGGTGGTTCAAGGGGACGTGGCATGCGTGATACAGACGGGGATATCAGCAAGGTAGACACCGCTTACACTAAGCTCAAGGACCTCGTCATCCACTATGATCTGGTCCCTGACAGCAAGGTCCGGGTGCTTCCGGGAGAGCATCTGCACATTGACGATCTGGCGGATCGCGTCAATGCGAGCGCAACGCCTGTGCGCCAAGCGCTGGAGCGCCTGCAAGGCGAGGGACTGATCGACAGCATCGCGAAGCGAGGCTTCTTTTCCAAGGTTCCGAACGCGTCCGAGCTGCAGGACCTGTATGAGTTTGCCCGGCTGGTTCTTGAGCACAATATCACGACGCCACTCGATCCGTCCTCGGTCGCGCGTCTCGGCCGGGGTTTGATGAAAGTGGAAGCCGTTGCAGTGGGTCACTCGGCAACGAAGTGTGTCAAACATCATGCGATGACCATCGAAGGCGTCTTCGAGCAGATCACGCAGCTGTCGCGAAACGAGCAGATGCTGAGAATGATGCGGAACTTCAATGATCGCAGCCGATATGTCCGATGCCTCTCGATCCTGCAAAGCCCGGATCAAGGCGCCCAGGTACGAGAATGTCTCGAGTTGATCGAATTGCTCCGTGATCAGGATCCGAAAGGTGCGTGTGCCAAATTGGAAACGCACATGTGTCGGATGATCGTCGATCTGCCGGAGCTCATCAGGGACGCCAGGTCACGCTGGACGATGGCTGCGGCCGTATAGATCTCATTCGACCGTAAAACGCCGCGGGGTACATCGACCTTCGACTCATAAGAGGGTCCAAGACTCCGGTTGCGGGTGAAGCTCTGGATCCGGCATGCGCGGGGAGAATTCGCGAGGTGACCGAAGCGTAGGTCAGGTCCATCATTCGAGCCCTGGCGTGAGCGGGAGTGCATCAATGTCGGCGTTTTTTTCGAGCCGACTGGAACTGCCGCGTGAGCTCTCAAGGGCTTGGCCGGTTATCGCGGCCATTGCCATCCTGGCAATCGTGGCAGTCGCGCTGCTGTCCTACCGATTGGCCCTGAGCGCTGGGCTCGCGCAGATGAGCCGCGATTCCGATGATCGGCTCACGTTGATCGGCAGCACGTTCGATGCAACCGTTGCCCGCTTCCGATATCTGCCCACGGTTCTTTCACTCGCCGACCCGGTGCGCCGGCTGTTCCGGACACCGGGCGACGGGGCAGTCGTCGAAGCAGCCAACCGCTATCTCAAGTCGCTAAATCAGGCCGCGGGATCGGCCGAGCTCTACGTACTGGACACGGCAGGGGTGGCGCTGGCAGCAAGCAATTATGATGGAGCAAAGAGCTTCGTCGGGCATGCGTACGACTTTCGCCCCTATTTCCAGAGCGCAATCCGTGACGGGGAAGGGCAGCTCTATGCCGTCGGGGTGACGACCGGCCTGCCTGGTTACTTCTTGTCGCAACGGATCACGGAAGGCGAGCTTACGATCGGGGTCGCCGTCGTGAAGATCGATTTGACGCCGCTGGAAGCCGATTGGGTCAGGGCCGGTGATCTGGTGGCCATGGAAGATGAAGGAGGCGTGGTGATCCTGGCCAGCCGCGCGCGGTGGAAATATCACCCGCTGCGAACGCTGCCCTCGAGCGCGGTCGCGCGTCTGAACAAGTCCCGGCAGTTCGGCGACACGATCGAAAATGCCCCGATCCTGCGTTCGTCGGCGGCATCAGGTAACGTATCGGTCGGACTGGGCGACGACAATGACATCCACGAATATGCGCTGCGTGCGCGGCATCTGCCGGCGCATGGGTGGCAGCTCCTGATCTTCTCGGATATCGGAGACGCGCGCCGGCATGCAATGACGGTCGCCGCCACAGCCGGTTTTGCCGTTCTCACAGTACAGCTGCTCGGACTTGTAGCCTATCAATGGCGGCAATCGATGAAAGCCAAGGGCGAAGCGAACGAGCTGCTGGAACGAAGTGTTGCGGAGCGCACGATGGAGCTTCGCGAAGCCAATCGTCAGCTGACGAGTGAAGTCCTGGAACGGACGCGCACCGAACAGGAGTTGCGACAAACCCACGAGAGCCTGGTGCAGAGTGCGAAGCTTGCCAGTCTTGGACAGGCGCTGGCGGGGGTGGCGCATGAAATCAACCAGCCACTCGCGGCACTCACCACTTATATCGCAAGCAGCCGAGTCTTGTTGCAACGCAACGAGATCGAACGAACGGCCTTGAACCTCGACTTGATGTCATCCATAGCCGAGCGAATGATGGCATTGATCGGTCACTTGCGCATGTTCGCGCGCAAGGAGACCGGGGCAACCAGCAGAGTCGATGTCGGTGTGACACTTGGCAATGCGATGCGGCTTCTGCAGTACCGGATCAGAAATGAAGGTATCGAGGTTGTCCTGGACTTGCCCGCGGAGCCGGCTCACGTCGAAGCGAACCCGATCCGTCTCGAGCAGGTCTTCGTCAACCTGCTCTCCAACGCGGTCCAGTCGATGCGGGACCGCCCGCGCCGAGTTCTCAGCGTTTGCATCCGGCGTGCGGAGAGCACGGTTACGATCGAGGTCGCAGACACCGGGAGCGGAATCTCGGCGGATCACATGAAGTCGCTGTTCGATCCGTTCTTCACCACCAAGGAAATCGGTGAAGGGCTCGGCCTCGGTCTTTCAATCAGCTATGGAATCGTGAGGGAGCTCGGAGGCACGATTTCGGTTGAGAGTGAACTGCAAATCGGAAGCCGGTTTTGGGTGACCCTGCCGGCGCCGTCCGCGCCGGCCTAGATCTATCGGGGTATGTGGATGAGCAAATCGATTCTTGTCGTCGACGACGAGGAGATCGTTCGCAGCTCGATCAGACAATGGCTGGAGCTGGGCGGCTTCGACGTGCGCACCGCCCGAAATGCGGACGAGGCGCTGTCGATGCTTCAGGCCGAGCTGCCCGACGTGGTACTGACCGACTTCCGGATGCCGCATCGATCCGGCATCGAACTGATGCGCGACGTGCAGCGCATCGATCCCGACATTCCGGTCATACTGCTGACTGCTCACGGCGACGTTGCACTCGCGGTAGCGGCCATGCGCGAGGGCGTCTACGACTTTTTGCAGAAACCTGCCAACCCGGATCATATGTCTGCCGTGCTGGCACGGGCGGCAGAACAATCAGGATTGAAGCGTCAACTCAGGCAACTCACGAGCCGGCTCGGCGCCGAAGGTGAGCTGGAGCGACGTCTCCTCGGGACATCGCCCGCGATGGCCACGCTGCGAAAGTCCGTTGGCGAGCTCGCCGAGCACGACAGGGATGTGATCCTCTTCGGCGAGAGCGGCACGGGAAAGGAGGTCGTCGCTCGCGCACTGCACGACCTTGGTCCGCGGGCACGAGCTCCTTTCGTTGCGGTGAATTGCGCGGCCGTCCCCGCCGAGCTGTTCGAGAGCGAGTTGCTGGGTCACGAGGCGGGAGCGTTCACCGGCGCACGCGGGGCTCGCATCGGGAAGTTCGAACATGCCAGCGGCGGAACCCTCCTGCTCGATGAAATTGAAAGCATGCCACACGCGTTTCAGGTCAAGATCCTGCGCGTTCTCCAGGAGCGCGTGGTCGAGCGGGTGGGATCGAACCGGCTGATCCCGATCGACGTCCGTGTGATCGCCGCCGCGAAGGCCGATCTCGCGGCCGACAGCCGCAGCGGCCGCTTTCGTGCCGATCTCTACTTCCGCCTGGCCGCGGCGGAGATCCGTCTGCCGCCGCTGCGCGAACGGGGCAACGACGTGCTGCTGCTATTCCAGCATTTCGCCGCGGAAGCCGCCCGGCGCAGCGGCCGTGACTTGACCCCACTCGGAGCCGAGGATTTCGATGCGCTGCTGACCCATGACTGGCCAGGCAACGTTCGGGAATTGAAGAACGTGGCTGAACGCTACGCGCTCGGCCTGGCCGCAACGGGTCGCCGCGTCGCGGAAATTCTGCGGCGGGCCGAGGGAGCGGGCGCAAGACGCTCGCTCTCCGAGCGTGTCGCAGCTTATGAGCGCATGCTGATCGAGGCGTCTTTGCTGGAGCACAACTGGTCGGTTGTGGCGGTTATGGAAAGTCTCGGCGTGCCACGGCGGACGCTCAACGAAAAAATGGCAAGGTACGGCTTGCTGCGACCCAGCCGAACCTCCTGCTAGGCACGAGGCGGATTCCCGCTCACACGCCGACGCGGATCGGCGGAATTCCGCTGAGCGCCGCGAGCCCGTTTCACGCGGGGCGCAATGCAACCATCTGAAATGGCTTTGTTTGCCGGCGCGGTCGGCGGCCGCGGCCGGCTGGCACGCGGGTTGCTCAGGCATGAGCACGATTGGCCTTAGAGCCTAAGAAAACGTGCACTCGGAGGACGCCATGAATTTTGAGCGAGCTATCAACCCCACCTTCGTTGCGGCCGCCGATGAAGCACGCCGTGACGGCCCTAGGATGGGTAGCCGCTTGCGCGCGATCTTCGTGGGCTCGATCGGAAATCTGGTGGAATGGTATGACTTCTACGCCTATGCTGCGTTTGCGTTGTATTTCGCCAAATCGTTCTTTCCTGAGGGCGACGAGGTGGTGCAGCAGTTGAACGCCGCGCTGCTGTTTGCCGCCGGCTTTCTTGTCCGCCCGCTCGGAGGCTGGCTATTCGGCCATTTTGCCGATCATCATGGCCGCCGCAATGCCCTGACCTTGTCGGTCTTGATGATGTGCTTCGGCTCTCTGATCATCGCCGTGACGCCCACCTATGCGTCGATCGGCTTTGCGGCGCCGGTCCTGCTCGGTTTCGCGCGAATCGTGCAGGGAATCAGCCTTGGCGGTGAATATGGCGCCAGCGCAACTTACCTGAGCGAGGTCGCGGACGAAAAGAACCGCGGATTCTATTCCAGCTTCCAGTATGTGACTTTGATTGGCGGCCAGCTCTGCGCGATCGTCGTTCTCCTGGTCTTGCAGAAGGTGCTTCTGACGGAGGAGCAGCTTCGGGGATGGGGCTGGCGTATTCCGTTCGTGATCGGCGCGCTGCTGGCCGTCGTGGCCGCCGTCATGCGCCGCAATCTGCACGAAACGGATGTATTCACCCGCGCGAAGTCGGCAAGACAGGGGAGTTCGCTGCGTGCGCTGGGTCACTTCCGACGTGAAGTCCTGCTCGTTGTTGGACTAACCATGGGCGGGACTGCGGCCTTCTACACCTATACCACCTACATGCAGAAATACCTGAAGCTCTCCGTCAAGCTGACCGATGATCAAACGACCATGGTCACCGCCTGTAGCCTTATCTTCGCGATGGCGCTGCAGCCGCTCTATGGCGCCCTTTCCGATCGCATCGGACGCAAATGGCTGTTGATCGGGTTCGGACTGGGCGGAACCCTGTTCACGATTCCGCTTCTGAACACGCTGCAGGGAGTCCACGATCCGTTCACCGCATTCCTCCTGATCGCGGCGGCGTGGCTGATCGTATCCGGCTATACCTCGATCAATGCGGTGGTCAAAGCCGAGCTTTTCCCAACTGCAATTCGAGCAACGGGCGTAGCACTGCCATATGCGTTGACCGTTTCGATCTTCGGCGGCACGGCAGAGTCGATCGCGCTTTGGTTCAAGTCGATCGGTCACGAAAGCTGGTTCTATTTCTACCTCACCGGCTGCATTGCGACCTCTCTTGTCGTCTATCTCGCCATGCGCGACACCCGGCGGCACTCGGCGATCGATCGTGAGCAGAAAGCGAGATGAGCGGCGCGTCGCATGAGCGCGCGACGCGCCGCGCAGCCTTCGGCTCAAGCCCGCCGGATCAGCAATCCTCGCGCAGCAGGTATCGATATGGACAGCGAATTCAATCGAGTCGATGTTGCCTACGCCCGAATCAAGGAATTGGTCACACATTACGAGTTGACGTCGGAGTCGAAGATCATTTTGCCAGGCGAGCACCTGCGCATCGACGAGCTTGCTGACTACGTCAGGGCGAGCGCGACACCGGTGAGACAAGCTCTCGAGCGTCTTCATGGCGAGGGGCTGATTGATATCGTTCCGAAGCGAGGCTTCTTCTCGAGGGTCCCGGACGCAGCGGAGCTGCAGGACCTCTATGAGTTTGCTCGGCTGGTACTCGCGTATAATCTCAGGAAGGCTTTGGAGTCGTCGTCGGCCGTACGCTTTGGCCGAAGCGCGATGAGAGTGGCGGCGCTTCTGCCCGCGAATTCGGCAAGGAATCGCGCCAAGCATTATGCTGCCGCCATCGAGGGTGTGTTCGAGCAGATCGCGCAGATATCGAGGAACGAGGAGATGCTGCGAATGATAAAAAACTTCAACGACCGCAGCCGGTATATTCGATGCCTCGTCATCTCCCAAGACGCCGATCCGGACTCCGAGCTCCGTGACTGTCTTGATATCGCGGACGGCGTCCGCAGCCAGAACGCCGCGCGCGCGTGCGCGCGCCTGGAAGCCCACATGCACCGAACGATCGCAAATTTGCCAGAATTGATACGGGAGGCCAGATCGCGCTGGGCCATTGCCGCCGCTGCAGGCTGAACCATCCCACCTGGTGGTCTCGCGCTCACGGCGCCCGCGAAGTTCGACGGTCGATCGTTGCCATCGATCGAGCTGGTGGGTCGTTTGCGTTCGTGTGGACCGGCAAACTGGTCTTTAGCTGCAGTCTCGTGCCGACCTAACTCGACGTTTGCGGACGTGTGCAGCCGACCGCAAGGAGCCGCTCCTGATGGTTGCGCTCGAGCCGTTCACGGTCGACGAGCAGCGGCCGCGGTTTGAGGGCTACCTCAGCATCCCGGGCATCCAGGCCCTGGAGCGCTATGAGGAAGTGGAGCTAAGCCGGTATTGATGAACTACAAAAGATCCGCCGGGTATTCGAGGAGGTGCGGCCTTATGGCTCGCTCGATGCCGAAGCCGCCTACAAGAACGCTGAGCTTGCCCGCGAAGCGGCTGGCAGCCGGGTCAACCGCGCCAGCCGCGCGCTCCAGCTCGAGACCGAACTGCGCATCGATTCGGGCCGCCGCGCCGACCGCTTCGCTGGCGGCTCTCGGGCGCAACCGGGCGGCGCGCAATCGTCAACAGGCAGCAAGGGTGCGGCATGATATGCGGCAGGTCGTGCGCCGCAAGCGCACGCGGCATCTCATTGAACTCGGCGGCCTCGTCGTCAAGGCTCGTGTCGTGGACTTGACCGGCGATGATCGCGGACCGATCGCCGCTCGGGATCATCGCGGCCGTGCCGGTCATGGATGGTCAGAACAGGGTCGAGAGCGCGCGCATCCTGACGATGAACGCAAAGGCGCGCGAGATCCTGCGGCAGGACCCATCACGTTTTCAGATTCACACCATCGGCGAACTGATCCGACATACCAGCAATCCGCTGGGCTGGACGGTCGTCAAGACCGTGCAGGATGGCCAGGCAACGCGGATCGACTATCACAGCCCGGACGGTGAGCTGTTCTCGATGGTGATCGAATATGTCGCCCAGATCGTCCTGATCTCCCTGGCGGAGCTGAACCGGTCGGAACAGCCGGAGATTGAACAGCAGCCGGAGGTGAGGACAGCAACCCGCTTCGCACGGATGACCGGGCTGAGCTGAGATCGGCAAGTCGTCTGCGCGCCGCCTCGCGCAGACGATGCTCAGGAGCCGTCCGCCGATCTCGGGATGGTCCAGGCGCTCCAGGGCCGCCCCAACGCCGTTGGGACGGTGTTTCTAGAATCTGTCCTGGCCACCGTAACTTGGTGCCGTTCAATGTTGACCAACGACCCTGTAACGCCATCTTACAAGAACTCCACCCGAACTAACTACGTCGACTCCTTCGACCGAGAGTCGTTGTGGCAAGCGCGGCGTAGGCTTGCACGGAGCTCTCCGGCGCAAGGGTCCTTCAGTCGAGGCAACCTCAGTCCGCCTTACGACGAAGCTTGCGCTGCAGTTCTCGCTCATGCTCGCATATTCTTCGGCGACCCCGCCGCGCCTGCTTGGTGCGCTCGGGATGTGAAAGTAGTATCGGGACGGGAACGTTATCCCGGAACGTCCTAATCCATGACGGGCCCGGCTCTTTGAGAACCAGCGCTTTGATCTGAACGATCATCGGTCACTGCTCGTCGTGCAACATCCAAGACGACCTTGATTTCGCAAATCGGGTCGTTGAGGTGTCGACCATGCCGACCCGCTGCGTCGGCGTTTCGCCGAGCGTCACCACCATCAAGGGTACCGATGAGCGCAGCATGGCCCACGACCTACGAACCGGCGATCGCGAGGGCTTGCGTATCAGCCATTGCTGGCATTCCGTCGTCCGGCGAGCCCGCTGGCCGAGCGCTGCGACGGCGTCCGCCCCGATACGGTAGGGCATCTAAGGCCGACCGCCTGCGTCGTTCGTTAGGGATCACAGCGCCAACCGGCCCGGGAAGCCGCTCTCGCACGACGTGGGCGCCGCATCCTTAGTGCGTTCCACGACCACGCGATTTCGGCCCGCCGTCTTGGCTGCGTAAAGCGCCTTGTCTGCGCGGTTGACCAGATCGAGGAGCTTGTCGCGCGGATCGTCGAGAGGCGCGAGCCCGATGCTGACGGTCACGCGTTCGCTGCCCGGCAGCCAAGTCCCGACGTTCGACACCGACCGTCTCACCTGCTCGGCCACGTGTTCGGCCGAGGTCTTGCTCAGGCCGATCAGCGCGACGCAAAACTCTTCACCGCCGTAGCGGCCGACCAGATGCGGCCCGCCGCAGAATGTCTGCAACTGGTCGGAGAGCCCGACCAGCACCTTGTCGCCGAAGGCATGGCCGAACCGATCGTTGATCCGCTTGAAGTGGTCGGCGTCGACCATCATGAAGACGAACGGACGCCGAGTGCGGATTGCTTCGGTCAGCAGTGCTTCCGCCTGTTCGAAAAAGGTGCGACGGTTGAGACAGCCGGTCAGAGGGTCGCGCGAGGCAAGATATTGCAACTCGAGATTCTGATCGGAGATATGCCGCTGTGCCTTGCGCAGCTCCTCGACCGAGGCGCTCAGCCGCATATTGGTTTCATGCAAGGCCGTCACGTCGGTGAACGTGACGATGGCGCCGCGTGCCGTCCCGCTGCCGTCGAGGATGCGCGTCGCGTTGACGACGAGCCGGTGCATGCCGCCGCCGGCATCGCGAATGCTCAGCTCCGCGCCGAGCACCGGATGCTCATGTTCCAGGGCGACACGCCACGGCAGATCGCTTGGCGCAACCGGAGCCGCCACCGACGAAAGCCACGGCAATCCGCTGGCCGGAGAGCCGAGCTCAAGTTCGCCACCGGTCAGAACGTTGTGTTTGAAAGCCCGGTTTGCGAGCAGCACGCGCTCGTCGTCGTCAATGATCAGCACGCCCTCAGCGAGGGTATCGAACGCCGCCTCGATCCGCTTCGGAATCGTGCGACTCGGATCGAGCTCGCGCAGGGCGCGGCCAAGCACCAGGTAGAAGCCGGCAAAGCCCGTAACCGCCATGAATCCCACGAACGCGAACAGGGCCGGCCCCAGATCGAGCGGGTTCGCTCCGCTGGTGAGCGGCCTGAAGGCGATCTCGATCCGACCGGCAGGCGTGTCATCATTGAACAGCGGCACCTGGATATGCGTCGCGGTCGACTTGCCGTCGGGCAGCTCGCGCCAGTGGGTCAGGTGGCGATCGGATCCGGCGAGGATATTGCCATGCGCGTCGCGGATGGCAATGGAGAGGATGGCTGGGCTGCGGCTGACCACGACGTCGATCGTGTCCTTGATCGCGGCCGTGTCATTGCGGCTGGCGAGGACGGCGAGTTGCACCGCCATCGCGGTTGCGGTGACGCCGCGCTGCTCCAGCTCGGCTCTCTCCTCGTTTGGCAGCAAGCCAAGCGAGGCGGCGACGAGAATTAAGCTGACGGTCAAGGATACCAGACCGAGGCTGAGCTGGAGTTTGGGGGACAGCCATCGCTTCATCACGTGATGTCCGCGAGCGATCGACCGGCTCCCTGGCCGCCCTCGAACATCGCATCAACCTTGGATGTGGCGCGGGTCCTTTCCGTCCTCCGCGGCCGCAGCACCACCATCAAAGGATCGAAGCCGCGCCACAGCGGGGCCGAGGCCAGGAACGCGGCGAGCAGCGTCCCGCCGCGCAGCAGCCAAGCGATGAAGCCGACGGTCAGGACCGAGCTTGCGGCCGCAATGGTGAATTCGGCGGCCCTCAATGACCTCGCGGCGGAGCGGGCCACACGCGAAATTTCCTCGGCAATGGTGGTCGCGAGCGCTTCGCGATTGAGGCGCGACAGCGCAAGATCGACCATGCTTCGGGCTGGCGCAGGCGCGATCGTGGTGGGCGGCGCGGATAAGATCGGTGGCTCGGGGGCAGCTTGGGCGGGTTGGCTCGGCGGCGGCACGGGTGCGGCGGCCGGCGGAGCCGCAGCGGCATGCTCGGCTGCGGACTTTGCCGGGCCGGCTGCAGGGCCTTGGCCTGCCGAACCCTGGGAAGCGCTCGAGGCAGAGGCCGCACCGCCCAAGCCGCCATGGCCACGTCCAGCACCGCCGCTGGTCCTTCCATTGTTCACTGACTCAGCTGCGGCTCCAAAGCCGTTCAAGACGCCGGAATCGGGCGTGGAGGACGGCGAGGGGGGAATCAGAGCGGGCGTCGATGGGGCCGGAATGAGATCCGTGTTCGCGGACGATGAGCCATTGCCGGCCGTCCCGGGCGCGGCAGCCGCAAACAGGTAACGATTGCCCGGCGCACTCACGCTCCCCGGCGGCACCGACTGGTAGGTCGCGTTCCAGATCGCAGGATTGCCGCTGTCCAATCCGCCGAAACTGTCGGCGCCGGGTGCGGCCGAATAGATCAGCCAGCGGCCGGACGTCGCGCTCACCGCGCCGCTGCCGGCATTGTTGATGAAGGCACGAGCTGCCGATAGGACCGGGCTTGCGGCGACCACCGCGCTGCCGCTTGCGATCGTCAGGTCGCCGGCCGAGAGGATCGTCGCGTTGGCGCTGGCGCTGATTCCGCTGATCCCCTGTACCGCACCGATGGTCAAACTCTGTGCGTTGTTGAAGGTGAGCGCGCCGATGCCGCTGGCGGCAAGCGTGCCGACAGTGTTGTTGGCGCCAAGCACGTAGCTCGTTCCGCCCGACAGCCGCAGCGCCGTAGCAGCGATGGCACCGCCGATCTGGCTCACCGCACCAGTGTCACTGATCACCACCGGCGCCGCGCCTGAGGTGATCGTGGCGCCGAGCCGGTCGCCGCCGCGACCGTCGAGGATGAGGGTGCCGGTGCCGTTGTTGGTGATCGCAACCCCGGCTGCAGACGTGTCGATTCCGACAGCCGAGGCGGACGAGGTGCTGCCTGCAAGGGTGACCGCGCCCGAGTTGGCCGTAATGGCGTTGCTACCGCTGGCGACGAGGCCGGATCCGGTGCTGCTCGTCCCCCTCAGCTGCAGGTCGCCTGAGGTCGTGAGCGTGCTGCCTTGATCGATCGTCACTCCGGCCCCGCTGGTGCTCGTGCCGGCGAACGTCACGGCGGTTCCGCTCAGATTGTCGATCGTGGTGCTGCCCCGCAAATAGATGCCGTTGCCGCTGGTCGAGCTGCCTGAGATCGACGTGGTGCCGGAGGAGGTCACATTGGCGTTGACCGCGACGCCGCTTCCGCCGCTACTCGTTCCGCTGATCGACACAAGCCCCGAGCCGCTGGTGGCGAGCGTCCCGCGCAGTTGCAGGCCATCAGCGGACACCGAAGTGCCTTGCAGGATCAAAGCGCCGCTCGCCGCGGTCAGCGTGTTGCCTCCGTTGGCGACCATGCCGACATTGCTGTTCGAGGTGCCGGTCAGCGTCACACTTCCCGTTGCGGTGAAGCTGGCGAGCGATGCCAACACGCCATAACCCGTGCTCGACGTTCCAGCCAGCGACATGGTGCCAGATGTAGTTACAGCAGAGAAATTCCGGAACTGGAGTCCGTAGCCGGACGGATTGAATCCCGAAATGGCCAGCGTGCCAGCGCCGGAATTGCTGATGGCGTCGGTGCCGGCAAAGAGCACGCCGGCGCTCCCGCTGTTCGTCGGCCCCGTGTCGTTGGAGGTTCCAGTGATGGTCAGCGATCCGCTGCCCGAGTTACTGACCGTCGCACCGGAGAAGTAAGTGCCGACCGTCGAGCCCGACCCGCTCGTGGCGGTGGAGATGCCGCTGACGGCGACGTTCCCGCCCGTTACGGCGAGGCTCGAGGCTGATCCAAAGCTGACGCCGTCGCTCGCCGTCGAGATGCCCGCGAACGATACGTTGCCGGACACAGTGTTCGTCCCGGTGAAGTTCACGCCAAAGCCGCTGTTTGACGTGCCCGAGAACGTCGCCGTGCCGGTCCCCTGGTTATCGATGGTCGTGGCGCCCTGGAAGAAGACGCCGCTGCCGGAGGTCGAGCTGCCTGCAAAGCTCGGCGTGCCGTTCAGAATCGTGACGATGTTGCTGCCTTTGAACGACAGGCCTTCACCGCTTCCCGACGACCCGTTCAGTGAGACGGAGCCCAGGGTGGTCAGATTGCTGCCGGTATTGAAGCGGATGCCACGACTGGCGCTGGGTGTGCTGCCGATCAGCTGGAATGTGCCGGTCCCCGCGTTGGTCAGCGCCAAGGTGCCGTTGCCCTGATCCCAGACGCCATTCGAACCCGTCGAGGAGCCGCTCAGCGTGAGATTGCCCGAGTTGCTGGTGATCGCGGAGCCGTTCAGGTACAGGCCGTAGGAGGTGCCGGTGTCGGTGCCGGAGATCGAGATGTTGCCCGACGTCGTCAGGTCGGAATTGATGGCCGCGCCAAATCCCCCTCCCGCGCCCGCAGCCGAACTGCCTGAGATCGAAAGAGCTCCCGTCCCGGAATTGGTCAGCGTTGTTGGTGTGGCGGTAAAGAAGACGCCGATGCCGGTGGTACTGGCTCCGCTGACGGTAAGGTTTCCGGCAGTGTCGGTGACGAGGTTCGAGCCTTGGAATTCGACACCGTTGGAGGTGATCGATGTGCCGGTGAGCGTGACCGTGCCCGACGTGGTCAGGCCCACGCCTGAGTTAAATGCGATGCCCTGGGATCCGGATGAGGTCGTGACCGTGCCGTTCAGCGCGAGCGTGCCGCCACCAGAGTTGGTGAAGGTGTTGTTGCCACTGTTGATCCAGAATCCGACGTTGGATGACGTCGTCCCGCTCAGGGTCAGACCGCCGGAATGATCGGTGATGGTGTTGTTGCCCAGCAGATAGACGCCGACACTGCTGTTCGACGTTCCGGTGATGCTGACTGCGCCGGCGGTATCCAGACTCGCACCGGCCTGCAACACGAACGCCGGCAACGTGGGGCTGCTTCCGCTGATGCTCAACGTGCCGCCGCCGGTGTTGGTGATGGCGTTCGATCCGGCGAATACGACCCCGTTGCCGGAGGCCGAGGTGCCCGTGAGCGTCAGAGCGCCGACGTTGAGGGTGCTATTGGCCAGCCAGACAGCCGCGTTGCTCCCCGCCTGAACTGCGGACCCGGTCAGCGCGCCGCCATTCGTGTCGATGGTTGCGCCGTTGATAACGAGCGAGCCCGAGCTTCCGGACGCAGCCAGATTGACGTTGAGGGCTCCGCCGGTGGCCGTGATGCTGCTGCTGACATTCACGTCGCGGCCGGCCGACACCGAGAATGTCCCGCCGCCGCTGGTGCTGATGCCCGCATTGACGTTGACGTCACGCGCGGCGTTCAACGTCAGCGAGTGGCCGCTGGCCCAGGTCACTGCGTTCGCCACGGTGATGTCGCCGCTCTGTGACCCGCCGCTTCCGGTGTCGACGGTGACATTTGCCGTCGCCAGCGCGCCTTGCAGCGTGGCGACCGACAGCACCGAGCTGTTGCCGGTCGGCGAGTAGGTGTTGCCGCTGCTCGACATGTTGCTATCGGCCGCGGTCGAGATGGTCACGTCATAGGGGTCGAGCAGCAGCGTGCCGGTCTTGCCGCCCGTGGCGGTCAGGTCGACACTGCCGCGGAAGTCCAGCAGGCCGTGGCTCGAGACCTCGGCGCCGCCGCCATTGCCGCCATCAGCGCCGGTCGCAACGACGCTGCCGCGGAAGTCGGTCGTCTGCTCCGACCACAGCACGACCTTGCCGCCATCGCCGGCACTGCCTTTCGCCGAGATGGTCGCGCCCTGCGCGACCGAAGTGGTCTCGGCCGTCGGCACGTCATCGGCGACCAGCTTCGCGGACGGATCCCGGCCGCCGCGCATATCGCCGCCGATCAGCACTTTGCCGCCGCTCTTGCCGTCGGCGCTCACCTTCGCGGTCGCGGTCAGCGCAACCTTCTTCCCGGTCACCACGATGGTGCCGCCGGCATTGCTGCGGCCGCCATTGGCCGCAAGCCGTCCTGATATGGTCACCGCGCCGCTTCCGCCGCCGAGCACGATGCGGCCGGAGCGGCCCGACAGCGAGCGGGCGCTGAGCACGCCGGACACGTTGACCACGTCGCGCACGGCCTGCTGGGCCGTCGCCGCCTTGATCTCGATCGCGCCGCCCGCCGCCTTGATCCTGCCGGCGATGTCGATGATCGCCTTGCCATCGGCGGTGGTGGACTTGGTGGGAAGCGCGACCTGCAGGAAGCCGTCGCCTGTCGGATTGAGCGTGATCGCCTCTCCGGCGCCGAGCCCGACGCGGCCGAGCGGCACGGTGATCGTGCCGCTGTTGGACACGGTCCCGCCGATCAGCCCGACAAATGCACCGCTCGCGCCGGAAATCGCGCCGGCATTGCTGACGGCGGCCGAAGCGCCCTTGCCGGTGAAGATCAGGCGGCCGGCGTTGAAATCGGCATTGCCGATGTCGAGCGTCGAGGCCACGAAGCCGCCGCCAACCTGCACCGACCCAGTTGGCGTGATTGCGATGCCGTTGGGATTGACCAGGAACACCTGCCCGTTTGCGCTGACCTGGCCGGCAATGGTCGAGGTCGTCGTCCCCGTGACCCGGTTGAGGATGGCTGCGCTCGAGTTCGGCTGGACGAAGTTGACGCTGTTTCCGGCACTGACAGAGAAGCTGTTCCAGTCGACGATCGCCCTGGAGGATGTCTGGTTGATCGTGAGGGTATTGCCCGCCGGCGCGCCGATCGTGGCCTGACCTGACACGACGCTGCCGCCCTGCGGCAGACCGGCCTGCGCCAGCGCGCGCGATGATATGGCGAGCAGAGAGGTGCAGCCGAGCAAGAGGGCAGCGCGTCTGCGCCATCCGCTCGCCGCTCGCGCGTTTCGTGCGTGGTCGAACGCGCGCATCAGAAGCTCACCGTGCCCAGGAAATTGGCCCGCCAGCCCTGCCGCACGCCGCTGACGTCGGTGAAGCCGCGCGCGATCTCGACTGCAAGGCTCGCATCGGCGGAGCTGCCGGGAATGCTGACGCTGCTGCGGACGCCGGTCCCCACGGCTCCCGCGTTGAGGGCGGCTTGTTCGACGGCCGAGGGACTCGCGATCCAGCCCCGGCCGCCGGCTGCAAACAGATAGGGCGATGCGGCGGCCCCCGTGCCGAACGCATTGAACACGAACGGGTAGGCCAGCTCTCCGCGCAAGGTGAAGCCCTCATCGGCATTCAACGTGCCGGACGCGAAGGCAGACAGCGCGTCGCTTCCGTCGAGCGACAGCTGCTCGGAGCGCAGCATGGCCTTGCCGCCGGTGATCTGGCTGGTGCCGATGACATCGAAGCGGAAGCCGGCGGGCAAAGGTTGCGACAGGCGCGCGGTGGCCGCAAGCTTGACGAAGTCGGGCGTCGCGCCGATCCGCGACAACGGCACGCGCGAGGTGATCGCGTCCTCGGCATTGCGTCCGCCGAGCCCCTTCGAGAGCTGCGCTCCGAGCTGCAGCCCTGCCTGCGACGGCAACGTCGTGGCGTAGTCGATGCCGCCGCGAAGCACGCGGTAATGATCGTGGCTGAGCGCCACCCCGAAATCCGGCGCCGAGATCTGCTGCTCGACATCCTCGACGGCGAGGTTGGCGTAGAGCGACGCCTTTCGCGACAGCCCGATCGGCCCGCGCAGGCGTAGCGCGAACCGGTCGAAGCTGCCGAGCGAAGCGGGGGCGCCGGGCGTCTGCTTCGTGACCGTCCGCGAATGCGTGTATTCCGGATTGACCGTGATGCCGTCCGCTCCGATCGGCACGACGGCCCCGCCGCCGTAGAGCGAGACCGGCGCGTCGCCTGCCGAGGCCGCACGCAAATCCGTGCTGAGTCCGGCCGTGCCGTAGATCTGCTCGCCAGCGCCGAGCGCGCTGTTGAGCGCCAGCGTGCCGCGCAGCTGCCAAGTGCCGAGCGAACGCGACAGGCGATCGTCGGCTCCGGCCGAGCCCGAGATCAGCCGATGCTCGCCCTCGAGCACGAGCCGTACCCCGCCTTCGCGCGTGCCGCGCACCAGGGTGCTGCGCAGCCTCAAGCCGGGAACGTCGCCCGCGATCAGCAGCGCACGCTCGATCTGTTCGGTCGTGAGATGCGGCCGCCCCAGGAGCAAGTTGGTCCGGCCGGCGACCACGTTTCGCACGCGCTCAGGAAGCGTATTGACGTCGATCGCTTCGATGAAGCCGTCGATGACAACAAGGCGAAGTGTCCCGCCGTCGACCAGCTGTTGCGGCGGCACGCTGACCCGCACCAGCGGATAGCCGGCGCGCGAATAGAGGCCTTCGAGGTTGGTCGCGAGCGCATAGATCTGGGCAACGCTGACACGTTGGCCCTTGACGCGAGCGATCAGGGGGTCGGTGAGCGTGCGAAGCTCGGGAAACGCGCCATCGAGCTGCGCCTCGCCGACCACGACGGCCATGGCTGCGTTGCCGGGCGGCACGGCCGTTTCCAACGGCCCCGGTAGTCGCAACGGCTGCTCGCCCGCCGGGAATTGAGGTCGCAGGCTCGGCGGAGTCACCTGACTGGGAGCTGCGATCTGGGATAGCGCGGACGAGGAGTACATCAGCGCCCCGATACTGGCTGCGGCACATAGAAGGGGGCTGACAGGCTTCGCCATATGCCGCTTCGACTCATGTCACTCCGCGAGCCAACGGTGTTGTCCGAGGCGCGCGCACTTCTTTCAGCCCAACGACCTAAGCGCTTCATGCTTAATGGGACGTTGAAGTGGAGCTCTCTGCGGGGCCAGCCAGTAATTCCACGGAGCGATCATGAGCCAGCCAGCGCCAAGCCGTCCTCCTCGCCGACAGGTACACGCTCCATGAGACGCACGGCTATTCCGCAGCCATGATCTCATTGGGACTTCGGCTTCGTCAATTTCGGCGAGGCGGCCGAGATAAAGATCGACACCTTCAACTTCACCCATTACGGCCTTGTCTACGGCAGGGTGCTGAGCGTCTCGCAGGACGCCGGCGCCCTGGCCGAGACCGGCGTTAGGCGCCGCGAACAATCCGCAGATGTAAGCCTCACTAAAGTGCAGTTTGATTGACCATTATGCCATATTTGACCACCCGGCGATTGAGCGATGGGCTGGGGCGCGTGGTCGTGTCCCCGGTGGTGGTGTAGCTCGGTAGAGCAAAGCCGCTCGGACGCGCGCCTCCGATAGCGCCGTAGCGGGCGGGCGGCTTTGCGGTGGTCACCGGCAGTTCTCCGGTAGGATCGGGTTGCGACACGCCAACGCAACCGAGGAACCACCGATGACCGACGAAATGATGAACCTGCGCACGCTCGTGGATAAGACCCCCGAGCGCCTGGCCCAGCGCAACGGCCATCGCGACCGGACCTGGGAGACTCGTGCCGGCACGGTCGAGCTTCGCATCCCCAAGCTGCGCAAGTGCTCCTACTTCCCCGGCTTCCTGGAGCCGCGCCGGATGGCCGAGAGGGCGCTCACCGCCGTGGTTCGGGAAGCCTATGTGCAGGGCGTCTCGACCCGTTCGGTGGACGATCTGGTGCAGGCCATGGGCATGACCGGTATTTCGAAGAGCCAAGTGAGCCGGCTCTGCGCGGAGATCGACGACAAGGTGAAGGCGTTCCTCGCCCGTCCGATCGAAGGCGACTGGCCGTATCTGTGGATCGACGCCACCTACGTGAAGGTGCGTCAGAACGGGCGCATCGTGTCGGTCGCGGTGATTGTTGCGGTCGGCGTCAATAGCGATGGCCGACGCGAGGTGCTCGGGATGGACATCGGTCCCTTTGAAGCCGAGACGTTCTGGACCGCTTTCCTGCGCAAGCTCGCCCGCCGCGGCCTGCGCGGTGTCAAGCTGGTCGTGTCCGACGCCCATGAAGGTATCAAGGCCACCGTCGCCAAGGTGCTCAACGCCAGCTGGCAGCGGTGCCGCGTGCACTTCATGCGCAACGCGCTGGCGCATGCCGGCATGAGCGGCCGGCGCGTGGTCTCCGCCTTCATCGCCACCGCCTTTGCCCAGGACGATGCCGAGGCTGCACGAGCGCAGTGGCGGACGGTCGCCGATCAACTCCGCCCCAAACTGCCCAAGCTTGCTGGCTTCCTCGACGAGGCCGAAACCGATGTGCTGGCCCATATGACGTTCCCACCGCAGCACCGGACCAAGCTGCACTCGACCAATCCGATCGAGCGCCTCAACGGCGAGATGAAGCGCCGGACCGAGGTTGTCGGCATCTTCCCCAATGAAGACGCCATCGTCCGCCTCATCAGCGCGATCCTGCTTGAGCAAAACGATGAATGGGCCGTCCAGCACGCCCGCTACATGACACTGGAAACAATCGCGCCGTTGAGCGATGATCCCACCGTCAGCCTTCCGGCGATCGCCAGCTGACCTGCCCAGCTCTCCCCGGCGAACGCGCTGCCCCACCGCTAGCTACACCACGCAATGGGACACGATCCCGACGCATCGATATTGCCGCCCGACAAAATCACCCCGACCTTCTTTCCGGCCAAGCGGGCGCGCTCTTGCAAAAGCCCGGCAAGCGGAGCGCCACCCGCGCCATCGGCAACGTTGTGCGTAACCGGAAAATAGGAACGCACCGCTTCGGCGAGGTCGTCCTCATACCAGCAACCCGATTGGACCAGCTAGCTAGGGCTGCTGCGACGGTGGCACGCGACGATCAGAATGCTCGCCGGGGATATTGAGCAGGGCCGGGAGAGAATGCGCTGCGGACCGATGCGCAGGCGAGGCAAAAGCCAGCAGGCTGTCCAACCGCGTCACGGGACCAAGCCAGGACTGGCGCACCCGACACGATTCGAACGTGTGACCTTTGCCTTCGGAGGGCAACGCTCTATCCAGCTGAGCTACGGGTGCGTACGGCAAATCGTTTAGCCGATTGCCTGGGCGACGGCAACGGCCTTGGATGCTCCCGGACCAGGCGGACGGCCGCTCGCGCCGCGAGGCGCGGGGGCAGTTCGGCGGGGTGCGCGGCCGGACCGCTCCCGCCGACCCGCCTTACGCCGGCACGATGGTCTTGCCGATCGGCCACAGCGCCAGCCCGGCGAGCTTCAGATGGGCCCAGGCGAAGGGCAGGCCGACGATGCTTACCGCGAGCACGATTGCGGTCAGGAGGTGGCCGAGCGCCAGCCACCAGCCGGCCAGTACGAACCAGATGATGTTGCCGAGCAGCCCGAGAACGCCGGTTCCGACGTCTTCCATGCCGGTGAGCTGGTCGCGGCGGACGGCGCGCGAGCCGAACGGCAGCAGCGTATAGGCGGCGATGTTGAATGCGGCGCGGGACCAGGGCAGCCCGACGATCGTGATCGCCATGACGACCGCGGCGACCAGCCAGCCGAACGCCATGTAGGCGCCGCCGCACAGGATCCAGAGGATGTTCAGAAGCATGGAAACCGGCTGCATGACGACCTGCCAACTCCGTTGTTGCCGCTCCGGATATAGGAACGCCGCGCCAAGGCCGGTAGCGGGCCGGTCGTCGAAATCTGCGTGGCCTCGCGCCGCAGGCTCGGCCGGGGCGGCCAGGCGTTGACGGCGCCGCAAAGCGGGCTCAGCCGGCGGCATGCAAGCTCCCTGCCGCCGCTTCCGGACTGAACAGCTTGCGCAGCTCGGCCGCCGGCTTGGGGGCGCTGAACAGGTAGCCCTGCATCTCCGTGCAGCCGAGCTGGCGCAGCGCCGTCTGCTGCGCCCCGGTCTCGACGCCCTCGGCCGTGGTCGTCATGTTGCTGGCGGTGGCGATGCTCACCACCGCCTGGACGATCGCCGACGAGCTGCCGGCGCCGATGTCGCTGACGAAGCAGCGGTCGATCTTGATCTTGTCGAACGGAAACCGCTTCAGATAACTCAGCGACGAATAGCCGGTGCCGAAATCGTCGAGTGCGATACGCACGCCCATGTCGTGCAACTGGTGCAGGATGCCGAGCGCGACGTCGTCGTCGCTGATCAGCACCGCCTCGGTGATCTCGACCTCGAGCCGTTCGGGCGCAAGGCCGGCCGTCGACAGCGCGCCTGCGATCCGCAGCGCCAGGGTCGGCGATTTGAGCTGCACCGGCGAGACGTTCACGGCGATGCGGATGCCGGCGGGCCAATGCGCGGCCTCGGCGCAGGCGGTGCGCAACACCCAGTCGCCGATCTCGTTGATGAGCCCGGTGTCCTCGGCGAGCGGAATGAAGTCGAGCGGCGGCACCATCCCTCGCTCCGGATGACGCCAGCGCAACAGCGCCTCGCAGCCGGTCATGACGTTCTCGCTGAAGCCGAGCAGCGGCTGGTAATGCAGCTCGAACTGGCCTTCGGTGATCGCCCGGCGCAGGTCCTGCTGCAACTGCAGCCGCGCGCGCGCGGTTTCATCCATCGCGGGCTCGAAGAAACGGAAAGTGCGGCGGCCGCCGGCCTTGGCGGCATACATTGCGAGGTCGGCATTCTTGGTCAGCTGGTCGCGCTCGACGCCGTCATGGGGCGCCAGCGCGATGCCGATGCTGGCATCGGTCGACAATTGGTGGCCCAGGCATTTATAGGGCTTGCGGATCGCGTCGAGGATCTCCTTCACGGCCACGATGACCTCGTCCCGGTCCGCAACGGTGGTCAGCAGCACCGCGAATTCGTCGCCGCCGAGCCGGGCCACCATATCCTCCGGCGCGAGACAGCTCTCGATGCGCCGCGCGATCGTCTTCAACAGCTCGTCGCCGACATGATGGCCGAGCGAATCGTTGATGCCCTTGAACTCGTCGACATCGATATAGAGCAGCGCGAAGAAGGTGCCGTGGCGCGCGCGTTCCAGCTCCTCGTCGATGCGCTCCTGGAACAGCACGCGGTTCGGCAGCTCGGTCAACGCGTCGAAATGCGCGAGATGGGCGATCTTCTCGTCGGCCAGCCGCCGCTCCGTGGTGTCCTCGATCACGTTGATCAGATAGCGCGGCCGCTGCGCATCATCCGCGATGGCGATGCGCCGTGACGTGATGTAACGCAATCCCAGCCCCGGACTCTGCCAGGGATGTTCGGCGAGAAACAGCCCGTCCGACTGCTCCAGAGCCCGGTCGTCGTCCGCGGTCACCTTTTCCGCGACCGGTCGCGGCAGCAGGTCGAACGCCGTCTTGCCGACGATGTCCTCGCGCGGCACGCCGAAGCGCTGCTCGGTCGACTGGTTGACCAGTACATAGCGCCGGTCGCGGACGTCCTTGACCATGATGTGCGACGGGATGTGGTCGATGATCTCGCGCAGGAATGCGTAGTTGCGGTCGCGCTCCTGCTCGAGCCTGCGATGCTCGCTGATGTCCTCGATCGTCGTGACCCATCCGCCCGAGGCCAGCGGCTTGTCGATGATGTTGAAGAAGCGGCCGGCTCCGCCCTCCGCGATCATCTGCGACGTGCCGCCTGCCGCGGCTCTGTCGATGATGTCGGCGCAGAAGTCGGTCACGTCGCCGTTGAAGGATCCGCGCGCCTTGCAGTGCGCGATGACCTCGCTGAGGTGGGCGCCGGGCCTGATCACGTCCGTGGACAGGCCGAGCAGGTCGATGAAGCGCTGATTGAACATCACGACGCATGCGTTCGCGTCGAACGAGATCAGCCCCTGCGTCATGTTGTCCAGCGCAGTCTCGACCCTTTGCTTCTCGGTCTCCAGTTGACGCGTTGCCGCACGCCCCTGTCGCACGATCTGCCGGATCATCAGGGTGAACGTCACGGCGATGACGGCGATCGCAAGCACCGCCGCACCCACGATCAGCACCATCTGCGATCGCCAGTCCGCGAGCGCATCGTCGACCGGCCTATTGGCCGAGATGACGAGCGGAAAGCGCCCGATCCTGGAAGCCGACGCGATCTTCTCCAGGTTGTCGACGGAGCTCGTGAGCAGGGTCGTGCGCAGGCCACTCTCGGCGCCCCCCTTCAGCAACTCGTCGTTCCCTATCCTGGCGCCCATCAGGGATTCGGCGTGCGGGTAGCGCGCCAGCACGGCGCCGTCGGAATGGACCAGCATGATCGACGAGCCCTTCCCGAGAGCCATCGATTCCAGGAACGTCTCGTAGGTGTGCGGATCCACGCGGCGGGTCAGCAAGCCGAGGAATTCCCCGTTGGCGCCGTTCAGGCGATGCGCGACGATGGTCGCCCAGCCGCCGGTGACGCGGCTCATGACCGGCAGGATCACGAAGCTGTCCGGCCGCGATGCCGATTGCAGGTCCTTGAAGTAGGAGCGGTCCGCGACGTTGATGGGCGGCAGTGGGTCGCTGGACGACCAGTTCACGAAATTGCCGTCGACGTCGACGATCGTGAGGTCTCCCATATAGGACAGGCCGCTGACCTGAGAGCGCAGCATCTCGCTGATCTCGGGTCTTGCCATCTCGGACCGGAACGCCTCCGGCGAACCGATCGACTCGAGCTGCATGCGGCGGATCGCATGCGAAACCGCGGTCTCGGCGTCTTCGAATTGCTGCGCGAAATGCCGGCTCAACAGCAGTACGGTGTTTTCGAGTTCGCGCTCGTTGTTGGCGATCGCACGCGCCCGAAAACCGCTGGCCATGACGATCGTCCCGATGACGATGGCTGCGATCAGAAGCGCTCCGCACGCGATCAGCCATGGCACCGGACCGCGCCAGAGGGACGTGCCAATCCATTCCGGCTCGCTACCGCCGGTCCCTGACGTGTCTGCTGCGCCTTGCATGCCTTGATCGACCCGGGAGGAAATGACTTGTTGCAAGCTCGCTTGATAACAAGGCACTGGTGCCGGTCCGGTTAGGAAATGCGGTTAGCCGTCGCTTAAGCGCGCGTCGAAACTTCGCGGCAAACGATAATTTCCGCATGTGGATACCGTGCGGCCGAGGCTGCTCCGGCGCCGCCGCGCAGAATTTCGGGGGTACTTGCAGCTCAGCGCGCCGCGCCCGGCTTGTTGCGAAGGCGGCCGACGACGCCGGTCGGAAAGAAATAGACGCTGGCGATGAACAGGAGGCCGAGCCACAGCAGCCAGCGGTCGGGGTGCAGCAGGCCGGGCAGCAGCGGCAGTCCGGCGTCCGCCGCCGCGGTCGAAACGATCCCCATCAGGGCCTGCAGATAATTCTGCGCCAGGATGAAGATGGCAGCCCCAATGATGGCGCCGTAGATCGTGCCCATGCCGCCGATCACGACCATCAGCAGGATGTCGAGCATGATCGAGAAGCTGAGCGACGTGTCGGGGCCGGCATAGCGCAGCCAGAGTGCGTTCAGCATCCCCGCGCAGGCCGCGATCATGGCTGCGATGCAGTTGGCATAGGTGAGATGAAAGACCGTGCGATAGCCGAGCGCCTCGGCGCGGAAGCGGTTCTCGCGGATCGCCTGCAGCACGCGGCCGAACGGCGAGTTGACGACGCGCAGCAGGGCCAGGATCATCAGCGCGCAGGCCGACAGCACCAGGTAATAGGTCAGGATGCGACCGTTGATCGGGAAGCCGAACCAGTCCTTGCCGATGAACACCGTGCCCGGGCGCAACAGCTCGGGCAGCTGGAAGCTGCGGCCGTCCTCGCCGCCCGTCAGCCACGACAATTGCGATGCCAGCACCAGGAAGGCCGAGGCGACCGCGAGCGTGATCATGGCAAAGAAGATCGCCTCGACCCGCAGCGAGAACAGGCCGATCGCGAGCGCCAGCAGCAGCGCGAGCGGCAACCCGGCGGCGGCGGCAATTGCCACCGATGACCAGTTGGGACCGAGGCCATAGAGCGCGATCGCGACCGCGTAGGAGCCAATGCCGTAGAACATCGTATGCGCGAACGACACCGAGCCGGTATAGCCGAGCAGCAGATCGTAGGAGGCGACCAGCGCGGCAAAGATGCAGATCTTGGCGGCGACGTTGAGCGCCTTGGCGCCGGGGAAGATGAAGGGCGTCGCCAGCAGCGCCAGGATGATGACGGTGAGCAGGATGGACAGCGCGCGGCTGCGGGGCGGATCGCCGGACAGGATCATCATCGGCTGGTCACCGCATAGAGACCGCGCGGCCGCCACATCAGCACGGCGACCATCAGCAGGATGTTGGAGACGAGGGCGAGCTTGGGCACCAGGAAGCCGCCATAGTTGGCGACCATCGCAACCAGGACCGCGCCGATGAAGCAGCCGGTGATCGAGCCGAGCCCGCCGATGATCACGACGATGAACACCAGCACGGTGAGCTCGTCGCCGATCGAGGCATGCACCTGCTCGCGATACAGCCCCCACATCACGCCGCCGAGGCCGGCCAGCGCCGAGCCGGTCATGAACACGCCGAGGAACAGCCGGCGGATGCGATAGCCGAGCGCCTCGACCATCTCGCGGTTTTCGACACCGGCGCGGATTAACAGGCCGATCTTGGTCCGGTTCAGCACCAGCTCGATGGCGACGAAGATCGCGAAGCCGACGAGCATGGCCAGCAGCCGGTATTTCGAGATCGCGACGTCGCCGATGATGAAAGACCCGCGCAACGCCGCGGGCAGCGGCATGGGAATGATCTGCGGACCGAACAGCGCATACAGCGTCTGCTCGGCGACGATGAGTCCGCCGGTGGTCATCAGGATCTGCTTGAGGTGCTGGCCGTAGACCGGCAGCACCAGCACGCGCTCGACCACGAGGCCGAGTGCGCCGGTCACGCCCATCGACAGCAGCGCCGCCGGAACGAGGACGGCAAGGTTGGTCAGCAGCGAGTCGGACTGGGCCCAGCCCGCCAGTGGCAGCAGCACCAGCGTCGCAACGTAGGCGCCGACGGCGATGAAGGCACCGTGGCCGAAATTGAGCACGTCCATCAGGCCGAAGACGAGCGTCAGGCCCGAGGCCATGATGAAGATCATCATGCCCATCGCGAGGCTCGCGACCGTCAGGGTCACCCAGGAGCTCGCTGACCCGACCAGCGGGATCATCAGGAGCGCCAGCACGACCGGCAGCAGCAGCGGCGCGATGTCGCGCTTCGGTTTCGGCAGTGCCTCGGTCGCAGCGATCTCGCTCATTGATGCGCCTCCAGGCTGAGGCCGAGCAGGCGCTCCTGCAACGGCACGTCGGCCGCGAGCGCGGCCATCTCGCCGCGATGGACGATGGTGCCATTGTCCATCACAAGCACCTGGTCGCCGAGCTCGCGCGCGGCGTGGAAATTCTGTTCAACGAGGAGAATGGTTGCGCCACGGCGCTTGATCTCCTTGAGGCATTCGATCAGCGACACCACGATCGCCGGCGCCAGGCCCTTGGTGGGCTCGTCGATGAGGAGCAGCTTGCGCGGCTCGACGATGGCGCGGGCGATCGACAGCATCTGCTTCTGGCCGCCGGACAGGCTGCCGGCGCGCGACAGCCAGAACTTCTTCAAGGCGGGAAAGAAGCCGAAGATCCAGGCGAGCTGGGCATCGTCGAGCGGGCCGTTGCGCGCCGCCAGGATCAGGTTCTCCTTCACCGTGAGGTCGGAGAACACGGCCATGCTCTCGGGCACGTAGCCGACGCCGCGCTGCGCGATGTCGGGCGTTGCCAGCCTCTCGATCGGCTCGCCGGCGAGTGAGATGGTGCCGTTCCTGGCCTGCCAGAGGCCCATGATGGTGCGCAAGGTCGTGGTCTTGCCGGCGCCGTTGCGGCCGAGCAGCATCGTGGTCTGGCCCTCGGGCACCTCGAAGTCGACGCGCTGCAGGATGTGATAGCGTCCGATATAGGTCTCGACGCCCGCAAGCTTCAGTAGCGTGCTCATGCCGCACTCCGCGGCGCCACGCCAAGGTAGGCTTCCTGCACGATTGGCGAGGCGATGACCTCCGCGGGCGGACCGTCGGCGACCAGCTGTCCGTTGTGCAGCACGATGATGCGGTCGGCGAGCGAGCGCACGACGTCCATCTTGTGCTCGACCAGCAGGATGATCTTGCTCGTGTCCTGCTTGAGCCTGCCGATGAGGTCGAGCACGACCGGCACCTCGTCGATGCTCATGCCGGCGGTGGGCTCGTCGAACATGAAGACCTTCGGCTCCAGCGCCATCATCAGCGCGACTTCGAGCTTGCGCTGGTCGCCATGCGACAGCGTCGTCGCGGTGACGCTGCGGCGGCCGCCGAGCGCGACCTGGTCGAGGATCGCGTCCGCGCGGGCAATCAGGTCGCGCCGCGCCATCCAGGGGCGGAGCAGGTCATAGTGCACGCCGCTCTGCGCCTGCACGGCGAGCCGCACGTTCTCCTCGACGCTGAGATTGGGAAACAGGTTGGTGAGCTGGAACGCGCGTCCCAAGCCGGCGCGGGTGCGCAGCGGCGCCGAGAGACCGGTGATGTCGCGGCCGTCGAACAGGATGGAGCCCGAGGAGGCCGTCAGCTGGCCGGAGATCAGGTTGAAATAGGTGGTCTTGCCGGCCCCGTTGGGGCCGACGATGGCGGTCAGCTCACCCGGCCTGAAGCTGCAACTGACGCTGTTGACCGCGACATGACCGCCGAAACGGATGGTGAGGTCGCGGGTTTCGAGGGTAAGGGCCATGTCGCCAGCTTGTCACTGCCAGTAAGAATGTGCCCGGCGCGAGGGCCGGGCACGCGATCCATTATCTCACCGCTTGTTGCGGATCGGCACCGCCATCTCGTCGATCTTGATCTCGCGCACCGGCTCGTTGACGGCCCAGGCAAGGTTCGGATCGACCTTGACGCGGAAGTGATACATGCTTTGCAGCGCCTGGTGATCCTCTTTCCGGAAGATCATCTTGCCCTTCGGCGTATCGAACTCCATGCCCTCCATCGCCGCGATCAGCTTCTCGGTGTCGGTCGACTTGGCCTTGGTTACGGCGGTGACGACGGCCATCGCGGCCGAGAAGCCGCCGGCGGTGAAGAAGTCCGGCGGCGCGTTGAAGCGCTTCTGGTGCTCGGCCACCAGCCAGTCGTTCACCGGGTTCTTGGGAATGTCATAATAGTAGTAGGTGGCGCCTTCCATGCCGGGCAGACGCTTGTAGGCGGCAAGCGCCGGCAGGATGTTGCCGCCGGTCGACAGCTCGATGCCGTAGCGCTTCGGATCCATGTCCTGCAGCTTCGTCAGTGGATCGCCGGCGCCGGCCCAGATCACCCAGATGATCTTCTTGCCGGGCTTGTCCTTCAGCGCGTCGAACAGGCGCTGGCCGACGGCGGTGAAGTCGGTGGTGCTGGTCGGCACATATTCCTCGGCGCCCAGCGTCGCGCCGGTCTTGGCCAGCGCCTCCTTGAAGGCAGCGACGCCGTCGCGGCCGAAGGCATAGTCCTGCGCAAGGGTGGCGACCGTGACGCCGGGCTTGCCGATCGCGACCGCGTTGGAGATCGCGTCCTGTGAGGAGTTGCGGCCGGTGCGGAAGATGTAGCGGTTCCACTTCTCGCCCGTGATCTGGTCGGCGACCGCAGGCTCGACGATGAGGATCTTCTTGTTCTCCTCGGCGACCGGCAGATCGGCCAGCGCTGCGGCCGAGGAGGTCGTGCCGATCGCGATGTCGGCGCCATCGTCCTGATAGGCTTCGGAGAGCGCGGCCTTCGACAGGTCGGGCTTGCCCTGGTCGTCCTTGGTGATGATGACGATCTTGCGACCGTCGATCATGTTGGTGCCCTTGGTGGCATATTCGAAGCCGAGGCGGAGACCGGCTTCGGTCTGCTTGGCATAGGCCTCGAGCGGGCCGGTCTTGCCGTAGATGAGAGCGATTTTCAGATCATCGGCCTGGGCGGCGGTCGCCAGCAGGGCGGCGGTCAATGATGAAACAATACCTTTGAGAATATGTGACGTCTTCACGAGCCTTCCTCCCAGCTACTGGCGGCTGTTGCCTGCAACTGATAGTGTGCAGGCTCGGCCTGGGTCAAGGCCGCTTTCGGCGGCAGCCCGTGATGGCTCATACGTTGGGTCGAAGGGTATCGTCCTCCAAAAGCTCAGCGCCGATAGCGGCTGCTGCGCGCATAGACCTGGCGATTTTCCTGCACAGGGCGACTGGCGAGACTGATGCGCGCTTCGCTTGCAAGCGGGGCCGCCGGCTTCAGCTCCTCCAGGAAGATCGGACGCGAGAAGTAGTAGCCCTGCGCATAGCGGATCTTGGTCGCGGCCTGCAGATAGGCGAGCTCCTCGAACGACTCGATGCCCTCCGCGATCACCGTCATGCCCAGCGCCTCGCTCAGGGATTCGATCGCACGCAGGATGCCCTGGCTGCGCGGTCGCTTATGAATGTCGGTGATGAAGGAGCGGTCGATCTTGATCTCGTCCGCCGTGATGTCGGCGAGTGCCGACAGCGACGAATAGCCGATGCCGAAATCATCGATCGAGATGCCGACGCCGATCCCGCGCAGCAGCGGCACGATCTCGTCCTGGAAATGGCTGCGGGTCACGAACGCGTCCTCGGTGACCTCGATCATGAACCGCTTGGGAAAGCCGGTCGCTGCGATCGCCCGGGCGAAGGGCTGCATGAATTCCGGATTCGACGCCTGTTTCGCCGCGACGTTGATGCTGATCGTCGCTTCCGGCCCAAACGCGTCGTTGATCAGATCGATCGACTTGATGATCTCGTCGAGCACGAGATGGGCGAGCTCGTCGATGAGACCGAGCTCGACCGCGAGGTTGATGAACGATCCGGGTGCCTGGATCACGCCTTCATTGTCGCGCAGCCGCACCAGCGCCTCGATGCCCTTGATCTCCTCGGTGCGGATGTCGACCTTGGCCTGGAACGCGCAGCAGAAGCGCTTTTCGAGGATCGCGAGCCGCAGCGACTGCTCGACCTTCATGCGCGCCAGCGCCTCGTGCTCCATCGCGCTGGAGAAGAAGGCCAGCGTGCCCTTGCCGCCGTTCTTGACGCGGTACATCGCCAGATCCGCGTTCTGGCGCAGCACGTCGTAGCTTGCGCCGTGTTCGGGAAACAGGCTCACTCCGACGGACGCGGAGGCGAACACTTCGGCGCCGTCGATGAAGAAGGGCGCGTTCAGGCGTTCCAGCATCGCGTGCAGGAATTCGGCGACCTCCTCGGCGCGCTCGATCGGATGCAGCAGCAGCAGGAACTCGTCGCCGCTGATGCGCGACAGCAGGTCCGACTCGCGCAGGTCGCGGCTGATGCGCTTGGCGAGCTCGACCAGCAGCGCATCGCCGGTGGCGTGGCCGTAATAGTCGTTGATGTACTTGAAATTGTCGAGGTCGAGAAAGGCGAGTGCGAAGCGTCCGTCGACGCGGCCGCGCCGGACCAGCAGGTCGGCGCGATGCTCGACCACGCGGCGCATCGGCAGGCCGGTCAACTCGTCGTAATAGGCGGCGCGAAACAACTGGTCCTCGAACTCCTTCTGCTCGCTGATATCGGCCGAGCTGGAGATGAGGACGGTCTGGTCGCCGATGCGAACCGGCCGATGCGCGGTCAGCAGGGTCTGCGCGCCGCGCTCGCCTGCCACTTTTTCCTCGCCGATCACCGTCCGACCCCGGCCGAGGATCTCGCGGCAGGCCGTGCGCCGGTTATGGAGATGCGGCGCCGAGAGGCCGTCGATGCTGTTGGCGGCGGCGCCGAGCTGGACGGCGGCCGTATCGTTGACCAGCAGAAAGCGACCATGCTCGTCCTGGACCGTGACGCCCGACGGCAGCTGGCTGAGGACGCTGCGCAGGAAGCGCAGCTCGGCCTCGGTCGAGCCCAGCCCCTCGTTCGGCCCGGGGGAAAAGTTGAATCGGTCGCTGCTGTACATGCGCCGATTGTGCAAAGTTCCCGCTTCATTTTAGTTAAGCGCTACGTAGAAACCCGGAACGCGCGAGCCAAGTCTCGGGAATGACGGAGCTTTGTGCCGCGGCGTCATTAACCGTTCCTGAATCGGAGCAGCGACGCGGCCGCGCGCATGCGGCGAAAGTGGTAGGCAGGAATGGCCGCCCGGCGGCCGGTTCAGCTTGGTGGCACGCGACACTGCAAGGTGCAGTGAAGGCCGGATTCGAGAAATCTGGTCTCGGTCCTGCCATCGAACGACGACAGCACGGACTTCAGCAATTTGCTTCCGAAACCGGGCCTGCCGATCGGACCGATCGGCGGACCCGCGGCCTCGTCCCAGGTCAGATGGAGGCGGTCCTCCTGCATCGTCCATGACACCTGAAGGAAGCCGCGCGGCGAGGCAAAGGCGCCGTATTTGCCGGCATTGGTCGCAAGCTCGTGAAAGATCAAAGCGAGGCTGACGGCGAGCTTGGCAGGCAGGAACAGCGGCGGGCCGTGGAGCTCGAAGCGGACATGGCCATATGGCCCGAGCTCCGAGACCAGCAGATCCTTCAGGTCGCAGCCCTGTCCGTCGGCGCGCGCGATCAGGTCGTCCGCGGTCGCGAGCGCGCGGATGCGCTGGTCGATGCGGCTCCACACCTGCGGCTGGTCGTACAGCACTTGATGCAGCACGGCGTGAATGGTGGATGTCTTGTTCTTGAGCCGGTGGTGCAGCTCGTCGACCAGGAGCTTGCGATACTGCTCCTCCTGGGTGAGCCGCCGGGCGATCTCGCGCTGCTTGGCGGCCAGGCGCCGGTAGTGATCGACGCCCCAGATCACCAGCAGCGCCACGACCATATACATCGCCATCAGCGCGAGCCGGGCGCCATCGGCCGGACCGCCGCCAAAATCGAGCGTCAGGCCGAGCGCCGCGCCTGCGATCGCCGTCGCCAGGCCGACGCCCGATCCGCCCATCGCGGTGGCGAAGAAGACGGCCGGCAGGTAGGGCGTGAAGAACACGTCGGGCCGCAGATGCGCCATGCCGTAGCGGATCGCCGTGGCTGCGAGCAGGCACATCGCTGCAAACATGCAGCTCCATGTCAGGGAAGGCTGCTGCTCGCCGCGCCAGATCCGCTTGATGTCGTCGATGAGTCGCGTCATGGACATCCATGAGCCTCAACCGCGCAACCAAATTAAGGCCGACGTGGCGGTAATTTGTCCGGTTGATGGAGGCCGTCTTGCGTGTGCTGCAACCTGGCGCGCAGGATGATGGTTCCGCGGCGGAACTCAGGCGCTTGTTATTCCGCCGCCCAGAACGAGCACGCAGCAGCAAAGGAAGGAGCAGGGAATGGGACGGTTGGAGGGCAAGGTCGCCGTGATCACGGGTGCGACCAGCGGCATCGGCCTGCGTACGGCGGAAATCTTCGTAGCCGAGGGTGCGAAGGTCGTCGTCGCGGGCCGGCGCAGCGCCGAGGGCGAGGCGCTGGCGAGCAGGCTCGGCGCGAGCTGCGTGTTCCGGCAGACCGACGTCACGGTCGACGGGCAGATGCGGGCATTGATCGATGGCGCGGTCGAGCGCTTTGGCCGGCTCGATTGCGTGTTCAACAATGCGGGCGGTCCGGCGCAGACCGGCGGCATCGAAGGCCTCGACGCCGATCGGTTCGACCAGGCCATGGCGGTGCTGGTGCGCAGCGTCATGCTCGGCATGAAATACGCCGCGCCCCACATGAAGCGGCAAGGCTCCGGCAGCATCATCAACAACGGCTCGATCGCCGGCCGGCTCGCCGGCTTCTCCACCTCGGTGGTCTACAGCACGGCGAAGGCGGCGGTGATCCATCTGACGAAATGCGTGGCGATGGAGCTCGGCGAGTCCGGCGTGCGCGTCAACTCGATCTCGCCCGGACTGATCGCCACCGGCATCTTCGGCAAGGCGCTGGGCCTGTCGACCGAGGCGGCCGAGAAGACGCCGGAGACGATCCGCAACGCCTATGCCACGGCGCAGCCGATTCCGCGTGCCGGCCTGCCCGACGACATCGCCTACGCTGCGGTGTTTCTCGCCAGCGACGAATCGAGCTTCATCAACGGCCATGATCTCGTCATCGACGGTGCCATCACCGGCGGCCGCAACTGGAGCCAGCAGCAGCAGGGCTATCAGGCGATGCGCAAGCTGCTGGGGGATGCGGTGGAGTAGGGGACGGCGAGGTATACATTTCGTCATGCCCGGACATCCACGTCTCTCATCCGCGCGTTGCAGCAGGATGGATGGCCGGGTCAAGCCCGGCCATGACGAGGAGGAAGACGAGGGCGAAAAAGTCCGCAACAAACCAAGATCCTTGGCGCCCTCGCTGTATCAATGCGCGCGGGTCACACCGCCTTCAGCATCACCTTCAGCCCGTCGCGCGGTTTCGGGATCGGCCAGACCTGCCAGTTCGGCTGATAGCCGGGGGCGAAGGAGACCTCGAGGTTGGCGAGGAAGTGCCGCGCGAAGCACTTCACCTGCATGTAGGCGAAGTGCAGGCCGAGGCACATGTGCGCGCCGCCGCCGAACGGCACCCAGGCGAAGCGGTGGCGGCCGCGCTGGGCCTCGTCGGTGAAGCGCATCGGGTCGAACCGCTCCGGCTCCGGCCAGATCTCCGGCATGTGATGGGTGTACATCGGGTTGATGCCGACGCCGGTGCCGGCGGGAATCGCGTAGCCCTTGAAGGTGAAATCCCGGATCGGACGGCGCGGCAGCGACGGCACCGGCGGCATCAGCCGCAGGGTCTCCTGGAACGCCATCTCGGTCAGCTTCATCTTCTCCAGATGCTCCGAGGTCATCGGTTCGTCCTTGGCGAGGCCGAGGCTCGTCACCTCGTCGCGCAGCTTCTGCTGCCACTGTGGATGCGCGGCGAGCTGGGCGACGAAGGAGGTCAGCGACGAGGTCAGCGTGTCGTGCGCCGCCATCATCAGGAAGCTCATGTGGTCGACGATGTCCTGCGTCGACAGCAACGCGCCGTGGTCATCGGTGGCGCGGCACAGATGCGAGAACAGATCGTCGCCATCGCCTTTCGCACGTCGCAACGGGATCTGCTCGGAGAAATAGGCGACGATGCGCTGCCGGCCCTTGACCCCGCGCGCCATCTGCGTGCCTGGCAGCGGCCTGCGGATCGGCGCCACCGAGGCCGCGACCATGTCGACGAAGGCGCGGTTGATGGCGTCGACCTCCGGCCCGATCTCGGTGCCGAGGAAGGACGTCGCGGCGAGGTCGAGCGTGAGCTGCTTGATCGCCGGATAGAACAGCATCTCGCCCGGATTTGCCTTCCACTGCGCGATGCGCGCGGCGATGCCGCGGTCGAGGCCGGCGAGATAGGACTTCATCGGCCCGGCCTTGAAGGCGACGGACAGCGCCTTGCGGTGCATGCGATGCTCGTCGAAGTCCAGCAGCATCAGGCCGCGCGGAAACAGCAGGTTGAGGATGTGGCCCCAGCCATGCGCGGACGAGAACAGCTTGGCCTGGTCGAACAGCACCAGCTCGTTGGCCTCGGGGCCGAGCAGCACGACGTTGACCTCGCCGAACATGTGGGTGCGGTAGACGGGGCCATACTTCCTGGCGTTGCGCTCGACGTGACCCTTGGGGTCGGCGAGGGTCTCGAATGTCTTGCCGATGATCGGCCAGCCTTCGTCGCCGGGGATATGGGTCAGTGAGTTGCGCCGCGGCGAGGTCAGGCGGAACGATGGCGTGGCCACACTTTGCATCGACATCAAGGAGGCTCCGTTTTCGAGGCGGCGGGGCGCGGCGACGCGCCGGCACATCATTGAAGGGCGGTTGCAGCCATCATGCAATACGCTGCGTTATTTCGTCTCGGTGTAGTTGTGCTGCATCGCACGCGTTGGCGATCTCGCGACGCGCTTCATGCGTCCGAGTCCTGCTGGACTTGCTGCCCCCCAAGCAGAGGGCACGGGGAATGCCGGGCGCTGGCCGCACCCATGGCCCGCCTGCAGAAAAAAATGCAGGCGGCAGGTACCACAGGTTCAGCCGAGGCATCCCGGCATTCCCCGCGCGATGGTTTTCACGGCTGCTTCGCGTTCTCCCCGGTGCGCCGGGCTTTTTGGCCACCGTTGCCTGCGCGACGCGTGAGCGCCGCTGCAAGCGTAACACCAGCATCGGGGTGCCAGGACCACGCGACTTGACCGTGCGCATCGCCGCCGTTCGTCCGCGCGGGATAACCACGCTGCGACATCGACACGCCCACCGCATCCCGCCTCAACGTTCGTGACGACCCGCGAAGCGCCCCTCTTAATCGAGACGGGACTGCGTTAAGGTATGCTTGATTCGGAAAAACGAAAGCAGAATATTTTTGCGCGCAGGACTGGACAGGGATGATGTGATTGAGGTGTTTCGTGAAATGAGTTTTTCGGCGCGCACCGCTTCATGGTGATGAGCCTGTGATCGACAGGCCGGCGCGGTGCGGTTTCGCCTTCTCAAAGGCGCTTTGCTGGAAGCGATTTGCCCGTCGGCCCCGACGGTCGCCAATACGTCCTGCTGTCGCTCGCCGGTGATGCCGCGATTTCGGCGGTCAATCCGCGCAGGGTCAGCGGATCATCTTTCGAGGCGGGCAAGCCTCGCCGCAGGCAGAAGCCGCCACGCGTTCCGACCTGGAGCCAAGTCCATCAGCAGCCCGATTTGTTGATCTTCTTCACCTTGGCGTCGGTTGCCTCGATCGAGGCCGCCAGCTCCAGGATCGCCTTTGCCAGGAGGTCGGCGGCCTCCTTGGGGTCCTGCGAACGTTCGGCGCGCAGCGCGTAGTTCTTGGCTGAGGAGAGCGACATTTGCGACCTTTCTCGCGGAAAAACCTGCCGGGTCGAGACGGCGGGCTGCCTGGCGCATCCTACGCGCGAGCGGTCCCCCGCGGACCGTGCGCGATTGGCGGCGAACATGGCAGGCCGGGGTTAAGAAAATCCTCGTGACACCCGAGCGCCGATGCGTCCTCGGCTGCGCGCGTAGCCGCGTCGCGCACGCGTCGGTTCGTCCCAAGGCGCCGATTTTCAAAGTGCGACGCCATGACGGTAGGCGAGTTTCGCGTGGCCGTATATCCGTGTGCCCCGCCGCGTCACCTCAAGGGCGATCTGATCGCGGTCGATTCGGGTCATCAAGACGCCGAGGCAGTCATATCTCGCCGCTCCAATGTCGCGGCTGGTTTCGACGTGCAGCTGTAGGCGAGCCGGGTCTGGGCCGAAGTTGCGCACGATCGCGTCGTCGCCATAGAATCGCTTGATCGTGTCCTTGATGAAGATGATTTCATCAGCAGACACGGGGGCGGGCGGCCGTGGAAAGCATTGAGGTTTGGCAGCAGGCATGCCGCTCAAAGTAGCGCCCGGGCAGTTTGGAGCCAAGCCTCGCCGGCCCTATGGTTTGACGGTGCTCACTCTCATCGGCGAGCGCATGACAGTGCGCGTCAGGACCAGCCGCGCCTCAGAACTTGTAGGCGAGGCCGATCGTCGCCGTATGAGTTCGCGTCGTCACGTGCGCGGTGAAGCGGTCGTCGAACCCGACCCCGACGCCGCCGGCGACGAAGAAGGGCTGAGTCCAGGTGCCGAAATCGGCGTAGCGGTAGTCGGCCCGCACCAGCCAGCGGCCGCCGATCATGTGCTCGATGCCGCCGCCGACGGTCCATCCGACCCGGGTCGAGGCGTAGGTCTCATCGTGCGGACTGCCGAAGCAGAACGGGTTGCCGGGAACGATGGTGCAACTGGCGTTCAGCTCGAGGCGCTGCCATGCCACGCCGCCGCTGCCATAGACCAGCGTAGATGGCGCGATCAGATAACCCAGACGGGCGCGCACGCTGCCGTCCCATGTTTCCTTCACTGAGCCGGACGGAAGGCCGACCAGCGGGATGCCGAAGAACAGCCCGGCCGTGCCCGGCAGCGCACTCGCCCGCTTGGGGTTGTCGGCCCAGCCGAAGTCGCCCTCGACGCCAGCCACCCATGACGGAGCGAACTGCCAGTTGACGCCGAGATAGCCGCCGATCCTGGCGGCGACGCTGTCCATCGCCCCGCCGGTGCCGGCCGTCGGCACGAACACGCCGGCACCGAAGTTCGGGGAGATGTCGCTGGTCCGCCAATCATTGTCCGCCCAGCGGGCGCCGACCGACACGCCGGCATAGACGCCGGTCCACGACGGCGCGGCGACAACCGGCGGTGCCTTCACCGGCAGGTCGGCCGCCTTCGCCGCTCCCGCCAGCGCGATGCTCGCGAACGCGAACGCAATCGCCGCTACTCCAGATTTCGTCATGCTTTGCCCTAGCGCGCGACGTCGATTCGACATGGTTGCGGCACCATCGCCGGTTGCATCGAACGCGGCAATTGCATCGCGATCGGCTGAGCCAAAAAGTTCGCGGTGTTGCTGGTGGGATACGTCGACTTGGCCGAAGCGACGTTGGACGGTCCACCCCGCCCGAGGTCGGCCCCCGCGTGCTCTTGACCCGTAAATCCACGGAGCCAAATGTTTACCACCCGGCCATCGGCCTCATCTAGCAACGGCCAGACCTGACGTCTGGTCAGCAGACAGCGAGGGCAAGGGCATGAGCAATCAGTTGCTGGTGATCGAGGATGCCGAGGTGCATCTGTCGATCCTGCGCAAGATCGCCGCGCAGTGCGGCTACGAGGCGACCTGCGTGACCTCGGTCGGGGCTGCGGCGGAGGTGCTGCGCCAGCGGACCTTCGACTGCATCACCCTGGATCTGTCGCTCGGCGATCGCTGCGGCGCCGATATCCTGCTGCTGCTCAACGAGCTGAAATCGCGCACGCCGGTGATCTTCATCAGCGGCGCCGAGGACGCCACGCGCGAGGAGCACGTCCGGCTCGCGACCGTGCTCGGGCTCGTCGTCTATCCGCAATTCCAGAAGCCCGTCGACCTGCCGGCGCTCCGCGAGACACTGAAGCAGATCGCGACCATCGCCGACTGCGAGAGGCTGGTCGCGGCGGTGAGGTGAGGGCCATGGGTAGGGCGGATTAGCGCAGCGTAATCCGCCGTCAGGGTACGGCGTAGTGACCTGCCCACCTGGCATATACGATGCTCGATCGTGATACCGACGACGACCTGATGAAGTCTCTCGTGAGGGTCGGCGGACTACGCTGCGCTAATCCGCCCTACGCACCGTCGTTGATTCACCCCCGCTGCTTCGCCGCGGCCTGCTGCAGGTCCGGCGCATTCACCGCGGGAATCGCGACGCGGCCGGGTCCCGTCTGCGACAGCGCCGCGGCGGCCTTGTCGTTGTCCATGATCTTGGCCATCACGGCCTGGCCGGCGCGCTCGAAGATGGCGCGGTTCTCGATGACGAATTTCTGCGAGCGGCGCAGCCCGTCGATGTAGCCGTTGATCTCCGGCACGACGTAGCGCGCGACCATGTCCCAGCTGCGGCGCGTGTTCTCCGGATTGGCCCAGTCGTGCACGAAGCCGATGATGTGACCGACGCCGCCCGACACCTGCATCAAATTCTTGATCGTCTTGACGAGATCGTCGGGCGTGCCGATCGTCGACGCCGCGCCGTCGACGAAGGCGGTCTTGTCGACGGCTTCATCGGGCGAAGAGAACGGCTTCAGGCCCGGCCGCATCAGGGTGCCCACGGTATACTCGTTGTGCCAGCGCATCAGCCCGGGGCCCGCCTCGCGGCGTGCCTGCTCGCGCGTCTCGGCGATGTGCCAGGACAACAGCACGCGCCAGTTCGCGCGGCTCACGCTCGTGCCGTGCTTCTTCGCAGCATCTTCGGCGAACTCCCATTGCTGCGGCAGCGCCATCAGGCCCTGCGTCGACATCGAGCCGAGCGAGATGATGCCGATGCCGTATTTGCCCGCGAGCGTCATGCCGGACGGCGAGATCTGCGATGCCACGACGAACGGCATCTCCTCCTGCAAGGGGAGGATCTGCAGCGCTGCGTCATTCATCGTGAACCAGTCGCTCTTGGCGGTGACGCGTTCGCCGTTGAACAGGCGACGGATGATCGCGATCGCCTCGTCCTGACGGTCGCGCTGCGTCATCGGATCGATGCCGAGCGTGTGGGCATCGGAGGCGAGCGCGCCCGGGCCCGAGCCGAAGATGGCGCGGCCGCCGGTCATGTGATCGAGCTGCACCATCCGCTGCGCGACGTTGTAGGGATGATGATAGGGCAGCGAGATGACGCCGGTGCCGAGTCTGATGCGCTTGGTGCGCTCGCCGGCTGCGGCGAGAAACATCTCGGGCGAGGCAATCATTTCCCAGCCGCTGGAATGATGTTCGCCGCACCAGAACTCGTCATAGCCGAGCTCGTCGAGCTGAGAAACCAGATCGAGGTCGCGGCGGAATTGCAGCATCGGATGCTCGCCGATCGGATGATGCGGAGCGAGGAAAGCGCCAAATTTGAGCCGCGCCATGTGTGTTTTCTCCCAAGCGGAATTCGTTGTTGCTTGCCGATCAGGCTAGTTGGCGCCTCGGTGTGAGGCAATCATCTTGCCGCGCACGGCGACCGGTGCATGGCTGCCATTTGTTTGTTTACTGATCGCCGATCGGTGCTCACACTTCATTCGCGCGGAGCGATTCGCCATGTGATGAAGAATGATGCCGTCGAGCGCGTGGTGCGGGTCTTGCTGGTTGCGGCGCGCCTCGCTCTCACGTTCGCGGCGATTGACGTGCTCCGCGGTTCGCGTTTCGGTGATTGCTGCGTGAAGTGCCGCCTCGGCGTGGCATTTAGATCGCAGCAAGAACGAAATTCGCAATCAAATTGCTGAGGTCCGCAGTCTCGCGGGCTTTTTCTTTTGCACTGCAGCAACCATCTGGGTGATGGTGGATTGTCTACCCGCTGACGTGAATACGTGAATGCCTAAGGAGCTTGCCGTTGTCCCTCGCTGAAAATGTTGAGTACTTGCGAAGGCTGCGCGAGCTGAACAGCATCAGCGGATTTGCCGATTTTCATCGTCAGCCGCGTCGCGCCCCGGAGACTCCGCTGATCGAGATCGAGCATTTCGGCACCAATCCTGGGCGCCTGAAGATGTTCGCCCATGTGCCGGCGCAGCGTCAGCCGCTGGCGCCGCTGGTCGTCGTGCTGCATGGCTGCGGGCAGGGCGCCGCCGAGTACGATCTCGGCGCCGGCTGGTCGACGCTCGCCAAGCATTTCGGCTTCGCGCTGCTGTTGCCGGAGCAGCAGCGGGTCAACAATCCGCAGCGCTGCTTCAACTGGTTTCAGTCGGAGGACATCACACGTGGCCAGGGCGAGGTCGCCTCGATCCGTGAGATGATCGCGCGCATGGTGGCGGACTATGCCATCGATCCCAGGCGCATCTACGTCACCGGCCTGTCGGCGGGCGGCGCGATGACCATGGCGCTGCTCTCCGCGCATCCCGAATTGTTCGCGGCCGGCGCCGTCATCGCCGGGCTGCCGTTCGGCACCGCGCGCAGCATGCGCGACGCGATCCTGCAGATGCGGATGCCGCCGGCGCGCCCCGCCGGCGAGCTCGGCGATCTCGTTCGCCGTGCCTCGAACCACCGCGGCAAGTGGCCGAAGCTGTCGGTGTGGCACGGCACAGCGGACTACACGGTGCATCCCGACAATGCGGGCGAGATCGTCAAGCAGTGGCTGGACCTGCACCATCTGCCGTTGGCGCCAATGGCCGCAGCCGAGGTGAACGGCTATCCGCATGAGCAATGGTGGAATGCCGACGGCGAGACCGTCGTGGAATCGTTCACGATTTCCAACATGGCGCATGGCACGCCGATCGGGCTCGCGGCCAACGACAAGCGCTATGGCAAGGCCGGGCCGTTCCTGCTCGAGGCCGGCATTTCCTCGTCCTATCACATCGCGAAATTCTTCGGCGTCACCGATTGGATTCGTCCGCTCAAGGCGGCCACGACGTCGCCGAGCACGAAGCTGATCCCGCAGGTGTCGCCGATCTCGGCGGTGCCGGCCTTGACCAAGATCTTGCGACGCGCGGCGGACGCCCCATCCCCCGCTGCGGAGCCGGTCGACGTCAAGCCAGCCGAGATCAAAGTGGTCGAGCCCCGAATGTCGCCGACCGGCATGTTGCTCTCTGCACCGGCATCCGCTGCGGTCCCGCAGCCCAAGGTCGCGCCGGAGTCCAAGCCCGTGGCCGTCTCCAAGCCCCCAGAGCCGAAACGGCTGGAGTCGTCGACCGGCGAATCTTCGATCAACGGCAGTGGCGTGACCGCCAAGCCGCGGCGCCGGGCCATCAACGTCGCCGCCGTGATCGACCGTGCCCTGCAAGCGGCCGGCCTGAAGTAGACGCGCCGCAGCCGTTCATGGCTCGCGCGCGAGAGACGCGCGGGTCAGACGGTCCCCGTCAGGAACGGGTTCGTCATCCGCTCCTGGCCGAAGCTCGATCCGGCGCCATGGCCGCAGATGAAGCCGACGTCGTCGCCGAGCGGCAGCAGCTTGTCCTTGATCGAGCGGATCAGCGTGTCGTGGCTGCCGCCGGGCAGGTCGGTGCGGCCGACCGAGCCGTTGAACAAGACGTCGCCGACATGGGCGAAGCGCATTTCCTTGTTGAAGAACACGACACTGCCCGGCGAATGGCCGGGGCAGTGCAGGATGTCGAAGACGAGCTCGCCGATCTCGACCCTATCGCCTTCCTCGAGCCAGCGGTCGGGCGTCACGTCGCGCACGCCCGTGATGCCGAAGCGCGCGCCACTGGCGACGACGTTGTCGAGCAGGAATTTGTCGGCGACATGCGGCCCCTCGATCGGCACCTTCAGCTGATCGCGCAGATCGGCCGCGCCGCCGACGTGATCGATATGGCCATGCGTCAGCCAGATCTTCTCCACGGTGACATTGGCCTGCGCGATCGCCGCCTGGATGTTCGGCACGTCGCCGCCGGGATCGATCACGATCGCCTTCTTCGTCGCCTCGCACCACAGGATGGTGCAGTTCTGCTCGAACGGCGTCACGGGCACGATCATCGCGCCGGCCTTCGCCCTGGTCTGGTTCTGCTCGGTCATGGCGCCAGCATGCCGATTTTTCGCAATGCGCCAAGTGAAAAACACCCTGCGGGCGGCGGCTCGACGTCCCGGCCAGGGCGACCAAGGGGGGCTTGTGAACCTGCCGCCGGTTCCTGCGTTGGGCCGCACGTTGCGAGCAGAAAGCGGTCGACATGGCGGAGCAGGGCGCCTGGTGGCGCGAGGGGATTTTCTACCAGATCTATCCGCGCTCGTTCCAGGACAGCGACGGCGATGGGGTCGGCGACCTCACCGGCATCATCCATCGCCTGCCCTATCTCTTGACGCTCGGTGTCGATGCGATCTGGCTGTCGCCGATCTTTACCTCGCCGATGGCCGATTTCGGCTACGACATCGCCGACTACACCGGTATCGATCCGCTGTTCGGGACGATGGAGGATTTCGACGCGCTGGTGAAGGCCGCGCATGACGGCGGCCTCAAGCTCATTCTCGATCTCGTGCCGAACCACACCTCCGATCAGCATCCCTGGTTTCTGCAGGCGTGCCACTCGCGCGACGACCCGCACCGCGACTGGTACATCTGGCGCGATCCCGCCGCCGATGGCGGGCCGCCGAACAACTGGCTGTCCGAGTTCGGCGGCAGCGCCTGGCAGTTCGAGTCCCAGACCGGGCAGTACTACTATCACGCCTTCCTGGCGCAGCAGCCGGACCTGAACTGGCGCAATGCGCAGGTGCGGGCGGCGATCTATGACGTCATGCGGTTCTGGCTGCGCAAGGGCGTCGACGGCTTTCGCGTGGACGTGATCTGGCACCTCATCAAGGACGCCGAGTTTCGCGACAACCCGGCCAATCCCGACTATCACGGCGGAAGGCCGCCGCATGAGCAGATCTTGTCGCGCTACTCCGCCGACCAACCGGACGTGCACGAGGTCGTCGCCGAGATGCGGCAGGTGATCGACGAATTCGACGACCGCGTGCTGATCGGCGAGATCTACCTGCCGCTGGAGCGGCTGATGACCTATTACGGCAAGGATCTCGGCGGCGCGCATCTGCCGTTCAATTTCGCGCTGCTGTCCGCGCCCTGGCATGCGCGCGAGATCGAGAGGATCATCGCCGACTACGAAGCCGCGCTGCCACCGGGCGCCTGGCCCAACTGGGTGCTCGGCAACCACGACCGGCCCCGGGTGGCGAGCCGTGTCGGGCCCGAGCAGGCGCGGGTAGCGGCGATGCTGCTGCTGACCTTGCGCGGCACGCCGACGCTGTATTACGGCGACGAGATCGGGATGCATCAGGTCGCCATCAGCCCGGAGCAGGTGCGCGATCCCTTCGAGAAGAACGTGCCCGGCATCGGCGTCGGCCGCGACGGCTGCCGCACCCCGATGCAATGGAGCGCGCTGCCGCAGGCCGGCTTCAGCCAAGCCGCGCCGTGGCTGCCGGTTGCCGATGACTACATGCATGAGAATGTCGTCAATCTGACCGCCGACCGGCGCTCGATCCTCAATCTCACCCGTGCGCTCATTCGTCTGCGGAAGCAGCACCGCGTGCTCGTCACCGGGTCCTATCGGTCGGTCGCGGCGCAAGGCGATCTCCTGCTCTACCGCCGCGAAGACGACGGCGAGGTGCTGACCATCGCGCTCAATCTCGGCGGCGAGCCGGTTTCCATCGCGACCGAAGCAGGCGGCCTTACCGGCGAGATCCTGCTCTCGACCTGGCTCGACCGCGGCGGCGAGCGCATCGACGGCACGCTGGATCTGCGCGGCAATGAGGGCGTGGTCGTCGGCAGGAGGACGTAGCCACTTCTCCGGCGAGGGGGCGGCGCGTCGCAATCGATGTCGTTGAGGCCCGATCGCAGGGCTTCGCTGGACGCCTTCAGCGGTATTGCTCGGGTCTTCCGTGCCGCCGTGTCCCCGGAATTGTTGAGGTTCCCACCGAACGGCGCCATATTGCGCGACAGATGCCGGGGAATCTTCGGCCTTCAAGGAGATGACGTGTACTGGTCTCCGAAACCGGTACTTCGCGGGAGTTCGAACTGATGAATACGCCGCCGCCGACGACGTCTGACAGTCTCACCGCGGCCGTGACCACGATCAATACGCCGCTGCCGGTCCGCATTGGCGAGGCGACGTTGCTGGCCTGCCTCAAAGCCGAGAAACTGGAGCCGAAATGGCGTGTCCACGTGCAGGCGTTCTTTGACGAAATTGATGCCTCTGTGATCCATCATCTCGTCCTCGACAAGGCTGTGACGTTCGAAGAACTATCGAAGGCGATCGACACTTGGCAGGTTGTGGGGTCCGAAAATGAGAGATGGGTCAGGGAAATGGCGGCCTTCGAGGTGGCAAGACCTCATGCAGAAGGCGCTGCTGTCCCTCGATAGCCTGGAGGGCGGCCCTGGGGCGTGGACGTTCGGGGGCGGCACGGCCCTGGCGCAGAGCTTCGATCATCGCATCAGCTACGACGTCGACATCTTTCTGGATTCGAGCACGGCCCTGAAGCGGCTCGCGCCGAACATGAATCCTGTCACGAAGGCCCTTTGCGATACGTGGCAATGGCCGGGCAAATATCTGAAGCTGATTCTCCGGGACGTAGGTGAGATCGATTTCTTGAATGCGCCCACCTTTACGGATCATCCGACGTATCCGTTGAGCTTCGGCGGCCGGATTATACCGGCGGAGCGACCGGCAGAGATTGCGACGAAAAAGTTGATCTATCGTGCATCGACCTACACGGCGCGCGACACGTTCGACCTTGCCGCGGTCTATCTCTATGATCGACCGGCGCTCGGCGAGATCGCGCAATCTCCGGCAATGACCCGCGATGTCGTATCGGCCGCACACAATCGTTTAAGTCTGGCAAGATATCAGTTCCAGGCGGAAATGCGAGACCTCATCAATTTGACGGCTCGCGGAGAGCAGTTCGTCGACACCTCCTGCGAAATGGCGTTGGAGGCGCTGGTCGAAATTCAGCGCCTCGTTCACGAACGAGATGCGCAGCCGAGCGGCTGAAGCCGTTCTCCTTGAAGACGCCCGTCATCAGTTGGTCGTCGATCGCCGCCGCGTCTTCCGCCGCTTTTTCACCGGGCTCTTCGTCTCGATATCGCTTCGCCGCAGCAGATAGTCCAATCCGCCGACGCGGTACCAGCGGTAGCCGTAGGGCTCGAGCACCAGGGTGTGGCGGCCGCGGTCGTCGGCCTGGCTGTGATCCTCCGACAGCAGATTGATCAGCAGCTTCCCGCCATCGTCCGGCAGTCCGGCATCGAAGCTGATCTCCCGCGGCTTCTCGTCGAGATTGTGCACGAACAGCACCGAGTTGTTGCGCCAGTCGTAGCGCATGATCAGCACGGCCGGATCCCTGGTCGCGATCACCTCGAAATCGCCCCAGCCGACTTCCGGCACCTCCTTGCGCATGCGGATGATGCGTTCGGTCCAGTTCAGCATGGAATTCGGATCACGCCGCTGCCGGGCGGCGTTGATGTGATCATAGCCATAGGGGCCGTGATCGATCACCGGAGACGCCGGCGCGTCGCTCTTGGTGAAGCCGCCATGCGGCTCGGTCGACCATTGCATCGGGGTGCGCGCGCAGTTGCGCTCGGCCAGGCTGAGATCGTCGCCCATCGCGAGCTCGTCGCCATAGCGGATCACGGGCGTGCCGGGCAAGGTGAACATCAGGCTGTAGGCGAGCTCGATGCGGCGGCGGTCGCCGCCGAGCATCGGCGCCAGCCGCCGCCGAATGCCGCGATCGTACAACTGCATGTTCTTGTCCGGGCCGAACGCCGCGAACACCGCCGCGCGCTGCGGCTTGGTCAGGCGTCCCAGATCGAGCTCGTCGTGATTGCGCAGGAACAGGCCCCATTGCGCCGAGGCCGGCCGCGCCTTCGTCTGATAAAGCGCCTCGGCCAGCGGCCGCGTGTCGGAGGCCGCCAGCGCGTAGAACAGATGCTGGTTGACGTGGAAGTTGAACATCATGTGCATGCGGTCGCCGTCGTCGCCGAAATACTCCATGTCGGTTTCCGGCAGCACGTTGGCTTCGGCCAGGATGATCGCTTCGCCCTGGCGCCATTGCAGGAATTCGCGGAAGGTCCTGAGCATGTCGTACTGCTCGACCGGCTTCCTGACATCGGCGCCCTTGGCCGCGATCACGAACGGAACCGCGTCCATGCGGAAGCCGGAGACGCCGAGCTGGATCCAGAAGCCCATGATCTTCAGGATCTCTGCCTGCACCTCGGGATTGGAGGTGTTGAGATCGGGCTGGAAGTCGTAGAAGCGGTGGAAGTACCAGGCGCCCGATTCCTTGTCGCGGGTCCAGGTCGACTTCTGCACGCCGGGAAACACCATCCCCTTGTCGGCATTGGCCGGCTTCTTGTCCGACCAGACATACCAGTCGCGGTAGCGGGCGCTCTTCGAGCTGCGGGCGTCGACGAACCAGGGATGCCGGTCGGAGGTGTGGTTGACGACGAGGTCGATGATCACCCGGATGCCACGCTGCTTGCAGCCATGCGTGAACTGGACGAAATCACCGAGCGTGCCGTAGCGCGGGTCGACGCCGTAATAGTCGGCGACGTCGTAGCCGTCGTCGTGCTGCGGCGAGGGCTGGAACGGCATCAGCCAGATCGCGGTGATGCCGAGCCCGTGCAGATAGTCGAGCCGGCGCGTCAGCCCCTTGAAATCGCCGATGCCATCGCCGTCGGCGTCCATATAGGTGCCGACCGACAGACAGTAGAACACCGCGTTCTTGTACCAGAGATCGTCGATCATGGACGGCGCCTCGCTGCGCCGCCCGGCCGGCGGCCGGCTTGTTAAGCGGAAGGCCGGCGTCAGGTTCCGGTTCCCGGGTGATCGGCGGGCTTGGGCGACGCCTGGAATCGGTTATGCTGCGGCAATGGAATCGTCCGCCGCCAGGATCAGCCTCGTTCCCACCGACCGCCGCCAGTCGGAGACGGCGCTGGCGATCGCGCGCGGCACCTCGCGCCTGCTGCGCTCGCTCGGCTTTGCCACCATCAGCGAGCTGCCGCTGCCGTCGGGCCGTCGCGCCGACCTGGTGGCGCTGAACGAGCGCGGCGAGATCTGGATCGTCGAGATCAAGTCGTCGGTCGAGGATCTGCGCGCGGATCACAAATGGGAGGACTACCGTGCCCATTGCGACCGGCTGTTCTTCGCCTTCACGCAGGATCTGCCGTGCGAGATCTTTCCGCAGGACACCGGCCTGATCGTCGCCGATGCCTATGGCGCCCACCTGCACTGCGAGGCGCCTGAGCACAGATTGCCGGCACCGACGCGCAAGTTGATGACGGTACGCTTCGGGCTCGCGGCGGCGCAGCGGATCAACCGGCTGATCGACCCGCAGGGCCACGCGGACCGCTAGACAATCCTCAAATGCGCTCCACTGGACGGGGTTTCCCCGCCTAGGTAGGTGACAGAGGCTCCGTCAGGTCACGAGTCTCGAGATGAGAGACATCAGCATCGCTGAGAACCGATCCGCATCACCGCCGGCCTGGCCGATCGCCGGCAGGCATCGCCTTCAGAAATTGGCGGCGACGAGATCGTAGGAGCCCCGGCTGCCGCGGACATAGAGCCGGGCGGCGGCGGCGCAGATCCGCTCGCGGTTGGAATCGAATGCGGTCAGAAAGCCCGACTCGTCGGGGCGGGCGTCGGGCTGAAGGCGTCTCAACGCACCCTCGTCGACGAAGAACGACGCTTCCATCGCGCTGTCATAGCCCCAGAACCGTACGGCACGTCGCGTGCGGTCATAGGAGCGGCTGTGATTTGGAAACTCAATCATGTGTGTGACCGATCAGGTTCGGAGGACACCGCGGTGAGGGCGGACGTCATCCAAGGGGCGTCGTTCGGCAATGGTCGCCGGCGACAAAGGGGTTGCGCGCATCTCAATCGAAGGCCGACGGCAACTCACCGTGGCGGAAGAAGATCGTCGGCTCATCGTCATAGTCGCCCATGTCGGGATCGCCCGAGGATGAGAACGCGACGACGCCTGCCTTGCTGGACACCAGCCGTTCCGCAGTCCGGAGCGCGCTCGCTTCCGTCTTGCAGGCGATCGGCGTCTCGGCTTTCGCGCGTCCGCCCCGGCCGGCGCTGAACGCCTGAACGACATAGATCGTTTCGCGCGCCATGTTCTGTCCTTTGGGCTGTCTACCGGTCGGCCGCGTCGTCGCTGCTTGCGCGCGGCCTTGATTGCGCACGGCCTTGCGTGCGGGAGACCATCCAGACTGATGAGGACCGGAAATCCCCTAGCGCTTCTTCTTGTCGCTGGAAAAATCCGGCTGCCATGCTCCGGCCTTCTGGCTCGGCGCTGCGGCAATGCTCTTGGGCTTTTCCTTCTTGGGTTTCTTGGCTTCGCGATTGCCTTTTTGCTGACCTTTGGCCATGTCGGTCTCCTCGACTCGGGTTGGAGCTGGTTCAACGCATCGGACGAGCGCCCCGTCGATCCTGCGTGCGCAGCGTCACTGCCGGTCGGCCGGGCGGCCGTCGTCCACCGGTTGCCGATGCGGGCGCCGCGGTGGTCGGATCTACGAATGCAGTGCGGCAACTGCGAGCGCGAGAAGGATCAGCAGAAGCGGCACGATAATGGGTGGAACGATCCACTCGCTCAGACGAAACTGCGGCATTGGCTACCCCTCGCGTGGTTTGCGGCGGGAGCGCTCGTGACCCTCAGTCACCGGTGAATGCCGTCGGAATGGCGGTGATCGCCATTGATACACCCTGGCTCCTGCAATAGCGAGCACCAAAGCGCAGCGACACGGTCCGATGACGCCACGCCGCTCATCACGTCGTGCTGATGAGAAAGCGGTGGCTATTGCCGGCCGCAAGGCGCATGCTTCGAAAGACTTCGAAGTCGCGACAGCGACAGCCGTTGCGAAAGGTAGGCGCAGATGAGCATCCGCTCGCGGCGCAAATTCGTCACATTCAAACACCCGTTCCGGATCAGGAGCATCGAGCGTCTCTTGCCCGAGGGCACCTACGAGGTGGTCACGGACGAGGAACTGATCGAGGGATTGTCCTTTGCTGCCTACCGCCGGGTTGCGACAATGATGATGGTCCCGGTCGCCGGTTCGCGCTCCGCTGCCGTCGAGATGCTGTCCATCAGCTCGGTCGATCTTGCAGACGCGCAGCGTGTCGACGCGAGTGCGTCGGATGACTGACGAGCCGCTCGATCTCGACAGGCACCGCGGGATGAGCGCGCAGAAGGCCGTGGACCTCCGTCGCGCGTTGGCAGAGGCCGAAAGTCATGCGCGGGAGCTGCGCGATCGGCAGGCTGTTCTCGAGCAGCACCTGCTCGCCAACGCGGCCGAGTCGTGGCCGGAAGCCGCCGCGAAGGCGCGCTATCTCCTGAACATCTACGCCGCGAGCCTTGCGGAACAGGATACCAGGCATCGGGAGCTGATCGCTGCTGTCCTGGCCGATTTCTCCCGGCTGACGGGGGAGAGCTGACGTCGGGCCGGCGCATCGTGGCGCCTTCCAGATCCACCTGTGAATCCGCCCGCGCCCGATTCAGGACCGTTGCCAGCGCGCGACAACATCCGCTCGTCCCGGCCTCCTGGCAATTTCCCCGGCTCTGCCCGACAATTGCCCCGCATGGGGCGCAACATGCCGGAACATTTTTAAGGCTCGAGCGGTATCCAGCCCAGGGGTGCGGACAGGGACGACAGATGCGACGGGTGGTCTTGGCGTTGACACTGCTCTTCGCGACCGGAGTCCGCGCGGAGGAAATGGCGTTCTACGTCCTGGGCGTGGGCGCCGATTCCTGCGAGCGCTTCATCGCCGCCGCCGAGGAGCAGCCACCCGGCACCTACAAGGCCATCACCAGTGGCGACGGCCCCTACGTCAACGCCATCTCAAAATATCAGCAGTGGATGATGGGCTACGTGTCCGCCATCAACGCGGATCGCGGCGATGAGGGCCGGCAGATCAAGCTCGATCTGACCGAGGTCGACAGCTGGATGCGCAATTGGTGCAGCCGCAACCCGCGGCGCACCGTCTTCCATGCGTTGCAGGCGTTCGTGAAGTCGCATTGACCCGCGGCGAACAAAAAATCCGCCTATTTCGGTGCGCGCTTGGCGAGGATGCGCTGCAGGGTGCGGCGGTGCATGTTGAGCCGGCGCGCCGTTTCCGAGACGTTACGGTTGCACATCTCATAGATGCGCTGGATATGCTCCCAGCGGACACGGTCGGCCGACATCGGATTCTGCGGCAGCTCGGATTTTTCGCTGGTGGTCGACAGCAGCGCTGCAACGACGTCATCGGCATCGGCCGGTTTGGCGAGATAGTCGACGGCGCCCATCTTCACCGCCGTCACGGCGGTGGCGATGTTGCCGTAGCCGGTCAGCACGATGGCGCGCGCTTCGGGACGCTTGCGCTTCAGCGCCGACACCACGTCGAGGCCGTTGCCGTCGCCCAGCCGGAGGTCGACCACGGCGAAGGCCGGCGCCGCCTTGCCGATCTGTGAAATACCTTCGGCGACGCTCTCGCAGGAGGTCACCGTGAAACCGCGGGTCTCCATGGCGCGCGACAGGCGCTCCAGGAACGGCTTGTCGTCCTCCACGATGAGGAGAGAGCGGTCCGGATGGTTCGTCAGTTCGGCGATGGCGCCCACGGTCATATCCTTGAGAAGAAGGCTCGATGGTTGCGAGACGATCTGGTCCATCCTCATATGGTCTGCCGAGTCGCCGCTGCCAAGATCGCGGGTTGCCGCAGTCTGCGGCGTGACGCCGCGCGGGGCCGGTTTGCTGTATGCCAGGACCGCGCCAGCGGCGGCTGCCCCGGAGGTTTCATTCCGGCTCCGCCTCGCCATCATCGTCCTCGCTGGCCTCGAAGCGCCGCCGCGGCCAGACGATCTGGACCACGGCGCCATGGTCGGGGAAGGTGCGGTTGCTGAACGAGACCTTGGCTCCGGTCCGCTCCAGCAGGGTGCGGGCGATGAACACGCCGAGCCCGAGGCCGCCGCCCTGGTTACCTCCCGGGCCGTCCTCGACGCTGGGCCGGCGTGACAGATAGGGCTCGCCGATCCGCTTCAGGATATCAGGCGCAAAGCCGGGGCCGTCGTCGGACACCACGATCTCGACCGTCTCGTTGTTCCACCAGGCGTTCACCTCGACGGCGTTGCGCGCGAAATCGACGGCGTTCTCCAGGATGTTGCCGACGCCATAGAGGATTGCGGGGTTGCGCGAGCCGACCGGCTCCTTGGCCGCGGTGACCGCGACGCGCACCTTGATGTCGACGCCAAAGTCGCGATGCGGTGCGACCGTCTCCTCGATCAAGGTCGACAGCTTCATCCGGTCGTACATCGACCCGATCGAGGACAGCTGGGTGATCTTGCCGAGAATGTCGCGGCAGCGCTGCGCCTGCTCGCGCAGGGTCTTGATGTCGGAGGTGACCTGGCTGTTGTCCTGCAGGGCGCGCTCCAACTCGCGCGAGATCAGCACGATGGTCGCGAGCGGGGTGCCCAGCTCGTGCGCGGCGGCCGCCGCGAGGCCGTCGAGCTGGGTGAGGTGCTGCTCGCGCGCCAGCACCAGCTCGGTCGCCGCCAACGCGTCCGACAGCTTGCGCGCCTCCTCGGTCACCTGGAACGCATAGAGGCTGGTGACCCCGATCGCGAGCGCGATCGAGAGCCAGACACCGAACAGATAGATCGGCGGGAAGATCAGCGGCTCCTCGCCTTCCCACGGCAGCGGCAGATGCATGAAGAACAAGGCGGTGGCGCAGGTGACGGCGAGCAGGCCGAGCATGATCGTCAGGCGGACGGGGAGGGCGGTCGCCGAGATCAGCACCGGGGCGAGGAACATGTAGGAGAAGGGATTCTCCAGCCCGCCGGTGAGATAGAGCAGCACCGTCAGCTCGATGATGTTGAGCGCGAGCAGGCCGCCGGCGTGGGCCGGCTCCAGCAACTGCATCGGGTTGAAGGCGATCTGCAGGCCGAGATTGAGCAGCGCCGAGATGCTGATCACCGCGAGACAGGGCACCACTGGCAGGTCGAACTCCAGGCCCTGCACCACGATGAAGATCGCGCTCAATTGACCGAGCGCGGCCAGCCAGCGCAGCCGCAGGATGGTGTCGAGCCGGACGCGCTGTCGCGGATGGCGATAGTCGGTGTCGGGCGTGTCGATGATCAGGGCGTCGTCGGTCATGACGGGAACCTAATGCCGCGCAAGCACGGCGACAAATCTGGCCCGCCGTTGGTGGCCTGTTGCGGTTTGCGGCACAATGCCTCAATGAACCCCTCCCATGACGCAAGATGACGCAGTGCCGACCCTCTCATCCGATTCCAGCTCGGTTTCCCCCGCGATTGCCGTGTCGCGGCTGACCAAGGTCTACAAGACGACGACCGCTGTCGACGGCGTCTCGTTTGCGATCCGCCGGGGCAGCATCACCGGGCTGCTCGGCGGCAACGGTGCCGGCAAGACCACGACGATTGCGATGATCATGGGGCTGGTGCAGCCGACCTCGGGCGAGGTCGCCGTGCTCGGCCACAGGATGCCGGACGAGGCTGCGGCCGTGCTGGGGCGGATGAATTTCGAGAGCCCCTATGTCGACATGCCGATGCGGCTCACGGTGCGGCAGAACCTCACCATCTTCGGCCGACTCTATGCGGTGGACCACCTCAAGGAGCGGATCGCCGAGCTCGCGGCGCAGCTCGACCTGAGCGACTTCATCGATCGCGCCAATGGCAAGCTCTCGGCCGGGCAGAAGACCCGCGTGGCGCTGGCGAAGGCGCTGATCAACGATCCCGAGCTGCTGCTGCTGGATGAGCCGACGGCCTCGCTCGATCCCGACACCGCCGACTGGGTGCGCGGCCATCTTGAGCGATACCGACAGCGCCGCGGCGCCACCATCCTGCTCGCCTCCCACAACATGCTCGAGGTCGAGCGTCTATGCGACCGCGTCATCATCATGAAGCGCGGCCGCATCGAGGACGACGACAGCCCGGCGCAGATCATGGCGCGCTACAACCGCTCGACGCTCGAGGAGGTCTTTCTCGACGTCGCCCGCGGCCGCGACCGGGAGGCGGCGCAATGAACGATCTTTCGCTCCGCATCGCCCCGCACCGGATCGGCGCGATGATCCTGCGCTACTGGTATCTGCTGCTGTCGTCCTGGCCGCGGCTGCTGGAGCTGATGTACTGGCCGACCTTGCAGATCATCACCTGGGGGTTTCTGCAGACCTACATCGCCGCCAATGCCGGCTTCTTCGCCCGCGCCGGCGGCACCCTGATCGGCGCGGTGATCCTGTGGGACATCCTGTTCCGCGGACAGCTCGGCTTCTCGATCTCCTTCCTGGAGGAGATGTGGGCGCGCAACATCGGCAACCTGATGATGAGTCCGCTGACCCCGATCGAATTCCTGCTGGCGCTGATGACGATGAGCCTGATCCGGCTGGCCATCGGCATCATTCCGATGACCCTTATCGCGGTCTGGTTCTTCGACTTCAACTTCTACAGCATCGGCCTGCCGCTGATCGCCTTCTTCTGCAACCTGATCTTCACCTCCTGGGCGGTCGGCATCTTCGTGTCGGGGCTGGTGCTGCGCAACGGGCTCGGCGCCGAAAGCATCGTCTGGACACTGATGTTCGCGCTGATGCCGCTGGCCTGCGTGTACTATCCCGTTCAGGTGCTGCCGCACTGGCTGCAACTGGTTGCCTGGTCCCTGCCGCCGACCTACGTGTTCGAGGGCATGCGCGCGCTGCTGGCGGATCACGTCTTCCGGTCCGACCTGATGCTGACCGCGCTCGGGCTCAATGCCGCCCTGCTGCTGGCGTCGTTTGCGGCATTCATTGCTCTCTTGCGCAGCGCACGCCGCGCCGGCTCGCTGCTGGCGGCAGGGGAATAATTACGCTTTTCCCGTGGATTTCCGGGCTTTTTCGTCGCTTTGAGGCACCTTCTCGTACACCACCGCATTGACGCATAATTGCGCATTCGGCAGTATGCTGCGCTGCAGAGAGGTTGAACGAGAATGCCGATAGGTGAGTTTGGCGGTGCACCGCCCCTGGCGTCGGAAGGCAGTCCGGTCCTGACGACGCCGATGTACTGGATGTACGAAATGGCGCACGCCTCGCTCAATCCGGCGCGCGCTGTCACCGACGCCACCAAGATCCTGTTTCAGAACCCGCTCAATCCCTGGGCCCACACCCAGATGGGCAAATCGGTCGCGGCGGCCTGCGAGCTGTTCGAGCGCACCACGCGCCGCTACGGCAAGCCCGAATGGGGCCTCGACGAGACCGAGGTCAACGGCATCCGGACCCCCGTCGAGGTCCGCTCGATCTGGGAAAAGCCGTTCTGCCGGCTGCTCTATTTCGACCGCAAGCTGACCCGCCCGCTGCGCAGCCCCCAGCCCCGGCTGCTGATTGTGGCGCCGATGTCCGGCCATTACGCGACCCTGTTGCGCGGCACGGTGGAAGCGTTCCTGCCGACCCACGAGGTCTACATCACCGACTGGTCTGACGCGCGGATGGTCCCGCTGGCCGAAGGCCGCTTCGATCTCGACGACTACATCGACTATGTCATCGACATGCTGCGCTTCCTCGGCACCAACATGCACGTCATGGCGGTGTGCCAGCCGGCGGTGCCGGTGCTGGCGGCGGTGTCTGTCATGGAGGCCGAGCGTGACCCGTTTGCGCCGATCTCGATGACCTTGATGGGCGGCCCCATCGACACCAGGCGCAACCCCACCGGCGTGAACAATCTCGCCCAGGAGCGCGGCATCGACTGGTTCCGCAACCACGTCATCACCAAGGTGCCGTTCCCGCATCCGGGCGTGATGCGCGACGTCTATCCGGGCTTCCTGCAGCTGAACGGCTTCATCAGCATGAATCTCGACCGCCATGTCGACGCCCACAAGGCGCTGTTCGCCAACCTGGTGAAGGGCGATGGCGATCAGGTCGACAAGCATCGCGACTTCTACGACGAGTATCTCGCCGTCATGGACCTGGCTGCGGAATATTATTTGCAGACGGTGGAGACGGTGTTCATCAAGCACGCGCTGCCGAAGGGCGAGATGACCCATCGCGGCACCCTGGTCGATCCGTCGAAGGTTACGCGTGTGGCGTTGATGACGGTCGAAGGCGAGAAGGACGATATCTCCGGTCTCGGTCAGACCGAGGCGACGCACGGACTCTGCTCGTCGATCCCGGATCACCGCCGGGTTCACTACGTGCAACCGGGTGTCGGTCACTACGGCGTGTTCAACGGCTCGCGATTCAAGTCGGAGATCGTGCCGCGCATCAACGATTTCATGTTGTCGGCAGCCGATCCGAAGTCGCTGCTCGCCATTGCGGCTGAATGAGCGAAGACGATGGTCACCGCGCATCCGAATCCGGCTGCGCGGTAACCCTTTGAAGGGACGGTCGAAACCGAAACTCAGGAGTGACTCAAGCAGTGAATGTGGCGTCGCTTCTTGAGCGATGCTTTTGAATCTGAATTCATGTTTTCGGGGGCGCGCGAGGCCCAACTGCTAGGGTGCGGAACCTTCTGAACCCCTGTATGTTGGGCAAATGATTTGTTTTTGCGCCGAGCGCTTTCCCTGGCGGTGGATATGGCAAAATCCGGGCGAGCTCTTACCCCCCGGACTGACAGAAATGGCCACTCGCGCGCTACTCTATCGGCGGCCCGCCGAACCCTCGCGTCTTCTCGTCAAGCATGGCTCGCAAATCTACTCGATTAGATTGCGGCGTCACCGTCGTGCGCGACGTTATACCCTGAGAATTCATCCGTCGGATCGCGAGGCGATCCTCACGATGCCGCCGCGCGGCACCATCATCGAGGCGAAAGACTTCGCGCAGCGTCACGGCGCCTGGATCGCAGCCCGTCTAGGACGTCTGCCGAAGGCGGCGCCGTTCCTGCCGGGCACGTTGGTGCCGCTTCGCGGCGTGCCGCACAAGATCGTGCATCGCGCGGGCGAACGCGGCACGGTGTGGACCGAGACGCGAGACAGTGGCGAGAAGATCCTGTGCGTGGCCGGCGGGATCGAGCACACTGAACGCCGCGTGCTCGACTTCCTGAAGCGCGAGGTGCGCCGTGACCTGCAGAAGGCGGCCGACGCCTATGCCGAGCAGCTTGGCGTCAAGGTCAAGCGGCTGTCGATCCGCGACCAGTCCAGCCGCTGGGGCTCGTGCACCTCGGCCGGCTCGCTGTCGTTCTCGTGGCGCCTGATCCTGGCGCCGCCCTTCGTGCTCGATTATCTCGCGGCGCACGAGGTCGCGCATCTGATCGAGATGAACCACTCGCCGCGGTTCTGGAAGGTGTGTGGCCGGATCTGCGCCTCGGTCGAGCGCGCCAAGAAGTGGCTCGACACCTGCGGCAACGACCTGCATCGCTACGGCATCGACGATTGAGGTATCGACGACGGACCGCTCGACGATGTGAATCCCAATGGCCCCGCCTTCTGGTCCGGGCCATTTCTTCGTCGGGTTCCAATCTGCAATGATGAACTCAGAACCCGCCTGCGGACTATCGAATTCTTAAGCCTTCTCGCCTGCAGTCGGAGGATATTGCCCAATTCGGCGGCGCTTTAACGTGGCTGTAACGCTGCGCTCGCCAGATTTACCGCAATCAAACCCAAGGTGACGTCCCAGCGAGCTGCCGGGTCGTTCGCTGCAACCAAAGCGCAGATCGTTTCTCTCGAAACGTGCAGCGCGCCTCGAATCGAACGATGCTTGCAAGCGAGTTCCAACCGGCCGCATCCACACAATTGCTCTCGGCCGCGCTCGACGGTGTTTCCGAGGCGATTCTCTTTCTCGACGCGCAGGGCCACGTCCAGCACGCCAATCGGGCGGCGTCGGTGCTGCTGCGGCGCGAGCCGGCCGCTCTGGTCGGCGCCGACCTCGAAAGTCTGGGTCTGCCCGCGGATCTGATCCCGGCGATCGCGTGCGACGAGACGACCGACGCGCAGCACGAGGCGGACCAGTCCGACGCCCGCGAAACGACGATGCGCCATGCCGACGGCGGGCGGACCCGCCTCCGCCTGTCGCTGTGCGCGCTCCCGCCGGGCCGGGAGGATGAGCCGGTCCGTTCGCTGCTGTTCATTCGTGACGTGACCACCGAAGTCGACATGCGCGAGCGCAATGCGCTGCTGACGTCGGTCGCCGACCGGACCAACCGGGCCGTCATCGTCACCGACCGCGATCTCAACATCCTCTACACCAACGCCGCCTTTGCCAGCCTGTTCGGCTACACGCCTGAACAGGCGATCGGGCGCCGCGCCGAGGAGCTGCTGATCGGCCCCTGCACCGATCCCGCCATCGTCGACCGGCTGAGACAATGCCTCGAGGACGACCGTGGCATCGAAGAGGACGTGCTGGTCTACGACAAGGACGGCCGCGAGATCTGGACGACCGCCTATGTCAAGGCGCACCGGACCAAGCGGGGCAAGGTCAGATATCTGTTCGGGCTGCTCACGGACATCCGGGAGACCAAGCAGTTGCGCTCGCTGCAGCAGTTGATCATGGCGTCGCTGGCGTCCGACGTTTCGATCACGACCATCGCCGATCAGCTGTGCCGCCGGGTCGAAGAGCTCGCTCCGGACGCCGTCTGCTCGATCCTGCACGTCGATTCCGATGGGCACGTACATCCGCTCGGCGGCCCCAGCCTGCCGCCCGCTTATTCGGCCAGCCTCGACGGCGTCGCGATCGGGCCGGACGTCGGCTCCTGCGGCACCGCCGCCTATCTCTGCGAGCCGGTGCTGTCGCACGACATCGATAATGATCCGCGTTGGCAACCCTACAAGGCCGGCCCGCTCGCCGCCGGCCTGCGTGCCTGCTGGTCGTCGCCCATCAAGGGTAAGGATGGCCGCGTCATCGGCACCTTTGCCTTCTACTTCCGTGAATGCCGCGGCCCCAGTCCCTGGCACGAGCAGATCGTCGCCGCCTGCGTCCAGCTCGGTGCGCTCGCCATCGAGCGCCAGGAGGTCCGCTCGACGATCTCACAGGTCGCCTATCACGACATGCTGACGGGCCTGCCGAACCGGGCCCGCATCCCGTCGCTGATCGCCGAAGCCATCAAGGCGTGTCCGGACGGCGGACACGTCGCCGTGGCCTTCCTCGACGCCGACAATTTCAAGGACGTCAACGACACGCTGGGCCATGCCGCCGGCGACGAGTTCCTGGTCGGCTTCGCCAACCGCCTGCGAGCGCAGATCCGCCCCGGCGACATGCTGGGCCGGCTCGGCGGCGACGAGTTCGTGATCGTGCTGCAGAACCGCGATGCCCTGGAAGCCTCGCTCGCGGCGGCGCGCATCACCGCCGCGCTGGCGATGCCGCTGACGATCGGCAAGCGCCAAGTGCCGATGTCGGCGAGCATGGGGCTCAGCCTCTATCCTGATAATGCCAAGGACATCGAGACCCTGATCAAGCAGGCCGACGCGGCGATGTACAAGGCCAAGCGCGGCGGCCGGGCGACCTACCGCTTCTTCAGCGCCGACATCGACAAGCTCGCCGAAGAACGGCTGATGCATTCGACCGCGCTGCGCGAGGCGATCGCCAGCGAGGCCCTGACATTGCACTATCAGCCGCAGATCCGCACCCGCGACGGCGCGATCCACGGCGTGGAAGCGCTGGCGCGCTGGCACGATCCGGTGCTCGGCGAGGTCTCGCCCGCCAAGTTCATTCCGCTCGCCGAGGAATGCGGCCTGATCGAGCAGATCGGCGTGTGGTCGATCAAGCTGGCCTGCCAGCAGATGGCGTCGTGGCGCCGCGCCGGTCTCGACATCCCCTGCATCTCGGTGAACCTGTCGCCGATCAACTTCCAGAACGTCAACCTGGCGGCGATGGTGGCGCAGATCCTGGCCGCCAACGACCTGCCGGCGAAGATGCTGATGCTGGAGATCACCGAGGGCGTCATCCTCAACGAGCGCGCCACCGTGATCGCGACCATGAACGAACTGCGCAACATGGGCGTCGGCCTGTCGCTGGACGATTTCGGCACCGGCTATTCGAGCCTGAGCCGACTGGCCCAGCTGCCGATCGACGAGCTGAAGATCGATCGCAGCTTCATGCGCGATTTCGAGAACGACAGCGGCACGCGGGCGATCGTGACCGCGGTCGTGCGCGTCGGCCAGAGCCTCGACGTGGCTGTGGTCGCCGAAGGTGTCGAGACCGAGCCGCAGCGCAAGCTGCTGGCCGAGCTCGGTTGCGATGCAATGCAGGGCTTCCTGTTCGCGCGGCCGATGGCCGCCAGCGCCTTCAGCCGCTGGCTGCTGGACTACAGCGCGCTGCGGGCGAGCCTGATGCTGCGGCAGATCGGGCGCAAACTGGCCCGAGCGTCCGGCGCGGCAACCGCCGAGCCGGCAGCGCGTCCCATCGCCGCAGCCGCCAGCTGAGAAGGGTGCATCCCCTCGCGGATGCGCCTCTCACCTCATCTTCGCCGGCTCAGCGCTTTCCACCGAACAATCGATCCACCAGCCAGCCGTCGAGACCCGCGGCGGCTTCCGGCCGCGCGTTGCCGCGGCTCGGCGGCGCCGAGCGTGCGCTCGGTGCCGGCGCGGATGGCGCCGTGATCTGCGAGGCGATCTGCGCCAGGGTCGGGACCAGGCCCGAGCCCTGCGCGTTCGGCAGCGCCGCGACCGGCACGCCCTGATGCGCTGATCGCATGAAGCGGGTCCAGACCTCGACGGGCAGGCCGCCGCCGGTCGCCTTCTTGGTCGGCGAGTTGTCGTCATTGCCGAGCCAGACGCCGGTGACGAGATGCGCGGTGTAGCCGATGAACCAGGCGTCGCGGAAATCCTGGCTGGTGCCGGTCTTGCCGGCAGCGATCCAGCCCGGGATCTCCGCCTTCTTCGCGGTGCCGGAGATCAGCGTCTCCTGCATCATCTGATTCATCATCGCAGCGTTGCGCGGCTCGATCACCTGCACCGGCTGCTCGGTCTGGCGCATGTAGAGCAGCTTGCCGTCGAGCGTCCTGATCCGCGTCACCACATGCGGCGAGACGGTGAGGCCGCCATTGGAGAACGGCGCGTAGGCGCCGACCAGCTCGATCATCGACACCTCGGAGGTGCCGAGCGCGATCGACGGGTTGGGATCGAGCTTGGAGGCGATGCCGAGCCGGTGTGCGGTCCGCACCACGTTCTTCGGTCCGACCTCGAGGCCGACGCGCACCGCGACCGTGTTGAGCGACATCGCCAGCGCCTGGGTCAGCGTCACCGGGCCGAAATATTCGCGGGTGTAGTTCTCCGGCTTCCAGCCCTTCAGATCGAGCGGCGCGTCCTGGCGGACCGTGTCCGGCGTCAGGCCCTGCTCGATCGCGGTGAGATAGACGAACGGCTTGAACGCCGAGCCGGGCTGGCGTTTGGCGGTTACGGCGCGGTTGAACTGGCTGTCGGCATAGTTGCGACCGCCGACCATGGCGCGCACGGCGCCGTCGGGGGTCATCGCCACCAGCGCGCCCTGGCTGACGTTGAACTTGACGCTCTTCGCCGCGAGCTCGTCGATGATGGCCGCTTCCGCCACGCTCTGCAGCTTCGGATCGATCGTGGTCTCCACCACGATCGATTCCTCGACCTGGCCGACGAGGTCGTCGAGCACCTCGCCGATCCAGTCGGCGACGTAGTTGATGGTACCGGCGCCGGCCGGCTTCACCGCGACGGATGGATGCGCGATCTGGGCCTGCGCCTGGGCCTCGGTGATGAACTTGGCCTCCGCCATCGCCGCCAGCACGGTCTGGGCGCGCTTGGCCGCGCCCTCCGGGTTGCGGTTCGGCGCCAGCCGCGACGGCGATTTGACGAGGCCGGCGAGCATCGCCGCTTCGCCCACCGTCACCTGCCGCGCCGACTTGCCGAAATAGCGCTGCGCCGCCGCCTCGACGCCATAGGCGCCGGAGCCGAAATAGACCCGGTTGAGATACAGCTCGAGGATCTCGCGCTTGGAATATTTGCGCTCCAGCCACAGCGCCAGCTCCGCCTCCTGCAGCTTACGCGCCAGCGTGCGCTCCTGGGTCAGGAACAGGTTCTTGGCGAGCTGCTGCGTCAGGGTCGAGCCGCCCTGCGACACGCCGCGATGCAGGATGTTGGCGACGACGGCGCGGGCGATGCCGATCGGGTCGATGCCGAAATGCTGGTAGAAGCGGCGGTCCTCGATGGCGATGAACGCCTTCGGCAGATAGGGCGGCAGATCCTTCAGCGCGACGTTGGCGCCGGCCATCTCGCCGCGCTGCGCCAGCATGGTGCCGTCATAGCCCACGATCTCGATCGTCGGCGGCCGCTTGGGGATCTCCAGCGATTGGATCGGCGGCAGATGCGCGCCGGCCCAGATCACGACGCCGACCAGCGCGATCACGCCCCACAGGCCGCAGACCAGCGCCCAGTAGAACATGCGCCCGATCGACATTCCCCAGCGCGACTTGCCACGTCTCGGCTTTGGTTTCGGTGTCGAGGCCTTCGGCTCGCGCGCCGGCACATCGTCCTCGTCGTCGGGCTCGACCGGCCTTTTCTTTGCAGTCTTTGCAACTGACTTCTTGGGCGTGTCGTCGGAGGGAATGCGATCCTTGGGGTCGAGGCGCAGATCGGCCATCGCGGCCGCAAGACCGAATCGCGGCTCCTTGCGTCCGCCGCCCTGTTTCCGTCCCCGCGCCATACGCAACCCGAGCCCGCGACCCCGCCGTCCGACCACGGTAACGTCCGGAGTTTAAGGGGCAGTTAGAAAGACCTTAACGCGCGATTAGGAGTTTCGCGCCGCTAACGCCGCGTTATGGTTAAGCCAAGGTAAACAACAACAGGCGAGGGAGTTCATGGGCCATATCGATCCCACCAAGGAGGTGTTCGCGCAGTTTCGGGAGAACGACCGCCCGGGGCCGATCCACATGCTGAACCTGGTGCGGCTGCGCAGGGAGGCAGCCTATCCCGATGGACGCAAGGTCAGCGGCGCGGAAGCCTATGCCGCCTATGGCCGCGAGAGCGGCCCGGTGTTCGAGCGCCTCGGCGGCCGCATCGTCTGGCAGGGCCGCTTCGAGCTGATGCTGATCGGTCCGCAGGACGAACGTTGGGACCACTGTTTCATCGCCGAATATCCGAGCGTGCAGGCCTTCGTCGAGATGATCCGCGATCCCGTCTATCGCGAGGCGGTGAAGCATCGCCAGGCGGCGGTCGAAGACTCGCGCCTGATCCGCCACGCCGTGCTGCCGGTGGGCAAGAACTTTGGCGAGGTGCCAGCGGTGTAAGTCTGACTACCACCCGCAAGATTGGTAGTTCCCAGTCGCCAAGCAAAAGGTACGTTCCCTCCCCCTGTGTGGGGGAGGGCTAGGGAGAGGGGGCGCTCCGGGCGACCGTCTCCGTGGCTACTCCCTCCCCAACCCTCCCCCACAAGGGGGGAGGGAGCGCGGCAGTGGGCTGGGTGAGAGCGAATGCTGATCCAGAAGCGCCCGGGCGCGTCGCTCTGCTCGAAGACATCCGCGTTCTCAGCCTCCGTTGCCGCTTGCACGACACATAAGTTTATGCTTATGTGTCGGCATGATCGAGAGTGACATCTTCAGGGCCCTGGCTGATCCGACGCGATACGCGATCTTCGAGAAGCTGGCGAACGGCAGCATGAATGCCAGCGCGCTTCGCGAGGGTCTGACGATCAGCCAGCCGGCGATGTCCCAGCACCTCGCGGTTCTCCGAAGCGCGGGATTGGTGAGGGAAGAACGGCAGGGTCGCTTCGTCAACTATGAGGTCGATCCGGAGGGCTTGGCGCAGATCGCGCGCTGGCTGGCGAAGTACCGTGCCTACTGGCCGTCGCGGGTCGATGCGTTGAAGGCCGTGCTGAAGGACATGGACCAATGACCGATATCAAGGCTGACCTGCAGAGCGACGATCTGGTGCTCGACTACGAACTGGACGCGCCGCCGGAGAAGGTCTGGCGTGCCATCAGCATTCCTGCGCTGCGCGAGAACTGGCTGCCGCGCGGCGACCTCGCCGACGCTGCGCCAATCACCGCGACGCCCGGCGAAGAAGTCCGCTACCGGATGCGCGACCACGAACCGCCGTACCTGGAGAGCATCGTGACGTTCCAGGTCATGCCCAATGCCGAGGGCGGCACCCGGCTCAGAATCATTCACGGGTTGGTCGCCACGACGCTGATGCGGCGGACGCCGTCGGCGGCGAACAGCAACAGGCGCAGCCTGATGCGCGCGGCCTGATCCTCCAAGTCACCGACACCTCACTGAAACCGGGAGTTCGCGCATGCGCGACACGATGCAACTCGTCCCTATGGTCATCGAGCAGTCGAGCCGGGGAGAGCGATCCTTCGACATCTATTCGCGGCTGCTGCGCGAGCGGATCGTCTTCCTCAACGGCGAGGTCAACGATACGGTCTCCGCCCTGGTCTGCGCGCAACTGCTTTTCCTCGAGGCGGAGAACCCAAAGCGGCCGATCCATCTCTACATCAATTCACCCGGTGGCGTGATCACCAGCGGCCTGGCGATGTATGACACGATGCAATTCGTCAAAGCACCGGTGCACACGCTCTGCATGGGAACGGCCCGTTCGATGGGCTCGTTTCTTCTGATGGCGGGAGAGCCCGGCGAGCGGACGGCGCTGCCCAATGCAAGCCTTCACGTCCATCAGCCGCTCGGTGGCTTTCAGGGCCAGGCGTCCGACATCCTGATTCACGCGAGGGAGATGGAGCAGACCAAGCACCGCATGATCAGGCTCTACGCCGAGCATTGCGGGCGCAGCTATGAGGACGTCGAGCGCACCCTGGATCGCGATCACTTCATGACCGCGGACGAAGCCTTGCAGTGGGGCTTGATCGACCGCGTCGTCAAGCAACGCGACCTGGGTGACGTCATCAACGACTGATACTCCCTCGACGCGGCGGCGGATCCTGCCGCAACAGCCGTCGTTACCCGCGATGCGGTCGAATGACCGTCGGCGAGCGCACGCAGCGGCGAACGGGCGCAACCCGTGCCGCAATGCAGAACGGGGCCGCGCCATCGCGCAGCCCCGTACCATCGATGTTGACCGCGTCATTCCGGGGCGAAGCGCAGCATCGAACCCGGAATCTCGAGGTTGGTTCGTCGCTGTCGCGACGCCCTGGAACGACGTCGAGTGCAGCTAGCCCGCCGCGCCCTTGTCCTCCAGGATCGGGCCGAACAGCTCCCAGCGCTCGCCGTTGAACTTCATCATCTGCAGTTGCTTGTTGACGCGATAGTCGGTCGGCGAGGTGTTGATCTTCATTCCCGGTAGCGAGAAGTCGCCGGTTACATCCTTCAGCGACGCCGCCTGCTTCATGACGTTCTCGTGCGTCAGGTTGTCGCCGCACATCTGCAGCACGGTGACCAGGAGCTGCGCGGTCGAATAGCCGTAGGTATTGAAGTTCGAGTTCTTGTCACCCTCGGGATAATACTTGGCCATGAAATCGAAATAGCGCTTCAGGCCCGGATCGTCCTTCCACTGCGGGTCGAGCGGATCCTTGCCGTAGTTGACGGAGATGACGCCCTTGGCAGCGTCGAGGCCCGCAGGCTGCATGACCGCGCCGACCGAGGTCGCGTTGATGTCGACAATGTGCACGGGGTGCCAATCGAGCTCATGGAGCTTCTTGATCGCCTGCGCGGCTTGTTTCGGCGTCGCGGCCGAGAACAACAGGTCGGCTCCCGCCGACTTGATCTTCAGGATCTGCGAGTCGATGGTCGGATCGGAAACCTCGTAGGAGGCTTCGGACACGATCATCGTCGACGCCTTGTCGCCGAGGCCGGCCTTGATGCCGTTCAGGTAGTCCTTGCCGAGATCGTCATTCTGATAGAGCACGCCGATCTTGGCGTTGGGATGCTCCTTCAGAATATACTGGCCGTAGATGCGGCCCTCGGTGAAGTAGTTGGGATTGTACCCCATGGTCCACGGGAAGTTCTTGGGGTCCGTGAACTTGGTGGCGCCGGTGGCGGCGAACAACTGCGGCACCTTCTTGGCGTTGAGGTATTTCTGGACCGCGGCGTTGGACGGCGTGCCGATGATCTGGAAGGTCAGCAGAACTCCGTCGTCCTCGACCAGCTTGCGGACCTGCTCGACGGCCTTGGGCGGCGAATAGGCGTCGTCATACTGGATCAGCTTGATCTTGCGGCCGTTGATGCCGCCCTGCTCGTTGATCATGTTGAAATAGGCGGCCTGGGTCTTGCCGATCGAGGCATAGGCCGAGGCGGGACCCGAGAACGGCACTGTCTGGCCGATCTTGATCTCGGTGTCGGAGGCGCCGGGGTCGTACTTCTTCTGGGCCGAGGCTGACGTGACGGAGAGGGTGACGGCCAAAGCGGCCGCCCCTGCAAGACGGAAATATCCCTGTCGCATGGGGTCTATCGTTCCTCCTGATTTGTTATGCGGCTGGTCTGCCCGACCGGGGCGCCATCGCTGGGAGGGAGTGTGGAGGAAGGGCTGGGCGGACGCAAGGCGAGGGGAGCACGGGTGCGGCGGTTCCGTCGATGTCGCTATGATGAGCCCAACTGGCTCAACAAGTTCGGTGTCGTCCCGGCCAAGCCCGGCGTCGCGCAGCGACGTCGGGCGCAGAGCCGGGATCCATGGCCACAGGCCGTCGTGTGGCTACGGCTCGGAGTGGCGATCCTGCCCCAAAACGCTGCCTGGGATTATGGGCCCCGGATCGGCGCCGCGACGCGCTTGTGCGCGTCACGGCTTGTCCGGGACGACACAGAGGATGGAGATACAGCCCGGCTCAGCCCGCGAGCCAAACCAGCACCAGGCCGATCGTGGCCGGCACGCTCTGGATGAACAGGATCTTGCGGCTGGCGGTGGCGGCGCCATAGAGCCCGGCGACGAGCACGCAGAGCAGGAAGAAGATCTTGATCTGGAACGCGAAGGCCGGCGTCGGGTGCGCCAGGCCCCAGAACAGGCCGGCGGCGAGGAAGCCGTTGTAGAGGCCCTGATTGGCGCCGAGCACCTTGGTCTGCTCCGCGCGCTCCGGCGTGTTGTTGAACGCTCTCAAGCCGGCCGGTTTGGTCCAGAGAAACATCTCGAGTACCAGAATGTAGACGTGCAGCAGGCCGATCAGCCCGACGACGATGCCTGCAATCAATGCCATGGTTCGGCTCCCCCAAGCCTGCGTGGGCCGGCGCTGGTGCCGGTCCCCTCGTTCAAATCGAGCTCCGAGCGGCTCAGGGCCGCGCGATGGTCGCTCATGCCGCCGGTTGAGCGGCCGCGTCGTCGTTCGCCAGCAGATGCAGCAGCGCGCTCTTGATCGCGGCCTGCCGGGTCGGCGCGTTGATCTGCGCGCCCAGCAGGTCGGTGACGTAGAACACGTCGCGGGCGCGTTCGCCGAAGGTGGCGACATGGGCCGAGGCGATGTTGAGATTCAGCTTCGAAATCGCGGTGGTCAGCTCGTAGAGCAGGCCGGGGCGATCGAGGCCGGAGACCTCGATGACGGTGTAGAGCTCCGACCATTGATTGTTGATGGTGACCTCCGGCTCGACCGAGAACGCCTTGTGCTGTTTGCCCCGCGTCGTCCGCCGCGCCACGGCGTCCGGCAGCCGCAGCTTGCCCTCCAGCACCTGCTCGATGGTCTCGCCGATCCGCGTCGCGCGGCGGCCTTCGTCCTCGTCGCGCTCATATTCGCGGGAGATCGCGATGGTGTCGAGCGCGCGGCCGTCGGTCGTGGTGTAGATCTGGGCGTCGACGATGTTGGCGCCGGCCGAGGCGCAGGCGCCGGCGATGATCGACAGCAGCCAGGGATGGTCCATCGCGAAGATCGTCAGCTCGGTCACGCCGCGCGCCGGATCGAAGCCGACGTTGATCGCGAGCTTGTGGCCGGCATCCTCGCTCGATCGCACGAAGCGGGCATGGCGGATCTTGCGCGGCAGCTCGACCTTGAGCCAGTAGGCCGGATAGTGCCGGCCGATATAGGTGTTGAGCTCGTCCTCGGGCCAGTCGGTGAAGGCGTTGCGGAATTCGGCCTGCGCCGCGGTGATGCGCTTGGCGCGGTTGACCTCGGAGAAGCCGCCGGTCAGTACCGGCTCGGTCTCGTAATACAGCGTACGCAGGAGCTGCGCCTTCCAGCCGTTCCAGACGCCGGGGCCGACTCCGCGGATGTCGGCGGTGGTCAGGATGGTCAGCAGCTTCATCTGCTCGACGGACTGCACCACGGCGGCAAAATTCTCGATCGTCTTGCGGTCCGACAGGTCGCGCGACTGCGCCACCGTCGACATCGTCAGATGCTCCTCGATCAGCCAGGCGACCAGTTCGGTGTCGGCATTGTTGAAGCCGAGCCGCGGGCACAGCCGGCGCGCGATCTTGGCGCCGGCGATGGAATGGTCCTCGGGCCGCCCCTTGGCGACGTCGTGCAGCAGCACGGTGATGTAGATGACAGCGCGGTGCTCGGGCCGGATCTTGCGCATCAGGTCGGAGGCCAGGGTGAACTCGTCGATGCCGCCGCGCTCGATCTCCTGCAGGAACCCGATGCAGCGGATCAGGTGCTCGTCGACCGTGTAGTGATGATACATGTTGAACTGCATCATCGAGACGATGCGGCCGAAGGCGCGAATGAAGTGGCCGAGCACGCCGGTCTCGTTCATCCGCCGGAGCACGACCTCGGCATCGTTGGAGGTCAGGATCTCCATGAACAGCCGGTTGGCCTCGGGATCGTCGCGCAGCTCGGTGTTGATCAGGTTCAAGGAGCGCGTGACCGCGCGCATCGCGTCGGGATGGAAGGCGAGGTTGTGCTTCTGCGCCAGCCGGAAGATGCGGATCAGATTGACCGGATCGTGCTTGAAGACGTCGGGCGCGGCGAGGTTGATGCGGTTGTTGTCGACGATGAAGTCGTCGCTCTCCGGCACGCGCCGCCAGGTGGCGCCGGTGGTCAGGCGCGAGATCATCCGGCTCAGCACCGGCGCCGGCTTGGCCTGCTGGTCCTCGAGCTTGGCGCACAGGATGGCGGTGAGATTGCCGACCTCCTTGGCGACCAGGAAGTAGTGCTTCATGAAGCGCTCGACATCCTGCATGCCGGGATGGCTGGTGTAGCCCAGCCGCACCGCGATCTCGCGCTGCAGGTCGAACGACAGCCGTTCTTCCGGACGGCCGCTGACGAAATGCAGGTTGCAGCGCACCGACCACAGGAAGTCCGCGCAGCGCCGGAAGGTGCGGTATTCATGCGCGTCGAACACGCCGCGCTCGACCAATTCGGCGGTCTCGCGCACGCGGTAGACGTATTTGGCGATCCAGAACAGCGTGTGCAGGTCGCGCAGGCCGCCCTTGCCGTCCTTGACGTTGGGCTCGACCAGATAGCGCGACTGGCCGCCGCGGCGGTGCCGCTCCTCGCGCTCGGCGAGCTTGGCGGCGACGAACTCGGCTGCGGTGCCCTGCACGACCTCGGTGTCGAAGCGCGCGACCAGCTCGTCATAGAGCGGCCGGTCGCCCGCGAGATAGCGCGTCTCCAGGATGGCGGTGCGGATGGTCATGTCGCCGCGCGCCTGGCGGATCGACTCGTCGACCGAGCGGGTCGCGTGGCCGACCTTCAATCCCATGTCCCACAGCGAGTACAGAATGGCTTCGGCGACCTGCTCGCCCCAGGCGGTCTGCTTGTAGGGCAGGATGAACAGGAGATCGATGTCGGACTCCGGCGCCATCAGGCCGCGGCCATAGCCGCCGGTGGCGACCACCGCCATGCGCTCGGCGCCGCTCGGCACCTGCGAGCGATAGAGGTGCTGGGTGGCGGCGGCGTAGAGGATGCGAATGATCTCGTCCTGCACGAAGCAGAGCTGCTCGGCGCAGCGCCGGCCGTGGCGGTCCTTCAACAGTTGCGCCTGGGCCGCCGCGCGCGCCTTGACCAGCTCGGCCTTGAGGAATTGCACCACGGCGGCGCGGAACATGTCCTCGCGTCCCGAATGCTGCGCGGCCAACGCGTCGACCGCAGCCGCGATGCCGGCGCTGTCGAAATCGGAAAGGCTATCAGGGTGGGAATGGGGGGCGACGCTGTCCATGGATGCAACCGGATATCGAACAAGGCCTGTGCTGTCACGAAACTTCCAATGCAACAATCGATCCATGCTGTCATCGGTGCTCACGGGATGATGATCGTTCTGAACGGCGCCGTCGAAAGGAAAAGCAATTCTCGCGCGCCCCTGGCATAACTCATTGAAACAACAGCAATGTTTCTTGAGGGTTGGAGGGGTGACGATGGGTGGATTGTCGAGGCGCGGATTTGCTGCGGTTGCGGCCGTGGTTCTACTGGGATGCGGCGCTGCACGCGCAGCCGAGCCGGTGAAGGAGATCCGCTTGGATTGGGCGACCTACAATCCGGTGTCGCTGGTGCTGAAGCAGAAAGGACTTCTGGAGAAGGAGTTCGCCAAGGACGGCATCAGCATCGTCTGGGTGCAGTCGGCCGGCTCCAACAAGGCGCTCGAATTCCTCAACGCCGGCTCGCTCGATTTCGGCTCGACCGCCGGCTCCGCCGCGCTGGTCGCCCGGATCAACGGCAACCCGATCAAGTCGGTCTACGTCTATTCGCGGCCCGAATGGACCGCGCTGGTCACGGCCAAGGATTCCAAGATTGCCTCCGTGGCCGACCTCAAGGGCAAGCGGGTCGCGGTGACCCGCGGCACCGATCCGCACATCTTCCTGGTGCGCGCGCTGCTGTCGGCGGGCCTCACCGACAAGGACATCACGCCGGTATTGCTGCAGCACGCCGACGGCAAGGCGGCGCTGATCCGCGGCGACGTCGACGCCTGGGCCGGGCTCGATCCGATGATGGCGCAGGCCGAGGTCGAGGAGGGCGCCAGGCTGTTCTACCGCAAGGCCGACGCCAACACCTGGGGCATCCTGAACGTGCGCGAGCAGTTCCTGAAGGATAATCCGGAGATCGTCCGCCGCGTGCTCGCCACCTACGAGGTCGCGCGCAAGGACGCGCTGGCCAACTACGACGACCTCAAGAAGACCTTCATCGCCGTCACGAAGCTGCCTGAGACGGTGGTCGACAAGCAGCTCAAGGAGCGCACCGAGCTGACCCATAGCCGCATCGGCGCACCCCAGCGCGAGTCGATTCTGGCTGCGGGCCTGGCGCTGCAGCAGGCCGGTGTCGTCGATGCCAAGGTGGATGTGAAGGCCACGCTGGACGCCCTGATCGACGACCAGGTCCCGTTGCCGACGAATTAGGACTTGCGCGGCTCGGGCAATAGGCCGCTGCGCCAAATCGCCTATGCCAAGAGCCGGCGATCAAAAACCGGTGTCGTCCCGGACAAGCTCGCCAACGCGATAGCGTTGGCGGGCGCAGATCCGGCAGACTTTCCAGACACAGGGACCCATACTCCGTGACGCCTGTTGTTGACCACGCTTGAGCGGCATCTCGCTCCACAACGACCGCCGCGGAGTATGGGTCCCGGCGCAAGGCCGGGACGACAGCGAGTTTTGGGGCGCCGTCCCTGGCCTCCATCGCCATCCGCCCCCACGCCTTGCATTCGCACCCGAGCGCTGTTCTCACTATGACCATGACCGTCGAACTCCAGGCCCCCGCCGCGGCGGCCACACCGCAGACCGCCAGCCAGCCATGGCTCACGCGGCTGATGCGCCCGCTGCTCGGCTTGCTGCTGCCGCTGTCGCTCGCACTCGCCTGGGAGCTTGCCGTCCGGGCCGGCTGGTCCAACGGCCGGCTGGTGCCGCCGCCCTCGAAGGTCTTCACCACCATCGCCGAGCTCGCCCGCTCCGGCGAACTCTCCCGCCACATCACGATGACCTTGACCCGCGTCGGCATCGGCTTCGGCCTCGGCGTCGCCGCCGGCACGCTGCTCGGCGGCATCTGCGGCTATTGGGGTTTCGCGCGCCGGCTGGTCGATCCGACGATCCAGGCGCTGCGTGCGATTCCGTCGATCGCCTGGGTGCCGTTGTTCATCTTGTGGCTCGGCATCTTCGAGACCTCCAAGGTGGCGCTGATCGCAGTCGGCGTGTTCTTCCCGGTCTATCTCGGCCTGACCGGTGCCATTCTTTCGGTCGACCGCAAGATCGTCGAGGTCGGCCGCGTTTTCCGCCTGTCCGGACCGGCCATGATCCGCCGCATCCTGATGCCCGCGGTGCTGCCGGCCTATGTGGTGGCGCTGCGCGTCGGCCTCGGCCTGGGGTGGATGTTCGTCGTTGCCGCCGAGTTCATGGGCGCCTCCGAAGGGCTTGGCTACCTCCTGATCGACGGCCAGCAGCTCGGCAAGCCGGCACAGATCGTGGCGGCCATCGTCATCTTCGCGATCATCGGCAAGGTCACCGACTGGCTCCTGGAGATATCAACCGCGCCGCTGTTGCGCTGGCAGGACAGTTTCGCGCGCCAGAGCGGGGCGGCCTGATGCTGCAGCTCGCATCCGTCACCAAGGTCTATCCCAACGGTGTCCACGCGCTGGAGCGGTTCTCGGCCGGGATCCAGCTCGGCGAGATCATCGCCATCATCGGCGGCTCCGGCTGCGGCAAGTCCACGTTGTTGCGCACCATCGCCGGGCTCGACCGCGCCAGCGCCGGCACCGTGACGCTCGACGGCGAGGCGATCATTGCGCCGCATCCCAAGGTCGGCATCATCTTCCAGGAGCCGCGGCTGCTGCCGTGGCTCACGGTCGCCGACAACATTGGCTTCGGCCTGTCCGAGCTGCCGGCAGCCGAGCGTCGCGACCGTGTCGCCCGCGCGCTGCAACGTGTGGGCCTCGCCGACAAGGCCAAGGTCTGGCCGCGCGAACTGTCCGGCGGCCAGGCGCAACGCGTCGCGATCGCCCGCGCATTGGTGGCGCAGCCGGAGGTGCTCCTGCTCGACGAGCCGTTCTCTGCGCTCGATGCCTTCACCCGCAAGGATCTGCAGGATCATCTGCTCGATCTCTGGGCCGATACGCGCCCGACGCTGGTGCTCGTGACCCACGACGTCGAGGAGGCCGTGGTGCTGGCCGACCGCGTGCTGGTGATGCGGCCGCATCCGGGCCGGCTGTTCGAGGAGATCACCATCAATCTGTCGCGGCCGCGCGACCGCAACGCGCCCTTGTTCGAGCAGTTCAAGCGGCATGTCTTGACCGCGCTGGACCGCTCGCTCGACCGGACGATGCCGGACACGCAGGGCAGGCGTGAGCCCGGCGGCGGCCTGTGGTGGTGACTTTGGCGGCCCGGCCCGGTACATCTCGTCTGAAATAAATCCGGGAGAGAACGACAAATGGATGCTGCCGAGCTGCGCGCCATGCAGGCGCCGATCAAGGAACGCTACAAGGCCGACCCGTCCGCCGCCGTGATCACCTTGAAGGCCAAGGGCGAGGTCGGGCAGGAGGGGCTGACCTGCAAGCTCGAGACCGGGCGCGCGATGGCGGTGGCCGGCCTGCATCCCGGAACCGGCGGCTCGGGGCTCGAGCTGTGCTCCGGCGACATGTTGCTGGAGGCTCTGGTGGCCTGCGCCGGCGTCACCTTGAAATCGGTCGCGACCGCCGTCGAGGTGCCGCTCAAGAGCGGCCACGTGTTCGCCGAAGGCGATCTCGATTTCCGCGGCACGCTCGGCGTCGACAAGGAGGCGCCGGTCGGCTTCCAGGAAATCCGTCTGCGCTTCGAGGTCGACACCGACGCGCCGCAGGACAAGCTCGACCTCCTGCTCAAGCTCACCGAGCGCTATTGCGTGGTCTATCAGACCATCAAGAACGGCCCGAAGGTGTCTGTCAGCTTGAAGCGGGTGTAGTGCGCGGCGGCGCTGCCTCTGAGGAGACAAGCTGTTGAGGCTCGCTCGGTCTGCGCCTCCCCCGCCTGCGGGGGAGGTCGCCTCGCATCGCCGATGCGAGGCGGGTGGGGGACTTCTCTCCACACGGCACACCCCATCATCGCCACCCGAGCCGCGCCCCCACCCCAGCCCTCCCCCGCAGGCGGGGGAGGGAGCCCACCGCCTGCGCAGCATGAACTGATGTCCCTCGATCCCTCCTTCCTGCTGCTGCTGGCTCTGCGCATGGCGATCGCGGCGTCGTTCGTGGTGTCGGCGTCGATGATCGCCGAGCGCACCGGCCCGGTGATCGGCGCGCTGGTCGCGACCCTGCCGATCTCGGCCGGCCCGACCTACGTTTTCCTGGCGCTGGATCACGATGCCGCCTTCATCGCGCAGGGCGCGCTGACCAGCCTGCCGATCAATGCCGCGACGATCTTCCTCAGCCTTGCCTATGCCGTGCTGGCGCAGCGCCGCAGCGTGCTGGTGGCAAGCGCCACCGCGGTCGCGGTGTGGCTCGGTCTCGCCGCGCTGATCAAGAGCGTGCAATGGACGCTCTTGATGGGCATCGTCGCCAACATCGTCACTTTCGCGATCTGCCTGCCGTTGTTGCAGCGCTATCGCCATGCGAAGATGCCGCTGATCACCCGGCGCTGGTACGACGTGCCCTTGCGCGCCTCGCTGGTGGCAACGCTCGTTGCCACCGTCACCTCGGTGTCCGGCTGGGCCGGCGCCAGCGTGTCCGGCATCCTGGCGCTTTTTCCGATCGTCTTCACCTCGATGATGCTGATCCTGCAGCCGCGCATCGGCGGGCCGGCGACGGCGGCCGTGCTGGCCAACGGCGCCTGGGGCCTGATCGGCTTCTCGCTGGCCGTCGTCGTGCTGCATCTCGGCAGCCTGCATCTCGGCGCGGCGGTCGGCCTCAGCGGCGCGCTGGCGACCTGCGTCGGCTGGAATCTCGGACTATGGTGGCTGGGGCGACGGAAAGCGGCGGGCGTCTGATCGTTACGATAGACGTCGCCGCCGGCGCAGGAAGTCGGCGCGCGATCGCACTGATGGGTTCTTGTCCTGCTCGAAATGCGCGATCAGCCGGTCTTCATCGGGTACGGCCGCACGACTGGCGATCAGCGCATCGGCTGCGGCACGCCGCACGATCACCGATGCGTCGCGCGCCGCCTGCCAGAACAGACCAGGCGGCAGTGCGATGTCCTGCAGGGGACGGCGATCGAATTTCGGAATGCGCTTCCTGATGCCGTAGACCTTGTCGATCCATTCCAATCCGTAGCCCGCAAACCATGTGACGCTACCTGTCAGCAGGCAGCGATAGGCAATGGCTCTGACCTGCGGCTGGATCGCCGATGCGGCCAGCGCGGGCAGATACTGATCGATGGCAGGATAGCGCACCACGAGACGCAGATACTTGGCGAGCGAGCCGTTGGCCGTCCGTTGCAGAAAGCCGGCGATGATCGGCAGCACGTCCGGTCTGCCGAAAACCTCGTCGAGCAGGTCGGCTTCGCTGCTACCCCAGCGTCCCCAGCTGTGTCGGCGATCAAGGAGATAGGGGGCACTGCTTGCTGCCACATCCGGCGCAATCTGCCGCTGGACGCGCTGCACATAGCGCGCGGCGGCGCGCCGGACCGGCTCGGCCCAATCGTTCAACCGCCACGCTACGGCGGCGAGAAAGAACGCCGATAAGGGAGGTGTCTGTAGCGTGTCGAGCGCCGCCTCGCGGACATGGCCGTTTGGATGAAACAGGAAAATCCACGCACATTCCGGAGTTCGTCGCATGATGGAGAGCTCGCGGAAATAGATACGTTCACCGAAAAATCCAGGGATCAGCCGATCCATTGATGTCGGCCAGCCGAGATGGGCGGCCAGCGCGATCTGGCGCGAAGCCAGGACGACAAGCTGTGGTGGCAAAGCAGACAGCTCGGTCAGTATCGCCGGCAACTCGTCATCCCAGTTTTCGCGAGTGGACGTCAGCGCGGACAGCTTGGCGATCAAGGCGCGAGGCAGCGCTGTTCGAGGATGCGTCGTCATCTGGCCAGGATGGCAGTCTCGTGCCGGTTTTGGAAGCGGACATCGCTCCATCACTGCTGACAAGCCTGCCGTTGGCCTCCCGCTATCCGCCCGATAAATCGCCGCAGCCCCGATCGTTCTCTTCGCCGTCATTGCGAGCGAAGCGACGCAATCCAGGGGCTCGGGTGGGACTCTGGATTGCTTCGGCGCAAGGGCGCCTCGCAATGACGGTGAGTGTGGCCGCACGCGTCTCCCCACCCACCGCTGTCATTCCGGGGCGCGCGAAGCGTGAGCCCGGAATCCATTGGGCTGCGTGCGCTGACGAGAGATGGATTCCGGGTTCGCGCTGATGCGCGCCCCGGAATGACGGAGAAACACATCAATTGGGCGGCAGCTTGGCCTTCAATCGATACAACGCATCCAGCGCTTCGCGCGGCGTCATCTCATCCGGATGCAGTGCCGTCACCGCGGCGATCAGCTCCTCCGTGTCCTTCGACATTGTCGGCTCCACGGCTGCGCGCGACGGCACCGCGAACAGCGGCAGATCATCGACCAGCGCGCGGGCGTTCTGGCCGCGGTCGGCGGCCTCCAGCTTCGCCAGCACCGATTTGGCGCGGCTGATCACGGCCGGCGGCAGGCCGGCGAGCTTCGCCACCTGGATGCCGTAGGAGCGGTCGGCGGAGCCGGGCAGCACCTCGTGCAGGAACACGACGTCGCCCTGCCATTCCTTGACCCGCACCGTGGCGTTGAACAGCCGCGGCAGCTTGGCGGCGAGCGCCGTCAGCTCGTGATAATGCGTGGCGAACAGCGTGCGGCAGCGGTTGCTCTCGTGCAGGTGCTCGATCGCCGCCCAGGCGATTGAGAGGCCGTCGAAGGTCGCGGTGCCGCGCCCGATCTCGTCGAGGATGACCAGCGCGCGCTCGCCGGCCTGGTTGAGGATCGCCGCGGTCTCGACCATCTCGACCATGAAGGTCGAGCGTCCGCGCGCCAGATCGTCGGCGGCGCCGACGCGCGAGAACAGCCGGTCGACGATGCCGATGCGGGCCCGGCTCGCCGGCACGAACGAGCCGATCTGCGCCAGCAGCGCAATCAGCGCGTTCTGGCGCAGGAAGGTCGACTTGCCCGCCATGTTCGGCCCGGTGAGCAGCCAGAGCTGACCGCTCTTGTGCCCCGGCGTCGGCGACAGGTCGCAGGAATTGGCGATGAACGGCTGCCCCTCACGCTTCAGCGCCTGCTCCACCACCGGATGACGGCCGCCCTCGATGGCGAAGCCCAGCGAGCCGTCGACCTCCGGGCGCACATAATTGTCGTCGACCGCGAGCTTCGCCAGCGCGGTCGCGACATCGAGCATCGCGAAGCCGTGCGCGGCGGCGCGCAGATCGTCGCCGATCGCGAGCGCCTGTGCGCACAGCCGGTCGAAGATCTCGAGCTCGAGATTGAGCGCGCGCTCGCCGGCATTCGCAATCTTGGCCTCGATCTCGCCGAGCTCTGATGTCGTGAAGCGCACCTGGCCCGCCAGCGTCTGGCGGTGGATGAAGGTCGCGTTCAACGGCGCCGACATCAGCTTGTCGCCGTGCTGCGCGGTGACCTCGACGAAGTAGCCGAGCACGTTGTTGTGCCGAATCTTGAGCGCTTTCACGCCGGTCTGGTCGGCGTAACGCGCCTGCATCGAGGCGACGACGAGGCGCGAGGCGTCGCGCAGATTGCGCGTCTCGTCGAGCGTCGCGTCGTAACCGGAGCGCACGAAGCCGCCGTCGCGCTTGATCAGCGGCAGCTGCTCGTCGAGCGCGCGCGCGAACTCCTCAGCGAGTGCACGCGCCGGCCGCGCCAGCGCGGACATGACCGACGCCACCTCCTGCGGCGGCTGATCGAGCGCGTTGAGCCGCGCCAGCGCCTGGTCGGCCGCAACGATACCGTCGCGCAGAGCGGCGAGATCGCGCGGACCGCCGCGGCCGACGGACAGCCGCGCCATCGCACGGGTCATGTCGGGCGCGCCGCGCAGGATCGAGCGGATGTCCTCGCGCGCGGCGCTGTCGGCGACGAAGACGTTGACGGCATCGAGCCGCCGGCCGATCTGCACCGGCTCCGTCAGCGGCGCGGCGAGCCGCTGCGCCAGCAGGCGCGAGCCGGCCGAGGTCACCGTGCAGTCGATGGCGTCGAGCAGCGAGCCGCGGCGCTCGCCGGCGAGCGTGCGCGTCAGCTCGAGATTGGCGCGGGTGGCCGGATCGATCGCCATGGTGCTGCCGGTCGCCTCGCGCGCCGGCGGCGCCAGCGGCGGGCGCTGGCCCACTTGCGTGCGTTCGACATAGGTGACGCAGGCGGCCGCCGCGGTCGCTTCCAAACGCGACAGCACCGCGAGGCCGTCCATGGTGGCGACCGCGAAATAGTCGCACAGCCGCCGTTCGGCGGTGGCGCCGTCGAACACGTCGCGGGTCAGCGGCGTCACCGCGGCGAGCTCGCGCAGCACCGGCTCGAAGGCCTCGTCCGAATACAGCGCGTCGGAAACGATGACTTCGTTGGGATTGATCCGCGCCAAGGTCGCCGTCATCTCGGCGAACGCGCATTCGGTGACGATGAAGTCCGAGGTCGAGATGTCGATCCAGGCGAGCCCGAGCCGGTCACCGCCGGACGAGCCGCGGCTGCGCGCGATCGCTAGCAGGTAGTTGTTGGCGCGCGCATCGAGCAGATTGTCTTCCGTCAGCGTGCCCGGCGTGACCACGCGCACCACGCCGCGCTTGACCACGCTCTTGTTGCCGCGCGCCCGCGCCGCCGCCGGATCCTCCATCTGCTCGCAGACGGCGACGCGGATGCCTTGCGCGATCAAGCGATGCAGATAGTCCTCGGAGCGCTCCACCGGCACGCCGCACATCGGGATATCCTGGCCCAGGTGCTTGCCGCGCTTGGTCAGCACGATGCCGAGCGCTTTCGAGGCGGCTTCCGCATCCTCGAAGAACAGCTCGTAGAAGTCGCCCATCCGGTAGAACAGCATCAGCCCCGGATGCGCTGCCTTGATGTCGAGATACTGCTCCATCATCGGCGTGAGCTTGGCCGGCGCCTCGGCGGGCGCGGCCGCAGGCACTGATTCTTGCGGAACCGGGGCGGAGATGGGCTGCTGGATCGTCATGGCGCGGAAACTAGCCAATTTGCCCGGACGGTCCTACCGCTTTGCAGGCGATGTCCCGGTTTTCCACGATGAGCGGTGCCTGCTGTTGCACCTCCCCCGCTTGCGGGGGAGGTCGTATCGCATCGAAGATGCGATACGGGTGGGGGAAGTCTCTCCTCACGGGGATTCTCGCTTGGGGCGGCCCCCACCCCAACCCTCCCCCGCAAGCGGGGGAGGGGGCGCACCGCTCGCGTTGAGATAGCGTCGCATACGACAGCGCCGCGCATGCCACCCCGCGCTCCCGTCATTTGACCTGCCCCGATCGCACTCCTAAAACCGCCGTCAATTCTGACCAGAAACACGAAAGTTCGGGAGAGAGCGATGCGAGACGTGTTCATTTGTGATGCGGTGCGGACTCCGATCGGCCGGTTCGGCGGAGCGCTGGCCAAGGTGCGCACCGACGATCTCGCGGCCACCCCGCTCAAGGCACTCAAGGCGAAGCATCCCAATCTCGACTGGGCTGCCGTCGACGAGGTGTTCTTCGGCTGCGCCAACCAGGCCGGCGAGGACAACCGCAACGTCGCGCGCATGGCGCTGCTGCTCGCGGGCCTGCCGGATTCCATTCCCGGCCAGACCTTGAACCGTCTCTGCGCCTCCGGTCTCGACGCGGTCGGCGCGGCGGGACGTGCGATCCGCGCCGGCGAGGTCGATCTCGCGATCGCCGGCGGCGTCGAATCGATGACGCGCGCGCCGTTCGTGCAGGGCAAGGCGACGGAAGCGTTCTCGCGCTCGGCCGAGATCTTCGATACCACGATCGGCTGGCGCTTCATCAATCCCTTGATGAAGCAGCAGTATGGCGTCGATTCGATGCCGGAGACCGGCGAGAACGTCGCCGAGGAATTCCAGGTCTCGCGCGCCGACCAGGACGCGTTCGCGATCCGCTCCCAGCAGCGCGCCGGAAAGGCCATCGCCTCGGGCTATTTCGCCGCCGAGATCACGCCGGTCATGGTGCCCGGCGGCAAGGCCGGCCCTGTGACGGTGGACAAGGACGAGCATCCGCGCCCCGAGACCACGCTCGAAGGTCTGGCCAAGCTGAAGCCGATCGTGCGCAATCCGGGCACGGTCACCGCCGGCAATGCGTCGGGCGTCAATGACGGCGCCGCCGCCATGATCCTCGCGTCGGAAGCCGCCGTGAAGAAGCACGGCCTCACGCCGCGCGCGCGCGTTCTCGGCCTCGCCTCGGCCGGCGTGCCGCCCCGCATCATGGGCATCGGCCCGGTGCCGGCGGTGCGCAAGCTAATGGAGCGGCTCGGCCTCAAGATCACCGATTTCGACCTGATCGAACTGAACGAGGCGTTCGCGTCCCAGGGCATCGCCTGCCTGCGTCAGCTCGGCGTCGCCGAGGACGCCGATTTCGTCAACCCGCATGGCGGCGCCATCGCGCTCGGCCATCCCCTGGGCATGAGCGGCGCGCGCATCGCGATGACCGCGGTGCACGGCCTCGAGGTCCGCGGCGGCAAGCGTGCGCTCGCCACGATGTGCGTCGGCGTCGGCCAGGGCGTCGCACTGGCGGTCGAGACGATCAACTGACGACGCGCTGAGCGCTTCGTCATTCCGGGGCAGCCCGCAGGGCTGAACCCGGAATCTGGAGATGAGTCCTATCGTGTCGAGATTCCGGGTTCGACGCTGGCGCGTCGCCCCGGAATGAGGGAGTCCTGACGATGACCATCTCCCGCGAGCAGGACGTCACGCCGGCGGTGCTGGCGGTGATGGAGCGCACCGAGAACCCGCGGCTGCGCGAGATCATGGTGTCGCTGATCAAGCACCTGCACGGCTTCGTCCGCGATGTCAGGCTTACCGAGGCCGAATTTCGCGAAGCCGCCGCCATCATCGCCGAGCTCGGTCAGCGCACCAACGACAGCCACAATGAGGTCGTGCTGACGGCCGGCTCGCTCGGCGTCTCGCCGCTGGTCTGCCTGCTCAACAATGGCGATGGCGGCAACACCGAGACCGCGCAGTCGCTGCTCGGCCCGTTCTGGCGGTTGAACTCGCCGCGCACTGACAACGGCGGCTCGATCGTGCGCTCGGCGACATCAGGCCCGGCGCTGTTCGTGCACGGTCGCGTGGTCGATCCCCATGGCGCGCCGGTCGCCGGCGCCGAGGTCGATGTCTGGCACGCCTCGCCGGTTGGCTACTACGAGAACCAGGACCCCGATCAGGCCGACATGAACCTGCGCGGCAAGCTCACCACCGATGCTGACGGCCGCTTCTGGTTTCGCTCCGTGATGATGGTCGGCTATCCGATTCCGACCGACGGCGTCGTCGGCCGCCTGTTGAAGGCCCAGGGCCGCCATCCCTATCGCCCGGCGCATCTGCATGCGCTGATCGTCAAGCCGGGATTCAAGGTCCTGATCTCGCAGGTCTACGACCCCAACGACCCGCACATCGACAGCGACGTGCAGTTCGGCGTCACGAAGGCGCTGCTCGGCAACTTCATTCGCCACGACATGCCGCACCCGACCGAGCCCGACGTCACCACGCCCTGGTATTCGCTCGATCACGTCTACCGGATGGAGATCGGCGACACCGTGCTGCCGCGCGCGCCGATCAAGTAGCGATTCGGAATATCCATGCTAGTGTGGGCTAAGCTGCAACCCTGAAGGGACGGCCCCCACATGTCCTCCACCGACTTGCCGTCCGTCGCCAAGCCCGCCGCGTTGACGGCGACGATGCGTGAGGCGGGTGTGCTCGAGTCCGGCGCGGTCTCGGACGTCGCCGTAATCAGCGACCGGCCGATGCTGGTGTCGCGCATCATCCGCCTTGGCTTGTCCTATAGCGGCGCGGCCCCGGACGCGCCGAAGGCGTTGATCCTGAAAATCCCGATGCCGGCCTTCGCCAAGACGCTGTGGCGGGGCGGGCGCCACGAGGTCAATTTTTATCGCGGACTGGCGCGGCTCATGCCGACGGGCCTGGTGCCCGGCTCTTACGGCGGCGCGTGGGACGAAGCCGCGCTGACCTGGCACTTGCTGCTCGAGGATCTCACCGACACGCACCAGACGGCGACGCCATGGCCGCTGCCGCCCGCGCTGCCCCAGGCCGAGGGGATCGTGCGGGCGCTGGCGCGGCTGCATGCGGCGTGGTGGGACGATCCGCGGCTCGGCGTGTCCATCGGCAGCTTCGCGACCGCGGACGAGCGCGCCGAGCGCAGCAGGACCTTTGCCGGCCACTACCAGCGCTTCGCCGATCAGTTGGGAGACCGCCTGAGCGCGGACCGGCGCGCGGTCTACGAACGCCTGATGGCGGCGACGCCGCGGCTCCCGGAACGCTATCTGTCGCGGCGAAACCTCAGCATTTTACATGGCGACGCGCATGTCTGGAATTTCCTGGTGCCGAAGGCCGCCGACAGCGACGACGTGCGCGCCTTTGATTTCGACCAGTGGCGGATCGGCGTGCCCGCGAACGATCTCGCCTACATGATCGCGCTGCAAATCTATCCCGACCGTCGGGCGCGGATCGAGCGGCCGTTACTCGACAGCTATCATCAGACATTGGTCGCAGGCGGTGTGACCGGCTACGACAGGGCGGCGCTGGATCAGGACTATCGTCTCGCCGTGCTCTGGCACATCGCCCAGCCGGTCTGGCAATGGGCGATCCAGCTCCCGCCGGTGATCTGGTGGAATAATCTCGAGCGCATCTTCCTTGCGTTCGACGATCTCGGCTGCCGCGAATTGCTGGACTGACGGCGCTTCCCTCGCGACAGGGCCGCACGCGCGCGGCGAGATCTTTGTCGCTACACGTCACTGCGGTGCATTTGCCGGCGTCGCTAGCAGCCCCCTTAACGATCACCAGAGATTGTTCGCCGGCCTTAAACCGCCGGCCAGCATCGGCGCGACATATCGGCATGGGCATGGCGTTCGACATGGTCACGGAAGGGAGCGGCGTTCTTGGATCGGGAGCTGGCTTGCTAAAGCACGGATATTGTGCTTTAACATTCCCGATGGCCGGAAGCACCTACGATCAGGCTGTTCGCTACCGTCTGCTCCTCTCCCCCGAGGCGCGGGACGCGATCGAGGCGACCTTCGCCGACTATGCCCGGATGATGGACATGCTCGACGAGATCGCTGCTGGCAAAGGCATCGGCGCCAATCTCGTCGCGCTGCACGGCCATGCCTACGACCCGATCCGCAAGGCCACGCGGCTGCCGTCGCGCCTCGTCACGCTCGGCTTGCGCGACCGTGCCGCCTATCGCGCCGCCTCGAATCCGCGGCTGCCGCTCGACGACCGTCTGGTGAATGTCAGGAATGCCGGCATGTTGTCGCTCGGCACCGCGCGCGGTCGCATCGCGATCCCGTTCGAGGTGACCGGCTACGTCGCGGGCTGGCCGCACGCGACGCCGGCGCAGCTCGTGCGAACGGACGAAGATGACTTCGAAGTCCATTTCGGCGTTACCGCAACGTCACACGCTCGTCTCAGCCCAACCGTCAGCCCACGAAAGGACCACGTCATGCTCGCCGAACACGCGCCGGCCCCCGACACGCTCCTGTCACGCGCCGGGCGCCTCATCGCCGGGATCGCGTATGGAGCGATCGAAAAGGCCGAGGACAAGAACCGGGTCGCGCTGGTCAGCCAGGCGATCCGCGAGATCGAGCAGGCCGAGCGCGAATCGCGCGAGAGCCTGTCGCATGCGCGCGCGGAGGAATATCGGCTCAATGCACGCCGCGCCGAGATCGAGCGCGAGACGACCGTGCTGGCCGAGCAGATCCGCGTCGCCATCGTCGAGCACCGCGACGACCTCGCCCGCGCCGGCATCGCCCGGCAGATGGATCTCGAAGCCCAGTTCGAGGTGCTGTCGAAGGCGATCGACGAGAATGCCGAGCGCATCGATGCGGTGCTGACGACCCTGCGTGCGATTCTGTCGAGCCTGCAGGACGCGCAGGCGCGTCTCGCCGAGCTCGAGCACAGCGAGGCGCTCGCCGACCAGCCGAAGGCCACATCGCGCAAGGGGCCGGATGCCGGCCTCGCCAAGGCCGCGCGCGCCTCCCGCGTCATCGCCCGCGCCACCGGCGTGCCGGAAGGCATCCCGCCGTCGCCCGACATCGACGAATTGTCGAAGCTGAAGCGTGACAAGGACATCGCCGAGCGGCTGGCGCGGCTGAAATCGCAGAATTGAACGGGCGGGGGCGCGTCGTCCCATGACCATCGTCGACCATTTCATGCAACCCGAGGTGCGGCCGTTCGCGATTGCCGCCGTGATGATCGTTCTGGTCGGCGGCGTCGAGATCGGCTCGATGCTGATCGGCCTGTCGATCAGCGAGCTGCTCGGCCAGACCGTCGATCTCGGTCACGACGGCCACAGCACCAGCGTGGGCCACGTGCTGTCCTGGATCAATGTCGGCGGCGTGCCGCTGATGATCTGCATCCTGCTCGCGCTCGGCATCTTCTCGATCACGGGCTTTCTGATCCAGGATGCCGCGCGGCTGGTGGCGGTGGCGCTGCCGCCAACGGCCGCGGGCGTGCTCGCCGCCGTCGTCACGGTGCCGCTGCTGCGGCGCTCGACGCGCTACGCGGCGCGGCTGGTGCCGCAGGATGAGAGCTATGCGGTCGGGCTGTCCGATCTCGTCGGCCGCACCGGCGAGGTGGCGGTCGGCCCGCTCGATGGCGGGCTGCCCGGCCGCGTCCGCGTCAAGGATGTCCACGGCAACTGGCACATGGTGACGGCCTCGGCCGCGCCGGATTCGCCGTCATTGCCGGTGGGCGCGTCGGTTCTCCTCGTCGACCGCAAGGATGGCCGCTTCATCGCGATCGCCGCAGCCGACGAACTCACGAACTCCAAGACACTTTAGCTCCAAGACACTTTCCTCAACCCGAAAGTAAATCCCATGTTTGATCTGGTTCTGCCTGCGTCGATCGGCGTTGTGCTGCTGGTTGTTCTCGGCACTGTCTTTGCCGTTCTCTACCATCGGTCCACCCGCGACGAGGCGTTCGTGCGCACCGGCCTGGGCGGCAAGAAGGTGGTGCTCGACGGCGGCGCCGTGGTGCTGCCGATCTTCCACTCCATCGCGCGCGTCAACCTCAAGACCTTGCGGCTCCGCGTCGAGCGCTCGAAGAAGGATTCGCTGATCACCAAGGACCGCATGCGCGTCGACATCGACGCCGAGTTCTACGTGCGCGTGAAGCCCGACGTGGATTCGATCGCACTGGCGGCGCAGACGCTCGGCGCCGTCACCAACAATGCCGAATTGCTGCGCGACCAGGTCGAGGCCAAGTTCGTCGACGGCCTGCGCTCGGTCGCGGCCACGATGGAGCTGTTGGACCTGCAGGAGAAGCGCTCGGATTTCGTCAAGCACGTCCAGGCCGCAGTCGAGGCCGACGTGCAGTCCAACGGCCTGGAGCTGGAATCGGTCTCGCTGACCAAGCTCGACCAGACCGACATCTCGTTCTTCAATGCCGAGAACTTCTTCGACGCCGAAGGCCTGACGCTGTTGAAGACGGTCACCGAGACGCGGCGCCGCGACCGCAACGCGATCGTGCGCGACAACGAGGTCGCGATCGCGCAGAAGGACCTCGAGGCGCGCCAGCTCACGCTCCAGATCGAGCGCACCAAGAAGGAGGCCGAGCTCAGCCAGGAGCGCGACATCGCCAACAAGACCGCGAGCACCCGCGCCGAGGTCGCAAGCGCGACGCAGACGGCGTGGCAGACCGAGGAGAATGCGCGCATCGAGGCGCAGCAGAAGATCGCGCAGCGCGAGGCGGAAGCCTTGAAGGTGCGCGAGACCGCGGCGATCGAAAGCAATCTCGCGATCAACCGCCGCAAGACCGACGCCGACCGCGAGATCCAGATCGCCACCCAGGACAACGACATCCAGATCGCGACCAAGAGCAAGGAAACCTCGGAAGCGCGCGCGGTCGCCAAGGCGGCCGAGGCGCTTGCGGTCTCCGCGGAGGAAAAGGTGACGACGGCGCGCGCCATCGAAATCGCCGACCGCGAACGTCAGACCGCGGTCATGGCAGCGCGGAAAGAGGCCGAGCAGCGCTCGACCGGCATTACCGTTGCCGCCGAGGCAGAAAAGCGCGCCGCGGTCGATCGCGGCGCGGCGGCCAAGACCCTGGCCGAAGCGGAGGCCGAGGCCAACAAGATCAAGGCCGTCGGCGTGCGCCAGATCGGCGAGGCGGAAGCCGCGGTCATCCTGATGAAGAACGAAGCCCAGAACAAGCTCGGCAGCAACGTGATCGATTTCGAGCTCGCCAAGCAGCGCATCGCGACCATGCCGGCCGCGCTCGGCGAGATGGTCAAGCCGATCGCCAATCTGAAGGACGTTCGCATCCTGCACACCGGCGGCGCGTTCGGCGGCAATGGCGGTGCCGGCGGCAATGTCGGCTTCGGCGAAGGCCTCGCCGGCGAACTGCTGCGCGTGCACGCGCTGAAGCCGTTGATAGACGAGATCCTGGTGCAGTCCGGCTTCAAGCCCGGCGACGATCCGGTGCAGGCGCTGGCCGGCGTGATCCTGCCGACGACCGAGGCCAGGCCCGCTGCCGCACCGGCGAAGATCGAGCCGCTGCAGAAGCCGTAGGCCAAGATGTGAAAAGGGAGGCCCCGGGGCTGGGGGCGGCGCTGGAGGAGCCACCGCCCCCGCCCGGCACATCACGAGTGGGGCGCTCATGAAGTGCAGTCCCTGCGCGCAACTCATACGCACAGAACCGAGTGGGGTGGGCAGAAGATAGCCCGAAACGCGCCGGATTGAAGTTACAAATCCATCACGTCGCGGTCACCTTTTTGCTATCCCGCCCCCACCGTGTCTCGACAGCGCGCGCATTTTCCGTCGCGGGGAAGCAGTCACTCCATGACGGCGTGGTCGGCCGGGGCGGACTGCGCGCGCAACGCGGTGCGCGTCGAGCCGATCATGACCGCGAGCGGGATCGAGACCAGGATGAACGTCATGACCAGCTGGTAGTCGTGCGAGAATGCCAGGATCTGCGCCTGTACGGTCACCATCGCGTCGGCCATCGCGCGCCCGGCATCGGTGGACAGGTTCAGGAGGCCGGCAACATTGGGCATCTGCAGCGCGTGATTGAACGGGTTGATGTGCTCGACCAGGATCGCGTGGTTGCGCCGTGTTCCCTCGGTGAGCTGCGCGATCGCGATCGAGATGCCGATCGAGCTTGCGACATTTCGCACCAGGGTCAGCATCGAGGTTCCATCAGTCCGCAACTCGCCTGGCAAGGTCAGGAATGCCACGGTCGAAAGCGGCACGAACACGAGGCCGAAGCCGAACCCCTGCATGATGCTGATGGTGATGATCTCGGGCACGCCGGTCTGGTCGGTCCACGCCGTCATCTGGAACAGCGACACTGCGGTCAGCGCCAGGCCGACGATGATCAGCGTGCGCGCCTCGATATAGCGCAAGAGACGCCCGACCAGCATCATCGCGACGAAGGTGCCGCAGCCGCGGGTCGCGAGCAGCACGCCGGCGGTGATGATGGGATAGCCGATGACGTTCTGCAGGAACGGCGACGACAGCGCCATGGTCGAGAACAGCACGAGGCCCATCACCGTCATGAACACGCAGCCGCCGACGAAATTGCGGTCCTTGAACAGCGCGAACTGGATGAACGGCCGCTGCGTCGTCAGCGAATGCGCCAGGAAATAATAGAAGCCGACGGCGGCGATGATGAACTCGATGATGATCTCGTTGCTCTCCAGCCAGCCCTGGTCCTCGCCGCGGTCGAGCGCGATCTGCAGCGAGCCGATGCCGATGGCGAGCGCCGCGAAACCGAACCAGTCGAAGGTCAGTTCCGCGTTCGGCTTGGTCTCCTCCATGAACGCCATCAGGCCGAGCACGGTCACGGCGCCGAACGGCAGGTTGACGAAGAACACCCAATGCCAGGAATAGGTCTCGGTCAGCCAGGCGCCGAGCGACGGCCCCATGATCGGGCCGAGCATCACGCCCATGCCCCAGATCGCCATCGCCTTGGCGCGCTCATGCAGCGCGTAGGAGTCGAGCATGACCGCCTGCGACAGCGGCACCAGCGAGGCGCCGAACACGCCCTGCAGGAGGCGGAACAGCACCATCTGGGTGATGTCCTGGGCGAGCCCGCACATCACGGAGGCGATGGTGAAGCCGGCCGAGCAGACGATGAAGGTGCGCTTGCGGCCGAAGCGGTTGGCGATCCATCCCACCGGAGCGGTCATGATCGCGGCCGCGACGATGTAGGACGTCAGCACCCAGTTGATCTGGTCCTGCGAGGCCGACAGCGTGCCCTGCATGTAGGGCAGCGCGACGTTGGCGATGGTGGTGTCGAGCGCCTGCATGATCGTCGCCGTCATGGCGCAGATCGTCACCATGTTCCGGCGGAGGCCCGGAACTGCGGATGAGGCCGCAGGCGCGGTCATGACGCTACTCGTCCTTGTCCGCCGCGTGCGCCGATCCGAACAGCCCGGCCAGCGTGCGCTCGTGGCCGGTATCGATCGACACGTTGACGCTCATGCCGGCCTTGAGCTTCGCGACGAATCTGTCGGCCTTGTCGAAATAGATCCGGACCGGCACGCGCTGCACGACCTTGACGAAATTGCCGCTCGCATTTTGCGGCGGCAGGATCGCGAACTGCGCGCCGGTGCCCGGCGACAGCGAGCCGACCGTGCCCTTGAAGCGGTGGTTGGGGAAGGCATCGACGTCGAGCTCGACCGGCTGGCCGACCGCGACATAGGTGAAGTCGCTCTCCTTCGGGTTGGCGTCGACCCAGGGATTGCTGATGTCGATCACCGAGAACACCGGCGTGCCCGCGGCCACGAAGCGGCCGAGCTGGATCTGGTCGACCTGGGTCGCGATGCCCGGCATCGGCGCGCGCAAGGTGGTGTGGTCGAGGTCGCGCTGCGCGTCGTCCAGCTTGGCCTTTGCCTGGACGTAAGGCGGGAACTGCTCCAGCGGCAGATCGGGATTGCCGAGCAGCTGCGTTTTCGCGTTCGACAGCTGCTGCTTGATGTACTGCGCCTGTGCGCCGGCGGTCACCAGCGCATTCGCGGCATTGTCGAGGTCGAGCTGCGAGCCGAAATTGCTCTTGGCGAGCGTCTGCTTGCGCTCGACGTCCTTCTGCTTCAGGTCGATGCCCTGCTGCGCGAGATCGAGCATCTGGCCGTAGATCTTGATGTTGGCGGTGAGGTTGTCGTAGCTGATGCGCGCCTGCTCCAGCGCCGCCTTGGCCTGGTCGACCGCCAGGCGATAGGGCACGGGGTCGATCTCGAACAGCTCGTCGCCCTTCTGCACCTGCTGGCCTTCCTTGACGACGACCTTGACGATCTTGCCGGAGATGTCGGGCGTGATCAGCACCTTCTGGGCGCCGACATAGGCGTCGTCGGTCGTCACGTAGCGGCCGCCATTGAGATACAGCACGAGGCCGCCGATGGCGGCGACGAGCGGCAGCACCACCAGCAGCAGCGTGCGACGGTAGCGGCGCAGCAATCCGGGGCGCGCCGGCTTCGCGTCGGCGGCCGCGGGCGGCGCCGCATCCGGGCTGGCCTTCTGGTCGGGGGCGAGTTTCAGGGCGGGCTCAGCCATAGCGCTGCTCCTTTCGCTGCTCGTCGCACAGCGACTGCAGCGCGTTTCTCACGTTTTCCTTGATGGCTTCGAGATGGGTCATCAGCCGCTCGGCATCACCGGCGCTGATGCCCTGGAGGGCGGTGTCGGTCAGATCGCCGCGCAGCACCGCGAGCTTCGCGAGCAGCGGGCGCGCGGCCTTCTTCAGATAGAGCCGGTTGACGCGACGGTCGCTGTCGTCGCCGCGCCGCTCGATCAGCCCGGCCTCGGCGAGCTTGTCGATCAGCCGTGTCAGCGTGATCGGCTGCATCTCCATCTGCTCGGCGAGCTCGGACTGCTTCATCCCCTCGTAGCGCTCGACCTTCGCCAGCACGGCCCATTGCGCGCGGGTCATGCCGAAGCGCGCCGCCTCCTTGTCGGCATAGGCGCGCACCAGGCGCTGCAGCTCGCCGAGCGTAAACAGGAAGTTCACGTCCACCGACGTGCGGGTCATGGCTGATCTCGATTCCAAGAGGGGGAACTAAGCTTTGGCTGTAATGAGCCTCGGATATGATAAGCAAGCTTATGAATATTTGATGGCCCTGCCGAGCGCACCCGCCCCGCCGCAGATGCATGGCTCGGCCGCGGCCTTTGGCGAGACCGGCCCGAGATGCTAGATTGTCGGCAATGACCCTCGCAAAGCCCACCTTCCCGGCGCCGGATCACGACCATGGCCGCTGCGCGGCCGATGCCCTGGACCATGCCGAGCGCATCTGCGCCCAGCGCGGCCAGAAGTTCACGCCGCAGCGCCGCCAGGTGTTGGAGGCGCTGCTGTCGAGCCACCGGCCGCTCGGCGCCTACGAGATCATCGAGGAACTTGCCAAGGTCGCCGCGCGGCCGGCGCCGATCACAGTCTATCGCGCGCTCGAGTTCCTGATGGCGAACGGCCTGGTGCACCGCATCGAGAGCCGCAACGCCTTCCTCGCCTGCGCCCATGACCACGAGCAGACCGCGCTGGTGGCGTTCCTGATCTGCGAGAGCTGCGGCGCCGTCGGCGAGGTACCGGCGGCTCCGATCGCGGAAAGCCTGAAGCTGGCCGCCGCGGCATCGGGCTTCACGCCGAAACTGTCGGTCGTCGAGATCACCGGGCTGTGTGCCCATTGCCAGAAGGCGGCGTGAGAACGCTCACTGCGGCCCAAGCTGTACACGTGTGAATGACCGTCGTATTCGAGTTTCTGCGCGAGACCGGTGCGCGCAGGGAGAGGCCAGCACCGCCGCTCTACGTCCGCATCATCTCCGACCGACCAAGACAAAGCTGACCACACCTTGATGGCGGTCCAGAAAACGAAACGCGCCAGGGAGCCAACGTCCTCGTGTCCGCAACGTCAACCTCATCCGCCGCGACCCGGCCGCTCGGTCTGGGCGCGATCGCCGTCATCCTCGTGCTGTGCCTGTCCTGGGCGTTCAACCAGATCGCCGTGAAGCTCGCGCTGCCTGAAATTCCGCCGCTGCTGCAGGCCACCTTCCGTTCGCTCGGTGCGCTGCCGGTGCTGCTGGTGTTCGCGCGGGTGCGCGGCGTGAAGATGTTCGAGCGCGACGGCACGCTGGGGCTCGGCCTGGTGGCAGGCCTGCTGTTCGGCTTGGAATTCGTGCTGATCTATCAGGGCCTGCTGCTGACCTCGGCGTCGCGCGCCATCGTGTTCCTGTATACCGCGCCGTTCTTCGTCGCGCTCGGCTCGTTCCGCTTCCTCGGCGAACGGATGGGGCCGGCGCAATGGGGCGGGCTGGCGCTCAGCTTCACCGGTGTGGCGCTGGCGATCGGCATTCCCCAGGCCGATGTCGACGGCCGCGTGCTGCTCGGCGATCTCCTGGTGGTCGGCGGCGGCCTGCTCTGGGGTGTGACCACGGTGTTCGTCAAAGGCACCCGGCTGCGCTTCATCGCGCCCGAGCGGGCATTGGGGTACCAGGTGGCGGTCTCCGTCCCGATCATGGCCCTGGCGGCCCTCATTGCCGGGGAGCGGTTGACCCAGGTTCCCAGCCCGTTCGTGATCGGCCTGATGGCCTACCAGTCGATCTGGGTGGTCGGGACCACGTTCACGATCTGGTTCGCCCTGATCAAGGCCTACTCGGCCAGCAAATTGTCGGCATTTACCTTCATCACCCCTTTATTCGGGGTGGTGGCGAGCTATTTCATCCTGCATGACGCCCTGACGCTGGCCTTTGGCCTGGCTGCCGTGCTTGTGATCGTTGGGCTTTTTCTCGTAAACCGCCCGAACCGCGTGGTCCTGGCCGCGACTGATCCATTGCTGAATGTCACCAAAACCTGATATCCGAGCGCCCATGAACAAGCCCGAGATCCTGACCGAGAACACCTCAGCGTCCGATGTCGCCGGACCCGCTCCCCGGCATCAGACCACCCGCGTCATGGTCGGCAACGTCGCCGTCGGCGGCGGCGCCCCGATCGTGGTGCAGTCGATGACCAACACCGACACCGCCGACGTCGACCAGACGGTGGCCCAGGTTGCAGCGCTGGCGCGCGCCGGGTCCGAGATGGTCCGCATCACGGTCGACCGCGAGGAGGCCGCCGCGGCCGTCCCGCAGATCCGCGAGCAGCTCGACAAGCGCGGCATCACCACGCCTTTGATCGGCGACTTCCACTATATCGGCCACAAGCTGCTGACCGACTATCCGGCCTGCGCCGAGGCGCTGGCGAAATACCGCATCAATCCCGGCAATGTCGGCTTCAAGGACAAGCGGGACACGCAATTCTCGACCATCATCGAGCTCGCCAACAAATACGGCAAGCCGGTCCGCATCGGCGCCAATTGGGGCTCGCTCGATCAAGAGCTGCTCAGCAAGCTGATGGACGAGAACGCGGCTTCCGCGAACCCGCGCGATGCGCGCGCGGTGATGCGCGAAGCCATGGTGCAGTCGGCATTGCTGTCGGCCGCCCGGGCCCAGGAGCTCGGCATGCCCAAGGACCGCATCATCCTGTCGGCCAAGGTCTCGGCCGTGCAGGACCTGATCGCGGTCTATCAGGACCTCGCCGCACGCTCCGACTACGCCATCCATCTCGGCCTCACCGAGGCCGGCATGGGCTCGAAGGGCATCGTCGCCTCCTCGGCGGCGCTCGGCATCCTGCTGCAGCAGGGCATCGGCGACACCATCCGCATCTCGCTGACCCCCGAGCCCGGCGGCGACCGCACCCTCGAAGTTCAGGTCGCGCAGGAGCTGTTGCAGACCATGGGCTTCCGCACCTTCGTGCCGCTGGTCGCTGCCTGCCCCGGCTGCGGCCGCACCACCTCGACCACGTTCCAGGAGCTGGCGCGCTCGATCCAGGACTTCATCCGCGAGGAGATGCCGGCCTGGAAGACGCAATATCCCGGCGTCGAGGCGCTCAACGTCGCCGTCATGGGCTGCATCGTCAACGGCCCCGGCGAATCCAAGCATGCCAATATCGGCATCTCCCTGCCGGGCACCGGCGAGGCCCCGGCCGCGCCGGTCTTCGTCGACGGCAAGAAGTTCCGCACCCTGCGCGGGCCCACCATCGCCGCCGACTTCAAGGCGCTGGTGATCGACTACATCGACCAGCGATACGGCAGCGGCGCGAAAGCGCCGGAGAACGTGACCGCGGCGGAGTAGGGCGGCACGCTGGTCCCGGCTCAGCCAGCGGCGCCTCCTGTCCGCTGGGTTGATCGCGCGGTTGCTTGCGGCGAGAAGGCCTGACCATTCGTTACTCCGTCATGCCCGGGCTTGTCCCGGGCATCCACGTCATTCCGAGGATGCCGAGCGGCGTGGATGGCCGGGACGAGCCCGGCCATGACGATGTGGCAGCAGACGGGCGCACAACTCCGATCGTCATATGCGATCGCTCAGTCGCAGGCGGGGAGCTTGAGAACGAGTCCGCAGCTAGATTTCATGTCCAATCGGCCTGCCGTGAGAGCGACAGCCGACCTGCAACCGACGGCTGCTTGTGCCGCGCGCCGCGGTCTGAAATTTTCGCGCGCGGATCGGCTGCAGCCGACGTAATCGGACGCGCCGGCGCCGCCCCACTGCCGCCCGCATGATCAGCACCTTGAGGCCTGCTGAAGAGGACGCCTCGATGACTCTCGATATCCGCGAAATGGAACTTGCCGAGACCTCGCTGGTCATCGACTACTTCTATTCGTCGAGCATCGAGCAACTCGACCTGATGGGCATCGACCCGACGCGGATGCCGACCAGGCCGGTGTGGGCCGGACTCTTCCAGACACTGTACGAGACGCCGTTGGCTGAGCGCGCGGCGCTGCTGGTGATCTGGCGGCTCGACGGCCGCGCCATCGGCTTTTCCAGCTGCGACCGCATCGTCTACGGCAACCGCGCCCACATGCACCTGCACGTCACCGAACCGGAGCTGCGCGGCCGCGGCCTCGGCACTGCATGCGTCCGCCGCAGCATCGATTTCTATTTCGAGAGGTTGCGGCTCAAGCAGCTGTTCTGCGAGCCGCACGCCTACAACACCGCCCCCAACCGTGCGCTGCAGAAGGCCGGCTTCCGTTACTTGAAGACCTACAAGACCGTGCCTGGTCCGATGAACTACCATCAGGCCGTGACGCGCTGGATGATCGAGCGGTGAGGATGTGCGTTGCGCACGTGTCATTCGCGTGCAGCACCTGACATCGATGAAATTATGCCCGGCTCTCTCCGCGCCGTCATTCCGGGGCATTCGCGCGCAAAATGGCGAAGCCATTTTGAAGCAGCGCGAATGAGCCCGGAATCCATAGCCACAAGCGGTCGTTGGTCGAAGATGGGCGCCACAGGCATCCCGCCTCCTCGTAACCGCTTGTGGCTATGGATTCCGGGCTCGCGCTCCGCGCGCTCCGGAATGACGCGTGGAGAGCGCGTGCTTCCTTCTGCGCCGCTGCAGGCGCAGCCAGCGCTGATGTGCCCGCCGCGTTACCATGTCGCACCTCCGGGCCTTGTGCCGTCGGGCAAATCAGATCGATGCTTCCGCCCGTCCCGCCTCACTCACGAGGGGCGCTTCGCGGTCGTCACGAACGTGGAGGCGGGATGCGGTGGACGCGACGTGGCGCAGTGAGCTTCAGTGCTTGCGGACGAACGTCATGGCGCGGACGGTCAAGTCGCATGGTCCTGACATCCCGATGCTGATGCCAAGCTGGCGGTGATGATCCGCTGGTGACGGGGGCAAACAAGCCCGGTCCCCGGGGAGAATGCGAAGCAGCCGTTAAAACCATCGCGCAGGGAAGGCCGGGTCTTGTCCGGCTGAACCTGTGGTACCTGCCGCCTGCATTCTTTTCGCAGGCGGGCCACGGGCCTCAGTCGGGGCCCGGCCTTCCCTGCGCCCTCCGACGAGAGAGGGCGAAACCGATCAACGCTCGGACGCGAAAAGCGGGCGCGAGGATGAGGCGCCATGTTCGACAACCTCCGCTGTCGTCCCGGGCAAGCGGGCCAACGCGCATGCGTTGGTGCGGCGCCGACCTGGGATCCACACTCCCGGAAGCTGGTTTGCGGCACGCTGGCCCTGCGAGATGTGCCACCCACGAAGCGCGGTGATTATGGATCCCGGCGTTCGCCGGGATGACAGTGGTGGTTTGGGAAACCGCTCGGGAAATAACGGCATGTGCCGCACCATCGCGTCCGACAACTGCGTGACCAACGCTCAGCTCCTACAACGGCAGCTCGCCATACGACCGGTTGGCGAGGCTCGCTTCCTCCAGATCGAGATCGCGCTCGATGCGGCGGCGGGTCTCGTCGGTGATCTTGCCGTCGCGCAGCATCACGTGGATGAATTTGCGTTCTGCCGTGATCAGCTCGCGGGTCAGCTCGATGCCGAGCGCGGATGCGTCGTTGTTCTCGGGCTTCAGACCTTCCGGGAGCTGGTTGGTCCGGACCTCGTGGCGCGCCCGCAGCAGCCGCACCACCTCGTCCGACAGCTTGCGATCGCTGGTCATCGTCTCCAGCGACCGCAAGGCGCCGTCGAGCGCCTCGCGCCGGGCCGCGATCTCCTGCTCATGCTCGCGCTGATGCTCGGCGCGACCCTGGTTGCCGACCCCGAGCCACTGCACGACGGCCGGCAGGGTCAGGCCGAGGCCGATGAGGGTGAAGAAGATCACGCCGAAGGCGATGAACAGGATCTGGTCGCGATAGGGAAACGCATCGCCGGTCGACAGCGTCAGCGGAAGCGCCAGCGCGGTGGCGAGCGAGACCGTGCCGCGCACGCCGGTGAAGCCGATGATGAAGGTCTGCCGCCACGGTGGCAGCGGATCGCGCGCGCGCAGCGAACTGCTCAGGAGGCGCGGCAGGATGGTCGCCGGGAAGGTCCAGGCGAAGCGCGCGATCACGACGATGGCGAGCACCAGCGCGGTCGCGATCATGATGTCGTCGAGCGGAAAGACCTTCGACTTCTCGTAGATCAGCCGCATCTGGAAGCCGGTCAGCAGGAACAGCATGCCCTCGATGAGGTAGATCATCAGGTCCCAGAAGAAGATGCCCTGCAGGCGGGTCGCCGAGGAGATCCACAGCGGTCCGTTCCAGCTCATGTAGAGGCCGCAGGCCACCGTCGCGATCACGCCGGAGCCGCCGACATGCTCGGGGATCCAGAACGCCAGATACGGCGTCAGCACCGACAGGGTGATCTCGACCTGCGGGTCGCGGGCATAGTGACGGGCGCGCAGCATCAGCCAGCCGACGCCGATGCCGAACGCGATCTCGCCGACCACGATCAGGCCGAACTCGCCGGCCGCGACCGGAAAGGAGAAGGCGCCGGTGGTGATGGCGGCCACCGCGAAGCGATAGAGGATCAGCGCGGTCGCGTCATTGGCGAGGCCCTCGCCTTCGAGAATGACCATGACCCGGCGCGGCAGGTGCAGCCGGCGGGCGATGGCGAGCGGCGCCACCACGTCTGGCGGCGCAACGATGGCGCCGAGCAGGAAGCCGAGGCTCCAGGGCAGGCCGAGAAGATAGTGGGTCGCGGTGGCCACCATGGAGGCGGTGAAGATCACGCAGCCGACCGCGAGCAGCACGATCGGCCGCAGATTGCGCTTGAACTCGCGCCAGCTCATCGCGACGCTCGACGAGTAGATCAGCGGTGGCAGCACCACCAGCAGCACGAGCTCGGGCGGCAGCGCGAACGCCGGCATCGTCGGCACGAAGGCGAGCGCGATGCCGGCGAGCATCAGGAGGATCGCCGGCGCCAGGTTGGCCCGCCGTGCAAGAAGTGCGGTTCCCGCCAACACGGCCAGCAGGATCAGGAATATCTGAAAGTGAGCTTCCATGGCTGGGGGCTTGGCGTCGTCGCGCCGGCGTCAATCCCGGAGGTCGTAGCGGTAGGACTTCGACACGATCTGCCAGCCGTCCTTCAGTTTCATCGCCACGAGATAATCGGTGAAAAAGCGCGGCGGCAGCTGGCAGCGCACCTTGATGAAGGCCGTCTTGTCGTCCGAACGATCGATGGTGACGATGAAGTCCTCGCGCGGCTTGCCCTCAGCCTTGGCCGATGGGCGCTTGCGCACCCAGGCCAGCCAGTCCGGCACGGTCAGGATCTTGAGCTCGCCATTCTCGACCCAGCGCAGGTCAGCGGTGGGGTGGAACACGGCACCGAGCTTGTCGGCGTCGCCCTCGTAGAGCGCATCGAAATAGCCCTGAACGACGGCCTCGACGGTGGAACGGTCTGTGCTCACGGCCAACTCCCTGGGAACCTGGACAAACAAGGATCGCATTTTCGATGCAAAACGGCGCTTGGCAAGGCATGAACTGGCGTCATTGCGCCAGCGACAGACTATAATGGCCGAGGCCAGGTCGATCGGGAATAAATCTGCGTGATCCCGGTCACAAGCCCAATGGGCTGCACTCTGATAGGCAGGTCCCAGCAGGTCTCCCAGCGGTAGGGGGTAGGTACGATGTCTTGGTCACTTCGATTGGGCGGTTACATCCTGGCGGCAGCGCTGCTGCTGGTCGGCCACCCCGCGCTCGCCGACAAGCGGGTGGCGCTCGTCATCGGCAATTCCGCCTATCAGAACGTGCCGCAACTGACGAACCCCGCCAATGACGGCGCGGTGATGACGGCGACCTTCAAGAGCGCGGGCTTCGATGTCGTCGATTACCGGCGCGATCTGACCGCGCGGGAGACCAGGCGGGCCTTGCGCGATTTCGCCGACGCCGCCCGCGATGCCGATATTGCGGTGGTCTACTACGCCGGCCACGGCATGGAGGTCGAAGGGGCGAACTATCTGATCCCGATCGACGCCCGGCTCGAGCGTGACACCGACGTCTATGACGAGACGCTGTCGCTCGACCGTATTCTGGTCGCCGTCGAGCCGGCGAAGAAGCTGCGCCTGGTCATTCTCGACGCCTGCCGCGACAACCCGTTCACGCGCAACATGCAGCGGACGGTGGCGACCCGCAGCCTCGGCCGCGGCCTCGCCAAGGTCGAGCCGACCAGCCCGAATACGCTGATCGCCTATTCCGCCAAGGCCGGCTCGACCGCGCAGGACGGCGACGGCAAGAACTCGCCGTTCACCCTGGCGCTGTCGCGGCACATCGCGACCCCCGGCCTCGACGTCCGCAAGGCGTTCGGCTTCGTCCGCGACGAGGTGCTGAAAGCGACCGCCAACCGCCAGGAGCCGTTCGTGTACGGCTCGCTCGGCGGCGAGGACGTGCCGTTGGTTCCCGGCGTGCCGCGCGTCGTGACACAGATGCCGGTGACGCCGCCGCCGAGCCCGCAGGCCGACATCCGGCGCGATTACGAGCTCGCGATGCAGGTCGGCAACAAGGGCGCGCTGAACGCCTTCCTGGCGCAATATCCCGACGGATTCTACGCCAGCCTTGCCAAGTTGCAGCTCGACAAGCTCGCCGCCGAGGAGAATCGCGCCGCCGCTTCCGAAAAGGCCCGCGCCACCGAGGCCGAGCGGGCGCGGCTCGCCGCCGAGGGCGCGCGCAAGGAGACGCTCGCCAAGGCGGAGGCCGAGGCCAGGGCGGCGGAGCAGGCTCGGATTGTCGCTGAGAAGGCTAATCAGGTGGCGCAGCAGCAGGCGGCCGAAGCCGAGAAGAAGCGCGGTGAGCAGCAGCTCGCTGCGGTCGACAATCCGCGCGCGGCGACCTCGCCCGGCGCGCCCACGCCCGCAGCACCGCAGCAGGGCCAGGTGGCCTCGCTCACCCCGGCCGCGCAGCCCGCCGATCTCGCCAAGTCGGTGCAGCTCGAGCTGCGCCGCGTCGGCTGCCTCACCGAGGATGCCGATGGCGATTGGGGCTCGGCCTCGCGCCGCTCGCTGTCGCAGTTCAACCGCTATGCCGGCACCAAGCTCGATACCCAGGCCGCCTCGGCCGATGCGCTCCAGGCGATCAAGCTCAAGCAGGCGCGCGTCTGCCCGCTGGTCTGCCAGCATGGCACCAAGCCGGACGGCGACCGCTGCACTCGCATCGTTTGCGCCGAGGGTTCGTTCGTCAACGACGACAATGAATGCGAGAAGCGGCGCGACAGGAAGCCGGTCGCCAAGCGCGATGGCAGCGACGAAGATGTGCCGTCGCGCCGCCGCGCCCGTGCGGCGCCGGAGGCCGGCCTGCCGATGCCGGCTCCCGGTGCGGGCGTCGGGGTTGGGATCGGAGGTGGTGGCGGTCTCGGCGTCGGGACGGCCCCGGGCTACACCAGGCCGCAGACGCAAGCCGCCCGGCCGCCGAAGTCGGGCGGGCAGATCTATTGCGACGCCTATCTGTGCCGCGCCGTCAGGCCCGGCTGCCGGCTGGAATATCGCGGCGGCGGCGGCCCCGCCAATAATGCCAGCGTCGAGGTGTGCAACTGATCAGGACGAGATTACGCTGGCGGCGATGTTGACCATCAGGGCGACCAGCGCGGTGTTGTAGACGAACGAGATGATGCCGTGCACGGTCGCGGTGCGGCGGATGATCTTGTCGGTGATGCCGACGTCGGAGACCTGGGCGGTCATGCCGATGATGAAGGAGAAATAGACGAAGTCCCAGTAGTCGGCGTGCTCGTCCGTGTCGCCGCTCGGGAATTGCAGGCCCCCAGGCTTGGCGCCGCGGTAGTAGTCATGGGCGTAGTGCAGGGCGAAGGTCGCATGCACCGCGGCCCAGGACAGCGAGACGGTGAGCAGCGCCAGCGTCAGCGCCGGAGCGTCGCGCTTGGAAGCGCCGAGCTCGAGCACGATCGCGGCGATGCTGGCGAAGGCGCCGAGCGCCGTGACCAGCAGGATCACGAAACGGCCGTCGTCCTGCATGATCGCCTTGCGGCGGATGTGATGATGCTCGCTGCGCAGCATCATCGCCGCGACCAGTACGAGGTAGAGCGCGGTGAAGATGTCCCAGCTGATCAGGAGTCGCGTGATCAGGCGGAGCGCCGGCGGCAGCAGGAAGAACGCAACGATCGCGAGGCCCAGCGATATGAAGGTGCGCGGCCGCGCATAGATGACGCGCAGCGCAGCCGGCAGCCGCGTGAAGCGAGCGAGGTCCGGATCGTCGGGATGGACTCCGCCCAATGCCTCGCCTCAGCTCTTGCGTTCGGCGACGAAGTGCGCGGCGGCCCGCAGCACGTCGCCCTTGGCGCCGAAGACCGATAGCGCGGCATCGCCGCGGGCGAGCAGATCGCGGACGCGCTGCCTGGCGCCCTCGACGCCGAGCTGGGTGACGAAGGTGGTCTTGCCGAGCTCGGCGTCGGCACCGGCCGGCTTGCCGAGGGTGGCGGCATCGCCCTCGACGTCGAGCAGGTCGTCGGCGATCTGGAAGGCTTCGCCGAGCGCGCGACCGTAGTCGTCGAGCGCCTGGTACTCGGCCGCCGAGGCCTGGCCGAGCAGGGCGCCGGCGATGCAGCCGAAGCGGAGCAGGGCGCCGGTCTTCATCTGCTGGACGCGGGCGACGTCAACCGGGCCACTGTCGCCGAACCGGCCCTCGCCGGCGAGGTCGAGGATCTGGCCGCCGGCCATGCCGCCGACACCGGCGCAGCGGGCCAGCGCCCGGGTCAAAGCGAGGCGGACGCCGGCATCGGGATGGATCTCGTCGCGGGTGATGATGTCGAAGGCGATGGTCAGCAGCGCGTCGCCGGCCAGGATCGCGGTGGCGTCGTCATAGACCTTGTGCAGGGTCGGACGCCCGCGCCGCAGGTCGGAATTGTCCATCGCCGGCAGATCGTCGTGGATGAGCGAGTAGCAGTGGATGCATTCGAGCGCCGCGCCGGTCAGCAGCGCGCCCTTGCGCGGGACGCCGAACACGGCGGCGCTCTCGACCACCAGGAACGGGCGCAGCCGCTTGCCGCCGTTCAGGCTCGAATAGCGCATCGACTCGATCAGCCGCTTCGGCCTGATGATCTCGTCCGCCAGCGGCGCATCGCCGAGGAGCTCGCCGAGCAGGGCTTCGGTCTCTTCCGCGGTCTTGTCCAGGCGTTGGGTGAAGTCGGTGAGGGCCGTCGCAGTCATTTAACAAGAGCTCCAGGGGCAAAATTCGCCGGACAATCGTTGATGGCGGCGACTTCGTCAATTGCCGGAGCGGTGGCGGCTTTCGGCCGCGACGGCGGAAAAAAGCAGGAAACCACATCGAGATGTCGGATAATCCCGGCCAATTGTCCGCCCCCGCGGTGGTCCCAACCGAGCGGCGCCTGCCCTTGCGTACCGTCAGAACCATCCTCGTGATCGCCGTGCTGGTGCTGCTCGTGCCCTATGCGCTGACGCCGTTCTATGCCGTGGGTCACCCCGTCTCGACCCTGATGCTGTGGCGGTCGGTGACGGGGCAGCCGGTGACGCGGCACTGGATCGACCTTTCGGCGATGTCGCCGTATTTGCCCCGCTCGGTGGTGGCCGCGGAGGATGCCAAATTCTGCAGCCATCACGGCATCGACTGGGGCGCGCTGCGCGAGGTCATGGACGATGCCGAGGACGGCGAGGTCTCGCGGGGCGGCTCGACCATCACCCAGCAGGTCGCCAAGAACCTGTTCCTGTGGCAGGGCCGCAGCTATGTTCGCAAGGCGCTGGAACTGCCGCTGGCGCTGTGGATCGACCTCGTCCTCGGCAAGCGGCGCATCCTCGAAATCTACCTCAACATCGCCGAGCTCGGTCCCAGCGGCCAATTCGGGGTGGAGGCGGGCGCCAATTACGCGTTCAACCGCTCGGCAGCTGGCTTAGGGCCGCGCGAGGCGGCGCTGATGGCCTCGATCCTGCCGAACCCCGTCCGGCGCAGCGCCCGGGCCCCGGGGCCGGGTGTGCGGCGGCTGTCGGCGACCTACATGGTGCGGGCCCAGGCCTCCAGCCTGCAGGCCTGCTGGGGGGAGCGGCGGTGAGGTCCGAGCGGGCGCAATTTTGGCCAAAAATGCCTCGGAGAGCCCTAGCCATGCCGCACCCCTTCCTCTATAAGCGCGGCCTTGATCGGCATCCGGGCTCGCCAGCTTCATGGCTGCAGCCGTCCTTTGCGGACGATGCCTTGCAAAAATACCCTAGAGGATACCGATATGGCCGTCCCCAGAAGAAAAACTTCGCCGTCGCGCCGCGGCATGCGCCGCTCGGCTGACGCCATCAAGAAGCCGACCTATGTCGAGGACAAGGATTCCGGCGAGCTGCGTCGTCCGCACCACCTGGACCTGAAGACCGGCATGTACAAGGGCCGCCAGGTCCTGAAGAAGAAAGACGCCTGATTGTCCGCGCGGGCCGCTTTCCAAGCTGCCCGAATTCGGCCATCGATGGGGTTGAAAGCGGTCCCGTGCGACGTGATTCGCCGGGACCGTTGCGTATCTGTGCCGCGTGATCCCGTCTCGCTGTCATCATCTTCGCACCGATTGATTTTGCGCCGGGCCGCCGCCCGCGCCATCCAAGGCTTCAACCGATGTCCATGGTCGGTTTCCCGCTGCTGCTGATCCCGCTGGCGATCTACAACATGATCGTCTTCCTGATGCCGGGGGTCGCGTTCAGCGAGACGCTGCTGCGCCTTCAGCTTCCGTCCGGCGAGGTCTGGACGATCTCGCTCGGCGACATGCTGCTGGCCCTGGGCGTGCTGCTGCTGCTGCTCGAAATCATCAAGGCGGCGAAGCCAAACGGGAAATATCTGACCGATCATCTGCTGTCCCTGCTGGTCTTCGGCGGCGCCGCGGCGGAATTCGCGATGTGGCAGAAGTTCGGGAATTCGACTTTCCTGCTGCTGACCCTGCTGGCGATGGTCGATTTCTTCGGCGGAGTCTCGCTGCGCACCAAGCGCGCCGCCCGCTCAGTCGTCGCAGCTCCCGCTTCCATGCCCGCGCCGGCCGAAGCGACCGTGCCTGATCCGGAACCTCAGCCGATCGAGGAGCCGGCCAGAGAATCGGTCAAAGAACCGGCCAAGGCGGAGGTTGAGCAGGCGGAGGTTCAGAAGGCGGATGCTGCCGCGCCCGTCGTTGAAGAGCCGATCGATGCCGTGCCGGCTGCTGCTTCGGTCGCCGAGTCCGTGCTGCTCGACCGCTCGGTCCCCCGGCCGGCTCCCGCTCCGACGACCGGCTGGGTCGCGGAGGCAAAGGAGACCGAGACCGCCTCTCCGGGCGCTCCAGAGCCGCCCAAACCCGACGCGCCGAAGCCCTGAGGCGCAGGAGCGCGCCGCTCAGATCATTTCTCGGGTCCGGCCGCCGGCACGCGTGACCGGCTGAAGCCTCGCCGCATAGGCACTGTGGACGTCGGCAACCGCCGCGCGCCTGAGCGTGCGGGTTTGCGGCAGCTGCTCGGCGGTCGCGATCAGATGGGTCACGAAGCCGGCGTCGGGGCGTGCTGCGCGAACGATCCGCGCGCGAAGGTCATGGCTCGCATCGCTCGGCAGCAGCGTCACGGAGCGGGAGGTCTCCTCCGACCCATCCAGGCGATCGCCGTCCTGATCAATCGTTAACATTGTCCAACCACCGCCGGCGCGATTGTCACGTTCTGGGACGCCGGAGCCTTTCGCTCCTCGATCTCGCAAGAGCAATGCCGTTCCAAGCGCTCTGGAGCGCTGCATGTTCCAAACATGGTTGACGCGTCTCCGACACGCGCTCGTCGCCTCGGCATGCTCTCCGTTAACCAGAGATGCGTAGTCTGATTCGCGAACTCGGCCGCCGCCGCTCGCGCGGATGCGCGCTGGCCGTTCCCAAATCAGCGCCGGTCCTGCCGGCCTGTGCCGAAACGAGGCGACCTTGACATCCGAATTGCCACAGACCGCGATGATCCTGGCGTCCCTGGGCCAAGCTGCCTTTGTCTGGGATCTGGCGAGCGACGTGATCGTCTGGAGCGATCACGTCGGGGCGGTGTTTGCCGACGTTCCGCTGCCGCAACTCTGCAACGGCGCCGAATTCAGCAAGCTCATCGAGCCGGACCGCAGCATCCGCTCCGAGATCCTGCACCAGGCGGCGCCGCTGCATGGCGCCGCCGGCACGCCGTACCGGATCGAATATGGCGTGCGCACCCACGCCGGTGCGCCATTGATCTGGGTCGAGGAGACCGGCTGCTGGTTCGCCGGCCCCGATGGGCGGCCCTTGCGTGCCCAGGGCATTGTGCGGATCAACAACGAGCGCCACGCCCGCGAGGAGCAGCTGCTCAAGCTGTCACGGCACGATCCGCTGACCGGCGAGCTGAACCGAACGCATCTGCTGGCGACGCTTGCCGAGGTGATCGAGGAGTCGCAGCGGTTCCGCTTCTCCTGCGCCTTCATGCTGGTCGGCATCGATCATCTCGCGCGCATCAACGACGCCTTCGGCTTCGACGTCGCCGACGGCGTCGTGCTGGAGATCGCCCAGCGCATCCGGGGCCGGCTCCGCGGTGGCGACACGCTCGGGCGGTTCTCGGGCAACAAGTTCGGGCTGATCCTGAAGAACTGCACGATGGACGACATGACCACCGCGGCCGAGCGCTTTCTCGCGACCGTGCGCGACGAGGTGGTGCCGACCAAGTCAGGTCCGGTCGCCGTCACCGCGACGATCGGCGCCGTGAGCGTTCCCCGTCACGCGCGCTCGGTCGAGGAAGCGGTCAACCGCGCCCATGAGACGCTCGACGCCGCCAAGCGCCGCCGCATCGGATCGTTCTCGACCTGGCGGCCGAACGTGGAGCGCGACGCACAGCGCAAGGTCAACATCCGCGTCACCGACGAGATCGTGACCGCGCTCAATGAGCGGCGCATCGTCACAGCGTTCGAGCCCGTGGTGAATGCCAACACGCTTGCGCCCGCCTTCTATGAATGCCTGGTGCGGATGCGCCAGGATGACGGCCGGGCCTTGCTGGCGCCGGACGTCGTCCCAGTCGCCGAACGGCTCGGTTTGATCCGTCTGGTCGATCACCGCATTCTGGAGCTGGTGGTGGCGGAGCTCGCGAGCACGCCCGACGTCACCCTGAGCCTCAACATCTCGCCTGAGACCACCATGGATCCGGACTGGTGGGCCTCGATCGAGTCCATGATGCGCGCCCATCCTGGGGTCGCCGAACGGCTGATCGTCGAGATCACCGAGACGGTCGAGATCCAGGACGTCGACGATCTCCGCGGCTTCGTGACGCGGCTGAAAGATCTCGGCAGCCGAATCGCCATCGATGATTTCGGCGCCGGGCACACCTCATTCCGCAATCTGCGCAAGCTCGGCGTCGACATCGTCAAGATCGACGGCGCCTTCGTGCAGAACCTCGTGCGCTCGGCTGACGACCGCGCCTTTGTGCAGACGCTGGTCGAGCTGGCGCGACGGCTGCAGATCAAGACGGTCGCGGAATGGGTGCAGGACGAGGCGTCGGTCGCGCTGCTGCGCGACTGGGGCTGCGATTACATTCAGGGCCGGGTGATTGGCCTCGCCTCGGTCGATCGGCCGTGGATCGGTAACGGCAGGGTGGAGCTGCCGGCGGCGGGTTGATCAGCCGCCGGCCTTCGGCGTCAGCCTTGCTGCTCGTCCTTCTTCGGCTCCGACATGCGATCGAGCCGGTCCTGCATTTCCTTCATCTGACGGCGCAGCTCGTCGATGTTGTCGTCGGCGGCCGGGGCCGGCTCGGCGGCCTTCTCGTCGGCGCGCACCGGCGGCGTGAACGGCTTGAACATCGAGAACGTCTGCTGGAACAGTTCCATGTTGCGGCGCACCTGCTCCTCGAGCGGCGCGAACGGCGTCCCGCTGAAGGTGTCGGCGATCTGCTTGCGGAATTTCTCCTGCTCCCGGGTCAGGGTATCGATCGACTGCTCAAGGTACTTTGGCACCACCATCTGCATGCTGTCGCCGTAGAAGCGGATCAGCTGGCGCAGGAACGTGGTCGGCAGCAGGTTCTGACCGGCCTTGTTCTCCTGCTCGAAGATGATCTGCGCGAGGACCGACCGCGTGATGTCGTCGCCGGTCTTGGCGTCGTAGACCAGGAAATCCTCCCCGTTCTTAACCATCGAGGCAAGATCTTCGAGGGTCACGTAGGTACTCGTCCCGGTATTGTAGAGCCGCCGGTTCGCGTATTTCTTGATTGTGGTGGGTTGGTCAGATTTCGCCATGAGCTCACACATGCAAACCGAGAACAGGGAACCCGGCGGCGTCGCCGCAGGGCGAAGAGCTACGCAATGCAATAACGTAATCACTTTCGAGCGAGTTCGGCTACGGTTTTGTGCGGAACGGTTAATCCCGCAGCAGAAATCTTGCCCACGAAACGGCCAAGCATCCCAATTTGAATGCGCTGCAACAGGAATTGCTGATGCCGCCAATTGACATGTCGCAACGACGTTAACAGGATGAAGGACGAAGGTTGCGCACTCGCCAATCCGGGGCTTGCGGAGGGCCGGCACGACCGTGAACTGAAAAAATCATTTTCATTTCAAATACCCTCGAGTCTCAAGCCCTCGCTTTCACGTCCAAGATCAAGAACCCCAGGAGATGCTCATGTCAGACGATGTCGTCATCGTCAGCGCCGCCCGCACCGCGGTTGGAAGTTTCAACGGTGCCTTCGCCAGTGTCCCGGCTCATGAATTGGGGGCGGTGGCCATCAAGGCCGCGCTGGAGCGCGCCGGCGTCGAGCCGGGCCGCGTCTCGGAGGTCATTATGGGCCAGATCCTGACTGCGGCGCAGGGCCAGAACCCGGCGCGCCAGGCTTCGATCGCCGCCGGCATTCCAGTCGAGAGTCCGGCCTGGGGCATCAACCAACTGTGCGGCTCCGGCCTGCGGTCCGTTGCGCTCGGCTACCAGGCGCTCGTCAATGGTGACTCCGACATCGTGGTCGCCGGCGGCCAGGAGTCGATGAGCATGGCGGCGCATGCGCAATATCTGCGCGCCGGCGTGAAGATGGGCTCGCTCGATCTGGTCGACACGATGATCAAGGACGGCCTGTGGGACGCCTTCAACGGCTATCACATGGGCAACACCGCCGAGAACGTTGCGAAGCAATATCAGATCACGCGCGCGCAGCAGGACGAGTTCGCGGTTGCATCGCAGAACAAGGCCGAGGCGGCTCAGAAGGCCGGCAGGTTCAAGGACGAGATCGCACCCGTGACGGTCAAGAGCCGCAAGGGTGACACCGTGGTCGACACCGACGAATATCCGCGTCATGGCGCGACGATCGAGGCCATGGCCAAGCTGCGTGCGGCGTTCGAGAAGGACGGCACGGTCACGGCCGGCAACGCGTCGGGCATCAATGACGGCGCGGCTGCCGTGGTGCTGATGACCGCCAAGCAGGCGGCCAAGGAGGGCAAGACGCCGCTTGCGCGGATCGTGTCCTGGGGCCAGGCCGGCGTCGACCCGAAGATCATGGGCACCGGCCCGATCCCGGCGTCGCGTTCGGCGCTGAAGAAGGCCGGCTGGAACATCGCCGACCTCGACCTGATCGAAGCCAACGAGGCGTTCGCCGCGCAGGCTTGCGCGGTGAACAAGGATCTCGGCTGGGATCCGGCCAAGGTCAACGTCAACGGCGGCGCGATCGCGATCGGCCATCCGATCGGTGCGTCCGGCGCGCGCGTGCTCGTGACTCTGCTGCACGAGATGCAGAAGCGCGACGCGAAGAAGGGTCTTGCCACGCTGTGCATCGGCGGCGGCATGGGCATCGCGCTGTGCGTTGCACGCGACTAAAAAGCCGGCAGTGACTGCGAACCGTTCAGCCTTCGCAATCGCGTCCAGCTCAACTAAAGATCAACGCCCGGCGATCTCGCCGGGCGTTTTGTTCTTGATGTCCGTCAAACACGTCGCATAATCGACCACTAAAAAAATGGAGTTGAGCGAGCATGGACGGTTGTGCGGCAAGTTGATCGTCGCGCGGAGGTTCATGATCCAATAACAACGGCAAGCGCGGTGGCAGCCAGAGGTTGTCCCTGTGCGATCAGTCATCGAGGGAAGGATTCGACATGGCACGTGTGGCGTTGGTGACGGGGGGAACGCGCGGTATCGGAGCGGCGATCAGCAAGGCGCTGAAGGCGGCTGGATACAAGGTCGCGGCGAATTACGGCGGCAACGATGCCGCGGCGGAGAAGTTCAAGAGCGAGACCGAGATCCCCGTCTACAAATGGGACGTCAGCTCGTTCGAGGCCTGCGGCGAAGGCATCAAGAAGGTCGAAGCCGATCTCGGTCCGATCGATGTGCTGATCAACAATGCCGGCATCACCCGTGATACGGCCTTCCACAAGATGACGCTCGAGCAGTGGAGCGCGGTGATCAACACCAATCTCGGCTCGCTGTTCAACATGACCCGCCCGGTCATCGAGGGCATGCGCGCGCGCAAGTTCGGCCGCATCATCAACATCTCCTCGATCAACGGCCAGAAGGGCCAGTTCGGCCAGGTCAACTACTCCGCGGCGAAGGCCGGCGACATCGGCTTCACCAAGGCGCTCGCGCTGGAGACGGCCAAGGCCGGCATCACCGTCAACGTGATCTGCCCGGGCTACATCAACACCGAGATGGTGCAGGCGGTGCCGAAGGACGTGCTCGAGAAAGCCATCCTGCCGCTGATTCCGGTGGGGCGCCTCGGCGAGCCCGAGGAGATCGCGCGCGCCGTGGTGTTCCTCGCCGCTGATGAGGCCGGAGCCATCACCGGTTCGACGCTGTCGGTCAATGGCGGCCAGTACATGGTGTGAGCCTCGCCGGCGGCGTTGCCTCCGGCCACCATCTGCGGTTAAGGAAAACCTGATGCCCGCGCTCGCCGCGGGCATTCACGTCTTGGACGCTTCCCGCACGGACGCAGGCGTGGGTGGCCGGCATGAGCCGGCCGTGACGGAGCCTGCCGCCTGATGTCCCAGCGCAATGCGACCCTGATCGGTCTGACCGCGATCCTGATGTGGTCGCTGCTCGCCTTGTTGACGGTGGCAACTGGCACGATCCCCGCCTTCCAGCTTGCGGCGATGACCTTCGCGATCGGCGGCGCGGTCGGCTTGCTCAGTCTGGTCCGCCGACCGGACGGGCTACGGGTGCTGCGGCAGCCGCTGACGGCGTGGGCCGTGGGCGTCGGTGGGCTGTTCGGTTATCACGCGCTGTACTTCCTGGCGCTGCGCTTCGCGCCGCCGGCAGAAGCCGGGCTGCTGAACTATCTTTGGCCGCTGCTGATCGTGCTATTTTCGGCCTTTCTGCCGGGGGAGCGGCTCGCGGTTCATCACGTGACCGGCGCCGTGATCGGGCTTGTCGGCACCGCGCTGCTGTTGCTCGGCAACGGTGCGAGCTTCGCTGCGAGCCAGTTGCCGGGGCTCGCGGCCGCCTTCGTCGCGGCGTTCGTGTGGGCGATCTATTCGGTGCTCTCGCGCCGTCTGAAGGCGGTGCCGACCGATGCCGTCGCCGGCTTCTGCATGGCGACGTCCGCGCTCGCGGCCCTGGTCCATGTTGCGGTCGAGCGAACGGTCTGGCCCGACAGCCCGACGCAGTGGCTCGCTGTTGCCGGTCTCGGCATCGGCCCGGTTGGCGCCGCGTTCTATGCCTGGGACATCGGGATGAAGCGCGGAGACATTCGCGTGCTCGGTGCCGCATCCTATGCGACGCCGCTGCTGTCGACGGCTTTCCTGATCGTTGCCGGCTATGCCCGGCCGAGCGCCACCCTGGCGGTGGCCGCACTGCTGATTGCCGGCGGCGGTCTGGTCGCGGCCAAGGACATGTTCCTCCTGCGCAAGCGCTGACCGCATCAGGTCGAGCGACGTCAGGCGGGGCCGGCTCGCATGCGGACTCGGCACGGCGGTCCGAATCCGCCGGTTATCCTTGATGCGCACTTAATCGTGCGCAAAACCGGCGCGCCGGCCGGTAGCTCACAACCGCCGATTACAGTTTGGCGCGGTCTGCACCTAACCCGCCCTTTACCCGTGCTGAGCGATAGTCCCTGCGAAATGGTGCTGACAACGGGGCGGCAATGCCGGACGTGAGACGTTACATGGCCCGCGCAGGGGAGTTGTTTCGCGTTCCCGCCGACAGTCCCGAGCTGACGCGCGCGCAGTTCCAGGCGTTCTCCAAGCAGGTGCCGCTGCTCTATTTCATTCTCATCACCAACAGCCTGGCGCTCGCCTACACGTTCCTGCCGCTGGCGCCGACGTGGCTCACGATTTCCGTGCCGGCGTTGCTATCGACGATTACCGGCGCGCGCATGCTGTGGTGGCTGCGGCAGGGCGAGGCCGCCAGCAGCGACGCCGAGGTGCTGCGCAACCTGCGTGTCACCAACCGGATTGCCGGCCCGATCGGGGCGCTGTTCGTCGTCTGGTCCTTCGCGTTGTTTCCCTACGGCGACCCATTCGCCAAGGGGCAGGTCGCGTTCTACATGGCGGTCACGGTCATCGGCATCATCTTCTGCCTGATGCACCTGCGCTCCGCAGCCCTGATCGTGACCCTCGTGGTCATCGTGCCCTATGTCATCTTCTTCATGTCCACGGGCGTTCACGCGCTGCGGGCGATCGCGGTCAATCAGCTGCTCGTGTCCGGCGCGATGGTCACGGTGCTGTTCATCTATTATCGGGATTTCGCCGCGCTCGTCGCCAGCCGCAAATCGCTGCTCGCGGAGCAGGCGGCGACGCAAGCGCTGTCGGATGAAAACTTCCGCCTCGCCAATCTGGATTCGCTGACCGATCTGCCCAATCGCCGTCGCTTCTTCTCGGAGCTCACGCAAGCTTTCGCCGAGGCCGACCGGGACGGCACGCGGCTCGCCGTCGGCATCATCGATCTCGACGGCTTCAAGCCGATCAACGACACCTATGGGCACACGGTCGGCGACCGCGTGCTGATCGAGGCCGCGCGCCGCATCCGCGACGCCTGTGCCGGCCATGGCGGCCAGGTCCATCTCGCCCGGCTCGGCGGCGACGAGTTCGGACTGGTGGTCGCCGGCAATCCCACGGACGACGATCTGCTCAACCTCGGACGGCAGATCACCGACCTCATCAAGCTGCCCTATCAGTTCGACACGACCCATACCGGCCTGTCGTGCTCGACCGGCTTTGCGTTGTATCCGCGCTCGGCCATGGTTGCGGATGCGCTGTACGAATGCGCCGACTATGCGCTCTACCACGCCAAGCGCCGCGCCCGCGGCCAGGCCATCATCTTCTCGACCGAGCTCGAGGCGGAGATCCGTAGCCGCAGCGTGATCGAGCACCTGTTGCGCACGGCCGATTTCGACGCCGAGATGGACCTGGCGTTTCAGCCGATCATGGACGCGATGAATTCGCGCACCACCGGATTCGAGGTCCTGGCGCGCTGGCACAGCCCCAAGCTGGGTACGGTGTCGCCCGCAAGCTTCATCCCGGCCGCCGAGCGGATCGGCGTCATCCGCAGCCTGACGCGTTGTCTGCTGGTCAAGGCGCTCGCCGCCGCGCGGACCTGGCCGGACGACATTCGCGTGTCGTTCAATCTCTCCGCGCACGACATCTGTTCGCCGGATGGCGTCCTGCCGCTGCTGGCGGTCATCCATGCCAGCGGCGTGCCGCCGCGCCGCATCGAGTTCGAGATCACCGAGACCGCCGTCACCTTCGACTTCGCCCGCGCCGAGCAGTCGATCGCGGCATTGAAGGCGATCGGTTGCGGCATCTCGCTGGACGATTTCGGCACCGGCTACTCGTCGCTCAGTCACGTCCACCGGCTGCCGCTCGACAAGCTCAAGGTCGACCGCAGTTTCGTGAGCGACGTCAACGCCAACCCGATCAGCCACAAGATCATCAAGTCGCTGACCGGCCTCTGCGCCGACATGGAAATTTCGTGCGTCGTCGAGGGTGTCGAGACCAAGGAGCAGCTCGACAGCCTGCGGCGTCTGGGCGCGGACTACATTCAGGGCTACTACTTTGCGAAGCCGATGCCGGCCGACGCGATTTCCGGCTTCCTCGCCCAGGAGCGCCAGCGCTTCGCCGAGCCGGCCGCGAAGGTCGCCGGCGCGAGCGCCTGACTCAGACCTCCGGCTCCCAGCCGGGCGGCGCAAGCTCGAATCCTTCGAACATGAAGCCCGGCGCCACCGTGCAGCCGACGAGCGTCCAATCGCCGGCGCTCTCGGCGGCCTGCCAGGCATGGGCGGGCACCACCGCCTGCGGCTGCTGGCCGGCTGCGAGGTCGATGCCCAGCGTCGTCGTTTGCGGCGCCTGGCCTTCGGCGGCGATCCGCAAGGTCAGCGGCGCACCGGCATAGAAGTGCCAGGTCTCGACCGCGTCGACCCTGTGCCAATGCGAACGCTCGCCGCGCGCGAGCAGGAAATAGATCAAGGTCGATGCGGCGCGGCCGGAGGCGTCGACGGCCGGATCGCGGAAGGTCTCGCGAAAATGTCCGCCCTCCGGATGAGGCTGCAGGCCGAGACGCGCGATGATGTCGGCAGCCGAGAGCGTGGCCATCGTCGTCCTCGCCGTTACGACTTGTTCTTGCGCTCGCGCAGCTCGCCGAACACTTGCTCGGCGCTGGCGCCCTTCATGCGCAGCCGCAGTGCGACGGCCGGATCGTCGGCGCGCAGGAACACGTTGGCGGTCTTCTCGTCGCCCAGCAGCGACGGAATGGTCGGCCGGTTGGCGGCACGCAGCCGCGTGACCTCCTCGGCGCGAGCCTTCAGCGCCGCGTTGTCGCCGTCGACGGTGAGGGCGAATTTGACGTTCGAGGCTGTGTATTCGTGGCCGCAATAGAGCCGGAAGTCGTCCGGCAGCGCGCGCAGCTTGAGAAGCGAGTCCCACATCATCGGATAGGTGCCCTCGAACACCCGGCCGCAGCCGACCGAGAACAGCGTGTCGGCCGCAAACAGCGCCTTGTCGGCATCGAACACGTAGGAGACGTGGTCGAGCGTATGGCCCGGCGTTTCCAGCACCCGCGCGAGCAACTCGCCGATCTTCACGACATCGCCATGGGCGACTCGCAGATCGACGTTGGCGATCGCCGTCGTCTTGTCGTGGGGCGCGACCACCCGGCAGCCATATTTCTGCTTGAGCTCGGCGACGCCGCCGACATGGTCGTGATGATGATGCGTGATCAGGATGTCGGTGAGCGTCCAGCCTTCGGCGTCCAGTTGCCGGACGATCGGTCCGGCCTCGGGGGCGTCGATCGAGGCAGTCGCACCGGTTGCCGGGTCATGGATCAGATAGCCGAAATTGTCGGACAGGCAGGTGAAGGCGCGGATGTCGGCGGCCATGATGTCTCCGTCGGCGGGACCGGGCGAGGCACGACAGTCGCGCTCGCGATGCCAGAAGGTCGTGGAAGCGGAGCCCGGGCGCAGCGCTGCGGGGCGGCCTCCGATGTCCCGCGCAGAGATATGGCGTTAACGCTGGAGGCGCAACGCAATATTCGGCGCGCGGCAGCGCGCGCTCGCATGATACATTGACGTCATGGACGTGATCGATCTGCGAAATTTCTATTCGGGTCGCCTCGGGATCGTCGCGCGGCTCTTGATCAACCGCGGTATCCGGGCGCGCTGGCCGAGCGCGGCCGGGCAGCGGGTGCTCGGCGTCGGCTATCCCACGCCCTATCTCGGCCTGTTCCGCGAGGATTCCGAACGCTGCATCGCCTTCATGCCGGCGGCGCAGGGGGTGCTGAAATGGCCGACGGCGCGGCCGACGCTGGCCTCGCTGGTGGACGAGTTCTCGCTGCCGCTGCCCGATGCGGCGATCGACCGCATCCTGATCGTGCATGCGCTGGAGATGTCGGACGACCCGGCCGGGCTGCTGCGCGAGATGTGGCGGGTGCTGGCGCCGGCGGGACGCATGATCATCGTGATCCCGAACCGGCGCGGCGTCTGGACGCGGACCGACAACACGCCGTTCGGCCATGGCCGGCCCTATTCGCGCTCGCAGATCACGCAACTGCTGCGGCAGACCTGGTTCACGCCGACCGGCTGGGGCGAGGCGCTGTTCATGCCTCCGGTCGGCGGCTGGTTCCTGAAATCGGCGATGGCCTGGGAGCGCGTCGGCGCGGCGCTGTCGCTTCCGTTCGCCGGTGTCCACATCGTGGAGGCGACCAAGCAGGTCTACCGGGTGATCCCGGCGCGCCGCGAGCGCATTCGGCTGATCCCGCGGCTCGAACCGGTGCTGGCGCCGTCACCGTCGGCCCCCGGATCCGGTGGCGCCGGTCGCCGCGAGGTCGGTCCGCCGTCGCGCGAAGGATGATCCCGGGCCGTTTTCCTGCGCGCCTCCCGCGCAAAAAAAACGGGTGGGCTCAGAGCCCACCCGTTTCGTCATGATGGAGGGTAATCGCTATTCGCCCGGATTGAGGTCCTCGCTCGGCGCCGGTGCAGCAGCGGCTGCTTCAGCGCGCGGACCATGCGGACGCCGGCGGCGCCGCGGATAGCGCTCGGCAGCGCCCTCGAAGGCGGCCGGGGGATTGGCGATCTGCGGCTGCGGACCGGTGATGAAGGACGGCAGCCGATCGACGCCGCTGTCGGCGATGACGGGCTGGGGTTGCGGCTGCGGCTGGTACTGGACGGGCTGCGGCCGCTCCCGGTGCTCGCGCGGCTCCCGCTCGCGATGTTCGCGGGGTTCACGGTGTTCCCGCGGCTCGCGGTGTTCGCGCGGCTCGCGATGCTCACGCGCTTCGCGGTGCTCGCGCGGCTGCTGCTCGCGCTGATAGGGCTGGTTGTCGCCGCGCTCGCGCTGGCCGCCTTCGCGGTCGCGCATGAAGGGTTGGGGCTGAGGCTGCGGCTGGGCCGGAACGAAGCCGGGCTCCTGGCCGAAATGCGAGAAGCTCTCAGCGTCATCGTCGAGGTCGTCGACGGTCAGGTCCTCGGTGTTGCGCGGCTGCTGCGGCTGGTTCTGGCGGAACTGCTCCTGCGCGGCGGCAATCAGGCGGAAATAGTGCTCGGCGTGCTGGTAGTAGTTCTCGGCGGCTACGGGGTCACCCGAAGAGCGGGCGTCGCGGGCAAGCTGGACATATTTCTCGGCGACATGAGAGGCAGTGCCGCGGATCTTGATGTCCGGTCCATTGGACTCGAACACCCGGGTCAGCGGATTCTGGCCGCGCCGGTTATTGTTGTTGTTACCGCCGCTGTTCCGGTTGCGCATCCGCTTGTTGTTCTGACCGTTTCTCATGTCCTGCCTTTATTCCAACCCTGCGTTAGGAGCACCGATTGTCTGAGCACTGATTGTTATCGGAATACCGAGAGTGTATTGAAATACCTTCGCCGGGCTCGGACGCCTCGCGCGCGGTCCAAATGGTCCCATCCGACCCATGTCGGTTCCGACATGCCGGTTTGACCCATGCCGATGTGATCGACAGCCGATTCTCTCGACAAAAGCGCGTTCAAAACGCGTTCCCCACCCGCCAGCCCCTGGGACCGGCGAACCACGTCATTCAGCCAGCCAAGGCGACATGCGCCACGACCGACCCAGTTTGCTTAGCGTAAGACCTCAAGTGCAAAGTCAGGCTTTCGTTCGCTTTGCAGTCGCGGGCTGCGCAGCCATCCGGGCTCTCGCGCTCAGCAGATCTGCGTTCTGGAACCTATCGCCCGGCGCGGCTCTCTGGCATCTGACCGCGGCGGTGTTCCGTGAATACCGCTCGTCGTGGCCTGCACCGGTGCTATGGATGGAACGTAGTCGCTCCCGGGGGATATTCCAAGAGCTTTTTCTGCATTCCCCGACCTTTACCGGAGCTTTTTTAGGCCCATGACGGTTCGGGGAATACCGGCCAGATCGGCCCGGATCGTCGAGGAATCGGCCGTCAGGCCAGCCCTCACCATCAATGCAGCGACCTCGTCACTCTGGCCAAGCCCGACCTCCACGATGACAGCGCCGTCCGGCCGCAGCAGGGCCGCCGCCTGCGGGATCAGCGCGCGGTAGGCGTCGAGCCCGTCCTTGCCCCCGTCCAGGGCGCGCAGCGGATCATGAGTGCGCACCTCGACGTCGAGCTCGCTGATCTCGGACGATGGGATGTAGGGCGGGTTCGACACGATCAGGTCGAAACCCGCAGACAGCGCTGCGGCGTAGGAGCAGGCGACGAAGCCGGCGCGGTCGGCTAATCCGAGCGCGCGCGCATTATCCCGCGCGGTGGTCAGCGCGGCCAAGCTGATGTCGGTACCGAGTCCAAAGGCCCGCGGCAGCTCGGACAGCAGCGCCAGCAGGATCGCGCCGGAGCCCGTGCCGAGATCGGCGATGCGCAAGCGACGCTTCAGGTCGCCGCCGGCCGCGAGATGTTCCAGTGCCAGCTCGACGACAGTCTCTGTGTCCGGCCGCGGCACCAGCGTGTCGGCCGACAATCGCAGGTCCAGGCCCCAGAACTCTTTGGTGCCGAGGATGCGGGCGACCGGTTCGCCGGCCAGCCGGCGCTGCACCAGCGTTTCCAGGCGCTGCGCGTCGTCATGGGAGAGCTGTCGTCTCCCGTGCATCACGAGCCCGGTGAGCTCGAGCTGCAGCGCATGGCCGACCAGCAGCCGCGCATCGAGCTCGGGCGAGTCGAGGCCCGCATCTGCAAAGCGCGCGGCCAGGGCACGGCGGGCGGCATCGATCGTCACGCCGGCGATGAGGCCGGTCATCGCGCAAACTCCCTCCACGCGTCATCCCCGCGAACGCGGGGAGCCATACGCCGTGCCGTGGCGGGACGGGCGGTCGGAGTTGCCTTCTGTGACAGCCACGAAGGCCGGTGGTTAGGGGTCCCTGCGTTCGCCGGGACGACACCGTTTGTGTCGGGGCAGCGTCGCATCGCCTCCTGCAATGCGCCGGTGCGCATCACGCCGCAGCACCTTGCGCGGCGAGCTGCGCGGCCTGGTGCTCGGTCGTCAGCGCGTCGATGAGTTCGCCCAGCGCTTCGCCGGCGATCACCTGCGGCAGCTTGTAGAGCGTCAGGTTGATGCGGTGGTCGGTGACGCGCCCTTGCGGAAAATTATAGGTGCGGATGCGCTCCGAGCGGTCGCCCGAGCCGACTTTCTCCTTGCGCTCGGCCGAGCGGGCCGCGTCGACCTTCTGCCGCTCGGCGTCGTAGATGCGCGAGCGCAGGATGTTCATCGCGGAGGCGCGGTTCTTGTGCTGCGAGCGGCTGTCCTGCATCATCACGACGATCCCGGTCGGGATATGGGTGATGCGGATCGCCGATTCCGTCTTGTTGACGTGCTGGCCGCCGGCGCCTTGCGCGCGCATGGTCTCGATGCGCAGGTCGTCCGGCTTGATGTCGACGTCGACATCCTCGACCTCGGGCAGCACGGCGACTGTCGCCGCGGAGGTGTGGATGCGGCCCTGCGTCTCGGTATCGGGCACGCGCTGCACGCGGTGCACGCCGGATTCGAACTTCAGCTTGGCGAAGGCGCCGCGGCCCTGCACTTCGGCGACGATCTCCTTGTAGCCGCCGACGGTGCCTTCGGAGGCCGAGACCACCTCGACCTTCCAGCCCTGCAGGGCGGCGAAGCGCTCATACATCCGGAACAGGTCTCCGGCGAACAACGAGGCCTCGTCGCCGCCGGTGCCGGCGCGGATTTCGAGCACGACGTTGCGGTCGTCCATCGCATCCTTCGGCAGCAGCGCGACGCGGATCTTCTGCTCCAGCTCGCCGCGGCGCGCGATCAGTTCGTCGCGCTCGGCCTCGGCCATCGCGCGCATTTCGGCATCGGTGGTGGGATCGGCGATCAGCGCCTCGGTGTCGGCGAGCTCCTTGACGCCGGCGCGATAGGCCTTCACCGCGTCGATCAGCGGATTGAGCTCGGCCAGCTCACGGGTGATCTGCACGTAGCGGTCGGAATTGACCTGGCCGAGCAGCTCCGCCTCGAGCGAGGCGTGATGCGCGAGCAGGATATCCAGTTTGGCTTGGGGAAGCGACGACATGATGCAATCTGTTCTAGGAGCAAACGATACGAACGGAAGACGCGCAGGCCGCGACAGACCCGCTACAGCGCGAGGCCTTCGCTCTCGGCGAACTCGGTCAGCTTCTGCCGCATCGAGAAGCTGCCGGCCGGCGCGGCCAGCCATTCGGCCATCTTCGTCGCCGCCTTGCCGGCGTCGAGTTCGAGGATCATCGCCTTCACAGGGCCGTGCGCAGTGGCCGACAACGACAGCGAGCGGTAGCCGAGCGCGATCAGTGCCAATGCGCCGATCGGCTTGGAGGCCATCTCGCCGCACAGTGACACCGACCGCTTGGCGGCCTTGGCCTTGTGCACGATCTGCTGCAACGCCCGCAGGATCGGCGTCGACAGCGTGTCGAAGCGCTCGGAGACCTTGGCATTGCCGCGATCGACCGCGAACAGGAACTGGAACAGGTCGTTCGAGCCGACCGAGATGAAGTCGACCTTCGAAAGCAGCTCGTCGAGCTGATACAGCAGCGCCGGGACCTCGAGCATGGTGCCGACGTCGACGCGTTCCGGCAGCGTATGGCCGTGCTGGCGCAGATAGGTCAGCTCGCGCTCGACGATCGCCTTGGCCGTGTCGAACTCGGCGACTTCCGAGATCATCGGGAACATGATGCGCAGCGAGCGGCCGCCGCCGGCGCGCAGCAGCGCCCGGATCTGGCCGCGCAGCAGGCCCGGACGGTCGAGGCCGAGGCGGATCGCGCGCCAGCCGAGCGCCGGATTCTCCTCGATCACGGTCTCCATGTACGGCAGCGCCTTGTCGCCGCCGATGTCCAAGGTGCGGAACGTGACCGGCTTGTGGCCGGCGGCGTCGAGAACCGTGCGATACAGCGCCAGCTGGTCGCTCGAGCGCGGCAGGCTGGCGGACACCATGAATTGCAGCTCGGTGCGGAACAGGCCGATGCCGGCGCTGCCGGTGTCCTCGATATGCGGCAGGTCGATGACCAGGCCGGCATTGATCATCAGCTCGACCGGCTGGCCGTCCTTGGTCACGCAGGGCTTGTTGCGCAGCTCGCCATATTGCGCCTGACGGCGGGCGCGGAAGCGCACCCGCTCGGCATAGGCGGATTCGATCTCCGACGACGGGCGCACATAGATCGAGCCTGAGGTGCCATCGACGATGATGGCGTCGCCGGGATCGGCGATGCCCGGCGCGTTCGGCACCTCGCCGACGGCGGGAATGCCCAGTGCGCGCGCCACGATCGCGACATGCGAATTGGCGGTGCCTTCCTCGAGCACGAGGCCGCGCAGCCGCTTGCGGTCGTAGTCGAGCAGCGCCGCCGGACCCATCGCGCGTGCGATCAGGATGGCGTTGTCCGGCAGGTGCTCGCGCCGCGGCGCGTGGTCCTGGCCGACGAGCTGACGTAGCAGCCGGTAGCCGAGATCCTCGAGGTCGTGCAGCCGCTCGCGCAGATACGGATCGGTCGAGCGCAGCATGCGGGCGCGGGTGTCCGACTGCACGCGCTCGACGGCGGCTTCCGCCGTGAGGCCGGTCGCCACCGCCTCGTGCAGCTTGTGCGACCAGCCCTGGTCGTTGGCGAACATGCGATAGGCTTCGAGCACCTCGCGGTGCTCGCCGCCATCGGCGACGTCGCCGCGCTCCAGCATGCGGTCGAGGTCGGCGCGCAGCTTGAGCAGCGCGGCGTCGAGCCGCTTGATCTCCTTGGGCAGGTCCTCGGCGATGTAATTGTTGATGACGACGCGCGGCTCGTGCAGCACGACATGGCCGAGCGCGATGCCATCGGACAGCACCGTGCCGGTCTTGTGGATCGAGTGCCGCGCCGCCGGCTCGGCGCCGGGCTGCGCCAGTGCCGCGAGCTCGCCGGAGGCGATCATCTCGGCGAGCACCATCGCGGTGGTCTGCAGCGCCTCGACCTCTTCCTCGACATAGGTGCGCTTGGCGCGGTTCTGCACCACCAGCACGCCGAGCGTGTTGCCGGCGCGCAGGATCGGCACGCCAAGGAAGGAGTGGTAGATCTCTTCGCCGGTCTCCGGCCGATACGAAAAGGCGGGATGGCTCTGGGCGTCGTTCAGGTTGAGCGGCGTCGCTTCGCTGGCGACGAGGCCGACGAGGCCTTCATGCGCGCTCAGCACGGTCATGTGCACGGCGTCGCGGTTCAGACCTTCGGTCGCGTAGAGCTCGAGCGTGTTGTCGACACGCAGCACATAGACCGAGCAGACCTCCGCGACCATGTTGGCCGCGATCAGCACCACGATCTTGTCGAGCCGCTCCTGTGCCGAGACCTGCTCCGCCATGGTCTCGCGAAGCCGTCTGAGCAGGACGCGGGGGCCTCCCGACGCGCTTCGCATGTGGCACAATCCCCCTTCCTGGGGCCAGCCCGGCACGCGGCCGGATCTGGCGCTAAACTCGCGGCATCGAACAGCTTTCTCGATTCGGCACTATCGCACGCTCAGAGTGCCGGCCCGAACCAGAACAACCATCACTGGAGCACAGTTTGCGGCTGCCATCCTGCGATGGCGTATAGCGAATTAGGGCTTGTTTTGCCAAGCAAAACGCCTGCCACCGCGGGCGGCGTCAACGGCTTTCGAACGATCTCCGGCCCGTCCCGCTGTCACAGAACGGGACAGGTGTGGTCGCGGAGGAGGATTTTCTAGGCCTGGTCCAGTCCGTAGAGCGTATGCAGCGTGCGGACGGCGAGCTCGGTGTAGGCGGCGTCGATCAGCACCGAGAACTTGATCTCGGAGGTCGTGATCGCGCGAATGTTGATGTTGCGGGCGGCGAGCGCGGCGAATCCCTTGGCGGCGACGCCGGCATGGCTGCGCATGCCCGATCCGATCACCGAAACCTTGGCGACGTCGGTCGCGGTATCCAGGCGCTGATAGCCGATCCTGTCCTTGGCCGCGGTGATGGTCTCGCGCGCGCGATTGTAATCGGTGGCCGGCACCGTGAAGGTGAGATCGGTGGTCTTGCCGTCTTCGGAGACGTTCTGGACGATCATGTCGACGTTGATATTGGCATCCGCCAGTGGTCCGAAGATCGAGGCGGCGACGCCCGGCTTGTCCTCGATCTGGCGCACCGAGATCTGGGCCTCGTCCTTGGAGAAGGCGATGCCGGTCACGACGTGATTTTCCATGATTTGTTCCTCGCTGCAGATCAGCGTCCCCGGCGGCTGGTTGGCGTGCGGGTCGATATCCTCGGGCTTGTCGAATGAGGAGCGGACGAAGATCGGCATGTTGTGCACCATGCCCAGTTCCACCGAACGGACCTGCAGCACCTTGGCGCCCTGCGACGCCAGCTCCAGCATGTCCTCGAAGGCGATCTTGTCGAGCCGCTTGGCCTTCGGCACCACCCGGGGGTCGGTGGTATAGACGCCGTCGACGTCGGTATAGATGTCGCAGCGGTCGGCCTTGATGGCGGCCGCGATCGCCACCGCCGAGGTGTCCGAGCCGCCGCGGCCGAGCGTGGTGATTCGCCCGGTTTCGGCGTTGATGCCCTGGAAGCCGGCGATGACCGCGACCTCCTTGCGGTCGCGAAAGCGCTGGATCAGCTCGGAGCCGTCGATATCGACGATTCGCGCCGAGGCATGGGCATCGCTGGTCTTGATCGGGATCTGCCAGCCCTGCCACGAGCGGGCCTGGATGCCCATGCTCTGCAGCACGATCGCCAGCAGGCCGGACGTGACCTGCTCGCCCGAGGCCACGACGGCATCGTATTCACGCGCATCGTGCATCGGCGACGCCTCGGTGCACCAGGCGACCAGTTCGTTGGTCTTGCCGGACATGGCCGAGACCACGACGGCGACCTCATGACCGGCGTCGACCTCGCGCTTGACGTGGCGCGCGACGTTGCGGATGCGGTCGATGTTGGCGACGGATGTGCCGCCGAATTTCAGCACGAGGCGACCCATGACGACGCGCTCATTCCCATCAGGAGGATAAGTTGACCGGCTGGGCGCGAAACCGGAGGCGCGCCAGCCGAAACGCGCGTATACATAGCGCCGCGGCTGGGGGCAAGACGGTTCCTTGTGGTGACAGGGTCAGGTAGAGGCTTTGGAATGGCGCGTTACATCGACGAAATCCTGCAACCCGGCGAGAAGGTGCTGTATTCGACCAATGCACATTGGATGTTCTACCTGCCGGCGATCGGGGCCTGGATCGTCGTGTTTGGATTGCTCGTCCTCTCCCGCATGACCGTGAACGACAATCTGGTTCTGCTGTGCCTGGCCACCGCCGCCGTCATCGCCATTGTTGCCCTGTATTGGACGGTCCGGGCCTGGTTCCATCGCCTGACCACCGAGACGGACGTCACCAATCGCCGTGTCGTGCACAAAACCGGTTTCATCAAGCGCCGTACCTTCGAGATGGCTCTCGACAAGGTCGAGAGCGTCGACGTCAACCAGACCATCATGGGACGGGTTCTCAATTACGGCGATGTCACCATCTTGGGTGTGGGCGAGGGCAAGGAAACCATTTCGACCATCGCGGAGCCGCTGGCGTTCCGGAACGCCATCACGGCGCGTTAGCCCGGTACGGCGCCGCAGCTTCGATCATTGAGTATTCAGCGATGACAATGCCTCAGGATTCCCGCAGCACTTCTGTTCCCTCCGGCTCGACCGTCGATCCGGCCGAGATCGCGAAGTTCTCGAAACTGTCCGAGACGTGGTGGGACCCCAAGGGCAAGATGGCGCCCCTGCACAAGATCAACCCGCTGCGCCTGACCTATATCCGCGATGCCGCCTGCCGGAAATTCGAGCGCAACGCCAAGAGCCTCAACTGCCTGTCGGGGCTGCGCATGCTCGACATCGGCTGCGGCGCGGGACTGCTGTGCGAGCCGTTCACGCGGCTGGGCGCGCAGGTCGTCGGCGTCGACCCCTCGGCCAGCAACATTGCCGCCGCCAGGCTGCATGCCGAGAAGGGTCATCTGTCGATCGACTATCGCTGCACCACGATCGAGGAGATGGATCCGCGCGAGCGCTTCGACATCGTGCTGGCGATGGAGGTCGTCGAGCACGTCACCGACGTCAGCGCCTTCCTCGGCCGCTGTGCCGCGGTGCTGAAGCCGGGCGGCATGATGGTGGTCTCGACCCTCAACCGCAACTGGAAGAGCTTTGCGCTCGCCATCGTCGGCGCCGAATACGTGCTGCGCTGGCTGCCGCGCGGCACGCATGAGTGGAGCAAGTTCGTCACGCCGGACGAGCTGACCAAATACCTGCTCGACAACCGCCTGGTCATCACCGAGCAGAGCGGCGTGGTCTACAGCCCGTTCGCCGACCGCTGGAGCCTGTCGACCGACATGGACGTGAACTACATGATGGTCGCCGAGCAGATGGTTTAGCGCGCGGCCATTCATCGGCTTGACCCGTCTGCCGCTCCATAACCGGTGTCGTCCCTGCGAACGCAGGGACCCATAACCACAGGGAGGGGTTTGAGGCACGCTAGGAGATCAGGTCGCTGAGATCGCGCCATTCAAGATTGTCGCGCTCGATCAGTTCGATTTTCCAATCACGCTTCCAGCGCTTGAGCTGCTTCTCGCGGGTGATCGCTTCCGCAGCAACAGTGTAGATTTCGACGTAGACCAGCCGAAACACCCCGTACTTCTTCACGAACTCCGAGCCTTCGCCCTTGCGATGCTGCTCGAGCCGAGTCCGTAACGAGTTGGTCACACCGATGTACAGCGTACCGTGACGGCCGCTGGCGAGAATATAGACATAGTACATCGCCGCACCATCGCGTGGATGGATCGCCTAACCCAATTGAAGCCGGTGGTTATGGGTCCCTGCGTTCGCAGGGACGACACCGGATGTGTGGCGCGAGCTTACCACAAGACGCAATCCGTCCTGGCCCTTCCGGCGAGAGCTGCAATCCTGACATGCGGCTGAACCGCCTCACCGCTGTTGACCCAGCGCCCCGTGGTCGTCACGGTGCCAATCTCACTACTGCATTGTGCCGCATGCTCTCCATCACCTCGCTCTGGATTCCCTTCACGCTGGTCGCCGCCGCCGGCCAGGTCGCGCGCAATGCGATGCAGCGGTCGCTGACGGCGAAGCTCGGCACCTGGGGGGCGACCAATATCCGCTTCCTGTTCGGCTTTCCGTTCTCGCTGGTGTTCCTGACCGCGGTGCTGCTGGCCACCGGCGACCACCTGCCGTGGCCGCCGGCGGTGTTCTGGCCGTGGCTGCTGCTCGGTGCGCTCAGCCAGATCATCGCCACCGGGCTGATGCTATTGGCGATGACCGACCGCTCCTTCGTCGTCACCACGGCCTATCTGAAGACCGAGGCGATCCAGACCGCGATCTTCGGCTTCATCTTTCTCGGCGATCCGCTCTCGCTGCCAAAGGTGATCGCGATCCTGATCGCCACCATCGGCGTCGTCATCACCGCGCTCAGGCCCGGCGGTGAGAAGAGCTTTGCCGAGTTGAGGCCGACGGTGACCGGCCTGGTTGCCGCGGCGTCGTTCGCCTTGTCGGCCGTCGGCTTCCGCGGCGCCATCATCACCGTCGACGGCGTGTCCTTCGTCACCGCCGCGTCGTACACGCTGGTCTGGGGCCTATTCTTGCAGACGGCGCTCCTCACCGTCTATCTGCTGGCGCGCGCGCCCGACATCCTGCGCGGAATCCTGTCGCTGTGGCGGCCGTCGATGATGGCCGGCTTCGTCGGCGCCTTCGCGTCGCAATTCTGGTTCCTGGCGTTCGCGCTGACCGCGGCCGCCAACGTCCGCACGCTCGCGCTGATCGAGGTACTGTTCGCGCAGGGCGTGTCGTACTATTCGTTCAAGCAGCCGGTTTCGCTGCGCGAGATCGGCGGCATCACGCTGATCGTCGCCGGCGTGGCGCTGCTGGTCGCCGTGTAGTCAGCCCTTGATCGCGATCAGCACGGCGCCGGCCGCGATCAGCGCGATGCCGATCCAGCCCTGCAGGCTCGGTCGTTCGCCGAGAAACACGACGCCGAACAAGGCGACCAGCACGACGCTGAGCTTGTCGATCGGCGCGACCAGCGTCGCTGGTCCGAGCTTCAAGGCGCGGAAGTAGCACAGCCACGAGGCGCCGGTGCCGAGCGCCGACAGCGTCAGGAACACCCAGCTCTTGGTCGAGATCGGTCCCGGGCTGGTGAGCTGGCCCGTCGCAAACAGGATCAGCGCCAGCGTCACCAGCACGATCGCGGTGCGGATCAGCGTGGCAAGATCGGAGTTGAGACCTTCGACGCCAACCTTGGCGAAGATGGCGGTGAGGGCCGCGAACAGCGCGGAGAGGAGGGCCCAGAGCTGCCAGGACGAGGAGAGGGGGGACATGTCGTCACACCGGCGAAAGAGAGAGTGCAGGCCGAGATCTCTCTCCCGTCGTTGCGAGCGAAGCGAAGCAATCCAGAATCTTTGCCCGGCGCTGGATTGCTTCGCTTCGCTCGCAATGACGGAGAGGGCGTCTCTATTGCTCAATTCCGGTCGTCCGGCAGCACCGGGATCGGCGCGACCTCGATGCCTTCCTCGATCAGTTCGCGGGCCTCGTCGAGCGAGGCCTCGCCATAGATCGGCCGGTGCTCGGTCTCGCCGTAATGCATCTTGCGGGCTTCGGTCGGGAATCGTTCGCCGACATCGTCGGCGTTCTTGACGATGTGGTCGCGCAGCTCCTTGAGCTTGGCGCGCAGCTCGCGCTCCTGCGCCATCATCAGCGCGGTCGATCCCGGCGGAATCACTTCCTGCGCTGGCGTCGGTGAGGCCGGTACCGGCACGGCCTCGCGGCCCTTCTTGTTGACGATGCGCGGCGCCATGATCGCCTTCTCGACCTTGGTCGAGCCGCAGGTCGGGCATTCCACCAGCTTGCGCTTCACCTGCGAATCGTAGGCCGAGGAGCTCTGGAACCAGCTTTCGAACGTATGGTCACGCTCGCAGCGCAGCGCATAGCGGATCATGCCGAGCCCCGCACCAGGTGCAGATAGTCCGGACCCGCGTTGGGGTCGGCGATGCCGAACCGGCGGCCGTGCTGCAGCGAAGGAATGGTCTGGCGCACGCTCTCGACCCGCGACGGATCGATGCGCGCCATGATCACGCCGGGCTCGACGCCGCCCTCGGCGAGAATCTCGCCCCATGGATCGATGATCAGCGAGTGGCCGAAGGTCTCGCGCTTGTTCTCGTGCAGGCCGCACTGGGCGGCGGCGAACACGAAGCATCCCGTCTCGATGGCGCGGGCGCGCAGCAGCGTGTGCCAGTGCGCCTCGCCGGTCTTGCGGGTGAAGGCGGAGGGCACGCTGATGAAGGAGGCGCCGCTCTCGGCCAGCGCGCGATACAGCGCCGGGAAGCGCACGTCGTAGCAGATCGTCAGCCCCAGACGACCCCAGGGCAGATCCGAGATCACGGCCGTCTCGCCCGGCTGATAGTTGGCGGACTCGCGATAGCTCTCACCGCCCGGCAGATCGATGTCGAACATGTGGATCTTGTCGTAGCTCGCCAGGACGTTGCCCTCGGGGCCGATCAGGAAGGAGCGGTTCACGGCCTTGTCTGCCGAGAAGCGCAGCGCCAGCGACCCGATGTGCAGATGGATGCCCAGCTCCTTGGCGAGCACCTGATAGGCTTTGAGAGAGGGATCGTCCGCCTCGCTCTTGAGCTGCTCGAACAGCGCCGTCCGGTTGAGCTGCATCATGTTGCTCACTTCCGGCGTCTGGACGTACTCCGCGCCCTGCGCGACCGCTTCCCGGATCAGCCTGATGCCCTGCTCGAGGCTCGGCTCGGGCAGGAGCGAGGTGCGCATCTGCACCATGGCGGCGGTAAAGCTGCGGTCGTTGCTCATGATGTCGCCTTGTCTCCCGCCAGCATGGCGTCGAGCCTGCCCTCGCGATCGAGCGCATAGAGGTCGTCGCAGCCGCCGACATGGGTGTGGCCGATGAAGATCTGCGGAAAGGTCGAGCCCGGGCCGACACGATCATACATCTTCTGCCGAATCGTCGGATCCTTGCCCGCGTCATGCTCGGTGAAGGCAACGTTCTTGCGGGTCAGAAGCGATTTGGCGGCCGTGCAGTAGCCGCACCCCGGACGGGTATAGATTTCGATCGCAGCGGTCATGTCGCGCTCAGCTGTTTCAGAACGATAGATTATATGGGAGCGCGGGGCGCATCGACAACCCGGGCGAAAACCAGCACGCTGACCTCGGCCGCCTTGGCGCGCAGCAGAGCGCGGGCGCAGGCATCCACCGTCGCGCCGGTGGTCAGCACGTCGTCGACGATGACGATGCGGCGCCCCTGCACGTCATGCAGGCGGTCTGAAGATACCTGGAATGCTCCCTGCACATTGCTGGTGCGCTGGGCGCGCGACAACCCGACCTGCTGCTCGGTCGCCCGCACGCGGCGCAGCGCATCACCCTGCATGCGGACGCCGCTGGACCGGGCGACCGCCCGCGCCAGCGCGCCGGACTGGTTGTAGCGGCGGCTGAAGCCGCGCCGCCAGTGCAACGGCACGGGCACCACGAGGTCGGCCTCGGCCAGCAGCTCGCGGCCGGCGCGCGCCATCCAGCGGCCCATGATCGGCGCCAGATCGGTGCGGTCCTGATATTTCAGCTGATGCACCAGGGTGCGGGCGACCTCGTCATAGCGCACGGCGGCGCGGGCGCGGGCGTACGCCGGCGGCGCCGCGATCGCTTCCATCGACAGCAGCTCGGGGCCCGGATCGTAGACGAAGGGGATGCCGAGCTTCGGGCAATACGGCCGCTCGATGAACGACAATTTGCCCCAGCAGGCGGGACAGACGCCCTCGCCGTCGACCGGCTCGCGGCAGGCGATGCACAAGGTCGGCAGTGCAATGTCGAGCGCGAGCTTGGCTGCGTGGGCCATCACGCTGCAAACCGAACCAACAACGGAGCGAACGGGATCAGGCAAGGAGATCATGATGCTCGCCCAGGATGGCGCGCGCCGTCCTGCTCCTGCGTCCGTGCCCGCCGACGATCGCATCATATGCAGCTCGCATCTGGCGTGCGGCTTGACGAGGCGGCACGGCCCCGATGCCGGTGCCCATGCCCGGTGCCAGCAGGGAGGTGATTGGCCCGGCTTCGCTCGTGTTGTGCGCCTGGACCGCAATCAGAGCGGCCCGGAAGGCGAGATAGACGTTCGGTGTTCCGTCGATGCGCGATGGCACGCGCATGGTCGGAGCGCAAACGAGATAGCGAAGCTCCGGATGTCCGGTCGGGAGGATCACGGCCTGTCCGACCGGAAGCTCGCCATAATGTTGCGCGGCCAGCAGCTCGCGCAGCTCTGTCTCGATCTGCCAACCGAAGAAGCGCGCATAGTGCAAGTCGATGCCGCCATCCATGAAGCCGAAGCTGTTCGCCGGGCTGACGATGGCATCGGCCTGCTGTTCCAGAATGCTTCCGTGAGAGACCTGAACCTCGCCGACGCCCGCGAACGCGGACCGCCAGGCCTCGACCACCTCGATGCTGATGTCGCGAAGGTGGACCGTGAGCATGATCGCAATGAACTCGATCGGAGAACGCCGCTATTTTTTGGCTCGGGCCATCGTAGGTTAGCGTGGCCTCGGACGCGGCTCAAGCGGTGCATTGCCCGGCCACCAGAATCGGCGTAACCAGCCCCCATGACCCCGCCCGTCACCGCTCCCGTTCTGTTCGATCGCAGCCTGCTCGCGCTCAGGCAGCGGCGGGCTGCAGCAGCGCCGGAGACCTTCCTGCTGGAGCGCGTCGCCGAGGATGTCGCGGATCGCCTTGCCGCGGTGAACCGGTCCTTCACCGCGGCTGCCGACGTCTGGACGCCGGCCGCGGGCTTGAAGCCGTATCTTTCGGGACGCCTCTCGCAGCTCGCACATATCGCTGCGCCCGAAACGGCGGATGAGCGGCTGCTGCTGGCCGCGCAATCGCTCGATCTCGCGCTGTCGGCGCTGGCCTTTCAATTCGTCAACGATCTGCCCGGACTGCTGGTGCAGATTCGCCGCGCCTTGCGCCCCGATGGTCTGCTGCTGGCGGCGATGATCGGCGGCGATACGCTGACCGAGCTCCGGCAGAGCTTCGCGGCGGCCGAAGCCGAATGCGAGGGCGGCGTCTCGCCGCGCGTCGCGCCGCTCGCCGATCTGCGAGATGTCGGCGGGCTGTTGCAGCGTGCCGGCTTCGCGCTGCCCGTCACCGACGTCGACCGCGTCGTGGTCCGCTATGCCAGCGCGCTTGGCCTGATGCAGGATCTCCGCCGCATGGGCGCGACCAACAGCCTGGTCGAGCGGCGCCGCACGCCGCTGCGCCGCGCCACCCTGCTGCGCATGGCCCACATCTATGCCGAACGCTTCGCCGACCCCGACGGCCGCATCCGCGCCACCTTCGACATCATCTGGTTATCCGGCTGGGCACCGCACGAAAGCCAGCAGAAGCCGCTGAAGCCGGGCTCGGCGACAGCGAGCCTCGAGGCGGCGGTGAAGAAAGCAGGCCGCGACTAGACTTTCTCCCGAAGGCCGGGCCTTATAGTCGTCGCCTATCAAGTCGCACGGTATCGCCTGCCATGCTTACCCGGATCGACTACGTCGCGGTCTATGTCGCCGATCAAAGAGCTGCACTCGACTTCTATGTCGATACACTCGGATTTGAACTGCGGCATTGCTCGCCTGGCGGCATCATCAATTGGGGATATGATCTGACCGTAGGCCTGCCCGGGCAGCGCATGATGCTGCAACTCACCTTACGCCCGCCCGGCGACACCTCGCGCAGCACCCCGATCATGCTGAGCTGTACGGATTTGGAGCAGACCTACCACGCTCTGCTTGCAAAGGGAGTTCGCTTCCACTGTCACCTCAATGGCGGGCTTGAATTCGTGTCGTTCTACGATCCAGACGGCAATGAATTTTATATTTCCGATAATAGCCAGAACTGGATCGACGAAAACGCCCTTGCACGAATGAAACAAGGGGTTCCGGACGGGCCATGAACTCGCCCGGAGAAACGTCGCTGCGCGATCCTCACATCAGCAGATCGATCAGATGCGGCAGCAGCGGAATGTCCGCCGGGGGCATCGGGTAGTCGCGCAGCTTGTTCGGCCGCACCCAGGCCAGTTGCTGTCCCTCGCGCGCGGTGACCACGCCTTCCCAGCGCCGGCAGATGTAGAGCGGCATCAACAGATGGAACGTCTCATAGGCGTGGCTGGCAAACGTCAGCGGCGCGAGACAGGCCTCGCGCACGGTGATGCCGAGCTCCTCGTCGAGCTCGCGGATCAGGCTGGCTTCGGGGCGCTCGCCGGGCTCGAGCTTGCCGCCGGGAAACTCCCAGAGTCCCGCGAGCGTCTTGCCGGGCGGCCGCTGCGCCAGCAGCACACGATTGTCGGCGTCGACGAGCGCGCAGGCGACCACGAGCGTGAGTTTCAGGTCGGGCATGGTCCGATCGGTTTGAGAGGGATGCGCCGGTCCGAGAACCAGGTGCGCCTGTTGAGGGAATCTTAACCTAGGCCGTTTCGAGCCCGGTTTCCACGGTCGAAATAAGCCAACCTTAATGGCCGGCCGCGTATTTTCACGGGTGAACGCCATGGCCTCCTCATGGTTTGTTAGGCATCATTCATGCGAATTTTATCCAGCCTGCTCGGCCGCCTGCGGCGTGACGTCAGCGGCAACGTCGCGGTGACGTTCGCGATCGTCTGCGTCCCGCTGATCACCGCGGTCGGCTGCGGCGTCGACTACAGCCGCGCCAACCAGATGCGCGCCAAGCTGCAGGCGGCGGTCGACGCCGCCTCGGTCGGCGCGGTGTCCCGGACCTCGCCGGCCTTCATCGCCGCGGGCACGATGACCTCGGACGGCGTGATCGCCGCCGGCAATGACGATGCGGCGAAGATCTTCAACGGCAACATGTCGGGCACCTCAGGCTATACGCTGACCAGCCTGACGCCGGAGGTGAAGAAGGCCGGCTCGGTGCTGACCGCCACCGTGTCGTTCTCGGCCACCGTGCCGATGATGTTCATGAACATCGTCGGGTTCAAGACCATGACCCTGCAGGGCTCGTCGACGGCCAAGGCTTCGATGCCGCGATACATCGATTTCTATCTGCTGCTCGACAATTCGCCGTCGATGGGCGTGGCGGCGACGCCGGCGGACGTGACCAAGATGGTCAATGCGACCTCCGACAAATGCGCCTTCGCCTGCCACGACTACAACGACTCCAACAACTACTACAATCTCGCCAAGACGCTCAACGTGACCACCCGGATCGACGTGCTGCGCAGCGCCACCCAGCAGCTCATGGACACGGCGCAGCAGACGCAGACCTATACGAACCAGTTCCGCATGGCGATCTACGATTTCGGCGCAGCGTCGAAGACGATCGGATTGCGGGCGCTGTTTTCGCTGTCGTCGAGCCTGTCCAGCGCCAAGAGTGCCGCGGGCAACATCGACCTGATGGGCGTCTACGGCAACAATGATTCCTACACGGCCGACAAGGATACGCCGTTCACCACGGTGTTCCCCGCCATCAACAACGAGATCTCGACGCCTGGTGACGGCACGACCGGCTCGCCGCTGAAATACCTGTTCTTCGTCTCCGATGGCGTCGCGGACGAGAGCAACGCCTCCTGCCTGAAGCCAAAGGCCAGCGGCAATCGCTGCCAGTCGCCGATCAATCCGGCGCTCTGCACCACGCTCAAGAACCGCGGCATCAAGATCGCGGTCCTCTATACGACCTATCTGCAACTGCCGACCAACAGCTGGTACATGAGCTGGATCGATCCCTTCAACAAGGGGCCGTTCGGCCCGTCGCCGAACAGCGAGATCGCGCAGAAGATGCAGGCCTGCGCCTCGGACGGATTCTATTTCGAGGTGTCGCCGACGCAGGGCATCGCGGAGGCGATGAAGGCGCTGTTCCAGAAGGCGGTCGCCGACGCACGGATCGCGAGCTGATCGACTCGGCCCCAGGAAGCGCGCCGGCAGCTGCGCGCTTCCTGGCCGCGGTTGGTTGCGGAATCAGGATCGGTAGTCGCCGTTGATCGCGACATACTCCTTGGTCAGGTCGCAGGTCAGCACGCGGTCGCGGCCCTTGCCGAGGCCGAGCGCCACCTTGATCTGCACCTTCTGCGCCTTCATCGCCTCGGAGACTTCCGTCTCGTCATAGGACGGATCGCGCGCGCCCTTCGATGCGACGCGGATGCCGTTGAAGGAGATCGAGAGCTTGTCGCGGTCGGCCGGCTCGCCGGCCTTGCCGACGGCCATCACGACGCGGCCCCAATTGGCGTCCTCGCCGGCGATCGCGGTCTTGACCAGTGGCGAGTTGGCGATCGACATCGCGATTCTGCGCGCCGACGGCTTGCTCTTGGCGCCCTCGACGATGATCTCGACCAGCTTGCGGGCGCCCTCGCCGTCGCGCGCGACCTGCTCGGCGAGGTCGGCCAGCACGGCATTGAACGCCTTCACGAACGCCTTCACGCGCGGATCGCTGGCGCGGCTGATCTTCGGTGCGCCCTTCGCCGCGGCGGCCCCGGTGGCGAAGGCGAGCAGCGTGTCGGATGTCGAGGTGTCGCCGTCGATCGTCACCGCGTTGAAGGTGTCCTCGACGCCAGCCTTGAGCAGGGCCTGCAGCGCGGGGGCCGAAATCGGCGCATCGGTGAAGATGAACGACAACATCGTCGCCATGTCGGGCGCGATCATGCCGGCGCCCTTGGCCATGCCGTTGATCGTCACCTTGGCCTTTCCGAGCTTGACGGTGGCGGTGGCGACCTTCGGGAAGGTGTCGGTGGTCATGATGGCGCGCGCTGCGCCCATCCAGTCCTCAGGGGCCGCGGTGCCCGCCAACCCTTCGAGCACGCCGTCGAACTTGGTCGCATCCAGCGGCTCGCCGATCACGCCGGTCGAGGCGAGGAAGATCTCGTCCTGCTTGCAGCCGACCGCCTTGGCGGCGATCGCCGCCGTCAGGGCCGTCGACTGCTTGCCGGTCTTGCCGGTGAAGGCGTTGGCGTTGCCGGAGTTGACCACCAGCGCGCGTGCCTTGCCGCCCTTCAGCTTGGCCCGGCACCATTCGACCGGCGCCGACGGGCATTTCGACAGGGTGAACACGCCGGCCACGGTGGTGCCGGGATCGAGCAGCGCCAGCAGCACGTCGGTGCGGTTCTTGTAGCGGATGCCGGCCGCCGCAGTCGCGAGCTTGACGCCCGCAACGGCGGGCATGTCGGGGACATCGGTGGGGGCGAGCGGGGAGACGGCTGAGGACATCGGAGAGGCTTCCGGCAGGAATGAGCGGGAAGCGCTCTGTATCATCTCGGTCGTCGTTGTGGGAGTGGATGTCACTGCACCCACTGCTGTCATCCCGGCGAACGCCGGGATCCATAACCACAGGGTCCAGTTGGGAGCCCCGGTATCGGCCGCGTGCCTGTTTCAAACATCACGCGGTATGGGTCCCGGCTTTCGCCGGGACGACACCATTTATGACGCGACCATGTCCTGTCTCAAGCCAAGTAGCCGAGCCGCTTACTTCTTCGCCGGCTCGGTCGGCTTCGCGTCCGCCGGCTTGGCGGCGTCGGCGGCCGGCTTGTCCAGGCGCTCGATCTTGGCGGCCTCGCGCAGCTTGCCGACGTAGTCGGCCTGGGCCTTGCGGGTGACGTAGGTCTCGATCTGGCCCTTGACCTGGTCGAACTCCGGCGGCTTGCGGCTGCGCTTTTCCTCGACCTTGATGACGTGCCAGCCGAACTGAGTCTTCACCGGATCGGAGATCTTGCCCGGCTCCAGCGAGAAGGCGACGTTGGCGAATTCCGGCACCATCTGCTCCTTGGTAAAGAAGCCGAGGTCGCCGCCGTCCGAGGCGCCGGGATCCTTGGACTTCTTCTTGGCGAGTTCGGCGAAATCGGCGCCCTTGGCGAGCTCGGCCTTGACGGCCTTGGCGTCGTCCTCGGTCTCCACCAGAATATGGCGGGCGTGGACCTCCTGCTCGCCACCGATCTGCTTGGCGGCCTCCTCATAGACCTTCTTCATCGCGTCCGGCGTGGTCGCGGCCTTGCCCTCGCTGGCCAGCAGGCTGTCCATCAGCAGCCGGTTGCGGGTGAAGGCGAGGCGCTTCTTGAACTCCTCGCTGTCGGCGACCTTCTTGTCCTCGGCCGCCTTGGCGACCAGCTTCATGTCGATCAGGAACGACAGCACGTTCTCGTCCTTGGTCGCCGGATCCATCTGCGCGAGGCTCTGTCCGAGCTCCTCCTCGGCGAGCGTCACGTCGCTCTTGCGGATCTCGGCGCCGTTCACCTTGGCCAGCACCGGGTTGGCATCGTCGGCGGCGCGTGCGGGCGCGGCAAGCAGGGACAACGCGAGACTTCCGGCAAGAGCGGTGGCAAGGCCGAGGCGCAGGCCGGTTTTCGTAACCGGGAACGACGTGGTCATGGAAAATCCTTGTTGAGAAGAGGGGGCTCGAGGGGGAGGCCTCAGGGCGGCCGGGACACTCGCCCAATCGCCGTGCCTTGGCAACGCGAAAAGTCTGTCAATTTCGTGAAATCGGCGACAGGTTGGCAACGACGGCCCCGCTGTCGGGCGCCGTTGACAACGTTCCCCCCCAGCCATATCTCTGCCCGGTCGCTTCAAGGGCGATGGCGCTTATTTTGCTGCGTTTTTGGCCGTTGAACCCTGGTTTGCCTGTCTCCCACTCATCTGGTGGCGGACGCCGCCCGGCGCCGAAGGTCGAGGCTGGCGCGGGTGCTGCGGTGCATCACGTCGGGAACAGCAAACCCAAACCATGAGTTACGGCTGCAACGCAGACCCATAGAGGCAGGATTTCAGCAATGATCGGCGCGCTCGCCCGTAAGCTATTCGGCTCCGCCAACGACCGTCGCGTCAAGGGTTACCAGTCCCGTGTCAATGCCATCAATGCGCTGGAGCCGGAGCTCGCCAAGCTGACCGACGAGCAGCTCAAGGCGCGCACTGAGGAGTTCAAGAAGCAGCTCGCCGACGGCAAGACGCTCGACGACATCCTGGTCCCGGCCTTCGCCACCGTCCGCGAGGCCTCCAAGCGCACCCTCGGCCAGCGCCATTTCGACGTCCAGCTGATCGGCGGCATGGTGCTGCACGAGGGCGACATCGCCGAGATGAAGACCGGCGAAGGCAAGACGCTGGTGGCGACCCTCGCGGTCTACCTCAACGCGCTCGCCGGCAAGGGCGTCCACGTCGTGACGGTGAACGACTACCTCGCCCGCCGCGACGCCGGCTGGATGAGCCAGATCTACGGCTTCCTCGGCCTGACCACAGGTGTGATCGTGCACGGCCTCGACGATGCCGAGCGCAAGGCGGCCTATTCCTGCGACATCACCTACGGCACCAACAACGAATACGGCTTCGACTATCTGCGCGACAACATGAAGTACCGGCTGGAGGACATGGTCCAGCGCGGGCACTTCTTCGCCATCGTCGACGAGGTGGACTCCATTCTCATCGATGAAGCGCGCACGCCGCTGATCATCTCCGGCCCGCTCGACGATCGCTCGGAGTTCTACAACACCATCGACACCTTCGTGCCGAAGCTCGACAAGACCGACTACGAGGTCGACGAGAAGCAGCGCACGGTGACGCTCACCGAAGCCGGCATGGAGAAGATCGAGACCCTGCTGCGCGATGCCGGCCAACTCAAGGGCGAGTCGCTCTACGACGTCGAGAACGTCTCCGTCGTGCACCACATCAACCAGGCGCTGCGCGCGCACACGCTGTTCACCCGCGACAAGGACTACATCGTCCGCGACGGCGAGGTCGTGATCATCGACGAATTCACCGGCCGCATGATGCCGGGCCGGCGCTATTCGGAAGGCCTGCACCAGGCGCTCGAGGCCAAGGAGCACCAGCCGGTGCAGCCCGAGAACCAGACGCTGGCCTCGATCACCTTCCAGAACTACTTCCGGATGTACGAGAAGCTCGCCGGCATGACCGGCACGGCGGCCACCGAGGCCGACGAGCTGTTCGACATCTACAAGCTCGAGGTGCTGGAGATCCCGACCAACCTGCCGGTCGCGCGTCTCGACGAGGACGACGAGGTCTATCGCACCCAGCAGGAGAAATACGCCGCGATCCTCGCCGAGATCGAGCGGGCGAATTCGCGCCTGCAGCCGGTGCTGGTCGGCACCGCCTCGATCGAGAAGTCCGAGGTGCTGGCCGCCTATCTCAAGCAGCATGGCTACAAGCAGATCGATTTCGGCAGCGAGCGCGCGCTCGACAAGCTCTATGCGGCGGCCCGCGCCGGCAAGCCCGCGAAACTGTTCGCGGTGCTCAATGCGCGCTTCCACGAGCAGGAAGCCTATATCGTGGCCGAAGCCGGCGTGCCCGGCGCGATCACGATCGCGACCAACATGGCCGGCCGCGGCACCGACATCAAGCTCGGCGGCTCGCTCGAGATGCGCCTGCAGCAGGAGACCGCCGGGATCACCGACGAGGCCGAGAAGGCCGCCAAGATCGAACAGATCAAGGCCGACATCGCCCGCTTCCGCGAGATCGTGCTGAAGGCCGAGGAGACGGTCGAGATCGAGCCCGCCAAGGGCTCCAAGCCGGCCAAGACCGTGACCAAGCCCGGCGGCCTCTACATCATCGGCTCCGAGCGCCACGAATCCCGCCGCATCGACAACCAGCTGCGCGGCCGCTCCGGCCGTCAGGGCGACCCCGGCCGGTCGAAATTCTTCCTGTCGCTGGAAGACGACCTGATGCGCATCTTCGGCTCCGACCGGCTTGACAGCATGCTGACCCGGCTCGGCCTGAAGGAAGGCGAGGCCATCATCCATCCCTGGATCAACAAGGCGCTGGAGAAGGCGCAGCAGAAGGTCGAGGCGCGCAACTTCGACATCCGCAAGAACCTCCTGAAGTTCGACAACGTCCAGAACGACCAGCGCAAGGTGATCTTCGACCAGCGCGTCGAGCTGATGCAGGACGAGAGCGTGGTCGAGACGATCACCGACATGCGTCACGCCTTCATCGACGATCTCGTCGCCAAGCACGTTCCCGAGCACGCCTATGCCGAGCAGTGGGACGTCGCCGGCCTGAAAGAAGAGCTGAAGCGCGTGCTCGACATCGACCTGCCGGTCGACGAATGGGCGAAGGAAGAGGGCATCGCCGACGAGGAGTTGCTCAAGCGCATCGAGACCCACGCCGACGAGCGCATGGCCGCCAAGGTCGCGCAATGGGGCCCCGACGTGATGCGCTACGTCGAGAAGACCATCCTGCTGCAGACGCTCGACCACCTCTGGCGCGAGCACCTGGTGATGCTCGACCATTTGCGCCAGGTCATCGGCCTGCGCGGCTACGGCCAGCGCGATCCGCTGCAGGAGTACAAGTCGGAAGCCTTCACGCTGTTCGAGGCGATGATCGCGCATCTGCGCGAGGCCGTCACCGCGCAGCTGATGCGGGTCGAGATCGTGCCACCGGAGGAGCAGCAGCCGGTGCTGCCGCCGATGCAGGCGCACCACGCCGATCCCAGCACCGGCGAGGACGAGATGGCCTTCGCCAACGTGTCACTCGTGCCCTCTTCGGGCGCCGCCCCGGTCCCGGCCGAAGCGCGCAACCCGAACGATCCCTCGACCTGGGGCAAGATGGGCCGCAACGAGGACTGCCCCTGCGGCTCCGGCAAGAAGTACAAGCACTGCCACGGCCGCTACGCGTAAGCGCGGGCCGGGCAGTAACATTCGACGTGCTCGCGTGAAAGGAGCGAAGCGACGGATGGGTGGAAAGACCCGAATGTCGCTCCGCCGATCGAGCTAGATTTAAGAGCCGTCGAGTTCCGAAACTGCCCTTGATTCAGTCAGTTCATTTGGCAACAAAGAAATAGTCTTCGTTACCTGAGAGCGAGCCATAAGAGAACGGCTGTTGCCGGCGATTGGTCGCTAGGAGCACATCGTCTCGCACGAGATCAAACAAGCGACGGACCTCAAGACCGGCGACTTTCAGCCGGCTTGCGAGCGCTATCGCAAACGGGCTGTTGGAGCCATCTCCGTCGAGGGCAGTCTCTCCGTGCTTTGCCGAAAATATAACTAGCGATCCCGGCTCCGGCTCGACGGCAGCCAAGCCGCGCCCTAACGAGCGGGTGGCGATGGTCCGTTTCATCTGACTCAGAAACGGATTGCTGCGACAGGCATCCATGATCACCATGCGCAGCTTCCTTGCACCGTCCGCAGCAGAGATTGCCAAGGAGAGTGGAACGGTCTCAAAATCTACATCTCTGTCAGATTCGAGGTGAGCGTCGACGGGGATCATGTAGTCGGCGCCACCCACTTCGATGCCATGTCCCGAGTAGTAGATGACCGACCAGTCGGCCTCCGAAGACTTCTTCGAGAACTCCAACAACAACTTGTGTAAAGCATCGCGCGACAGGTTCTTTCCTGCGATTACCTCGTCAAACCCGATAGACTTCAGCGTTTGTGAAATGAGGTCCGTGTCTCTCACAGGATTTGGAAGCTCCGGAACGGAACTGTATTTCGAGTTGCCGATCACGAGGGCAACCCGACGGCTGGGTTTAGACCAAATAGGTAGAGAGGCGCCACCGGAAGGCCTCGTAGAGGTTTCAGAAGAAGAAGGTTGATTTAACTTTTCTGCTGTCTGAGCTGAAAGAATTCTCAGCTCTTCGGTGGCTTCTGAGCTGCTCGGTTCAATAGCGAGAGCTATTTGGTATTCCGCTCTGGCTCGATCGAGCTCACCGAGCCCAGCGAGTGATCGGGCCAGATTTAGATGGGACCAAAAGAACCGAGGCTTTAGCTCGATAGCCTTCCTCGCGGCGTTGGCAGCTTCCCCAAAATTCTTCAATCCCAGGAAAGCCGAGGACAGATTGTTGTAGGAGTACGAATAGTTCGGTCGAAGCGATATGCTTGCCCTGCAGTCTGCAACGGCCAGTTCATACAGTCCCTTGACGTGGTATGCCCAGCAGCGCCCGTCCAAAGCGTCGGCAAGCCGAGACTTAGGACTTCTACCTTGAGAGACTACTTCGCTGCAGCCGGATATCCGCTGGTCGGCATCCGACGATTGGCAGCGTTTCCAAGCATCGCTCTCGATAGGCCGCGCATGTACTGAGCATACAGCGGCCGACCACGCACATACCGCTAAGCAGATCAACAAAAATCTGGCGCTTAGACACAAGTTAATGACTCCCCCCGCTTCGATCTCGCTGGATGCTCATCGCCTTTAGTCCACGAACACGGGCATACGACCGTTTGACCAGATCCAACGGGAGCTCACGTGAGCAAGCGGCTGCTGTCAACGCGCTGTTGATCTCGCGGCCGACGTCGGACGTCTGGTCCTCGTCGCTCAGCTTGGTGAACATGATGATATCGGCGCCCGCCTTGACGGCGGCGATGGCGGCGGTGGCCGGCGGCTTGGCGTCGAGAATGGCCTTCATGGCGAGGTCATCCGTCATGACCACGCCGTCATAGCCGAGCTCGCGGCGCAGAAGACGGTCGATCGCGTGCGCGCCATTCTGCGTTGCGACACCGCCCCAGCGGCGGGTATTGGCGAGATGGCCGACCATGATCGCCTCGGCCATCCCCCGCCGAATCAGGCGCCTGTACGGCTTCAGCTCCGCCGATGACCAGGTGGTCGTGACGTCGGCGATGCCGGCGTGGCTGTCGGCGGTGGACGATCCATGCCCCGGGAAATGCTTGAGCACCGTCAGGATGCCCTGCCTTCGGTGCGCCCGGATGAAGGCTGCCGCGTAGCGCACCACCGTGTCGGCGTCGCGGCCATAGCTGCGTTGCCGCTGACCGATGATCGGGTTCGACGGGTTGGTGTTGAGATCGACCACCGGCGCGAGATTCATGTTGATGTGCAGCGTCGCGAGCTTCTCGGCGAGTGCCGCGTAAGCGCGGCGCGCCGCCGGGACGGAGCCGCGGGCGATCTCCGCGGCCGACGGCGTTTCCGCAAGGCCGACATTCGATCCGAGCCGCTCGACCGTTCCGCCTTCATCGTCGATGGCGATGAACGGAGGAGCCGCGCATTTGCAGGACCGGAGTCGATCGATCATCGCGGCGAGATCATCTGACGTTCCGACATTGCGGCCGAGGATCACGACACCGCCGATCAGCCCCTCCTCGAGATCGGACAGAATCTGCTGAAATCCGGCATCCGATGCCTTGGTCCCGAAGAAGCCGGCCATGATCATCGGGCCCACGAGCCGCGACGTTGCCGCTGTGTTGCGGCAGCCGGCGGCAAGGCCGGCGTGCCCCGAGTGCATCAGGAGTGCGAGGGCGAGGGACAGTCGGCCCAGTCGTCGCAGCATTGCGATCACGCCTCGCGGCTGTGGAGGTGACTCGCTCATATGCACGGGGTCAGATCGCCGCGAAGGCAAATCTCAGGTTGTTGACAGGCTCGCGACCGTCGCCCCCTCGGCAATGGTCCGCGGCGCGGCATTGAGCTGCTCGATGGCAAACCCTGCCGCCTTCTTGTAGCCGGCCATGAACGCGTCGCGCTCGGCCGGTGGGATGACCTCGTCAATATTGGTGAAGGTCCCGCCGCAGCGCTCGTCGACCAGATTGAGCAGGCCGAACGGGCCGGCGCCGCGGTTGCGCAGGATGACAGCCGAAATCGGGCCGCACAGTTTCTCGTCATAGGCGGCGAGCGCCGCCGGCGTCACGCCGTGCGCCAGCAGGCAGGTGCCGAGCACGCGGGCGTCGACGATCGCCTGGCTCGCGCCATTGGAGCCGGTCGGGTACATCGCATGCGCGGCGTCGCCCATCAGCGCGACCGGGCCATCGACCCAGGTCGAGACCGGATCGCGGTCGATCATAGGGTTCTCATAGGCGCCATCGGCGCCGGCGATCAGCGCGGGCACGTCGAGCCAGTCATAGGTCCAGCCGGCGAAGTGATGCGCAAACTCCTGCACCGGGACCTGGCGGAACCAGCCGGTCTGCTTCCAGCCCTCGGTGTTGTCCATCGTCACTTCCGCGATCCAGTTGATCAGCGCCAGCCCCGTCTTCGGGTCGGGATGCGAGATCGGATAGACCACGACGCGATGGCGGTGAGTACCCAGCCCGACGAAGGACGAGCCGGTGCGCATCGGCTTCGCCCAGGTGACGCCGCGCCACATCACTGCGCCGCCCCAATGGATCGGTGGTTGCGTGGGGTGCATCTGCGCGCGCACCGCCGAATGAATGCCGTCGGCGCCGATCAGCAGCCGTCCGCGCTGCTCGGATCGCGAGCCATCGGCGTGCTCGATGCGCGCCGTCACCGTGCCGTCCGCGTTCTTCTCATAGCCGCTGACGCGGCTGCCGAGCCGTACGCAATCAGCGCCAGCCCGCTGCACCAGCCGGCTGTACAGCAGCATGTGCAGCTTGCCGCGGTGAACCGCATATTGCGGCCAATTGTAGCCGGCAAGCAGCCCGCGCGGCTCGGAATAGATGTCGTTGCCGTTCAGCCCGACCAGCGCCCATTCCTTCGCGGGCACGCCGACCTGATCGAGATCGTCGGCGCCAATGCCCAGATCATACAGCTCGCGCACGGCATTGGGCTGCAGGTTGATGCCGACCCCGAGCGGCCGCATCTCGCGCACGCTCTCGTAGACCACGCAGGGCACGCCGATCTGCTGCAGGGTGAGTGCGGTCGCGAGGCCGCCGATGCCGCCGCCGGCGATGATGACAGGAAGGTCGGTCATGGGCATGGGTCCGTCGCGCCTGAACTCGGGAAACAAAGCTCGAAAGGAGGGTCGATAGGGATGCTGGCACGACGCGTGCAGCGCGCGGATCGCCTCCCTCGATCCATCCGTGGCCAGCGTTATCCGCCGGTCTGTGGCAAAGGCCTAATTCAGAAGGCCAGCCGAAACAAGGGGAATGGGCAATCCGCGCCGTCATGGTAGGCTGGTGCCATGCACCGTCCAACTCTCTCCCTCTGTGCGGCCCTGTTGCTGGCCGGTCTGGCGAGTCCCGCGACAGCCTTCGACGTCGAGGCTCATCGCGGCGGGCGGGCACTGCATCCGGAGAACACGCTGCAGGCCTTCGCCGCAGCGCTCGCGTTGGGCGTCGATACGCTGGAGATCGATGTCGGCGCCACGGCCGACGGCGTGCTGGTCGTCTCGCACGAGCGGCGGCTCAATCCCGATCTCGCCCGCGACGCTTCCGGCAACTACGTCGCGCCGCCCGGACCGCTGCTGATCGACCTGCCGCTGGCCGAGGTGCAGTCCTACGATGTCGGCCGGATTCGCCCCGGCAGCGACTATGCCAGGCAGTTTCCGGAGCAGCAGCCGCTCGCGGGCGACGTGTCGCCGCGCATTCCGCCCCTGAAGCAGGTGTTCGATCTCGTCAGGCGCTCCGGAGACGACCATGTGCGTCTCAACATCGAGACCAAGCTCGATCCGGCGTTTCCCAACGAAGCGCCTGACCCGGCGCGGTTCGTCAGCCTGCTGCTCGGCCTGATCGATGCTGAGCAGTTCGCGGATCGCGTCATGATCCAGTCGTTCGACTGGCGCACCCTGCAGTTGGTACAGCAACGCGCACCTCGGATTCCAACCGTCTATTTGTCACTGCAGCGGGGCAAGGCGCCGACGGTGTCGTTGACCGCGGCCACCCGCTGGACCGCCGGCTTCAATCCTGCCGATCACGGCGGCTCGCTGCCGCGCACGATCAAAGCGGCCGGGGGCAAGGTGTGGTCGCCCTATTTCGCCGACGTCACGCCGGAGTTGGTCGCCGAAGCGCATGCGCTCGGGCTGCAGGTCGTGGTCTGGACCGTGAACAAGCTGGAGGACATGGCGCGGCTGATCGACACCGGCGTCGATGGCATCATTTCCGATCGGCCGGATCTGTTGCGCAAGGCCTTGGCGGAGAAGGGCATCGCCTTGCCCGTCGCATCAGCAACCGGACCAAACTAGCAATGAACGGCGGAGGCCTGTCCGTTGCCTTGAACGCCCGGAGAGGTAGAGCGCGTCTCAGAACCGATAGTTGACGCCGAGGGTCGCGGCGTGAATGCGGTCCTTGACCTCGAAGCCCGTGATGTTGACGACCGGCACCGTGTTGGTCATTACGATGCCGCTTTTGCCGAAATCGTAATAGTTGTACTCGGCATTCACGGACCAGTGCGGGGCAAAGGCCCACTCCACACCTGCGCCCGCCGTCCATCCGGTTCGCATTGAGGTCGTGCTCGGATCGACGGCGACTCCAGACGGAAGGATGAACGGATCCTCGTTGCGCTCGCGCGTCCAGGCCGCGCCGCCGCGGGCATAGACCAGCCAGCGTTCGGCGTAGACATAGCCGAGCCGGGCCGTTGCAGAGCCCAGGAAATCGTTCGTCGTGATGAACTGCGACGGGCGAATCACACCGGTGATGCGATTTCGGACCGTGCCGCCATGGCTGGTTCGCAGGCTGCTCCAGGCAGCGCGGGCCTCGGCGCCGATCACCCAGGCCGGTGCGAACTGATAATCGCAACCGATTTGGCCGCCGCCAACAACGCCGGCCCCGCTGTAGTCTCTGACGGCTCCCAAATCGTTGATCGTGGTGTCGGTGCTGACGACTCCTCCGACGTGACCGCCGATGTAGCAACCGGTCCAGCTGAACCTGACCGGAATTGGAGCTTTGGCCGTGATCGGCAGATCGGCAGCAGCCGCCGCTGCACCGGACAAAGCGATCGCCGTTGAAGTCAGCAGAACCTTGAGCATTCCAAGACACCTCAGCACATTCGCGCTGAGGTGGTAGCACCTGATGGTAGTTCTGTATGTTGTCCGCCAGCAACATGCCGCAAAAATACGGGAACTTTGCTGGCGACTCGGGGCAGCTCACTCCATCACCACCTCGTGCCGGATCACGAACGGCGCGAGCAGCGTATGCACCTCGTTTGCGATCGCCTCGCGGCTTTCCGCCGGCACGTTGCGCAACGTCACCGTGGCGATGCTGCCGTGGCTGCCGTGCGGGCCGACCTTGACGCTGCAATCGATGCCGCGGTCGGTCAGTTGCGACAACACCTTGGCGAACACCCGCGTCGCGGCGTCCCAGCGCAGTTGCGGCTTGAACACCTTGCCGACGCCGGTCACCGGCATCGGATCGATCGGGATGATCTGCACCGGCACCGCGGCGCGCTCCGGAGTGCGGGCGCGCACCCAGTCCTCCAGCTCGCCCGGTTGCACGCTCGCGCCGGGCTTGAGCTGCACATAGCCGATCGGCAGCTCGCCCGCATAGGCGTCGGGCTGACCGACCACCGCGGCGAAGCCCACGGCCGGATGCTGGAACAGGATCTCCTCGATCGGCGCCGGATCGATGTTGTGGCCGCCGCGGATCACGAGGTCCTTGGCGCGGCCAGTGATCCACAGGAAGCCGTCGGCATCGAGCCGGCCGAGATCGCCGGAATTGACCCAATGTCCCTGGACGAAGGCGCCCTTGTTGTGGGCGTCGTCGAGATAGCCGGAGAACACGCCGGGCCCGGCCATGATGACGACGCCGATCTCATCCGTTGCGCAGTCGCGCTCATAGCGCCCGTCGGCATCGAGCTTGACGATCCGCACCTTCGCGTAAGGCAGCGGCAGGCCGACCGAGCCGAGCCGGATCGGCTGGTCCGGATAGGCCATGGTGTGCACGCTCGCGGTCTCGGTCATGCCGTAGACCTCGATCACCGGCAGCTTGAGCTTGTCCATGATCGCCTGCCCCACGGCGACCGGAATCGCCGAGCCGCCGCCCGCGGCATAGCGCAGACTGGAGATGTCGGCCGCACCTTGTGGCACAGCCAGAGTCGCGGCGAGCACGGTCGGCACGCTCGACAGCGTCTCCGGCTTGAAGCGCTGCACCAGACCCCAGATGTTGCGCACCGCATTCGGATTGCGCCAGCCGGCGCCCGACAGCACGACGAGGGACCCGCCCGCCGACAGCGTCTGCAGCGCCTGGGTCAGCGATCCCCCGACATGAAACAGCGGCATGCCGAACAGCAAGGTGCCGCCGGGCTTGGCCTTCAGGACCAGGTTGATCCCCCAGGCCTGATAGACTTGGTTGCCATGGCTGTGGCGCACCAGCTTCGGCGTGCCGGTCGTGCCGCCGGTGTGGAAATAGGCGGCGGTGTCGCTGGCCTTGATCTGCCGGCCGCTGACGAGATGGTCGCCCGGCTGCGCTCCGATCAGGTCATTGAACGCGTGAATGCCGTTGGCGGGGTCCCCGCCGCCGCCATGCACCTGCACGATCGCCTTGAGGTGCTTGAGGCCGCCGCGCACCTTCTCGACCTTCTGCCAGATGTCGGTGCCGGGCAGGGGGCCGAGCGCCACCAGCACCTTGGTCCTGGCGGCATCGAGAATCTCGGCGATCTGGTGCGGTTCGAGCAGCGGATTGACCGGGTTGGCGATGCCGGCGGCCTCGGCGCCGAACAGCGTGACGAAGGCGTCGGGCACCAAAGGCAGCATGAAGCTGACGACGTCGTCGGGGCCGACGCCGAGCGCATGAAACATGTTCGCCGCCTGCGTCACCCGGGCGATGAAATCGCGATAGGAGATCTCCACCGGCGTGTCGGCCGGATCGGCGTTGGGCAGAAACTGGATCGCCGGCGCGTTCGGGTTGACCGAGGCGCCGCACTTCAACGCCTCATAGGTGCTCTGCGCGGCGATCCGTTCGCCATACGGCGTCTGCTCGAAGGCGCGGATGTCAGCGGTGCTTGCGAATGTCGGATAATCGCTGCCGATGGCGCGATCGAGCAGGTGAATGCCCATGGCCTGTCCTCCCTGTGACGTGTCCTCGTCCGGCGGTTTTGGTCCCGCCGGTGATCGCGCGCGGGCTCTATGCGGCCCGTTCGTCGCGATCGTCACAGGACAGGATGAGGGAGGATTCGTCTTGCGTCTATCCCGGCGTTGCCGGGCGAGCCGACCGATTTGCCGCAGGCGAGGAGACGAGGCGTGGTCAAGTCGTCTTGATGCGACGCGAAGACCGCTCCGATTTCCGCGTCATTGCGAGCGCAGCGAAGCAATCCAGGGTGGTGGGCGGGGCCCTGGATTGCTTCGCTGCGCTCGCAATGACGGGAGGATAGAGCTTAGCCCTGAATGTCGGCAGCGCAGCGTGCCTCAGCTCGCCGCGTCGATCAGATTTTCCAAGAGCCGCTTCAGCTCGCCGGTGGCCTTGTCGCCGTAGTTCTCCAGGATGTGCGCCTCCTGGCTGGCGGCCAGCGAGTTCAGCCGTTTGCATAGCGCCTTGCCATGATCGCTGATGAACATCAGCACCTTGCGCCGGTCGTGGGCGTCCTGGCGGCGGTAGACCAGCGAGTCGGAGACCATGCGGTCGATCATCTTGGTCAGGGTCGGGTGGTTCAGCAGGACCGCGTCGGCGAGATCGCCCATCGAGTGCCCCTCGCCGTCGGAGAGCACCTTGAGGATGCGCCACTGCTCGACGGGCACGCCCTCGGTGCTCAGGCGTGACTCCAGCTGCCGGTTGATCTCCCGGTTGGCCTGCGCGAGCAGGTAGGCGAGATGTTCGGTGAGGGGGCTGTTGGGATGGGGCGGTTTGGCCACGGTGAACTTCGCTTGCGGTCCCGACTTGAATGAATGTCCGGCAGTAGCTGCCCGATCTATATGCATCCCAATTCTTGAACATTCAACATTTTCGAATAGGATATTTGCCGAACGCGTGCTGATTTTGACGGCGTATGACCGCCGGCCCACAATGGGCCAGGCACGGTTGCGGCCAAGGAGTGGGTGTGCTCTCGACAGGATCTGTCACGGCCGGGCGTCTCCGTCTGCCGCCATCCCTGCTGTTCAGGAGCCCGCCCCGGCGGGCCGGCCTTCCTGCACTCGCCCCCTTCGATCCTGACCGTATCCAGCGGCGCGGCTCCCACAACAGGCTGCGCATCGGCAACTTCCTCACCTTCTCCGGGTCACCCGGCATCTGGGGGCCGGCCGCGACCAACAGCGCGCTGCTCGCGGTGTCCGACATCAACCGCCACGGTGGCATTCTCGGGCGCGAGATCGAGTTGTCGTTCTACGATTCCGGCGGGCCGGCGGACGAGGTGGCCGAGCGCGCCAGGGACGCGCTCGAATTCGACGACATCGACGTGGTCATGGGCTCGCATATCAGCGCGGTGAGGCTGGCGCTGCGCCGGCTCACCCGCGGACGCATCCCCTATGTGTATACGCCGGTCTATGAAGGCGGCGAGCGCACGCCCGGCGTGATGGCGATCGGCGAGACGCCGCACAGCCAGACGCGCCCCGCCATCCACTGGCTGGCGGAGAACAAGCGCGCCCGGCGCTGGTATCTGATCGGCAGCGACTATGTCTGGCCGTGGCAGTCGCACCTCCAGACCAAGACCTTCATCACCGAGGCCGGCGGCCAGGTGGTCGGCGAGGAGTTCGTGCCGGTGGGCGAGGATGATCACGAGGCGCATCTGGCGCGGATCCGCGCCGCCAGGCCCGACGTCGTGCTGATCTCGCTGATCGGCACCGACAGCATTACCTTCAATCGAGCCTTCGGCGAGTCGGGCCTCGCCGCGACCACCCTGCGTCTCGCCGGCGCGGTGGACGAAACGGTGCTGCTCGGCATCGGCGCCGACAACACCGAGAACCTGTATTCGGCCTCCGGCTATTTCAGTTGCATCGGCTCCAAGGCCAATGACGCGTTCATGAGCCGCTACACCGCGATGTTCGGCGCCGATGCGCCGCCGGTCGGATCGGTCGGCCAGTCGAACTACGAGGGCCTGCGCTTTCTCAAGGCGGCCGCCGAGCGCGCTGGCTCGCTGTCCCTGCGACCGCTCGCTGCCGCCGGCCGCAACATCGTCTATTCCGGCGCGCGCGGCGAGGTGACGATCCGGCAGGGCCGCGCCGGCATGGCGATGCATCTCGCCGCGGCCGACGGGCTGGACTTCAAGATCATCCGCACGTTCTGAGTAACGCTGCGCCGAGCTCGGCCGGGCTGCGTGCCGCGGTCACCCTCCCCCTCCAGGGGAGGGTGAGCCATCACATTCGCGGCCGCCTGTTCAGTTCAGCCGCAAGGCAATCACGATGACAAGATCTGCCCTCACGCGGCCGCAGCCTTCTTGGCCTGTACGTCGACGGCAGCCGCCGGCGTACCTCCGACCTCACGAATCATCCGGCTGATCGCCTCCTGCGGCATCGGCTTGCCGAACAGGAAGCCCTGTACGCTGCTGCAGCCTTCCTCGCGCAGGAAGGCGAGATGCTGTTCGGTCTCGACGCCTTCGGCGAGCACCGGGATGTTGAGGCTGCGCCCGAGCAGCAGGGTCGCCTTGACGATCGCCGCGGCGTGCACGCTGGTCTCGACCGACTGGATGAAGCTCTTGTCGACCTTGATCTTGTCGAATGGAAACACCTGCAGGGTCGACAGCGACGAATAGCCGGTGCCGAAATCGTCCATCGCCACGGTGACGCCGATCGCCTTCAAGGCCTGCATCACCTGCAGCGCATGCTGGCGGTCGGCGATGATACCGGTCTCGGTCAGCTCGATCTCCAGCCGCTCCGGCGCCAATCCAGTCTCGCGCAGCACCTCGGCGACGCGCTTCGGCAGGTCGTGGTTGAGCTGCATCGGCGCGACGTTGACGGCGACCTTGAACGGCCGGCTCCAGGTCGCGGCGGTGGCGCAGGCGGTGCGCAGCACCCAGTCGCCGATGTCGACGATCAGCCCCGTTTGTTCGGCCATCGGAATGAAATCGTTCGGCGGCACGCGGCCCTTCACCGGATGGTTCCACCGCAGCAGCGCCTCGAAGCCGACGATGCCGCCGCTCTGCGTGTCGTTCTGAACTTGGTAGTGCAGCTCGAACTCGTTGCGCACCAGCGCGCGCTTGAGGTCGATCGCGAGCTCGGCGCGGCGCCGGCTGGCCTCGTCCATCGACGGCTCATAGGTGCAGATCTTGCCCTGGCCGAGACTCTTGGCGCGGTACATCGCGAGATCGGCGCGGGTGAGAAGCTCGTCCGAGGTCAGGCCGTGGTCGGGATGCAGCGCGATGCCGATACTGCAGCCGACCGAGAGGCTGCGCTCCTCCCACTCGACGGGCGCCAGTACCAGCGCGCGCATCCGCTCGGCGAACTTCGCCGCCTCGGTGCACGCGAAGATCTCGCTCTTGACGGCGACGAACTCGTCGCCGCCGATTCGCGCCAGGAACTCGCCCGGCTGCAGCGTCGATGCAATACGCTGTGCGATCACCGTCAGCACCGCATCGCCCGCGGCATGGCCGTGCGCGTCGTTGACGTCCTTGAAGCGATCGAGGTCGATCGCGAGCACCGCCAGATGCGCGGTCTCGTCGCCCTCGGTGAGCAGCGGCGCGAGCCGCTGGCCGAGGCCGCTGCGGTTCGGCAGGCCGGTCAGCGGGTCCTGCAGCGCCAATTGCCGATAGCCTTCGACCGCTTCCTGCGTCGCCTGCATGTCGATCATGTAGGCCGAGGCGGCCATCGCCATGATCAGGCCGATGCCGGTGACGACCGTGACCAGCATCAGGCTGTCCGACAGCGACTGCACCGGCGCGCTGCTGGCCGCCATGGGTGCCAGGGTCAACGCGAGCATGCCGGTGAAGTGCAGGCTCAGGATCGCAAGCACCATCGCGAGCGAGCTGCCATATTTGCAGAAGCGGGTGACCGGCCGCGCGATGCGGTTGGCGGCAACGGCACCGAACACCGTTGCAAGCGCGATCGAGAGCCACACCATCGGCACGTTCCAGGTCAGCACGCCGTCGAGCTTGAGCGCGCTCATGCCGCTGTAATGCATGGCGGCGATGCCGAAGCCGAACACCGCGCCGCCGGCCTCGATCAGCGGGCCGCGCTGGGTGCGTGTCGTGATGAAGAAGCCGAGCCACGCAAAGGCCACCGCCAGTCCGAGCGAGGCGAAGGTCATCGCCGGCTCGAACGAGCGGTATCCTGGCGTGTCGTAGCCGAGGACCGCGGCGAAGTGCGTGGTCCAGACCGTGCCACCGGCCACGAGTCCGGCCAGAAACAGCAGATGGAAGCGGCGGAGGCCGGCGTTGCGACGGACCCGCGCGAGCAGCCGCATGGACAGAATCGAGCCGAGCACGCAGACGAGCAGTGCGGCGGCGACGTAGCGCAGATCATGATCGGCGGGCAGGCAGGACAGGATCGTCAACATCGGCAATGTACCCTCGCTCAGCCGAGCTACGGTCCGCGGCGGGACCGGTTTTGGCACGCGCGATTCGCGGTTAGCGAAGCGTCAACGCGGGCAGCACCTCCGCCCGTGCCGATCCATGCAAGGGGTTTGGAATCCGACCATCGAGGCGCAAGGGCCGCCGCGCTGCAGGGAACTCGGGACATCGTGACGAAACTCCCAGTGCAGGCCGCAGGGCTCGCCGGCACACGGCCTTTTGCGATCCTCCGTGGCCGGAATGGGTTGCCGCTGCATGACGGAATTAATACGATCCGATGTCGTTCACATGAAATTTGGAGTGCCCGGATGCGTGCGCAGTCGCGAGCCCTGTCGAACCCGGTCGCCCTGTGGTGGGCGATGCTGACGCTCGTCAGCCTCGCCAACATCGTGTTCTGGTTCATCCTGTACCGGCAGCTCAACGGCGGCAGCAGTTCGTCGGGTCAGGCGTCCCAGACCAGTTCGATGCTGGCGCTGTCGGCGGCCTATGTGTTCGGCTGCGCCTTCCGCTCGGTGCTGCCGCGCGCCGACGTGCAGCGCATCTGCCTGGTCGACAGCTGGCTGTCGAGCGTGTTCATCGGCCGCACCGTCGCGACCATCGCCGAGATCGCCTTCGCGGCGCAGTGGGCCATCATCCTCGCGCAGCTCGGCGCGATCGCCGATGCCGAGACCGCGGTTAACATGGCCCGCATCATCGTGCCGCTGATCGTCGTCGCGGAGATCTGTTCCTGGTACGCCGTCGTCACCCGGAATTTCCTCTACAACGCGATCGAGAACTCGCTGTGGGCGGTGGCCTTCCTGTTCGTCGGCATCGGCCTCGGCCGGCTGCTGCCGGAGTTCGACGGCCTGGTGCGCGGCCTTCTGATCGCGGGCCTCGTCGGCATCGCCTGCTATCTCGCCTTCCTGGTCGTGATCGACGTCCCGATGTATGTGAAGCGCTGGCGCATCGAGCGCGCCGCCGGCACGCCACTCCTGCATCCGCTCGCCGGTCTGCGCGACTCCGCCACGCGTTGGACCGTCACCCACGAGTTCGAGCACTGGAAGGAAGAGATCGCCTGGATGTCGCTGTATTTCAGCGCCGCCGTCTGGGGCTCGCTGGCGCTATGCGCGCTCTCGGCGATGAACGATCCCCTGCCGCGAGATCGCGCGCAGGCCACCGGTGCACCGCCGGCCATCGTCCAGCACGACGCCGATCGATCCTGACGCGACATCCCGCCGTGACGATCACGGCGGGATGCCTGCCGGCCGAGCGGCGTTGCCTCAGCCATGCATCGCGAAGTGATGCGCGTCGTCCATCTGGACGATGTGGCTGTAGTCGGCGTGCGGCGCGTCGTGCACGGCCACCGGCGCGTGGTCGAAATTCGGCGGTACGATGCCGGTGTTGCCCGCATGGCCATGGTCGCCGAAATTGTCGACGATGATCGGGTTGTGCGACGAGCCCTCGCCGTGCAACGGGCCGGGGAAGCCGGGGCCCTGACTGCCCTGGACGTTGTCGGCGGACTGATGGATCGCCTGCGCGATCGAGTCCCAGAACCCGCCATGGCTGCCGCCGTCCTGTCCCGCATGAGCGATCTGGATGCTGCCGTCGCTGCGCAGGCCGTCCTGGGCCAGCTTGAAGACGTCGCCGATCGCCGCGCCGAGATCGCCATGGCTGAGGTCGTTGACCAGCGAGCCCAGGTCGTGGCCGATCGCGTCGAGCTGCTGCCCCAGAGAGTGGCTCAACTCGCCGGCGGTCTGTGCCAGCCCGTTGAGACCCTCGCCGACGAAATGGCCGACGCCATCGACGATGCCGGTGCCGACCGCATCGGCGCCGTGGGCGATGCCGGAGATCGCCTCGCCGATCGGTCCGCCGATCAGGTGGCCCGCCGCCGACGCCGTGTCGGTGACCACGCCGATGGCGCCGTCGGCCACCGCTACGCCGGCGTCGAAGCCGCCCTTCACCACGGCGCCTGCAGCGTCGAGCGCGTCCATGCCGACCTCGCCGGCCGTTCCGACGATGGTGCCGGCCATGCCGAGCGCGCCGTGGCCGACTGCGCCGGCCGCCTCCAGCCCGGCCTCGCCGAGGCCGACCGCGGTGTGTGCGAGGTCGCCGGCGACGTCGAGGGCGCCATGCGCCACGTCGCCACCGACCTTGAGCCCGCCGTCGACGATGTCGCCGCCGATATGCTTGACGTCGTTGATGACGCCGTCGATGTCGCCATGTACCAGGTGGCCGACCCCGGACGCCACGTCGCCGGCGACGTTGATCCCGGTATGGAGGACGTCGCCGCCGACATGGACCACGGTCGACGCGACGTCGCCTACGGTGTGAAGCAGGCCGCCGCCGATAGCCTCGGCACCGTGCCCGATCGCGCCGAGTACGCCGCCCACGGTATGGATGGCCTCGCCGCCGAGCGCGCCGATGCCATGCACCACGCTGCCCACGGCATGGGCCGCATCGCCGGCGACGTGCTCGACCGTATCGACCACGGCGCCCGCCGCACCGCCGACCGCACCCGCCACATCCTTCGCGACGTCCTTCACGTCGTCCACGGCGGAACTGACGGCATCTCCGATATCATCCCAAAAGCTCATGACCTGCTCCTCTCGGTTGCGTCACCTCGCCTCGGGTGACGCGCCGTTTGTCGCAGATCGCGTCCCGGCGCTCCGTGCGCGACATCACGCAGGCTGAGACGTGGCACGGCTCCGGCGCGAAGCCTGTCCGCGAGCCGCGTCATCCACCTCTTCGGGGGCCGCGGGGAGGGACATGCGTGGATGCCGGCGCAGGCCGGGCAACTAATTAGCAGGCTCTGATCGCGATCGTTCAGGGCGCATCGGTGTGATGCTCGGCGGCGGTTCAGGCGTGGCCGATCCAGCCATGCCAGGTCAGCGCTGTGAAGAATGGACGGGCATCGCGAAAGCCGCCGTCACGCAGGATGGCTTCATCCTCCCCTGGGCTCAGCATGTTGACGCTGGCATCGACGGTCGCGCGCATCGTCCTGGCCTGCTCGGGGTCTGTGCCGGACGCAACGGCATAGGCCGCGTACCGATCCAGCCACAGCGATCTCTCGACGGGCTCGTTGGGCAGGCAGCTATGGGCCACCACGAAAGGCGCTCCAGGGTGGAGCCGGTCGTGCACGGCGCGGACTGTCCGCAACCGTTCCGATGCTGCCAGAAAATGCAGCGTCAGCAGGCATGTCGCCGCGTCAAACGGGCCGGCCGGCGCATCGTCGATGGTGCCCTCGATCAGTTCGACCCGGCTCGTCCGCGCGCCGAGCGTGCGTTCGGCGAGTCGCAGCATCTGCGGCGCCGGATCGACGCCGACGAAGGTCCACGATGGTTGCGCTTCCGCCAACGCGGTGAGCTCGAGCCCGCCGCCCGCGCCCAGCACGAGCACCCTCGCATGTTCGGGCGCCCGCTCGGCCAGCAGGACCGCCGTCATCCGGTGCAGCCCGTCGAGACCGGGCACGAAGCGCCGTGGACCATCCGTGTAGCGCGCGACGAATTCGGGATCGGAAAACGCGCGGATGAACTGCTGAGCGCCGTCGGCAATGTCAGCCGGCATGACAAATGTCTCCTTTGCGAGGTCGCTTGCGTCGTTCGAGGCGGTCGTGGAAATCAGCGCTCAGCGCCGCCAGCGTGATGGCGCCGAGACGGGACAGCAGCAAGGTCTCGGCGGCCCGGATGGAGGTGTCGAGCGCCGCATTGACCGCCTGCTCGACGAGGCAGTCGGGAGTCTCGCTCCGATGGCCGATGGCGAACAGCGATGGACGCCCGAGTGAATCGTAGACGTCGCGCAGGGTGACGGTCGCCAGATCGCAGGCGAGCGTCCAGCCGCCGCCATGGCCTTTCTCGGAGCGCACATAGCCGCTGTCCCGGAGGCCCGCCATGATTCTGCGGATCACGACCGGATTGGTCTGCATCATCGCTGCGAGGGCCTCGGACGTGACCGGACCGTCGTGCTCCGCCATGTGGAGCAGGACGTGCAGGATGCCGGACAACTGGCTGTTGGGTCTCATGTAACTTTTAATATGACATGATATTCCAGCCGTCAACCGGCCGGCCCGGCCATGAAGGCTTGGGCGCCGACGCTGGCGCCTCTGCCCGTCGGGCGATTCGGTCCTGCATCCCGCGTGCGGCGGGCGGGTCCATGCCTCCCAACGATGAGAAACGCGCTGCGCGGAAAAACTGAATTTGCCCGCGCGTTCAAGCTGATTTGGGCTGTCCAGTCCCATCAGTAAAAATATGCCGCTTCTCAATTTCGGAATTTCGTGAATTATTCCGTCCGTCCCGCCTCATCGACGAGGGGCGCTGCGCGGTCGTCACGAAGCGTGGAGTGCGGGATGTGATGGGCGGGCCGGTTTGCAGCGTGATCATTCGCGCGGACGAACAACATCGGCTCGCACGGTCAAGTCGCGTGGTCCTGACCTCCCGATGCTGAGGTCAAGCCGGCTGTTGATGCCCCGCGCATCTCGCCGGTGATGGGGGCAACACAGCCCGGTCCCCAGGGAGATCGCGAAGCAGCCGTTAAAACTATCGCGCAGGGAGGGCCGGGTCGTCCGGCTGGACCTGTGGTACCTGCCGCCTGCATTTTTTTCGCAGGCGGGCCACGGGCCTCAGTCGAGGTCCGGCCTTCCCTGCACCCTCGCTTCGGAAGAGGGTGAGATCGATGCATCACTCGGACGCCAAGAGCGTCGCGAGGACAATGACGCGCGTCCCCAAATGCAGTTTGAGATTGCTGACCACGACGGCACCACAAACGCGATGCTCACGCTCCCCTGGAGGGGGAGGGTCGCCTCACGAGGAGCGAAGCGAAACGTGAGGCGGGGTGGGGTGATGTCTCCGCGCGCAAAAGCATGCGTGGAGAGATCATCCCACCCCGCTCGCCCGCTTCGCGTGCGATCGACCCTCCCCCTCCAGGGGAGGGTGGCACCCGAGCGCGCGGCTAGCGTCCGGCGGCCCTCGGTATCTCGCCAAAAAAAGCGGCGCTCGATGGACGGCTTACTATTTGAATCCTGCGAACCGGCTGTCGAACGAGTTCGACTGCAGCACTGGTACGGCGCCGGAGACCAGCGCGGTCTGGGTCTGCGCGGGGGCCGAGGCCGTGGTGGCGGGCGCGTCGCCGGCGGCGGGCTTGAACGGCGGCCGCGCGGCGGCCTGCCGGGTCTCGGCGGGCTTCGCCGCGACCGGCTTGGGCGCAGGCTTGATCTCGGCGGGCTTGATCTCTGAGGGCCTGGCGTCCGCGGTCTTGCTCTCGGGCTTCGCGGTCGCAGCCTTGGTGTCGGCCGCGGCATTGCCGCCGATCCCGACCTTGCGGGCGAGGCTCGACATGAAGCTCGGCTTCTCCGGCGCACTGACGGCCGCCACCCGGGTGGAGGGCGCCGCTGCGGGAGCCGGAGCCGCACTGGCCGGCATCGCGGCGACCTCGTCGGCGCCGGGCGCGCGGGGCGGGTTGACATGACCGGGGATCGTGCCTGGCGCCGGCGTGAAATTGGCGAGCGACAGGCCCGGCGCTTCGCCGGCGTCGGACAGGCCGGTGGAGGCGCCCGGCACGCGGCTGGCGAAGATGGGGTTCATGCCGCCATCGATGCCGGTGTTGAGCTTGGCGACCGGCGTGCCCTTGGAGACGAGCTTGGCATATTCCGCCTCGTCCGCCTGCTGCTTGTCGCGCACGGCGGCGGTGATCTCGTCGGGCACGACGTAGGCCGGGCACTTGGCGGAGGCGTCGAACACCGGATCGTGCGTCGCGCCCGGCGGCTTCTGGGCGTCGAAGACGTACTTCTTCTCGCAGAAGTCGACCTTCGGCTCCTGCCGGGTGACTTCGAAATGGTCGTAGCCTTCCTTGATCATGCGCCAGAACGGCATGTTCGGATTGTTGCGGTGCCTGGCCATGTTCACCGGCGTCATCCGGAACGGATAGGCCTGGAACTGGAAGGCGCGCTGGCCGCCGAAGAAGGACTCGCGCCCGAGCGCATAGATCTCGGCGATCTGCTCGTCGGTCATCGCGAAGCAGCCGCGCGAGGAGCAGTCGCCATGCACCATCAGCTGCGAGCCGGTGCGGCCGAGCGCCTTGTCGAACGCGTTCGGATAGCCGGTGTTGAAGGACAGATAGTAGGCCGATTGCGGGTTCATCTGGCTCGGATTGATCGAGTAGAAGCCCTCCGGCGCCTGGCGGTCGCCCTCGCGCACCTTCGGTCCGAGATCGCCGGACCAGCGGCAGATCGGATAGGTCTTGAGCAGCGCGAACTTGCCCGAGCGGTCCTGCTTCCAGACCTCGAGCTCGGCTTCCTGCTTGAACACGCGGACCAGGATCGGCGACTGCAGATCCATGTCCTTCTCGCCCATCGTCGCGACGAGCTTCGGCGGCACCGGCTGGTTGGCCTTGGCGTTGGTGGCGAGCGCGACCTGATCGCTGTTGCAACCCGTCAGCAGCGCGCCGGCGGCCAACACCGCCGAGGTCATCAGAACCCGGACGAAAGCGCGGTTGATCAAAGCAAAGCTCCCCGCAAACCCGGCATGCCGCAACACCCCAGTCTCATCTCACGCGATCGGCCCGAAAGCTGGATAAATCACGGGTCGACCCTGCGTCATGCCGTCAAACCATTGATTAAAATTGTAGCCTTTGACCCCAAGCCTCGCAACCCGCGCTCCGGCGATGCCGAAAGGCCCCGGCCGCTTTGGTCAACAACTCCTAAACAACAGACCCCGCCGGCGGGGCCGAAATGCGGCCAAACGGCTGGAAAGACTCACAAAACCGCGAGCGCCGGGAGCTCGGCTCCGGCCCGATCAGCCGAGCTTGCGGCCGATCTCGATGAACTTCTGCCGGCGCTGTTTGCGGATGGCGTCGGCGTCGAGCCCCTTCAGCTCGTCGAGCGCCTGGGCGATGGCCTCGCCGGTGGCGGCGATCATCGCCGCGGGATCGCGGTGGGCGCCGCCGACCGGCTCCTTGAGGATGGTGTCGACCACGCCGAAACGCAGCATGTCCTGGGCGGTGATCTTCATGCTGTTGGCGGCTTCCTGCGCCTTGGTGCCGTCGCGCCACAGGATCGAGGAGGCGGCCTCCGGCGAGATCACGCTGTAGATCGCGTGCTCCAGCATCAGCACCCGGTTGGCGGTGGTCAGCGCGATGGCGCCGCCCGACATGCCCTCGCCGGTGATGATCGCCACGTTCGGCACGCCGAGCGCCAGGCAGGCATCGGTGGAGCGGGCGATCGCCTCGGCCTGGCCGCGCTCCTCGGCGCCGATGCCGGGATAGGCGCCGGCGGAATCGACCAGCGACAGCACGGGGATGCCGAACCGTTCGGCCATCTCCATCAGCCTGACAGCCTTTCGATAGCCCTCCGGGCGGGCCATGCCGAAATTGTGCTTGAGGCGGGATTCGGTGGTGGCGCCCTTTTCCTGGCCCATCACGCAGATCGGCTCGCCGCGGAAGCGGCCGAAGCCGCCCAGCAACGCGGCGTCCTCGCCGAACTTGCGGTCGCCTGCGAGCGGGGTGAACTCGGTGATCAGGCCACCCACGAAGTCGGTGAAGTGCGGCCGCTGCGGATGACGTGCGACCATCGTCTTCTGCCACGGGGTCAGGTTGGCGTAGAGCTCGGCCAGCGCCTGGCCGGCCTTCTCCTCGATCCGGCTGACCTCCTCGCCGATGTCGGTGCCGGAGGCGGCCATCGCCCGGAGTTCGTCGACCTTGGAATCGAGCTCGGCAACGGGCTTTTCGAAATCGAGGTAGCTGCGCATGGGATCCGGCATGGAAGAGCTGAAGGAAGAGCGCTGGGAGACGAAATCGGTTCGGCCTTCGGACCTGAAGATGAAGGACTTCAGGAGCTTAGGGTGCGATCGGTGCGCCGCCCCCAGGCGTCGTGCCGGGAGAACGGGCAGGATGGCGCTCTTTCGGGGCAGACGGGCGCGAAGTCAAGCCGGCCGGGCGTCACGCCGGCGGATTTGGTTTCGGGAAGGTGTGAAGCGAGGTCAGGTCTCGGCCAGCGGGTGCAGGTCCCGCACCAGGCTCTTGAGCCGCTCCTCGACCACGTGGGTGTAGATCTGGGTGGTCGAGATGTCGGTGTGGCCGAGCAGGGTCTGGACGATGCGCAGGTCGGCGCCGTTGTGCAGCAGATGGCTGGCGAAGGCGTGGCGCAGCACGTGCGGCGACACCAGCCGGGCCGGCAGGCCGCTCGCCACCGCGAGCTCCTTGAGGTCGCGGGCGAAGTGCTGGCGGGTGAGGTGGCCGCTCTCGCCGAACGAGGGAAACAGCCATTTGCCGAAGGTGGCGCTGGCCTTCTTCTCGGGCTTCAGCGCATCCAGGGCGGCGAGATAGTCGGCCATCGCCTGGCGCGAGGCCTGGTTCAGCGGCACCAGCCGCTCCTTGTTGCCCTTGCCGCGCACCACGATCATGCGGGCGTCGTTGCGCGCCGCGGTGCGCGGCAGCGCCACCAGCTCGGAGACGCGCAGGCCGGTGGCGTAGAGCACCTCGAGCAGGCAATACAGTCGCAGCGCCCGCAGCCGCTGCGACGGCGAAGCGTCGGCGACCTCGGAGAGCTCCTTGGCGCGGGTCAGCATGCGGTCGACATCGCCGATCGACAGCACCTTGGGCAGCGGCCGGCCGCGTTTCGGGCCCGACAGGATGGCGGCGGGATCGTCGCTGCGGATGCGCTCGCTCAGCAGGAAGCGAAACAGGTGCCGCATCGCCGACAGCCGCCGCGCCACGCTGGAGGATTTGAAACCCCTGGTGTCGAGATCGGCGAGATAGTCGCGCAAGGCCTGGGTGTCGGCCGTGGCGAAGCCGTTGGCCTTGCCGCCGAGAAATTCGGAGAGATCGGTGAGGTCGCGGCGATAGGCGTCCAGCGTGTTCTGACCGGCGCCCTGCTCGGCGGCCATCATGTCGAGGAACAGGCTCATCAGCCCGGCGTCGGAGGCCTTGACCTTCATGTCGTGAAATCCGCTGCGTCCGAGGCGATCGAATCACTACGAGGTATTCGTGCCGGCACGGCGAGCGGTGACTGCAAATCTGGCCGATATCGCGGCGCCCGGCCGCCTCAGACAACCGCAAAATTCTTAATCAATGCCCTGTGGCTTTTCGGTTCGTCGCAGCGGCGCCGCTCATCTCTTCTGGAACCTGTCGGGCGGGATCGTCACCGTCATCTCGCGCGGCTTCGGATTGACGAAATTCGCCAGCGCGTAGATCGCGCCATAGACCACGCCGACGATGACGGCGATGACGGTCAGGAAGCGGAACAGGCTGGGCATGTCGGTCGCGCAGGCCACCAGAAAGGGAACGGTTTCATCCAACATGTTCGCATCGGCCTTGCAAGCCCGTCGGGCAGACCGGGCAGCTCGCCTTGGCTCGGGGGGACGGAACAGGATGCCTTTGAAAGCAGCAGGGGCTGGGTTAGAAGCCTGGAGATGACCGACACGACGCAACCCGCACCCAGCCCAGCCGCTCCGGAGGCCGCGATTCTCGCAGGCCTCGGCAAGCGGCTGATCGTGCTGGTCGGCATGATGGGTGTCGGCAAGTCGACCGTGGGCCGGCGGCTCGCGGCGCGGTTGCGGCTGCCCTTCGTCGATGCGGACACCGAGATCGAGACCGCGGCCGGCATGACCATACCGGAAATCTTCGAGTCGCGCGGCGAGGACTATTTCCGCAACGGCGAGGCCAGGGTGATCGCCCGCCTGCTCGAAAATGGTCCGGCGGTGCTGGCAACCGGTGGCGGCGCCTTCATGCGCGAGGAGACGCGGCGGCGCATCCAGGAGAAGGCGGTCTCGGTGTGGCTCAAGGCCGATGCCGACGTGATCATGCGCCGCGTCCGGCGGCGGGCCGACCGGCCGCTGCTGCAGACCGCCGATCCGGAAGGCACGGTCGCTCGCCTGCTCGTCGAGCGCGAGCCGGTCTACCAGCTTGCCGATCTCACGATCTGCTCGCGCGATGTGCCGCATGATCGCGTTGTCGAGGACTGCATGGAGGCGCTGCAGGCGTTCTTCTCGCCACCGGAGACCGAGGCGGGGCCGGCCGGACCACAACCCGATCCAGTTCAACCCGATCCTCCGCAGGCGATGGGCGCGCTCCGATGACAGCACCACTGAAGCATTCCGATCCGATCATCGTCGACGTCGCGCTCGGCGAGCGCGCCTATGACATCGTCATCGGCCGCGGCGTGCTGGCTTCACTCGGCCAGCGGATCGCGGCGCTGCGGCCCGGCGTGCGCACCGCCATCGTCACCGACCGTACCGTGGCCGCGCATTGGCTGAAGCCGGCCGAGGCGATCCTGGCGGAGGCGGGCATCCCGGCGTCCACGATCGTGGTCGATGAGGGCGAGGGCTCCAAGACCTATGCCGGCCTGGAGAAGGTCAGCGAGGCGCTGATCGCTGCCAGGATCGAGCGCAACGATCTCGTCATCGCGCTCGGCGGCGGGGTGGTCGGGGATCTCGCCGGCTTCGCGGCCGCCATCCTGCGCCGCGGCGTCGATTTCGTGCAGGTGCCGACCTCGCTGCTGGCGCAGGTCGATTCCTCCGTCGGCGGCAAGACCGGCATCAATTCGCCCCAGGGCAAGAACCTGCTCGGCGCCTTCCACCAGCCGGTGCTGGTGATCGCCGACACGGCCGTGCTCGACACCCTGTCGCCGCGCCAGTTCCGCGCCGGCTATGCCGAGGTCGCCAAATACGGCCTGCTCGGCGATGCCAGCTTCTTCGCCTGGCTCGAGGCCAACCATGCCGACATCGTCAAGGGCGGTGCGGCGCGTGAGCACGCGGTCGCGACCTCCTGTCGCGCCAAGGCGGCGATCGTCGCCGGCGACGAGCGCGAGACCGGCGACCGGGCGCTGCTCAATCTCGGCCACACCTTCGGCCATGCGCTGGAGGCCGTGACCGGCTTCTCCGACCGGCTGTTCCACGGCGAGGGCGTCGCGGTCGGCATGGTGCTGGCGGCGCAGTTCTCGGCCGAGCTCGGCATGCTGCCGCCCGACGACGTCGTCAGGATCGAGCGTCACCTTGCCGCGGTCGGTCTGCCGACCCATCTGCAGGACATCGCCGGCTTCGCCCAGGAGGGGATCGGCGACGCCGATCGGCTCTTGGCCTTGATGGCGCAGGACAAGAAGGTCAAGCGCGGCAAGCTCACCTTCATCCTGATGGAAGCCATCGGCCGCGCCGTCATCGCGAAGGACGTCGATCCGGCGCGCGTCCGCGACTTTCTCCAGGCCAAATTGCGCAGCAGAGGCTGATCCCGGGCTTTACGCCGTATTGAGCAGTACCAACGGATCATCGGCGGCCTCCCTACAGAGCGACATCGGCGTCATGGACTGGTTCACACTCTCCGTCGTCATCCTCCTCCTCGCCGCCTCGGCCTTCTTTGCGCTGAGCGAGACCGCGCTGACCGGTGCCTCCCGCGCCTCGATGCTGCGGCTGTCGAAGCAGGGCAATCGCGATGCCGATGTGGTGTCGAGCCTGTTCGACATGCGCGAACGGCTGATCGGCGCCCTGCTGCTCGGCAACAACATCGCCAATATCGGCGCCTCCGCGCTGGCGACCGGTATTTTTACCGCCTGGTTCGGTGAGGTCGGCGTGCTCTACGCGACCGGCGTGATGACCGCGCTGGTCGTGATCTTTGCCGAGGTGCTGCCGAAGACGATCGCGATCAATGCGCCGGATCGCGTCTCGCTCGCGGTCGCCAGGCCGATGCGCGCGACTGTGTTCGTGCTCGGTCCGGTGCTTGCCGTGATCGAGGCGATCGTGCGCGGGCTGATGCGGCTGATCGGCTTCAAGGTCGGGGCCAATCAGCCGATCCTGTCGCCGACCGAACGCCTGCGCGGTGCCGTCGATCTGTTGCATCATGAAGGCAAGGTCGAGAAGCAGGACCGCGACATGCTCGGCGGCCTACTCGATCTGCGCGAATTGCAGGTGTCGGACGTGATGGTCCACCGCACCGAAATGGTGATGGTGAATGCGGACCTGCCGCAGGAGGAACTGGTGCGCGAGGTGCTCGCCACCGAGTACACACGCATCCCGCTGTGGCGCGGCACGCCGGAGAACATCATCGGCGTGCTGCATGCGAAGGACCTGCTGCGTGCGATCCGCGCCGCCGAGGGCGATGTGTCGCACATCGACGTTGCTTCACTGGCGCTGCCGCCGTGGTTCGTACCGGAGATGCGCTCCGTGTCGGAACAGCTGAAGGCGTTCCGCCGGCGCAAGACGCATTTCGCGCTCGTGGTCGACGAGTATGGCGAGGTCGAAGGCATCGTCACGCTGGAGGATATTCTGGAGGAGATCGTCGGCGACATCTCCGACGAGCAAGATGTGCAGGTCGCGGGTGTGCGCGTGCAGCCGGACGGGTCCGTCGTCGTCGATGGCTCAGTGCCGATCCGCGATCTCAATCGCGCGATGGACTGGACGCTGCCCGATGAGGAAGCAACGACAGTTGCCGGTCTCGTCATTCACGAGGCGCGTTCGATCCCCGAGCGCGGTCAGAGCTTCACGTTCCACGGCTTCCGCTTTCGCGTGCTGCGCCGGGAGCGCAATCGCATCACCGCGCTGCGTATCGTACCGGTGCCGCGCGGCGAAACCGAGGAGACGCGGCCGCGCCGTGCGGGCACGGCGTTCTAATTGGGGATCAAGCCTCGCCCGGCGCCTTCGCATGCAGCGCGAGCGCGTGCACCGAGCCGGCAAGTTCCGCTGCCAATGCGGCGTTGATCAGGCGGTGGCGATCGACACGGCTCTTGCCGGCGAAGGCCTGCGACACAATATACACGCGGAAATGGGTCTCACCGCTCGGCTGATGGCCCACATGGCCTTCATGCAGATGTGATTCGTCTTGAACATCGAGGCTTTCGGGCGAGAAAGCTTCGCGCAACTTATCGATGATAGCATCTCGGGTCCGCATGGTCTCTGGAAATACGCATCAAATTATTTTTCGTCAATCGGCGGTCCCCGCCTGAGGTATTCGCAATGTCAAGACTTGAAGCTTTTCGCGTTGCGTAGTCAAAGTCCGCCATGCCGATCGATTCAAACAAATTCTTCGACTCCATCCGCATCAAGCCCAAGAAACAGGCTGCGCGGCAGCCGGTGGTGCGCGAGGAGGCCCAGCCCTGTCAGTGGCCGGACTGCAAGAACAAGGGCTCGCATCGCGCGCCCAAGGGACGCGAGAACGCGCGCGAGTATTGGCACTTCTGTCTCGATCACGTGCGCGAGTACAACCAGTCCTACAATTTCTTCTCGGGGATGAACGCCGAAGCGGTCGCGCGCTATCAGAAGGATGCGCTGACCGGACACCGCCCGACCTGGAAGATGGGTGCCAACACGTCGGCCAAGCGCGGCACCGGCAGCGCCGAGGGCGATCTCGGCGATGCCGCCGATCCGTTCAGCGTATTCGCCGAGATCAACGGCCGCGGCAGTTGGCGTCCGGATCCCCGCTCGGCTCCCAAGGCCGAGACGCGCAAGGTCTTCAACGCCGAGCGCAAGGCGCTGCAGGTGATGGGCCTCGGTCCCGACGCGACGCTCGAGGATGTCAAGGTCAAGTACAAGGCGCTGGTGAAGCAGCACCATCCCGATGCCAATGGCGGCGACCGCTCCACCGAGGATCGCCTGATCGAGATCATCAAGGCCTACAACTACCTGAAGACGGTGGTGAAGGGCTGACGCGCGGCAGCGCGCGAGGCTGCCGCACGTCGCGTTGAAGGTATCAGGGCTTCGGCCCGATATAGGCCGAGCTCGGCCGGATCAACCGCCCGGTGCGCTGTTGCTCGCGGGCATGCGCCGTCCAGCCGGCGGCACGCGCCACCGCGAAGATCGGCGTGAACGCCTGGCGCGGAATCTTCAGCGCATCGAGCAGGATGGCGGTGAAGAACTCGACATTGGTGTCGAGCACGCGCTCCGGATTCTTCCGCCGCAGCGCTTGGCGAATGTAAGCCTCTACCTCGCTCGCAAAAGGCAGATCAGCCCCGCTGCCCGCCAGCCGCTCGATCGCGCCCTTGAGCACGTCGGCCCGCGGATCGCGCACGCGATAGATCCGATGCCCGAACCCCATCAGCCGCTCGCCACGGCCGAGCGCCGCGTCGACCCACGGCCTGATGTTGTCGCGCGTGCCGATCGCGTTGAGCATTTCCAGCACCGGCTCCGGCGCGCCGCCATGCAGCGGGCCGGTGAGCGCGCAATAGCCGGCGGTGACTGACGCGAACAGGTCGGCCTGGGTCGAGGCGACGACGCGCGCGGCGAAGGTCGAGGCGTTCATGCCGTGATCGCTGACGGTGACGAGATACGTGTCCAGCGCCGCCACCTCGCCGCTCTCGGGCGTGTCGCCGCGGACCATCCGCAACGTGTCTGCGGCGTGACCGGCGTCAGGGTCGGGCGCGATCGGCTGTGTTCCCTGGGCGCGCTGGACCAGGGCGCCGGCGATCACCGGGCAGGCGCCGACGATCGTGGCTTCGTCGTCGAGCCCGGGTTCGGACCGCAGCGCCGCGACGGCGGCGCGGAAGCCGTCGATGATCGACAGGCCGGAGGTCGCGGCGAGCAGCTCGGGCAGCCGGGCAAAGGCACGCTCGCGGGCACGGCCAAGGCCGGCGCGGACCTCGGCCTCGCCGACGGTGCGCTTCGTCGCCGCGCTCCATAGCCGGGCGGTCACGCCCTCGAAGCCGCTGGCGGCGGCGAGATCGGCCACACGCGCTCCGGCGATGATGAGCTCCCCCCGCTGGCCGTCGACGTGGCTGAGCACGGTCTCGGCGGCGGCGATGCCGTCGAGGCCGATGGGGGTCTTGCCGAGCTGGATGGTCATGGCGGGTCTCCTTCGAGAATGATCACGCTGACAAGATCCGCCCAGTCGACAACTTGATCAATCTTGATTAAGCTGATCAATATGAAAAAAGACAGCGGCCTTTACCTATCTGCTCGTGAAGCTTCGGCGGAACTCGCGATCTCGCCGGCCACCCTCTACGCCTATGTCAGCCGCGGACTGGTCCGCTCCGAGCCGTCTCCGAATTCGCGCAGCAACCGCTATCGCGCCGAGGACATCCGAGCCCTGAAGGAAAGGCGCGCACCGGCCCCCGAGCCGCGCGCCTTCCGTAGCTTCGATGCGGACCTCCCCGTGTTCGATTCCGCCGTGTCGACGATCACCGAAGCCGGTCCGATCTATCGCGGCGTCAATTGCGTCGACCTGGCCGTGCGCGGCACGCTGGAGCATGCTGCGACGCTGCTGTGGGACGTGACCGCGCTCGATCCGTTTGCGCCAGGCAACCTTCCGGCCGTGTCGGAGGAGATGGGTTTCATCGCCGATGCTGCGCGGCGCGCGGCGCCGATCGACCGCGCCATCGCGGTACTGGCGCTGGCGACACATGCTGATCCCGCGGCTTTCAACCGCGCTCCCGACGGTCGGGCGCTGGTCGGCGCGCGCATCGTTCGGCTTGTGGTCGCAACCATGTTGAACCAGCCAGCGTCAGCCGATCCGCTCCATGTTCAGGTCGCGCGGAGCTGGGCGCCCGGACATGAACATGCGCCGGACCTGATCCGTCGCACCCTGGTGCTGCTGGCCGATCATGAGCTGAACGCGTCGACCTTCACCGTCCGCTGTGCGGCGTCGACGGGCCTCAGCCTCTACGATGCCGTCATCGCGGGTCTTGCGGCGCTCAAGGGACCGCAGCACGGCGGCGCCGGCGTCCTGGCGTCGCAGCTGGTGAAGGCACTCATCGATCGCGATGTCGCGCCGCTGATCCGCGAGCGGGTGGCGCTCGGCGAGCGCTTCGCCGGCTTCGGCCACGGCGTTTACAAGCACGGCGACCCTCGCGCCATCTCGCTCCTGGAGGCGCTGACGCGCGCCGGTGCGCCGCGCAAATTCACCCGCGAGGTGCCCGAGCGGATCGCGGAAGCGACCGGTGAATTCGTGAACATCGATTACGCGCTGGCCGTGCTGGTTCACAGCCTGCGGCTGCCCGCGGGAAGCGAGCTGGCGCTGTTCGCGATGGCGCGCTGCGTCGGCTGGATCGCCCATGCCTGCGAGCAGCTGCAGTTCGGCCGCCTGATCCGGCCGCGCGCCCGCTACACCGGACCCATCCCGGGGCGCGGCGCTACCCTGGAGACGCTCTAGCGACCGCCGTCCGCCTATTCCGCCGTGCCGGCCGCCAGCTGAGTTTCGCGTCGCTTCCGCACGAGCCACAGCACGAGCCAGACCACGATCGTGCCCGCGACAGTCGCGATGATCCAGGTGGACTTGGCGATATGGCTATGATGCGGAATGCCGCCATAACGGTGCAACAGCTGCACGGCGAACACTCCGGGCAGGACATGGGCGCCGGCCCACAGCACGATGGCAGGGATGTTCACGGCGTAGAAGCGGGGCGGAGGGATGTCGAGCGCGCCGGCCGTGATCGGTACGACGGCGCGGATCGGCGCGATAAAGCGGGCGAAGAAGATCGCCAGGGTGCCGAAACGGTGGAACAGGGCCTCGCTCTGCGCCACCAGGCGCGGATAGTTCGAGAACGGCCAGCTCGTCAAGATCTCGCGCTGCCTGCGATGGCCGACCCAGAACGCCCCGCCGTCCCCCAGCACCGCGCCCAGGATCGCCGCCGCCAGCACCCATTGCAGGGTCAGCTCGCCGCCCGGAATCAATGCGCTCAGCGCCAGGATGATGGTCGTGCCTGGAACCACCGAGCCCACGATCGGGATCGCCTCCAGCAGGGCGGCCAGAAACAGGGTGAGATAAGCCAGTCCCGCATGCGCTGAGACGAAGGCAATGAGGGGATCGAGCAGATGGGCCACGCGGTTCCTGTAGGTGCAGAGGGTGGGCAGGGAGCTCCTCCATAAGTAGGAACCCCGGCTCCGGGTGCCACGTCGAGATCCTGGGAAGAGCCGGTGGGCGGAAAGGTGGCACGATTCGCAGGGCAGCCTTTCGAAAACGACCACTCATGCCTATCTCGATGATATAACGACGGAACTTTGATCAAGGCTTAGGCTTCTGCCCGCGCGTGCTCTCTGCTAGGCTGGCGTCGAAGCCCTTCAACCGCAGCCAAACATGAAATCTGGTTTCGGGAATGCCCGGGACCTCGGAGGATGAATGACGACCGCCGCTACGACCAATGCGCAGGAGATGACCGGTGTGCCCGACATGAAGGTGTCGGTGCGGCAGGTGTTCGGGATCGACAGCGACCTTGAGGTGCCGGCCTTTTCCGCAAGCGACCCGCATGTTCCCGAAGTCGACGCCGACTACCGCTTCGACCGCGCCACCACCCTTGCGATCCTGGCTGGCTTCGCCAAGAACCGCCGCGTGATGGTGACTGGTTACCACGGGACGGGCAAGTCGACTCATATCGAGCAGGTCGCGGCGCGACTCAACTGGCCCTGCGTGCGCGTCAACCTCGACAGCCATATCAGCCGCATCGACCTCGTCGGCAAGGACGCGATCGTGGTGAAGGACGGCAAGCAGGTCACCGAATTTCGCGACGGCATCCTGCCCTGGGCGTTGCAGCACAACGTCGCGCTGGTGTTCGACGAATATGATGCCGGCCGCCCCGACGTGATGTTCGTGATCCAGCGCGTGCTCGAAGTGTCGGGCCGCCTGACCCTGCTCGACCAGAACAAGGTCATCAAGCCGCACCCGGCGTTCCGTCTGTTCGCGACCGCCAACACCATCGGGCTCGGCGACACTTCGGGCCTCTATCACGGCACCCAGCAGATCAACCAGGGCCAGATGGACCGCTGGTCGATCGTCACAACGCTCAACTACCTCGCCCATGACGAGGAGGTCGAGATCGTGCTGGCCAAGGCCAAGCACTACCAGAACCCGCAGGGCCGCGACACCGTCAACAAGATGGTGCGGCTCGCCGACCTCACGCGCAACGCCTTCGCCAATGGCGATCTGTCGACGGTGATGAGCCCGCGCACGGTGATCACCTGGGCCGAGAACGCCGAGATCTTCAGTGACATCGGCTTCGCCTTCCGTGTGACGTTCCTCAACAAGTGCGACGAGCTCGAGCGTCCGCTGGTCGCGGAATTCTATCAGCGCTGCTTCAATGCGGAGCTGCCGGAATCCTCCATCAACGTGGCGCTGAGCTGACACACCGGCGTCGTTCTGGCCTCGGGCCGGGACCCATACGCCGCGGCCTCTCTCGTCGGGTGATGCGGGAGAGCGAGTGCGAACAAACGAACGCCGGTGGTTATCGGGCCTGGCGTTCGCCGGGACGATAGCCGCAGGAATCAGATGACCACACCGAGCAACAAGCCCCGTCCTGGCGTCAAGGAAGCACCGACCGAACCTTTCAAGAGGTCGGTCACGGGGTGCCTGCGCGCGATCGCCAGGGCGCCTGAGCTCGAAGTCTCCTTCGCGGCCGAGCGTCCCGGCCTCGCGCCGGGCAAGGCCCGGCTGCCGGAGCCGGCGCGCAAGATGACCAAGCGCGACGCCGCCGTCGTGCGCGGCCATGCCGACTCGATCGCACTGAAGCTCGCCTGCCATGATCCGAAGATTCATCGCAAGCTGATCCCGGGCAATCCGCAGGCGCGTGGCGTGTTCGAGGCGGTCGAGCAGGCGCGTGTCGAGGCGATCGGTGCAAAACGCATGGCCGGCGTCGCCAAGAATCTCACGGCGATGCTCGATGACCACTTCCATCGCGGCAAGTATGACGAGATCACCGACCGCGCCGACGCACCGCTGTCGGATGCGCTGGCGATGCTGGTGCGCGAGCGGCTGACCGGCATGGCGCCGCCGAACGCGGCGCGCAAGGTGGTCGATCTCTGGCGTCCGTTCCTGGAGGACAGGATCGGCCAGCGTCTCGATGAGCTCGGCCGTTTCACCGAGGACCAGGCCAAGTTCGGCGACCTGGTTCACGATCTGCTCTCGGCGCTGGATCTCGGCGACGAGCGCAACGCGGATTCGGAAGAGGACGAGGACAACGACGACAATCGCGATGGCGACAATGAGCAGTCCGGCGCCGAGGGCTCGCCGGATTCCGACGCTGCCCAGGAGATGAGCGCCGACCAGGCGCAGACGACGTCGGACGAGATGTCGGAGAGCGCGATGGAGGCGGCCCAGGCCTCGGCGTCTGACACGCTCGACGACGGCGAACTCGGCGACGACGAGACGCCGGGCGAGGCGACGCGTCCGAACCGCGGCGGCGCCAACGAGCCGCGCGGCCCCGAATATCACGCCTTCGCGCCGAAATTCGACGAGGTCATTGCCGCGGAAGACCTGTGCGACCATGACGAGCTGGAGCGGTTGCGCTCCTATCTCGACAAGCAGCTTGCGCATCTGCAGGGCATCGTGGCGCGGCTCGCCAACCGGCTGCAGCGCCGGCTGATGGCGCAGCAGAACCGCGCCTGGGAGTTTGATCTCGAGGAGGGCATCCTCGATCCGGCGCGGCTGTCGCGCGTCGTCATCGACCCCTATCAGCCGTTGTCGTTCATGCGTGAGAAGGAAGCGACCTTCCGCGACACCGTGGTGACGCTGCTGCTCGACAATTCCGGCTCGATGCGTGGGCGGCCGATCACGGTGGCCGCGACCTGCGCCGACATTCTCGCGCGCACGCTGGAGCGCTGCGGCGTCAAGGTCGAGATCCTCGGCTTCACGACGCGGGCGTGGAAGGGCGGACAGTCGCGCGAGGCGTGGCTTGCCGCCGGCAAGCCGGCCAATCCCGGCCGCCTCAACGACCTCCGCCACATCATCTACAAATCGGCCGATGCGCCGTGGCGGCGGGCGCGCAAGAATCTCGGTCTGATGATGCGCGAGGGCTTGTTGAAAGAGAACATCGACGGCGAGGCGCTCGACTGGGCGCACAAGCGCCTGCTCGGGCGTGCCGAGCAGCGCAAGATCCTGATGATGATCTCGGACGGTGCGCCGGTCGATGACTCCACGCTGTCGGTCAATCCCGGTAACTATCTCGAGCGGCATCTGCGCCACATCATCGAGGAGATCGAGACCCGCTCGCCGGTCGAGCTGATCGCGATCGGCATCGGCCACGACGTCACGCGTTACTACCGTCGCGCGGTGACCATCGTCGATGCCGAGGAGCTCGGTGGCGCCATCACCGAGAAGCTCGCCGAATTGTTCACGGAGACCCACGCCGCACCGCAGCCTGCGCCGGGGCAAAAGCGCAGGCTGCATTCGTAAGCGGCCGTCGGCCGGCTGCGTCCCTCCTCCGGCTCGGAGGAGGTGGGGGAGGGGGCTCCGCTAACGATGTCGCTGCAGGCGATTGCCGACCGCAGGCGCTTTCTTGCGCTGACCATCGGCGGAGTGTCGGCATTCGCATGGTCCAGGACGGCTGTTGCGCAGCTTGCGCCGGCGCCGGTTCGCAGACGGGTCACCATTGACGAGCACTCCGTCACATCGGCGGTCAAGATCGAGGTCAACGCGCGACCGCTGCCCTCGTTCGACCTCCGCGATCGGACGCATCTGCGCTTCGGGATGCTGCAATATCGCAGCGGCGTGGCGCTGACCTCGTCCTTTCCCGGCTTTGGCGGCCTGTCCGGCATCCGGCTCGATGCCAAGGGTGAACGCTTCCTCGCGGTCAGCGACAAGGGCGGCTGGTTCACTGGCCGCATTGCCTATTCCGGCCGCGAGATCGCGGGGCTCGCCGATGTCGAAGCGGCGCCGCTGCTTGGTCTGGACGGACGTCCCATCACCGATCGCGGTTGGTATGATTCCGAGTCGCTCGCGCGCGATGGAGACATCGTCTATGTCGGCCTCGAACGCGTCAACCAGCTCTTGCGCTACGACTTCGCCAAGGGTGGAACCGGCGCGCGCGGCGAGATCGTGCCGCTGCCGCCAGCCGCCAAGCGGCTGCCCCACAACAAGGGACTGGAGGCGTTGGTGGTCGTGCCGAAGGGCCTGCCGCTCGCCGGCACCCTGATCGCGCTCTCCGAGCGCGGTCTGGACCCGAACGGCAATCTGCTGGCCTTCCTGATCGGCGGACCGGCCGCGGGACAGTTCAGCATCGTTCGCAGCAACGACTTCGACGTCAGCGATGCCGTGCTGCTGCCGTCGGGCGATCTTCTGGTACTCGAACGTAAGTTCTCGCTGTTCAACGGGGTCGGCATTCGAATCCGCCGGCTGACGCTGGCGCAGATTGCGCCGGGCGCGCTGGTCGATGGTCCGGCGATCTTCTCCGCCGATCTCGGCCAGGAGATCGACAATCTCGAGGGCATCGATGCGCATGTGACGCCGGAGGGCGAGACCGTGCTGACGCTGGTGTCCGACGACAACTTCTCGATGATCCAGCGCACGCTCCTGCTGCAGTTCACGCTGATGGAGTGAGCTGCGACACCGCTGCGGCGGCTCGCGTTGACCGCGGCTCGTCCATGATCGACACTCGCGGCCATCAGATCATCGCGTCAACGGTCACAACCTGGAACTCAGCATGAGCGCCCTGTTCACTCCGATTAAGCTGCGCAGTCTCGAACTCGCCAACCGCATCATGGTGTCGCCGATGTGCCAGTACTCGGCCGAGAATGGCGCGGCCAATGACTGGCACTTCACCCACGTCAACACGCTGGCGCTGTCGGGCGCGGCGATGTTCTGCATCGAGGCGACGCATGTCGAGCCCATCGGGCGCATCACTCCCGGCTGTCTCGGGTTGTGGGACGATGTGACGGAAGCTGCGCTGAAGCCGATCCTGGCCTCGGTTCGCAAACATTCGAAGGCTGCGGTTGCGATGCAGCTCGCCCATGCCGGCCGCAAGGGCTCCAGCCACAAGCCGTGGGATGGCGGACAGCAGATTCCGCTCGCGGACGGCGGATGGCAGACGGTCGCGCCGTCGGCCTTGCCGCACAAGGAGGGCGAGCTCGCGCCGGAGGCGCTTGATCTCGCGGGCCTGGCCCGCATCCGCGATGCGTTCGTTTCCGCATCGCAACGGGCGGCGCGCCTCGGCATCGACGCGATCGAGCTCCACGGCGCGCATGGCTATCTGTTGCATCAGTTTCTGTCGCCGATCGCCAACCAGCGCACCGACAGCTATGGCGGGTCTCTGGAGAATCGCATGCGCTTTCCGCTCGAAGTCTACGATGCGGTGCGCGCCGTCTTCCCTGCGGACAAGCCGGTCGGCATGCGCGTCTCGGCCACCGACTGGGTCGACGGCGGCTGGGATCTCGATCAGACCATCATATTTGCGCAAGCGCTGAAGCGCCGCGGCGCCGATTGGATCGACGTCTCCTCGGGCGGCGTGTCGCCGTTGCAGAAGATCACGCTCGGACCCGGCTATCAGGTACCGTTCGCCGCGGCCGTGAAACAGGCGACGGGGCTTCCCACGATTGCGGTCGGTCTCATCACGCAGGCGCAGCAGGCCGAGGAGATCGTGGCCTCGGGCAAGGCCGACATGGTCGCGCTGGCCCGCGGCATGCTCTATGACCCGCGCTGGGGTTGGCACGCGGCAGCGGAGCTCGGCGGACAAGTCGCCGCACCTCCGCAATATTGGCGCTCGCAGCCGTCGACGCAGAAGGAGCTGTTCGGCAAGACGACGTTCGGCGCACGCTGACCGCTCGCTTCCGGGTGTGATCGCTTGCCCCGGCAGTCAATTCCAGGTAGCGTGCGAAGGTGGTGCCGCGTGTGGCGGGTCATGGCAAGCGATGTTCGCCGAGCGGTTAGCGACAGACCAGGATCTCAGTAGCACCTCCAAGCGCGCCGGAGTCTGGCGCCGGCTTGGCGCGTTGCTGATCGACATGGTGGCCATCGCGGCCACTCTGCAGGTCTGCGCGTTGGTCCTTTTTCCGCTGAGCCACGGCCGGGTTCAGTTTGCCGACGGCATCTATGCCATCAGCTGCAGGAAGCTTGACGCGATCCCGCCCGGGGTCGCCGTGCCCGCCGATCTCAAGCCCAACCGGATCGTCGATTGCACAAACAGCGTGTTCGGCCTGCCCTCTGCCCGCATGGTGCGGGTCGCGCAGGTCACGCGGGACGGTCCGTTCACCAAGGAAGTCCACGTCGACAGCATGCTCGATGCGGAGGGCACTCCGGTCAAGGGACTCTCGCTCGGGATTTTCCTGCTGCCGCTGTTGCTGGTTCTGCGCGCCATATTCGACACGGCCGCCGGCACGCCCGGCCGAAGGATTTGTCGTATTCGTCTGGCGAGCGCCGATTGCAGTGCAGTGACGAATGCCGCGGCCGGGCGGCGTTACGGCCTGCTGCTCTTGGTCGTGAGTCCAGCGCTGATCTGGTCGGTCGTGGTATCATTCCTGGACATCGCCGCGTTGCCGGCATCCTTGCTCATTGGCGTGACGCTCGCATCGTATTGTCCGCTGCTGATCGTCGGCCTCGCTGCATGGCGGCAAGTCTACATGCGAAGGGACAGCTGGTACGACCAGTTCGCAACCACTGCCGTCTATTGCGTTGGTCGCGGGTGGGCAAGTGCCGAGCCGTCAACTCCGCTCTCGCCCGCGCCGTTGAGCCCGCAGCGGAGCTACCTTGCCCGGCACTGGCGCGGTGAGCTGTCCTTGCCCGTGTCGTACTGGGTCAACGGAGCACTGCTCGGGGTGATTGCGACGCTCGCGATCGAAGTCGTGACCGCGCTGGTCGCGCAGCAGGGATTCGATGCGCAGCCGCTGCCGGCGCTCGTCCTGATGTGCGTGATATGGCTCTGCATCTTGTTGTTCACGCTTTGGCAGACCGTTGGCATCTGGCGCTCGTCGACGCGCTATAGCGGTGGCGATAACGGCGCGTGGGGCGGCCTGGCGAAGATCATGGTCGCGCTCGGCGTCGGAATCTCGGTTTGGCATTTCTTCACGCAAGGCCTGCCGCGGATCGCAGGCATTGCCGAAATCGTCGCCGGCGACAGCTCTCTGGGACCGCACCAATTCAAGGTCCTCGCCTCTGGCGAAATGCTGGAATTCACCGGTGGCATCAAGTACGGCACGGCCAAGGAGCTCGAAGGTTTCCTGAACGCGATGTCGGAGGTCAAGACGGTGCGGCTCGATTCGGCCGGCGGCCGCATCCGCGAGGCGCAACGGATGTCCGACCTGATCAAGGCGCGCGGATTGTCGACCCTGGTCGAGAAGCAATGCCTGTCGGCCTGCACCATTGTCTTCTTGGGCGGCAAGGACCGCATCGTCGTGTCAGATGCACGGCTCGGTTTCCATCAGCCCTCCTATCGCGGAATCACCGCTGCCGAGCGCAGCCGGACCATAGCGATCGAGGAGGAGCGGCTGCAGAACCTGGGGCTGTCCCGCGCCTTTGCCGAACGCGCCAATATGGCGGAGCCGAGCTCGATGTGGTTTCCTGACCATGCCGAACTGCTCAGGGAGCATGTCGCGACCCGCCTCGTGCCTGCGACCGCAACTGCCGCGGCTGCGTCGGCAACGAAGGTTCGAACCATCGCGGTGGATGGCGCCGCCCCGAACAGCGAGCAGTCGGCCGCACCTGCCCCGCCGCGGCCCACGGTTTACCTGCCGCCGGACCTCGTGCAGCGACTCCAGTCGGAGAAACCTCCCGGTCGCTTTCCATCACCCATGACGGGCCTCAAATAGCCGCGAGCTGCGCTGACGTGTGCTCGCCCCTCAAACAGTCGGTGATTGTCGGCGTCTCATGACGTGCTAGTCTTCGCAGACCACGTGCGGCGATGCCGACTCGTCTGGTCGTGTTTCGTCTCGCGTGACGATGAGCGCATCACGAAGATGCGCCGCAATACAAACGCGAGAGGAAAGCGCCATGGAAATCGGATATTTCACGATGCCCTCGCATCCGCCGGAGTGCGGATTGAAGGAAGGGCAGGAATGGGATCTGCAGGTCCTGCGGTGGCTCGACGAGCTCGGCTATCAGGAAGCCTGGATCGGCGAGCATCACACCGCGCCCTGGGAGCCCCACCCGGCACCCGATCTCATTCTGGCGCAGGCCTTCCGTGAAACCAAGAACATCCGGCTCGGGCCCGGCGGTTTCCTGCTGCCCTATCATCACCCGGCCGAGCTCGCCAATCGCGTCGCGATGCTCGATCACCTCTCCGACGGCCGGCTCAATTTCGGCATTGCCGCATCCGGCCTGCCGAGCGACTGGGCGATGTTCAACGTCGACGGCATGAGCGGCCAGAACCGCGAGATGACGCGCGAGGCGCTGGAGATCATCCTGAAGATGTGGTCCGAGGACGCGCCATGGACGTACAAGGGCAAGTACTGGACGGTGACCAAGCCCGACGTGATGTTCGACTTCCTCAAGCCGCACATCAAGCCGGTGCAGGCGCCGCATCCGCCGATCGGCGTCGCCGGCCTGTCGAAGAACTCCGATACGCTGAAGCTCGCCGGTGAACGTGGCTTCATCCCGATGAGCCTCAACCTCAACCCCGCCTATGTGTCGTCGCACTGGGACTCGGTCGAGGCCGGCGCCGCCAAGTCCGGTCGCAAGCCCAGCCGCAGCGATTGGCGGCTGGTGCGCGAGGTGTTCGTCGCCGATACGGACGAGGAAGCCTGGCGTTTGTCCTCCGGCGACATGATGGGACGGATGATGGGCGAGTACTTCCTGCCCCTGCTCGGTCATTTCGGCTTCAAGGACTATCTGAAGCACTCACCCGACGTGCCCGATTCCGACGTGACGGTGGACTATTGCGCCAGGCGCAACTGGATCGTCGGCTCGCCGGCGACGGTGACCGAGAAGATCGAGAAGATCTGGCATGAGGTCGGCGGCTTCGGCACCCTGTGCGTGTTCGGCTTCGACTACAAGCACAAGCCGGAAGCCTGGCACAACTCGCTGCGCCTGTTGAAGCAGGAGGTGATGCCGAGATTGAGCCACCTCAATGCCGGCCTCACCAAGGCCGCCTAGTCTCTCTTGGCGCCAGCATTCACCCTCCCTTTCGGGCAATGCTGGCGTCAAAAGAAATGTAGCTAAAATTTTCGCGCGAGTGCAGCTTCAGATTTGACGTTTGGGTGACGGTCTTGCCGTTAGGACGGATCCAGGCGCCGAATCCGCCGCATGCGTGTGGCGGTCTGACATTGGGGGCAGGTCATGCGGTTTCGCGTCAGGAAGTTTGCCCATATCCTCGAACGCTCGGGTCTGGCTCTGGCGGGCGCCGCCTGCGGCGTCTTCGTCGGGGCCCATGTCGGCTCCAGCGTTCCGTTGCTGACCACACAGGGCTTCCTGATCGTGATGATGCTCTCTGGGGCACTGGGCTTCTATCTCGGCATCGACACGCCGCAACTGCCTTTTCATCCTCATGAGGAGAACTCGCCGGAGGCGAAGATCGATACGGCCGAATTTCTGAGCGCCTTCGGGACCTTCCTCGCAACCCTCACGGCGTTCTTCGCCGTTGCCATCATCATCCTGCGCGAAGATCCGCACATCGTCTGGACGTCGCTGATCATGGTCGGCTGGATCATCGGCGTGATCATGCAGATCGTTTCCGGCGCGATCGCCCGTCTGCGGCGCTGATTTTCCCTGTTCAATTTTTGGGCTAACGCTGTCGCGAGTTTCATCTTGCGGCGGCGATTATGATCGTGTGAGCCTTTGCATCAGGGGCTCGACCTGTGATGCCGCGTCGTTCGTGGACGCATTGCGCGACTGACACAGGTCCTGGCGACGTTTCCAAAGCGTTGCCCGCAGTCGTATTGGAGCCGTTCTACAGCGCTGCGCGCGGACGATCCAACAGTCCATGCGCCCAGAGCAGGCATCACATCAGAAGCTGCATGGCGATATCGCGCACCTTGGCGCGCTTGATGCATCGCGGCCGGCAATGACATTTGGGAAGTTCATCATGTTGAAACGGGTGCTGCTGGGTGTGGTCATTGGCTGCGGACTGTCCGCGGCGCAAGCGGAGGAGCCGAAGATCGGCGGCGTGGTCAACGCGGTGATCCAGCCCGAGCCGCCCGGCCTGATGCTGGCGATGGTCCAGAACGGCCCGACGCAGATGGTGTCCGGCAACATCTTCGAAGGCCTGCTGCGCTACAGTCCCAAGCTGGAGCCGCTGCCCGGCCTCGCCGAGAGCTGGACCATCAGCCCGGATGCCAAGGTCTACACCTTCAAGCTCAAGAAGGGCGTGACCTGGCACGACGGCAAGCCGTTCACGTCGGCCGACGTGCTGTTCTCGATCGACATGCTGAAGCAGACGCATGCGCGCGCTCGCAACAACCTCGCAATTGTCGAGAAGGTCGAGGCGCCGGATGATCTCACGGTGGTGTTCACGCTGAAGGAGCCGTTCGGTCCCTTCATCGGCATCTTCGAGGTCGGCTCGATGCCGATGGTGCCGAAGCACCTGTATGAAGGCACCGACTACAAGACCAATCCGAACAACAGCGCGCCTGTTGGCACCGGCCCCTTCATGTTCAAGGAATGGCAGAAGGGATCCTTCATCCGGATGGTGAAAAATCCGAACTACCATGAGAAGGGCAAGCCCTATCTCGACGAGGTCTACTGGCAGATCATTCCCGACGCCGCCGCGCGCGCGGTTGCCTTCGAGACCGGCAAGGTCGACGTGCTGCCGGGCGGCTCGATCGAGAATTTCGACGTGCCGCGCGTCTCCAAGCTGTCGGGCGCCTGCGTCACCGGGGCCGGCTGGGAGTTCTTCTCGCCGCTGTCGTGGATGTGGCTCAACAACCGCCACCCGATCCTGGCCAACAAGAAGGTGCGCCAGGCCATCATGTATGCCATCGATCGCGACTTCGCCAAGGACGTGATCTGGAACGGCCTCGGCAAGGTCGCAACCGGACCTTCGGCATCGACCATCAAGTTCTATTCCGACGACGTGCCGAGATATCCGTACGACCCGGCCAAGGCCAAGGCGCTGCTCAAGGAGGCCGGCTACAAGGGCGAGAAGATTCGCATGCTGCCGCTCGCCTATGGCGAGACCTGGCAGCGCTGGGGCGAGGCGGTGAAGCAGAACCTTCAGGACGTCGGCATGAACATCGAGACGATCGCGACCGACGTGCCCGGCGGCAACCAGAAGATCATGGAGTGGGACTACGACATCGCCTTCACCTATCTGTATCAGTACGGCGATCCCGCGCTCGGCGTGTCCCGCAACTACATCACCTCGGCGATCGCCAAGGGCCAGCTCTTCAACAATGTCGAGGGCTATTCGAACCCGGAGGTCGACAAGCTGTTCGCGGAGGGCGCCACGGCGCCGACCGACGCCAAACGCAAGGAGGCCTATGACAAGGTGCAGAAGATCCTGGCTGAGGACGTGCCGGTGGCCTGGCTGCTCGAGCTCCAGTTCCCGACCATCACCAAGTGCAAGGTGAAGAACCTGATCACCACCGGCATCGGCGTCAACGACGGCTTCCGAGACGCTTGGCTCGACAAATAGTGGTGCACTCCGGGGCGCGGCCATGACCCCCGCTCCGGTGTTTCGCTGTCCCGCCGAGCTGACCTTCACGGACCTTTCATGCTCTCCTTCATCGCCCAGCGCGTCGTGAAAGGCGTCATCGTCCTTCTCGCCATCATCGTGCTGGATTTCTTCCTGATCCGGCTGGCGCCGGGCGATCCGGCCGTGGTCATGGCCGGCGAGGCCGGTGCCTCGGACCAGATCTTCGTGGCGCAGTTGCGCGAAAAATTCGGCCTCGACCGTCCGCTGCCGGAGCAGCTCCTCATCTACGTCAAGGGTATCGCCAGCCTGGATCTCGGCTTCTCGTTCCGTCAGCAGGCGCCGGTCGCCAGGCTGATCGCCGAACGATTGCCGGCGACCCTGCTGCTGACGCTCACGGCGTTCGCGATCTCGCTCGGTCTCGGCATCCTGTTCGGCGCGCTCGCCGCGCGCTTCGCCGGCACGATCCTCGATACTGCAATTACCGTGCTCGCGTTGATCTTCTACGCGACGCCGCTGTTCTGGATCGCGCTGATCGCGATCCTGCTGTTCTCGGTCTGGGTCGATTGGTTGCCGAGCTTCGGCTATGAAACGGTCGGTGCCGGCTATACGGGAGTCCGCCACGCGCTCGACGTCGTCGCACATCTCGCGATGCCGGCCGCGACGCTCGGCCTGTTCTTCATGGCGACCTACACCCGCATGACCCGCGCTTCGATGCTCGAGGTCAAGCGGCTCGACTTCGTGAAGACCGCGCGCGCCAAGGGCCTGCGTGACGGCGTCATCCTGCGCCGCCACGTGCTGCGCAACGCGCTGCTGCCGGTGGTGACCCTCGCCGGCGTCCACGCCGGAACGCTGGTCGGCGGCGCGGTATTGACCGAGACCGTGTTCGCGTGGCCCGGCATCGGCCGGCTGATGTATGACGCGCTGATCCAGCGCGACTACAATCTCCTGCTCGGTGTGTTCGTGGTCTCCTCGGCGATGGTGCTGATCTTCAACCTCGTCACCGACCTCGTCTATCGCCTGGTCGATCCGCGCATCGAGTACGCGTCATGAGGCAGTTCTGGCGAACCATGCTGCGCAGCCCGAGCGGCATCATCGGGCTGATCATTCTCGCACTGGCGATCGTCGTCGCGGTGGCCGGCCCGTTCTACTTTCCCAACTCGCCGTGGCGCATGGCGCAGCGGCCGTTCGTTCCGCCGTTCACGCTGTCGAAGGTCCCGCTCGGCACCGATGCGCTCGGCCGCGACGTGCTCGCCGGCCTGATCTTCGGCGCGCGCGTCTCGCTGCTGGTCGGCCTCGTCTCGACATTGGTGGCGTTGATCGTCGGCGTGCCGCTCGGCGCCATCGCCGGCTATTTCGGCGGCCGGGTCGATGACGCGCTGATGCGCTTCACCGAGTTCTTCCAGACCATCCCGAGCTTTGCGCTCGCGATCGTGCTGGTCGCGATCCTGCAGCCGTCGATCTATTCGATCATCGCCGCGATCGGCCTCGTCAGCTGGCCGCCGGTGGCGCGCCTGGTCCGCGGCGAGGTGCTGAGCCTGCGGACCCGCGAATATGTCCAGGCTGCGGTCGTCACCGGCCAGAGCAATGCCTGGATCATCTGGCGCGAGATCCTGCCCAACGCGCTGTCGCCTGTCATCGTGCTGGCCTCGCTGATGGTCGCGACCGCGATCCTCCTGGAGTCCTCGCTGTCGTTCCTCGGCCTCGGCGATCCCAACCTGATCTCCTGGGGCTATATGGTCGGCGCCGGCCGCACCGTCATTCGTCAGGCGTGGTGGATCACCGTGTTTCCCGGCGTCGCGATCCTGTTGTCGGTGCTTGGCCTCAATTTGATCGGCGAGGGCCTGAACGATGCGCTCAACCCGCGCCTGTCGCGCGAGGGCAGGTGAGCCGTGGCTGATCCCGTCGTTGCCATCCGCAACCTCCGTATCGCTTTGCCGCCGGGCGCCGAGCGCGCCCACGCCGTCGACGGCGTCTCCTTCGATCTTACCGCGGGCAGGATCGTCTGCGTGGTCGGCGAATCCGGCTCGGGCAAGTCGATGTGCGCGCATGCGCTGCTCGGGCTGCTGCCCGATACGGTGAAAGTGGAGAGCGGCGAGATGCGCTTCGAGGGGCGCGACCTGCTTGCCGTCGATGAGGACGGCTGGCGCGATCTGCGCGGCCGCCGCATCACGATGGTGTTCCAGGAGCCGATGACCGCGCTCAATCCCTTGATGCGGATCGGCGAGCAACTGATGGAGGTGTTCGAGGCGCATGATCTGCTGAGCCCCCGCGAGCGCCGCGCCAAGGCGCTGGCGCTGGCGCGCGAGGTTGGCCTGCCCGATCCCGAACGGATCATCCGCGCCTATCCTCATCAGCTCTCCGGCGGCCAGCGCCAGCGTGCGATGATCGCGATGGCGCTCGCGCTCGAGCCTGCGGTGCTCGTCGCGGACGAGCCGACCACCGCGCTCGACGTCACGACGCAGGCGCAGATCCTCAAGCTGATCCGCAACCTGCAGGCCAGCCACAACATGGCGGTGATGTTCATCACCCATGATTTCGGCGTCGTCGCCGACATCGCCGACCAGGTCGTTGTTCTGCGCCATGGCAAGGTGGTGGAGGAGGGCACGGCCGCCGCCGTGCTCGGCCAGCCGCAGCACGACTACACCAAGGCGCTGCTCGCGGCCGTGCCGTCGTTCGACCCGCCACCGCGGCAGTCACGCGAGGCTGCTCCTCGGGCGGTGGAGGTGATCGGCCTCGACAAGACCTATGTGACGCCGACCGGCTGGTTCCGCCCGAAGCGCGAGACGCGCGCCGCGCATGCGGTCAATTTCGCGATCCACCAGGGCGAGACGCTCGGACTCGTCGGCGAGTCCGGCTCGGGGAAGTCATCCGTTGCGCGTCTGGTGATGCGGCTGATCGAGGCCGATCGCGGCACGGTGCGGATCGGCGATGTCGATCTCACGGCGCTGGAGGGGCGCGCCTTGCGCGCGCAGCGTCATCGCATCCAGATGATTTTCCAGGATCCGTTCGCCTCGCTCAACCCGCGCCGCAAGGTCGGCCGCATCATTGCCGACGGCATGGTCGCGCGCGGCACGCCGCTCGACGCGGCGCTGAAGCGCGCCCAGGAGCTGCTCGGCATGGTCGGGCTCGACGCCGGCGCCATCGGCCGCTATCCGCACGAGTTCTCCGGCGGCCAGCGTCAGCGCATCGGCATTGCGCGCGCGCTCGCGCTGGATCCGGAGATCATCGTCGCGGACGAAGCAGTGTCGGCGCTCGATGTGTCAGTCCAGGCGCAGGTGTTGCGGCTCCTGGAAGATTTGAAGGCGCGCCTTGGTCTGTCGATGCTGTTCATCACGCATGACCTGCGGGTGGCCGCGCAGATCTGCGATCGGATCGCCGTCATGCAAAAGGGCGAGATCGTCGAGCTGAAGCCGACCGCGGCGCTGTTCGCCAATCCCGAACACGCCTATACGCGCGAGCTGCTCGCTGCCGTTCCCGGCCGCAAGCACGGTACGGCGTGATTTGCGTAAGCCGGCCGCCGGTCGGAACCATGGAGCATCGTGCCGGGTCGGGTTCAAATGCTTGCAACATCTTCGGCGTATTTGGATTATAATAAGACTGGACCCCGATGGGGCCGCAGGGTGGTCGCCCGAGCTGGTACGCGCCAAGACAGCGGGCTCGTGCTCCCTCTACCCGCGGCCTTCATTGAACCGTGCCGTGCTGCGCCAGTCTCGACAGGATGTCGCAGCGGCGTTCACCATCCCAACGAGGACTCTCATCATGTCGGAGCGCAAGCCAACGGCCGCCGTGCGCGAGGCTCAAAAAGCCTTCAAGCCGGCCGAGCCGACGAGAAGCGATTATGAAAAGGCGCAGAGCGCCTTCGATCAGAACCGCGAGCGACTGAAGGCCGAGCGATTGGCGCGTGAAGCGGCTGACGGCGCCGGCAAACAGCCGAAGAAGCTGGCGTGAACCGCCAGCCTCTTCCCGTCGATTTCGGCGGGCATGCCGTCGCTTGCTCAGCTGCGCGGGGGCGTAGCGCTAAGCTGGTCCCGCGGCCGTTCACGATCGGTGTGCGTCGAGGTCGTTGAGGGGAGCGCGCCCGGCCGCGCTGCGGGTACCTTCTTGACCGGCGCCGGCAGCAACCCTTCGCGGATGGCCTGCTTGCGCGCGACTTTGCGATGGCGCCTGATCGCATCGGATTTCTCGCGCGTCTTGCGCTCCGATGGCTTCTCATAGGATCTGCGGCGCTTCATCTCGCGGAATACGCCTTCGCGCTGCATCTTCCGCTTCAGGATGCGCAACGCCTTCTCGACGTCGTTGTCACGAACAAGAACCTGCAAAAGTGTCCTCCTTGTCTTCATCTCTATCGATGAAATTCGGTTGGCAAAGCCGAGCGGCGCTGCGGCGGGGCGAACGGCGCGCTCAGCAGAGCGGCGTCAATGAAACGTGTTGCTCACAATGTTATGAGTCACGATACGTGCGAGACACGGTGATCCCCTTCGTCGGAAGGCGGGAGCACGAGTGTCTCTCAGCCATCGATGGCCATGCCGTTACCGATGGTGCTGTGAAGATAGGGGCAATCTGCTGATATTGCCAGCGCGAGCCGACTCAACGGTTCCGGCCCTCGGCAAACTATATTTGCCGCGCGGCCTTGTAATCCCCCAGAAAATCTCTACCTTGAGGTAGTTCGATTAGCCGCTGTGCCTTTCTGAATGTGCCTGTGGGCTATTTCCAAAAGTCATCGCTCAGTTGAATGAGATCGCGTGATGGTCGCGCGGTGAATGATTTGGAGATAGACATGCAGGGTACGGTCAAGTGGTTCAATGGCCAGAAGGGCTTTGGTTTCATTCAGCCGCAGGATGGCGGGAACGACGTGTTCGTTCACATCAGCGCTGTTGAACGCGCTGGTCTCGCCGGTCTGGCTGAAGGCCAGAAAGTCAGTTTTGAGGTCAAGACGGACAAGATGCGCGGTAAAACCAGCGCAGAAAATCTCGCGCTGGTCTGATCGCACTGATCTGACGTCTCTGACGTCTTGGGCCATTTCACGGATGTACTGAAATGGCCGGTTTGCCCGCTCGATCCTGTATTGAGCGGGCTTTCTGCGTCTCGACGGTAACCCGCGTTTCCGGAAGGATCAGTCGATGGCCACCAAGAAGATGTCAGAACGCTCCCCCGAAAGCATTGCGCGGTCGGAGCGCCAGCGCGTCGCCGCCGAGGACGGGGCGAAGGCGCGCGCCGAATGGGATCAGCGCGCGACGGCGGTCCGCAAGAACATGGAGCGGCTGCGCGTGTTGCGGCTCGCCAAGGAAGCGGAAGCTGCGCAAGCGGGTTCTGACGCGGCGCCTGCGCCGAAGCGGCGGAAGAAGGTCGCTCGCTAGGGCGGTTTCGTCTCGCCTTCCGACGTCGGCTGCCCGGTGGAACTATCGGAACTTCAGATCCGTTGCCGGTGCTCGAACAGACGGGCGATCCATGCCTGATCATTACGTCTCAACCGCGTCCCGCGTACAGACCCGACCTTCGTACCGAGGAGGCTGACGTGGCCAAGTCGACAGCTACAGACGTTCGCATCGCCAAGGACGAGACGCAGCGTGGAGGCCAGACGATCGCATTCGCGCTCGCAATCGGCGCCACGCGGCAGGTCTGTCATCTCGAGACCTGCTTTTGCACCCGCAACCAGGCGTTCGCCTATCTGCAGCGAAACCGCACGGCGTTCGAGCAGATGGCGCGCGAGCAGTTCGCCCGTGGCGAGGTGACCGACGGCGTCATCCATCTGCGCATGATCTGAGGCGATCCGCCACACGCGGGCCTCTGAAGACGCTGCCCGACGCGCAACGCGCCGTTGCTGCTACTCCGCCTTCTGTTTGACCGGAAGCGGGACGCGCTCATAGGACGCGGGCAGATTGACGGGCCGGTAGTCCTGCGATTCCGCGATCCGCATCAGCACGCTCTCGTGGATGAACGCGCCCTCGGGAATGAAGCGCGGCTCGCAATTCGGAATGTACAATCCGAAATGCGCCTTGCGCTCCGGCCACTCCTTGTACGTCGCGCTCTTCGGCAGCCATTCCAGCAGCCGCCAGGCCGGCGTCATCGAATCGTGCAGGGGGCCCTGGACGCTCGGCGCCACATAGGAGAACGGACTGTTCTTGCGCTGCACGCCCCAGGCGAGCTGATTCACCGTGCGCGGATTGACCGTCAGCCCGGCCTCGACCGCCTCGTCGATCATCCACAGCAGCGGATATTTCGAAGCCGCCGACCGCACCTCGGGATAGCCGCCGCCGACGTCGGAATGCACGCCGGCGAACCACACCTGTTTGGCGTCCTGCGGTCGCGCCTGCGCCTTGTTGAAGCGGTTCGGCGTGAAGGTCTGCGGCATCCCCCACGGCTTCAGCCGGAACATGCAGCGGCGCTCGTCGATCGCCGCAGCCTGACGGAAGATCTTCACGCTCGGGTTCTCGATCGTGAAGGCGAGCTCCTCAAGGCTCGGCAGCGCAAACAGCCGGTCGGTGCGCGGCACGATCACGCTCGCCACCGTGTCCCACACGCCGACGAAATGGATCGTCGGCCAGCGCGTCGAGGTGATCCGCGCGAACTGCGCGGCCTGGTCGGCGCGGCTCTCCGGGATCGGCCCGTCCTCCTCGGTGCTCTCGAGCTCCTTGGTGATGCCACGCCCGGCCTTCGGATTGTCGGAGGAGTACTTCTTGTAGGCAATCACGCCCGGGCCGACGAGATTGATCTGACCCGGCGAGATCAGCCCGATCTTGTGGATCAGCCCGGCCAGCACGCGCACGGTGTAGGCGCCCCGCGAGAAGCCGAACAGGAAGATGCGATCGCCGTCCTGGTACTGCGTGGCCAGGAAAGAGTAGGCGTTGATGACGTTGTCGTCGAGGCCGTAGCCCGTCGCGAGCCCCAGCACCATGTTGAAATTGGCCTTGAAGCGATGCCAGCTGTCGGGCTGCGTCAACGTGCCGACGCCGGGATCGTAGAACACGACCTGATGCGGTGTCGTCTTGTCGGTCTTGCGCAGGCACCGATAAAGCTTGAGCACGTTCGAGATGTTCTCGCTGATCTCGTTGCCGGTGCCGTCGCAGCAGATGACAATATTCTTCATGGCAAAGGAATGTCCGCAATAATGCTACCGCAACGAGTGTAGAGCATCCGGCTGGTGTTGGGGAGGTCGGTTCCCTATGGCACTTCGTCTGGGTCGCTGTTGGGCGCGGCGCGGCGGACATCGCGAAGTGACTGCAGGGCGCCGTTGTACGAACGGATGGTCACCCGTGTCCTGCCGCCCCGCGCCTGCTGCCCGTGTCCAGAGTTGTCAGTTGGTCACGGCATCCGCAAGCAAAACGGCCGGATCTCTCGACCCGGCCGTTTCGACATCTCGTTCAGCTTGAAGCCCCGCCCGTGACGCGTCCGGCTTCTGCATCAATCCTGAATTTCGGCTTGCTCTCTCAGCTCGCCTTGGCGACCGGGGCAGCGTCCGCCGCCTTCTTCTCGATGGCGCGCTTCAGCTCCAGCGCGCGCGGCGACAGGGTCGCGGCGTTGGCCTTGAGCAGATAGGCATCGAGGCCGCCATTGTGGTCGACGCTCTTGAGCGCGTTGGTGGAGACGCGCAGGCGCACGTTGCGGCCGAGTGCATCCGAGATGAAGGTCACGTTGCACAGGTTCGGCAGGAAGCGCCGCTTGGTCTTGATGTTGGAGTGGCTGACCTTGTGGCCAACCTGGGGACCCTTGGCCGTCAGTTCACAGCGCCGCGACATGGCAATAAATCCTCTCTCATCCCCGCACCCTTCGTCCGCCTGTGTCGGCGGGCCGCGGGGGTCCAAAACTCGTCCAGCTCGTCTCTGGGAGATGCGGTCGTATAGGGGGGATGCGGCTTTTCGTCAAGGTTTTGAAGGCCGCAGCGAATAGAGGGAGCCGGGCCGGCGAACCCGAAGGGCGCGACCCGTGCATCCTCCTGGTCGGGCCGAAATCGCCAACCAGCAGAAAAGCAGGCGTATAATCAATAGTATAGCCGATAGTTTAGACCATATAAAGGGCGCATTCGGACGTGATGGATGGATATCCCGCGAACAGTCCGAAATGCCGGAATGGCGGCATGCTGGCGCGGTCGGAGGTTCGCGGCTCGGTTCCGGCAGAGCTGCGGATGACGGTCTGAGTGCTGTTCAGCTGCAAAGCGCTGGACAAACCGCCATTGTCGGACGGTTCGCGTTGTTTGAAGGCGTTTTTGGCTTAAGTAGCAAGGACGGCGCGTCGGATCGGTCCGGCGCTCAGGCAGGCGGATCGGTAGGATCATTCGTCACGTGACCATCATCTCGGTTCCCTCATTTCTCTCCTGTCGCCTGGCCGCGGCCGGGGCAGCGCTCTGCCTGTTGTTGCTGGCGCAAGACGCCCAGGCGCAGGCTCGGTTGGACGCTCAATACGAGGCTTCCCTGGCTGGCATCCCCGTCGGCAAGGGCACCTGGGCGGTCGAGATCGGGGATGATCAGTATGGTGCCGCGGCTCAGGGCGGCACCGCCGGCCTGCTCAAGAGCTTCTCGCAAGGATCAGGCACCGGCTCGGTGCAGGGGCGCGTCGTCAACGGCGCCCTGGTCGGCCAGAGCTACCAGGCATCGACCACGACGGGAAAGAAATCCGAGCAGATCCGCATCAATCTGCAGAACGGTACTGTGAAGGACTTCGCCATCGAGCCGGCGCCTCCGGTCGATCCCGACCGCATTCCGGTGACGGATGCCCACAAGCGTGGCGTGCTCGATCCGATGACGGCCTCTCTGGTGCGCGTGCCGGGCAACGGCGAGCTGCTGTCGCCGGACTCGTGCCGCGGCGCTGCGCCCGTGTTCGACGGCCGCATGCGCTACGAGCTCAAGCTCGACTACAAGCGCATGGAGAACGTCAAGGCAGACAAGGGTTATCGTGGCCCGGCGCTGGTCTGCGCGATCTACTTCACGCCAGTCGCGGGCTACATCCCGGACCGGCCGGTGATCAAATATCTGGCTCAGGCCCGCAACATGGAGATCTTCTTCGTGCCGATCGCCGGCACCCGTGTGCTGGTGCCGTTCAAGATGGTGATCCCGACCCCGTTGGGGACCGCGATGCTGGAAGCGACGTCGTTCATCACCCAGGCGGCGCCGCACGTCGCCAAGACCCAGTAGTGCGTCGTTTCTCTGCTCCTCCACATCGGAATCTCGTCGTTGCGGCACAGCCCCGTCAGCGGCTGGGCCGCGACAGCGGCCGTGGCGTGATGGTCTGAAGGCATGCCGTCCGCTATCGCTTGAATCCGATGGAGATTCCGGGTTCGCGCTGCATGATCTCCGGACTGACGGGCTCATGAGCTCCGATTTGTCGGTACCCCCTATGGATGCTGTCTGCTGCGCGTGAATCCGTTTGACTCTTCCCTGATTCTGATTCGACTCGGGACGCGCTGAACGCGCGCCAGTTCCATCGCGAAAGCGTTGCTTGTGGAGCCCGCGAAAACTTGATCTAGTGCTGGCTTGATGGCAGAGCGCGAGATGTTGCGGTGAACGAAGCCGGAAAGCCGACGGAGTCAGCGATTCCTTCGCGATTCGTTCTCAAGGCGTTCCGAAGCTTAAGCTGCGTCACTATATGCGTCACAATGTGAGACAGGGGTCAGCATCGCAGCCTCTCCAGACACACGATTATTCCGCATCCGTCGCGCGTGAACGGCGCGCTTCCAACGCCGGCTTCGAGACCCACATTTAACGAATGGCTTTTTCGTCCTCTTCGGCTGCCTCGCCTTTCGAGCGCACGTCCGACCGCGCTCCCGGAAGCGGCGTCACCGCCGTGCTCGGCCCCACCAACACCGGCAAGACGCATCTGGCGATCGAGCGCATGCTCGCGCATTCCTCCGGCATCATCGGACTGCCGCTGCGGCTGCTCGCGCGTGAGGTCTACAACAAGATCGCCGATCGCGTCGGCAGCGAGGCCGTCGCGCTGATCACCGGCGAGGAGAAGATCAAGCCGAAAAATCCGCGCTACTGGGTGTCGACCGTCGAAGCGATGCCCAGGGATCTCGACGTGTCGTTCCTGGCCGTCGACGAGATCCAGATCGCGTCCGATCTCGAGCGCGGCCACGTCTTCACCGACCGCATCCTCAATCGCCGCGGTCGCGACGAGACGCTGCTGCTGGGTGCTGCGACGATGCGTCCCATCATCGAGCGTCTGCTGCCGGGCGCGTCGATGGTGACGCGGCCACGATTGTCGCAACTCGAATTCGCCGGTGATCGCAAGATCACGCGACAGCCGCGCCGGACCGCCATCGTGGCGTTCTCGGCCGACGAGGTCTACGCCATCGCCGAGCTGATCCGCCGCCAGCATGGCGGCGCCGCTGTCGTGCTGGGATCGCTGTCGCCGCGAACCCGCAACGCGCAGGTGGCGATGTTCCAGAACGGTGACGTCGACTATCTCGTCGCCACCGATGCGGTCGGCATGGGGCTCAACCTCGACGTCGATCACGTCGCCTTCGCGTCCGACCGCAAATATGACGGCTATCAGTTCCGCCGGCTCACGCCGTCGGAATTTGCCCAGATCGCCGGCCGTGCCGGACGCGCGACGCGCAATGGCACGTTCGGCACCACCGGACGTTGTGCGCCATTCGAGCCCGAGCTGGTCAATGCGCTCCAGAACCATGCCTTCGATACCGTGAAGGTGCTGCAATGGCGCAACTCCCGGCTTGATTTCGCGTCCTTGAGCGCGCTTCAGGTCTCGCTGGCGGTCGCGCCGGCGCATGAGGCGCTGACGCGCGCGCCGATTGCGGAGGACCTGCGCGTGCTCGATCACGCCGCGCGCGATGCCGAGGTGCGCGACATCGCTCACGGCGCGGCCGCGGTCGAGCGTCTGTGGGAAACCTGCCAGATTCCCGACTATCGCAGGCTGTCGCCGGCCGCCCATGCGGAGCTGGTGACCACCGTGTTCGGCTTCCTGATGCAGAAGGGGCGTATTCCGGACGCCTGGTACGCGGCCCAGGTCGATCAGGCCGACCGCGTCGATGGCGACATCGATACGCTGTCGGGGCGGATTGCACAGATCCGTACCTGGACCTTCGTGGCCAACCGGCCCGACTGGCTGCGCGACCCTGATTATTGGCAGGGGATTACCCGCGAACTCGAAAATAAATTGTCAGACGCCCTTCATGAACGGCTCACGGAGCGTTTCGTTGATCGTCGTACCAGTGTATTGATGCGGCGCCTGCGGGAGAACAGTGTTTTGAATACGGAAATCGGCAAGACCGGCGAAGTGATCGTTGAAGGGCACGCGATCGGCCGCCTGGATGGATTCACCTTCGCGCCCGACGCCGCCGAAGCCGGCTCGGAGGCCAAGGCCTTGCAGGCTGCTGCCCAGAAGGCGCTGGCCGGCGAGATCGAGGCGCGCGCCGAGAAGCTGTCCAGCGCGCCCGACGAGCACATCGTGCTCACCGCCGACGGCACGGTGCGCTGGACCGGCGACGCGGTCGCCAAGCTGGTCGCGGCCGACGACGCGCTGCATCCGCGCCTGCGCATCATCGCCGACGAGCGGCTGACCGGTGCTGCGCGCGACAAGGTCCAGGCGCGGCTCGATCTGTGGCTGAAGACGCATATCGAGAAGCTGCTCGGCCCGCTGTTCGAGTTGTCCAAGGCCGAGGACATCACCGGCATCGGCCGCGGCATCGCGTTCCAGCTGGTGGAGGCGCTCGGCGTCATCGAGCGCGCCAAGATCGCCGCCGAGATGAAGGATCTGGACCAGCCGTCGCGCGCCACCTTGCGCAAGTACGGCGTCCGCTTCGGTGCCTACCACATCTACGTCCCGGCGCTGCTCAAGCCCGCCGCGCGCGCGCTCGCTGCGCTGCTGTGGGCCGAGAAGCAGGGCAATGTCGACATGTCCGCCCTGACCGGCGCGCAGCATCTGGCGAGCTCGGGCCGGACCTCGTTCCCGGTCGACAAGGCGCTGCCGCGCGATGCCTATCGCGTGCTCGGCTACAAGCAGGCGGGCGAGCGCGCCGTGCGCGTCGACATCCTGGAGCGGCTGGCCGACCTGATTCGTCCCGCCCTGGCCTGGCGCGACAATGCACCGGGCGAAAAGCCGGCCGGCGCCTTCGACGGCCGTGGCTTCGTGGTGACGCAGGCGATGACCTCGCTCACCGGCTCGGCCGGCGAGGACTTCGCCTCGATCCTGCGCGCGCTCGGCTATCGCATGGAGAAGCGCCCGCCGCTGCCGCCCAAGCCGATTGAGAAGCCCGTCGAGGCTGCTGCCGTCGCGGAGGCTGCCGCTGCGGAAGCCGCTCCGGCTGAGCCGGCAGATGCGCAGGCCGTGCCGGGCGGGGACCTCGCAGTTGTCGCCGGCGAGCCGGCCGACGAGCAGGTTCCCACCGTCGCGGAGGCCGCCGTCGCTCCGGTGACCGAGCAGGCCGTCGCCGTGCCCGCGGTGGTTGGTGAGGAGCAGGCGGAAACCGCGTCGGTGTCGGCCCTGGCATCGCTGCCAACCGTCGATTTCGTCACGCCGGATGTGGCGGACGAGGCGTCCGGGGCCGAGACGGCCGCCGAAAGCGGCGTCGCCGAGGCGGAAACCGCCGTCGCTGCGGATGCGCCGCAGCCCGAAGCCGCCGAGGCCGTCGCGAACGAGGCAACGAGCATCGGCGACGCTTCGGCTGAAGCTGCCGCGGCGGAAACTGCTGCTGGATCGACCGCTACCGAGGCTTCTCCCGCCGAGGCCGCGCCTGCTGCCGAGCCCGTCCTGGTCGAGGTCTGGCGGCCGGGCGGGCGCTCGGAGGAGCGCCGGCCGCGCCACGACCATCATCATCGCGGCCGGCCCAACCGTCCGCAGCATGAGCGCGGGCAGGCTGCCGGCGGCGGTCAGGCACCGGCCGGGACCGCTCCGGCCGAGGGCGGCGAGGCGCGTGAGCGCCATCACCGCGGCCATGGCCGGCGCGACCGGATGAAGGAGTTCGGCAAGGACTTCCGCAAGGGCCCGCCGGAGGCTGGTGCGGCTCCACCAGCCGAGGGCGCATCGGCGCCGGCGCGCGAGGATCGCGGGCCGCGCCGCGATCATGATGCCAAGGGGCGCGACCAGAACCGGGATCGCAACAAGGGTGGCAAGTTCGGCGGTGACCGCGAGGGGCGCGGCGGCCGCGACTTCGGCAAGGGCGGCCGCGACAAGCGCGACAGCGGCCCGGCGCTGCGGCCCTACGCATCGAGCAGCGGCGGCGGCCGGGATCGCGACCGTCCGGTCGATCCCAATTCGCCGTTCGCCAAGCTCGCCGCGCTCAAGGAGCAACTCGCGGGGAACAACCGCAAGGACTGAGCGGCAAGATCGGTTGGCAAGATTGGTTGGAAGGACAACGCCGACGTCCGACACCCCGTCAGAGCGCCAGCGCCTCGACAAATGGCTGTGGCATGCGCGGCTGGTGAAGGCGCGCACCAGCGCCGCGGCGCTGGTGTCGTCGGGGCATGTCCGGGTCAATGGTGTGCGCGAGACCTCGCCGGGCCATGGGGTGAAGACCGGTGATGTGCTGACCATCGCGCTCGATCGCAGCGTGCGCGTGCTCAAGGTGACCGGCTTTGCCGAGCGTCGCGGCGATGCTGCCTCGGTGCGCGGACTGTACGATGATCTGGATGGCGGACGATCCTGATCGATTGCGCCAGAGCAATGTCCGGTTCAGTTCTTCGCCCCGCTTCACTTGCGGCACACCACGTCCTGCGCTAGTCCAAGCCAGCCGAATTGTCGATCCGTTCCGGAGCCTTGGATGACTTACGTCGTCACCGAAAACTGTATCAAGTGCAAATACACCGATTGCGTTGAGGTCTGCCCGGTAGACTGCTTCTACGAGGGCGACAACATGCTGGTCATTCATCCGGACGAATGCATCGATTGCGGCGTGTGCGAGCCGGAATGCCCGGCCGACGCGATCAAGCCGGATACCGAGCCGGGGCTGGAGAAGTGGCTGGGCGTGAACGCCGAATATGCCAAGTCCTGGCCCAACATCACTCAGAAGAAGGACCCGCCGGCCGACGCCAAGGAGCACGACGGCGAGGATGGAAAGTTCCAGAAATATTTTTCGTCGAAGCCCGGCGCCGGAGACTGACGGTCGTCTCGCTACCTGCGAGGCACCAGCGCGCCCCGTCCTGCGGGGCGCCATCGCGCCGATCGAAATCGTTGCGCGGAAACAATGGCCTAGAACACCTCATGCGGTGAGCGGGAACCGCTGCATGAGTTGTTCTATTCCGGCACGTTGCACTTAACCCTAACTTCGTGGATCCGTCACAATACCGCCCCTGCGGCCTCTAAATCATTGATTTTTGCGGCAAATGTGCTATATATAGCACATTCTCAGAGCCGAACCCGGCCATGCGTAACCTTTTTTGGCCGCCCTTTTAGGTTCCCGCAACATCAAACAGGGGCGTGGCAGTTCCGCGCGCAGGCTGTGTCACAGAAAACGCGTAAAAAGAGTGCTTCCAAGAGTACAAAAAAAGCCGCCGCGGCCAGCCGCAGCGTTTCCAAGGGCCGTGCCCGGGCTCCTGTAAAGGAGATTCGGGCTGCCGCGAAGGCCTCGGCTGCCAAGTCCACCAAGAACAAAAGAAGCGCAATGCCTGAAAAGACTGCCAAGACTGCCGCGAAAGCATCCGCCGCGAAGACCACTCTTGCAAAGGACTCTGTTGCCAAGGCTGCGCCTGCCAAGGCCGCCGCTGCGCCCAAGGCTGCCACCAAGACCGCCGTTCCCGCGGCCGCTGCCCCTGTTGCCAAGCCCGCCGTCGCCGCCAAGCCGGCTGTTCCCGCCGCGGCCGCCCCGCGCGTCGAGGAAAAGAAGCTGCCGACCCAGCGCCAGGGCTTCAAGACCAACGAATTCGTCGTCTATCCGGCTCACGGCGTCGGCCAGATCCTGGCCATCGAGGAGCAGGAGATCGCGGGCGCCAAGCTCGAGCTGTTCGTCATCAACTTCATCAAGGACAAGATGACGCTGCGGGTGCCGACCGCCAAGGTCGCCAATGTCGGCATGCGCAAGCTGTCCGACCCGACGCTGGTGAAGAAGGCGCTGGAGACCCTGAAGGGCCGTGCCCGCGTCAAGCGCACCATGTGGTCGCGTCGCGCCCAGGAATACGAAGCGAAGATCAATTCGGGCGACATCGTCGCGATCGCGGAGGTCGTGCGCGATCTCTACCGTTCGGAGTCGCAGCCCGAGCAGTCCTACAGCGAACGCCAGCTCTACGAAGCGGCGCTCGACCGTCTGTCGCGCGAGATCGCCGTCGTGCAGCACTCGACCGAGACCGAGGCCGTCAAGGAGATCGAGACGCAGCTCGCCAAGAGCCCGCGCCGCGGTGCCAAGACCGAAGCCGATGCGGTCGCCGAAGGTGATGCGGAAGGCGAGGGTGACGACATCGATGGCGACGACACCGCCGTGGCCGACGAGGCCGCCTGATCGACCGTTTGCGTTTTCGAATTAGTTGCTTACGAAAGCCCGGCCGCAAGGTCGGGCTTTTTTGTTTGGGCGTGTCGCCTTGACGACGTCCCGCTACTGTTCTTGGATCGTCAGCTGCGGGGGTGTCTGCGCAGCGGGCGTCCCATGCTTTGCCTCGACATAGGGGGACGCCATGTCAAATCCGGTGTTTGGACTGGCATCCAGCCCTCTTGCTGAGCTCGTATTCGTCGACGTGTATCGCGACGGCGGTTCATACGATGCCCGTTTCGAGACCGTGGACGGTCAGCCGATCGCGCTCTGGCTGCAGCGATCGAGGATGCCCGATGCTGAGGGGCTGCACCACCGGGAGCTGTTCGTCCACGACGGACAGCAGGACCCGGACGATCTCCAGCCGGTGGCCATAGGCAGTGCGGAAGAGCAGGATGTTCTACATCGCCTCGACGAATTCGTGGTCGGCCACGGCTCCGGCTGCGATGTCGGCGCGCTTGCTCGTCTCGTAAAGATGATAGGCTACATTCGGCGCCGTGAGCCGGTTTTTCCTACTTCCCAGCTGGAACGACGTCCTCCGGAAAGCTGGCCGAGCTGAGCCGCCGCAGCCCCGTCACTCCACCACGATCTTGACGCGGTCGCGGACCTTGACCTGGGCGCGGGCGTCGAGGCCGTTGAGAACGCGGAAACGCTCGACCGGGCGGTCGACGCCGGTCATGCGGTGCGCAAGCGATTCGACGGTGTCGCCCGGCTGCACGGTGATCACCTTGATGCGCAGCGGCCGCGCCGACTGGATCTCCTCCAGGCTGAGCCGGCGGAACGAGTTCACCGTCTCCCGCGCATTGCGCTCGCTCTCGGTGGATTTCTGCCGCGAGGCGAAGATGAAGCGGTAGACGTCGCTGCCGACGCGCAACGCGTAGACCTTGAACTGCCAGGGATCGCCGCTCGCCGTGGTCGAGGCCGCCGGGAAGCCGTTGATCGTCAGCTCCTCGGTCGCCGACTTGTCGACGTTCTCCATCCAGCCGGAATTCAGATAGTCGCCGAGCGTCTGCTGGGCCGGCACGCGCACCACGTCGAAGCGCATCGCCTGCGCGCCGCCTTCGCGCACGCCGATCACCGCCTGCGCGGTGTTGTCGAGCGTGAAGTTCTCCGGCGCCTGGAAGGTGAAGCCGAGCTTCGGATGCAGGAAGCGCCGGCCGCGCACGAAGCCCTCGCTCGGGTCCTCGCCGTAGACGATGTTGTCGACTGCAGCCAAGTAGGTCTCGCGGTCATGCTCCCTGGCCTCGGGGGAGACGTATTGCTTGGCGATGGCGGCGGCGTTCTGCACCCGCTCCGGCGTCGCCGGATGCGACGACAGGAAGTCCTGCGCGCGCGGGTCGATTGCGACTTTACCGGCCTTCAACTCGGCGTTGCGCTCCATCGAGCTCAGGAAGCGCGCCGCGCCGTAGGGATCGAACTTCGCCTTGGCGGAGATGCCGACGCCGATGCCGTCGGCCTCGAACTCCTGGGTGCGCGAGAAGCTCGCCATCGTCAGCTTGGTCTTGGCGAGCGCCAGCGCCGTCAGGTCCGGATCGTTGCCCATATCTGAGACGACGCGGGTCACCACGGCGGCCTGCCGCGCCTGGTCCTCGCGGATCGCGGCATGGCGCGCCAGCACGTGCGCCATCTCGTGGCTCAGCACCGACGACAATTCGGAGGTGTCGTTGGCGAGCGCAATCAAGCCGCGTGTCACGTAGAGCTGGCCGGTCGGCAGCGCGAAGGCGTTGACCGCACCGGAATTCAGGATCGTGACCTTGTAGCCCTGGTCGGGGCGATCGGACACGGCCACGAGCCGGTCGACGATCTTGCCGATCAGGCCCTCGAGCTGGGGATCCTCATAGGCGCCGCCATAGGTTGCGAGAATGCGCTCGTGCTCGCGATCACTCGCCGGCGTCGTCTGCACCATCGCCGGCTTCGGCCGCGGCGTCGGCATCGGCGCCGTCGCCTGCTGCAACTTGCCCATGTCGCTGCAACCGGCCAACGCCAGTCCCAGGCACAGCAGCGCCGGTGCGATCCGCGAACCGCAGTTCATCACCGTCATGCGCTTTCGAACAGACAGGTTCACGTCGCTACTCACGTACCTCAGCGGTCAATTCCCGCTCAAAATCTCGATCTGGGCAGTCTGTGTCAGTTCCAGTCTCGGACCCGCATGCGCCTCAACCCAACCGCGCACGCGAACCTGCCGATTCGCAAGTGATTTGACGTCGATACCGGCACCTTCCAATACCGCCATCATACGCTTTGGAATAATCACCGCGAAGCCCCGTGTCCAGCTACGAGCGAAGTTCAGATAAGTTGTTGTCCCCGTCTGTCGTACGGACAACACCTTCCCTTCGACAACCGTAAATAGCCCTACGCGAGACAAAATATCGTCTGGACTTTCCGTGTTTTTTATGACGGCCCCAATCTTCCAAAGGCCGCGCCCGGCGCTGCGTGCCTCGGCTTCCGCCGCGCCCAGGCTGAGGGCGCAATCCCGGTCGGGCAGGTCGACCCCGCGCAGCACGGCGCCCTGCCGGAGCAGCTCGCTCTGCACTGGCTGGTCTGCGCCGGCCACGAACGCGAAGGCCCGCTGCCGGCCATAGCGGTCAGGGGTGTCGTCCTCTCCGCGCAGCACGACGTCGCGGCCGCGCAGCAGCACGCCCAACGCATCCATCGACGTCGCGCGCTGCTCCTCCGGCGGCACCTCGATGCCGGCGAGCCTGACCTCGCGACCGTCGTCGAGACGGAAGCTGCGTGCATCGATGATCTCGCTGACGTGGCCTTCGCCGAGCTCCGCGAACATGCACGGTGTGGCGTGACTCGCCGACATCATCGCGATGGTCGCGACGCTCGCGCCGAGCGCAATCAGCCTCCGTCTGCTCCGCATCCTGCGCTCTCTCGTCATGCTGCATCATCGCACGAAATTTCCATTCCACTGAGCGGAAAGCGGCGACCGGCGACGCTTTTGCTGAGCGTGCTGAGCGCTTGCCGCATGCGAAAGCGTGCGCCATGATGCGAACTATCAAAGAGGCCGTCGCCATGTAGCGACGCGCCCGGCAGGGAGGATATCGATGAGCAGAACCATCCGCGGCGCGGCGGCGTCGTTGTTCATGCTGGCGTCGGCGCTGACGTTGTCCTCAGGCGTGGCGCATGCGCAGAGCAAGCCGCCGCTGAAGATAGGCGGCATTCTCGACATGTCGAGCCTCTACGCCGACATCACCGGTCCCGGCAGCGAGACCGCGGCGAAGATGGCGGTGGAGGATTTCGGCGGCGAGGTGCTGGGCCGCAAGATCGAGGTGATCGCGGCCGACCATCTCAACAAGGCTGATCTCGCCGCCAACATCGCGCGCGACATGCTCGACAACCAGGGCGTCGAGATGATCTGGGATGTCGCAGCCTCCGCCACCGCGCTGGCCGCCGGCGAGATCGCCAAGGCGCGCAACAAGATCATCATCTTCAATGGTCCCGGCTCTGTCAGGCTCTCCAACGAGGCCTGCGGCCCGTTCACCGTGCACTACGTGTTCGACACTTTTGCGCAGGCCAACGTCACGGGCCTGGCGGCGGTGAAGTCTGGCCTCGACAGCTGGTTCTTCCTGACCGCGGACTACGCGTTCGGCCAGGATCTGGAAAAGGACACCACCGCCGTGGTGGTGAAGTCGGGCGGCAAGGTGCTCGGCAGCGTGCGTCATCCGCTCAACACCTCGGACTTCTCCTCCTTTCTGCTGCAGGCGCAGGCCTCCAAGGCCAAGGTGATCGGGCTCGCCAATGCCGGCGGCGACACCATCAACGCGATCAAGCAGGCCGCCGAATTCGGCCTCACCAAGGGCGGCCAGAAGCTGTCGCCGCTGCTCGCCTTCGTCTCCGACATCGACAGCGTCGGGCTCGAGACGGCGCAGGGGCTGCTGGTTGCGGAAGCGTTCTACTGGGATCTCAACGACGACACCCGCGCCTTCACCAAGCGCTTCATGGAGCGCACCAAGCGCGTGCCGACCTCGGCCCAGGCCGGCGTCTATTCCTCCGTCACGCACTATCTGAAAGCCGTGAAGGCCGCGGGCACCACGGATGCGGACGCTGTCATGAAGCTGATGCGGGCAACCCCGATCAACGACATGTTCGCCAAGGGCGGCCGCATCCGCGAGGACGGCCGCATGGTGCACGACATGTATCTGTTCGAGGTCAAGAAGCCATCGGAATCGAAGAGCAGGTCCGACGACTACAAGCTGCTCGCGACCGTGTCTGGCAACGAGGCGTTCCAGCCGCTGGAAGCGTCGCGCTGCCCGCTGGTGAAGAAGTGACGGCCGGGGCGATGGCATTCCGGGGCGCGCCTGAGCAAGGCGCAAACTCTGCCGCGACATCCGTCGTTCCGGGGCAACGCGCAGCGTTGAACCCGGAACCTCGATGTGAGTCCATCAGCTCGGGATTCCGGGTTCGACGCTGACGCGTCGCCCTGGAATGACGGAGACATAACACCGGAAACAACAAGGAGCGCCGGCCATGACCACCAACACCACAGTTCTGCAGCACCTCGAGTCCGGCCTGCTCACGATCACGATGAACCGGCCGGAGCGGCGCAACGCGCTCAACAGCGACCTGACCAAGGGCCTGGTCGAGGCGGCGCATCGTGCGGCCAATGATCCGGAGGTGCGCGCGGTGCTGCTCAAGGGCGCCGGCGGCACGTTCTGCGTCGGCGGCGACGTCAAGGCGATGGCCGAAGCCAAGACCGCGCCCTCGTTCGAGACCAAGGTGACGACCTTGCGCGAGCGTATGGAGGTGTCGCGGCTGCTGCACCTGATGCAGAAGCCGGTGGTGGCGCAGATCGACGGCGCGGCCGCCGGCGCCGGCCTGTCGATCGCGCTGGCCTGCGATCTGCGGGTGGCCGGCGAGTCGGCCAAGATCACGACGGCCTTCGCCAAGGTCGGGCTGTCGGGCGATTTCGGTGGCACCTATTTCCTCACCCAACTGCTCGGCAGCGCCAAGGCACGGGAGCTGTATCTGATCTCGCCGGTCCTGACGGCGCAGGAGGCGCTCACCCTGGGCATGGTCACCAAGGTCGTGCCCGACGCCGAGGTCGAAGCGGCCACGCGCGCGCTGGCGATGTCGCTGGCGCAGGGGCCGAGCGTGACGCTCGGCTACATCAAGCGCAACATCAACAATGCCGAGACGATGACTCTGGAGGCCTGTTTCGACGCCGAGGCGATGCATCACTCGCGCTGCAGCGACACCGAGGATCACAAGGAGGCGGCGAAAGCCTTCGTCGAGAAGCGCGCGCCGGTGTTTCAGGGCCGATAGCTCCGCGTTCTCCGTCATTGCGAGCGCAGCGATCCAGGGTTATGGCCTGAGCTCTGGATTGCTTCGCGTCGCTCGCAATGACGCCGCGGGCTTGTGTGAACAGGGGATTCCGCAAAGAGGGCTGCGATGGCTTACCTCCACCTCCGTCAGATCTGCCTGGTCGCGCCCCGGCTCGAGCCGGTGGTCTCGGACATCGCCGCGATCATGGGGCTGGAGGTCTGCTACCGCGATCCGCATGTCGGCAAATACGGGCTGGAGAATGCGCTGCTGCCGGTCGGGCCGATCCTGCTCGAGGTGATCGCGCCGACCCGCGAGGACACCGCGGCGGGACGCTTCCTGGACAAGACCGGCGGCCGCGGTGGCTACATGGCGATCTTCGCCTGCGATGATCCCGATGGCCGTGCCGCCCGTGCCAACGAGATGGGTGTGCGGATCGCCAACGTCATCGATCATCCGCCCTATCACGGGGTGCAACTGCATCCCCGCGACTGCCGCGCCGCCTTCATCGAGCTCAATCACACCGAGGGCAGCGACGATGTGCTCGGCCCGTATCCGCCCGCCGGGCCGGATTGGACGCGCGCGATCCGCAGCGACGTGACGTCGGCGCTGACCGAGGTGGTGCTGCAGAGCCCCGCGCCGGCTTTACTTGCCGCGCATTGGGGGCGCATTCTCGATGTGGTGCCGGCGGCCGGCAGCGATGGTGTTGAGCGGTTGTACTTGCCGAACGCCCGTATCCGTGTCGAACCCGGCGAGCGCGAACTCATGAGCGGGCTGACGTTCCGCGTCGCCGATGCTGCACGTGTGGCCGACGCTGCGCGCGCCCGTGGCTATGCGGTTTCAGGCGGTTGCTTCACAACTGGCGGCGTTGCCTTCGCGTTGCAGGGGGCGGTCGCCAATTAGTCGATCGGCATGCCCGAGCTTGACCGGGCATCCACGTTCGTCTTTCCTCGTATCAAGACGTCATGGCCGGGACGAGCCCGGCCATGACGTCGATCGAAGCTCGCGGTTCGTCACCGCCCCCTGAAGTTCGCGAAGCGCCGCTCCTCCGTTGCCTTGACGCCTTCCTTGAAATCCTCGGTCGCGCGCAGCCGGGTCTGTTCGGCGAGCTCGTGCTCGGTTGCTGCCATCACACGGTCGGCGAGATTGGCGCGCATCGTGGCGCGGGTCGACAGCAGGCCGAGCGGCGAGCATTCGGCGATTTCCGCGGCGAGCTTCATCGCAGCCGTCCGCACCTGGTCCTGCGGCACGCATTCATTGGCGAGGCCCATCCTCAGCGCTTCCTCGCCGGTGACGCGGCGGCTGGTGTAGAACATCAGCTCGGCGTTGTTCTTGCCGACCAGTTCCGGCAGCGTCACCGTCAGCCCGAAGCCGGGATGGAAGCCGAGCTTGGTGAAATTGGCGGAGAAGCGCGCTTCCGGACAGGTGACGCGGAAGTCGGCCGAGACGGCGAGGCCGAGCCCGCCGCCGATTGCGGCGCCGTGCACGGCGGCGACCACCGGCTTCTTGCAGCGGAAGATCCGCACCGCCTGCATGTAGAGATGGTTGATCGCCCCGAGGCTGTCGGCCGGATCGCCTTTGGCGCCGGCCGCTTCCTGCGCCTGGCGTGCCGGATCGGTGAAATTGGCGCCGGCGCAGAACGCCTTGCCCTGCGCCGCCAGCACCGAGGCGCGGATCTCGATATCGCGGTCGAAGCCTTCGAGCGCGTCGGCGATCTGGTTGATCAGCGCAATGTCGAAGAAATTGAGCGGCGGCCGGCGAATCTCGATCAGGCCGACATGGCCGTGGATCTCGACGCCGATGTCAGGGAAGTGGGTCATGGTGGGTCTCCGATTCTGCTTCTCCAGCGTCATTGCGAGCGCAGCGAAGCAATCCAGACTGTTGGTGCGGTCCTGGATCGCTCTCTGCGCTCGCGATGACGGAGCTACTCGCCCGTGGGCGCGGCTGCGACGATCGCGGCGTGTCGTCGACCCTCACCTTAATCCCAGCCCGCGCGCGATGATGCCGCGCAGCACCTCGGTGGTGCCGCCCTGGATCGTCAGCTTCGGCGCGGTCTGCATCGCAAAGGTCAGCTGGTTCTCCAAGGTTTCGCGATTTCCTGCGTTCTCCTCGACGAACGCGGCGAGGTCGCGGACGCGGTGCGGCAGCTGCTGCTCCCAGATCGTGCCGACGTCCTTGACGATCGAGGCCTCCACCACCGGCTCCTTGCCGGCCTGCAGCATGCCGGCGACCGACACCGACATCCGCCGCATCGTGTGCAGCTGAGCCACCAGCCGGCCGATGCCCTCCGCGCTGCGCGTGTCGGGGTTGGGACCGACCGCGCGCACCAGCTCGGTCAGCACGTAATAGGTTTCGAGGAAGCGCTCCGGTCCCGAGCGCTCATAGGCGAGCTCGGAGGTCGCTTGCTTCCAGGCGCCGTCGATCTCGCCGAGCTGATGATCGTCGGGCACGAAGGCGTCGGTGAAGACGACCTCGTTGAACTCCTTCTGCCCGGTGATCTGCCCAATCGGGTTCACTTTGATGCCGGGCGTTTTCATGTTCACCAGGAACTGCGTCAAGCCATGACGCCTGTTCTCCTTGGTCGACGGCGAGGTGCGGAAGATCGCGATCATGTAGTCGGCCATGTGCGCCGACGTCGTCCAGATCTTCGAGCCGTTGATCAGCCAGCCGCCCTCGGTCTTCGTCGCGCGCGTCTTGGCGGCGAACAGGTCGGAGCCCGAGTTCGGCTCGCTCATGCCGATCGCGAAGCACAGCTCGCCGCGGCAGATGCGCGGCAGGATGTCCATCTTGATATGCTCGGGCGCGTAGCGCAGCAGGATTGGCCCGCTCTGCCGGTCGGCGACGAAGAAGCGCCTGACCGGCGCGTTGGCGACGCGCATTTCCTCGGTCACGACGTAGCGCTCCAGGAACGAGCGCTCGTGGCCGCCATATTGCTTGGGCCAGGTCATGCCGATCCAGCCGCGCGCGCCGACGCGCGCGGCGAACTCGCGAGCGTCGGCATCCTCGCGCTTGGGCTGGTATGGGTTGAAGGTGCCGGCCGCGATCTCATCAGCGAGGAAGGCGCGCACCTCCTTCCGCAGCTCCTCGCATTCCCTCGGCAGCCGGATCGGATCGAAACGAAGTGCGCTCATGCAACAATCCTCTTCGGGGTCAGCGCGAGGCGACCAGCGGCCACAGCTCGTCGGCGCCGCGCGCAGCGACGCGCCTGCCGAGCTCGACGGCCCAATGACTCTCGGAGCCGAAATCGTCGCGCCAGGCCAGCGCGCGCAGCGAGAAGCGGTGCAGGATGTGCTCGGTGGTGAAGCCGATGGCTCCGAGGACCTGATGCGCGATCGCCGCGCCCTTCTCGGCGGCCTCGGCGCAGCGGATCTTGGCCGCGGCGGCTTCGAGAAACACCGCCTCGTCGAATGCGGCGGCCCGCGCGATCGCATCCGCGGCCGATGTCGCGGCGGCGCTCGCGGCGGCGCTCTCACCGGCCAGCCGTGCCAGGTTGTGCTGCACGGCCTGGAATTTGCCGATCGGCTTCTCGAAGGCGACGCGCTCACCCGCATACTTGACGCTGATCGCGAGCAGCCGATCCAGCGCGCCGGCGATCTGCAGTCCGCGGGCGACGCCGCCCATCAGCATCAAGGTGGTGGCGTCGAAGCCGGCCGGTGCCGGCCGGCATGCCAGCGGCATGATCTTGTCGAACGTCACCGTGTCGCTGGGATCGTTGGCGAGGTTGAGGCCCGCGTCGATGCGCAGCCGCGCGGTCTCGACCAGCGCGATCGACACGCCGTCTCCGCCCTCGGCGAGCACGGCAACGTGCTGCGCCGTCCTTGCGAACGGCACGCCGCGGGCACGGCCGGACAAGGTGCCGTCAGTGTCGAGCGTGATCCGGTCTCTCGGATGAGCCGGCGCGATCGTCATGGCGCCGTCGGGGGAGGCAATGCCGCCTTGTTGCAGCAGCCAGCCCGCGAGCAGCGTCTCGGCCAGCGGCACCGCAATCGCAAAACGGCCGGCGGCATTGATGATCTCAAAGCCATCGGCGAGGTCAGTGCCGGCGCCGCCGAACTCCTCGCCCACCCAGGCGAGCGTCAGGCCGGCCTCGCTCAACGCCCGCCACAGCGGCGCCGTCCAGCGGCCGTCCTTGTCGTGGTTGATCGTCTGCGGGTCGGCGAGATCGGCGAAGATCCTTTCCGCGGTCGCAACGACGATGTTCTCAGCTTCCGCCACAGCGCTCCTCGCCCTCGTTGTCGTCGGTCTCGGCGCGCCATGTCCTGCGCGCGCCGGCGATGTTTTGCCGGCATGATGAGCGCAAGCGACGGCCCTGACAAGCGTAGCCCGCTGCAGGGCCCCGTCCGCTCGCCGCATGGAGGCGAGCGATTTCCGCGCTGCGGAGATTGTGCCGATTTTGCAGATGCAGCGATGTTGGCTAAGAAGAAGCAAGGCAAACAGGGAGGTGCGGAATGGCTGAAGGTCTGTGCGCGGTCGTGACGGGGTCGGCGTCCGGCCTCGGAGCCGCGACCGCGTTGCTGCTGGCGAAGGCCGGCATGCGCATCGTCGTGAACTATTCGAACAGCAAGAGTGAAGCCGAGCAGACCGCTGATCTCTGCCGCAAGGAAGGAGTCGAGGTCGTCGTCATTCAAGGCGACGTGTCGCGCGATGAGGATTGCCGCAAGATCGTCGCCGCCGCTGCGGCCTGGGGCCGGCTGGATGCCCTCGTCAACAATGCCGGCACCACCAAGCACGTGCCGCACGATCAGCTCGATGGCCTTTCGGCGGAGGATTTCCAGCGCATCTTCGCAGTCAACACCATCGGCCCCTTCCAGATGGTGCGCGCCGCGCGGCCGCTGCTGGAAGCGGCAGCCAAGGCGACGGCGCGTGCGTCCGCGGTCGTCAACGTCTCGTCGGTAGCCGGCATCAGCGGCATCGGCTCGTCGGTCGCCTACGCCGCCAGCAAGGGCGCGCTGAACACGATGACGCTATCGCTGGCGCGCGCCCTGGCGCCTGCGATCCGCGTCAACACCGTCTGCCCCGGCTACATCGATACGCCCTGGTTCACCAAGGGCCGCGGCGAGGCCGGTGCCAAGCAGGTGCGCGATGCGGTGGTCGCGCGGGTGCCGCTGCGCGCGGCTTCATCCGCTGAGGACATCGCGCAGCTCGTGGCGTTCCTGGCGAGCCCGGCGTCAGGCCACATGACCGGCGAGGTCGTGCGCATGGATGCGGGGATGCATCTGTTGGGGTGAAATCGTCATGGCGAGTGGCCGCTGTGGTCGCTCGCGATGACGTGGCGCGAGGCCGTTACCGATTGAAATCGCGGATCGTGCCGCTCGCGACCAGCCTGTTCCAGATGAACAGCACCACGATCGCGCCGAGGGTTGCGGTCACGTAGCCCGCGCCCTGGTCGGGGCTGTAATGGCCGATGGCCTGCCCGATGGCGGTGGCGATGAACGCGCCGACGATTCCGAGCACGATGGTCAGGATGAAGCCGGAGGGATTGTTGGGACCCGGCGATAGAAGCCGCGCCAGGAAGCCGGCGACCAGCCCGACGATCAGAATGTGCAGCATGAGTCTCGTCCTTCCCGTCAACGATCGCGGAGCGTCAGATCCGGCCCGCCAACTCATGCTCGGTCGGCAGCCGACCGTCCGGCGTGAGCTGATCGATCACTTTCGGCAGGTACTGGCTCAGCCCGTTCAACAGCTCGTCGCGCGACAGCCCGCTCTGCGCGGTGAGCTGATCGATCTGATCGGCGCCGAGCGCATTGGCGAGATCGCCGGGCGAGATCGGCTTGTTCTCGCCGGGGGAGACCCAGGAGTTCGCGGTGTCGCCATGGCCTTTGTCCTGGAACTGGCGCAGGAGATCGCCGAGCCCGCCCGACAACACGCTGCCGGCCGCGCCGCCCGCAAGCAGGCCGCCCAGGCCGCCGGCGATGATGTTGCCGAGGCCGCCACCAAGCGCACCGCCGAGCGGTCCGCCTTGATTCCCGGTCGGCTGGGGCGGCGGGACTGGCGCAGGCGCCGCGTTCGGCTGCTGTCCATTCTGCGAGAAATGCTTCACCGCTTTCCACGCCAGCAAAGCGAGGATCGCCATCGTCATCGGCGACATGCCGCCGTTCTTCTGCGTGGTCGGATGACTCGGCCCGCTCGGGCCGTTCTGCATGCCGTTGAGGATATCGAGTAGACCCATGACCTGCTCCTGCGCCCCGCGCCGACAAACCTATGGGCTTGCACGCGGCGTTACAAGCCGCGGTCAGTTTCGTCGCACAGGGGAACGTGTCGCGCGCGGCTCAGTTCCGGGCTTCGGCCCGTTTCGGCGCCTTGGCTCCGGGCGGTGCGGCTGCGGCCTGGCTCGGGCCGGTGAACATCCGCTTCAGCTCGTCGAGCTTCTCCGACAGGACCGGAAAGTTGCACGAGAACGAATCGCGGCGCCAGCCGTCCTTGGCGCATTGCGCTGCCTTGATGCGGGCGCGTGCCTCCACGTTCGACGCCGGCGGCGGCAATCCGCCCTGCGCGGTCGCGACCGGCGGCTTGTTCGGCCGTTGCGGCGGCGGGGCCGGCATGGCCGGCTTCGGCGGCTCGATCGCGGCCCGCGCCGTCATGTCCCGGAGCGAGGGCTGGAGGTCCTGTGTTTGCGGCCGCGACATCATCGCCGAGCTCATGTTGGCGTGGCGCTGGCGCTCGAGGTATTGCGTATACTGCTGGTCGATGAACTTCTGCTCTTCGGCCGTGGGATTGGGACCGGCGATGTCGAAGCTGCGATCCTGCATGAAGTCGTAATAGACGTAGCCGCCGCCCGGCTTCCGTCTCCCGGCAAATTTCGCGTTGCACTGCGCCAGCGCCGCCGTCTTCTCCTCCTTGGAGGCGGACTTCTCGGCGGCATCGGCACACTCCTCGAAATCCGTCGGGGAGCGGCTCCACCATTCCGCATGCGCGCGTTGAGGTTGCACGGCGGGCAGGCAGGTGATCGCTGCAAAGACCAGTACTGGCAGGCGGGGTGGGTACACGAACGGTAATCCTCAGCGGCTCCCCGCCTCAGATGACGGGAGATTGTCGCCATTTTGCGGCGGGGTGTGACTCCAATGCTGCGTAAATTGAGACTTTCTTCTTTATCTGCCGTGGTTCCGTGATCTCGTTGCCACAGTCGGGCCGGCAATGACGGCAGCGCCGTTCGTGAATCGCGCCTTGCTGTGGCGCCGGAACGATACGCAGCATTTTTCCACCATTTTCATCCCGCCGTAGTTGACGAAACTAATCTTGACGTTGGAAAGATTGGTGTTGACGAGACCGGGCAAGCGCTCCTATGAATATCTTGACAATGGAAAGATGAGCTGCGCCGCCCGGTGCGGAGGAGAGGCTGCGATGAAAGTGTTCCTCACGGTCAAGCTGGCGCTGTTGCCGTTCGTCGCGTTCTGGACCCTGCTGGCCTGGCATCAGCCGGCATGGGCGGTGTGGTCCGCGCTGGCCCTGGCGCTCGCCGCCAACGTCTGGCGAGCCTCCCGGAGCGAGCTCGCGCTGCTGGAGCTCGGAAGCCTCGCCCTTTTCGTCGTGCTGGCGATCGCCAACGACGTCGCGCCGAATTGGACGGCCGGCAACGCGCTGTGGCTGTCCTTCGCAGGGCTCGGCCTCATCAGCTTCGCTTCGCTCGCCGTCGGCCGTCCCTGGACCGCGGACTATTCCCGCTCGGCCTATGCCGACAGCGCCTCGACGCCCCAATTCCACCTGATCAACATGATGATGACCGGGCTCTGGGGCGTCCTGTTCCTGGTCCTCGGCCTGTGCCGCTGGGCCGGCGTCGCCTCCTGGATCGCGACGATGATCGTCGTCGGCGGCGCGCTGATCTCGATCTTCGGCCCGCGCTTCGCAATTCGCCAGGCCTTGCTGCGCATGCGGGCCGCGCGCGAGGAGTGCCATTGGCCGGCACCGGGCTTCACCCCCGCGGCCGGCGTCGACTGCGACGTCGCGGTGATCGGCGCCGGAATCGGCGGGCTGACGGCCGCCGCCCTGCTCGCGGAGTCCGGGTTGAAGGTGAAGGTGTTCGATCACCACGTGGTGCCGGGCGGCTTCTGCCACACTTATCTTCGCAAGGCTCACCACGACAACAAGCCGGTGCTGTATCGCTTCGATGCAGGGCCGCACGATTTCTCCGGCGTCTGGCCGGGCGGGCCTGTCGACAGCGTGCTGCGCCGGCTCGGCGTCGCCGACCGCATCCAGTGGCGGCGGGTCACCCACTCCTACCGTCTCGCCGGCCGCCGCGTCGACGTGCCAGCGGACTGGCGTGCTTATGTCCGACTGCTCTGCGAGATGTTTCCCGCCAGCGCGGACGGGCTCACCCGGCTGTTCGACACCATCCATGCCATTTTCGAAAGCATGTACGCGACGGGGCAGGGTCGCAGCGGCATTCCCGGCATGCCCGCCACATTGGAGGAGATGCTGGCCTTCCCGCGCAAGCATCCGCAGGCGTTCAGGTGGATGAACCGGCCGTTCGACGAGCTCGTCGCCGCCCATGTCTCCGATCCCGAACTCATCGCCTATCTCAATGCGCTGTCGGGCTATCTCGGCGACGGCAGCGAGACGCTGAGCTGCGCCCAGATGGTCCCGATCTTCGGCTACTATTTCAAGGGCGGCTTCTATCCGGTCGGCGGCTCCGGCCGCCTCGCGGACGTGCTCGCCGAGGCGGTCACCGCCAGGGGGGGCGAGGTGCATCTGAAATCCAGGGTCACGCGCATCCTGGTCGAGGAGGGCCGCGCCGTTGGCGTCGTGCTCGGCAACGGCCGCACGGTTCGCGCGCAGGCGGTGGTCTCGAATGCCGATCTCGGCCGTACCTTCACCGAGCTTCTGAGTCCCGACGATCTGCCCGCCGGTTTTCGCGAGCGTGCCCGCACCCTCGCGCCGGCGACGTCGTGCTTCTCGGTGCATCTCGGCCTCGACATCGTGCCCGACATCGCGCCCGCCACGCATCTCGATACGCCGATGGGAATCGGCCTTGCCGTGATGTCCAAGCTCGACCCGTCGGCGGCGCCCGAAGGCCATGCCACGATGACGATCATCACCCTCGTGCCGCACGATCAGGCCACGCGCTGGTTTCCGGGCGAGGGCGGCGACGACTGGAAGGCGTGGCGGCGCTCGCCGGACTACGAGGCCCGCAAGCAGCAGCTCGGCGATGCCATGGTTGCCGCTGCCGCGACCGTCATTCCCGACTTGTCCAGGCATATCGTCTATCGGACCGACGCCAGCCCGGTGACCTATGCACGCTATGATCTCGCCAGCGCCGGCGCGATCTATGGCGTGGCGCAGTCGGGACGGCTGAAGGGCGCCAAGGCGCCGGTGCGCAATCTCGTCATCGCCGGCGGCGGCAATGCCGGAGCGGGCGTCGAGGCCGTGGTGATCTCGGGCGCGGAGGCGGCCGAGGCGCTGGTGCCGGGTCTGCTGGCGCGCGCATCGGCAGTCGCGTCGGACGCGGTGACGGCGCGGCCGCGGGCGGCCTGAGCGCGGCGCCTGCCGCAGCTCGGGCGTATCAAGGCGTATAGAGGTAGCGCAGCAGGGTGCGGCCGACGGTCTCCAGGCTCTGCGCCGAGCACTGCTCGATCGTATCCTGCGTGGTGTTGAAATAGGGCTCGTAGTCGAAGTCGATGACGAGGAAGCTCGGAATGCCGGCCTGCTGCAGCGCCGTGTGGTCGTCGCTGATCGGATACGCCGTGGGCTCCGGCGAGAACGCCGATGGCGCGATACGGCTGCCGATGCTCCAGAACCTCTTGACCTCGGGCAACGCCGAGGCCAGCGACGACGGCTCCGGCTGCAGCTTGAGATCCTTGTCGCAGACCATGTCGAAATCGACTGCCTTCTCCGGCTTGTGCGTCGGATAATAGGTCTTCAGGTTGGCCGCGAAATGCGGCGAGCCCAGCGGGCGCCAGGTCGGATCGCCGGCGCCGAGCGATTTCGGCCCCTCCTCGCCGTCGAAGAAGATCATGTCGATGCCGACGTCGGGCTTCGGCGACAGCGACAGCACGCGTGCGGTCTCGAGCAGCAGCGCCACCGCCGAGGCGGAGTTGTTGGCGCCCGGCATCGGTGCGTCCGGCGATTTGGGATCGCGATAGGCCTTGATGATGCTGTCGTAATGGGTGGCGACGATGACGCGCCGCGGGTTCTGCACCTGGAAGCGGGCGATGATGTTGGTCAGCGGGATCGCCTTGCCGTCATCGCCCTTGGCGGTGAAGCTCTGCGTGAGCACGGCGTCCGCCGCGCTCTTGGCCATCGCCGCCTTGATGTAGTCGATCGTTTTCTGATGTCCCGGCTCGCCCATCGATCGCGGCGTGAAGCGCAGCAGATCGGCGATGACAGCCATTGCGCGCTGACCGTCCCACAATTCGATCTGCGCGTCCGCGGCGTAGGCGGTCGGCGACATCAGCAGCAATACGGCCGCTGTCGCGGTGGCGGCGAGGCGAGGCCAGAACTCAGTCATCCGCAAAGCTCTTCAATGATGAAAATCAGGACGTCTTCTTGCCGAATGGAATGAACAGGATGCCGGCGCAGCCAGCCAGCGCCACGGCGAAATAATAGGTGATCGCGCGCGAGCCGATCGTCGGAATCAGCGCAAACGTCGTGACCAGCGTGCCGACGACGTTGCCGATGGTCGAGACGCCATAGACCAATCCGGCGACACGGCCGGCCTCGCCGGCCGAGCGCGTCAACAGGCTGACGGCGATCGGCGAGAAGGTGCCGAGCAGGGTCAGCGGCACCAGCAGCAGCGCGGTCGAGGCCATCAGCGTCGCCATCGGCCCGTCGCCGATACTGTCGAGGATGTCGGCCATGACGGTGTCGGCGGTCGCCGGCACCAGCGCCATGTAGGCGGCGGCGATCAGGATCATGGTGCCGATGGTGCGCGTCGTCGGCTGCCGGTCGACGATGGCGCTGCCGGCGAAATAGCCGATCGCGAGCGCGCACAGCACGGTCGAGATCAGGCTGGCCCAGGCGCCGATGCCGCTGCCGAAATACGGGTTGAGGTAGCGGCTGCCGAGCATCTCGAAGCCCATCAGCACGCAGCCGACCAGGAACGAACAGAGATAGATCGCCAGCATGCCGGCGCGGGACACCGGCGCGCTCATGGCAGCTTCTTGTTGTGGCGCTCGATGCTCTTCAGCGCCTCGACCGGCGCGAAGTCGTCGGTCAGCACCTTGGCCTTGGCGTCGATCACCTGGCCGTTATCGATGTCGATGCGCTTGCGCTGCGCCAGCATGTCGGCGAGCTTGTAGCGGAAGCCGAATTCCTTGTCGCGCTCCTGCGCGATGGCGGCGAGATCCTCCGGCTTCCGCTCGTCGCCGGGATAGGCGACCATCACGATGTTGCCGCCGGCCTCGTAGAAGTCGACCTGCGGGAACACGCTGTGGATGGTCTTGACCGCGGCGTCGAACAGCATGGTCGACGGCTCGACGTTCTGCGCCACCACGCCGCCCTCGGCGAGATGCTCCTTGACGAGCTGGTAGAATTCCTTGGTCAGCAGGTGGAACGGCACGAACGGTCCGCGATAGGCGTCGATCAGGATGATGTCGTAGCGCTCCTTGGATTCCTGCACGAACAGCCGGCCGTCGCGGTTGGCGACGTGGAAGTTCGGCTCCTCCTTGATGCCGAAATACTTCTTGGCGAGCTCCAGCACGGTCGGATCGAGCTCGACCGAGGTCACCTGCACCTTGGGCAGGAAGCGGTGCAGGTACCAGGCGGTGCGGCCGCCACCGAAGCCGATCTCCAGGACCGAGCCGACATTCTTTGCGTACATGACGCTCGCGGTCATGAAGCGGGTATAGTCGACCGGCAGATCGAGCTCGTCCTGGGTGTTGTAGACGCTCTCGGTATAGATGCGCCGGTTGTGACCGAACGTCATGCTGCGGTAGGGCGCCTGCTCATAGACATAGATGTTGTTGTAGAGCGACTCCTTCGACTCCAGCAGGTGGCGGGTGTCCTGCGCGCTTGCGGCGGCGATGGAGAGGAAGCTTGCGAACACGCCTGAAATGACCGACCGGATGAGCATCGACTTGTCTGTGTCCCTCGGCTGAAATGGGCAGGCGCGCTGGATCGAGCGGATCTCGTGGCGCCGGACGCCTGGCCCGGCCACGAGATGCGCTCAGGCACGACCAATACGGCAATCCCGAGGCCGGGTTCCAGATTGGCGCCGTTCTCTTAGACCATCGGCTGCCGTCCGGATAGTCAAACCGCCCCTCCCAAACGGGGGTGTGATCGGGCATGAGCGGCCCCGCTCTAACCGGGATCGCGCGGCTGCGTTCCCGTCGCCGTCCCCTCAGGGGACCCGAGCATCGTTGTGCCCCGGTCGGCCGCCCGGTCCAGGCTCCGACCGGAGAGGCTTCCGGTCGGTGGCCGGGTCTGCTATGGAGGCGGCGAAGCAGGTGCACTTCGGTGCAGGCTCCGGTCCCGTAGCTCAGCTGGATAGAGCGGCGGTTTCCTAAACCGTAGGTCGCATGTTCGAGTCATGCCGGGATCGCCATCTGCCGCAGCCTTGCACGCGCAGACAATCTCCAGATCAAACCCAGGGCGCGCCTGATCCGGCCCGTTCGGGAATCGGGTGGAGCGCTTCGCTGCCATCGAGGAACTTCTCCGAGTGAGACGGCGGCCTGAGCCCCGTCCGCGCGGCGCGCGCAATCGCCGCCGAGATGCATCACCCTGGAGAGCTTTCCATGCATACGACCATCGAGCCGGGCATCCTCTATTTCGGGACGCCGGTCGTCCTCATCAGCACCGTCAACGAGGACGGCGGCTTCAATCTCGCGCCGATGTCGTCGGCATTCTGGCTCGGCTGGCGCTGCATGCTGGGCCTCGCCGCCGGATCGAAGACGCCGCAGAACATGCGCCGCACCGGCGAGTGCGTGCTGAACCTGCCGTCGGTCGATCTCGTCGCCGCCGTCGATCGCCTGGCGCTGACCACGGGATCGGACCCGGTGCCGGCGATGAAGCAGCGCAAGGGCTACCGCCACGTGTCCGACAAGTTCGCCGCCGCCGGGTTGACCGCAACGGCGTCGGAAACCGTTGCGGCTCCGCGCGTCGCGGAATGCGCGGTGCAGCTCGAAGCCCGCATCGAGTCGGTGCATGGCATCGCCGACGACGACGCGATCCTGAAGGGGCACATCCAGTGCTTCGAGGTGCGGGTGCAGCGGGTCCATGTCGATGAGGCCATCCTGATGGACGGTACGCGTGACCGCATCGACCCGGACAAATGGCGGCCGCTGATCATGAGCTTCCAGCAGTTCTATGGCCTGGGCGCGCGCCTTCACGAGTCGCGGCTGGGCACCATTCCGGAGGCGGCCTATCGCACGCCCGACGTCGAGCGCGCCCGCGAGGCGGCCATGCGAATGGAGGTGGCGGCAGGCTGAGCCGGCTCGGCCTGGAGTCTCGCCTGGAATCGCCCGGCCGCACGTTGAAGCTTGCATTCGAGTGCGAGAGGTGGGGACATCATGGGGGCTGTGGCTGTCGACCGGCTGCTGATCGAGGCGGCTGATCATTACAATGCGGGGCGCGCCGGTCCGGCCAAGGCGCTTTGCAGCGACATCCTCCAAGCGGTGCCGGATCATCTGCCGGCGCTGCATCTGTCCGCGATCCTCGCCTTCGCCGACGGCGGCATGGCGGAGGGTGCGGAGCTGCTCGGGCGCGTCTTCGCCCGCGATCCCCACCATGCGCCGGCCTATGTCACGCTCGGCGATGCGCTCGCGGTGAAAGGCGAGCGCAAGGGCGCCGCCGATGCGTTCGCGCGCGCAGCGGCTTTGCGGCCGCTCGATGCGGCGATTCACAGCAGGCTCGGCAGCGCGCTGCTCGAGCTGTCGCGCTTCGCCGAGGCCGAGGCCGCCTATCGCCATGCGCTGACGCTCGATCCCGCGCTCGGGCACGCGCGCTGGAATCTCGCGCTCGCCTTCAACCGGCAGGGGCGACTTGCCGAGGCGGAAGCGGCTTATCGCGAGTTGCTCGAGCGCGAGCCCTCCTATCCCGGTGCATGGCGGGCGCTGGCGCATGTGCTCGCCGACCAGGCCAGATATGACGAGGCCGTGCCCGCCTATCTGCATGCGCTGGCGGCGCAGCCGGCCGATGCCGGCCTGCATCTCAGCCTGGGCGATGTGCTCTACAAGCAGCGCGCCTTTGCCGAGGCCGCGGTCCAGTATCGTCAGGCCTGCGATCTCGCGCCCGGCGATGCCAATGCCGCGCGATTGCTCGGGCACGCGCTGCATGAGGCCGACCGCCCGGCCGAGGCCGTCGAGGCCTATCGGCGCGCCGCCGTGCTCGATCCCACCGATGTGGTCGTGCTCAGCAATCTCGCGGCCTGCCTGTGCGGGACGGGCCAGCTCGATGCGGCCATTGCCGCCTGCGAGCACGCGCTGGCGCTGCAGCCCGATCACGCCCCGGCGCATACCAATCTGGGCATCATCCACGAGATGCGCGGCGAGACCATCGAGGCCGTCGCGGCGCATCGCCGCGCCGTCGCCTCCGATCCCGGTTACGCCAAGGGTCACGCCAACCTCGCGGTGGCGCTGCGCAACGCGGGCGACATCGACGCGGCGCTGGCCGCCTCGCATCGTGCGATCGCGCTGGCGCCCGACAATGCGCTCGCCCGCTACAATCACGCGCATTTCCTGCTGATGTGCGGCGACCTCGCGAACGGCTTTGCGGAGCATCGCTGGGGCCGCGACTGTCCGGACCTCTCCGCGGGCATGCCGCGCTTCGACGCGCCCGAATGGCAGGGCGCGCCGCTCGACGGACGCACGCTGCTGCTGTTCGCCGAATATGGCATCGGCGATGCGCTGCAATTCGTGCGCTACATCGATCGCGTCAGGATGATGGGGGGACCGGTCGTGCTGCAGGTGCAGCCGGCGATCGCGCCGCTGCTGCGCTGTCTGGAGGGCGTGACCGTGGTGCCGCGCGGCGCGCCGCTGCCGCCATTCGACCTGCAGGCGCCGCTGATGGATCTGCCGCGCATCTTCGGCACCACGCTGGAGACAATCCCGGCCGAGGTGCCGTATCTCGCGGCCGATCCGATCAAGATGGCCGCGTGGCGCAACGTGCTCGGGCGCGCGCCGTCGTTGAAGGTCGGCGTCGTCTGGGCCGGCAATCCCAGGCACAAGGGCGACCGCCAGCGCTCGCTCACCGCGCAGGCGGTGCTGCCGCGGCTGGTGATGCCGGGCGTGCAGCTCTATTCCTTGCAGAAGGAGCCGCGGCCGGACGATGCGCTAGGGCTCGCCGAGCTTGGCACCGACGTCATCGATCTCGCGCCGTTGCTGAGCGACTTCGCCGAGACCGCGGCCGCCGTCGCCGTGCTCGATCTCGTCATCTCCGTCGACACGTCGGTGGCGCATCTCGCCGGCGCGCTCGGCCGTCCGGTCTGGGTGCTCTTGCCCTATGCGCTCGACTGGCGCTGGTTGCGCGATCGCGCCGACACCCCGTGGTATCCGACCATGCGGCTATTCAGGCAGGAGAAGCCCATGGCTTGGGACGGTGTGCTGGCGCGGACGGCAGGGGAGCTCGCGCGGCTGGCGGCAGGTGAGCGCGGGCCGTCGTTGCCCGGGCTGGTATGAGGCGGTGAGCGATGTCGAAGGCTGACAGGGCCTGACGCTTATCGCATGGCCATGCGTGCGAGACCGGTCTGATCCGAGCGCGTGGACGGAAACGACAATCGCCACAAGCTGAAGAGCATCGGGAGTTGGAAAACGAAGCTGATCGCCGCAGCGCCCGCCAGCACCTCGAAACGTTGTGCCTCGATCAGGGCCTTGGCGCTCGGGACCACGTGGACCAGGCCGTCGGCGACGTAGACAAGCGCAACGGTCCGCCAGATGTTGGCGGACAGCCAGCCCATCCTGAAGGCGTGATCGAACAGCGCGAGCAATCCGCCGAGCGCGAGCGTCGAGCTCGCCATGTGAGACGGCGTGTCGTAGAAGCCGGGCTCCAACGCGGCCTGGACGAACCAGAGCCCGTAGACCACCGCGACGATCTTCAGCAACATCAGTTCGTTCCCAGGCTCGCGAGCTTATCGTCTGCCTCCGGGCAACCGATCGGATTGCGCCCGTTGATCGGAGCAGGCATGCGCGACATCGAGCCTACGATGCGTGTCACGAAGGCTCTGTTAATCGGCTCGCTTGGATTGTCCTGAACGAGCCGTTTTGCTCGCGCCTTTGATCCAGGTCCCGTGATGCAAGGGCCGGGCGCGGTTGCGGACATGGTGAAGGACCGCGTAGCCGACCTACTGCTCCGCCAGCAACTCCCTCACCCTCGGCACCACCACCTTGCCATACAGCTCGATGCTCCGCATCAGTTTCGCATGCGGCAGCGGACCGGCTGAGTATTTCAGCTGAAACCGCGACAGGCCGAGCGCCTTGATCGTCGCGGCGATCTTCTGCGCCACGGTCTCCGGCGAGCCGACATAGAGCGAGCCGTGATCGGCCTCCTGGACGAACTCGTCGCGGCCCATCGGCGGCCAGCCTCGCTCGCGGCCGATGCGGTCGCGCATGGTCTTGTAGTCCGGCCACAGCTCCTCGCGCGCCACTTCGTCGGTGTCGGCGACATAGCCCGGCGAATGCACGCCGATCGGCTTCGTCTCGCGGCCGAACTGCTTGAGCGCGCGATGGTACAGCTCGACATAGGGCGCGAACCGTTTCGGGTCGCCGCCGATGATCGCGAGCATCAGCGGCAGCTCGTAATGCGCGGCGCGCACCACGGACTCGGGACTGCCGCCGACGCCGATCCAGGCCCTCAGCCGTCCATGCTCGACCGGCGGATAGACCAGTTGATCCCTGAGCGGCGGGCGCAACCGGCCCTGCCAGGTCAGTGGCTGCTGGGGCAGCAGGCTGACGAACAGATCGAGCTTCTCCTCGAACAGCGCTTCGTAGTCCTTGAGATCGAAGCCGAACAGCGGGAAGGACTCGGTGAAGGAGCCGCGGCCGAGGATGACCTCGGCGCGGCCGTTCGAGACCGCGTCCAGCGTCGAGAACCGCTGGAACACGCGGATCGGGTCGTCCGAGCTCAGCACCGTCACCGCCGAGCCGAGCTTGATCTTCGTGGTGCGCGCGGCGATCGCCGCCAACGCCACCTCCGGCGCCGAGATCGCGAAATCGCCGCGATGGTGCTCGCCGAGCCCAATGAAATCGAGCCCGAGCTGGTCGGCGAGCACCGCCTCCGCGACGACGTCGCGGATCACCTGGGCATGGGCGGCTATCGCGCCCTCCGCGTTGCGGGTGACGTCGCCGAACGTGTCCAGGCCGAATTCGATCGCTGTGCTCATGTCTCATTCCGTTGCGTCGGGCCGTCATACGGCCTCTGCTCGTCAGCTGGAAGGGGCCGCACCGGATTGCAAGCGGAGGAAAGCGAAACACAAGGTTTCCGTGAGCTTGAGCGCATCACGAGAAGGTTGGGCCGTCGCCATTCTCCGTCATTCCGGGGCAATCGTCGATGCGCAGGCGCGGAGCGGCTGCGTGTTGACGATTGAACCCGGAATCTCGAAGTCGTTCAGAATGGACGCAAGACAATATCGAGATTCCGGGTTCAAGGCCTCTCGGCCTTGCCCCGGAATGACGGTGGTCGTGATACCGGGCGGATCAGACGGTCCGGACGACCGGCAAAAATTTTTCTTTCGTTTTTCCAGAAAGTATGCTCTACTGCGCCCATCCTGCCTCATCGATGAGGGGCGTACGCGCGGTCGTCACGAGACGCGAGGCAGGGATGCGGTGGCCGTAGCGGGTCGCAGCGCGGTGTCGCGCCGGCGAACGATCCGATGCGGACAGTCAAGTCGCGTGGTCCTGGCCTCCCGATGCTGAGGTCAAGCCGGATGATGGTGCGGAAGCGCATCACGCCGACGATGGGGGCAACACAGCCGGTCCCCAGGGAGAGCGCGAAGCAGCTGTTAAGACCATCGCGCAGGGAAGGCCGGGATGTTCCAGCCGAACCTGTGGTTCCTGCCGCCTGCATTTTTTTCGCAGGCGGGCCATGGGGGCGGCGAGCTCCCGGTCTTCCCTGCGCCCTCACGTTTCAGAGGGCACGCGATCCGGACAAAGCTCGGGCTTGAGCGGCCGCGAGGGTACGAACCCATGGCCTCGGCTGATGCGATTGCCGCCCGCGCCTCCTGCGCGGTCATGCCATGCTAAAAAATGGGCGTGTGGCCCGGCCGCGCATCACCTAGGCTCCGTTCATCGATCACACGGGATGACGTGCATGGCGGCGGGCAGCGACTATCAGATCTTCGAGGCGGGCGACGTCGTGCTGCAATCGGGCGTGACGTTCCCGTCGCTGCGGCTCGCCTACAAGACCTATGGCACGCTGAACGCGGCCAAGGACAACGTCATCCTCTATCCGACCTCGTTCGGCGCCCAGCATGTCGACACCGAGTGGCTGATCGCGCCCGGCGGCGCGCTCGATCCGAGCAGCTACTTCATCATCATTCCCAACCTGTTCGGCAACGGGCTGTCGTCGTCGCCTTCGAATACGCGCGAGCTGTTCGGCGACGCGCCGTTCCCGGCCATCAGCTATCACGACGCGGTCGCGGTGCAGCGCCGGCTCGTTGAGGAACAGTTCGGGATCAGCCGGATCGCGCTGGTCTATGGCTGGTCGATGGGCGGCATGCAGGCCTATCACTGGGCCGCCTGTCATCCGGACATGGTGGAGCGTGCGGCGGTGGTGTGCGGCAGCGCGCGCTGCTCGCCCTACAATCACCTGTTTCTCGACGCGGTGAAGGCGGCGCTGATGGCCGATCCCGCGTTTCGCAACGGCCGCTTCGCCGAGAAGCCGGTGGCCGGCCTGCGCGCGATGGGGCGGATCTATGCGGGCTGGGCGATGTCCTACGAGTTCTACCGCGACGAGGTCTGGCGCGAGCAGGGCTTTGGCTCGCAGGAGGACTATCTCGCCGCCACCTGGGACTTGGCCTTCGCGCATCGCGATGCCGACAACCTGCTGGCGCAGATCGCGATCTGGCAGGGCGGCGATATCAGCAACTGCGCGGCGTTCGGCGGCGATCTGGATCGGGCGCTCGGCGCGATCACCGCCCGCATGTTGCTGATGCCGGGCCAGACCGACCGCTACTTCGATTGGCGCGACAACGAGCGAGAACTCCCCAAGCTCGTGAACGCCCGCTCCGCGGCGCTGCGGCCGATCCCCTCGATCCACGGCCACCGCGCGGGCAATCCGATCCGCATCCCGGCGGACCGCGATTTCATCAACGCCAACGTCTCCGCCCTTCTCCAGAGCTGACACCCGAGCTCGACATGACCGACGTGCCCACCGACGAATTCGCGCCCCGTCCGAAGCTGCTGACACCGCCGGTGGTGCAGCAGCTCTGCACGCGCTCCAACATGCAGGGCGCGCTACGCACGCTCAGCCATTACGGCGCGATCATCGGCGTGGGTGCGCTGATCGGAGCGATCGCATCGACGCATGGTGTGCTGTGGGCGCTGTCCTTGCTGCCGGTGCAGGGCGTGCTCATCGCGTTCCTGTTCATGGCGGTGCACGAGACCGCACACAAGACCGCCTTCGACAGCCGCAGGCTCAACCTCGCGGTCGGCTATCTCTCCGGCTTCCTGATCGGACTGCCTTATGAATATTACTGCCTGTTCCATTGGGAGCATCACCGCCACACCCAGGATCCCCTGCGCGATCCGGAGCTGATCGTCGGCCCCAAGCCGCGCTCCGAGACGCAACTCGCGATTGCCTATTCCGGCCTGGTCCAGGTGGCCGGCCGTCTCAGGCTGCTGCTGAAGCATGCGGTGACCGGCGAGGTGACGGTTCCGTGGGTCCCCGCGGGCCGCCGGGCGATCGTCGTGCGGGAGGCGCGCGCCTATGTCGCGGGCTATGCACTGCTGCTCATCGCCTCGCTGGTGCTGCACAGCGCGCTGCTGCTGTGGGTCTGGGTGCTGCCGCTGCTCGTCGGACAACTCATCCTGCGGCCCTATCTCTACGCCGAGCACACCGGCTGCGATCATGCGAGGAGCGCCTTCCAGAACACGCGGACCACCCTCACCACGCGGTTTGTGCATTGGCTGGCCTGGAACATGCCGTATCACGTCGAGCACCATGCCTATCCGGCGGTGCCGTTCCATGCGCTGCCGAAGCTGCACGCGATCGTCGACGGCGAGATCAAATATCGCGGGCAGGGATACGTCGCCGTGACGCGGCAGACCTGGGCGTGGTTTCGCGCGCAGTGGAAGGAAACGAAGTCTCATCCATGATGAGTTTGGATCCGAGTTATCGCCGCTCGGCCGGTGCGCTCCCTCTCCCGCTTGCGGGGGAGGGCTGGGGTGGGGGCGCCACAACGGCAGTCTTTCCAGAGCATCCCCCACCCGCATCGCATCTCTCGATGCGATGCGACCTCCCCCGCAAGCGGGGGAGGCGCAGACCGACCACGTCGCCAGGGATGTCAGCAAGCCATCGTGCCCGACCGGTGCGCGTCCTCCCGGCACGCCCCTTGTGGGAGAAGTGCAGTGATTGGCGTCGTGTTGATATGGTCGCAGCGACGCTGGCTCACCGCCATCGCTCGCGCATCCGCGCGCCGAGATCGATGCGCGGCCCGGAGCGCGCATATGCCGACCCCGGCTGCGCCCGCGGCCAGCTGGCGCGTTCGAACAGCGGCACCAGCGCTTCCGGAATGAACCGCGTGCGTGAGGCATAGACATGACGATCGCCGCGCACCGGCTGGCCGTGGACGAAGAACCGCTGCGGCACCAGGAGATGCAGATCGTCCTTGGCGCGGGTCATCGCGACATAGAGCAGCCGGCGCTCCTCCTCCAATTCGGCGCTGGAGCCGGCGCCGAGATCGGACGGCATGCAGCCGTCGACGACGTTGAGGACGTGCACGGAATTCCACTCCATGCCCTTGGCGGAATGGATGGTGGAGAGGATCAGATAGTCCTCGTCGAGCAAAGGCACGCCGGACTGATCGGAGGTGGCGTCGGGCGGGTCGAGCGTCAGCTCGGTGAGGAAGCGCTCGCGCGACGGATAGCCGCTCGCGATCTGCTCGAGCTGCAGCAGGTCGGCGGCTCGCACCTCCGCATCCTCATGAACGCGCTCGAGATGCGGTTGATACCAGTGCCTGACGCGCTCGATATCTCCGGGCCATTCCGAGACGCGCAACTGCTCCAGCGTGCGCACGAACGCGGTCCAGTCATCGCCGGCGCGCGCCGGTGCGGACTGCTCGCACAGGCGCGCGATCGGATCGGCACTGTCGCTGACGGCATCGAGCAGACGCTGCGCCGACGCCGGGCCGATGCCCGGGATCAGATGCAGCACGCGGAAGCCGGCGATGCGGTCGCGCGGATTGGCCACGAAGCGCAAGCAGGCCAGCACGTCCTTCACGTGGGCGGCATCGAGGAACTTCAGCCCGCCGAACTTCACGAACGGGATGTTGCGGCGCGTGAGCTCGAATTCCAAGGGACCGCTGTGCGACGACGTGCGGAACAGCACGGCCTGTTGCTTCAGCACAATGCCTTCCTCGCGCTTCGCCAGCACCTGCTCGACGATGTAGCGCGCCTGATCGGTCTCGTCACTGACGGTCACGAGCTGCGGCTTGCGCGGGCTCGTGCGGTCGGTCCACAAATTCTTGGTGAAGCGCTCCCGCGCCAGCCCGATCACGCCGTTGGCCGCCGTGAGGATCGGCTGCGTCGAGCGGTAGTTGCGGTCCAGCGTGATGATGTCGGCGCGCGGGCTGAACTGATCGGGAAATTCCAGGATGTTGCGCACGGTGGCGGCGCGGAAGGCGTAGATCGACTGCGCGTCGTCGCCGACCACCGTCAGTCCCGCGCCGTCGGGCTTCAAGCCGAGCAGGATCTGCGACTGCAGCCGGTTCGTGTCCTGATATTCGTCGACCAGCACGTGGTCGAAGCGATCGCCGATCTCGCGTGCGATGGTTTCGTCCGCCATCATCTGCGCCCAGTACAGCAGCAGGTCGTCGTAGTCGAGCACGGCATTGGCCTGCTTGGCTTCGACATAGGCGGCGAACAGGCCCTTCAGCTCGCCGGCCCATTCCGCGCACCACGGAAAATGCCGCACCAGTGCCTCGTCGAGCGGCATGTCGGCGTTGACGCAGCGCGAATAGATCGCGAGGCAGGTTCCCTTGGTCGGGAAGCGTCGCTGCGTGTTGGACAAGCCGCGTTCGTGCCGCACCAGATTCATCAGGTCGGCGGAATCCTCGCGATCATGGATCGTGAACACAGGGTCGAGGCCGACGCGCTCGGCGTAGTCGCGCAGCATCCGCGCGCCCAGGCCATGAAACGTGCCCGCCCAGGTGAGCGCGGCCGTGATCGGCTCGGCCTTGCCGCCCAGCACCTTGCGGGCGATGCGCTCGACCCTGCGGCTCATCTCGCTCGCCGCGCGGCGCGAGAACGTCATCAACAGGATACGGCGCGGATCGGCGCCATTGACGAGCAGATGTGCGACGCGATGCGCGAGCGTGTTGGTCTTGCCCGAGCCCGCGCCGGCAATGATCAGCAGCGGCGGGCCAGGCGCGGCGCAGGCACCGCCATGCTCGACGGCGCGGCGCTGCTCCGGATTGAGATCGTCGAGATATGTCGCAGCCGTGGCCTGCACGAATCGTCCCTCAGCCTGCAAGAATCAGTGATTTGCGCCGCATGTGCAACGCGATGGCCCGGTCGCGGCAGCGTTTTACATGATTCGCAACCGGTCTTTTTTGTCACGGTTGCCCACAGAGCGTCTGCCAGCCGCTTGCGCTGGCGCGCGTGCACTCCTATCCAATCAGCCCCGTCACGAATCTCGGAAGAACACCGTGTCGAATTTTGCCTCCATCATCGCTGCTGAGCTCTCAGTCAAGGATGCCCAGGTCCAAGCCGCGATCGACCTGCTCGACGGCGGCGCGACCGTGCCGTTCATCGCGCGCTATCGCAAGGAGGCGACCGGCATGCTGGACGACACGCAGTTGCGTACGCTGGAGGAACGGCTGCGATATCTGCGCGAGATGGATGCACGGCGCACCGCGATCATCGAGAGTATCAAGGCGCAGGGCAAGATGACCCCCGAGATCGAGCTGGCGCTGGCGACCGCCGACACCAAGGCCCGGCTCGAGGACATCTATCTGCCGTTCAAGGAGAAGCGCCGCACCAAGGCGCAGATCGCGAAGGAAGCCGGGCTCGAGCCGCTCGCCGACATGCTGATCGGTGATCCGATGAAGGCGCCGGAGGTCGAGGCCAAGGCCTTCATCAAGAAGGATGGCGACAACCCGGTCAAGGACGTCAAGGCCGCCCTCGACGGCGCCCGCGCGATCCTGGTCGAACGTTTCGCCGAGCATGCCGATCTCGTCGGCTCGCTGCGCGAGGAGATGTGGACCCGCGGCGCGGTGAAATCGTCCGTGCGGCATGGCAAGAAGACCGAGGGCGCCAAGTTCGCCGACTACTTCGATTTCTCCGAGCCGTTCACCAAGCTGCCGTCGCACCGCATCCTGGCGATGCTGCGCGGCGAAAAGGAAGAGGTGCTGCAGCTCGATTTCGGCGATGGCGAGCCGGAGGATTCGAAGGACCCGACGCTGTATGAGAACCGCATCGCGGTGACCTTCGGCATCTCGCGCCAGGGCCGCCCGGCCGATCAGTTCCTGTCGGACTCCGTGCGCTGGGCCTGGCGCACCCGCATCAAGACCTCGCTGGCGCTCGATATCCGCATGCGGCTGTGGCAGGAGGCGGAGAAGGAGGCGGTGCGCGTGTTCGCGGCCAACCTGCGCGATCTGCTGCTTGCCGCGCCGGCCGGCGGCCGCGCCACGCTCGGGCTCGATCCCGGCTTCCGCACCGGCGTCAAGGTCGCGGTGATCGACCGCACCGGAAAGTTCGTCGATCACGCCACGATCTATCCGCACGAGCCGCAGCGGCAGTGGAACGAGAGCATGCTGACCCTGGCGCAGCTCTGCGTGAAGCACGGCATCGATCTCGTCGCGATCGGCAACGGCACAGCGTCGCGCGAGACCGAGAAGCTCGTCAACGATTTGATGAAGCTGAAGCCGGATCTCAAGCTGACCAAGGCGATCGTGTCGGAAGCCGGCGCGTCGGTCTATTCGGCCTCGGAGTTCGCTGCGAAGGAATTCCCCAATCTCGACGTCTCGATCCGCGGCGCCGTCTCGATCGCGCGCCGCCTGCAGGATCCGCTCGGCGAACTCGTCAAGGTGCCGCCGGCCTCGATCGGCGTCGGCCAGTATCAGCACGACCTCAACCAGTATGAGCTCGCCCGTGCGCTCGATGCCACCGTCGAGGACTGCGTGAATGCCGTCGGCGTCGATCTCAACACCGCCTCGGCGCCGTTGCTGGCGCGGGTGTCGGGCATCGGCGAGAGCCTGGCTCAGAACATCGTCGCGCATCGCGATGCCAACGGTCCGTTCCCGACCCGCGACAAGCTCAAGGAGGTGCCGCGGCTCGGACCGAAGGCGTTCGAGCAGTGCGCCGGCTTCCTGCGCATCCGCGATGGCGACAACCCGCTCGATGCCTCTGGCGTCCACCCGGAATCCTATCCGGTCGTGAAGAAGATTCTCGAGACGACCAAGAGCGACATCAAGGTGCTGATCGGCGACACCAAAACCTTGAAGACGCTCAATCCGGCGAAATTCGCCGACGAGCGCTTCGGCGTCCCGACCGTGACCGACATCATCAAGGAGCTGGAGAAGCCCGGCCGCGATCCGCGTCCGGAGTTCAAGACCGCGACCTTCCAGGAGGGCGTCGAGAAGATCACCCATCTCAAGCCCGGCATGATCCTGGAGGCGACCATCACCAACGTCGCGGCCTTCGGCGCCTTCGCCGATATCGGCGTGCACCAGGACGGCCTGATCCACATCTCGGCGATGTCCGAGAAGCGCATCAACGATCCGCGCGAGGTGGTGAAGCCGGGGCAGGTCGTGAAGGTCAAGGTGCTCGACGTCGATGTGCCGCGCAACCGCATCTCGCTGACGCTTCGGCTGTCCGATCCGCTGCCGGCCAAGGGCGAGAAGCGGACCAGCGCACGGCCGCCCGCGGGGCGCATGACCTCGCGTGAGGAGAAGCCGTCTGGCGGCGGCGCGTTCGCCGCGGCGATGGCCAAGGCCGCAGAGCGGCGCAAGGGCGCCTGAGGCGAATGGTGACGAGGCGCCGCGGAGGGAATGTCTCGTCTGCGGCGTCATATCTGCGGCGCCATGGCATTCGGCGTCGTGTCGTTGCGGTCTTCCCTATCTCCGCGGCCAGGCTTACCTTGGGCGGCGAGTTGTGAGTGGGGACCGCGCATGACGAACCGGACCGTGATCATTGCCGGCGCGACTGGGCTGGTGGGACGGGAGCTGCTTCGCGGTCTGCTTGCCGACCCGGCCGTGGATCATGTGCATGTCGTCGGCCGCCGCGCGCCGACTGACCATTCGTCCAAGCTGACGGCGCATGTGGTGGATTTCACCGCGCTGCCGTCCCTGCCGCCGGCCGACGAGCTTTATCTGGCTCTCGGGACCACGATCAAGGTGGCCGGAAGCCAGGCCGCCTTCCGCGCCATCGATCACGACGCCAACCTCGCCGTCGCCAAGGCCGCGCTCGCGAGCGGCACCAGGCGCGTTGGTCTGGTCAGCGCGATGGGCGCCGACAGCAGCTCGCCCGTCTTCTATAGCCGGGTGAAAGGCGAGCTCGAGGACGATCTGACCGCGTTGCCCTTCGAGGGACTGGTGATCGCGCGGCCTTCGCTGCTGGTCGGCCCGCGGGCGGAGCTCGGACAGCCGAGTCGTCCGGGCGAGGAATGGGGCAACAGGCTGCACAACATCATCGGCTTCCTGATCCCGGCGAACTACAAGCCCATCGCGGCGGCGGACGTCGCCAACGCCCTGCTGATGGCTGTTCCTACGGTTGCCGGCAAGCGAGTGATGCTGTCAGGGGCCATGCGCCGATGATCGAGCCTGCCGCTCTTGCGTAGCGGCCCGGTCTCGCTATTTACGGTAAATCGAAATCTGATATCGCGCCGCGCCTCAGGCCCGGATCGACTGGTCGACGGCGCTCCGTAGTTTTACGGCTCTCTCGCATGCGACTATCAGCGAGTGAATGGCTGGAGCGGGCAAGACGGGAATCGCATCTTAACATCTTAACCATATCTCGCTGTTAGTTGTGCATCGAGGAAAAACAGCCCGGTGTTTTATGCGCAGACAGCTGCTTGAGTTTTGTTTCTTGGCATTGGTGGGAACCCTGCTCGGATCCCAAGCGGCGACGGCGTCTCCGCGAATGGTGTCGCTGGTCTACAACTCGCAGATTCAGAACCCGCAGCAGGTCGGGTCGGACGAATTTCGCGTGAAGCTGCAGGCGTTGGCCGGCAAGCGGCTCATCATTGATGAGCGTGCGGGCAACGCATTCGGCAGCGAGGCGGCGGTGCTGGCTGCGACCCGGAGCGGCGCGGTGGACGTGGCCGTGGTGTCCGGCGGCATCGCCAGCGCGGTCGTCCCCGAGCTCGGCGTCTTCGACATCCCGTTCCTGTTCCGTGACACCGCGCATGCCAAGGCGGTGGCGCAAGGGCCGGTCGCCGCCGCGATCGGCGCCAAGTTCGCCGACAAGGGACTGGTGCTGCTGGCGCTGGGCAAGCAGGGCTTTCGCAATCTCACCAACTCGAAGCGTCCGGTCCGTACCGTCGATGACGTCAAGGGCCTCAAGATCCGCGTGATCCCCAATCCGGTCTACCAGATGACCTTCAAGGCGCTCGGCGCCGACGTGATGCCGATGGATTTCCCGCTGGTCTATGCCGCGCTCAAGGACGGTCGGCTCGACGGCCAGGAAAATCCGGTTGCCACCATCGCGGCCAATCGCTTCGACGAGGTGCAGAAATATCTGACGCTCACCGGGCATTTCTTCGCGCCGATCGCCTTCGTCGCCAACCGCGCGATGTTCGACCATCTCGATGCGGCGGATCGAGATGCGCTGGTTGCCGCCGCCAAGGCGGCTGCGGAGGTCACCTGGCAGGCCCAGCTCGATGCGCAGAAGCTCGATGAGTTGCGCAAGACCGGCATGGAGGTGATCGAGACGTTCGACCGCAAGACTTTCGTCGATGCGGTCAGGCCGCTCGATGCCGACTTCGAGAAGCGCTTCGGCAAGGAGCTGCTCGCCACCATCAGGTCCACTCCGTGAAACAGCCGGGCAAATCGATGAAATTGTCTTCTCTGATGTCTTGGATCGGCGTCCGCCCGCGCATCTTCGGCGGCTTCGCCCTAATCCTGAGCTTCCTGGTGTTGCTCGGCGGCTTCGCCATGGTCCAGGTCGGCCGCATCGGCGGCACCGTGGATGAACTCGTTACCAGCGCGGCCGGGGACGCCGGCATGTCGCAGGTGCGTGCCGCGCTGCTCGGCGCCAACGGCGCGGTCGAGAGATTCGTCCGGACCTGGAACGTCGGTGACAAGGATGCGGCCAGCAAGGCCATCGACGCCGTCGGCGGTCTCGCCGATCAGGTCGAGAAGCAGTCCGGCAGCCTGAAGGTGCTGGCTGACGGCGTTGGGCCGGTACGGAGCGCGCTGGCGGCCTACCGCTCATCGTTCGCTGCCGCGGCCGAGGCCGTGGACCGCCTGCGGGCGGCGACGACCAAGACCGACGCATTGGGCGCCGTTGCCGGCATCAACATGGGCGGCATCCAGGTTGCCCTTGCCAATCGTGCGGGCAGCGAGCCGCTGATGAATCCGTTACGTCTGGCCAGCGTCGTCGACGCGGTTCGCATCGCGGTGATGCGCTATGCCAACACGTTATCGAATGGCGATGCCGACGATGCCAGGCTCACCTTCGTCTATGCGAAGCTCGCGATTGCCGATACGGAGGCCGAGATCGCGGGTGTCGATGATGCCAAGCTGAAGGCGCTGGTTGCTGCGCTGAAAGAGGCTCTCACGGCGGATGCCGCCGCGCTCGAGGAGGTGATCAAGGTGGCCGCTGACCTGCGCGCCAAGCAGGCGGAGCTCGCCAAGGCGAGTGCCTCGATCGATACCCAGGTCAGCCAGATCAACCGGCAGCTTGGTACCGCGCGTGCAGAGCAGGCCGCGAGGACCGGCGTCGCGGTCGAAGATACCAAGCAGACCGTGATCGTGACCGCAGCCGCAGCGGTGATATTCGGAGCGGTGCTGGCCTGGCTGATCGGCGCCAGCGTGTCGACCCCGATCCGCGGCATGACCGACCGCATGCAGTCGCTGGCGGCCGGCGAATTGGATCAGCCGATTCCCGGCGGCGAGCAGCGCGACGAGATCGGCCGGATGGCGCGCGCCGTGGAGATTTTCCGTGACAACGCGCTTGCCGTGCGCCGCATGGAGCAGGAGGCTGCGGCACAGCGTGAAGCTGCGGAGGCCGAGCGCGCCCGCATGATGTCCGATCTGGCTGGTCGATTCGAGCAGGGCATGCAGGGTGTCATCACCGGCGTCGGCGGGCGTGCGACCGAGATGGGCGAGAGCGCCAGCGAGCTGGCGCGCGTCGCCGAACGCGGCCGTGGCCTTGCGGAAGCGGTCGCCAGCCGGGCCGAGCAGGCCTCCGTCAATGTGCAGACCGTGGCCTCGGCGACCCAGGAGCTCGCGGCCTCGATCAGGGAGATCTCCTCCCAGGTCCAGCGCTCGGTCACGGTGTCGACCCGGGCGACGCACGAGACGCAGCGGACATCCGAGCTGATCGACGGGCTGTCCAGCGCGGCGGAGAGGATCGGCACCATCGTGCAGCTGATCCAGGCGATCGCGAGCCAGACCAACCTGCTGGCGCTCAACGCCACCATCGAGGCGGCGCGCGCCGGCGAGGCCGGCCGCGGATTTGCGATCGTCGCGAGCGAAGTGAAGAACCTGGCGTCGCAGACCGCGCAGGCGACGGAGCAGATCTCGAGCCAGATCGCGACCATCCAGAGCGCGACGCAGGAGACGGTCGGCGCGATCGCCCAGTTCGGCACGACCGTGCGGGAGATTGCCGAGATCTCCAATGCGATCGCCGCCGCGGTGGAGCAGCAGGGAGCGGCGACCAGCGAGATTGCACGCAACGTCGAGCAGGCGGCCAGCGGTACGGCGGCGGTCACGCAGGAGATCGGCGACGTGCGCAACGTGGCCGGGCAGACCGATGCCGGCGCTGAAGCTGCGCTGGCGGCGGCCGCGGCGCTGCAGCAGCAGGCCGCTTCGCTGAAGAGCAATGTCGCCGACTTCCTGCAGACGATCCGAACGGCGGCGTGAGCCGCAAACCGGTGGCGAGTGGAGTTGACGCAGGGGACGCAGGCTCACACTCTGGCGCATGACCGAGCACCAGCCGCGTTCCCTTGCGTTTCCCGTCGACGGCGCGGACATCGTGTCCGCGCTGTTCATGGCCCCGCCGCGGCCGCGCGCCTGTTTCGTGTTCGCCCATGGCGCGGGCGCCGGCATGACCCACGTCTTCATGAACCAAGCGGCCGCAAGCCTTGCCGCGCGCGGCATCGCGACGCTCCGCTTCCAGTTTCCCTATATGGAGAAGGGCAGCAAGCGCCCTGATCCGCCCGCGCTCGCTCACGCCGCGGTGCGGGCTGCCGCGGCGGAGGCCGCGCGGCTCTGTCCGGGGCTGCCGCTCGTAGCGGGCGGCAAGTCGTTCGGGGCGCGCATGACGTCGCAGGCGCAGAGTGCAGCGCCGCTGCCAGGCATAGCCGGGCTCGCCTTTCTCGGCTTTCCGCTTCACCCCGCCGGCAAGCCCTCCATCGCGCGCGCCGATCATCTCGATGCGATCGAGGTCCCGATGCTGTTCCTGCAGGGGACGCGCGACAAGCTGGCGGAGATGGAGCTGCTCGCGCCCGTCGTGAAGCGGCTGGGACCGCGTGCGACCTTGCATTGGATCGATCAGGCCGACCACGCCTTCCACGTGCCTGCGCGCTCCGGCCGGAATGATCGGGCCGTCATGGAGGACCTGACGAAGGCGTTTGCGGCGTGGCTGGAGACTCTCGAAGCGTGTGCCGGCTGACGCGCCGAGCGCCTCCTTCGGAGAAAAATGGCATGAGAACAAAAACAGAACTTTTCTGTCACCGGAGGTTGAGGCAATAGTCATATTGAAAGGTAGGGAGGGGGTTCGATGAAGTCAGCAGTGGTGGCGCTATCGGTGTGCGCGCTTGGCGTGCTGATGATCTCTGCAGCTCCATCGCTCGCCGATGCCAGGCTGACCGGCATGGTGGTCGTGAAGGGAACCTGCCAGAAGCTGATCGTCGCGGGAAAGGATCGCAGCTCGGAATGCAAGGGCGCGCTGCTCAATACCGACTATGACGATCAGCGCACCGGCTTCTACTTCACCTTGCTCGACGGCAGCGTGGTCACGTTCTCGAACCGCGGCGATCTGCAAGAGCAACCCGGGCCTGACAAGTTCGTCACGCCGGTCGACATGATGATCATTGGCCAAAGTCGCAAGACGATCAACAAGGTGACGGCCAAGGGGCAATGCCGCCACGGCAATCCATTCAAGGGACCCGACCTACTCGAATGCACAGCCGACAGCGAGATCGGCCGTTTTGAAGGGCTATTTCTGTCCAATGGCGAGAAGCCGGTGATGCAGACCTTCTGAGGCCGTGACCCCTGCGCACAAGCAGGATGGGCCAGCAGGAGAGCTCGTCGCGGCGTCGCCGGTCGTCACTCGCCATCGTACAGTCCACGCGGCAAATCCGGCCCGCTCGGCAATATCCACTTTGTCAGAAGATCGCGATGAGAAAGACAGCTTCATCCGTTTGGCTGCTGGCCCTCGGCGCGGCGAGCCTGCCGGCCATGTCGGTCCGTGTAGAGGACGGATTGAAGGGGATCGAGACGTTTCACGGCCCCTGCAGGAAGCTCACGGTCGCGGCAAAGGACCGGACCGCCGATTGCAAGGGCGTTTAGCTCAATACGCGTTCCAGTGATGGACGGAGGCGGCTTGGAGAAAGACGCCCCGCCTCTGAGGCTGCGATCTCCCGACTCCCGAAAATTTGGCGCGACATCAAGCGCGAAATATTGCAACAAGTCGGCGTCGTGGGTGAGGCCGGGTGTGCGGGTCGCCAGATCTTGGAGAGTGTGATGTTCCGATACGTTGGCGTCGTCCTGGGGCTGCTCTGGAGCCTCGTATCGATCAGCACCGCGCTGGCCGACGACGCCAAGCTCCGGATCGGCGTTCTCCGGCTGTCCTCGTCCGCGCCAGTGTTCATCGCGTTGGACAAAGGCTACTTCCGCGAAGCTGGACTGGACGTCGAGCTGAAGTTTTTCGATGCAGCGCAACCGATCGCCGTGGCGACGGCCACCGGCGACGTCGACGTCGGGGTGACCGCCTTCACCGCAGGACTGTATAACCTCGCAGGCAAGGGCGCGTTGAAGATCATCGCCGGCATGAGCCGTGACCGCCCGGGCTTTCCGCTGATTGGCTACTTTGCCAGCAACAAGGCCTATGAGGCAGGTCTCAGGACGCCGAAGGACATTGCCGGCAAACGCGTGGCGATGACCCAGGTCGGGTCGAGCTTTCACTATTCGGTGGGGCTGCTGGCCGATAAATATGGCTTCAAGCTCGCCGACGTGAAGATCGTGCCGCTGCAGTCGATGTCCAACATGTCGGCGGCCATCAAAGGGGAAACCGTCGACGCGGCGCTGATGCCGGTTTCGGTGGCGCGCAAGCTGATGGAGGAGGGCGCCGTCAAGCATCTTGGCTGGGTCGGCGACGAGACGCCGTGGCAGGTCAGCGGCGTGTTCGCGGGGCCGAAAATCTTGGCCAACACGGCGCTGGTCGGCAAGCTGCTGGCGTCGCTTCAGCGCGCCGAGCGCGAGTATCATGATGTCGTGCTCGCCTCGGTCAAGGACGGCACCGCCGCCATCGGCGACAAGACCAAGCCGTTGCTCGAGATCATCGGCAAGTACACGAACCTGCCGGTCGAGCAGGTCGTGGGCAATTGCGCCTATATCGATCCCGACGGCAAGCTCGATGTGAAGAACATCGACAGCCAGATCAAATGGCTGCAGGCTCAGGGGTTCGCGGACCAGGGCTATGATGCGGCCGCGATCATCGCCAAAGACTTCGTGAAGCCGGATTGATGAAGGCAGGCGCAGCGCGGGCCTGCAGCGGGATCGCCTGATATGGACCTGATTGCCGAGACCATCAGCCACCGTTTCGACGCGCTCGATGTGCTCGACCGCGTGTCGTTCACGGTCGGAGCCGGCGAGGTGGTCGCCCTCGTTGGGCCGTCCGGCTGCGGCAAGAGCACGCTGCTGGCGATCCTCGGAGGGTTGTTGCAGCCAAGCAAGGGACAGGCGGTGCTGCGCGGAGCTCCGCCGCCCGGCAGCCTCAATCCCCTGACGTTCGTGTTCCAGGACTTCGCGCTGCTGCCGTGGGCAAGCGTCGCCGACAATGTTGCCTTTCCGCTCCTCCATACATCCCTGTCGACGCAGCAGCGCGCCGCCGCCGTCGACGATGCGTTGCGGCGAACCGGCCTAGCAGACTTCCGGACCGTCTATCCCAAGCAGTTGTCGGGCGGCATGCGCCAGCGGGTCGGGATTGCCCGGGCGCTGGCGGTCCGCCCGGCGATCCTGCTGATGGATGAGCCGTTGTCGGCGCTGGACTCGCAGACCCGCGAGCTGCTGATGGAGGACTTCGTCGATCTGCTCGCCGACGGCACCATGGGCGCGGTCTATGTCACGCATAATCTCGAGGAGGCCGTGCGGCTCGCCGACCGCATCGTCGTGCTGTCGCGTCGTCCCGGCCGCATCCGGAAGGTCGTCAGCGTCCCGGCGACGCGGCGCAGCCGCGGCGATGCCGGAGTACGCACGCAACTGCTGGACCTGCAGAACGAGCTCTGGGGGCTGATCCGGACCGAGGCAATCGATGCCGAGCGCGAGGTTCAGAATGCTTGAACGCTCCCCGGCCGAACTGCCTGAGGTCGTCGGCAAGCAGAGCCGGAAAGTGCCGTTCCGGGGCGGCGGCTTCACGCCGGCCGCAAGCCGATGGGCCGGCTGGCTCGCGCTCGCGGCGGCTCTCGGCCTGTGGCAATTGATCGGTAGCCTCGGGCTGGTCAATCCCTTGTTCCTGCCGGCGCCGCTGATGATCCTGCGCACCCTGTATCGATTGGCCGAAAGCGGCGCGCTCTGGCAGCATGTCTCGGCATCGTTCGTGCGCATCGTATCCGGCTGGGCGCTCGGCACGGCCACCGGCATCGTCGTCGGCTTCGCGATCGGCCTCTGGCGCATTGCGCGCAGCATCGGCATCACTTTCGTCTCTGCGCTGTTTCCGATTCCGAAGATCGCCGTGCTGCCGCTGCTGATTCTTTGGCTCGGCATCGGCGAGCAGCCGAAGATCGCGACGATCGCGCTGGGCGTGTTCTTCTCGACCACGATCTCAGTCTATAGCGGCGTCGATGCGGTGCCGCGCAACCTGATCCGCATGGCGCAGAGCTTCAACGTGCCATTCCCGACCATCGTCCGCCGCGTGATCTGGCCCGGCGCGCTGCCGTCGATCCTCGCCGGTTTCCGCATCACCGCGTCGGTCGCGCTGATGCTCGTGGTTTCGGCGGAGATGATCGGCGCCGAGACCGGCATCGGCACCTTCGTGCTGCAGGCCGGCAATCTGATGCAGACCGATCAGCTGATGGCGGGGATCCTGATCCTGTCGCTGTTCGGTCTCGCCGTCGGCCGGCTGATCAGCATGCTCGAAGCGCAGCTCCTGCGCTGGCGCTGATCCGGCGGTGTCAGGCGTTGCCGCGGTCTTCCCGGAACAAGTCGAGCTTCTCCTGCACCGGGCGATCCGAGAACGAGAACAGGACCGCATCCTCGTCCGGCTCATGGCTGACCCATTGCCAGCTCGGAACGACGAACAGGTCGCGCGGGCCCCATTCGAAGGTATGGTCGCCGATGCGGCTGCGGCCCCTGCCTTCGATCGCGGTGAACACGGTCGCGTCGGTCGAGCGATAGCGCGCAGTCTTGAAGCCCTTCGGCAGCAGCTGGATGAAGGTGCCGATCGTCGGCATCGCGAAATCACCGGTCTCCGGGTTGGAGAATTTCAGCTTCAGCCCGTGGCAGGCGTCCCATTCCTCGCTCCGCTTCGCGTTCTCCAGCGCCTCGCGCGTATAGGCGTAGGGATAGTTGAAGATCGGCGATGTCCTGGATTTGCGCTTCGCATCGACCGGCAGCAGATTGTGGCCGTAGCGGGCGAAGCTGTCGCCCGCGGGGCGCGCGACCTTCTGCTGGTCCTCCTGCGCGCCTTGCGCGAACGACGCGTCGAGAAACTGCACCAGGGGAATGTCGAGGCCGTCGAGCCAGAACATCGGCTCGGTGGTCTCATTGCCGTGATCGTGCCAAGTCATCGACGGGGTGATGATGAAGTCGCCCGGCTCCATCAGGGTGCGCTCGCCCTCGACGGTCGTGAAGGCTCCCTTTCCTTCCAGCACAAAGCGCAATGCCGACTGGCTGTGCCGATGGGCGGGCGCAACATCGCCTGGGATCACCATCTGAACGCCGGCATAGAGCGATGTAGTGATCTTGGACTGCCCGCGCAGTCCCGGATTCTCCAGGATCAGCACGCGCCGCTCGGCTTCCTTCGCCGTGATCAGCCGCCCGGCCTCGACCATGTAGTCGCGGATCGCCGCGAACTGCCACAGATGCGGGCGGCAGGCGCTCTTCGGCTCGGGCGTGATGAGATCGCTCATCACGGTCCACAGCGCCGTCATGTTTTCACCGTCGATCTTCTTGTAGAACGCCTCGCGCTCCGGTGTCGAAACCGCGGCCATGCGCGCCTCCCATGATCAGATGTCGTTCTTGATTGACAGTATACTGCCAATTTGATTACCGTCAAATACAACCAGAGCTGTCGCATCGGGAGGACTGCCATGATGAAGCTGCACGGCTATTTCCGCAGCAGCGCATCCTATCGCGTCAGGATCGCGCTCAACCTCAAGGGTCTCACGGCCGAGCATCTGCCGCATCACCTCCGCAAGGGCGAGCAGCGCGCGCCCGCCTATCTCGCGCTCAACCCGCAGGGTTTGGTCCCGGCGCTCGAGGACGACAGCGGCGCCACGTTGATCCAGTCGCTTGCGATCATCGAATGGCTCGACGAGACTCATCCCGAGCCGCCGCTGCTGCCGAAGGATCCGTTGCGACGCGCCCAGGTCCGCGCCTTCGCGCAGGTGCTCGCCTGCGACACCCATCCGGTGCAGAACCTGAAGGTGTTGGCGCGGCTCCGGGAGCTCGGCCTGCCCGAGGACAAGGTCACGGCCTGGGCCGGCTGGGCCAACCGCGAGGGGCTCGCTGCCTGCGAAGCGCTGATCAAGCATGAGCCTGGCCCATTCTGTTTCGGTGCGGCGCCAACCTTGGCCGATCTCTGCCTGGTGCCGCAGCTCGGCAATGCACGCCGCTTCGGCGTCGATGTCGCAGCGTTTCCGCGCCTGCTGCAGGCCGAAGCCGCGGCGAAGGCGCTGCCGGCCTTCGCCGCTGCTGCTCCGGAGCGTCAGCCCGATGCCGAGTAGGCCGCCCGACATCACCATGGACGCAGTCTACACCAAGCCGGGCTATCTGTTCCGGCGGATGCAGCAGATTGCCGTGTCCATCTTCGTCGAGGAGTGCCGCGAGTTCGACCTGACGCCGGTGCAATATGCAGCGCTGGTCGCGATCCAGACGCATCCGGGCATCGATGCCACCAGGCTGTCGGCGGTGATCGCCTTCGACCGTTCGACGCTCGGCAGCGTGATCGAGCGGCTGGAGAGCAAGGGCCATATCGAGCGCAGGCCGTCGGCCGAGGACAAGCGCGTCAAGCTGCTTTATCTGACCAGGGCGGGCGGAGCACTGCTCCGTGCGATCATGCCGGCGGTCGATCGCGCCCAGGCACGCATGCTGGCGCCGCTGAAGGCCGCGGATCGCAAGATGCTGATGGCTTTGCTGGCGCAGCTCGTCGATCTCAACAACGAGGTGTCGCGGGTGCCGCTGCGCGCCGAGGATGCGCTGGAGCATCTCGGCAAGACCGGCTGATCGCGGAACTCCGCGGTTGTCGGGCGCAAGGCGTAGGCTCACAGCCGCATCACCGCCTGACGATCGATCTTGCCGGTGCCCGTCTTCGGCAATTCGTCGATGAAGACGATCTCGCGCGGATATTTGTAGGGCAGCAGTTTCGCCTTCACGTAGTCCTGCAGCGCCTTGACGGTCGGGATTTGGTCGGGGGATCCGCCGTTGGTGACCACCACGGCCTTCAGGCTCATGCGACGATCCGGCAGCTCGTGCGCAAACACGGCGCATTCTCTGATATCGGGATGCTCGGCGAGGCAGAGCTCGACCTCGAGCGGATAGACCCATTGGCCGGAGATCTTGACCAGGTCGTCGGCGCGGCCGCGAAAGAAATGGAAGCCGTCGGCATCGCGCACGAAACGGTCGCCGGTGTAGATCCAGCCGCCATCGCGGATCGTCTCCGCGGTCTTGTCCGGACGGTTCCAGTAGAGCGGCGTATTGGAGTCGCCGCGTACCCACAGAATGCCCTCTTCGCCGTTGGCGACCTCGCGTCCTTCGCCGTCGCGCAGCGCGATCTCGTAGCCGGGAACGCGCAGTCCGGCGGCGCCGAGCTTCTTGCGGTCCTCGCGGTTCGAGAGATAGACGTGGAGAACCTCGGTCGAGCCGAGACCTTCGACGATCTCCAAGCCGGTCAGGCTCTTCCAGCCGTTGAAGACCTCGGCCGAGAGCACCTCGGCCGCGGAAACCGCGAGCCGCAGTGACGAGACGTCGGCCTGCTTCGCACGCTCGGCCTTGGTGAGCGCGGTGTAGAGCGTCGGCAGGCCGAAGAACACGGTCGGTCGGAAGCGGCCGATCGCATCGAAGATGGCGGCGGGTTTCGGCTGGCCGGGCAGCAGCAGCGTCGTCGCTCCGGCCGAGAATGGAAAGGTGATCGCATTGCCGAAGCCGTAGGCGAAGAAGATCTTGGGCACCGAGAAGCAGATGTCGTCCGGCTTGAGCCGCAGCACGTTGCGGGCGAACGCCTGCTCGCTATAGGCCATGTCGTGCTGCAGATGGACGATGCCCTTGGGGCGTCCGGTCGAGCCGGACGAATACATCCAGAATGCCATCTCGTCGCGGTGGGTGTCGGCCTCCGCCAACTGATCGGTGAAGTTGGGCAGCCACGCATCGACCGCGACCGTCGTTGCGACGGCGGTGGCCGGCGCCTCGCCATTGACGACGACCAGTGTGCGCAGCGCGGTCTCGGCGCAGGCCTGTGCGTCGAACCGTGCGGCAAACTCGGCGTCGGCGACCGCGATCTTGGCGCCGGAATCAGCGAGATAGAATTGCAGCAGATCCGGCGGCGTCAATGTGTTGATCAGCAGCGGCACGAAGCCGGCGCGCACTGCGCCGAAGAACGCGGCCGGATAGGCCGGTGTATCGTCGAGGAACAGCAGGACCCGGTCGCCGCGGCTGAGCCCGAGCGCGGTGAAGCCGTTGCCCCAACGGCAGGCGTCGGCACACAGCTCGGCATAGCTGCGCTGGCCGGCCGGACCGATCAGCGCAGTCTTGTTGGCGTTGCCCTTGGCGAGGTTGTCGAACAGCACGCGGCTGGCATTGTAGCGGGCGGGAATTGCGAAGCCGATCTCGCGCGCGCCGGCGCTGTCGCGCGGAACCTGGTCGGCGATCTCTCTCGTCATGCGCGTGCTCCCGTGTTCCGAGATGCCTCGTAGCGGGCCATGAACCGCGGAGCCATCGCGCGCAGCCTGGTATCATCGATGCGCCCGGACCGGGTGATGTAGCTGTAGGCAAAATCCAACAGGCTGAGCGTCATGTGAGCCGGGAAGGACTCATACCAGTCGCTGCTGGTCCGGGCCGCCGTCACCAGCTTCTTCACGATCGGCTGGCGCTCGGCCTGATAGCGGGCGAGGCCGTCCGAGAGGCTGGTCTCGGCATCGAGCGCCTTGGCGAGCGCGATCGCGTCCTCGATCGCCAGCCGCGTCCCGGAGCCGATCGAGAAGTGCGCCGTATGCAGCGCGTCGCCGATCAGCACCATGTTCCGGTGCCACCAGTGCTCATTCCAGACCCAGGGGAAATTGCGCCATACCGATCGGTTGGAGACCAGCGCGTGACCGTCGAGCGTGGCGGCGAACACCTGCTCGCAGACGCGCCGGGATTCATCGACCGACATCTCGGCGAAGCCATGGGCGTGCCACGTGGCGCGATCGCATTCCACCAGGAACGTGCTCATGTCCGGCGAATAGCGATAATGGTGCGCGTTGAAGCTGCCGCGGTCGGTCGCGACGAAGGTCTGCGACAGCGTGGCAAAGGTCTTCGACGTGCCGTACCATGCGAACTTGTTGCTGGAGTAGGAGACGGAGAAGCCGAAATCGCCTTCGAAGCTGCGGCGAACCAGCGAGTTCAGCCCGTCGGCAGCGACGATGAGGTCGTAGCCTGCGAGCTGGTCCAGCGACTGGATGGTCGTGCCGTAGCGGGCGACGACGCCGACGGTCTCGGCGCGGGCCTGCAGCAGCTTCAACAGCTCGAGCCGGCCGATCGCGGAAAAGCCGACGCCGTCGATCTCGACAGTCTCGCCGCGAAGATTGAGCGTGATGTTGCGCCAGCTCTCCATGTGCGGCGCGATCGCGTCCACGGTGTCGGGATCGTCGGCGCGCAGGAATTCGAGCGCCTGATCGGAGAACACGACGCCAAAGCCCCAGGTCGCCCCGGCCGGGTTCTGCTCGAACAGATCGACCACGGCGGCGGGGTGCCGCTTCTTCCAGAGATAGGCGAAATACAGCCCGCCAGGGCCGCCGCCGAGCACGGCGATGCGCAAGGGCGTCCTCCACATTGACAGTATACTGTTTATTTTGGATCGGAGACTAATCCCTCATCTCGATCGAGGCCAGGGAAATCTTATTGCTGGAGATCGGGTCGCCGGCCGCAGGTCATTTCGGCGGGCCTCTGCCGAAGATCGCGTCGAGCGCGGCGAAATAGGTGCTTTCGACCAGCTCCGGCGCATGCCGGCCGAGCGCCTCCATCTTCACGCCCGAATTGATCTCGAGCACCTGCCAGTGTCCATCGGCCAGCACGAGGTCGACCGATGCGTAGCGGATGCCGATGACGCCTGCCGCCGCGGTGGCGAGTGCGGCACAAAGGTCCCGCTCCGCGCCTGGTTCGAGCAGCACGGGCTGAGCTCCGAATTCGAGATTGTGCCGCCAGCTCAGCAGGCGCTGCTCGCCGCGCGGCACGACGGCGCGCAAGGCCGACGCGTCGAATTCCGCATCGAGGCGTCGCAGGAGTTGCGCGTGCCCCGTGGCCGGAGTGGCCGCCAGCGCGAGGGCGAGCAGCGGCTGCACGCCATCGCCGGCCACGATGGGGCGCTGCTTGCGGTAGACGATCAGGGACGCGTCATCGAGCTGCACGACACGGACTTCGTCGACGATGTCCATGAGCGGCGCGATCGCGACATTCGCGCCGGTCTCGAAGATGCTGTTCACTGCGCGCAGCAGGTCATCCTTCGCCGTGACGCGGACCACCGACCGTCCAGAGGTCCCCTCGTTGGGCTTGACCACCAGCCCGCGCGGATGCGTTTCGAGCAGCGCCAGCGCGGCCTCGGCCGTCTGCCCGGACTGGCCGCCGAGGGCCGGCGCCAGAAAGAATGCGTGTGGAACCGCGGCAATCCCGTCGGCTCTCAGCAGCGCCGAGGTCGCCGCCTTGTCGCAGGCCAGTCTGTGCGCCACCGCACTGTTCAGGCCGAGATCATAGCCGAAGATCAGGTGACGCCGGGTGGCATCCTCGAGCACCAGCAGCCAGCCGTCCTCCCGCACGTCGAGCGCGATGCCTCGTTCGGCGCAGTAGCGGGTGATGGCGGCGAGCTGGGCCTGCGGATGGTTAATCATTGCTCAAGGATTGGGCCAGAGATGCGGAATTAAAGTGCTGGAAAATCGGAATATCGGCAAGTAAATTACCCATATCGTTTGTGTACGAACGAATGCCCGATCGAGGCGAATCCGGACATCAGCCGGCATGCATTTGATCGTGATCAATGGTGCGTCCATGCGGGTTGATTATTCGCTGTTTTCACGTACATCAGGCGCCGAAATCGCTGGATCTATAGGGGTTTTGCGGTCCTGCCTCCGTCACGACTTGTTTCTTCCAACTTCAGCCCACGTGAAAAAACAAACGACATGAGCGCGTTCTATAAAGAGAAAGTTCTTTCCGTTCACCACTGGACGGACACCCTGTTCTCCTTCCGAGCCACCCGCGATGCGGGCTTCCGCTTCCAGAATGGTCAGTTCGCGATGATCGGCCTCGAGGTCGAGGGCCGCCCGCTGCTGCGCGCCTACAGCATGGCCAGCGCCAATCACGAGGAGGAACTCGAGTTCTTCAGCATCAAGGTGCAAGACGGACCGCTGACCTCCCGGCTGCAGAAGATCAAGGAAGGCGACACCATCCTGGTCGGCCGCAAGGCGACCGGCACGCTGATCCCCGACAACCTGCTGCCCGGCAGCCGGCTTCTGCTGCTGTCGACCGGCACCGGCCTTGCCCCGTTCGCCAGCCTGATCAAGGACCCCGACGTCTACGAGCGGTTCGAGAGCATCGTGCTGGTCCATGGCTGCCGCCAGGTCGCCGAGCTCGCCTATGGCGAGAGCGTCGTCGCCAAGCTGCGCGAGGACGAGTTGTTCGGAGAACTGCTCGACGGCAAGCTGCAGTATTATCCGACCGTCACACGCGAGCCGTTCCGCAACCGTGGCCGCATCACCGACCTGATCTCGTCGCAGCAGCTGTTCAACGATATCGGCCAGCATGAGCTCGATATCGCCAAGGACCGTATCATGATGTGCGGCAGCCCGGCGATGCTGGAGGAACTCAAGACCATGTTCGAGTCGCGCGGCTTCCTCGAAGGCAGCGGCAACGAGCCGGGCCATTTCGTGATCGAGAAGGCCTTCGTCGAGCGCTGAGCCGTCGCCCCTTCGTCTCCGACTTTTCTGAAAGAGCGCCTCGACGCAATCGGGGCGCTCTTTTCGTTGGCAATATCCTCCTTGCGCGTTTCGAAGCGGCTGTGCGATTTTCGGCAGCAAGACCGGACCTGCAGACGTCCGGCGCGACACAGGGAGGGGACTTGGACTGCCTGAGCGGCGGCCATCCCCGATACAATAAGGGGTACGGCCATGGATTCCATCGTTCGCAGGCAGACGCTCGGTGACCTCCTGCGGCGGAGCGCGGCGCGCACGCCGGGAAAGACGGCCGTGATCTGCGGCGAGGTCAGCTGGACCTACGCCGAGTTCAACGCCATCGTCGACCGCCTCGCGGCCGGCCTCGCCACCCGCGGTGTCGGCAAGGGCGAGCGCGTGGCCATCCTCGCCCGCAATTCGCATGCCTTCGCGGCCTTGCGCTTCGCGCTGGCGCGGCTCGGCGCCGTGCTGGTGCCGATCAACTTCATGCTCAAGCCCGAGGAGGTTGCCTACATCCTCAAGCATGCCGGCGCGCGGCTGCTGGCGACCGACAGCGGCTTTGCCGGCGTGGCCCGCGCCGCCAAGACGCTGGTGCCGGCGGTCGAGCAGATGATCTGGCTGCCGTCGGAAGGTCCGAGCGAGCGGCAAAGCGACATGATCGACTTTGCGGAGCTCGCGGCGTCGACGGCGACGGTGCCTGCCGTCGAGATCGCCGGAAGCGACGTCGCGCAGATCGTCTACACCTCTGGTACGGAGTCGCTGCCGAAGGGCGCCATGCTCACCCATGACGCCGTCATTTGGCAGTATGTGAGCTGTATCGTCGATGCTGGCATCGCCGCCGATGACGTCACCCTGCACGCGCTGCCGCTGTATCATTGCGCGCAGCTCGACGTGTTCTTCGGCCCTTCGATCTATGTCGGCGCGACCAACATCATCACGGCGTTTCCGACGCCCGACAATCTGCTGCCGCTGATCGCGAAATATCGGATCACATCGTTCTTCGCGCCGCCCACCGTCTGGATCTCGATCCTGCGCTCGCCGCTGTTCGAGACCACCGACGTATCCACCTTGCGCAAGGGCTATTACGGCGCCTCGATCATGCCGGTCGAGGTGCTGCGCGAGCTGGCGCAGCGGCTGCCCAAGGTGCGGCTGTGGAATCTCTACGGCCAGACCGAGATCGCTCCGCTGGCGACGATGCTCGGACCCGAGGATCAACTGCGCAAGCCGGGCTCTTGCGGCCGCGCCGTGCTCAACGTCGAGACGCGGGTCGTCGATGACGACATGAATGATGTCGCACCAGGCGAGGTCGGCGAGGTCGTGCACCGCTCGCCGCATCTGATGCTCGGCTACTTCCACGACGACGAGCGCACCGCCGCCGCCTTCCAGGGCGACTGGTTTCACTCCGGCGATCTCGCGACCATCGACGGGGAAGGCTACATCACCATCGTCGATCGCAAGAAGGACATGATCAAGACCGGCGGTGAGAACGTCGCCAGCCGCGAGGTCGAGGAGGCGCTCTATCTGATCCCGGAAGTGTCGGAGGTCGCCGTCGTCGGCCTGCCGCATCCGCGCTGGGTCGAGGCCGTTGTGGCGATGGTCGTGGTCAAGTCCGGCTGTGAGCTGACCGAGGCGGCCGTGCTCGAGCAGGCTTCGGCCAGGCTGGCCTCGTTCAAGACGCCGAAGCGGATCGTGTTCGTCGATGCGCTGCCCAAGAACCCCAGCGGCAAGCTGCTGAAGCGGCAGTTGCGCGAGACGCATTCGGGGCTGTTTGCGCAGGGGTAAGCGGCTGCCGTCGTCGAGCAACGCGTAGCGGCGCCGGGAGTCCCGGAGGCCGGCCCGGCGCTGCGGCTCGATCCCGCAGCGCGGCAGTCGATAGAAGGCGGCTATCGACGTTGTGATATGATCGATGGCCGATTGCGCGCGCTTGTGTAACGATTGCTTCGCGATATCAGTAGTATCGTGATTATCGATCTTCCACGAGCCGCCCCGAGGCCTTCCATGGATACGCTGCTGCTCCCGTTTTCGCCGCGCTTCATCGTGCTGACGATCTGCGCCACGGCGACCGCTTTGCTGCTGATCCTCGGCATCTACGACCGCAAGATCTTTGATCTCGTCCTGATCCCGCTGTTGATCTTCGGCGCGCTCACCCTGCTCGGCGTGCGCGACCTCATGCAGAAGAGCCACGCGGTGCTGCGCAACTACCCGATCGCGGCACACCTGCGTTTCCTGCTCGAGGAGATGCGGCCTGAGATGCGGCAGTATTTCTTCGAGAGCGAGAAGGACGGCATGCCGTTCTCGCGCGACACCCGTGCGGTGGTCTATCAGCGCGCCAAGATGGTGCTCGACAAGCGCCCGTTCGGCACCCAGGAAGACGTCTACCGCGAGGGCTATGAATGGATGCACCATTCGATGTCGCCCAAGCCGCGTGCGGAGGAAAAATACCGCATCACCATCGGCGGCCCCGACTGCGCAAAACCCTATTCCGCCTCGGTGTTCAACATCTCGGCGATGAGCTTTGGCGCCCTGAGCCCGAATGCGGTGCGCGCACTCAATGGTGGCGCCAAGCGCGGCGGCTTCGCGCACGACACCGGCGAGGGCGGCTTCAGCCCGTACCATGCCGAGATGGGCGGCGACATCATCTGGGAGATCGGATCCGGCTATTTCGGCTGCCGCCGCCATGACGGCACGTTCGACCCCGACGCGTTCGCGCGGGTCGCAGCCGCCGAGCAGATCAAGATGGTCGAGCTCAAGATCAGCCAGGGCGCCAAGCCCGGCCACGGCGGCGTGCTGCCGGCGGCGAAGGTGTCCGAGGAGATCTCCAAGATCCGCGGCGTCGCGATGGGCGAGGACTGCATCTCGCCGGCGGCGCACCGCGCGTTCTCGACGCCAATCGGGATGATGCAGTTCATCGGCGAGATGCGGCGGCTGTCGGGCGGCAAGCCGGCCGGCTTCAAGCTGTGCATTGGCCATCCCTGGGAGTTCCTTGCGATCTGCAAGGCGATGCTGGAGACCGGCATCTATCCCGACTTCATCGTGGTCGACGGCAATGAGGGCGGCACCGGCGCGGCGCCGCTGGAGTTCATGGACCACCTCGGCATGCCGATGCGCGAGGGCGTCAATTTCGTGCACAATGCGCTGGTCGGGCTGAACGTCCGCGATCGTATCAAGATCGGCGCCTCCGGCAAGATCGCCACCGCCTTCGACATGGCGCGCGCGATGTCGATCGGCGCCGACTGGTGCAACTCGGCGCGCGGCTTCATGTTCGCGCTCGGCTGCATCCAGTCCTTGAGCTGCCACACCGACCGCTGCCCGACGGGCGTCGCGACGCAGGATCCGACGCGCGCCCGCGCGCTGGTCGTGCCGCACAAGCTCGACCGCGTCTACAACTATCATCACGCGACCCTGCATGCGCTGGCCGAGCTGCTCGCCGCCGCCGGCCTCGAGCATCCGCAGGATCTGCGGCCCATCCACTTCTCACAGCGGACGTCGACCACCGATGTCTCCTCCTTTGCCAAGCTGTATCCATCGCTGCGGCCGGGCGAACTGCTCGAGGGCACCCAGGACGTCCGCTTCCGCGACGCCTGGGCGATGGCGCGAGCCGATACGTTTGCGGCGGTGCAGTGAAACGCCTTGCGTGATCGTTCTTGGGAACTTTCCGGCTCCAATTCCATCTAAGCCACGTGTACTCAGCTTGGATGATCGACAATGCCTTGGACCACAGCGACCACGGTCTCCGCGGCGACGAGCGGCGAGGATGACCTGATCCGACGGGCGAAAGCCCGCGACGAGGCGGCCATTCGGGCCATCCTGCAGGCCAACAACCGCCGCCTGTTCCGGATCGCCCGCGGCATCCTGCGCAACGACAGCGAGGCGGAGGACGTCGTGCAGGAAACCTATGTCCGGGCACTCACCCACCTGGACGCGTTTCGCGGCCAGTCCAGCCTGTCGACGTGGCTGGTTCGCATCGCGATGAACGAGGCGATGGGGCGGCTGCGCGGGCGGCGACCGGCACTGCAACTGGATGCGGAGCGAGAGAACAAGCCTCGGGCCGAGGTCATCCAATTTCCCGCCACGTCGAGCGATCCGGAGAAGTCGGTGGCGCAGCGCCAGATCCAGGCCGTTGTCGAACGGGCGATCGATGACCTGTCCGAGCCGTTTCGCCTGGTGTTCATCGCCCGCGTGATCGAGGAGATGAGCATCGACGAGACGGCGGACTTGCTCGGATTGAAGCCCGAGACCGTGAAGACGCGCCTGCATCGCGCCCGCGGCATGTTGCGCGAGAACGTCGAAAAAGAGATCGGTCCCGTCCTTCTGGACGCGTTTCCCTTCGCCGGCCCGCGTTGCGAGCGGCTGACCGAGGCCGTGCTCGATCGTCTTCGACGTCCGACCTGAAGATTCTCGGGAACGTCGGCTCCCGCTTTTCATCCAATCCCTGTGCAGTCATTCACCCGCCGGCCACGAGGTCCGGCGGCACAGGAGATGAGAACCATGTTCAAGCATATCGGTACGATCGCCCTCGCGCTCTGCCTCACGAGCAGCGTCGCCCTGTCGCAGGGCGCCAAGCTCAGCGATCCGCAGATCGCGCATATCGCCTACACCGCCGGCGAAATCGACATCAAGGCGGCGAAGCAGGCCTTGGACAAGTCCGGCAGCAAGGAGGTCAAGGAGTTCGCGCAAGGCATGGTGCGGGACCACGAGGCGGTCAACAAGCAGGCCCTCGCCCTGGTCAAGAAGCTGAAAGTGACGCCGGAAGACAACGATACCAGCCGCGCGCTGTCGAAGCAGGCGAGCGAGAAGCTCGACGAGCTCAGCAAGCTCAAGGGCGCGGCATTCGACAAGGCCTATATCGCCAACGAGGTCGCCTACCACAAGACGGTGAACGGCGCGCTGGAGACGCAGCTCATTCCGTCCGCAACCAACGCCGAGCTGAAGGAGTTGCTGCAGACCGGCTTGAAGCTCTTCCAGGGCCACGAGCAGCACGCCGAGCATGTCGCGGCGGATCTGAAGTAGGACGATCCGATGCTGTCAGGACGCATCACTCTCGTGAGTGTGGTTGTGCTCGCCGCCATGAGCGTTCCGGCGCGCGCTGCCACGATCCGGATCTTGGTGGACAAGCTCGAATTCTCGCCGGCCGCGGCTTCGGCCAAGGTCGGCGATACCGTCGAATGGGTCAACAAGGATGCGCTGGCTCATACGGCCACGGCGCGGGATGGCGCCTTCGATGTCACTTTGCCGCCGAGCAAGACGGTGAGCTCGGTCCTCAAGAAGGCGGGCACGGTCGACTACTACTGCCGCTTTCATCCCAACATGAAGGCGACACTGACCATCGCGCCGTGACGCCGTTGGCCTCAATGCGGGTTCTCCAGGCTGAAGGTCTCGGACTGCTCGTCATAGGCGAACAGCTCGGCATAGCGGCCCCATGACACGATGGTGTGCAAGGTCTCGTCGGCGTAGTGCTCGGACATGTAGTCCTCGAGCTCGATGCGGAAGCGCGCAGCCGGAGCGGCGTGCGAGGGGCGGTCGTCGAGCACGCGGCGGATCAGCCCCATCAGCGGCACGTTCTCCATCAAATGCTTCGCGAACAGCTTCTTGCGCTCGTCGGTCTCCTGATGGGCGAACCGCCGCCCGTCCTCGGTCAAGGTCAGGTCGCCTTCACTGAGCTGGGCGAAGCGCAAGAGCTGCAGCGCCTCGGCCAGCGGAAAGATCTCGTCGACCTCGAGCTGCAGATGGCCCGCCAGCACCGGCAGGTCGGCATGCCCATTATAGGGTTCGCCGGCTAGCGTCTCGATCAGGCCGGAGATCGAGTTCGACGACACGTGGTTGAGCACCATGCCCACGCCGGCGCTGGCGGTGCTCGGCAGCTTCGGCTCGGGCCGCTGCGTCATGCGGGCATAGAGACTGTCGACGAGCTGGCGGAACGCGGGATCGAGCCGGTTGCGCGGATGCGGCAGGTCGATCCTGAACTCGGCGGCGACGCGGCCGGGATTGGACGAGAACACCAGGACGCGGTCGCACATCAGCACCGCTTCCTCGATGTTATGCGTCACCATCAGCACCGACTTGATCGGCAGCCGGCCGTCGGTCCAGAGATCGACGAGGTCGGTGCGCAGCGTCTCGGCGGTGAGCACGTCGAGCGCGGAGAACGGCTCGTCCATCAGCAGGAGGTCAGGATGCACGACGAGCGCGCGGGCGAAGCCGACGCGCTGGCGCATGCCGCCGGACAGCTCTTTTGGAAAAGCCGATTCGAAACCGTCGAGACCTATCAGGTCGATCGCGGCCAGCGCGCGTTTGCGCCGCTCGGCACTGTCGACACCGAGCGCCTCCAGGCCGAGTTCGACGTTTTGCAGCACGGTGAGCCAGGGAAACAGCGCGAACGACTGGAACACCATGGCGACGCCAACAGGGGGGCCGGCGATGATCTCGCCGCGGCATCGTGCTTCGCCTGAGGATGGCGACACCAGGCCGGCGATGATCCGCAGCAGGGTCGACTTGCCCGAGCCGGAGCGTCCGAGCAGGCCGACGATTTCGCCGGCTCGGATCGTGAGGTCGACCTTCTCCAGCACGACGAGATCCTCGCCGCTGCCCTTTGGGAAGAGCCGGCTGACGCTCTTGATCTCGATCAGCGATGTGTCCTTGACCTGGTCGCGCATGATGATCTCTCCCGGTCAGCCGAGCCGCAGCCGGCGCTCGCCGAAGGCATACAGCGGCCGCCACAGCAGCCGGTTGAACAGAGTGACGAGGATGCACATCACGGCAATGCCGAGTACCACGCGCGGAAAGTCGCCGCGCTCCGTCGCCGCGGCGATGTAGGCGCCGAGCCCCGACGCCGTCAGATGCGTGTCGCCCCAGCTCGCGACCTCTGCGACGATCGCCGCGTTCCATGAGCCGCCCGAGGCGGTGATGGCGCCGGTGATGTAATAGGGGAAGATTCCGGGCAGCACGACCTTGAACCACCAGCGCCAGCCGGTCAGGTGCAGGCTCGCGGCCGCCTCGCGCAGGTCGGTCGGGAAGGCGCTGGCACCGGCGATGACGTTGAATAGGATGTACCATTGCGTGCCCAGGATCATCAGCGGGCTCAGCCAGACATTGGCGTCGAGGCGAAAGCGCACGATCAGCACGACGAACACCGGGAAGGCGAGGTTGGCCGGGAAGGCGGCGAGGAACTGCGCCAGCGGCTGGATGCGCTCAGCGAGCTTGGGCCGCAGCCCGATCCAGACGCCGACGGGGACCCAGATCAGCGACGCCAGCCCGATCAGCACCACCACGCGGATCAGCGTGATCAGGCCATAGCCGATGGCGGAGAGGACATCGGCGGGCGCCAGCGTGGCCGAGAGGTAGAGGTACGTCTTCCAGCCGGCATAGGCGCAACCGAGAACGACGACGGCGAGCCAGAGGCCGTCGACGAGCTGCGACGGTGGCGCGTGCCGCACCGGGCCGCTCCAGGTTTTAGGCCAGTTGATCCGCAGGTTCGAGACGGCGCGATTGACCGCGGCGAACGGGACGGACAGCGAGCGCAGCGCGCGGGTGCGCCGGAACAGGTCGAGCATCCACGAGCTCGGCGGATTGCCCGAGGCGGTCTGCTCGAAGCGGAATTTGTCGGCCCAGGCCACGATCGGACGGAACAGCAGCTGATCGTAGGCGGTGATGACCAGCAGCATGGTCAGCAGCGCGGCGCCGATCGCGGCGAGATCCTTCTGCTGAATTGCCAGCGCGACGTAGGAGCCGATGCCGGGCAGGGTGACGGTGGTGTTGCCGACCGTGATCGCCTCGGAGGCCACGACGAAGAACCAGCCGCCGGACATCGACATCATCGCATTCCAGATCAGGCCGGGCATCGCATAGGGGACGTCGAGCCGCCAGAAGCGCTGCCAGCCGGAGAGGTGGAAGCTGCGCGTCGCCTCCTCCAGATCCTTCGGCACGTTGCGCATCGACTGGTACATGCTGAAGGTCATGTTCCAGGCCTGGCTGGTGAAGATCGCGAACACGCAGGCGAGCTCGGCGCCCAGCACCTTGCCGGGGAGCAGGTTCATGAAGAACACGACGGTGAAGGTGAGGAAGCCGAGGATCGGCACCGACTGCAGGATGTCGAGCAGCGGGATCAGCACGATCTCGGCGCGCCGGCTCTTGGCCGCCAGCGCGGCGTAGACGAAGGTGAACACGAGCGAGCACGCGATCGCGAGCAGCATGCGCAAGGTCGTGCGCAGCGCGTAGAGCGGAAGGTTGGCCGGATCGAGCGACACCGGGGCGGTATCCAGCGCCGACAGCGGCTGGGTGGTCTGCTCGCCGCCATAGACGATCAGCACCATCGCGCCCACCACGATCACCAGCGCGACCACGTCCCAGATGTTGGGACGGACGGCGTCGCGCAGCACTGTGGTCCGGAGCTCCTGAAGCATCATCGGCGTGTCTCGTCTCGTCGTCCGCAGCCATCGGCGGTGGCTGCGGACGGTGCTTGTCATGGCGTATGGGCTGGTTCGCGCCGGCTGGGGCTGCCGACCGAATCCGTACCCTAAGTGCCCTGTGTGATGGTTTGATATCAAGCGGCGGCGGCCGGGATCCGGTACCACATGTCGGCCTATCAAAGGATACGCAGGCCGCGTCTTCACGTTCCCGCGACATCGGCTGTCCGGGGTATGCCTGATCGCGCGCCACTCGCTCGATCTGCGCCTCCGCCGCGTGCGAGGGAGGTCGCATCGCATGGCAGATGCGAAGCGGGTGCGAGAATGCTCCGGCGGGGCGCACTGTCGTTGCGGCGACAGCACGGGTTCAGCTACCCCACATTCGGCTCGCCGCCCTCCGGCGCGAGCCTGGTCGCCAGGATCTTGTCGATGCGGCGGCCGTCGAGGTCGATGATCTCGAAGCGCCACCCCTGCAGCTCGAAGCTCTGGCCGACCTCGGGCACGCTGCCGAAGTGCTGCAGCACCAGGCCGGCGACGGTGTGATAGCCGCGATGTGGCGGCACCTCGATGGCGAGGACGTCGGCGAACTCGTCGAGCGGCATCCAGCCGGAGACCAGCAGCGAGCCGTCGTCGCGGCGGACGCAGGCGGGCTCGGGGGGACCCTGCTCGGACGAGAATGCGCCGACGATCGACTCCAGAATATCCGCCGCGGTCACGACGCCTTCGAACGCGCCGTATTCGTCGTGGACCAGCCCCATATGCACGGGCGCTACCTTGAGGATCGCGATCACGTCGCGCGCATCGACGGTGGAGGGAATGATCGGCACCTCGCGCACCAGGTTGCGCAGGTCCGGCGTCTCGTCGCGCAGATAGGCCGCCAGCAGGTCCTTGGCCTGGAGCACGCCGATCGGACGGTCGCGCTCGCCGTCCGACACCGGCAGGCGCGAATGCGGGCTCCTGGCGAGCAGCTCGCGAATGGCCTTGGGATCGTCGTTGAGGTCGACGACGTCGACCTCGGGACGCGGCGTCATGATGGCGCCGACCGGGCGGTCGCCGAGCCGCATCACGCCCGCGATCATCTCCTTCTCGCCCGGCTCGAGCACGCCGGCAGTCTCGGCCTCGCGCACCAGATGATGGATCTCCGCCTCCGAGACCTTCTCCTCGGCCTCGCCGGAACGGCCGAGCAGCGTCAGGATCAGCTTGCCGGAAAGGTCGAGCAGGACCACCAGCGGCAGCGACACCTTGGCGAGCACCTGCATGGCCGGCGCGACGCGGACGGCAATCGCCTCGGGATCACGCAGCGCGAGCTGCTTCGGCACCAGCTCGCCGACGATCAGCGTGGCATAGGTGATGATGGTGACGACCAGGCCGACGCCGACGATGTCGGCGACGGAAGCCGACAGGCCGAGCTCCAGCAGCGATTGCGTCAGGCGCTGGCCGAGCGTGGCGCCCGAGAACGCGCCGGAGAGCACGCCGACCAGGGTGATGCCGATCTGCACCGTCGACAGGAATCGCCCCGGGTCGGACGCCAGCGTCAGCGCCCGCCGCGCGCCGGACACGCCTTTCTCGGCCAGCATGGCCAGCCGGGCCGGCCGCGACGAGACGATCGCGAGTTCGGACATCGACAACAGCCCGTTGACGACGATGAGGACGACGATGATGGCGAGTTCGACTGAGAGCATTTCGACCTGTGAGCGCCCGAAGGGGCGGGGAATGGAGACAGGTCCTAGCATATGGGGATGGCAAGCGCCCAATGCCGCATTGCGGTAAGCGCATGGGGGACTGCACCCTGGCGGCAGGTCAGCTTGGCGCACCGACGGGCGCATCATCCTCCGCTGTCGTCCCGGCCTTGAGCCCGGACGACACCCATTTGTGGCGCGAATTGTGGCTCTCATCGGCGCTCGACTGCCGGCCTCGACGGCGGCGCAGCCTGTCGCCCTCAGAAATCCCCGTGCAACCGCCCGGAGAAGATCGACACCGGGCCGCGGTCGGCGTTGTAGGCGGGGTTGTTGACGAACTGGTAGTCCGCCGTGAAGGTCAGGTATTTGTTGATCGAGTAGGCGTAGTAGGCCTCGATGATGTTCTCGCGCCGATAGTTCAGCGCACCATCGCCGATCAGCGGGCCGAGGCCGCCGGCGGCGAGGAAGGCGCGGTGGTCGCGCGACAGCCCGTTGGTCACGCCGGCGAGGCCGATCGTATCATCGGGACGGCCCCAGCGCGTGCCCTTGATCGAGGTGCCGAACGACAGGCTGTTGTCGATGTCGGTGAAGGCCATGATCTCGGTCTTGCCGTCGTTCCAGCTCCAGCGGCCGAACAGGCCGAGCTCGTCTGACAGCGCCTGGTCGAAAGAGACGACGTAGCCGTATTTGGGGCGGCCGCGGCGGGTCTGGGTGATGTCGGCATTGAGCGCGGGATTGTCCAGCGTCTCGCGGTAGCTGCCGGAGAAGGTGTTGTTGAAGAAGCCGATGGTGCGCAGGTGGCCCGGCTGTGAGAACAGCTGATAGCGCGTCTCCAGCTCGACGACATAGCTGCCGCGCCTGAACACGTTCGTGTCGAAATTGTTGGAGTTCGAGGTGGCGTCGACCAGGAAATAGCCGGCGCGCAGCGCCCAGTTCCTCTGGTTCAGCTCGGCGGTGGCGCCATAGGTCAGGCCGAGCTTGTCGGCGGCGTAGTCGAAGGCACCGGGCGCCCAGATCGACCAGTTCATGAAGTCCTTGCGCGCATCCTTGGCGTAGGCGTTGCCGTCGAACACGTCGAGCACCGGAAATTTGCCGATCTGCACCGTGAGACGCGAGATGTCCTGCTTGCCGGAGAGCTGCAGCTGGCCGCTGCCGAGCTGCTCCTGCTCGCCGCCGAAGCCGAAGGTCTGGCGCAGGAACAGCCGCGAGGTGTTGTAGTGCGGATAGGGGAAGTCGGACTTCTGCGCTTCGCCATTGGGGAAGCCGCCGAGTCCGACGGTGTTGCTGAGGCCGAAGCCCTGCAGCAGCTCGGGATTGTAGTAGACCTCGCCGCCGTCCCACAGCCGCGCGTTGATGTACAGGCTGTTGCTCCAGGTCTCCTGGAATTGGCGCGCGGGTGTCAGGCTGTTGGCGCCGGTGTAGGCGGCGCGGAACGCCGGATAGCCCTGGCCGATCACGGTCGCCTGGCCGTGGATCTCCCAGCGGTCGGATTCGGGATCGGACGGATCGCTCTTGAGCTTCAGGTCGGGACCGCTGGCGAAGTCGAGCTTCCGGTTGAGCCCGACCCGCAGGGTCTGGAAGTCGAGTTGCGAATTGTAGCTGGCTCCGTTGGAGAAGCGGACGCCACCGTTCTCGAAATGGCTGTAGAGATATTCGAGGCGCCAGCTCCAATGCGGCGCAAAGCTGCGTTCGATGCCGGCGCCGGCGGCCCAGCCGAGCCGCGTCGTCAGCAGTTTCTCGGTGTCGCCGGCTGCATTGGTGTTGATGAAGCGGCCGCCGGTCCAGGCAAGGCCGCCGGTGGCATAGACCAGCCAGTCGCCCCTGATGTAGCCGACGCGGCCGCGGGCGGTGGCGACATAGTCCCACAGCTCCGAGACGTTCGAGCCGGGCGTGCCGAGCATCGCGACGGTGTGGTTGGAGGTGAGATAGTTCGGAAAGCTGAAATCACCCTCGAGCCCGAGCAACAGCCCGGAGCGGGTGACCCAGTTGTAGCCGGCCTGAACGCCGCCGGTGAGACCGCTGAACGGGCTGCCGGTGCTGACCGTGCCGCTCGGGTCCGTCAGGGTCGCCCGGCCGTGGTCACGTGTATAGCCGGCATGGACGCCGACATAGAGGCCGGTCCAGTCGAACACCGTTTGCGCCATCCGGGCCTTGACCGGCAGGTCGGCGGCAGCGGCGGGGGCAGCGAGCGCGGCGATCATGGCGCCGGCCGCGATCACTTCCCGGGTGCAGTTCGAACGGATCATGGCGGCGGATTCCCAAGGCAAGGCAAACGACACAGGCAACGTCACAACTGATTGCCCGCGCACAGTCACGAGAAGATTACGGAGTCGTCGATGTTTGATCGGAAGTGTGGATGACACGCGGCAATTCAGGGATGATTTATATTGCGATTAATTCGCAAGAGCAAGCGTGGGGCGATCTGACCCGGTTTCTGATCGAGGGTGTTGCGCCCACGCAACAATCGGCCCGCCCGGGCGGCCGGGCGGGCTGTCGAGATCGCAGATCGGGGCAGGTAGACGCCCGGCCTTGGCGAATTTGGCGAGGCGAGCCTTGGCCGCGGCTGGGCGGGGCGCGACGAAAGCCCAGCATCAATAGCCGCAGGCCCTGACCCGGCCGACATACTGGCCGTAGACGTTGTACTGCGGCACCCAGCGGCAGTACCGATAGCCACCGCCATAGTAGTAGCCGTCGTTGCTGGCGGCGATGGCGCTGCCGACGACGGCGGCGCCGACGAGGCCGGCACCGACGCCCCAGCCCCAATGGTGATGATGGAAGCCGTTGGCCGCGGCAGGCGTCGACGTTGCGGCGATGCTGCCGGTCACGGCGAGAGCGGTCAGCGCGAGGGCGGCAATCTTGGTCTTGATCGACATGGTGAAGGCTCCTGTTTGTTGTTGCGGCGGCCGGCGTCGGCCGCTTGCCAAATTGGACGGAGCCTTTTCGAAACCGGTTCGAATCGCCTGATCGCGATCGACGCCGTTCGAAGATTCATCAGAAGATCCAGAGTGTTATCTCTGGCTCAGCCGCCCGACAGGGGGCCGCGGCCAAGCGCGTTCACGTCGAAGTTATCGATGTCGTCCAGCAGCGCACAGAACGCCCGCGCGCCGTGGTCGAGCACGCGCTCGCCCTTCTCCGCCGACGCCTGCGTGGCATCGCCGACCGCGCCGCCCGCATTCAGGTCCTGCGTCTGCCAGGCCATCGGCGCCGGCCGCTGCGTCGAGAGCACCTTGTAGGTCGTTTCCATCTCAGCGCCGCGCGAGGAGAATGCGGCGATCGCATCGCTGCGCACCAGCGTGGGATGGCGGGCCAGCATGATCGAGGTCTCGACGGCGCCGCCGTGAATGCCGTGCCGCAGCTCATCGGGCGAGAACAGGCCGTCGGGCGCACCGAAGCGCGACCACGACGTCGTCACCACCAGCATGCGGTGATCAGCGCGCAGATCCTGTGCGACCAGGGTCATCGCGGCACTGTTGCCGCCATGGCTGGTGACGATCACGAGCTTCCTGATCCCGGCGCGCGCGACGCTGTCGCCGAGCGCACGCCAGCTCCGCAGCGCGACCTCGGTCGGCATGGTCAGCGTGCCCGGATAGTCGATATGCTCGGTCGAGATCCCCACTGGCTGCACCGGCAGGACCGTCACCGGCAGCGCCGGCGGCAACAGCGCCCGCACCTGGGCGAGATAGGCCTCGGCGATGTAGACGTCGGTGCCGAGAGGCAGGTGCGGGCCGTGCTGCTCGGTGGCGGCGAGCGGCAGCACTGCGATCCAGCGCGCGCTCTCGGGCGTTCCCGCCTCGGACGTTGCCAAAGCGGGCCAGTGCAGCTCGGTCCAGTCGCGGGGCGGCAGGGTCATCGCGCGGGCAGTTTCCTTCGTCCGTGGGGCAGGGTAGGTATCGCTCGAACGATCTTAACATGTTCAGCCAGAAAGAACCGGGGAGACCAGACATGGCGCAGGCGCTTCTGCCGCGAACGTTAATGGCGGCATTGCTGGTCCTCGGCGGGACTTTGGGCGGGATGATCTCGGCGGCCCATGCCCAGACCCTGGACAAGGTCTCGTTCGGCACCAACTGGGTCGCCGAGGCCGAGCATGGCGGCTTCTTCCAGGCGGTCGCCGACGGCACCTACAAGCGCTACGGTCTGGACGTGACGATCGTGCCGGGCGGTCCGAACGAGAACAACCGCATGCTGCTGATCTCGGGCAAGATCGAGTTCTTCATGGCCGCGAACACGCTGATGTCGTTCGACGCGGTCGCCAACAACGTGCCGGTGGTGTCGATCGCGGCGATGTTCCAGAAGGACCCGCAGGTGTTCCTGACCCACCCGGAGTCCAGGATCACCAAGCTCGACGAGCTGAAGCCGCTGACCCTGTTCGTCTCCAAGGAAGGCATCTCCAGCTACTATCAATGGCTGAAATCGGAATACGGTTTCTCCGAGAAGAACGTCCGCCCCTACACGTTCAATCCGCAGCCCTTCATCGCCACGCCGCAGAGCGCAATGCAGGGCTATGTCACGTCGGAGCCGTTCGCGGTCGAGCGCGCCGCCGGCTTCAAGCCCGGCGTGATCCTGCTCGCAGACAACGGCTTCAACACCTATTCGACCCTGATCGAGACGCGCCGCGACCTGATCGAGAGCAAGCCGGACCTGGTGCAGCGTTTCGTCGATGCCTCGATCATCGGCTGGTACAACTACATCTACGGCGACAATTCCGCGGGCAATGCGCTGATCAAGAAGATGAACCCGGAGATGACCGACGACCTGCTGGCCTATTCGGTCGCCAAGATGAAGGAGTACGGCATCGTCGATTCCGGCGACAGCGTGGAGAAGGGCATCGGCGCCATGACGGAGGAGCGCATCGCCAGCTTCTTCGACAAGATGGTGCGGGCCGGCGTGGTCAAGTCGACGATCGACTATCGCAAGTCCTACACGTTGCGTTTCGTCAACAAGAGCGTCGGCATCGATCTCCGGCCGAAGAAGTAGGACGCTTGAGCGGCACTTTCAGCAAATGAGCTCACCCCTTTCGTCCGAGCGCGCCGTCGCGACCGCGGTACGCCTGCGCGGCGTCACCAAGGTGTACGAGTCCGGCGTCGCCGCGCTGGGGCCGATCGATCTGACCATCGCCAAAGGCGAGTTCGTCTCGCTGCTCGGCCCCTCCGGCTGCGGCAAGTCGACGGCGCTGCGGCTGATCGCAGGCCTCGCGCGCCCGAGCGGCGGCGCGGTCGATGTCGCGGCGTCCGCGTCCGAGACGCATCCGGGCCATCGCATCGGCTTCGTGTTCCAGGAGCCGACCTTGATGCCCTGGACCAGCGTGCGCGACAATGTCGGATTGCCGTTGAAGCTTGCGCATGTCCCGGCCATGGAGGCGCGGCCGCGGATCGATGCGGCCTTGGCGCAGGTCGGCCTGTCGGATTTTGCCGATGCTTTCCCGCGCGAATTGTCCGGCGGCATGAAGATGCGCGCCTCGCTGGCGCGGGCGCTGGTGACGCGGCCCGACATCCTGCTGATGGACGAGCCGTTCGCGGCCCTCGACGAGATCACGCGCTTTCGCCTCAACAACGACCTGCTGGCGCTGTGGCGCAGCCTGAACATGACCGTCCTGTTCGTCACCCATTCGGTGTTCGAGTCGGTCTACCTGTCGCAGCGCGTGCTGGTGATGACGGCGCGGCCCGGCCGGCTCAGTGCCGAAATCCGGATCGACGTCGACTCGCGCGATGATGCGTTCCGGGCCTCGCCGGACTACGCCGCATACTGCCGTCGCGTCTCCGACGCGTTGGCGCCGGCCTACACCGGAGTGCATGCGCTGTGAGCGGTGCCTCCGAGCGAGCGACATCCGTTGCGGGCGAGCGGCTGGCGAGCCTCGCCTTTCCGGCCTTGGTTTTCGTCGCAGCGATGACGGCGTGGGAGTTGGTGGTGCGCGTCAACGGCATCCAGCCCTATGTGCTGCCGGGCCCGCTGCTCATCCTGAAGACGTTGGTTGCCGACTGGGACATTCTGGCGCAGTCGCTGCTGACGACACTGGTCACCACGCTCGAAGGCTTCATCGCTGCCGCGCTCGGCGGCATCGCGCTGGCGCTGTTGTTCAACCAGTCGAGATGGCTGGAATGGGCGCTGTTTCCCTATGCCGTGGTGCTGCAGGTCACCCCCGTGATCGCGGTCGCGCCGCTGCTCCTGATCTATCTGCCGCAGCAGACCGCGGTGGTCGTATGCGCCTGGATCGTCGGCTTCTTCCCGGTGCTGTCCAACACCGCGCTCGGGCTCAACTCGGTCGATCGCAATCTCGCCGGCCTGTTCCAGCTCTACGGCGCCTCGCGCTGGCAGACCTTGCGCTATCTGAAATTGCCCGCCGCTCTGCCCTACATTCTCGGCGGTCTGCGCATCGCCGGCGGCCTGTCGCTGATCGGCGCCGTCGTCGCCGAGATCGCCGCGGGCAGCGCCGGCGCGGGCTCAGGGCTCGCCTATCGCATCGCCGAATCCGGCTATCGTCTCAACATACCCCGCATGTTCGCAGCGCTGGTGCTGCTGTCGGTCGCCGGGATTGTCATCTATGGCTTGCTGGCGCTAGTTTCGCACCTCGTTTTGCGGCGCTGGCACGAGAGCGCGCTTGGAAAGGACAACTGATGGCGGCTACTTCGTCTGACAAGATCGATGTTCTGATCTATGGGCCGCTGCGGCCGATCCTGGAGAAAGGGTTCCCGGACGGCTTCACCGTGCACCATGCGACGACGCAGGCCGATCTCGAAGCGCTGCCGGCGGACGTGAAAGGGCGGATCCGCGGCGTCGCCGTGACCTTCCACACCGTGAAGACCGATGCCGCCGTGATGGCGATGCTGCCGAAGCTGGAGATGATCGCAAGCTTCGGCGTCGGCTATGACCATATCGCGGCCGCCCATGCCGGCCAGCACGGCATCATCGTCACCAACACGCCGGACGTGCTGACCGAGGAGGTCGCCGACGTCGCGCTCGGCCTGCTGATCGCCACCTGCCGCGAGTTCATCAAGGCCGATCGCTTCGTGCGCTCCGGCGAGTGGATGTCGAAGCCCTATCCGCTGAGCGTCGGCTCGCTGCGCGACCGCACCGTCGGCATGGTCGGCATGGGCCGCATCGGCCAGGCGATCGCGCGCCGGCTCGAAGCCTCGCTGGTGCCGGTGGTCTATCACTCGCGCAACCCGGCGGCGGGCGTCACCAACAAGCACTATCCCGACCTGCTCGCGATGGCCAGGGACGTCGACACGCTCATCGTGATCGTGCCCGGCGGCGCCGGCACCAACAAAATCGTCAACGCCGAGGTGCTGAAGGCGCTGGGGCCGCGGGGCGTCGTCGTCAACGTCGCCCGCGGCTCGGTGATCGACGAGCAGGCTTTGGTCGCGGCGCTGAAGTCCGGCACGATTCTCGGGGCCGGCCTCGACGTGTTCGAGAAGGAGCCGGCGGTACCCGACGAGCTCAAGGCGATGGACAATGTCGTGCTGCTGCCACACATCGGCTCGGCTGCCATCGTAACCCGCAACGCGATGGATCAGCTGGTGGTCGACAATCTCAAGGTCTGGTTTGCCGGCAAGCCGCCGCTGACGCCCGTTCCGGAAACGCCGGTGAAAGGCCGCTGATGAAACGCTCGCTCCCAATGCTGATCGCGCTGCTGTCGTCAGTGGCGAGCGTCCCTGCCGTCGCGCAGGACGCCGCCGGCCTGAAGAAAGCGATGATCGGGCAGTGGGAGCTTGCGACCACCGAGCGCAGCAAGACCTGCGTCGTGACGTTGAAGCCGGACGCGGCGCCGCGCGGGCAGAAGCTCGAGCTGGAGCCGAGCTGCGCCGCCGCGCTGCCCTTCACCAAGGACATCGCCGGCTGGAACGTGAAGGGCCTCGACATCGTCAGTCTCCAGGCCGCCAATGGCGAAGCGGTGATCGACTTCACCGAGGTCGAGGCCGGCATCTTCGAGGGACTGCGCCAGGGCGAAGGCGTCTACATCCTGCAGAACCTGGCGGCGGCGCGGTCGCTGGCGAAATCGATGGACCAGATGATCGGCGACTGGGCGATGGTCCGCGGCAATGGCGCCACGATCTGCAGCCTGGTGCTGACCAACAACGACGCCGGCCACGACAATTTCCAAGTGTTCGTGAAGCCGAAATGCGACCCCATGATCGCAGCGTTCGCGCCGAGCCAGTGGCGGCTCGAGCACGGCCAGATGATGCTGATGTCCGACCGCGGCGAGACCTGGCGGTTCGAGGCGGACGACAATGCGCAGTGGCGGCTGGTGCCCGACAGCGCCAATCCGCTGATCATGCTCAGGCAGTAGGACGAGACGCGCGCCGTTGAGCGCCCTTGCCGCGCGGCGGGCAAGCCTCTTCCGGCATCGGATTGGTTAACGGTCGGTTACGCGCCGGTTCCACTGATTGGAACTTGTTGTTTACGCATCTTGCGTCTGATGGTTGTACTCCATCGAGGGGGACCGCCATGCGTGAGTTGTTGCGCCGGTTCAACAGGTCGCTGCCGTCGTTCAGCCTCAACGACAAGATCTCTGCGGCTGCGGCCGCGTTCGCCGTCCTGGTGATGCTGTCGACACTGGGCGCGCTGTCGGCGCTGCGCGAGCAGCGCCTGTTCTACGATCGGCTCGAAGCGCTTTCCATTGCAGCCCGCAACATCGAGCGCACCAACGCGCTGATCTACGCGGTCGTGATGGAATCGCGCGGCATCTACATGTCGTTGGACCGCACCGTCGCGCGGCGCTACGCCGATTCGCAGCTTGCGAAGATCGCGCAGCTGAGCAAGGTGGTCGACGAATGGGAAAGCCGGGTCACAGATGACGACGCCGCGCTGTTCGCCCCGTTCAGGAAGCGGATCGATCAGTTCGTCGCATTCCGCACCGAGATGGCGCGGCAGACGATCTCGGTCGGATCGTCGGCGGCGCGCGAGCTCGGCGACAATGACGAGAATCGCGCGGTGCGCACCGCGCTCAACGAGGACCTCGAGAAGTTGTCGCGGCTCTATGCCGACCGCACCCGCGAGCTCGGCGAGGCGGCCGACGCGCGCGGCATGGCCGCGTTCTATCTGGGCACGCTCGGGGCGGTGATTATCGTGCTGATCGCGGCCGCGGCGCTGGCGCTGCGCTGGGGCGTGCTGATGCCGCTGCTGGACATCGCCCGCGTCACCGACCGCATCGCCGCCGGCCGCATCAAGCTCAAGATTCCCCATGCGCGGCGCCATGACGAGATCGGACGGGTCGCGCATGCGGTGGAGACTTTCCAGAACGGCGCCTTCCGGATTCAGGAGCTCGAGCAGCACGAGGTCGAGATCGAGCGCCAGCACGCCGACATCCTGCGCGAGCACGAGCGGCTGGAGCGGGGCGCGCTCAGCAACCAGCAGCGTCTGGATGCCGCAGTCGCCAACATGGCCCAGGGCCTGATCATGCTCGACAGCTTCGGCTACGTGCTGATCGTCAACGAGCAGTACCGCAAGCTCTACGGCCTTCCTGCCTCGGTTGCGAAGCCCGGTGCGCATGTACGCGAGATTCTCGCACATCGCGCCAAGCTGGGCCTGCTGCGTGAGAAGCCGTCGGAGTTCCTCGCCGCGCTACGGGAGCGCATGAAGGCGCGAAGGGCCGAGATCGTCGAGGTCGAGCTCGCCGACGGCCGCATCATCCGCATCTCGGAGCGTCCGATGGAAGGCGGCGGCTGGATCGCCACTCATGAGGATTTCACCGCGCAGCGCCGTGCCGAGCGCAAGCTCGTGCGCGCCGAATATTTCCTCGCCGCATTGCTGGAGAACATCCCGCAGGCGGTGCTGGCCAAGGATGCGCAGTCGCTGCGCTACATGTTCGTCAATCGCGCCGCCGAGCGTCTGTTCGGCGTGCCACGCAGCGACATCATCGGCCGCACGCCGGGCGAACTGTTCTCCGCGCCGACTGGCGCAATCCTCGAGGAAGCCGCCCGCGACCAGCTCGCAGGGCGCGGCGACGATGAGCCGCGAGCCCATAGCATCCTCACACCCGGTAACGGTACGCGCGACATCGTCGTGCGCCGGCTGCCGGTCTCGATCGGCGAGGGCGAGCCGAGATATCTCCTCAGCATCATCGAGGACAGCACCCAGGATCAGCGCGTCGCGGCATGATGCGCCGCGTGGCAAGGCCGTGGCTTGCCCTGCCTTGACGTCGCCTTGATCTGCATCAAGAACGGCCGCGCCGGGCGGACTAGCGTACCCGGAACGGAGGCTTGTCCATGATCCGACGTCTGGGGATTCCCTTTGCTACCCGCCTTGGCGCTGCGGCGCTGCTCACGCTCGCCGTCGTCGCGCCGGTGCATCAGGCCGCCGCGCAGGACGTACTCGGCGGGGCGATCCTCGGCGGCGCCGGCGGAGCGATCCTGGGCGGCGCGATCGGCGGCGGCCGGGGCGCTGCGATCGGCGCCGTGATCGGGGCCGGTACCGGAGCTGCAATCGCGGCCGATGGCGAGCGCCGTCGTGGCGGCTATTATTCCTATCGCAATGGCTGCTATTTGCAGCGCGGCGACGGCTCATGGGTCCGCGCACACCCGCGCTACTGCTACTAAGCCTTATCCGCCGGTCGAATCGGCCGCTTGGCGGCGCAACGAACGCGCGGCCGGTGGCTTTGTCGCGCGCTCCAGCGCGTTGATGACGCGCGGATCCTCGCAATGCGCGACGTTGAAGCGCATCATCGTCGCGGCGGATTGCGCCGCGCTGAAGACGTCGCCGGGCGCGAGCACCACGTGTTCATCGAGCGCGGCCTGGGCCACCTCGATTGCCGTACAGCCGTCCGGCAACCTGCACCACAGATGAAAGCCGCCGCGCGGCATCAGCCATGGGGCGATACCGATGCGCTGCAGCCGTGCCGCCACGCGCGGCCGTGCTCGCCCAAGCCGTGCGCGCAGTTCCTCGACGTGCTTGCGGTAGCTGCCGCTGGTCAGCACCTGGGTCAGGGTCTCCGCGGCGAATTGTCCGGGACCGCCGAAGCCGGTCGCGATCTGCAGGTCGATCAGCGGTTCGATCCAGTCCGCGCGCGCCGCGATGTATCCGCAGCGCACCGAGGCCGACAGTGTCTTGGAGAAGCTGCCGACCAGGATCACCCGCGTCAGCCCGTCGAGTGCGGCGAGCCGCGGCGACGGCTCGGGTTCGAAATCGCCGTAGATGTCGTCCTCGACGATGATCGTGTCATGCGCCGACGCGGCGTTGAGCAGCCGGTGCGCCGTCTGCAGCGACAGCGTCGCCCCAGTCGGATTGTGCAGGCCGGAATTGGTGATGTAGAGCCGCGGGCGCTCGGCCGCGAGTATCGCCTCGAACTGCGCGATGTCGGGTCCGCCCGGCGTCATCGGCACGCTGATGATCCGCGCCTGATGCGCGCGCAGCAGCGCGAGGAAGTTGAAATAGCAGGGATCGTCGACCAGCACGGCGTCGCCGGCACGCAGCAGCATGCGGCAGATCAGGTCGATAGCCTGCGTGCCGGACGAGGTCAGCACCAACTGCTCGCTGAACGCGTCGATGCCGATGCCGGCAAGGCGGCCCTGCAGCAGCCGTCGTAGCGCCGGCGATCCTCGCGCTCCGCCATAATCGCTCAGAACAGGGCCGGCGCTGCGCGCCAGCGCGCGGACCGCGCGCCGCAGCGCGTCCTGCGGCATCCACTCGGCCGGCAGCCAGCCGCAGCCGGGCGTCAGCGTTCCCGGTCCGGCGTCGAGCGACTGCCGCGACACCCAGAACGGGTCGACCGCGCGCGGACGGCGCGGCTCGCGATCGGCGAGGGCCAGCGGCGGCAGCGCCGTGTCGGCGACATAGAAGCCGGAGCAGCGCCGGGCACGGATCACGCCCTCGGCGGCGAGCCGGTCATAGGCCTCGACCACCGTGGCCGGCGACACGCCCATCGCCGCGGCGAAGGCGCGGATCGAGGGCAGGCGCTGGCCGGCGCTGAGCGCGCGCGTCGCCAGACGCTGGCGGATCGCATCGACCACGGCGATGGTCCGCGAGCCGCCTCGGCGGGAGTCGGGCGTCCCTGGTCCCAAGTGTGTTGCCCTTTGCATCAGTACAGATTGTGGAAATTGTATCGGTTTGTCGCTGCCGCAACAAGCCTGATCGGGCTATGGGATCTGCGAGGAGGAGCCGTGCATGAAGGGTTCGATCGAAGGCTGGGGGAACGGCATCATCGGCATGGCGATCTTCAGCGGCTCGCTGCCGGCGACGCGGGTGGCACTGGAGGGCTTTTCGCCGCTGTTCCTGACGGGCGCACGCGCGACGCTCGCGGCCGTGCTGGGCGCGCTTTGTCTCACGCTGTTGCGGCAGCCGCTTCCCGGCCGGCGCGACCTGATGTCGCTGGCGGTCGTGTCGCTCGGTGTCGTCATCGGCTTTCCGCTGCTCACCGCCCTGGCGCTCCAGCACATCACCTCGGCCCATGCGATCGTGTTCGTCGGTCTGCTGCCGTTGTCGACCGCCTTGTTCGGCGTGCTGCGCGGCGGCGAGCGGCCGCGGCCGTTGTTCTGGCTGTTCGCAGCACTTGGCGCTGCGGCGGTCTCGGGCTTCGCCCTGTCGCGGGACGGCGTCGCGGCGCCGATCGGCGATCTCGCGATGATCGCTGCGATCGTCGTCTGCGGCCTGGGCTATGCCGAGGGCGCCATGCTCACGCGCCGGCTCGGCGGCTGGCAGGTGATCTCGTGGGCGCTGCTGTTGTCTGCACCGCTGATGCTGTCGATGGCGGTGCTGACGCTGCCCGGCGCGTCACACGACATCACGGCCGCGGCGTGGCTGGGCCTCGCCTACGTCTCCGTCTTCAGCATGTTCGTCGGCTTCGCCTTCTGGTACCGCGGGCTCGCGCGCGGCGGCACTGCGACGGTGGGCCAACTGCAACTGCTGCAGCCCTTCCTCGGCCTCGGTTTCGCGAGCCTGCTGCTGCATGAGCCGGTGTCGGCAACGATGGTTGCCGCAGCCGGAATCGTCGTCCTCTGTGTGGCAATGGCGCGCCGCTGGGCATGAGCCGTCGGCGGCTATTTGCGATGATAGAGTCCAGTGAAGCTGACGCCGGCACCGCCGCAATCATTGTTGTCCTCGACCAGCAGAAGCGCGCCGATTCGCTGCAGGCGCACGCGGCACTCGTCGCCGGCATTCGGCCGCTCGAACGGTGTGCTGCCGTCGTCGACGAAGGCGATCAGGCCGCCCTTGGGCTCTGCCGTCGCGCCGAGCGATCCGTTGCGCAACTCGCGCCCGGCCGGCAACACCTGATCGCCTTCGATCCTGAGCCGGTTGCCGGCCTCCTTCCTGATCGTCAGTCCCCCTCCAGGGTGCTCCCAGCTTCCGGACCAGTCGGCCGTCGCCGGCGCGGCCATCGGCTCGACGGCGGTGAGGGCTGCGCGTGGCAACCAGCCGGTGGTCCAGATCTGGGCCTTCGCATGCGGCTGCTGGTAGCTGACGCAGACGAAATCGCCGCGGGTCCTTCCGATCAGCACGAGGTCGTCGCGGACGAGGTACGCCTTCTTCCGGCAGGCGTCGGTCGCAGCGGGACAGCCTGCGGCCTTGAAGTCATCGTCATAGGGGCTCTTGACGAAGTTCACGCGTGGCTGGCCGCTCACTTTGGCGACGACGAGCGGCCGCGCATCGTCCCAGCCGATGCCATTGCAATTGGCGGGATCGTTGGCGTCGTAGGCAGCCGCCGCCGTGACGGTCAGGACGCCGAGGATCAGTCCGATGAAGGGCGCGCGCATCCGTCATTCCTCTCCACGCTTCGCCCGCATTAGCCGGCGCGGGAAGACGTCCGGTTCAAACCGGCCCGACGTTTCGTCCATCCCGCGGCGATCTTTTGGCAGCTCCGACCGCAGCACGCTGCATGCGTCGTCTCGTCGGCGTCGCGCCTTCACATCACCCCGATGCTCTTCAGGCTGGTGTGGCCATTCCTTCCGACGATGATGTGGTCGTGAACCGTGATGCCCAGCGGCTTGGCGATCTCCACGATCGTCTTGGTCATCCGGATGTCGGCCTGCGACGGCGTCGGATCGCCCGAAGGGTGATTGTGCACCAGGATGATCGCAGTGGCCGACAATTCGAGCGCGCGCTTGATCACCTCGCGCGGATAGACCGGCGTGTGATCGACGGTGCCGGTCTGCTGCACCTCGTCGGCGATCAGCTGGTTGCGCTTGTCGAGAAATAACAGCCTGAACTGCTCCTTGTCGGCGAACGCCATGCTGGTGCGGCAATAGGTGATGACGTCCTGCCATGACGCCAGCGCGTGCTTCTGCCGCACCTCGCCCTTGGCGATGCGGTGCGCGGCGGCGGCGATCAGCTTGAGCTGGGTGATCGAGGCGTCGCCGACGCCGTCGATCTCGCGCAGCCGCGGCTCCGGCGCGTGGATCACCTCGGCGAACGATCCGAACGTCTTGAGCAGCGCCTTCGCCAGCGGCTTGACGTCGCGCCGCGGCAGCGCGGCGAACAGCACCATCTCCAGCAGCTCGTAGTCGTTGAGCGCGTCGGGACCGGCGCTGTGAAAGCGCTCGCGCAGCCGCTGACGGTGGCCGTGATAGTGCGGCGTGTCCGGCGGCGTATCGTTGGGAGGAGGGGCTTTCTCGGGCATCGGCGTCAGCATGCCGTGACGCCGCATTTTTGCAACCTCGAAGTGCTCGCGCCCCGCAGGGCGCGCCTTGCTAGGCCGCGCGTCCGGTCAGCACGATGGCGAGGCCGACGATGAGAGAAAACGCGGTGGGGTAGAAGGTGAGCGCAAAGCCGAAGGCGCGGCCCGCGCCGCCGCTGGCATAGCCGAGCCAGAACAGCAGCCGCCCGAGACCGAACAGGATCACGAGCGTGAGCAGCACCGGACGACGTCCTTCTCGTCCGTCGGGCGATCCTGCTTATGGCTGCAGACTGCCGATGAAGGCGTCGATGCTGGCGAGGGCCGGCCTCTGGTCGCCGGCGAACATCCAATGGTCGGCGCCGTCGAGCTCGACGAAGCGCGCGTGGCGGATATGGCTGGCGAGATGCCGCCCGGCCCCGACGAGCACGGCGCGATCGCGGCGACGGTGCAGCACCAGGGTCGGTGCAGCGACCCGGGCGAGCAGGTGGCGGACGTCCGTATCCCTGAAGGTTTCGAGCAGGCCCTTGATGGCGCCGGGGCTGGACGCCGCGCGAAGCAGTCCGGCCCACCAGGCGCGCGCCTGGGGATCGCCAGCCAGACTCGGAGCGAATGTCTCGATGCCGGCGGGGCCGCCCCATTCGGCCACCAGCTGCCGCAGCCAGATGCCGTACTGGCTGGCCTGCAGCGCATGCGGATAGCCGGGCGCGGCGCTGCCCTTGGCGAGCGAGGCGAACAGGATCAGCCCGGCGACACGTTCGGGATGGTCGGCCGCGAAGGTGATGCAGGCCGGTCCGCCCTCGGAGGCGCCGAGCAGCACCGTGCGCCGGCTGCCGGCGGCGTCGAGCACGGTCGCGATGTCGCGCGCCGTCGCCTCCACGCTGGGGCTGAAACCGACCCGGTCGGAGAGCCCGATGCCGCGGCGATCGAACAGGATCAGGCGGCCGATTCTGGCGAGCGCGGACAGCAAGGCCCGACAGTGCGGCTCCTCCCAGATCCGCTCGACATGCGAGACGAAGCCGGGCAGCAGCAGAATGTCCTGCGAACCTGTGCCGTAGGTCTGATAGGCGAGATGAACGCCGCCGCCCAGGACATAGCGCGTCGGCGGTGCGCTGTCGCCTGGCGCCGCAACGCCCTGCGCCAGCAGCGCCAGCGTCTCCGCTTCGGGAGCGACACCGAGCTCGTCGCGCAGGCGCTGCGTCAGGGCGTCGAGATGGCGCTGGGCGGCGGCGCGGTCGCCGGCCAGCATCAGGCTGCGGATCAGGGCGCGGCCATAGACCTCGCTGAGCGGGTCGAACGCGACGAGGCGTCCGGCGTGGACCGCAGCCGCGGCATGGTCGCCGGCCGCGCTGCGATCCCGCACCACGCGCTCCAGCGCCTGGACCGCCCGGCCGCGCAAGGCTTCACGCCGGAAGAACGCCCATTCCTCGAACTGCGGACAGTCGCCGGGCGCGAAGCCGTCCAGGAAGTCACTGGAATAGAGGCGGCAGGCCAGCTCGAATTCGCCGCGGTCGCAAGCCGTTTCGAACAGCGCCGATTGGACCTCCAGCTCGACCGCTTCCGCCCACCGAATCGTCGCGCGATCGATGGTGAGGCAGCCGTCGCCGAGTGTGAGCTGGAGCCGGTGCAGCAGGCGGCGCAGCCGCGCCCGCGCGACCTCCTCGGAACACTCCGGCCAGAGCATCGTCGCCAGAATGTCCCGCGCGACAGGGCCTTTGGCTTCCGCCAGATAGACCAGCAGAGCGAGGCCCTTGCGCAGCGCCAGCGGGCACGGCTGGCCGTCGCGATGCAGCTCGGGAAAGCCTAATGTCCGGACGCGGAACTGAACCATCGGGGGTGCGACCTGGGTGGCTGCGTCCGGGGGACGCTCGGGGGACGGTCGATTGATAGGGCTCAGGCTCGCGCGAGTCGCGACCGGTCCCAGGATCGGACGTCTCGATCACGGCCACGCCGTCCTCGCAGCAACAAGGAAACCTTCATGTCCGGGCGTCTCCTCATCATGCTCTACGCCGTCGCGAGCTATGCCGTCTTTCTTGGGTCGTTCGTGTGGGCGGTCGGTTTCGTCGGCAATTACAACTATCTCACGGCCAAGTCGATCGACGTGGGCGTGTCCAGCGCCGTGACCGAGGCCGTCGTCATCGACGCGCTGCTGCTGGCGCTGTTCGCGATCCAGCACAGCGTGATGGCGCGGCCGGCGTTCAAGCGCGCGTTGACGCGCATCATTCCGGCGGCGGCCGAGCGCAGCACCTATGTGCTGCTGTCCAGCCTGATCCTGCTGCTGCTGTTCTGGCAATGGCGTCCGATCCCGAATCCGGTCTGGCACGTCGAGGGTGTCGCAGCGGGCGTGCTGACCGGCGTGCATTGGCTCGGCTGGCTGATCGCGCTCTCCTCGACCTACATGATCGATCATTTCGATCTGTTCGGCCTCCGCCAGGCCGTGCTCGCCCTCCGCGGCAGCGCCGGGACGGCGCAGCCTTTCAGAACGCCGCTGCTGTATCGGCTGGTGCGCCACCCGCTGATGCTGGGCTTCCTGCTCGCCTTCTGGGCCACGCCGGAGATGTCGGTCGGCCACCTGCTGTTCGCCGCCCTCAGCACAGCCTACATCCTGGTCGGGCTGCAGCTCGAGGAGCGCGATCTGATCGCCCAGTTCGGCGACACCTACCAGCGCTACCGCCGGCGGGTGCCGATGCTGCTGCCGCGACTGATCGGCGGCCGGCGGACCGCCGAGACGGAGACGGAGGCGGAGGCGCGCGGCGCGCAGTAGCCGGCGCCGGCTCGACGTCCGCAGGGCTCGTCGGGCACGCTCGCTTTTGATCACGGCTTGCCCGGTGCCGCGCCCACGCAGACGTGAATTGGTGCGGGGACCTCAGCACCTATGTCGGGCTTGAATGCTGCGATGCAAAATCACAGCTCGACAGCCTCCGTTCTCATAAGGCCCTATGGCCTGCCTGTTCAGTCCGAGAGAGATCCGCGTTGACCACCATCACGTCCGATTCCGGCGACTCGCTGTCGGCCTGGATCACGCTGTTATTGGCCTTTTCCTGCGGGCTGATCGTCGCCAACATCTATTACGCGCAGCCGCTGATCGGGCCGATCAGCGCCGAGCTTGGGCTGCGGCCGCAGCTCGCGGGACTGCTGGTGACGATGAGCCAGATCGGATACGGCGCAGGTCTCTTGTTCGTGGTGCCGCTTGGCGATCTCATCGAGAACCGCAAGCTCGTCATCATGACCATCATCGTCGGCGCGGCCGCGCTCGGTTGTGCGGCCCTGGCGACGAGCCCGTCGACATTCCTGCTCTCGGCGCTGCTGATCGGCTTCGGCTCGGTCGCTGTGCAGATCCTGATCCCCTATGCCGGGCACATGGCGCCGGAGGCGATCCGCGGCCGCGCCGTCGGCAACGTCACCACCGGCCTGATGCTCGGCATCATGCTGGCACGGCCGCTCGCGAGCTTCGTCGCGGCGCATGCCTCCTGGCACGTGATCTATGCGGCCTCGGCGCTCGCCATGGTGATCCTGGCCGGGGTGTTGCGCCTCGCCCTGCCGCCGCGTGAGCCGCAGGTGCGGCTGAGCTACGGCCAGCTGCTCGGCTCGATGGTCGAGCTCTATCGCGACACGCCGGCGCTGCGCCGCCGCGCGCTCTACCAGGCCGCGCTGTTCGGCGGCTTCAGCGTGTTCTGGACCACGTCCCCGCTGCTGCTGGCCGGGTCCGATTTCCGGATGTCGCAGACCGGCATCGCCCTCTTCGCGCTGGCCGGCGTCGCCGGGGCGATCATGGCGCCGGTCGCCGGCCGCATCGCCGATCGCGGCTGGACGCGACCGGCGACGGTCGCATCGATGCTGATGTGCGCGATCGGCTTCGCGTTGACGCTTTCGGTTCCACTCGGAACGAACGGGTCGCTGGCCACGCTGGTGATCGCCGCCATCGCCATCGATTGCGGCGCGCAGCTCAGCCTCATCCTCGGCTATCGCGTGCTGTTCGTGCTCGGCGCCGGCCAGCGCAGCCGGCTGAACGGGCTCTATATGACCACCTTCTTCGTCGCCGGGGCGGCGGGCTCCGGGATCGGTGCCTGGGCATATGCGCATGGCGGCTGGACGGCCGCCGCCGCGCTCGGCACGGCGCTGCCGCTCGCGGCGCTGGCCTATCAGTTCACCGAGCCGAAGTGATCAGAACGGGCTGCGCTTGAGCCCGGGCACCAGCGCCGCCAGCCGGTCCTTGATCCAGGGTGCGGGCGGCAACTTGCCAGTGGGCATCTCGACCGCGGCGGCCGGGTTGCGGCTTACGGCCAACGTGAGGGTCGCCAGATAGTGATCGCGCTCCTCCTTCACCGCGCAATGCGCGCGGTGTTCGGGATCGGCCTCGGTCGCGACGCGGTCGTTGGCATTGATGACCAGTCGCTGCTTGGGCCGTCCGGTGTAGTCGGGCACGTTGGTGTAGATGAACTCGTTCAGCGCCTCGGGAAAGAAGGTTTGTCCGGTCAGCACCGTGGCCTCGTCGACAAACACCCTGAAGTGGATGTGCGTCGCGCGGCCGGCATACCAGCCGGGATAGATGGTCCTGAAGCCGGCCCAGCCGGCGGCGTCGGCCATCTGGGTGCCGCGCAGGAACGTCTTGCCGCTCTGGTCGAGCTTGTGAGTGTCGCTCTGGCCGGGATAGCCCGAATAGACGCCGCGGGCATCGCAGTGCCAGATGTCGACGCGCGCGCCGGGGAGTGGCGCGCAGGAGCCGGCCTCGATGACGCGAAGGCGCAGCCTGAGCGGCACGCCCGGCCGGTCCTCGGCGATCTCGGCGCGCACCAGCTTGGGATCGAGATAATAGGGACCGGATTCCGACTGCGGCGTCAGGATGCAGGCGTCGTCGGCATTCGCCGATGCGGGAGCTGTCTCCGACGCGGCGCGCGCCGGCGGCGTCAGCAGCGCTGCGCCCGCCGAGAGCAGGCCGAGAACGCCACGGCGTGTTGCGTTGGTCAGAGCAGCCTCCCGCAGTCGCATGCGACGGAAGCGGCAGTCGATCAGCCGGGCATGGCAACAATCGGACGCCCGGCGGCCATTCGGCCAGGAGCCCGCTCACACCTGCGTCAGCGGCTTCTCGCCATGGCGCTCCGAGAGCGTGAAGATCTCGACGCCGTCGGCGGTGACGCCGACCGAATGCTCGAACTGCGCCGACAGCGAGCGGTCCCGCGTCACCGCAGTCCAGCCGTCGGACAGGATCTTCACATGCGGCTTGCCGAGATTGATCATCGGCTCGATGGTGAAGAACATGCCGGGCTTGAGCAGCACGCCCTCGCCGGGACGGCCGACATGGATGATGTTCGGCTCGTCATGGAACAGCCGGCCGAGACCATGGCCGCAGAAGTCGCGCACCACGCTCATGCCCTGCGGCTCGACGAAGCTCTGGATCGCATGGCCGATGTCGCCGGTGGTGGCGCCGGGCTTCACCGCGGCGATGCCGCGCATCATCGATTCGTAGGTGACCTCGATCAGCCGCTCGGCCTTGCGCGCGATCGGGCCGATCGCATACATGCGGCTGGAATCGCCGTACCAGCCGTCGACGATGAAGGTGACGTCGACATTGATGATGTCGCCTTCCTTCAGCGGCCGGTCGTTCGGCATGCCGTGGCAGACCACGTGGTTGATCGACGTGCAGGTCGAGTAGCGATAGCCGCGATACATCAGCGTCGCCGGATAGGCGCCGTGGCTGAAGGCGAAGTCCCGGACGAAATCGTCGATCCGCGAGGTCGGCACGCCCGGCTTGACGATGTCGGTGAGCGCATCGAGGCACTTCGACACCAGCGCGCCGGCCTTGCGCATGCCGGCAAAGCCGCTCGGGCCGTGCAGCTTGATCTGGCCGTTCTTGCGCGCAGCGGTGTCGGTCGCTTCGATATAGTTCATGGGCCTGTTTCGTTCTCAGGGGTGTCGCGGGGTGATCGCCTAATTTAATGATCGTGCCGGCCGGTGCAAGCCGGGTGTGCACGGCCGGATCTGCCGCCTAGCCGGTCGGCACCTCCAGCGTGGTCTCCACCGGCAGCGCACCTCCGCGAACGCGAAGCTCTCGCACCGGATACGGCACCCTGATGCCCTCGCGCTTGAAGGCCTCCCACAGCGCCAGCATCACCTCGCTCTTGACGCTGTCCATGTAGCTGGGGTCGGCGATCCATGTGGTCAGCGAGAACTTCATGCCGGCCTCGGTGAACTCGGTCAGCAGGCAGTTCGGCGCCTTCGATTTCAAGGTGCGCGGCGTCTCGGCCGCGATCTCGGTGGCGAGCTTGCAGACGACCCGGGGATCGGCGTCGTAGTTGGTGCCGAAATTGACCTTCACCAGCGTGTTCTTGTCGGTGTAGGTCCAGTTGGTCACCTTCTGGGTGACGAGGTCCTCGTTCGGGATCAGGAACTCGCGGCCGTCGCCGGCGGCGACCGAGATATAGCGCGTGTTCATCGCGCTGATGCGTCCCGAGCTGTCGCCGATGGTGACGAGATCGCCCGGCTTCACCGATTTGTCGGCCAGCAGGATGATGCCCGCGACGAAATTGGCGACGATGCGCTGCAGGCCGAGGCCGATACCGACACCGGCGGCGCCGGAGAAGATCGCGAGCGCCGACAGGTTGATGCCGACGGCGCTGATCGCAATCGCGACGCCGAGGATCATCAGGCCCATGCGGACCATCTTGATCAGGAGCACCTGGATCGACGGCGTCAGGTCCGTCGAGCGCGTGATGCGGCTCTCGACGAAATTGCTGGCGATGTTGGTCAGCCACAGCACCGCGAGCAGCAGCACGCCGAGCTTGATCACCAGCAGCGGCGTCAGCCTGAGGCCGCCGAGCACGACAGAGATGGAATCGAGCGCGTCGACGACGTTGTCGAGCTGGCCGATGATGCTGAGCGCGGCCACCAGCCAGGCCGAGATCGACACGATCTGCACGATGAAGGTGCTGCGGATCACCGAGGTGATCAGCCGGATCACGAGCCAGGCGAGCGCCAGCTTGAGCGCGACGGCGAGCAGGTAGCTGCGGCTCGGCCAGGTCCACAGCAACATGCCGGTGCGGGCGATCCGCATCAGGATCACGAACACGACCGTGGTGACGCTCTCCAGCAGCACCCGTAGCAGCTGCCGCAGCGGGCCAGGCCAGCCCATCGCCAGCGAAGTCAGGTCGATGCGCGCACGCACGGCGGCGCTCGCCGCAAAGGCGATGCCGGCGCCGCTCAGCACCAGTCCGAGTTGAAGATAGAACCACGGCGAGGTGACCTCGGCGCCGATCGAGCGGCCAACGGTCTGCAGGAAGTCGAGAACGTCTTTCAGGTCGAGGTCCATCAGCGGGGTCTCGGAGGGGAACAGTGGCGCGGGTTGGCCGGATCAGCGGAATTTAGTTCGTTTTCGTCACAGGCGATTGCCGCGAAATATACCCCGAACGCGGGCAAGGATGGAAAAATGGGCATATCGCCGCGATAAGAGCAAATCCGGTTGGCGTGCAAGTGTGGCGACGATAAGGATGTAAAACTCGGATCCATCAACGTTTTTTCATGTCATCCCTCGACGCCGTCAGCATTGCGATCCTCCTCGGTGCGGTCCTCGTGATGGCCGGCATCCTGTCGAGCCTGCTGGCGTTGCGCTTCGGCGCACCGCTGCTGCTGGTGTTCCTGGTGATCGGCATGCTGGCGGGCGATTCCGGCCCTGGTCATATCGAATTTCAGGACGTCCGTACCACCTATCTGGTGGGCTCCGTCGCGCTGGCGCTGATCCTGTTCGACGGCGGTCTGCGTACGCGCTTCCAGAGCATCCGCACCGTGCTGGCGCCCTCGATGGTGCTTGCGACCGTCGGCGTGCTGATGACCGCCTTCATCACCGCGCCCGTGGCGAAATATGCCCTCGACCTCGGCTGGACCGAGGCGATGCTGGTCGGCGCCGTCATCGCCTCGACGGATGCGGCGGCCGTGTTCCTGCTGGTCCACGCCCAGGGCCTGCGGCTGCGCCCGCGTGTCGGTGCCACGCTGGAGGCGGAGTCCGGCAGCAATGATCCGTTCGCGGTGTTCCTCACCCTGATGCTGGTCGAGCTGATCTCGGTCGGTCACGGGTCGTTCGGACATTTCGTGTTCGAGCTGATCCGCGAGGCGGTGCTCGGCACGCTGTTCGGCATCGTCGGCGGCCGCCTCGTCGTCATCGGCCTCAACAAGGTCGCGCTGCCGCAGGGCCTCCACGCGCCGTTCGTGACCACGGCCGCGCTGGTGATCTTCGGCATGGCGCAGATCGCCCACGGCTCCGGCTTCCTCGCGGTCTATCTCGCCGGCCTCATCGTCGGCAACCGGCCGACCCGCGCGCACAACTCTGTCGTCACCTTCCTCGACGCCGCGACGTGGCTCGCCCAGATCGTGATGTTCGTGCTGCTCGGGCTGCTGGTGTCGCCGCAGCGGCTGCTCGACAGCCTCCTGCCGGCGATTGCTGTTGCGCTGATGCTGATGCTGGTGGCGCGACCCGTTGCGGTGTTTGTCTGCCTCTATCCGTTCCGCTTCAACTGGCGGGAGAAGGCGTTCATCGCCTGGACCGGCCTGCGCGGCGCGGTCGCGATCTTCCTCGCCTCGATCCCGCTGCTGGTCGGCCTGTCCAGCGCCTATCTCTATTTCGACGTCGCGTTCGTGGTCGTGATCATCTCGCTGCTGGCGCAGGGCTGGACGCTCGGCGTGGCCGCGCGCAAGCTGCACGTGGCGCTGCCGCGCACGGATCGGGGCCCGCGCCGCATCGAGCTCGATCTGCCCGGCCAGCTCGAGCAGCAGCTGGTCGGCTATTCGATCCGCTCCAAGAGCCTGTACTTCCGCCGCGGCCTGATCCCGTCCTGGTCGAAGCCGACCCTGGTGATCCGTAACGAGCAGATTCTGTCGCCGCCCGAGGCCGAGCCGATCGCGCCGGGGGACTATCTCTATCTGCTGGCGCCGCCGGAAAAGGCCGAGTCGCTCGACCGCTTCTTCGTCGACATGCCGCCGTCGGCCGCGCCCGACCCGCATCTGCTCGGCGACTTCATGGTCTCGGCCGAGCATACGCTCGACGAGGTCGCCGGCATCTACGGCGTCAAGCTCGGCGAGGGCGAGGACAAGCTGACGCTCGCCGACTATTTCGACATCCATCTCGACAACGCGCCGAAGGAAGGCGCGACCGTGGCGCTCGACACCATCGTGCTGGTCGCCCGCTCGATCTCCGGCGGCCGCGTCAACGTGGTCGGACTGCGTCTGCCGGAGGACGAGGAGGATGTGCCGGTGCTGACGCGCAAGGAGCGGATGAAGCGCAAGCTGGCCAGTGTCTGGTCGTCGGTCGCAGGGGTGTGAGCGTCATTCTGCCGCCGGCAGGACGGCGATCGAGATCGCATTCTCCGGCGCGCCGCTGACCTGCAGCACGAAAGGCTTTGATCCCAGCTCGTACTTCATGGTCTTGCGAATGCCGTCGCAATCGGTGGCGCCGCTGAAGCCGGCCGGCTTGAGGATCTTGCCGTCCTGCACCACGTCGATCCAGGCCGCGGCCGACAGGCTGATGGTGTAGACGCCGGCCTTGGGCGCTCCGGCGATCCGCGTGAGGCCGGCGAAGCTGCCGTCCCTGGGCGCGCGCTCCGGCGGCATCGCCAGCTTGGCGTCAGCCGTCGGACGCAGCTCCAGCACAATCCCGGTCGCGGGAATAACGGCCATCTCGGCGCCAGATACGAGCTTCTCGCGGTCGGCTGCGGTCAGCGCGGCGTGCTCGCGCGCGATGTCCCATTTGAACTTGTCGCAGCCGCTCGGTTCGGCGGCAACCGCAGCCGAGTTCGCGGCCACCGTAACGAGGAAGGCGGTCGTGGCGGGACGGATCAGGATCATGACGGACTCGCGACTGTTACGCCGCGCAGCGGCGCGCGGCATCTTGATACCGCGATAACAGGAGGTGGAGGGACCGTCATCCCCTTCGATCGCCGCGCTGACGGCGCGAGCAATATCATCCTATGGCAATCGTCCCGCCGCTGCGACTCCCAATCACGGCAGCGTCGGCCGAATCAATTCTTGGCGTCCGGCGCATGCAGCACCGCTCGGCAGCCAGGCGGCAGTTGCGCCATCGTCAGCGGTTGCGGCGGCTTAGGGGGCTCTTTCGGCGGCAGCGGATGCAGCACCGCATCCGAGAACCAATAGTCGAGGTCGCCGCAGCCATCGCCGCCCTCCTGGTTGGTCTGGCCGTGGCAGTCCGGATTGCCCGGCGGGCACACCATGCGGATGTGGAAGTGATAGTCGTGGCCCCACCACGGCCGCACCTTGGTGAGCCAGCTACGGTCCCCCCTCGCGTCCCGGCACAGCGCCTTCTTGATCGCGGCGTTGACGAAGATGCGCTGCACCGACGGCTCCTGGGCCGCGGCGCGGATCACGGCGACGTGGCCCTTCGTGAACACCCGCGGATCGACATCGAGGCGATCAGGCCGAACCATCATGACCGCCGACATCTCCTCGCGCTCGTTGCGCGACAGCCTGTGGTCAGGCATCGGCGTCAGCCAGATGTCGGCGTCGAGCCCGATTTGATGGCTGGCATGGCCGGACAGCGCTGGTCCGCCGCGCGGCTGGCCGATGTCGCCGACCAGGATGCCGGGCCAGCCGGCATCCTTGTGCGCGCGGGTCGCCAGCCGCTTCAGCAGCGCGATCAGGTTGGGATGGCCGAAATTGCGGTTGCGCGACAGCCGCATCACCTGCCAGCCCTCGCCGTTGACCGGCATTCGCTCGGCTCCGGCGATGCAGCCGCGATTATAGGTGCCGATCACCCTGGTCGGTTGCGCCGACGGCAGGATCCTCCGGGCGAACAGCTCCTTGGCCGGCGTATTCGGATCGTCCGGATGCGCCAATGGCGGCAGGGCCTTTGGCTCGACGCTGCCCTTGTCCTGGGCATGGGCCGGGGCCGCCACGGCAATGACGGCCGAACTGATGATGGCGACCAGAATCAGGCGGACATGCATGGCGCCAGTGTAGCGTCTGCCGACCGGCCGAGTTGCCCAATTCTACGTCAACAGCGGGTCATTCGGGCCGTTTTAACCTGGCTCTAACCCTGCTGCCGGATTGGCGGAACCGGCTGAACACGGCTCAATTGCGTGAGTTCGTTCGGTAAATGAACAATAAGCGCAGGGCCATTGCACGGTATGCGGGTCTTTTCTGGCCCGTGGCAACCGACGTCACTTATCGCTGGTTGTACAGCAGCCCTTGGTTGATCCTCCGCGCAAGTCTCAACTCTCCAAATGCGCGAGTGCATCCACCTGTTCCCGTAACCAGTGGCTGTCGCGCCCTGCATCAAGATACCATTTTTTCAGAAACGTGGCCGAAAACTGCCGTTCGAGAAGGAGAGTGAGGCACGCGATGCGGCCCGTTCGGCCACCCACGGCAAAAAAGCGCAATCGCGTGCCAAGCGCCCGCGATGCAGTTCACCCGGTCAAGCCAAGCCCGAGATTGCGTTGGCACAATTTGCGCAAGCTCGCCCCCGTCGATGAGATCGGCGGCAAGTGCGCCGAAGTGGCGATGGCTGAGGCGAAGAAGGCGCATGATCGGCTCATCGAAGCGATCGACATTCTTCCCGAGGGGATCGTGTTCCTCGACGCCGACGGCCGCTACATTCTCTGGAACAAGAAATACGCCGAAATCTACAACCGCAGCTCGGACCTGTTCGAATCCGGCGCCCGGCTGCAGGATACGATCCGGATCGGCGTTGCCCGCGGCGACTATCCGGAAGCCGCGGGCCGCGAGGAGGAGTGGATCGCCGAGCGGCTCGAAAAGCTGTTTCATCCGAGCGGTCGCCATGAGCAGAAGCTGTCGGACGGCCGTACCATCCTGATCGAGGAGCGTCTGACCGGCGATGGCGGCATCGTTGGCCTGCGCGTCGACATCACCGAATTGAAGCAGCGCGAGGAGTCGTTCCGCCTGCTGTTCGACGGCAATCCGGTGCCGATGATCGTCTGCGCGACGGATGACGGGCGCGTGCTCGGCGTCAACGAAGCGGCGGCCCAGCATTACGGCTACAGCCGGGACGCCTTCGAGCGGCTCAGCATCCGCAGCCTGCAGGCCTATGATAGCGAGCCGCCCTGGGCAGGCGAGCAGTCCAGCGAGGAGCAGGCGGCGCGCACCTGGAAGCATGTCCGCGCCGATGGCGCCCTGATCGATCTCGCGATCTATTCGCGCCATCTCGTCCACAACGCCCAGCCCGCGGTGCTGCTGGCGCTGATGGACATCACCGAACGCAAGCGCGCCGAGGCGCGGCTCGCCTTCCTGGCCCAGCACGACGCACTGACCGGCCTGCCGAGCCGCAACCTGCTGCGCCAGAAGATCGATGACAAGCTCACCCAGATGCGGCGCGGCTCCGAGAAGATCGCCGTGCTGGTGCTCGGCCTCGATAATTTCAAGTCGATCAACGATACCCTCGGCCACGCGGTCGGCGACCGGCTGTTGCGCGGGGTCGGCAAGCGGCTGCGCTCGGTCCTGCGTCAGGAGGACATCGTCGCGCGACTGAACTCCGACGAGTTCGCGGTGGTGCAGGGCGGGCAGGCGCGGCCGGAGGATGCGGCCCAGCTCTGCCGCCGGCTGCTGGAGGCGATCGCCGATCCCTATCTCATCGACGGCAGTTCGGTGACGATCGGTGCCACGATTGGAATCGCCATGGCGCCGAACGATGGCGACGACGCCGAGAAGCTGCTCAAGAATGCCGACATGGCGCTGTCGCGCGCGAAGAACGAGACGCGCGGCTCCTTCAGCTATTTCGAATCCGGCATGGATGCGCGGGCGCAGAGCCGGCGCAAGATCGAATCCGAGCTGCGCGAGGCCATCCAGCGCGACGTGCTGCAGCCGCATTATCAGCCGCTGATCGACCTCTCGACCGGACGCATCACCGGTTTCGAGGCGCTGGCGCGCTGGCCGCATCCAGAGCGCGGCATGATCCCGCCGTCGGAGTTCATCCCGGTCGCCGAGGAGACCGGCCTGATCTCGGCGCTCGGCCGCGCGATGTTGCGGCACGCCTGCAACGACGCCGCGAAATGGCCGGACGACGTCCGTGTCGCCGTGAACATGTCGCCGCTGCAGTTCCGCGTCGGCAACGTGCTGTCGCTGGTGATGGACGTGCTGAAGCAGTCGGGCCTGCCGCCGAGCCGGCTCGAGCTCGAGATCACCGAGACGCTGGTGCTGGAGAAGAGCGGCCAGGTGCTGGCCACCCTGCATGCGCTGCGCGCGCTGGGCGTGCGCATCTCGATGGACGATTTCGGCACTGGCTATTCCAGCCTGAGCTATCTGCGCAGCTTTCCGTTCGACAAGATCAAGGTCGATCAGTCCTTCATCCGCGGTCTCGCGGCCAATCGCGAGGCGCAGGCGATCGTCCGCTCGATCGTCAGCCTGGGCAAGGGGCTCGGCGTCATCATCACGGCCGAAGGCGTCGAGACGGAGGCGGAGCTGCGCTGTCTGCGCGCCGAGGGCTGCCATGAAGGGCAGGGCTATCTGTTCAGCCGGCCCCGGCCCAATGTCGACATCGTCCGGCTCTTGCAGGCGCAGCGGGATGCCATGGACGGTACCTCACCCGGCAACGCGCTGGTGGCTTGAGCGAGCGACGTTGGCCGATGTTGGACGCGCCTCGAAGCGCCGCCGATAGGCCGCGGGCGACGTTCCGACGATGCGCCGGAAAGCGACGCGAAACGTTTCGAGCGACCGGTAGCCGCACTGCGCCGAGATGTCCGCCAGGGAGAGCGTCGCATTCTCCAGCAGCTCCCGCGCCCGCGTCATGCGCTCCTGCTGCAGCCAGGCCGCAGGGCTCGCGCCCGTGCTGTCCTGGAACGACCGCAGCAAGGTCCGCTCGCTCATCCCGGCGCGTTTTGCCATCGCGCTGACCGCAATCGGCTGCTCCAGTCGCCCCCGTGCCCAATCCATGACGGCGCCGATCGTCCGTCCCGGGCGGGCCTGGACCGGTGCGACGACGTATTGCGCCTGCCCGCCGTCCCGGTGCGGCGGCATCACCAGCCGCCGGGCAACGCTGTTCGCAACCTTGCTGCCGAAATCGCGCCGGACCAGATGCAGGCAGGCGTCGATGCCCGCAGCGCTGCCGGCCGAGGTGATGACATTGCCCTCGTCGACATAGAGCGTGTCCTCTTCGACGCGAATATTCGGATAGAGCCGCTTCAGGTCGGGAATGTGCCGCCAATGCGTGGTGGCGCGCCTGCCGTCGAGCAGGCCAGCGGCGGCCAGAACGAACACGCCGGAGCAGATCGACAAGCACCGCGCGCCGCGCGCGGCCGCCTGCGCGATGGCGCGCAGCAGGCGCTCGGGCGGCCGCTCGGTGCGATCGCGCCATCCTGGAACGATGATCGTGCTGGCTTGCTTCAGGCGTGACAGGGGCGCGCCGGCCTCGACCACGATGCCGCCGGTCGCGCGGGCACGCCGCGCTTCGGCAGAGACCACCGTGAACCGGTACCAAGGGAAGTCGAACTCCGGCCGCGGCAGCCCGAAGACTTCGACCGCGATGCCGAACTCGAACGTGCACAGCCCGTCATAGGTGATGACGGCGACCAATCCCGGATTCGGGTGTGGAGCATGGGTTGCGGCGCGGGGCATTGGCGGAAACTTACCGAACTTTGTCCGATCCGTCACTTGGGTCGCCCCGGGTAGCGCGCGAGATTGGAGGAGCTCACGCAACGTCGCAGGAGAGAGACGATGACGACCCATGTCACCGAGGTGCCCGCAGCCCCGTCAGCCCAGGCGCTCGCCCATTTCGAGGCGATGCTCTCATTCGAGACCGATTGCTGGGACGTGCACGAGAGTCTGCATGCAGCAGCTCCGGACTTCATCCTGGTGGATGTCAGGGGCCCGGCCTCGTTTGCCAAGGGGCACATCACCGGCGCCATCAACATCCCGCACCGGATTATGACCGCGGAGCGGATGGCCGAGTACGCGAAGGACAGGCTGTTCGTGGTCTACTGCGCCGGCCCGCACTGCAACGGCGCTAACCGCGCCGCGATCCGGCTTGCGCGGCTGGGACGGCCCGTGAAGATGATGATCGGCGGCATCACCGGCTGGCTCGACGAGGGCTTTGCACTCGCGACCGGCGATTGAAGCGGAGGCCCGGCTGTTACCTCATCACCAGCGTCGTCCCCGCGAACGCGGGGACGACACCGATTTTGGAGCTCGCCGCCTTGGAAGGCTGCGAGCCAAGAGGGCGGGATGGCGAAAGTCGCTCGCTACGCCGCCTTGCGCAGGCCGGCGAGGAAGGTGTCGACGCTCTTGAACAGGTCGTTCGCACGCTTGCCGAGGTCGCGCGTGGCGACCATGACGTGGTCGGCGAGCTCGCGTGACTGCTCGGCGGCGTCACTGGCGCCGACGACGTTCTGCGATACCTCGTTGGTCCCGGACGCCGCCTGCTGGACGCTGCGCGCGATCTCGCGCGTCGCCGAGTCTTGCTGCTCGACGGCGGCGGCGATGGTCGCGGCAATGCCACTGATCTCCTGGATCGTTGTGCTGATGCCGCCGATGGCGGTCACGCAGTCGGACGTCGCGGCCTGGATCGAGGTGACCTGGCCGGCGATCTCCTCCGTCGCCTTGGCGGTCTGTCCGGCCAGCTCCTTGACCTCGGCTGCCACGACCGCGAAGCCGCGGCCCGCCTCGCCGGCACGCGCCGCCTCGATGGTCGCGTTGAGCGCCAGCAGGTTGGTCTGGCTCGCGATCGCGTCGATCAGGCGCAACACGTCGCCGATCCTCTCGGCGGCTGCGGCGAGGCTGCCGACCATCTCGGTGGTCTGGCGCGCCTTGACGACCGCGGCATCGGCCACCTTGCTGGAATGCGCGACCTGGCGACCGATCTCGGTCACCGAGGAGGCGAGCTCCTCGGAGGCCGCAGCGACGGTCGACACGCCGCTCGAGGCTTCCTCGGACGCGGCAGCGGCGGCCGCTGCGCGCTGCGAGGTGCCGTTGACGCTGACCGTGATCTCGTGGACGACGCGCTCCATGTCCGCCGTGGCCTTGGCAACCGAGGACACCACGCCCTTGACGTCGGCCTCGAACCGGTCGGCCATCTGCCGCTGCAGCGCCTGCTTCTCCTGCTCGGCGCGGTGTTGCGTCGCCTCCTGCGCCTCGCGCAGGCTGGCCGTCTCGATCATGTTGCGGCGGAACACGTCGACCGCCTGCGCCATCGTGCCGAGCTCGTCCTTGCGCTGGCCGCCGGGGATCGCGACCTCGGTGTCGCCGCTCGACAGCCGGTGCATGACGGCGGTGATGGCGACCAGCGGGCGCGAGATGCCGCGAGCGACGAACAGCGCGACGATGACGGCGAGCAGCAGGATTACGACCGTGCCGATGATCAGCTGCTGCTGCGCGCTGGCGGCGGCGGCCTCATAGGCGGTGGTGTCCTTGATCAGCTCCAGCACGGCGATCGGGTCGCCGGCGTAGTTCCTGATCTGGCCAGCATAGACCGCGGCGGGCTTGCCGGCCAGGGTGGCATCGCGCAGCAGCGCCGTGCCCTTGAACACCGCGAGCACCTCGTCCGGGGTGGCGACGGTCTCGTCGCCGAACGTCGAGGACAGCCGCTTCGGCTGGCCGTCGTTGATCCAGTAGACGGCGAGATCGATGCCGAAGCGCTGCTTGGCGCGCTCGACGAATTCCTTGCCGAAGGCGGCGCCGACGTCGACGGTCGCGATCACCTTGCCGTCGCGCACGATCGGGGTCATGCCGAAGATGCCGAGCGACAGCCGGCTCTGCTCGACGCCGGCGATCAGGCGGCCGGTCTGGTTGGCCTGCACCACGGTGATGCGGCGCTTCGAGGTGTCGTCGCCGAACACCTTGGGCTCATGCACGCGATAGAAATTGGTGGCCGGCGGCGCCCATACGTTCACCAGCGGAATGCCCTGCGCCTTCAGCGACGTCATGGCGCCGCCGAGCAGGGCGCCAAGCGCGTCGCGGTCGCCCTTGAGGTAGGCGTCGGCGATCGGGGGCAGCGCCGCCAGGGTGGAGCTGACCGCCAGCGCGGCGCGGCCTTCATAGTCGATGCCGGCCGACACGCTGTCGAACTGCAGCTTGAGTTGCTGCTCCAGCGCCAGTCGGGTCAGAGCGCGCTGCTGGATGACGGAGAAGGTGCCGAGCACGGCACAGGCGATGGCGACGGTCAGCGAGAGCGCGATGATCAGGCGGGCGGAGATCGACCGGAGGCGGGACATTCGGGGCATTCCTTGCTTTGCAGCAAGGGTCTCAGGATACCATTAAGGAACAGATACCGTAGTTGCACGGGAGCGCTGGTTCCGCTTTGGAATCCGGATTTTCTTCAGCCTATCGTGCTGATGAAACCAGAGAGGGGGGCGGGCCCGCGCCTCAGCTATCCACCTTGAGGGCGGCGATGAAGGCTTCCTGCGGGATGTCGACCTTGCCGAATTGCCGCATCTTCTTCTTGCCTTCCTTCTGCTTCTCCAGAAGCTTGCGCTTGCGGGTGATGTCGCCGCCGTAGCACTTCGCGGTGACGTCCTTGCGCAGCGCGCGCACGGTCTCGCGCGCGATCACCTTGCCGCCGATCGCCGCCTGGATCGGGATCTGGAACATGTGCGGCGGAATCAGGTCCTTCATCTTCTCGACCATGGCGCGTCCCCGGCCTTCGGCGCGGGTCCGGTGCACCAGCATCGACAGCGCATCGACCGGCTCGTTGTTGACGAGGATCTGCATCTTCACGAGATCGGCCGGCTTGTAGTCGGTCAAATGATAGTCGAACGAGGCGTAGCCCTTGGAGACCGATTTCAGCCGGTCGTAGAAGTCGAACACCACCTCGTTGAGCGGCAGGTCGTATTTGACCATCGCGCGGCTGCCGACGTAAGTCAGCTCCTTCTGATTGCCGCGGCGGTCCTGGCAGAGCTTGAGCACGCTGCCGAGATATTCGTCCGGCGTCAGGATCGTCGCCTCGATCCAGGGCTCCTGGATCTCGGCGATCTTGACCACGTCGGGCATGTCGACCGGGTTGTGGATCTCGATCTCCTCGCCGTCGGTCAGCTTCATCTTGTAGATGACGCTCGGCGCGGTCGCGATCAGGTTGAGATCGAACTCGCGGGAGAGACGCTCCTGGATGATTTCCAGATGCAAGAGGCCGAGGAAGCCGCAGCGGAAGCCGAAGCCGAGCGCGGCGGACGTCTCCATCTCGAACGAGAAGCTGGCGTCGTTGAGCCTGAGCTTGCCCATCGCCGCGCGAAGAGTCTCGAAATCGTCGGCGTCGACCGGGAACAGGCCGCAGAACACGACAGGGATCGCCGGCTTGAAGCCCGGCAGCATCTCGGAGACCGGCTTGCGGTCGTCGGTGATGGTGTCGCCGACGCGGGTGTCGGCCACCTCCTTGATCGCGGCGGTGATGAAGCCGATCTCGCCGGGCCCGAGCTCGTCGACCTGCGTCATCTTCGGCGTGAAGAAGCCGACGCGCTCGACGTCATAGGCGGCCCCGGTGCCCATCATCCGGACGCGCTGGCCCTTCTTCATCACGCCGTCGACGATGCGCACCAGCACGACGACGCCGAGATAGACGTCGTACCAGCTGTCGACCAGCAGCGCCTTCAGGGTCGCCTCGCGGTCGCCCTTGGGCGGCGGCAGGCGGGTGACGATCGCCTCCAGCACGTCGGGAATGCCAAGGCCGGTCTTGGCGGAGATCATCACCGCGTCGGAGGCGTCGATACCGATCACGTCCTCGATCTGCTGCTTGATCTTCTCGGGCTCGGCCGCCGGCAGGTCGATCTTGTTGAGGACCGGGACGATCTCGTGATTGTTGTCGAGCGCCTGATAGACGTTGGCGAGCGTCTGCGCCTCGACGCCCTGGCTGGCGTCGACCACCAGCAGCGAGCCCTCGCAGGCCGCCAGCGACCGCGAGACTTCGTAGGCGAAGTCGACGTGGCCGGGCGTGTCCATCAGGTTGAAGATGTAATCCTTGCCGTCCTTGGCATGGTAACGCAGGCGCACGGTCTGCGCCTTGATGGTGATGCCGCGCTCGCGCTCGATGTCCATCGAATCGAGCACCTGCTCCTTGCCCGCCATCTCGCGGTCCGACAGCCCGCCCGTCATCTGGATCAGGCGGTCGGCCAAAGTGGACTTTCCATGGTCGATATGGGCGACGATGGAGAAGTTGCGGATGTTGGGAATGGGGGCGGTCGTCATGGGTCGCGCAGATAGCACCCCAAGCCCCTCACCAGCAACCATATTGCTGAATTTCCAGGGGCTTTCTTCACGGCAAGCTGATTCCCCGCGCCGCCAAAACAGGCTACCGAGGGCGGATGTCGAGTACCTCTCTTCCGCCTCTCGCGGCGCGCATGCGCGGCCGTCTCGGACCGCGGCGAATCTCCGCCTGGCTGGTGGCGCGCGCCACGGCGCCGGCAACGTCGCTCTGGGTCGTCGTCACCTTCGCGGTCGTCCATGCCGTGCTGTGGACGGCGATCCTGACCAATCTGAAGGCGGCGCAGGACGTCCATATGGACGTCGCCGAGGCCTATGCCTGGGGCAGCCGCTTCCTGCTCGGCTACGGCAAGCATCCGCCGCTGTCGGGCTGGATCGCGGGGCTGTGGTTCGCGGTGTTTCCGGTCAAGGACTGGGCGACCTATGCGCTGGCGATGGCCGTGAACGGCAGCGGCCTCGTCATCGTCTGGCTCGCGAGCCTCAAGGTGGTCGACCGCCGCCGCGCCTTCTTCGTCGTGGTGATGGTTGCGCTGTACCCGATCTTCAATTTCAAGGGCTTCAAGTACAACGCCGACCTGGTCCAGCTGCTGACCCTGCCGCTGCTGGTGCTGGCCTATCTCAACGCGTTCGAAAAGCGCAGCGCCGCCTCCGGCCTGTGGCTCGGCCTCGCCGGCGCGGCGGCGCTGATGACCAAATACTGGGTGCTGACCATGATCGGCGCCATCGGCCTTGCGGCGCTGCTGCACCCGGAACGGTTGCGCTTCCTGGCGTCGCCCGCGCCGTGGGTCGCGATCGTCACCATGCTGGTGGCGATGATCCCGCATCTGGTGTGGCTGTGGCGGGTCGATTTCGTCGCCATCACCTATGCCGGGGATGTCTATACGCTGTCGGATCGCGGCCGCGCCGCCGAGCTCGTGCTCGGCTATGTCGGCCACAATCTGGCGCTGCTGGCTTTGCCGGTGGCGCTGGCGGCGCTGGTGATGGCCTGGCCGCCGCGATTCGCCTTCCGCAACTGGCGCGGCGGTCCCAATCCTGGCGTGAATGTAAGCCAGGCGATCAATGTTTGGCTGGTGCAGGCGATCGTTGCCGTCGGGCCGCCGCTCGGCGGCCTCGCCTTCACGATCTACATGAAGACCGATTGGGGCATCTCGCTGTTCTTCCTGGTGCCGCTGGCGCTGGTCGCAATTCCCGCGCTGCGGCTGCGATCGGTCATGCTGCCGCGGCTCGCCGCCGTCTGGCTCGTGCTGTCGCTGCTCACGCTGATCGCCTCGCCCTGGATCGCCCGGCGCGAGATGGCCGCCAATCCGAACGGCGCCACCGGCTATGGCGCCCGTTCGGAGCTGGCGCGGGAGCTGACCAAGGCCTGGCATGCCCGATTCGGCTCGCCCTGGCCGCTGGTGGCCGGCTTTGCCGAGATGAACACGCCGATGACCTTCTACAGCCCGGACCACCCAAGGCCGTTCACGGTGCCCACCACGCCCGAGGAGACCTGGAGTTCCGGCCTGAGCGCGCTGGAGGACCTCAAGCGCGAGGGGTTCATCGGCATCTGCGACACCACCGACAACCGGATTGCGGCCTGCGAGGCCTGGATGGCCAAGGAGGCCCCGAAAGCCGAGCCGCTGGTCATGACCACGCAGCGCTTCTTCCACGGCCAGGCGGGCCCTGCAATCGTTTGGAAGGTGTATATTCAGGCACCGGGGGGATAGCTTCGCTGCCGTCCCGGCCAAGCGCTCCTGCGCACGAGGCCTCCCGATCACCGGAGCAGGGTATCGAGCTGGCGGATCAGCTCTCCGACCCGGCCTCCGCCGGGCGGTGGACAAGGATAACGTCTGAGGACGTCCACGACCTCTCGAGAAGCAAGGAGCCGTGATCGCGCGAGGTAGTCAGCGCCGACGGCGGGAACATCTCCGGCCGAGATTTCGAAAGCTCGCGCCGCGTGGCCGGCAGCTCCGAGGATGTGCTTGACCTGGGAAGGGTTCGGGAGGGGATGAAGGAAGCCCGCGCCGGCCGCGGCGAGGGCAGCGCGAGCGGCCTCATAGGCCGCGCGCAACCCCTCATCGCGGGCCTCGATTGCCGCCCGCTGCGCCGCCCACGCGCTATCCCGTAGGGATTTGCTCCGACTCCCGCCGCTCGCAAAGCTTCGGGCGGCCTGTATTGCGGCTCGTGCACGAAGATCATCCGGTCGGTCGCGTTCGAAGATCGCCAGCGCCGGATGTGCAGAGAGGGCCGCGTATTCAGCCACGGCTCGCAAGTCTGCCTCGCTCAGCCGAATAGTGCTACTGGACATGCCATCCTTACCGCGTCGCGATGCGAGGATAGGCGCAAATCGGGTAGAATGCCCCATTGCGGCATGGCGAAACGCGTTTCGGGAGGCCCTTACACGCCTTCTTCGTGGAACTTGTCGTTCACCAGGTCGGTGATCGCCTGCAGCGCGGCCTCCGCCTCGGGCCCGGTGGCGGAGACCAGGATCTTGGTTCCCGGCGCCGCCGCCAGCATCATCAGGCCCATGATCGAGCGGCCGCCGACGGTCTCGCCGCCGCGCGTCACCCAGACCTCGGCCTGGAACTTCTCGACCATCTGCACGAATTTCGCCGAGGCCCGCGCATGCAGGCCGCGCTTGTTGGTGATCAGCAGCTCTCGCGAGATGGCTCCGGCAGGGACAGCCGGGCCGGCGACGTTGTCCTGCTGAGCATCCTCGTCGCTCATTTGCCGGCGAGCACCCGGCTGGCGATGGTGACGTATTTGCGTCCCGCCTCCTGCGCCATGGCGATGGCGTCGGGCAGCGAGCGCTCCTCGCGCACCTTGGCGAGCTTCACCAGCATGGGCAGGTTGATGCCCGCGAGCACCTCGACCTTGGGCCGGCTCATGCAGGAGATGGCGAGGTTCGACGGCGTGCCGCCGAACATGTCGGTGAGAATGGCGACACCGTCGCCGGTGTCGACGCGGTTCACGGCTTCGATGATGTCGCTGCGACAGAGATCGGAATCATCGTCGGCGCCAATCGTGACCGCTTCGATTTGTTTTTGAGGACCCATGACGTGTTCCAGCGCCGCCCTGAACTCGTCGGCGAGGCGCCCATGGGTCACCAGTACCAGGCCAATCATCGGATACTCCTCGCGGGCGCCTTGGGTGCACCGCACGAACGCGCCACTTTGACCATCCGGAGCCCTCGCGCAAGAGGGCATATTCGCGAGTCTCCCGGATTCTGGCATACAGAATGGGAGGGGGCGGCGGTCTACTCGGTCGCGATAGTGGGGCTGATATGGTTACCAATTTGCCCCACACAATCGGCCGAAAGATTACCGGAACATGAAAGCTTGAGTGGTAATTAGTTCCGCTACAACCAGCGGGAGGGGTGAGAAACCCGGGCCGACAGGTATCCGTGGCAATTCGATACCGTTGAGATGAATCCGAAGCGATTCGGCGTTCGGCAGGCGGGCAGCGTCCTCGGCCATCAGGTCAACCACAAGCCCAAGTTTCGCCTCCGACACATGGTCGCAGGCGCGGATTCCAAGACCGCGGATCTCGATCAGCCCGGCCAGAGCGGGCGCGGGGCTCACCCACATTTCCCCGCCGCGTGTGGCGAGATGAACACGGTCGTCGCCCACCAGAACCGTTGGCGGCAGCTGTCCCGCGCGTCCGGCGAGGATCAGATCGAAGGCGAGTCGGGATTTGCCGGAACCGGAGGGGCCCCGGATCAGGACGGCCTGCTCCCCCACCTGGACGGCAGACGCATGGATGCTCGCCGTTTCGTTCGTCACGACGCCGGCAACCGGACGACGAAGCGAGCCCCGGCCGAGGTCGGATGTCCGTCGGCGTCAACAGGGCCGGGCCGGTTCTCGGCCCAGATCCGCCCGCCATGGGCGTCGATGATCTGCTTGGAGATCGACAGGCCCAGCCCGGAATTCTGGCCAAAGCCCTGGTGCGGCCGGTCGGTATAGAATCGCTCGAAGATGCGCTGCAGGGCGTCCTCGCGAATGCCGGGGCCGTCATCATCGACGGTGATCTCGATCTCCGAGCGCACGCGCCGGCAGGTGATGCGCACCTTGCCGCCGGCCGCGGAGAACGATTGCGCGTTCGACAGAAGGTTGGAGATCACCTGGCCGAGCCGCGAATCATGCCCGGGCACCGAGAAGGTGTCGTTGGCGCCGCGGCCCTCGAAGCGGACCTCGACGGTGACGTCGGTGCCGAGCTTGGTCTCGTTGGCGACCGAGGTCAGCGTGTTCAGCAGCCGGCGCAGATCGACCAGGGTCATGTCCTGGCGCTGCAGCTCGGCATCGAGCCGGCTGGCGTCGGAAATGTCGGAGATCAGCCGATCGAGCCGCTTCACGTCGTGCTCGATCACGGCGAGCAGGCGGGCGCGGCTGTTGTCGTTGCGCGCCAGCGGCAGCGTCTCGACCGCCGAGCGCAGCGAGGTCAGCGGGTTCTTGAGCTCGTGGGCAACGTCGGCGGCGAACATCTCGATCGCCTCGATGCGGTTGTAGAGCGCGTCCGTCATGTCGCGCAGCGCCCCGGAGAGATGGCCGATCTCGTCGCGGCGGCGGGTGAAGTCGGGAATCTCGACGCGGGTCTTGATGCGGCGGCGGACCCGCTCGGCACTGTCGGCGAGCCGGCGCACGGGTCCGGCGATGGTGCTGGCGAGCAGCAGCGACAGCACGATCATGACGGCGGAGGCGACGCCGCCGACCTTCAGAATGGCAAGACGCTCGGCGGTGACCATCTGGTCGATGTCGTCGCCCTGCGTCGACAGCATCAGGGCGCCGTGGATGGTGCGCGAGCGCTGCACCGACACCGCGACCGAGACGATCACTTCGCCGCGCGAATTGACCCTCACCATGCTGCGCTTCTGGCCCTTCAGCGCGTCGGCGACTTCCTCGTAGCCGTTGCCGTTCTCGGGGCCATATTCGCGGTACAGCGGCAGGTCGCCGCGATTGAGCCAGGTGCGTACCGAGATCAGCGCACGCTCGACGAAGCCGGGCTTCTCGCTCGACGGCGGCGGCAGGTCGAAGCGCAGCACGTTCTCCAGGTTGCGGCTGTCGAGCAGGAGCCCGCCATTCGGATCATAGATGCGCGCGCGCGTCTTGGTCGGCGAGATCAGCGTGCGCAGCACCGGCGCGACGCGTTCCGGATTGATCGGGAAGTCGAGCGGCGAATATTCGTCCGGCGCGCCGTAGCTCTCGCCGGGCTTGAGATCGAGCAGGCGCTCGGGATCGATGGTGATGGTGTTGGTCTGTACCGTGGCCGAGGCGGCGATGGCGCCGGCGATGATCTCGGCCTGCACCAGGAGGCTCTGCGCGCGCGCATCGATCAGGCCGGCGCGGAACTGCGACAGGTACAGGATGCTTGCAACCAGCGCGAGCAGGCCGGCGATGTTCAGCGAGACGATGCGGCGGGTGAGGCTCGAGAACGACAGCGCGAACAGGAACTGTCCGGCGCGGCGCAGCCAGCTCAGCGGACGCTGCCAGCCGGAGACGTGCGGGGTCTCGTCCGCCGCCTCGGACGCGATCGCGGCGTCGTGGGCATTCACGGCTGGGTCAAGCTGCGTGCGATCGAGCAATGTGAGTGCTCCGATTCCGAATTTCGTAGGGGTTGTGCGGCGAATTCCCGCGAGAACTCGACTTGCCGCACCCGAATTCGCCGCAACAATGGCCCCGTTCCGGCATCTGCGCTCGGACAAACGCGCAGGAGGCGTAGCCTATCCAATCGAGACCGCGACGTCAGCGCGCAATTTCGCATGACGTCGCGCAAGGCAATGCTTCAGGTCCCTTGCTGCAGGGCTTCAGGTTTCCTTGAAGCGATAGCCGACGCCGTAGAGGGTCTCGATCATCTCGAACTCCTCGTCGACCATCTTGAACTTCTTGCGCAGCCGCTTGATGTGGCTGTCGATGGTGCGGTCGTCGACATAGACCTGGTCGTCATAGGCCGCGTCCATCAGCGCGTTGCGGCTCTTGACCACGCCCGGACGTTGCGCCAGCGCCTGCAGGATCAGGAACTCGGTGACGGTCAGCGTGACCGGCTCGTTCTTCCAGGTGCAGGTGTGACGCTCCGGATCCATGCGCAGCAGGCCGCGATCGAGCGCCTTGGCGTCGTTCTCCTTCGGCAGAGCCGTCGGATCCTTCGGCTGCGAGCGGCGCAGCACGGCCTTGACGCGCTCCACCAGCAGGCGCTGCGAGAACGGTTTGCGGATGAAGTCGTCCGCGCCCATCTTCAGGCCGAACAGCTCGTCGATCTCCTCGTCCTTGGAGGTGAGGAAGATCACCGGCAGGTCGGACTTCTGGCGAAGCCGCCGCAACGTCTCCATGCCGTCCATGCGCGGCATCTTGATGTCGAGGATGGCGAGGTCAGGCTGGCTGGTCCGAAAACCGTCGAGCGCCGACGCACCATCGGTATAGGTCATGATCCGATAACCCTCGGCCTCGAGCGCGATGGAGACGGATGTCAGAATGTTGCGGTCGTCATCGACCAAGGCGATTGTGGGCATGAGCCTGCTTTCAGAGTCTGGTTACGCCGAGACTTCGAGAATCAAGATAAGGGCCGCATATTTGGGCTTCGAACATGGTCAACGAGCAATGCAAGCTGGGCTGAAGTGTGACCGAGTTCCACAAATACCATGGCAAAGTCTTGTGCCGCGCCCAGGTTTGTGGCCCGTTTAGCCGAAAAAAGGCCTTCATTGCAACTGGATGGACGAGGGAAAAGACGATGTCTGCGAGCTTTAACCCTAACCGCGTGACGCAATCCCTGCTGCGCCGAAGCCGGCAGGGCGCACTTGCGACCTTGATGGTTGGTACGGGCGATCCCTACTGCTCCCTCGTCAACGTCGCCACCGCGTCCGATGGTGCTCCGATCATCCTGATCTCGCGATTAGCTGTACACACCAGGAATGTACTTGCCGATTCGCGCGTATCGCTGATGCTCGATGAACGGGCGCCGGGCGATCCGCTCGAGGGAACTCGCATCATGCTGTCGGGCAAGGCCGAGCAGGCCACCGACGACAATCGCGAGATGATGCGCCGTCGGTATCTCAATGCGCATCCGTCCGCTGCGGACTATGCGGATTTCGCCGACTTCTCGTTCTTCGTGATTCGTCCGTCAGGCGCGCATCTCGTCGCCGGATTCGGCCGCATCGTCGATCTCAAGCCCGAGCAGTTTCTCACGGATATCTCCGATGCTGATGAACTGATTCTGGCAGAGCAGGGCGCTGTCGATCACATGAACGAAGATCACCGTGAGGCGCTCGCCCTCTACGCGACGAAGCTGCTCGGCGCCGAAGCCGCGGAGTGGCGGTGTAGCGGCTGTGACCCGGAGGGATTGGATCTGATGGCCGACGGCAAGACGCTACGGCTCGGGTTTCCCGAGCACGTAACCACGCCCGGGGCGTTGCGCAAGATGCTTGCGCGGCTTGCTGACGAGGCACGCGCGAAGTGAGGTGTAGTTCGAGCCCGCTTTGATGGCTGTGCTCATCCTCGCGTGACGAAAGACGACGACGTTCACGCATGAACGCAGTTGCGGTGAAGCTCGATGTGCACGCTCCCCGTCCAGCAGAAGGTGAGCGCCGCGCAAACCCATGGCGTGGGCGCGAGTGAGCTCATTGACGTCGCGGCCGGGAGAATCGGATTAAGTGATCCCGCAAGCGCGAGGCAATCGTGAACGGAAGCTGGCTGATCGGGTGTAGCGGCGACACGGCTGATCACCGACGCATTCGGTCGGCTCGGGCGGCGTCCCTTGATCGGTAGCAGCGAGGCGGTGCGACGGGCGTTGGCCGGATGCTCGGTCTTCGCCTTGGTCTTCGCTTGCCCGCGCGAATTCGTCGATTTGAGCGTCGTTCGTCGTTCTCGTGAAACCCAACCGCGCTGATATATCTGTTGCGTTGCAGCAACTCCGCGGGGCGCAGGCGGCTGCTGCTGGAATGTGCATGGCGCGGCAAAACATGAGCTACGTACATCACGGTTTGCCAATAACCAATTGGGCCGGATCGTCTTGGCAAGACCAGCGTTGATCAGTATTAGGTCGGCGACCGCGCTTCGATAAGGCGATGTAACGGCAACGGTCACCGCGCAACGCGCGCGACTGCGCGCAACAGATGCGGGCTCTCAGGAGGGATCTTCGTGCAAGAGACGGGTATTCGCAACGGCGCCTTTGGTGCCGACAAGTTCGGCTTAAAGAACCTCAAGCAGGTGCACTGGAATCTCGGCGCTCCCCAGCTCTATCAGTATTCGCTGGCGGCGGGCGAGGCGGTGCTGTCGGCCGACGGGGCGCTGTGCGCGGATACTGGCGAGTTCACCGGCCGCAGCCCGAAGGACAAGTTCACGGTGCGCGACGCCTCCACCGAAAAGATGTGGTGGGCGGGCAACCAGGCGATCACGCCCGAGCAGTTCGAGGCGCTGCATCAGGACTTCATCAAGCACGCCGAAGGCAAGACCCTGTTCGCGCAGGATCTCTATGGCGGCGCCGATCCGAGCTTCCGCATCAAGACGCGCGTCTTCACCGAACTCGCGTGGCATTCGCTGTTCATCCGCACGCTTCTGATCCGCCCCGAGAAGATCGAGCTCGACACCTTCGTGCCGGAGCTCACGATCATCGACATGCCGAGCTTCCGTGCCGACCCGAAACGCCACGGCGTGCGCTCGCAGAACGTCGTCGCGATCGATTTCGCCCGCAAGATCGTCCTGATCGGCGGGTCCTATTATGCCGGCGAGATGAAGAAGAGCGTGTTCACGACGCTCAACTACTACCTGCCCGAGCGCGGCGTGATGCCGATGCACTGCTCGGCCAATGTCGGGCCGAACGGCGACACCGCTGTCTTCTTCGGCCTGTCCGGCACCGGCAAGACGACGCTGTCGGCCGATCCGAACCGCACCTTGATCGGCGATGACGAGCATGGCTGGGGACCGTCCGGCGTGTTCAACTTCGAGGGCGGCTGCTACGCCAAGTGCATCAAGCTGTCGCAGGAAGCCGAGCCGCAGATCTATGCGGCGTCGACCCGGTTTGGTGCGGTGCTCGAGAACGTCGTGCTCGATGAGGATACGCGCGTTCCCGATTTCGACGACGGCTCCAAGACGGAGAACACCCGCTCGGCCTATCCGCTCGACTACATCCCGAACGCCTCGCGCACCGGCCGCGCGCCGCATCCGAAGAACGTCGTGATGCTCGCCGCCGACGCCTTCGGCGTGCTGCCGCCGATCGCAAAGCTCTCGCCGGCGCAGGCGATGTACCACTTCCTGTCCGGCTACACCGCCAAGGTCGCGGGCACCGAGCGCGGCTTGGGCTCCGAGCCGCAGCCGGAATTCTCGACCTGCTTCGGCTCGCCGTTCCTGCCGCTCGATCCGTCCGTCTACGGCAACATGCTGCGGCAGCTGATCGCCGAGCACAATGTCGACTGCTGGCTGGTCAACACCGGCTGGACCGGCGGCAAGTATGGCACGGGCTCGCGCATGCCGATCAAGGTGACGCGCGCGCTGCTGACGGCGGCGCTCGACGGCAGCTTGCGCAACGTCGAGTTCCGCACCGACAAATATTTCGGTTTCGCGGTGCCGACCGCGCTGCCGGGCGTGCCGACCGAGATCCTCGACCCGGTCAACACCTGGAAGGACAAGGCCGAGTTCGACAAGACTGCGCGCGCGCTGGTCGGCATGTTCCAGAAGAATTTTGCCAAGTTCGAAGCCCAGGTCGATGCTGAGGTCCGTAACGCCGCGCCGGATCTGAAGCTGGCGGCGGAGTAGGGCTGCAAACGTCAAGGGGGCGGTCGCGTTGCGTCTGACCCCACATTTTCCCGCTCCGCCCCGTTCAATGCACGAGAGGCGCGAGCTCAAGCCATACCCACAGCTGTCGTCCCGGCTCAAGGCCGGGACGACGCCGTTTTCTTGGCTTGCGTCCCGGCCCTCACGCCTTGAAATACGCAATCTGCGTCGTCGTCGCGAGCAGCCGGCCGGACGGCGACCACAGCTCGCCATGCTGGTCCTGATAGCTGCGGTTGAAAATCTTGGCGTCGGCGGTCGCGAGCACATGCGTGATGTCCTCGGCCGCGAGCTCGTCCCGGCTGACGTGGAAATAGGTCGTCAGCGACACCGTGCCGAACGGCACCAGCTCGCCGCGGGCGTGGAAGACGCGGCCGAAGAAGGCGTCCGACATCGACAGCACCGACAGGCAGTCGAGCTTGCGCGGCTTGCGGTCGGAGATCCAGAGCCGGGAATAGCTGCTGTGCGGCTCCCCCGACGACGATGCGCCAAACGCTGGACGGCCCTCGATGAAGCGGAAATCGTACTGCTTGGTCCAGGACATGTTCGTGTCGGGATGTCGCTTGACCTGATCGAACGGCGGCGCCTCGGGCTTTGTGGCCGGCTGATGCGACCAGGACAGCCGGCGCTCGGCGAACACGGCGGTGGCGAGCGTCGCCGCGTCAGTGTCGCCCTGGCTCAGCTCGACGCACCAATGCTGCGAGGAGCGGTTGGCCTTCACCAGCCGCACGTCGAGATCGAACGGCCCTTCCGCGATCGGCGCGCAATAGTTCACCGTTATCGCCAGCGGATCGCCCTGAATTTGCGGATGCTGGATCAACGCGCGCAGCACGGTCGCCGCCGTGACGCCGCCAAACGGGCCGACGAACGCCCAGTAGTCCGGGCTGGTCCGTCCCTGCCAGCGGCTGTCGCCGGCGGTGACGCGGGTGGCCTCGTCGAACAGGTGTCTCGTGCTTTCAGGAGGCATGGTTCGTCTGCACCTCGACTGGCGTGCCGTCCCACCGCCGAAATTCAATGGTTTCGGTCGGTTCGCCGTATTGCTGATAGCTTGCAAGATCATCGGATGGATCATCCGAGATCCAGGCGTCTGTGATGTTGCCGCCGATACGCCGGACCGTGATGACGCTGATATTCGTCATGAGGTCAGTCACCAGGCGCTCGGTGGCTTCGGCCTCACTCAATCCGGACAGGTCCGCCAGGATGCTGCCGTGGGTATGCCAGGGGCAGCCATCGAACCCCATGGTCAGATCGCCGTCGGGGCAGATGACCAGAAACTTCAGCTGGCCGTCGGGGCTGACATATTCGCGCTCTTGCATCGACGGTGACTACTCTCGATCTCTGCCGTCATTGCGAGGAGCCCTTGCGACGAAGCAATCCAGTGTTCTTGTTCGGCCCTGGATTGCCTCGCTTCGCTCGCAATGACGACGGGTAGGTCTCACCGCTCACGCCCGCTGCGCTTGCACCGGCGCCATCGCCAGCCCGACCGGCACGTTCCAGATGTCGTCGGCATATTCGCGGATGGTGCGGTCGGAGGAGAACCAGGCCATGCGCGCGACGTTGAGGATCGAGGCGCGGGTCCAGGCCGGCACGGTCTGCCAGCGTGCATCGATGCCGCGCTGGGCCTCGTAGTAGGAATCGAAATCGGCCGAAACCATGTAGTGGTCGAGATGGCGCAGCGCATGGGCGATCGGCTCGAACCGGCCGGGTTCGTCTGGCGAGAACGCACCGGTCGCGATCGCATCGATCGCGCGCGCCAGCCGCGGTGACCGGTGGATCACGTCGGACGCGTCCAGTCCCTGCTTGCGGCGGAGCATGACTTCGTCGGCCTCCATGCCGAAGATCGCGATGTTGTCGGCGCCGACATTGTCGCGGATCTCGATATTGGCGCCGTCCAGCGTGCCGATGGTAAGGGCGCCGTTCAGCGCCAGCTTCATGTTGCCGGTGCCGGACGCCTCCATGCCGGCGGTCGAGATCTGCTCGGACAGGTCGGCCGCAGGAATGATCGTTTCCGCCAGGCTGACATTGTAGTCGGCCATGAACACGACCTTCAGCTTGCCGCCGATCGCGGGATCGTTATTGACGACCTCCGCGACGTCGTTGATCAGCTTGATGATCAGCTTGGCATAGCGGTAGCTCGCCGCCGCCTTGCCGGCGAAGATCTTCACCCGCGGCACCCAGTTAGCTTGCGGGTCGTCCTTGATGTCCAGATACAGCGCGACCGCTTCGAGGATGTTCAGGAGCTGGCGCTTGTATTCGTGAATGCGCTTGATCTGCACGTCGAACAGCGCGCCCGGGTCGAGGCGCACGTTCATGCGCTCGCCGATCAGACGCGCCAGCTGCACCTTGTTGTGGTGCTTCACGGCGCGGAACTTCTGGTGGAAGCCGGCGTCGGCGACGTAGCTCTCGAGACTCGAGAGCAAGGTCGGATCGTCGACGACGGCGTCGCCGCAGGCCTCGCGCAAGAGGTTCGTCAGCTTGGGATTGGCGAGGGTCAGCCAGCGGCGGAAAGTGATGCCGTTGGTCTTGTTGGTGATGCGGCCGGGATAGAGATGATTGAGATCGTGGAACACGGTCTCCTTCATCAGGTCGGAATGCATCGCCGAGACGCCGTTGATGCGGTGTGAGCCGACGAAGGCGAGCTGGCCCATGCGCACGCGGCGGCCGCTCTTCTCGTCGATCAGGGACACCGAGGCGCGGTAGTCGATGTCACCCGGTGCGCGCTGCTCGGCGAGCGCGAGATGCTGCGCATTGATGCGATAGATGATCTCGAGATGGCGCGGCAGCAGCCGCTCGAACAGCTCGACCGGCCAGGTCTCGAGCGCTTCGGGCAGCAGCGTGTGGTTGGTATAGGACAAGGTCGCGATGGTGATCTTCCACGCCTCGTCCCAGCGGAAATTGTGCAGGTCGACCAGGATCCGCATCAGCTCGGCCACGGCGAGCGAGGGGTGCGTGTCGTTGAGCTGCACCGCGGCCTTCTGCGCCAGGCTGCGCAACTGGCCGTCGGAGCCGAGATGGCGCTTGACGAGATCTTGCAGCGAAGCCGAGACGAAGAAATATTCCTGGCGCAGCCGCAGCTCGCGTCCCGCCGGGCTCTCGTCGTTCGGATACAGGAATTTGCAGATCGCCTCGGCGCGCGCTTCTTCTGCCGAGGCGCCGAGATAGTCGCCGGAGTTGAACACGTCGAGCTTCAGCGGATCGGGCGAGCGCGCCGACCATAGCCTGAGCGCATTCACGTGCTGGCCGCGCCAGCCGACGATCGGCGTGTCATAGGCCACCGCCTGCACGGTCTCGCCTGGATGCCAGATCGCGCGGGCCCGGCCCTTGTCGTCGATGTGCTCGACGCCGCCGCCGAAATGAACGTGATAGACCACCTCGGGGCGCTGGAACTCCCAGGGATTGCCGAACGACAGCCAGACGTCGGGATATTCGTGCTGCCAGCCGTCGACGATGACCTGGCGGAACAGGCCGAAATCATAGCGGATGCCGTAGCCGATCGCAGGGATCTGCAAGGTCGACATGCTCTCCATGAAGCACGCCGCGAGCCGTCCGAGGCCGCCATTGCCGAGCGCGGCATCGGGCTCGCATTTGCGCAGGTCCATCAGGCCGACGCCCAGATCGCCGAGCGCGGTCTCGAACACCTTCATCAGGCCCATGTTGTTGAGCGCGTCGGTGAACAGACGGCCGATCAGGAATTCGAGGCTGAGATAATAGACCCGCTTGCGCCCGGCGTCGTAGCTCTCCTTGTCCGCGGTCAGCCAGCGATGCACGATGCGGTCGCGCAAGGTCAGCGCCGCGGCGTGGTACCAGTCCTGCGGCGTCGCCTGGCTCGCCTCCTTGCCGATGGCGAGGCGAAGCTTGGCCAGGATGTCGCTCTTGATCTCCGCGACCGCCAATTCGTCGACGGGCTGGCCGGTGCTTACGAAGCTGCGCTGGGACGGCTGATCTGTCACCTTGGAAACCTGTGATGCTACGAGGAACCGGTAAAAGCATACGATGGTTGCGCGCGGTCCGAAACCCGGGGAAAGGCTGGTCCGCACAGCAAGGTGATGGAAAATGATGCAAAAACGGGGCCGGAGTTCCGGGGGCGGAACGCGCTAGCATGGTGCAGGTGCGTCGTGGAGTTGAGGGCTCTCCCCATCGTCATCCCGGCGAAAGCCGGGATCCAGACTCACGTTGTGAGGCGAGCGACGAACATCTGCTCGATCCGACGGCGCCAATCCGGCTCGTATTCCGCGTTCATGCCTTCGGCCCGCAGCACGGCCGCGGCGAACGCCTGCGGAGAGGGCGGTTGGCCGTCCAGCATCAGGTCGTCCGCGGTGAGGCGGCTGCAAAAGCCCCAGTCCACGCATAGGTCGCGCAGCAGCCAGTCGAGACGCTTGCGCAGGGCTGCATCGGTTTCGGTGTTGGAATTCTCCATGAGAGCGGCGCGCCTCCTTTGAGAAGGGATGGACAATCGGCCAGGAACAAATTAAGAACAATTTAGCAAGCGATCGTTATCCTGACAGCGATTCGATCCGCCAGCCCCCGGCATCAGTGCATCCCGCGAGGACACCCATGTCCAATATCGCCTTCGATCCCCTGGCCCTGACCCGCATTGCCGACTTCGCGCGCAGCCTGACGCGGCTGCACAAGGCCGCGCGGCGGCGGGCCGTCGACGACGACCAGATCGACCGCGCGTTCAATGCGGTGTGCATGTCGGTCTGGGGCTACACCACCGACGACATTTCCGACGATCTGTTCTCGGCCACCGACCACACCTTCCTCGATGGCCTCGACGAGGCGCGGGCGCGCATCTTCGCCGCCGAGCAGGGCTACGACCTGGTCGACGACGAGGGCATGCTGACCGATTGGTGGGGCTTCTGCTGGATGATCCTGGCCGAGAAACGCGGCCTGCTGACGCCGGACAACCGCGCCGCCGCGCGGGCGGCGATCGAGGAGAAATATCGGGAAGCGCCGAACGTCATCGGCGTGATCGTCGCGCGCTAGGTCAGCATTCCGTCATTGCGAGCGCAGCGAAGCAATCCAGGGTGGTGTGTCGGGACTCTGGATTGCTTCGCTCGCCCGCAATGACGAGTCCCCGGGCTCAATCCACATCCGCGCGCTTGGCGCGGCCGGTGGCCGGCTTCGGCGCGATCGTCAGCGGCGGCGCGACGCTGACATTGCTGGCGCTGGCCTCCGGCGGCGGCATCGCGGCGAGCGCATCGGCCGCCAGCATCTCGGCGCGCACCGGTGCGACCTTCATCTCGCTCAGCTTGGCCCGCATGTCCGAGTTCAGCCCGGGATAGGAGGCGACCGGCTTGAAATCGGCCGGCTGGCCGCCGCTGCCGCGCGTGCCCGAATAGGCGACGAGGCCGTCGCTGGTGGCGACGACGTCGCCGGGGCGCAGCGAGGTGTCGAGCGACAGGTCGACCGGCGCCAGCCCGGCCGGATCGCGGCCGTTGCAGGTGCAGTCGGCGCGCAGCGCCTGGCGATAGGCGAACGCGTTCTCGCTGTCGGCATAGCGCTCGCCGTTCGCCGCCGTGGCGTAGTCGATGTTGGAGCCGAAATAGATCCTGGTCGGGCTGGCCGGGCAGAACGCCTGGCACATCTGGGCCGGCGAGGCGAGGCCCCGCGTCAGCGGAAAATAGCGGCCGTCGCAGGTGCGCACGCAGAACGCTGCGCCCGATCCGCCGCTCGCGGCGCGCGGCTGGGCGGAGGCCTGCGGGTTGGTGCCGAACGGATCGGCGAAGAAGCCGCCTTGCGCCGGCCGCTGCGATTGCGGCTTGTTGAAGCCGCCGAACAGGAAGTCGAACAGGCCCTGGGCCGACGCCATTCGCGGCGCCAGCGCGCCGGCCGCGACGAGGCCGACCGTCGCCGCGACAGCGACGTGGCGGGACCTCCGCCGAAACGACAACACGCTACGCAACGCCCGCTCCATCGCCAGGATCTTCACCGCAAAGCCACGCCGTGACGCGGCAACCCGCGTCGCTCGATCATGTGCGATCGAACGCGCCTTGCCCAAGGCATGGCGCCATCAGCTTTGCGGTAACCTTAACGGGCGTTGGTAAATGAGCGGTATGCGCGGGTCGCGAATTGCGCCGCGCGCCAGGCGCCTCAGAGGAATTCGTGCGCCTTGTAGAGCGCCCGGAACGGCAGGCCGGCCTGGGCGAAGGTCTCGGCGGCGCCTTCCTCGCGGTCGACCATGGTGAACACCAGCGCCACCTCGGCGCCGGCCTCGCGCAGGGTTTCCACCGCCTTCATCGCCGAGCCGCCGGTGGTGGTGACGTCCTCGACCACGACGATGCGTTTTCCCGCCAGGGTCTCGTCGCGGGTCAGGCCCTCGATCGCGAGCCTGGCGCCGTGCTCCTTCGGCTTCTTGCGGACGAAGAAGGCCGCGATCGGATGGCCCTTGATCCAGGAGATCTGGGCGATCGCGCCGGCGAGCGGCACCGCGCCCATCTCCAGGCCGCCGATATAATCGAAGCCCTCGTCCTTCAGCGCCTCATAGGTGAGCTCGGCGAGCAAGGTGGCGCCCTCCGGGTCCATCATGGTCGGCTTCAGGTTGAAATAGAAATCGCTCTTGCGGCCGGAGGCCAGCGTGACCTCGCCACGGCCGAACGAGCGCCTGCGGATGATCTCGAGGAGGCGGGCGCGGGAGGCGGATTTGGACACGGCGTTTCCCCTGAGGGTGGATTCTTGGGTGGCGCAATCTATCGGGGGCGGGCGGCGGAGACCAGCCGCCACGATGTCCCATCAACAACGGTACGTTTGAAGCCGGATGCAGTTTCGAGCTAATGGGAGCCCGCGACCAAGCAAGGACGGTTGGGAAGGATGCCCCGCATGACGATCGAGCTGTACACCTGGAACACCCCAAACGGGCGCAAAATCTCGGTCGCGCTGGAGGAGATGGGGCTGCCCTACCGCGTCGTTCCGGTCGACATCACCAAGGGCGCCCAGATGGCGCCGGAATTCCTGGCGATCAGCCCCAACAACAAGATCCCGGCGATCGTCGATCCCGACGGCCCCGACGGCAAGCCGGTCAGCGTGTTCGAATCCGGCGCCATCCTGCTCTACCTGGCTGAGAAGACCGGCCAGTTCCTGCCGAAATCCCTCGCCGAGCGGATCCCGGTCTATGAATGGCTGATGTGGCAGATGGGCGGTTTCGGCCCGATGCCCGGCCAGGTGCACCATTTCATCGCGCTGACCAACGAACAGGACCGCGCCTACGGGCTCAAGCGCTACATGGCCGAGACGGTCCGGCTCTATGGCGTGCTCGACCGCCGGCTCGCGCAGCACGAGTTCGTCGCAGGCGCTCTCTCGATCGCCGACTTCGCCATCGTCGGCTGGGCCTGGCGCCACCCGCGCCACAAGGTGGATCTCGCCGACTTTCCGAACGTCAAGCGCTGGTACGATACCCTGATGGCCCGCCCCGCCGTGAAGCGCGGCATGGAAGCGAAGCTGGACTGAGAAGCTCATCGGCCGTTCCTTGCCGACGATGACTTCCGAGATCTTTCGGCACGCGCGGTGCCCCCTCTCCCGCTCTCGTCCGCCTTTGCCGAGAGGCTTCGGCGGACAAGGCGGGGGAGCCGATGGAAATCACCCCCGCCGCGCCTCCAGCGCCATGCGCACCGCAAGTCCCGCGAGCACCGTGCCCATCAGATAGCGCTGCACGAGCGCCCAGCTCGGCCGTGTCGCCAGGAACAGGGCAATCGATCCTGCCGCCATGGCGATCATGGCGTTGACGCCGATGCTGATCACGATCTGGATCGCGCCAAGCACCATCGACTGCGTCAGCACGCTGCCAACAGCGGGATCGATGAACTGCGGCAGCAGCGCCAGATACAGCATCGCGATCTTCGGGTTCAGCAGATTGGTGACGAGCCCCATCAGGAACAGCCGGCGTGGGCTGTCGATGGCGAGGGTCCTCACCTGGAAGGGCGAGCGTCCACCCGGCTTCACCGCCTGCCACGCCAGATAGAGCAGGTAGGCAGCGCCGGCGAGGCGCAGCGCGTCATAGGCGAACGGCACGGCAAACAGCAGCGCCGTGATGCCGAACGCCGCCGCCAGCATGTAGACCAGAAAGCCGACGGCAACGCCGCCGAGCGAGACCAGGCCCGCGACGTGACCCTGCGTGATCGCGCGCGAGATCAGATAGATCATGTTCGGCCCTGGTGTCAGCACCATGCCGAGCGAGACGAGGGCGAAAGCGAGCAGGGAAGATGCGGGGGGCATGACCGGCGTGACGATGGGGATCTCCTCCGCCTGCTTAGCGCAGCCGATCGCCGATCGTCATCCGGTCAATTGCACCGAGAACAATCAACCCGCGGCGGGCGGCGTCATGTTCAATGCAGGCGCGCTCCGGCCGGAGCGGTCGAACACACCGGCGATGCTCAACGCCAGCAGGACCAGCAGAATGGCCGCCGCGAACGGCACGGAGTGCCCGATCATGGCGAGCAGGCAGGCTCCCAGCGCGATCACGAGGCCGATCTCCAGCGGCGCGATCGGCTCGCCGGCGTCGCTCCGCGCCTTCCAGTGGATCGCAATCCCCGCCGCCACCATCGGCATGTCGTAGATCATCGCATAGGGCGTGGCGATGATGCTGCCGACCGCGACCAGCGCGATCGCCTGCTGCGTTGAGCCGCGTCGCCAGGCATCCCAGACCATCACGACGATGGAGCAGGACAACAGGAGCTGAACCAAGTAGCCGATCGGCGGCGGCGCGCCGAGCGCGTGCAAGCCAGCGATGACCGTCGGCATCATGTGATTGAGGCTGACCTGGTTGGCCTGCAATTGCGCCTGATAGCTCGGAAATTTCACGATCCATTCGAGCCAGATCCACGCATCGAGCGCAGCGCTGGTGACGACCGCGACGATCACGGTCGTGGCGATGGCCGAGAGGATGGCGCGCCAGTTGCGTGACGCCAGCAGCACGACCGGCATCAGCAGCACGAATTGTGGCTTGTAGGCGAGCAGGCCGAGCAGCGTGCCGGCAACGATCGGGTGGCGCGCGAGCAGGCGCAATCCGCCGATCAGCAAGGCAGCCGACAGGAAACCGTTCTGGCCGGTGATCGCGTTGATGAGCGTGGTTGGCGCCGCGAGCAGCGCCAGAGAGGTTAACGAGCGCCAATCGCGCTCCAGCGTCGCCAGGCCATAAAGCGCGAAGGTGACCGAGATCCAGCAGACATAGGCAACCGGCAGCGCCAGCATGCCCAGGGGTATCAGCACCAGCAGGAAGGTCGGCGGATAGGGATAGGGAAAGCCGCCGCCGCCCAGCGTCGGATCCAGCGTCTGCTGATAGCGCGCGAGCGCAACCGGATCGTAGATGCCGGCGCCGGACAGCGCGGCAAATCTGCCGAACGACCATAGCCCGAAGAAGTCGCCAAACGCCGGCTGGGGCGACGACAGCGCCCAGCCGACGAGATAGGCGCCGTTGTAGAGCGCCATCGCGACCAGCAGGATCAGCACCGCGCGCCGGTCGCGCGTCTTGGGGTGAGCTGCGGATGAGGTCGCGGTCATGGAGCTCTTCGTTCGCGCCCTCGGCGCAGTCGTGGCATGGGGATGATCGGAGCTGTCAGCGATCGCTCGCGTGCGGTGCCTCTCCAACCTTGCCAGGGTGCGCTGCACGTCGAGTTACCGTCCGTCCATCCGGCCAGGCGCGATCTCATCGTGCCTAACGAGGGGTAAAATCGCCGCGTTCCGAGTGACCGTGAACAGGGGACGGCGTCATCGCTCGGCATCGGGCAACGCGCTCGTCAAGATTTGTATTGCTATTTTTCCGAAATCGTGCTCTATTCAGCGCATCCCGTCCTCATGCAGAGGGGCGTACGCGTCGTCACGATACGTTGAGGCGGGGAGCGGTGGCCGCGGGCCTGCCAGGTGCTGATGCGCTGGACGATTGGCAGCTCGCGGACGTTCAAGCCGTGTGGTCCTGGCGCCCCGAAGCTGGCGCCAAGCCTGCGTGACATCACGTGTCGCGCTGGTGACGGGGGCAAACAAGCCGGTCCCCGGGGAGAGCTCGGAGCAGACGTTAAGCCCAACGCGCAGGGAGGGCCGGGTCTGTCCGGCTGAACCTGTGGTACCTGCCGCCTGCATTCTTTTGAGCAGGCGGGCCACGGGCCTCAGCCGAGGCCCGGCCTTCCCTGCGCCCTCTGCAAAATTCAGAGGGCGAACGACATGCATCCCTCGAGCAAATCATGCTGCGAGAAGGCTGAGGCATGTCTACGGCTCGCGTTGCAGCCAATGATCATCGTATTGGGGAGCATCAAACGGATGCGTATGAGGGCTGCGTTGCGAGGCACGCTGCCCACCCTCCCCTGGAGGGGGAGGGTCGCCTCTCATGAGCGCAGCGAATGGGAGGCGGGGTGGGGTGATCTCTCCACAGGCGCCAGCGCCCGCGGCTCACCCCACCCCGCTCGCCCGCTTCGCGTGCGATCGACCCTCCCCCTCCAGGGGAGGGTGGCATCTCGCTCGTGGACGGATTTCGGCGCTTGCGATGACGAAGCAGAGATCACCGCGATCAGCTCAATGCGCCTCGTCCCAATTGTCGGCGGCCCGCGCGTCGACATGTAGCGGCACCGACAGCAGCACCGCCGGGAAGGGGGCGTCCTGCATGACGTGCTGCACCACCGGCAAGGTCGCGGCGACCTCGTCGTTCGGTACCTCGAAGATCAGTTCGTCATGCACCTGCAGCAGCATCTGAGCCGACAGCTTCTTTTGCGCCAGGGCCTCCTCGACGCGGATCATGGCGCGCCGAATGATGTCGGCCGCGGTGCCCTGCAGCCGCGCGTTGATCGCGGCGCGCTCGTTGAAGGCGCGCACCGAGGCGTTGGAGGCCTTGATCTCGGGGTAATGGCACTTGCGGCCGAACAACGTGGTGACATAGCCGTGCTTGCGGCAGAACTCCTTGGTCGCGTCCATGTAGTCGCGAATGCCGGGGAAGCGCTCGAAATAGCGCTTGATGTAGGCCGAGGCCTCCTCGCGGGCGATGCCGAGCTGGTTGGCGAGGCCGAACGCGGAGATGCCGTAGATGATGCCGAAATTGATCGCCTTGGCGCGGCGGCGCACCTCGCTCGGCATGTCCTTGATCGGCACGCCGAACATCTCGGATGCCGTCATCGCGTGGATGTCGAGCCCGTCCTTGAACGCCTGCTTCAGCACGGGGATGTCGGCGATCTCCGCGAGCAGCCGCAACTCGATCTGCGAGTAGTCGGCCGACACCAGCTTATGGCCCGGCGTCGCGATGAAGGCGCGGCGGATCTTGCGGCCATCTTCGGTCCGCACCGGGATGTTCTGCAGATTCGGCTCGTTCGACGACAGCCGGCCGGTGGTGGTCGCCGCCAGCGCGTAAGTGGTGTGCACGCGATGCGTCTGCGGGTTGACATAGGTCGGCAGCGCATCGGTATAGGTCGATTTCAGCTTCGAGACCTGGCGCCATTCCAGGATCTTGCGCGCGAAATCGTTGCCCTGCTCGGCGAGGTCATCGAGGATGGAGGCAGAGGTCGACCAGGCGCCGGTCTTGGTCTTGGTGCCGCCCGACAGGCCCATCTTGCCGAACAGGATGTCGCCGATCTGCTTCGGGCTGCCGACATTGATCGGCTCGCCGGCCAGCTCCTGCAACTCGGCCTCGACGCGCGCCGCGGTCTGGGCGAAGTCGCCGGACAGGCGCGACAGCACCTGGCGGTCGATCGAGATGCCGCGCCGCTCCATGCGCGCCAGCACCGACACCAGCGGCCGCTCCAGGGTCTCGTAGACCGCGGTCATGCGCTCCGCCGTGAGGCGCGGCTTCAGCACGCGCCAGACCCGATGGATGACATCGGCGGCTTCCGCGGAATGCGCGGTCGCGCGATCGATGGCGACCTGCTCGAAGGTCAGCTTGTTCCGGCCGCTCCCGATCAGCTCACCTTCACTGATCATGGCGTGTCCGAGCACGTGCTCGGACAGCGAGTCGAGCTTCTGCGATCCACGTCCGGCGTCCAGCGCGTAGCTCATCAGCTGCACGTCGTCGGTGTTGGTCAGGGTGATGCCGGCCTGCGCCAGCATCACGGCCGTGAACTTGATGTTGAAGCCGATCTTGAGCAGGCCGGCCGATTCCAGGATGGGCGTCAGGGCAGCGAGCGCCTCGCTGTCCCTGATCTGGCCAGGTGCGAGCCCGGCATCGAACAGGCCGCCGCCATCGCCGGCCTGGCGATGCGCCAGCGGGATGTAGCAGGCGTCGTTCGGCGCCAGCGCCAACGCGATGCCGCACAGGCTGGCCTGCATCGGATCGATCGAGCTGGCTTTGACGTCGATGGTGACCCGACCGAAGTCATGGACGCGGGCGAGCCACGCATTCAGCTCCGGTACGGTGCGCACGGTCTGATATTTATCGCGATCGATCCGCGCGCTCTTGGCCGCCTCGGCCCTGGACTCGGCGAGGCTGGCGGGTGTGCCTTTGCTCATCGCCGACTTGTCGGTGCGCGGGTCACCGCTGCGAGGAGCGGCGGCTGGCTTGCTCAGTGTGCTCCCTCCCCCGCTTGCGGGGGAGGGCGGGGTGGGGGCTGCGGCCGGACTCGATCCCACCTTCAACTGTTCATCCGCCGACACGTCGGCCGGATCGATGTGCGAATACTCGGCGACGCGGCGCGTCAGCGTGGTGAACTCCATCGCCTTGAGGAAGGCGATCAGCTTGCGCGGATCGGGCTCGTGCACCGCGAGGTCGTCGAGTGGCACATCGAGCACGACCTTGTCGTCGAGCAGCACCAACTGGCGCGAGATCCGCGCCTTCTCGGCGTTCTCGATCAGCGCCTCGCGCCGCTTCGGCTGCTTGATCTCGCTTGCGCGCGTCAGCAGGCCTTCGAGATCGCCATAGTCGGTGATCAACTGCGCGGCGGTCTTGATGCCGATGCCGGGCACGCCCGGCACGTTGTCGGTGGAATCGCCGGCCAGCGCCTGCACCTCGACCACCTTCTCCGGCGGCACGCCGAACTTCTCGATCACCTCGGCGACCCCGATGCGCCGGTCCTTCATCGTGTCGTACATCGTGACGCAGTCGTTGACGAGCTGCATCAAATCCTTGTCCGAGGACACGATGGTGGTGGTGGCGCCGCGCTCGCAGGCAAGCCGCGCATAAGTCGCGATCAGGTCGTCCGCCTCGAAGCCCGATTGCTCCAGGCACGGCAGGTCGAAGGCGCGGACGGCCTCGCGGATCAGCGCGAATTGCGGGATCAGGTCGTCGGGCGCCGGCGGCCGGTGCGCCTTGTAGTCGGCGTAGATCTTGTTGCGGAACGTGACCTCGGACTTGTCGAACACGATGGCCAGATGCGTCGGTCGGTCGGTCTCGGGCATGTCGCGCAGCAGCTTCCACAGCATGTTGCAGAAGCCGAGCACGGCATTGACCTGCAGCCCGTCGGACTTGCGGTTGAGCGGCGGCAGCGCGTGATAGGCGCGGAAGATGTAGGACGAGCCGTCGACCAGGAACACATGGTCGCCGTTGGCCGCGCCCTTGGCGGCGGCAGGCACAGGGGCGGCGGGCGTGGCGGCGGCTTTCTGGGGAGCTTTGGGCATGGCCGCAATGTAGGGATTTTCGCTCGCATTGACAGCCGTGACGACGCCATGCGCACCGGATTTTTCCGCCCCTCAGTCCGGTCGGACGCAGCGGGTCAGGAACTCCATGACGGCGCGAATGAGGGGCGTGCGCCTGAGGTCGCGATGAACGATGAGCCAGATGTCCCTGCTGATGGCCGCGCCGGCTTCGAAGCGGGTGAGGTCGGGATCATGATCGCCGAGAAAATGCGGCAGGGCGGCGAGCCCCAGCCCTGCGCGCGCCGCTGCGGCCTGGCTCTCGAGATCGCTGCTCCGAAACACGATCGGGCGCTGCCCGGCGACCGCCTTCAGCCATTGCTGCTGGGGTGCCGAGTCCATGCTGGCATCATAGGCGATGAATCCGAGCGCATGCTGCGGCGTCTGCTTGAGATAGTGCGGCGCGCCGTAGAGGTTGAAGCCGAAGCGGCCGATCTTGCGTGCGATCAGGCCGGGCTCGTCAGGACGGGACAGTCGCAGAGCGATGTCGGCTTCCCGTCGGTTGAGCGAGGCGCTGCGCTTCTCGCCGATCAGCTTGATGATGATGGCGGGATGCCGTCGGTGCAGCTCGACCAGCCGTGGCGCGATCAGCCTGTTGGCGAGCGTCGGCGGCGCGCTGACCGAGACCTCACCGGCCAGACCGGGACGCGATGCGACCACGGCGCGCTCGATCGCGAACGCGGCCTGCTCCATCGGGCCGGCGGCCGCGGCGAGGCGGCGGCCGTCCTCGGTCAGCTCATAGGCCCGCGCTCGGCGGTCGACCAGCTTCAGCCCGGTGGCCCGTTCCAGGGCCGCGACCCGGCGGGCCACCGTGACATGATCGACGCCGAGACCACGTGCGGCGGCCGACAGCGTGCCCTCGCGGGCCAGGGTCACGAAGTGGTGAAGGTCGGTCCAGTCGATCCGCATGTTCGAATATTCACAATAGGGGAGCCAAATTGGGTAATTCCGCAGAATGCCAACGCTGACCACACTGTCCGGATCAAGGCAAGATGTGTGGAGACGGGCATGGTTGCTATCGTTCGACTGAAGGCACCGGGTGGCGCGGAGAATCTGGTGCTGGAGAATGTTGAGCTGCCGGCGCCGGGCGCCAACGAGATCCGGCTGCGCCACACCGCGATCGGCGTGAACTTCATCGATATCTATCAGCGCAGCGGCCTCTATCCGCTGCCCGATGGAATTCCTGGGGTCGAAGGGGCGGGGATCGTGACGGCGAAAGGCGCGGACGTGACAGAGTTGTCCGTCGGCGACCGCGTCGCCTATGCCGGCGCCCCGGTCGGCGCCTATGCCTCGGAGCGAAATCTGCCCGCCTGGCGCGCGATGCCGCTGCCCGACGCCGTGTCTGAAGCGAGCGCTGCGTCGACCCTGCTGAAAGGCATCACCGCGGTGATGCTGCTCAATCGTACCTATGCCGTCGGAGCCGGAACGACGCTGTTGGTGCACAGTGCCGCCGGCGGGCTCGGCCAGGTGCTGACGCGACTGGCTCGGCTGCGCGGCGCGACCGTCATCGGCACGGTGAGCTCGGAGGCCAAGGCGGAGCTCGCGCGTGCCGCTGGCGCGCGCCATCTGATCGTCGGCCGGGATGCTGACTTCGTCGATGCCGTGAAGCGATTGACCGACGGGCGCGGCGTCGACGTCGCCTATGATGGCGTCGGCGGCAAGACGCTTGCGCGGACGCTCGCCTGCGTCAGGCCGTTCGGGACGGTCGCCAGCATCGGTCAGTCCGGCGGTCCAATTCCAAGCCTTGCCGTCGAGGAGCTGGGGCCGCGCCGCAGCCTGTCGCTGGCACGCCCGAGCGTGATGGCCCATGTCAACGATGTCGCCGACTATCGCAGGGATGCAGCGACGGTTCTCGCCGCGCTCGCCGATGGCGATCTCGTCGGCCACGGCACCGCGTATCCGCTGGCGCGGGTCGTCGAGGCCCATATCGATCTGGAGAGCGGCCGCAGCCGTGGCGCGCTGCTTCTGGTGCCCTGACGGTGACGCTACTCCGCCGGCTGCAACACGGCTTTCGGCTTCGGCGGCGCGATCCAGAACGCGATCGGGCGCTCGAACAGGAAGCGTGCGCCGAGGCGCAGCGCGAGGCGCCAGATCGCGAGCGCGCCGAGCACGCCGGCGACGGTCACGAGCAGGGAGATCGTGCCGATGTCGGCGATGGCGCCCGTCTTCAGCAACAAGGTGCGCGTCGCCGCCATCGGCAGGAAGAAGGCGAGATAGATCACGATCGAATGCTCGCCGCAGAACCGCAATGCGTTGAGGAGCTGCGCGCGCGCCAGCAGCGTGCCGGCGATGATGATGGCGACGGCGCCGGCATAGCCGAGCATGAGGGAGACAGCCGGCCACTCGCTGACACCGAGGTTCACCAGCGACTGGTTGATCACCGCCCAGGCGAGCAGGCCGACGATGGCGAGCATCGGCTGCGCCCGCGCGCGATCCGACAGCGCGAAGATGGCAGGCGCGAACAGATAGCCCGAATAGATGTAGACGAAGCGGGCGCAGAATTCGTCGATCACGGTCCAGCCGGTGACGATGTGCGCCATTTCGAGGCCGGCCGCGATGCCCCAGATCACCGGCGCCGACAGCTTTCGTGTCAGTTTGATGACGACGAAGAAGATCGGCAGCAGATAGATGAACCACAGCGTGCCGAACGGCTCGATGAAGGATTCCAGGTACAGGTAGCCGGCGTGCGGCCAGCCGGACGCGGCGGCGAAGCCGGGCGCCTTGAAGCCGAACTGGATGGTCACCCACAGCACGTAGAAGTAGGCGAAATGCACCACCTTGCGGTCGAGATAGGTACGCCAGTCCCGGTCGATCACCAGTGGCAGAAACAGGCCGGAAATCAGGAAGAAGTCGGGCATCCGGAACGGCTTGGCGAAGGCGACGACGGCGTGCATGAAGCCGGTCTCGCCGGCGGCGAGCTCGACGCCGAGCACCGAGTGCATCATCACCACCATGATGATGCAGATACCCTTGGCGTAGTCCACCCAGTCGATGCGCGTCTCGGTTCCGGCCGTTTTCGGCGTACCATTCGCGGTCATGCTGTCCCTCTTTGGCGCGGAGCTGCCGCATTGTCGGGCAGAGCCGTTAATACTCCTCCTTGTCATCCAAACGTCATGCCGTTTTCTAAATTCCCCTTGAACCGCAAATGGTTTAAGACGCGAAAGTATTAACCTTGAAGGATGGGTTTCGATGCGAATTGCGATGATCGGCACGGGCTATGTGGGTCTGGTGTCCGGTGCCTGCTTCGCCGATTTCGGTCACCAGGTGACCTGCGTGGACAAGGACGAGAGCAAGATCGCCGCGCTGCATCGCGGAGAAATCCCGATCTTCGAGCCCGGCCTGGATGCGCTGGTCGCGGCCAACGTCAAGGCCAAGCGGCTCGATTTCACCACCGACCTCAAGCAGCCGGTCGCGGAGGCCGACGCCGTTTTCATCGCGGTTGGTACGCCGTCGCGGCGCGGCGACGGACACGCCGACCTCACCTACGTCTATGCCGCCGCGCGCGAGATCGCGGCCTCGCTCACCGGCTTCACCGTGGTTGTGACGAAGTCGACGGTGCCGGTCGGCACCGGCGACGAGGTCGAGCGCATCATCCGCGAGACCAATCCGACGGCCGATGTCGTCGTCGCCTCCAATCCGGAATTCCTGCGCGAGGGTGCTGCGATCCGCGATTTCAAATGGCCGGATCGCATCGTCGTCGGCACCGCGGACGAGCGTGGCCGCAAGGTGCTCGGCGACATCTATCGCCCGCTGTCGTTGAACCAGGCGCCGATGATGTACACCGAGCGCCGCACCGCCGAGCTGATCAAATACGCCGCCAATGCGTTCCTCGCCACCAAGATCACCTTCATCAACGAGGTCGCCGATCTCGCCGAGAAGGTCGGCGCCGACGTGCAGGAGGTGGCGCGCGGCATCGGTCTCGACAACCGCATCGGCTCCAAGTTCCTGCATGCCGGTCCGGGCTTCGGCGGTTCGTGCTTCCCGAAGGACACGCGTGCGCTGATCAAGATCGCGCAGGACTACGACACGCAGCTGCGCATCGTCGAATCCGTGCTGGCGGTGAACGACAACCGCAAGCGCGCGATGGCGCGCAAGGTGGCGCATGCCGTCGGCGGCAATCTGCGCGGCAAGACGGTCGCGGTGCTCGGCCTCACCTTCAAGCCGGAGACCGACGACATGCGCGAGGCACCGTCGATCCCGCTGGTGACCGGTCTGCTCGACATGGGCGCCAAGGTCCGCGCGCATGATCCCGTCGGCATCGAGCAGGCCAAGAAGGAGCTGCCGGAGATCGCCTACTACGACGATCCCTATGAGTGCGCGACCGGCGCCGATGCGATGGTGCTGGTCACCGAGTGGGTGCAGTACCGCGCCATGGATCTCGATCGCCTCAAGGAGGTGATGGCTCATCCGGTCGTCGTCGACTTGCGCAATGTCTACCGCCCCGACGAGATGGCCGCCCACGGCTTCGTCTACGAGAGCGTCGGCAGGCCGTCGGTGAAGGGCGGTTGACATGGCATTGTCATACCCCGCGCAGGCGGGGTATCCAGTACGCCCGATCTTCGTGATCCGCGAGATTTGCGCTTACTGGATCATCCGCCTTCGCGGGTGATGACGGGTTACTGCTATTGCCCCTTCGCTTCGACACACCGCTGCCCATCGATGCCGTGCTGGACGAACTGTCCGGCACGCTCGAACGCAGCAACACCGCCGTGCTGGTGGCGCCGCCCGGCGCCGGCAAGACCACGCGGGTGCCGCTGGCCTTGCGTGATGCAGTCTGGGTTGGGGACAAGAAGATCATCGTGCTGGAGCCGCGCCGGATCGCGGCCCGCGCCTCGGCCGAGCGCATGGCGAAGTCGCTCGGCGAGCGCGTAGGCGACACCGTCGGCTATCGCGTGCGCTTCGGCTCGAAGGTCTCGCGCGCGACCCGCATCGAGGTCGTTACCGAGGGCATCTTCACCCGGCAGATTCTCGATGATCCCGAACTGACCGGCGTCGCTGCCGTGCTGTTCGACGAATTCCACGAGCGCTCGCTCGATGCCGATCTCGGCCTCGCTTTGGCGCGCGATGCGCAGCAGGGGCTGCGCGAGGATCTCCGTATCCTCGTGATGTCGGCGACGCTCGACGGTGCCCGCGTCGCCAGACTGCTCGGCGATGCGCCGGTGGTCGAGAGCGAGGGCCGCGCCTATCCGGTCGAGACCCGCTATGTCGGCCGCAAGCCGGATGCGCCGGTCGAGCGCCAGATGGCCGAAACCATCGCCAGCGCGCTGCGCGCCGATGCCGGCTCCGTGCTCGCCTTCCTGCCAGGCGCCGCCGAGATCCGCCGCACCCACACCATGCTCGCCGAGCGCGTCCACGATGCCAGCGTTGAGATCGTGCCGCTGTTCGGCGCGCTCGATGCCGCCGTGCAGGATCGTGCCATCTCGCCCGCCCCAAACGGGCAGCGCAAGGTGGTGCTGGCGACCTCGATTGCCGAGACTTCGCTGACCATCGAGGGCGTGCGCATCGTGGTCGATTCCGGTCTCGCCCGGGTGCCGCGCTACGAGCCGGACATCGGCCTCACCAGGCTGGAGACGGTGCGGGCTTCGCGCGCCGCTGTCGATCAGCGCCGCGGCCGCGCCGGCCGCACCGAGCCTGGCGTCTGCTACCGGCTATGGGACGAGCCGCAGACGGCCTCGCTGGCGGCCTATACGCAGCCGGAAATCCTCAGCGCCGACCTGTCCTCGCTGGTGCTCGACCTGGCGCAATGGGGTGTCAATGACCCCTCCGCGCTGAGCTTCCTCGATCCGCCGCCACAACCGGCTTGGAAGGAGGCAAGGGACCTGCTGCGCGAGCTCGATGCGCTCGATGCCGATGGCAGGCTGACCAACGAGGGCCGGCGGCTGCGGGCGCTGGCGCTGCCGCCGCGGCTGGCGCGGATGATCGTCGATGCCGCCGACCACGGCGCGGCGGCGCAGGCCGCCGACATCGCTGCCATCCTGACCGAGCGCGGGCTGGGCGGCGACAGCGTTGATCTCGAGGTGCGGCTCGATCAGTTCCGCCGCGACCGCTCGCCGCGCGCGCAAAGTGCCCGCGATCTGGCGCGGCGGTGGGCGCAGCAGGTGTCGTCCGCGTCCGCCCGCGCCGGAGACGCGGACATCTCCACCGGCCTGATGCTCGCCTTCGCCTTTCCCGACCGGGTCGCGCGCAATCGCGGCAATGGCAGCTTCGTGCTCGCCAATGGCCGCGGCGCCGCCGTCGACCCCGCCTCGTCGCTGGCGCGCGTGCCCTATATCGCGGTCGGTGAGCTGACGGGAACGGCGGCCAGCGGCCGCATCCTGCTGGCGGCGCCGCTGGCGATCGAGGATATCGAGCGGCACTTTGCTGCACATATCGAAGCGAGAGACGAGGTCAGCTTCGATCAAAACGCGATGGCGTTGCGGGCGCGCCGCCGGCGCAAGCTGCATGCGATCACCATGGCCGATGCGCCAGTCGCGCTGACGCCGTCGGAGGAGACCGCGCGCATCTTCGCGGAAGGGATCTGCGCGGCCGGGCTCGACCGGCTGCCCTGGTCGAAGGCCGCCAGGCAGTGGCGTGACCGCGTCACCTTCCTGCGCAAGGCGGAAGGCGACAGTTGGCCGGACCTGTCGGAGGCGGGCCTCGCCGAGCGGCGCGAGGACTGGCTGGTGCCGCTGCTCGCCGACAAGACCTCGCTCAAGGACATATCGCCCGGCGACGTCTCCGACGCCGTGATGGCGCTGCTGCCCTGGGATCTCCGCGCCCGGCTCGATCGGGAGGCGCCGACCCATTTCGAGGCGCCGACCGGCACCATGCTGGCGATCGACTACGAGGCCGAGCAGGGGCCCACCATCGCGGTGCGGCTGCAGGAGCTGTTCGGCCTGAACGCCCATCCCTCGATCGCGCGCGGCGCGGTGCCCCTGGTGCTGGAGCTGCTGTCGCCGGCGCAGCGGCCGGTGCAGGTGACGCGCGATCTGCCCGGCTTCTGGCGCGGCTCCTACGCCGCGGTCCGCACCGACCTGCGCGGCCGCTATCCGCGCCATCCTTGGCCCGACGATCCGGCCCATGCCGAGCCGACCCGGCGGGCCAAGCCGCGGGGGACGTAGCTCATGCAAATTGTACCGCCGCCGTCGTTGTCGTTAACGCTTCACTCATCGTTTTCGCCAAAATGGCGGCGGCAGCCGGTCACTCGCAGTCGCCCGTCAGCGGCTTTGATGGTCAAATCGGTTGCGGGGTAAAGTCGGGCGTTTGCGTCATGCGTAACATAATGATCTTCGCGGCCGTTCTCGTCGGTCTCGGCACCTTCATGGCGCAACTGGCCGATCGCCTGACGCCCGCGTCGGCATCCGCGACGCCGTCCGCGCGGGTTGCCACGGCGGAACCGTCTGCTGCGGGCCAGCGCAGCCTGAGCATTCCGACCGACCGCCGCGGTCACTTCCGCGCCGATGGCCGCATCGACGGTCAGCGCATCAGCTTCATGGTCGATACCGGCGCCTCGATGGTCGCGCTGAACGAGAGCTCGGCCGCCCGTTTCGGCCTGCGTCCGGCGCGCGGCGACTACACCGCCACCGTGACCACGGCCAACGGCACCGTGAAGGCCGCCCGGGCCAGGCTTGCGATGGTCGAGCTCGGCGAGCTCACCGTGCGTGACGTCGATGCCCTGGTGCTGCCCGATACGGCGCTGTCGGAGAATCTGCTCGGCCTGTCCTTCCTGTCCAAGCTGAAGCGTTTCGCCTACGCCAACGGCCAGATGGTGCTGGAGCAGTAGGCTGCACCGAAGCGGAATGTTGTTTCGCGCGTCACCGGCCCCCACATACCGGCAGGCAGGCCGATCCCGAGTCGCAGTCATTGAATAGTTCGTCTGGTGGCCTGCTCGAGCGGTCCTGCCCGATTGTTGCCTGCATTCCTCTGCCTTCTGACACTGTTGTCTGACGTCGTGCTAAGCACGAATGCCTTCTTCCATTGATGTGATATTGCCGAGGCCGTCTCCTGATGTTTCCGAAACCCAAGCCCGTCCTGGTTCCCAATACCTACGCCTTCGAATCCGAGCCGATGGTGAAGCCGACGGGCTTCCGCGAATATGACGCGCGTTGGCTGTTCAACAAGGAGATCAATCTGATGGGGGTGCAGGCGCTCGGCATGGGGCTGGGCGCGCTGATCGCCGAACGCGGCGTCAAGCAGGAGATCGTGACCGGGCACGATTTCCGCGGCTACTCCGCCTCGATCAAATACGCCCTGATCTCGGGCCTGATGGCCGCCGGCTGCAAGGTGCATGACATCGGCCTTGCCGTGACGCCGATGGCCTATTTCGCCCAGTTCGACCTCGACGTGCCCTGCGTCGCCATGGTGACCGCCTCGCACAACGACAACGGCTGGACCGGCGTGAAGATGGGGGCCAACCGCCCGCTCACCTTCGGCCCCGAAGAGATGACCCGGCTCAAGGAGATCGTGCTCGAGGCCGCGTTCAAGAATGGCAGCGGCGGCTCCTATCAGTTCCATGAGAATTATCCGGCGCGCTACATCGCCGACCTCACCAGCCGTCCCAAGCTGAAGCGCAGGCTGAAGGTGGTCGCGGCCTGCGGCAACGGCACCGCGGGCGCGTTCGCGCCGCAGGTGCTGGAGGCGATCGGCTGCGAGGTTGTCCCGCTCGACACCGAGCTCGATCACACCTTCCCGAAATACAATCCCAATCCCGAAGACATGGAGATGCTGCACGCCATCCGCGATGCCGTGCTCGCGCACGAGGCCGATGTCGGCCTCGGCTTCGATGGCGACGGCGATCGCTGCGGCGTGGTCGACAATACCGGCGAGGAGATCTTCGCCGACAAGGTCGGCGTGATGCTGGCGCGCGACATGTCGGCGATCCACAAGGACGCGCAGTTCGTCGTCGACGTGAAGTCAACCGGCCTGTTCATGACCGATCCGGTGCTGCAGGCGCAGGGCGCGAAGACCGCCTACTGGAAGACAGGCCATTCCTACATGAAGCGCCGCACCAACGAGCTCGGTGCGCTCGCCGGCTTCGAGAAGTCGGGGCACTTCTTCTTCAACCGCCCGTTCGGGCGAGGCTATGACGACGGTCTGGTCTCGGCGATCGCGATCTGCGATATGCTCGATCGGGCGCCGGGCAAGTCGATGGCCGACCTGAAGGACGCGCTGCCAAAGACCTGGTCGTCGCCGACCATGTCGCCGCATTGTGGCGACGAGGTCAAATACGGCGTCGCCGACGCTGTCGTGAAGCACTTCCAGGCGCTGCAGCAGAAGGGCGGCAAGGTGGCGGGGCAGAAGATCCGCGATCTCGTCACCGTCAACGGCGTCCGCGTCACCGTCGAGGACGGCAGCTGGGGTCTGGTGCGAGCGTCATCCAACAAGCCCGAGCTCGTGGTGGTGGTCGAAAGCCCGGTGTCCGAGCGGCGCATGCACGACATGTTCGAGGCGGTCAACGAGGTGCTGCGGACGCATCCCGAAGTCGGCGCCTACAACCAGACGATCTGAGGCCGCGCTGATGATGTCCCGCCAGGGCCGATGCTCGCGCTGATCCCATCCTACTCGATGGGATCAAGCGGCCCTCAGGGAGCTCAGGAACTGATCGACCTCGGATTTGAGCCGGGCCGATTGAGAGGTGAGTCCGGTCGCGGACTCCAGCAGGCGCGAGGCGGCGCTGCCGGTCTCGTCGGAGGCACGGGTCACGCTGCCCATGCTTTGGCTGACCAGCCGCGTGCCTTCTGCCGCCTGCTGCACGTTGCCGGAAATTTCTCCGGTGGCGAGGCCCTGCTGCTCGACCGCGGTGGCGATCTCCTTGGAGATGTCGTCGATCTCGGCAATCGTTCCCCCGATCGCCTGGATGGCGGAGACGGCGTCACCCGTTGCGCTCTGGATGCTCTGCACCTGGCTGGAAATTTCTTCGGTGGCCTTCGCGGTCTGGTTGGCGAGCGCCTTGACCTCGCTTGCCACGACGGCAAAGCCCTTGCCGTGCTCGCCGGCGCGCGCCGCCTCAATGGTGGCGTTCAGCGCCAGCAGGTTGGTCTGGCTGGCGATCGTCTGGATCAGCGTCACCACCTCGCCGATCTTCTGAGTGCCGGCAGCCAGGCTCGCGACCACGGTGTTGGTGCGGCGAGCTTCGTCCGCCGCTTTCGCGGCGATCTCCGCCGACCGCGTCACCTGCTGTGAGATACTGTTGATGGACGCAGTCAGCTCTTCCGTTGCGGCAGCGACCGTCTCGACATTGGTCGACGCCTGTTGCGAGGCGCCGGCCGCGGCCGACGTCTGGCGCGAGGACTCCGCGCTGCTCCGGCTCATCGACGAGGACAGGCTCTGCATCTCGTTGGCGGCGACGGCCACCGCCTCGACGATGCCGCCGATCTTGCGCTCGAAGCCTTCCGCAAGCTCGCGACGGGCAAGATCAGCCTGCTGCTTGACGCGTTGCTCGGCCTCGAACCGCTCGGCGGTGGCGCGCGCCTCGGCAGCGATCGCCGATTCGGCTTCCGCGGTCTTGCGCGCGCTGGTTTCGAACAACTGCGTCAGCTTGAGCGCAAGGGCGATGAGAACACCGGCCTCGATCAGCAGGATGACCGCATGCAGCACAACGCGGCCGAAATCAGCGCCGCCCGGGTAGATCGCTGCAGGAAAGACGAAGTTCAGGACCAGATGGTGAAGCGCGACGGCGACGGTGCCGGCCAGGATCGGCCGGTAGTCGCAATATGCGACCAGACAGGCGAGCGCGGCGAAAAAATACATGTGCATGTCGATCTGCCAGGCATGTCCGGACATCTGGTAGACAAGCACAGATACACCGCCCATGACGGCGACCGCGACCGTGAGCTGGGTCGACAAGGTGTCGCCGGCGCTGCGCCAGGAAAGGGTCGCCACCACCGCCATGACGACCATGAGCATGGTCGGCATCAGCCAGTCGCCGCGCGACAGCCCGATGATGAGGGAGAGCGGAACGTGAACCCAGAGTACCGCCAGCAGAAGCTTGCTGGTCGTGTGCCGGAGGGTTGCCAGATCGCTGGTCTCGACGTTCATTTCCGATTCCCCCAAAGAGATCATTTTGCAAGGCAGGCGGAGACCGCCTGCGGATCGATGATGAGCCAGGCTCCGGCCTCGCGCAGCCGCGCCGAGCCGTCGTGTTCGCCGGGACGAACGACCAGCAGCGATGAAATGGTCGTTGTGCGCACGAGCGCGGCGTCAGCCGAAGCCGCAGCGAGCATCGCGTGGTGCGCGCTCCACCAAGGTGGGAAAGCGACGGCCACGATTTCGCTCCCCGCGCGCACTTGGAGTGACAGCGCTGCGACCGCGACAAAGCTCGCGATCAGAAGCGCCGTGGCATTGAGCCACGGGCGCGAAGACTGAGGTATGGTTGCACCGGACGTCATCACATCCAAGAATAGAGGGATGGGAATAACTTCCGGTAAACGTTCGTTAGGGATGACGACTGGAGTTCGGGACGCCGGCGCTGCAACGTCCAAGCGGCCCGGAATGCTCGGCTCAGACCGGCGGCACCGGCAGCGCCGTGACCGACTTGATCTTCTCCATGGCGAAGCGCGAGGTGACGTTCTTCAGGGGCACCGCGCTGATCAGCTTCTTGTAGAAGACATCGTAGCTCTGCATGTCCGCAACGACGACGCGCAGCATGTAGTCGACGTCGCCAGCCATTCGGTAGAACTCCATCACCTCCGGCATCGAGCTGACCGCCTCGGCGAATTTGCGCAGCCAGGCCTCGGAATGGTCCGCACTCTCCACCGACACGAACACGGAGATGCCGAGCCCGATCTTGTTCTGATCGACCAGGGCCACCCGGCGCAGGATCACGCCATCGGCCTCCAGCCGCTGGATGCGCTTCCAGCACGGTGTCGACGACAATCCGACCCGATCGCCGATCTCGGCGACGGACAGCGATGCGTCCTCCTGCAGGACCATCAGAATCTTGCGGTCAATGGCATCGAGCCGGCGATTGGCCTCGGAGCCTTGGGCGGCGACATCGGTCATGGAGAAACTTGTTCCATAGGAAGGCTATAAAACCCTCATATAGAGAAAATCGTTCCAAGGCAAGGATCGGCCGTTCAGCCCTTTGCGGCCGGGTCTGGCCGTTTCCACAGAGGGCCGGGCTGGTTTCCTGTTACCGCTCGTCGTTCTCCTTCAGCCAGCGGCCGACCAGATGATGAGCAATGGCGAACGGATGCGGTCCCGCCAAGCCGTCCGGATGCTGCCGCAGTAGCATCTGCCGGGCCTCGTCGCGGCTGAACCAGCGCACGTCCTCGAGCTCGGTGCGGTCGATGACGATGTCTTCGTTGAGCGCCCGGGCGCTGCAACCGATCATCAGCGACGACGGATAGGGCCAAGGCTGGGTCATGTAATAAGTCACGTCGGTGCAGCGAATGCCCGATTCTTCGAACACCTCGCGCCGGACGGCGTCCTCGATCGTCTCAGCCGCCTCGACGAAGCCGGCGAGGCAGGAATACATGCCGGCCGGAAACTGCTTCTGCCGCCCGAGCAGGCACTTGTCGCCGGAGGCGACCAGCGAGATCACGACCGGATCGGTGCGCGGGAAATGCTCCGTCTTGCAGCTCGGGCATTCGCGCTTCCAGCCGCCCTCGCGCATCGCGGTCTTGGCGCCGCAATTGGCGCAGAAGCCGTGGCGCTGATGCCATGATACCAGGGACTTCGCCATCGCGATCGTCGCCAACTGGTCGACCGGGATCGCGCCCTGCATCGCCATCCCGCGCAGCTCGGTGACGGCCACATCGTCGCGCCCGGCGAGCTTCTCGACGGCCGCCGGCGAGATGCCCATGCCGAACATCGCCGCTCCGTCCTGCAGCCCGAGGAAGATCGTTCCCGGATTGGCGCCGAACTTCAGCGCCTCGTCGATCGACAGCAGCGCGCGCAGCTTGTCGCCCTCGCGCTTCAGCACCAGCGAATCGCGATGCACGACATAGGCCCGCGTCGACGGCTTGCTTTCAAAGGCGATCAGCTTGTCGTCATGGAAGCGCAGATGGGCGGCGCGATCGATCGGATGGCCGACGAAGGCCGGCTTGCCCAACGGAAACAAGTCGAATGGCGACATCTCTCACCCTAGCCAGATCTTGCGCCTGATAGCGCTGATGAACTGCTGCACCTCCTGCGCATCGTGGGGCACAGGCGGCGCGGCGCCCCACACCGGTCGCGGCCAGGCCACGTCACTTGTGCGTCGCGCGATGATGTGGACGTGCAACTGCGGCACCATGTTGCCGAGCGCGGCCACGTTGAGCTTGTCGCATTTGGTGATCTCTTTGAGCGCGCGTGACGCCCGCGTGATCTCGGTCATCAGCTGCGCCTGCGCGACCTCGTCGAGATCGATGATCTCGACCGCGTCCTCGCGCCGCGGCACCAGCAGCAGCCAAGGATAGTTCGCGTCCTTGATCACCAGCACGCGGGACAGCGGCAGGTCGCCAATGTCGATCGTATCCTTCGCAAGTTGCGGATGCAGCGACCAAGCTGATTCGGGCATGCGGCGGTTCCTGGCGGATGGTCAGGTGGGGAGCTCGCGGGCACCTAAAGCCTTTCCGAGCTGCGGCACAAGCCCGCGGGGCGGTAGACTAGGCCGGCGAAGCTCGCGCTTGCTTTCCGGACCATTTGGCCCCAAATAGGCAGCGGGAGATTGGCGGTGGACGAGCCACTCGCCAACCGGGTCAGGTCCGGAAGGAAGCAGCCCTAACGAGGTCCGGATCGGGTCGCTCGTCAGTCTCCTACCTGTTTTCTCGAGCGAATCGCGCAAAGATGGCGGGGACCCCGCGCAGGGCGGGCGCTCAACCGCGCTCCGGCTGATTGCGTCGACGATCGCGATCGATGCCGGCCTGGAATGCTCACTTGCGGATCGCTCGATGACCGACGCTGGCGCCCCACCTGTTCCGCCTGACAGCGCCGACGCTCCCGCCAAGCCCTACCGGGTGCTGGCGCGCAAATACCGCCCCTCCAGCTTCGCAGATCTGATCGGCCAGGAGGCCGTGGTGCGCACGGTCTCGAACGCGTTCGAGACCGGCCGGATTCCGCAGGCCTGGATTCTGACCGGCGTCCGCGGCGTCGGCAAGACGACCACCGCCCGCATTCTCGCCCGCGCATTGAATTACGAGCTGCCGGACGGCTCGGTGAAGGGGCCGACCATCCATATGCCGGTGCTCGGCACCCATTGCCAGGCGATCATGGAAAGCCGGCACATGGACATCCTCGAGATGGACGCGGCGTCCCATACCGGCGTCGACGACGTCCGCCAGATCAATGACAGCGTCCGCTATGCGCCGGCCAGCGCGCGCTACAAGGTCTACATCATCGACGAAGTCCACATGCTGTCGACAGCGGCGTTCAACGCCTTCCTGAAGACCTTGGAGGAGCCGCCGGAGCACGCCAAGTTCGTGTTTGCGACCACCGAGATCCGCAAAGTGCCGGTGACGGTGCTGTCGCGCTGCCAGCGCTTCGATCTGCGCCGCGTCGAGGCCGACGTGCTGATGAAGCATCTTTCGGGCATCGCGACCAAGGAAGGCGTGACGATCGAGCCCGAGGCGCTCGGCATCATCGCGCGCGCCGCCGAAGGCTCGGTGCGCGATTCGTTGTCGCTGCTCGATCAGGCGATCGCGCACAGCGCCGGCGAAGTCCGCGCCGACGATGTCCGTCAGATGCTGGGCCTCGCCGACCGCACCCGCGTGATCGACCTGTTCCACCATCTCGCCAGCGGCGACATCGCCGCCGCCTTCAAGGAATTCCGCGAGCAATATGACGTCGGCGCCGACCCCGTGGTCGTGCTGTCGGATCTGGCCGAGTTCGTGAATTTCGTCACCCGGGTGAAGGTCGTGCCGGCCACGGCCGACAACGTCGCGTTCAGCGAGACCGAGCGGCTGCGCGCGCGCGACTTCGCCACCAAGCTGTCGATGCGGGTGCTGTCGCGGATGTGGCAGATGCTGCTCAAGGGCATTGCCGAGACCCAAGGTGCGACGCGCCCGGCCGCCGCCGCGGAAATGGTGCTGGTACGGATTGCCTACGCGGCCGATCTGCCGACGCCCGACGAAGCCATTCGGATGATCGACCAGAACGGCGGCGGATCTCCCGTTGTCACGAACGGCGGCGGAGCGCGTGCTGCGCCGGCATCCACCATGAGCGCGGGAACGCCGCCTGTGATGACGTCGGCGCCGATGCAGGCGCCGCGCGCGCAAGGCCCGACGCTCGCTGCGGTCGGCGGTTCGATGCGCCCGCAGGCGATGTCGTCACAGCCGGCGCCGGCAACACAGGACCAGCCCGCGCTGCGCATCGCGAGCTTTCAGGAACTCGTCGCGCTGGCCGGCAAGAATCGTGACCTGATCACCAAGAGCGCGCTGGAGATGGACGTGCGGCTGGTCCGCTTCGAAGAGGGACGGCTGGAGATCGCGCTGGAACGGACGGCGCAGCGCTCGCTTGTCTCGGACCTCGGCCGCAAGCTGGAAGACTGGACCGGCCGGCGCTGGACGGTGATCGTTTCCAACGAGCCGGGTCAGGCGACCTTGCGCGAGCAGAACCTGCGCGCCAAGAGCGAGCGAGAGGCGGCGGCGGAGGCCGATCCGCGCGTACAGGAGATCCTGGCGCGGTTCCCGGGCACCAAGGTGGTCGAAGTGCGCCGGCTCGCCCCCGAGCCGCCCGAATCGGACGCCAGTGCTGTCGAGCCGCCCGACGAGTCCGACGATGATGATTTCTAGAGCATGATCCGGAAAAGTGGAAAACGGTTTTCCTCGCGACAAACGCCAAAGGCGTTTGCGCGGAGATCATGCTCAACCAGATGGCTGATGATGAGGTGCTCCGATGGCTGACTTTCTCGGCATGATGAAACAGGCGGCGCAGCTGCAGACGAAGATGCAGGAGATGCAGGAGGAACTCGGCAACGTCGAGGTCGAGGGCATCTCGGGCGGCGGTCTGGTTGCCGTGCGCATGACCGCCAAGATGGACGTGAAGAGCATCAAGATCGATCCGTCGCTGCTCAAGCCGGAGGAGGCCGAGATCCTGGAGGACCTGCTGGTGACCGCGCATGGCGATGCACGGCGCAAGGCGGAAGCCGCGATGCAGGAGAAGATGCAGGCCATCACCGGCAAGCTCGGCCTGCCGCCCGGCTTCGGTTTTGGTTAGTTGACCTGATGACATTCGTGAACTGATGGCCGTCGCTGGTCCTGAGATCGAACGCCTGATCCAGCTGCTCGCGCGCCTGCCCGGCCTCGGGCCGCGTTCGGCGCGGCGCGCCGCCCTGCATCTGATCAAGAAGCGCGAGGCGCTGATGGTGCCGCTTGCCTCGGCGCTGCAGGTCGCGATCGATCGCATCCAGGTCTGCAAGACCTGCGGCAACATCGATACGCAGAATCCCTGCACGGTGTGCACCGATCCGCGGCGCGATCCCGCGATGATCGTCGTCGTCGCCGATGTCGCCGACCTCTGGGCGCTGGAGCGCGCCAAGGCCTCGAACGGCCGCTATCACGTGCTCGGCGGCACCTTGTCGCCGCTCGACGGAGTCGGTCCGCAGGATCTCACCATCGACGCGCTGGTGCAGCGCGCGCATGCGCCGGAGGTGCAGGAGATCATCCTCGCTCTGAACGCGACGGTCGACGGCCAGACGACGGCGCACTACATCACCGACCTCCTGCAGGAGGCGAACGTCAAGGTCACGCGGCTGGCGCATGGCGTGCCGGTCGGCGGCGAGCTCGACTATCTCGACGAAGGCACGCTCTCGGCCGCGATGCGGCAGCGGACCTTGTTCTAAGCACAGACGGAAGTGAATTGATGACGAAACGCGGATTCGGCAAACGGCTGGCTTTGGGCGCGATTCTGGCGGCACTCTCGGCGCCGTCGGTGCTGGCGCAGCAAAGCGAGGCACCGCAGAAGGCGGGGCGTCCGCTCAATGCCGGTGACGTGCTGTCGGGCGAGCTGACGGCGCTGAAGCTGAAAGGCGCCAAATCGGGCCAGCCCTCCGCCGCCTATCAGATCACCAGCGAGCCGCGCCGCCTGCCGCCGCCGAGCGGGCTGTGCAATCTCGAGACCGGACCGGAGACGTTCCAGCTCGTCACCGCGAACACGGCGCAGGCCTCGCAGCTCAAGGGCCTGCTCGGCAAGCAGATCGCGGTCAAGGTCGACGAGATCGCCTGCGCCCAGGATGCGGGGCAGATGAGCGAGGCGGTCGTGACCAAGTGGAGCTTGGTGAAGCGGTGACACTTGGGACGCTGCGAGCGCCGCCTCCTGACTTCTGCAGTCATCGCCCGGCTCGACCGGGCGATCCAGTACGCCGCGGCCCTCGGTTGATAGCTGACGTCTCTGGAATACTGGGTCATCCGCCTTCGCGAGTGACGACAGTTGACGGTGAGGCGGCAGCTACAACTTCACCGGCCCCAAATCATCGAAATGCCCACGCCGTTGCAGCCAAGCGAGCAGCACGAGGCTCGGGATCGCGACGAGCACGCAGATGACGAAGAATGCAGGCCAGCCGGTCGCTTTCGCCACATAGCCCGCGCCCGATGACAGATAGGTTCGTCCAACCGCGGCGAGCGCGGTGAGCAGCGCATATTGGGTCGCGGTGTGCAGCGGGTTCTGGCACAGCGCAGAGAGATAGGCGACAAAGATCACGGTGCCGATCGCGCTGGTGAGGTTCTCCGCAGAGATCGCCAGCGCCAGCGCCCACTGATTGACGCCGACGATGGCGAGCCATGAGAACGACAGGTTGGCCAGCGCCTGCACGATGCCGCCGATCCACAGGCTGATGGCGAGCGAATAGCGCCGCGCGACGAAACCGCCGGCAAAGCCGCCGGCGAGCGTGGCGGCGAGGCCGACGCCTTTCACGATCGCGGCGTAGTCGACCTTGCTGAAGCCGAGATCGATCACGAACGGCGCGGTCATCGTGCCGGAGAAGGCGTCGGTGAACTTGAACAGCACGACGAAGGCGAGCGCCGTGAGCGCATCACGTCGGCCGAGGAACTCGACGAAGGCCCCGGCAGCCGCATGCATCACGCGGGTGAGCGCGGTGTCCGCCCCCATCGCGGCCTCCGCCTGCTGCGACTGGGCCGGCTCGGTCGCCGCGAGGGCCGTGATCGTGCCGATCAGCACCAGTCCGGCCATCGCAACATAGCCCCACATCCAGGACGACGGACGCGTCAGCCCCGAGTTCTCGAATGCACTGACCACCACCAGTGCGCCGGCGGTCGAGACCAGCATGCCGATGCGGTAGGCGGCGACATACGCCGCCATGCCCGCGGCCTGCTCACTCTCCGGCAGGCTCTCGACGCGGAAGGCGTCGACCACGATGTCCTGGGTCGCCGACATCGCGGCGACCAGCAGCGCGGCCAGCGCCACCATGAACGGCGCGTGCGCCGGATCGGTCAACGCCAGCAGCAGGATGGCGGCGATCAGCAGCAGTTGCGCGAACACCAGCCAGCCGCGTCGCCGCCCGAAGGCGCGCGTCAGCAGCGGCACGTGCAGCGCGTCGACCAGCGGCGCCCAGAGGAATTTCAGCGTGTAGGGCGTGCCGACGAGCGCGAATAGCCCGATGGTCCCGAGGTCGACGCCGAGCTCGCGCATCCAGATCTGCAAGGTCGAGCCGGACAGCGCCAGCGGCAGCCCCGACGAAAATCCGAGGAACAGCACCACGAGCACGCGCGGCTGCAGATAGACGGCCATGCTCTCGCGCCAGGTGGGGGCTTTTGGCGCAGCCTCGGGCTTTGCGCCGGTCGCGGTGATGTCGGAAGAAGCCTCAGGTACGGTCATGGATGGGTGGTAGCAGATTTGCGCAAGAAACGCTCCCCATCTCAGCTGTCATCGTCCGCGAGCCGGGCGATGACAGTCTTGGCAAAATTCAAGCTGCGACAAGGGCGAGCTGCCCAATCACTCCCCCGCCTGCACGCGTCCCGCCAGCGGAAACAAATCCGGCGCGGTGCCCGTAGCTGGCGCGATGCGTGGCGACTCCACCGGCGTGTCCTGTTTGCTGAAGTCGAGCTCCTCGATCCGCGCGGCGCGCTTCTCGATCTTGTCGGCCGAGATGAGGATCTGGCGGATGTCCTCGCCGACATCGCCGAAATGCTTCTGCAGCTTGAGCACGCGCTCGCGCAGGCGGCCGAGATCGTCCCCGAGATGGATCACCTCGTTGCGGATCTGGTCGGCGGCGTCGCGGATGCGTGCGTCCTTCATGATCTGCTGCATGACCTGGATCGCGAGCATCAGCAGCGACGGCGACACCAGCACGACGCGCGCGCGATACGCTTTCTGGATGACGTCGTCGAAGCCATCATGGATCTCGGCATAGACCGATTCCGACGGCACGAACATCAGCGCGGTGTCCTGCGTCTCGCCGACCACCAGATATTTCTCCGCGATGTCGTTGACGTGACGCAGCACGTCGGTACGCAGGCGCTGTGCCGCGGTGCGCTTCTCCTCGTCCGTCTCCGCATCATGCAGCGCGGTCACGGCTTCCAACGGAAACTTGGCGTCGATGCACAGCGGTCGCGCGTCGGGCAGGAACACGACGCAGTCCGGCCGCTTGCCGCTGGCGAGCGTGTACTGGAACGCGTAACTGCCTTTCGGCAGTCCGTCCTGCACGATCGCCTCCATCCGCGCCTGGCCGAACGCGCCGCGCGACTGCTTGTTGGCGAGGACGTCGCGCAGGGTCGTGACCTGGGTCGTCAGCTCGCTGAGATCACGGTGGGCATTGTCGATGATGCCGAGCCGCTCGTGCAGCACGCGCAGACTATCCATGGTGTGGCGCGTACTCTGCTCCATCGACTGTCCGACGCGATGAGTCACCGCATCGAGCCGCTCGTTGACGCTGCGGGCAAGATCAACCTGCCGGCCGGCGAGCAGCTGCGCCATCGCGTCGACCCGGCCGGAGGCCTCGCTCTGGACGCGGATCATCTCGCTGAACCGTTGTTCGATCTCATCGCTGCGCATCGCCTGCTGGGCCGCGAGCTCGGCGCCGCGCCGGCCGGAACGCACCACGGCCGCCACGATCATCACGAGCAGCAGCACCACCAGCACGCCAAATCCGATCAGCGCATCGCTGGCGCGGACCGGAAGGTCGCCGATCATGATGACGACAGGATTGAGGGACTGGCTGGCGGCGGTCATCACGCCCGTCTATCCGATTCGCACAAGCTCGCGAACGAAGAGAGAACATTTATGGTTAAGGCCAGGTTAAGAATCATGGTTAACGAGGCATTGAAATTCATGGTTAGCGAAGTCTTAACTGCGAGCCATCACATTGACCGCGCCGGTTCCGCGGCTTAAATCGCGCGCCATGTCCCTAAGAGAAATCATCATTCTGCCGGACCGGCAGTTGCGGCTGGTGTCCAAGCCGGTCGAGAAGGTCACGCCGGAGATCCGGCAGCTGGTCGACGACATGTTTCAGACCATGTACGACGCGCCGGGCATCGGGCTCGCAGCGATTCAGGTCGCGCAGCCGCTGCGCGTCATCACCATGGATCTGGCCAAGCCCGACGCGAACGGCGAAGGCAAGCGCGAGCCGCGCGTCTTCATCAATCCGGAGATCGTTGCCAAGTCGGACGAGCTGTCGGTCTACGAGGAAGGCTGCCTGTCGATCCCCGAATATTACGAGGAGGTCGAGCGGCCGGCGCGCGTGCGCGTGCGCTTCACCGATCTCGACGGGCTGGTTCGCGAGGAGGATGCCGAGGGGCTCTACGCCACCTGCATCCAGCACGAGATCGACCATCTCAACGGCGTGCTGTTCATCGACTATCTGTCGAAGCTCAAGCGCGACCGCGTGATGAAGAAGTTCGCCAAGGCCGCCAAGCGCGCCAGCGAGTAACGATCAACTCTCTCCTCCGTCATGCCCGGGCTTGACCCGGGCATCTACGTCGAGCCGCGCGTTACAGGCAGCTCGACGTGGATGACCGGGACAAGCCCGGCCATGACGCGGAGGATTCGGCAATGCAGGATCTTCCACCAGATGCCGCTTCGCCTGATCTTCATGGGCACGCCGGATTTCGCCGTGCCGACCCTGCTCGAACTTGCCGGCCACGGCCACGAGATCGCGGCGGTCTATACGCGCGCGCCGAAGCCCGGCGGCCGCCGCGGCCTGGCGCTGGTGCCGACGCCGATCGAGACCGAGGCGCGCCGGCTCGGCATTCCCGTGCTCACGCCGAAGACGCTGAAGACCGAGGACGCGCTGGCTGCGTTCCGCGCCCATGAGGCCGATGTCGCCGTTGTCGTCGCCTATGGCATGATCCTGCCGCAGGCGATTCTCGATGCACCGAAACTCGGCTGCTACAACCTCCACGCCTCGTTGCTGCCACGCTGGCGCGGCGCCGCGCCGATCAACCGTGCCATCATGGCAGGGGACGCTGAAAGCGGCGTGATGGTCATGAAGATGGATGTCGGTCTCGACACTGGCGACGTTGCGATGGCCGAGCGTCTGCCCATCACCGACGCGATGACGGCGTCCGATCTGCACGATCGCCTCTCGCGGATCGGTGCCGACCTGATGGTGCGCGCGATGGCGGCGCTGGAGCGCGGCGGGCTGACGTTGACGAAGCAGGCCGAGGAGGGCGTCACCTACGCCGCCAAGATCGAGAAGGCGGAGGCGCGGATCGATTGGACGAAGCCGGCGCATGCGGTGCTGCGGCACATCCACGGCCTGTCGCCATTTCCCGGCGCCTGGAGCGAGGTCGTGCTCGATGGCGAGGCGGTACGGCTGAAGATGCTGCGCTGTGAGCAGGCCGGCGGCGCGGGCGCGCCCGGCACTGTTCTGGATGACCAGCTCACCATCGCCTGCGCCGACGGCGCGATCCGCATCACCGAGCTGCAGCGCGCCGGCAAGGGCCCGATGAAGGCCGCGGATTTCCTGCGCGGCACCCCATTGAATCGCGGTGCTCGTTTTTCGTAACGCTGTCATACCCCGCGAAAGCGGGGTATCCAGTACGCCGAGACGTGCATTGTCGCGCCGAGACGTCGGCGAATACTGGATCGCCCGCCTGCGCGGGCGATGACGGCAGCAATAGACCGAATGCCCCGCTACAAGCTCACCATCGAATATGACGGCGCGCCGTTCTGCGGCTGGCAGCTGCAGGAGACCTTGCCGTCGGTGCAGGGCGCGCTCGAAGCGGCGGTGCAGGCGACCTGCGGCGTGCCCACGCGTGTGCACGGCTCAGGCCGCACCGACGCCGGCGTCCACGCTACCGGCCAGGTTGCGCATTGCGACATCGCCAAGGAGTTCCGCCCGGACAAGCTGCGCGACGCGCTCAACGCGCATCTGCGGCCGAACCCGGTCGCGGTGCTCGCCGCCGAGATCATGCCCGACACCTTCGAAGCGCGGTTCTCCGCGCGCAGGCGGCACTACCGTTACCGGATCGTCAATCGCCGCTCCAACCTCGCGCTGGAGGTCGGCCGCGTCTGGCGGGTGCCGCAGCGGCTCGATTCCGATGCAATGCATGCAGCCGCGCAGCGGCTGATCGGCAAGCACGACTTCACGACGTTCCGCGATACCGAATGCCAGGCGAAATCGCCGGAGAAGACGCTGGATCAGCTCGACGTCGTGAGGGACGGCGATGCGATCACCATCCTCACCTCCGCCCGCTCCTATCTGCATAGCCAGGTCCGCTCGATGGTCGGCTCACTGGTGTGGGTCGGGCAGGGTCGCTGGACCGCCGATGATCTCGCCGCCGCGCTCGCCGCGCGCAACCGCGCCGCCTGCGGCGTCGTCGCGCCGCCGGAAGGGCTTTACCTCGTGAAGGTCGACTACTAATTGCGGCCGCTCCACTCGATATCGCTGCCGCGGAGACGTCCTGGATTCCTTCGCTGCGTTCGCAATGATGCGCAGAGAGGGGGTCACGCGAAGTAGCGATCGAGAATGCCGCGATAGATCTTCGTCAGGGTGGCGATGTCGGCGACCGAGGCGCGCTCGTCGATCTGGTGCATGGTCTGGCCGACCAGGCCGAACTCGATCACCGGGCAATAGCTCGAGATGAAGCGCGCGTCCGACGTGCCGCCGGTGGTCGAGAGCTCCGGCTTGCGGCCCGTCACGCTCTCGATCGCAGCAACCGCGAGGTCGGTGAACGGTCCGGGCTTGGTCAGGAACACGTTCGAGTTCGACGGCAGCCAGTCGATGCGGGCGCGGATGCGATTGCCGCAGGCCTTCGTCAGCCGCTCCTCGACCAGCGCGCGCAGCGTCTCCTGCGTATGGCAGTCATTGTAGCGGATGTTGAACTTCGCCCGCGCCAGTCCGGGAATGACGTTGCTGGCGGTGTTGCCGACATCGACGGTGGTGAATTCGAGATTCGACGGCTGGAACTGCGCGCTGCCGTTGTCGAGCGGTTCGTCCGACAAGGCCACGATCAGGCGCGAGATGTCCGGCACCGGGTTGGAGGCGCGGTGCGGGTAGGCGACGTGGCCCTGCTTGCCCTCGACGATCAAGGTGCCGGACTGCGAGCCGCGGCGGCCGATCTTGATGCAGTCGCCCATGACCTCTTGATTGGACGGCTCGCCGAGCACGCAATGGTCGAACCGCTCGCCGCGCTCGGCCGCCCACTTCAACAGCTTGATGGTGCCGTTGATCGAGACGTCCTCCTCGTCGCCGGTGATCAGGAACGAGATCGAGCCCTTCGGCTGTCCGCTGTGATCGCGCAGATAGTCGAGCGCAGCCGCGACGCTGCAGGCGATGCCGCCCTTCATGTCGACGGCGCCACGGCCATAGATGTAGCCGTCCTTCACCTCGCCCGAGAACGCCGGCAGGCTCCACGCCGCTTCATCGCCGGGCGGCACCACATCGGTGTGGCCGGCGAACGTGATGTGCGGCCCGTCGGTGCCGATGCGGGCATAGAGGTTGTCGATGTCGGCGGTGCCTGCTTCGGAGAACGTCACGCGATGCGTGGTAAAGCCCGCGTCCTTCAGCAGGGCCTCGAGCACGCCAAGCGCGCCGGCATCGGCCGGGGTCACGGAGGGGCAGCGGATCAGGTCGCGGGTGATGGCGAGGGCATCGGTCATGCCTTTCGCTTAACATGCTATTTTGCCGGCGGGCTAGTGCTGCCGATTGCCGCTTCCCCTCGCGGCGGGCTCGCAACGTGCGGGGTGAACTCCAGCTCCTTGTGCTGGTTCCAGGCGGGCGCGGGCGGTCTTGGCTGGCGGGAGCGTTCGCTGGATCGGACCTTCGGCAACGGGTTGGGCCCGAAGCGATTGGTCCAGGGATCGCCGGCAAGGCAGTACAATTCGATGAAGGCCCACAGCGAGAGCAGCGCACCAGCGCCGCCCACGATCGCTGGAATGACCGTCCCGGGAATGCGCTCCGCGTACTGGTTGACCAGCCCGGGCACGACGAAGAACGGAACCGTCCACCAGCCGCTCCTGTCGCGGTCATGCAGCCGCTTGATGGCGCCTGCGGCAAACACCCAGACGAACACGGGGGTGAGGATGACGTGGAAGGTGGCGGGGACGATATCGGCGCGGGTCAGGCCGCGAAAGGTGTCCGGGTCGAGGACCGCGAAGATGTCGGTCAGATTGAAGCTGAAGGCCGTCGGGCCGCCCAGCAGCCTGCTCGCGCCCGCCACCAGCGCGGCGGCAAAGACCATCCAGCAGAGCACCACCAGCAACGACAGCCAGAGCTTGGCGCGGTTGATCCGGCCGTGGAAGCGAAACAGAAACCAGGTCCAGTCCATGGACGTCCTCCGGACCGATGGCTTGGCCGGCCCGGAGATTCGTTGCTGCGGCCGCAGCCGCGGTTCAATCAGTCGCGCAACAGCTCGTTGATCGAGGTCTTGGAGCGGGTGCGCTCGTCGACGCGCTTGACGATGACGGCGCAGGCGGTGGACGGGCCGATCTGGCCGTTCTTCATCGGCTTGCCCGGCAGCGCGCCCGGCACCACGACGGCATATTCCGGCACCTCGCCGACGAAAACCTCGCCCGTCTCTCGGTCGACGATCTTGGTCGACGCGCCCAGGAAAACGCCCATCGACAGCACCGCCCCCTTGCGGACGACCACGCCCTCGGCAACCTCCGAGCGCGCGCCGATGAAGCAGTCATCCTCGATGATCACGGGGCCGGCCTGCAGCGGCTCCAGCACGCCGCCGATGCCGACGCCGCCGGAGATGTGCACGCGCTTGCCGATCTGGGCGCAGGAGCCGACCGTCGACCAGGTGTCGACCATGGTCGCCTCGTCGACATAGGCGCCGAGATTGACGAAGGACGGCATCAGCACGACGTTCCTGGCGATGAAGGCCGAGCGGCGCACGATCGCGCCGGGCACGGCGCGGAAGCCGGCGTCGCGAAAGCGGTTCTCGCCCCAGCCCTCGAACTTCGACGGCACCTTGTCCCACCACGACGCCTGGCCGGGGCCGCCGGGGATCACGCTCATGTCGTTGAGGCGGAACGACAGCAGCACGGCCTTCTTGAGCCACTGGTTGACGCTCCACTTGCCGTCAGTGCCGCGCTCAGCGACCCGGGCCTCGCCCTTGTCGAGCAGCTCGAGCGCGCTCTCCACGGCGTCGCGGACCTCGCCCTTGGTCGTGGTCGAGACGCCATCACGGGCATCGAAGGCGCTGTTGATGGTGGATTCCAGGGCGGACAGTGACATCGGTCGATCCTCGCTTGGTCCCTGGGCAGAAAGCCGGGGACGGCCGTGTACGAGCATGGTGGGCAGGGCGGCTTTTTCGGGATTTGGACCCGGAGAGTCAAGGACGCATCGGTGGCGGGGGCCGTCCGCGCGGGAGGTGCGGCTTATCATGCTCCGTCATTCCGGGTTCGATGCTTCGCATCGTCCCGGAATGACAGCTCAATGCGTGGCGGGTTTCACCCCACCAGCCGCTGCAAGAACCCGGTCAGATCGTCCGTGACATGATCGACATGCGGATCGTCGCGCCCCGCCAGCTCCCAGTCCTCGCGCACCACCTCCTTGGTGCCGTCGGGCACTACCAGCACGGTCGTCATGCCGAGGTCGTGCGGGACGACGAGATTGCGGGCGAGATCCTCGAACATCGTGGCCCTGGCAGGATCGACGTCATGGAGCTTGAGGAATTTGTCATAGGTCTCGCGCGCCGGCTTCGGCGTCAACTCGGCGGCGATGATGTCGAATACGCCGTGGAAATGCGCGGCAATGCCGAGCCGCGCCAGCACCGCGTCGACGTGGCCGACCGAGCCGTTGGTCAGGATCAGCTTGCGCCCCGGCAGCTTCTCGATCGCCGCGCCCATCGCCGGGTTCGGCTCCAGCGGCGAGTGGTCGATCTTGTGCACGTAGGCGAGGAAGTCGTCGGCGTGCACGCCATGCTCGGTCATCATGCCGCGCATCGTGGTGCCGTAGCGGCGGTAGTAGTCCTTCTGGATGCGGCGCGCCTCCTCCGCATCGACCTTGAGCCAGTTGGAGACGAACTCGCCGATCCTGGCATCGACCTGCTGCCACAGATTGACGTGATGCGGATACAGCGTGTTGTCGAGGTCGAACACCCAGGTGTCGACGTGATCGAAGGCGCGAGGGGATTTTGTCATGTGGGCGTCGGTCCATCCTGCCTTCGGTCATCATGCCCGGCTAGGGCGGCATATTCCGCTGTCGTCCCGGCGAACGCCGGGACCCATACCGCGGAAGCTATCTTGCGGCATGATGGCTGATGCCGATGGCCCAAACCTCGGCCGGTGGTTATGGATCCCGGCGTTCGCCGGGATGACAGCTGTGGGTGTGGTGGCAACGTGGGCAACATCGCTATGCCCATCACGGCAGCGCGAAGCGCAGCGTCTTGCCGCCGCGGGTGATGTCGACGGCGGTGAATCCGGTGGCGGTGAAGCCGCGGCTCGGGCAGTCGCCCTGCTCTGATGTCTCGAACTTGTTCTCGCGGGTGCAGAGTTGCACCAGCCCGCCCCAGTTCAGCGGCTTGTTCTTCAGTTTGATGGTGCGGTTCTCATCGTCGACCGCCTCGGCGAAGCTGTAGACCTTCTTCGGCTGTCCGGTGATGTCCGGATGCAGGCATTTGCCGGCATCGATCCGGTACCAGCCGCGGCTGACCACGGTGCGGCCGTCGTCGGTGCCGACCGCCGCCATGACCTTGTGCGGGGTGTCGTTGCACCAGGTCAGCCCGGTGGGTGAGGGCGTCTGCACCGCGTCCACCATGGTCGCGAAGAAATTCGGCTGCGACACGACGTCGGATGACAGCCCGCGGCTTTTCAGGAACGCCGCGAGCGCGGCTTGCGTCTTCGGCCCGTCGACGCCGTCGATCGGCGAGGCGTCATAGCCGGCGATGCCGAGCAGCCGCTGGATGCCGGCGAGCCGCGCCTGCTCGTCGTCATATTCGGCGCTCTCGGCGAGATAGGCGATCAGGGTGCCGTCGTCGGCCTTGCTCGGCGTCACCTGCGTGAACGCCGCCGGCGTCTGACCGGTGCGGCACTGGCGGGCGGCGGCGATGACGAAATTGTCCGCCGCCACGCACAGCTGATCGTTGCCGTTCTCGGCGAGCGGCGACGCGCCGTAGAGGCTGAGCGCGCGTGCATGCAGGAGAATGCGGTCGGCGGTCATCGTCCCCTGCAGCACCACGCGGCAGGTCGCCGGATCGAGCCGGAACCAGCCGCGGGTCGCGGTTGCCGCCTTCTCGTCGATGCCGATTGCGGCCTCGACGACGTAGCTCATTCGGTTGCAGAGCTTGAGGTCGGCGCGGGCGGGGGTGAGGGAGGCGAACAAGGCCAGAAGGATCACAGTGAGGCTGAGCGGAGCGCGAGTCCGGAAGGGTTTGATACGCCCCGCTCTCTCCCCATCGTCATGCCCGGGCTTGACCCGGGCATCCATGTTTCTCGCTCCGAACTCGCCGAACAACGTGGATGGCCGGGCTGTCTGCATTGCGAAGACGCGCTCCGCGCTTTCGCCCGGCCATGACGGAGAGAGTTGGCGGGAAGTGCTCACTTGTGGATCAGCGTGCCCGTGCCCTGGTTGGTGAACAGCTCGAGCAGCACGGCATGCTGCACCTTGCCGTCCAGGATGACGACGCCCTGCACGCCCTGCTCGAGTGCGTAGATGCAGGTCTCGACCTTCGGGATCATGCCGCCGGAGATGGTGCCGTCGGCGATCAGCTTGCGTGCGTCCTTCACCGACAATTCCGGAATCAGCTTCTTCGACTTGTCGAGCACGCCGGGTACGTCGGTGAGCAGCAGGAGGCGCTTGGCCTTCAGCGCACCGGCCACGGCGCCGGCGAACGTATCGGCGTTCACGTTGAAGGTCTGGCCTTCCTTCGAGGTCGCCAGCGGTGCGAGGATCGGGATCAGCTCGTAGCCGATCAGCTGATTCAGCAGCGTCAGATCGACCTTGTCCGGCTCGCCGACGAAGCCGAGATCGACCACCTTCTCGATGTGACTGTCGGGATCGACCATGGTGCGGGTCGCCTTGACCGCGCGCACCATGTTGCCGTCCTTGCCGCACAGCCCGACGGCCTTGCCGCCGGCCTCGTTGATGTAGCCGACCAGCTGCTTGTTGATCGAGCCCGCCAGCACCATCTCGACGATCTCGATCGTCGCCGCGTCCGTGATGCGCAGGCCGGCGGCGAATTCGGAGACGATGCCGAGGCGCTTGAGCATGGTCGCGATCTGCGGGCCGCCGCCATGCACCACCACAGGATTGATCGCGGTCTGCTCCAGCAGCACGATGTCGCGCGCGAACGCTTTTGCGGTGTCCTCGTCGCCCATGGCGTGGCCGCCATATTTGATGACGATGGTTTCGTCGTCGTACTCCTGCATGTGCGGGAGCGCTTCGGACAGGATGCGGGCCTGATCGAGCGGGCTGATGGTGGTCGCGTCGGTCATGTCTGGGAGGTCTCGGCTGTCGGGGGCGTCGCGCCGCGTTCTAGCCGATTGCCGCCCGCGGCGCAAAGCGCCGGATCACGCCCGCCGCGGCCACAGCGCGCAGACCGCGAGTGCGAGCCAGCTCGCGATCTGCAAGCTACCGCCGATCGGCGCCGCGAACGGAAACAGCCGGTCGCCGGTGAACTGCCGCATCAGGAGGTCGCCGGCGAATAGGGCCGGGCCGAGCACGAAGCCGATCGCCGTGACCAGGCCGATGCGCCGATGAACCACGCCGCGCTCTGCCAGCGCGATGGTGCCGAGCAGGGCGCAGGCGTGGAACAGCAGCATGGTGGAGGCGGTCGCGAGCCGCGATGCGTCGGGCTCGTGCGCGGCCTTGGCCGCCAGCGCGACGCCGGCCGCGCCCATCAGCCCGGCCATTGCGACCAGGATTCGCCACGGCGTCATCATGTGCTGCGCTCTTCCAGCAGCCGCACCATGGCGGCACGCAGCTCCGGCATGCCGGTGCCGGATCGTGACGACGTCGCCAGCACGTGAGGAAACGCCGCCGGATGCTTGGCGAGCGCGGCCTCGGTCTCGGCGATCCGGCTTGCGAGCTCAGCCGGCTTGATCTGGTCGGCCTTGGTCAAGACGAGCTGATAGCTGACGGCGGACCGGTCCAGCGTCTTGAGGATCTCCTGATCGACTTCCTTCAGCCCATGACGGGCATCGATCAGCACATAGACGCGGGCGAGAGAGGCGCGGCCGAGCAGGAATTTGTGGATCAGCTCGGTCCAGGACGCGACCTTGGTCTTCGCCGCGGCGGCATATCCATAGCCGGGCATGTCGACCAGCCGCAGCGGCGCATGCTCGGGCCCCTCGAAGAAGATCAGCTCCTGGGTGCGGCCCGGCGTATGCGAGGTGCGCGCCAGCGCGTTCTGGCCGGTCAGCGCGTTGATCAGGCTGGACTTGCCGACATTGGAGCGGCCGGCGAAGGCGACCTCGATCGCCCCCATCGGCGGCAGGCTTTCGATCGAGGGAGATGCATGGGTGAAGCGCCACGATTGGGCGAACAGCTTGCGGCCTTTTTCGATCAGGCGCTCGTCGGTGTCGTGGCTGGTGGTCATGACAAGGCCTCGCTCTTCGTCATGCCCGGGCTTGACCCGGGCATCCACGCCCATTGCGCGGGATATCAAAACGTGGATGGCCGGGACAAGCCCGGCCATGACGGTAGATGGTTGGTTGCTTCAGCGGCTCACGCCGCCTTACTCGTCACGCCGCTTTTTTTTTGAACGTGCCGCGGATGTTGTCGAACAGCTCCACCTTCACGCCATTGCGGCGCATGATGAAGCCCTGCTGCAGCACCGAGAGCGTGTTGTTCCAGGCCCAGTAGATCACGAGGCCGGCCGGGAAGCCCGCGAGCATGAAGGTGAAGATCAGCGGCATCCAGTTGAAGATCATCGCCTGGGTCGGATCGGGCGGCGTCGGGTTCAGCTTCATCTGGAACCACATCGTGATGCCCATGATGATCGGCCAGATGCCGAGCGCCAGGTAATGGCCGAACAGCGGCAGCTGCGTCGGATCGAACGGGATCAGGCCGAACAGCGTGAACAGATTGGTCGGATCCGGAGCCGAGAGATCCTTGATCCAGCTGATGAACGGCGCGTGCCGCATCTCGATCGTGACGAAGAGAACCTTGTAGAGCGAGAAGAACACCGGGATCTGCAGCACGACCGGGAGACAGCCGGCGACCGGGTTGATCTTCTCCTTCTTGTAGATCTCCATCATCTCCTGCTGCTGCTTCATCCGGTCGTCCGGATAGCGTTCTTTCAGCGCCTGGAGCTGCGGCTGGATCGCCTTCATCTTGGCCATCGAGGCATAGGACTTGTTGGCGAGCGGGAAGAACAGGGCCTTCACCAGCACCGTCACCAGCAGGATCGAGACGCCGAAATTGCCGAAGAAGCGGAAGAAGAAGTCGAGCGCCAGGAACATCGGCTTGGTCAGGAAGTAGAACCAGCCCCAGTCGATCAGGAGATCGAAATGGTTCAGCGCGAGCTTCTGATTGTAGCCGCCGAGGCCGCCGATCGGGAAGTTGATGCCGACCACGCCGGCCTCCTTGGCGCCGGCGAACAGCCGGGTGGAGACGCTGGCCGAGCCGCCGGCCGGCACTGTCTGCGGGGTCTCGACATAGTCGGTCTGGTAGCGATGCTGGTTGTCGACCAGCTTCGACGAATAGTTTGCCTGCAGCCGCGCATCGGTCATCGGCAACAGCGCCGCCGCCCAATATTTGTCGGTGATGCCGAGCCAGCCATTGGTGACGTCGAACTTCGCCGCCTTCTCGTCGTCCATCTTCTTGTAGGTGAACTCCTGCAGGCCCTTCTCGCCGAGATAGCCGATCAGGCCTTCGTGCAGGATGTAATAGCCCGACACGTGCGGCGTGCCGTGGCGGGAGATCAGGCCGTAGGGATACAGCGTCACCGGTGCGTTGCCGGCGTTGGTGACGTCGTCCTTGATGGTGAAGAGATAGTGATCGTCGACGCTGATGGTGCGCTGGAAAGTCAGGCCGTCGCCGTTGGTGGTGGTCAGCTTCACCGGGGTCGACGGCGTCAGCGCATTCGAGCCGTCCTGCTGCCAGACGGTGTTCTGGTCGGGCACCTGCACCTTGGCGCCGGCGGCGTTCACCCAGCCGAACTCGGCGTAATAGGGCTCGGCGGTGTTGGACGGGGAGAACAGCACGATCGCCGGCGATTTCGGATCGACCGTCTCGCGGTACTGCACGAAGGCCAGGTCGTCGATGCGTGCGCCCTTGAGTGAGATGCTGCCGGTCAGCCGCGGTGTGTCGATCTTGACGCGCGGCGTGGCGGCGATGGCGGTGTCGCGCGGCATCACGCCGGTGCTGGTCACGGCGCCGCCCGGCGCGCTCGGGCTGCCGGTCGCGGCCGCGCCCGGCTGCGGGGTGGCCGACGGCGCGGCGCTGTCAGGCTGCGTTGCCGGCGCCTGCTTCTTGGCGAGCTCGGCCTGCATCTGGGCCTGCGCGCGCTGCTTCTCCATCTGCGGTCCGTTGTAGAAGACCTGCCAAAGGATCAGCACGAGGCCGGACAGAATGACGGCGAGGATGGTGTTGCGATTGTCGGTCATCGTTTTCTTATCGTCTCGTCGTTCAATCCGGTTTGCGGGAATGCGCGTCCGGTGCGGGAGCGTTTGGCTTGTCCGCATCCGACGGCTTGCGCGGCTGCGGCTTGGCCTGCGGCCGGTCGAGGCGGCGGAGCGTCGCCTGGAGATCGGCGAGCATGGTCTGGAAGTCGCGTGACAGGGCATCCCGCCGGCCGACCAGCACGTAGTCAGTGTGCGGCCGCATCGACAGGGGATCGAGCCGTTTCACAAGCTCGCGCAGCCGCCGACGGATGCGATTACGCTCCGTGGCGGTGCCATTCTTCTTGGTGACGGTAAAGCCGATCCGGACCGGGCCCCGGTCCGGCCGTTCCCGGCGCTGGACGACGAAGGCAGGGCTGTTCGCCCGCACGCCATCGGCAACGGCGAGGAAGTCCGCCCGCTGCCGTAGCCGATCCATGATGGAAATCTCCGGGACAGACGCCCTGGCTTCAGGCGCTGAGACGCTTGCGGCCCCGGGCGCGACGCGCGGCAAGGACCTTGCGGCCGCCGGTGGTGGCGAGACGGGCGCGGAAGCCGTGACGGCGCTTGCGCACCAGTTTGCTGGGTTGATAAGTCCGCTTCACGGGTCGTTCTCCGCTGACGGGCAATTTGCCAGTTGACAACTTGCCTGCTTGAAATGTCGATTGATGTCCGGTGATGTTTACGGGCCCGAAATGGACCGCTGCCGGCCCTGAAATCGAGCCGCTCCCGGGCGAGCCGGGTCATCGCGGACGGTTGGCGCGGCTTATAAGGGAGCGTCCTGCCTTCGTCAATCGCGGCAAGACGTCATAGGCGGTGCAGGGATCGACGACGCCGAGATCTCGTCAAGACCTTCGTCACCAGCCGTGGGTCAGCGTCGCGAACGACACGAGGCAGGACGAGAACGCAAGACCCTGCGCACAAGACCCTGCGCACACGACGAAGGCAAGAATGGCTTCGGCGCGGCGGGGTTGAAGACGTCAGAGGTCGTGCAGTTTCGGGTTCCATTATGAACGATTTGGAAACCGGAACATGAGCGATCCGTAATTTGACCGGACTCCGGTGCAGTCCCATCTTGCGGTCCCGTAAGGGTGGGGTGTCTCTTACAAGGGCGATACGTGACCGAGAGCGACAACCAGCCAATCCTGGAGCGCCTGCGACCGAAACGGTCGCGGCGGCTCGGCTTGTCTGGAAAGCTGCTGCTGTTGACCATTCCGCTGGTGATGATCGCGGAGGTGCTGATCTACGTGCCGGCGATCGCCAATTTCTGGACCAACCGGCTCAACGACCGCCTGGCGGCCGCAAATACCGCTGCCCTGGTGCTCGACGCCGCGCCGTCCGGCATGGTGCCGGATTCGCTGGCGCGGCAGATCCTCACCTCCATCAACGCGCGCGGCGTCGCCATCAAGATGGGCCAGCAGCGCCGTCTGCTCGCGAGCGCCGACCTGCCCGCCTCGATCGACCACGACTTCGACATGCGCGACATGACGGCGTGGTCGTCGATCGTGAACTCGCTGACGATGATGACGGAGACCGGCGACCACACCATGCGGGTGATCGGACCGGCGCCCGGCCGAGCCCAGTTCATCGAGGTCGTCACCGACGAGAAGCCGCTGCGCAAGGCGATGTACCGGTTCTCGCGCAACCTGCTCGGCGTGTCGCTGCTGCTGGCGGTGCTGACCGCGGCGCTGGTCTATCTTGCCCTGCATTTCCTGTTCGTGCGGCCGATGCGGCGTCTCACCGCGAGCCTCGTCGGCTTCCACGAAAATCCGGAGAGCGTGGCGCGAATCATCGTGCCGAGCCAGCGTTCCGACGAGATCGGCGTCGCCGAGCGCGAGCTCGCCGACATGCAGCGCGACCTCGTCTCGATGCTGCATCAGAAGAGCCGGCTCGCCGCGCTCGGCCTCGCCGTGTCCAAGATCAACCACGATCTGCGCAACCTCTTGGCCTCGTCGCAGCTGCTGTCGGATCAGCTCGCCAGCGTGCCGGATCCGCGGGTGCAGCGCTTCGCGCCGAAGCTGATGCGCTCGCTGGAGCGCGCCATCGCGTTCTGCCAGTCGACGCTGTCCTACGGCAAGGTCCAGGAGCCGGCGCCGGACCGCCGCATGGTGGTGGTCGAGCCCGTCGTCGCCGAGGTGCGAGAGACCGCCGGCCTGTCGCCGGATGCCTCGATCACCTGGATCGCGGCGATCGAGCGCGGGCTGAAGATCGATGCCGATCCCGACCAGCTGTTCCGCGTGCTGCTCAACCTGGTGCGCAATGCCGCCCAGGCCCTGGACAGCCTCGCGGCGGACGCCGGCGTGCGCCAGATCCGCATCACCGGCCGCCGCGAAGGCGGGGTGGCGATCCTGGAGGTCTCGGACACGGGTCCCGGTGTCCCGGCGAAGGTGCGGGAGCACCTGTTCGAGGCCTTCCGCGGTGCCGGTCGTCCGGGCGGCTCGGGGCTGGGCCTTGCGATTGCGGCCGAATTGGTCCGGGCCCATGATGGCGACATCCAACTGGTCGAAGGGACCCTGGGGGCGACCTTCCGAATCACGATCCCCGACCGTCCTGTCGAGTTGCAGACCTTCTGGACCGAGCGCGCCAGCGCCTGAACCCGATCGGCCTCACCTGCCATTCCGGCGGGCGATGCCGCAGGCGTCGAGCGCGGAACTCCTGGCGTGTCGGAACGAAGCCCGTCCGCTCCGGCCATGCCGAACCGCACCGGCGCGTCTGCGGAAAAATGGTCGCAAAATGTCCCGCTCCAGCCTTGCCAAGCGGTCTCCGAGCCGTTAGTCAGGGGCCCTTCGCGAGGCCTGCCGGCGTTTGCCGCTCCGGCCTTCCGGGATCCGGCCCCTGGCCCGGAGCCTGTCAAATGCGAAAAACGCGCCCGTAGCTCAGCTGGATAGAGCATCAGACTACGAATCTGAGGGTCGGACGTTCGAATCGTTCCGGGCGCGCCATTTGCCGATGATCCACACCACGTTCAGTTCGCACGTCCATCGCTTCCGATCGATGCGTCGATCGGCGGATCTCGGGTGCGCAGGAGAACAATCTTGAGTCGCTTCTGGTCCGAGCTCGTTCATCGGCTGTCGCCCTATGTGCCCGGCGAGCAGCCGCAGATCCCGGGCCTGGTCAAGCTCAACACCAATGAGAGTCCGTTCGGGCCCTCGCCGAAGGCGATCGGGGCCATACGGGCCGCCGCGGCCGACACCTTGCGCCTCTATCCCGATCCCCAGGCAACGCGGCTGCGCGAGGCCCTCGCGGTCTATCACAAGGTCTCACCCGAGCAGGTGTTCGTCGGCAACGGTTCGGATGAGGTGCTGGCGCATGCCTTCGCGGCGCTCCTGAAGCAGCCGGCGCCGCTTCTGTTCCCTGACGTGACCTACAGCTTCTATCCGGTCTACTGCCGGCTGCTCGGAATCGACTACGCGACCGTTCCGCTCGATGCCGAGATGCGCGTGCGTATCGACGATTATGTCGGCCGTCCCGGCCCGGTGATCATCGCCAATCCGAACGCACCGACCGGAATTGCGCTGTCGCGTGCCGAGATCGCACGGCTGGTTGCTGCCCGCAGCGACGCGGCCGTCGTCATCGACGAGGCCTATGTCGATTTCGGCGCCGAGACCGCGATCCCCTTGATCTCCGAGCATCCCAACCTGCTGGTGGTGCAGACGATGTCGAAATCGCGCGCGCTCGCAGGACTCCGCGTCGGCTACGCGATCGGCGACGCCGCGCTGATCGAAGGCCTGACGCGGGTCAAGGACAGCTTCAACTCCTACCCGCTCGGCCGCCCCGCCCAGGCCGGCGCGATCGCCTCGATCGAGGACGACGCCCATTTCCAGCAGGCGCGCTCGGTCATCATGAAGAACCGCGCGGACCTCACCGCCGCGCTGGTTCTTTTCGGCTTCGAGGTGCTGCCGTCCAGCGCCAATTTCGTCTTCGCCCGGCATCCGGACCATTCCGGCCAGGCGCTGTCCGCAGCGTTGCGCCAGCGCGCCGTGCTCGTCCGCCATTTCACCGCCCCGCGGATCGCGGACTATCTGCGTATCACCATCGGCTCGGAGACGGAGCTCGCGCGGCTGACGGACGCGCTGCGCGAGGTGTTGGCGCAGAATGGTTGAGGGCCGTGGCTGAGACGACGATCGGTCGGAGCCGATCCGCCACGGCCGGCACACTTTGCGACGTCTGGATGCCATTGCTCCAAGACATCAGGCCCGAGTCGCGCGCGCAATCGCCAGTAGCCGCGGCACCTGCACCTCAATGTCCGCCGTCACCTCGCGGTCGAGCCTGTCGCGCCAGCGCGCAGGAATCGCCGCCAGCCCATGGGTGGCGCCGGCCAGCATGCCCGCGAGCGCACCCGTCGTGTCGGCATCGCCGCCCTGGTTGACGGTCTGCACAAGGCATTCGGTGAACGAGTCGGCGGCAAGATAGTGGTGCAGCACGGTCTGCATGGTGTCGACGACGAAGGCCGAGCTCCGCCCCGGATAGGGGACGAAGCTGAAGGCGCGGTGCTTGCCGATCAGAGCATCGGCTTCGCGGCGGACGGCGTCCTGGCCCTCCCCCAGCAGCAAGGCGTGAGTCATGCGCACCAGCGCGATGCAGGCGTCGTCCGACAGCGGATGATGGTGCGTGGCGCGTGCCTGCGCCAGCGTCCAGGTCTCGGCGTTGTCCGGTGCCTCGAGCGTCGCGAGCGCCACCGGCAGCACGCGCATCGCCGCGCCATTGCCGGCGTCGCCTTCGGCGTAGACGCCTTCGACCGTGCCGTGCATGACGTAGCGGCGGATGCCGCGGCGGCAGGTGTTGCCGACATCGGCCGGCCCGGTCCGGAGCCAGGCGGCAAACTCCTCGCAGACGTCGCGCGCGTCGAAGCCGCGCTTGCGGATCAGCGAGCGTCCCAGCGCCAGCGACATCTCGGTGTCGTCGGTGACCTCCCCCGGCCTGAGCTTGAGCCAGCCGCCGCCGATGATGTCGCGATGCATGGCGTATTGCGCGACGATCTCGCCTCGGGTCATGAACTCGACGGTGGCGCCGAGCGCGTCGCCGATGGCAAAGCCGAGATAGGCCGCGAGCGCGCGTTCCTCGACGTCGGGTGCGGTCATGCTGCGATCCGCTCACACATAGTCGACGCTCACGCGGTAGTCGCCGCCGATCACGAGGTATTCGCCTTCGCCCTTCAGCGCATGTGACGACAGCAGGCCGTTGAAGAACACGATCTTGCTGACGGGAATCCGCGCGGTGAGGATCATGTCGCCGAAGCAGCCCGCAGTGTCGCGGTCGGAGGAGAACGAGACGAGGTTGTTGAGCCGGACCACCGCCTCGCGCCGCGTTGTTCGCGCCACGATCCAATGCTCGTCGAACGAATTGACGCCGCGATGCAGCGTCAGATGCGTCTCGCCTGGAAAGGCGAAGCGGCGGATCGCCCATTGGCAGAATTCGAACAGCAGATCGAGCTGCACCCAGATCGCATTGTTGTGGAAGCGGCTCGACATCTTCTCCTGGACATAGGTCGTCCAGGCCCGGCTTGCCACGCGTTCGATGATCTCCTTGTGGTAGGACGGACCGAGGCCGAACCGGCTCTCGACCCAGCCCTTGAGCACGGCGCCTTCCGGGCCGTTGCTGTCGAAGCCCCAGCCCTGGATCAGCCGCAGGAAGGACGAGCGGAAACGCCGCTGGCCGCCGGACGTCGCGGCGCGTTGCTCGGGATCGAGGCCGAACATCGCCATCATGTAGGCCGAGAAGGCCTGGCCGGCCTCGTTGAGATGCTCCGCCTGCGCGAGCATCGTGAACAGGCTGGGGTTCATCTCGGTGACGCCCCAGATGTGCAGCGGCGCCGCGCTGTCGTTGAAGGCGCAGCTCGCCAGCCATTCCGAGGGACGTCCCACGAGATTGGTCGAATGGCCGATGCCGCGCCGTGCTTCGTCGTTCATGACGCGCATGATGCCGCGTCGGATGCGAACAGGAAAGTCTACGGCGGTGACACCGGCGAAGAGCGATTGATTGTCAGCTGCAACCGCCGCAGCCGCCTCCACCACCACCTCCGCAACCGCCACCGCCGCAACCACCGCCACTGCTGCTCAGCGCCTTGGATGTTGCCAGCACCGAAGCGTAGGCGGTGCCGGACAGCACCGCCGCGCCGGTCAGTGCGACGGCCAGTAGCAATTCATGCTCGCGCGGGGCGCGGGCTGCGCGCGCATGCGTCGCCTGATAGCTCCGCAGCACCTCGTTGCCGGCGTATGTGCGGGAGGGCGCCTTTGCGATCATCGCCGCGCCCAGCGCCGTAAGACCGAGTAGTAGTATTAGAAAGCCTACGTCGTGTTGCCGCGAAGCGCCGACGAGGACCTTGATCAGTCCGAACAGGATGAGCGCGCCGACGAATGGCAACACGGTCTTGCGGAATGCCACCATCTGGCTGTCGGTCGGTGCATAGCCGAGAGCCTCCAGCCGCGCCTGAATGCGCGCCGCAAGCGGCGCAAGCGCCTGCTGGAATTCCTGCCGTGTCATCTCCGGGCGGAATGCAAGCCGCGGCGGACGGTCCATCAGCGCCGCCAGCGACGTCTGATCAGTCACTGTTATCTTGTGATCGCGGGCGGTGAAGGTTGCTGCGCCGTTCGCAGCGAAGCCGAGCAGCACGGTATCGCCGAAACGTGGCGCGCCGCCGGCGAGATAGGCCAGCTCGAGCTCGTTCAAAGGCGGCTGGGGCTTGGCCGCGGCCGGGCCGATCGTGCCGCGTAGAGCGAAGGCCTTGAGGAAAATGATGGCGCCGAGAACGATGTAGACGAGTAGGAATGGGCCGGCCGTCCAGTCGAACGGATTGAGCGCCATATTCATCTCCTGAACAGCCGCCGCAGCCATGCGCGGGGCCGGGGCAGAATGAGCCAATGGGTGAGGTCGGTGACGTGATAGCGCGGTCCGGCGAAGCGGATGTGTGTCGCAGGCCACAGATCGGGGCTGGGCGGACCGAAGAAGCGTTCATGCAGTGCCAGCGTCTCGGCATATTGCCGGCGGTAGGTCATCTGCGCCTGCGGTCCGCCGGGCGTCGGATCATGATGCAGCGGGGCCTGGAGCCGTTCGCCGCACCAGATCACCCAATAGTCGCGCGAATAGATCAGATGCTGGTGCCAGACCTCGTCAACCACCTCGCTGGGCGTCACCGGCGTCGGCGAAACCATCGCGAGAAAGCAGAAGCGGCGATAGGCCTCGATCGCGGCCCGGGCCTCATCGAGGCTCCAGCCATGGTCGCGCGCCAACCGCTGGGTGAAGTTGAACGGCGTATCCGGCTCGAAATCATGCGCGGCAATGCGCTGCCATAAGTCCTGTCGCGCAGGTGCCCAGTCCGGCTCGTCGGCCTGGACATCGACCTTGACCTGCGCGCGTCGCACCGAAGGCTCCCGGAGATCGTGCACGGCAGCACCTTAGCATAGATGCGCGCCGAGTTCCACGGGGGCAGGCGTCGCCGGCAGGTATGCTGAATATCAGCCTCCAAGACGGACCCTGGTCTGTGCCAATTTGCGCCACTCGGCGTCGAGTTGGGCCGAAAGGTCGCGCGCCGCATCCGGTGAGAGCAGTCGCGCGATGGCCGGGGCCTCGATCGGATCGACCGCGGGGAGCGTGGCACAGCCCAGATTGGCAAGGCTCGCACGGAGCGGCGGGTGGGTCGAGTTCGGGTCCTCCATGGACTCCTCCTCGATCGTCTTGGCCGCAGCAGCGGTGAGCGCATCATGGTCGCGGATGTCGACGAGATGGGTCGACATGCGCTGCAGCGGCGTCGCCGGCAGGCTGATGGCGCCGAGCATGTCGGTCTCCAAGGGAGAGAACACCAGCTCGCGCAGTCGTGCCACGCCACCGGCGATCAGCACGAGCGATCGCGCCATCTCGGATGGTCCCATAAGCGCGGCCGCGCGCCGGTCGGCGGCCAGCTCATTCTGACGTGAGAGTGCGAGATACTCCCTGTTGACCCATCCAAGCACGGCACGCAGCAGCCGTGCTGCAATCCGGCCGGTGATGGTGCGATCGGGGTTCGCATAATGCAGAACGTTCTCGCAGGCGCGCAGAAAGTCGAACAGATTGCCGGCCCCGGTGATGTGACGCAGCTCGGCATGGGCAACCTCGTGGGCGATGGTGGCGCGGATTGCCCGCTCGTCGAGGATCATCAGCAGCGGCAGTCCGACGGTCATCGTGACGTGCTGGCGGAAGATGCCGGCATAGCCGCGCGCTTCGCTGATCGACGCATTGAACTCGGCGTCGAACCGCAGCGTGCGCGTCGGCTTGGCGAAGGCTGGATCGAGCTCCTGCCAGATCCGCCAGAGCGCGGGCGCCATTGCTTCGTCCAGGACGTTGCTCCGCTCGCGCCGGGCCGGCACGAAAAGAATTCCGAGCGCCAGCGCGACGGCGGCCGCGACCACGCAGAACATGATGGGGGCGGTGATGAGCGCAACTCTCGTGTAGTCGTCCAGCGCGATCAGCCAGATGAACAGCAATCCGGCGGCCAGCGCGACGACCGGCAGAACAGCGTAGCGCCCGAGCAGCAGGATGCATGACAGAACGAGACGCTTCATTTACACGCCAGGTACGCCGTCCTCGGGCCGCACCAGCTTGATGTCCTGTGCTGCGGCCCACGACCAGATGTCCTGGCGCTTCAGCGCGGTTGCCATCAACTCCGGAAACTGATGCGGCGTGCAGGCGAACACCGGACAGCCGAGCGCGGCCAGGATCGCGGCGTGCTTGGCGTCGTAGGCCGGGCGGCCGTCGTCGTTGAGCGCGAGCAGCACGATCAGGTTGACGCCCGACGAGACCAGCGCCCTGGCGCGGGCCAGCATCTGCTCGGCGATGCCGCCCTCGATGAGGTCGCTGATCAGCACCATGTGCGTGCGCGCCGGCTCGCGCACCAGGCGCTCGCAATAGGCCAGCGCCTGGTTGATGTCGGTGCCGCCGCCGAGCTGCACCGAGAACAGCACCTCGACCGGATCGGCCAGCTCCTCGGTGAGGTCGATGATGTTGGTGTCGAACACCACGAGCTTCATCGCGATCGCCGGGATCGAGGCCAGCACCGCGGCGAAGATCGAGGAGTAGACGACGGAGGTGCCCATCGAGCCCGACTGGTCGACGCACAGGATCACCTCCTCCAGATTGGTCCGGCGCGCGGCGCGCGCGTGCCCGATCAACGTCTCCGGCACGATGGTGCGATGCTCGGCCTGCCAGTGGCGCAGGTTCTTGCCGATCGTGCGCGGCCAGTCGATGTCGCCGGCGCGCGGTCGGCGGGTGCGGCGGCGGCGGTCGACCGCACCGCGGATCGTCTCGGTGGTGCGGGCATCGAGCTTTTCCATCAGCTCCTTGACGACCTTGGCGACGACTTGGCGCGCCGTCGACTTGGTCTTCTCCGGCATCACCGAGCGCAGCGCCATGAGGTCGGCGACGAGATGCACGTCGGCTTCGAGGGCTGCGAGAAACTCAGGCTGCAGCAGCATCTCCTTCAGGCCGAGCCGCTCGAACGCGTCCTTCTGGATCACCTGCACGACCGGTGCCGGAAAGAACTCCCTGATGTCGCCGAGCCAGCTCGCGACGCGCGGCGCCGAGCCGCCGAGACCGCCGCGTCGGCCGCCGCCGCGCTTGCCGCCGGAGCCGGCGTCATAGAGTCCGGCCAGTGCCGCATCGAGGCGCCGATCGCGATCGGACAGGCCGGCCTGGTCGTCGCCGCCAAGCACGAGGCGCCAGCGGCGGTTGCGCTCGGCATCAGCGTCGTCGCTCATCGATTGGCTTCCTTGATCGGCCGGTCGGCGCCGAGGATGGTCAGCAGCAAGGGCAGGGCCGCGTCGAAGCCGGCGGCGGTGGCCGGCAGCGGCGCGGGCAGCAGCGGGCTGGCGTCGGAGGTGGAGCCGACGGCCAGCGGCCGCTGCCTGGCCAGTTCGTCCAGCAGGCGCCGCCGCTCGTTGCGGTCGAAGCTCGCGAAGGCACGGCGCATCACCGGCAGCAGGTTGTTGAACGCCTCGTCGTCGATCGCAGCCAGCCAGCCGTCGATGATCCGGCGCAGCATCTGGTCGTGCAGCAGCACCTGGCCGCTCTGGCCGAGAAACCCGTCGAGCCAGTCGCCGGCCTCCAGCGTCGGCACGCTGTGGGACAGCGCGCGCGACAGTGCCAGCGCGGTCTGCTCCGGTGACACGATGCCCTGATCGTACAGCACGCGGTTCGCCAGGCCCTTCAACAGCGGATGCGCCGCCGCATCGGCGGCGACGTGCAGCAGCGCGCGGCTCCAGCCGTCGCGCAGGCCGCGATCCTCGATCAGTCCGATCGCGACGTCGAGCCGCGCCAGCCTGCCGCGGAGATCGGCGGCGACGTCGGCCTGCAGGCTGCGGCAGGCATAGACGAGGCCGGCACAGATCGCCTCGACGAGGCTGGTCACCAGCAGCCGCAGCGCCTCGGTCGGCAGCGCCCGTGCGGTGCCGTAACGCAGGATTTCGGCGAGCGGCGGCACGGCCTCGGTGAGATCGGCAACATCGCTTGTCGCGGCCGAGCGCTGCTGCAGCAGCGCGATCGTCGTCTCGGCCGCCTCGCTCAGACCCGCTTCGAGACAGCCGCGCACGATGGCCGCGACGGTGTTCAACGAGGTCGCCGCCTGTGCGTTGGTGACGGCGGCATTGCCCGCAGCCTGCGCGACGGTGGTGCCGTGCACCAGCGCCTCGACGAGACGCACCGAGAATTCCGGCTCCCAGCGCAGGCGCCAGTTCTCGCGAAAGGTGCCGCGGCTCTGTCCCGATCCCTGCAACCGTCCCCACGGCACCTGGATCAGGCCCAGCCGGTGCAGGAGCTGCGACTTGGCAAGCCCGGCCTCGCTGCGCAGGTCGAGCGCGATGTCGGTGTCGAGCGCCTCGGGCTTCAGCTTCAGCTTGCGCTGCCAGCGCGCGAGATCGGCGGCGAGCGGCATCTGCGGCACGCTGTCGTCGATCTCGCCGACACGTTGCCCGATGATGAGCTGCTGCTCGATCAGGCGGAACGGCGCCGTCTCGCCCTCGCAGAGCGTCGCAAGGCTCGCCTCGCGCATCTCGGCCAATCCCGGCAAAGCGACGTCGCGCAACGCGGCCAGCGTGATCGCGAGCCGGGACGCCTCGATGACAGATGCCGTCGATGCCGGCCGCCCGTTCCGCCGCAGCAGCTCCGCGACACGGGCCTGCCAGCGGGTCGTGAAGCCGGTGGCGTCGAGCGCGGCGGCCCCTCCGTGCTGCAGTCCCTGCCACAGATGCGCGTACCAGCCCGGCGAAATTACGCCGGCGCCGTAGCCCGACGCGGCCGCGAGGCGCGTCTCCGTCCACGGCACCCAGGTGGCGGTGACCTTGACCTGCGGCAGCCCCTTCAGCAGCGCGCGATCATCCTTCAGCGCCACTTTCCGCCGCAGTGCCGGCACGTGCCAGGCGCCGCAGATGACGGCGACGGCCCCGTCCTGCTCGCCGAGCGCCGCCGCGATTTCCAAGCGCATATGCGCTTCGCGGCGCAGCTCGCGCCGGGCTTCATCGGCAGGCTGGTAGCGCAGCGGATCGATCTTGTCGCGCAACGCCGCGATCGCGGCTTCCAGCGCGGCAAAAATCTCCGGACCATGCGCCCCCTGTTCGACGATCGCATTCCACCAGGACTCGCTGTCGTCATAGCCGGCAAGGGTGGCGAGATAGGCCAGCGGGTCGCGCCGGATCTGCGCCAGCTCAGGATCGACCGTGTCCGGCTCATCTGGCGCAGGCGCATCGGCGTCCTCCGGCGCGGCCTCGCTTTCATTGCCCTCCGGCTGCTTCGGCTTGGCCCGTTCGGCGAGGCGGTAGGACGCCGGCAGGTCGATGAAGCGGACCGGCCGTCCCCTCGCCAGCGCCCAGCGGATCGCCTGCCATTCGGGCGAGAACAGCGCGAACGGAAAGAAGCTCGCATTGGCGGCATCGTCCTGGGCGTGGACCAGCAGCGCGATCGGCGGCGCCATCGCGGGCGAGGCGGCGAACGCGATCAGCTCATCGGCATCCGGCGGCCCTTCGATCAGCACCACGGCCGGATCGGCCGCGTCGAGCGCTGATAGCACGGCGCGCGCCGATCCCGGCCCGTGATGCCGGATGCCGAGCAGATGCAGGCGATCGGGTTGCGGCGCGGCCATGTCAGATCACGTCGCGGATCGCGCCGTACAGATCGGCCCACGGCTTGCGCTCGCGCACCACCGTTTCGAGATATTCCTGCAGCACGACCGTGTCCTGCACCGGATCCTTGACGATGGCGCCGACGAGGTTCGCCGCCATGCTCTGCGCATCGATCACGCCGGAGCCGAAATGGCCGGCTTCCGCCCAGGCGCCGATGGTCACCGCGATGGCTTCCGCCGTCGACAGCGAGCCCGACGGCGACTTCAGCTTGAGCCGGCCGTCGAGCGTCTGGCCGTCGCGCAGCTCGCGGAACACCGTGACGATGCGCATGATCTCCTGGTCGGCCGGCGCGATCTTCGGCAGCTCGAGACCGCCGCCGATTTCGCCGACGCGCTTGGTGACGATCCTCACCTCCTCATCGAGGTCGGCCGGCAGCGGCAGCACCACGACGTTGAAGCGCCGCTTCAGCGCCGAGGACAATTCGTTGACGCCCTTGTCGCGCGCATTCGCCGTCGCGATCATGTTGAAGCCGCGCCGGGCGTGAACGGCGTCGTTGATCTCCGCGATCGGCATCAGCTTCTCCGACAGCACCGTGATCAGCGTGTCCTGCACGTCCGACGGCATGCGGGTCAGCTCCTCGAAGCGTACGATCCGCCCCGCTTCCATCGCGCGCATCAAGGGCGTCGCCACCATGGCCTCGCGCGAGGGGCCCTTGGCGAGCAGCAGCGCGTAGTTCCAGCCGTAGCGGATCTGGTTCTCGTCGGTGCCGGCCGTGCATTGCACGATCAGCTCGGACGAGCCGGAGATCGCGGCGGCGAGATGTTCGGAGACCCACGACTTCGCCGTGCCGGGCACGCCGAGGATCAGCAGCGCGCGGTCGGTCGCGAGCGTCGCCACCGCGGTCTCGATCAGCCGGCGGTTGCCGATATATTTCGGCGTGATCTCGACACCCGATTTGGTGCGGCCGCCCATCAGATAGGTGACGACCGCCTGCGGCGACAGCCGCCATTGCGCCGGCCGCGCCCGCGTGTCCTCCTGCGCCAACGCCTCGAGCTCGTGGGCATGCAATGCTTCCGCGGAGCGGCGCAACTGGCCGTCGCTTGGGCTCGCATCAGCGTTTGTCATGGGCGTGCTCCGGACTGTTTGATGGTGCGTTACGTCGGCAACGCGAGAACGAGGTCGGCGAAATCCTTGGCCGCGCGCGCGGTCGCGGGGGGCAGCGGGGTGAGCGTGGCGACGAAGGCGGGCATCGTCGCGCGCGGCATCAGCGCAGCCATGAGCACCAGCCGGCCGTCGTCCTTCTGCGCCGCCGGTGTCGTCGCGTCGGCGAGGTCCTGAATCGCCTTCTGCCAGGCCGGCGATGCGAGCACGCGTTCGGCGACCTGCGGCGCGAGCGGCTGGCGGGCCTTCGCCGCCAAGGACATCAGCGCATATCCGTGCAGTGCGTCACCGCCGCAGAGGCGCGCGCCGATGATGCGCAGCACGGTGTCGTCATCGCCCTCGGCCGCGGCGGCATCCATCAGCAGCGTGAGCACGCGGTGCTCGGACGGCGGCAGTGAAGCGATCAGCGCCTCGGGCGGCGCGCCGACCGCCGTGGCGAGCGCGGTGAGCCGCAGCCCGCCGAACAGCCGCTCGCGCAACGCCTCGGCCTCCTGCCATTTCAGGCCGTCGGCCGGCAGCTTGAAGGTCACTGTCGACGCCGCGCCGAGGCCGATCTTGGCCAGCAACGAGCCCGCGCGCTGGAAGCACCGCGCGGCCTCGGTCAGCCGGGCGCCGTGCTCGGTGCGTTCGGCGATCCGGGTCAGGAGCTGTGCGGCGAGCTGCTTGACGCTGTCGGCGCGATCGGCGCTCAGGCTCTCCAGAAACGGCCGATCATCGGGGCCGAGGCCGACCATCAGTGCATCGAGCAGCGCAGCGCGGACCGGCGCGGGCTCGCTCTTCCAGACCGATTCGATCAGCGCGCGGCCGTCGGCGGGATTGTTGCGGCGCTGCTCCGCCACGAAGGCGCGGCGCTGCGTCTTCGGGAAGGTGGTCCAGTTCTCCATGGTGATGCGTTCGAAGAACAGGCCCTTGGTGGCATCGTCATCGGCGTCGGAGGCGATCAGCGCCAGATAGGCGCGCTCGGCGAGGCCTTGGTCCTCGGCATTGGCTTTGATGTGCGGCACGAAATCCGGCAGATCGAATGGATGCAGCCGGCAGCCGGCGGCCTGGATACGGCGCAGCGCGAGCGGCAAGGCGCTCGACGCCAGCGACTTCTCGACGCTGCGCGCCAATGCCTTGAGCGCGCGCCGCGCCGCCTCGGGCAGGATGGGCCGCGCGTCCTGGTGCAGCCGCAGGGCGGCATCCGCCATGGGATCGGCGACAGGCGCCGTCGCGCCGGCGAAGCGCTGCCATTGCGCGGCCAGCGCAAGGAGTGGCAGCGCGGGCTCGCGTCCGTGTGGCAACAGTTCGGCCAGCGCCGGCGGCGTCGTCAAGGGCTGCCGCGCCAGGCCAAGCAGGAAGGATTGGCGCAGGCGGGCATGGCTCTGGGGATCGATCGCGCTCGCCATCGTCAGCCCTCGTGATGCCAGCGGCCGAGCGCCGTTTCGGCGGCCAGCACCTGCGCAATGCGGCCGTCCCACAGGCACAGCAGCGACAGGTCCTCGAGGCCGAGCAGCGGCGTCAGTTGGTCGAACTGGCCGCGCTCCACCGCGATCGCAGCTCCGGCCTCGTCGGCGATGACGAGCGCACCCTTTCCCGCGGTGTGAAGCGTGACGCCCGCGAGCAGCAGCGGCCAGCGATCGAGCCACGGCAGCGCGGCGAGCCGCGCCGTGTAGTCCTGCAGCGCTGGGGCGAGCCCCGGCGATGGCCGCGGCCAGGTCGCGGTCGCCGCGGTCTTGCGGCTCGCCAGCAGCCCGCGCAACGGCGCGGCCGACGGATAGAACACGACCTCGCCGTCGATGATCTCCCCCGGCGCGAACGGAAATCCGGCGCCGCCGCCGGACACCGGCACGAAATCGATCAGCACCGCGGCGCGCGGCTGGCCGGGGTCATCGCCCGTGTTGACGAGCCACGTCTCCAGCCTGCGCAGCTTGTCCGGCTGCACTTCGGACAGGTTGGCGGCAACGATCCACACGCTGCTCGCGCGCGGGGCCGTGGCGTCCGCCAGCAGCTCCTCGCGGCGCAGCGACCAGCCGACCGCGCGTCGGACATCCTCGCGCAGCGGTGCCGGCAGCCGGTCCTGATGCCGGTAGGCCGAGGCGATCAGGGACATGGTGCCGAGCTGCTCGATGGCGAGATCGGCGCGGCGATCCTCTCCGACGCGAAACAGTTCGGATGAGAGCTGGTCGAGCCGCGCAGCGAGGCCGCCGGCCTTGGCGTCGACCAGTCGCGTCGACAGCGTGCGCGCGGCGGACGCGGCGCGGGCGGCGAAATCGGCAAGCCCCTGGTTGAGCTGATCCGCGATCCAGCGCTCCAGCTCGTCGAGTCCGGCGAGGATCGCCGCCTCGCGCTCGGCCCTGATCCGCTCGCGCTGCGCCTCGGCGCGCGCGGCAGCCTTTGGGTCGGCGGGAGCAATCGTCGCGGCCTCTGCCAGGGCGGCATCGAGCGACGGTGGCGCGCCCGCATCATCGCCCTCCGGCTTGGGCTTGCCCGGCGCGCGGCCGCTCGCGCCGCGCCTCCGCGCGCTCCAATCCTCGACCCATTGCGGCGGGCTGGTGGTCTCGAACCGCTCGGGCTTGTCGACCCGCTGCCACAGCACCGCCAGCACGTGCTTGCAGGGAAACTTGCGGCTCGGGCAGGTGCATTTGTAGCCGCTGCCGTCGGCCGCGGCGACCACGCGATACGGCGTCGCGCCGGAGCCCTGGCATTCGCCCCACAGCACCTCGGCATCGCTGCTCGCGGCCAGCATTGGCCAGTTGGCAGGCTTCACGAGCTTCAGCGCTGCGGCGAGTGAGGCCTGATCAGGCGCGAGCCCTTCGATTCGTTCGCGTGTCAGAGACACCCACTCTCCCAACCGGCTGATCGCGCGATGCCGCACTCCCTAGCAGATGGCGGCGGAGCCGCACAACAATTCCAGCGCGATGCCTGCTGATTTCGCTTCGCGTCGCACGGGAAAGAAACTGAGCGATCTGCGCAACGCTCGTCGCGTCACGCGCACGCCGGCGGAACTGCGGAGTTTCCTGGGCGGGCATGAGGCGGGCGCGATATCTCCGACGCCGCGGTGAGCTCGCGCACCGGACGCTCTGAAATCGCCGCCGCTCATACGGAACTACATCGCCGTTGCGCCGTCGGAACGTGAAGCACCGCAGCGCGCTGTAGGGCCTGTTGTCTTCCATCACATCGAATCCCGCTGCTCGCGCGCGCTGTGTTCAGCACGGAGGTCATCAGCACGGCCGCCCTTGGAATTTTTCCCGGCCATGCACTGGTGAGATGCCCGGATCATCCGCGTCGTACTGTAATCCTGCGGTAAGGCCGTGACGCTAGCTTCAACGCGTCCTTGATCGAGGTCACATCGGTTTGCCATCGGCAGCGTGTCATGATGAGCCATTGCTCGCCGTCTCTCGATGTGGCGTTCGATCGGAAGGACATTGGAGCGCCGCCGCAGACCCGAAAGCCCGGCCTGATCAGGTCGGCTCCGTCCCACCTGCGGCACCTTCCATCATGATCTGGCGCCGCATGGCTTCGAACGTCGTCGGAGTCCAGTGAGCAGGCCGTTCGGTTTGTGTCCCAGCCCCACACGTCCGAACGGCCTGCCATGATGGACCTCGCGGCGGTGCTCGCGCTCACATGTTCGTTGTGCATCTGCCATCCGCCGTCTGTAATGATGCGGTAAGCCGCAGACACGAGTCTCCCGCAGCGACGGCCGAGCCGATCGCAAGGAGAACCCAATGAAACGAATTTGCGCGCTTATGATCATGGCCTCGACCATCGCAGGCACGATCGCCACGCCGGCCAACGCTGGCGGGAATCGCGGAGCGGCGGTCGCCGCCGGCGTCGTCGGAGGTCTGGCGATCGGAGCCCTGATCGGTTCGGCGGCAACCGCCCGTTCCGCGCCCACCTATGTCTACAGCTACGACGACTATCCGCCGCCGCGGGTCGTCTATCGTCGTCACCGCGTCTATGAGTACGACGCGGAATACGGCAACTATGGCGACGGCTATTTGTCCGGCTACCGGGACGGCTATTCCGACGGATCCTGGGACAACGACTGAGACCGCCGCCCGAGGACAAGGTCCCGCCGACGCGGGACCTTGTCCTTGGTCCGAATGTTCGGATCCGCTGACGAGGCGGCCGCGTCCGGCGTTGCCTCAACCCTATGGTTCCTTCCGCCGTGTCACCAGGAATGCCACCACCGTTCGTGTGCATCCTGTCCAGCCGAGCAGCCGCGCCTGCACCGCGAACTCGCGCTTGACGTAGGTGCCGGATCGGGCGGCCGCCGCTTCCGCGGCGCCGATGCAATCCGCCTGGTCGCGGAAGCACAGCGAAATCCAGCCTTCGCTGCCAGAGTCCGCACCGGTCTTGTGGATCGAGACGGGCAGACCGTAAGCGGGATGATCAGCGCTGTAAAAGGCGGTTGCGAGCGCGAGGCTCTCGGTGCCGCCGACATGCTCGAGCGGCTTCCCCGTCAACTCCCGCCATTGGCGCGTCGCTTCCCGCGCGGTCTGCTGGTAGAAGGTGCGGCCTTCCTCATAGCCGTGCCTGTTGCGGTAGAAGGCGTGGAGCGGCGCCGCGACGATCGCAGCCAGGACGGCGATCCCGGCCGTCAGCACCGCGATGTTGACGGTGTGGAAGCGCGCGATCGGATAGCCTGCGCCGCAGACGATCACCACGACGAACAGGAACAGCCCCTGCAGCGCCCATAGCGAGGGCAGGTCGGTGCCCATGATCAGCGCGTTGATGACGGGCAGGCCGACCGTGCCGATGGCGATATAGGACAACAGCCGGAGGCCGCCGTCCAGCGCGGCCATCTCCGTGGTGAAAGACCTGATCCTGGCGCCGGCGACGATCAGCCAGGTCACGGCGGGCACGGCCATCGCGGCCGCGAGCCCCAGCAGGAAGAACAGGGCATCCCGCGACGACGTCGCCAGGGTGGAGCGCGCGTGCATCAGCGCATGCTGGATGGGCGCCGCGTCATGTCCGACGAGCCAGTCGAGATGCATCGACAGCGCGGCGAGGCCTGCGGCCGTGGAGATCCATGGCGACGCCGAGGTGAAATAGGCGCGTCGCTGCGGATGCGCCATGGCGGCGAATGCGAAGCTCACCACCAGAAAGATCGAGTAGTACTTGCCGAGCAGCGCGAGCGCGGCCGTCAGGCCGGCGGCGGCCGCCCAGGGCAGCGTTCGCGTTTCGAACGCGCGCAGGAAGCAGTAGGTGGCGAGCGGCCACGTCGCCAATTGCACCGAGTTCGCGTTGAAGCGCTGGGCGTGAAACTGATAGGCTGGCGTCAGCATCAGCAGCAGCAGCACGATCACCCGCTTGTCCCCGACGACGAAGCGGCGCGAAATCAGGTCGACGAACCACAGCGCCAGCGCCGCATTGGTCATCGCCATCAGGTGGAACGACCAGTCGGAAAGAGGGAAGACGGCGGTCCAGGCACCGGCGATCCAGCCCATCAGCGGCGGATGCTTGTCGTAGCCCCAGGCGAACTGCCGTCCGAATGTCCAGGTCTCGATCACGTCGGGATGCAGGCCCGCGCCGGCATAGGCGATCGAGAGATAGGCCGTCCACACGGCCACGAAGCACACCAGCAGCAGCGGCACGGCCCAGCCGGCCTCGATGCCGTCGAGCCAGCGCAGGAACGGACGGCGCCAGGCCGCCGGATGACAGTCCGACCGTTCGGCGACGGTCGAGAACGCAAAGCCATGGAACATGTCGATGTTGATCAATGATGAGGCGACGGATGTGACGCGCGATCGGCAGCCGCGGCCGACAAAGAATGGCGGATCGCCCGGTATGTCCGGTCGATCATGCGGCAGGCTTCATGCGGGCGAATCCTCGGCGCGTATTTGAATGCCAGTCTAGGCCGAGACGATTACGAAAGGCTGACGTCGAAAATCGGATCATCGCGGCATGGCACGTCATACCACTGCAATCGCGCCGGCCGAGAAGTCGTTCAGCTTGCAACTGAGATATCGCGATGGAGGCTCGATCAGCCCTGGCAGATCGGGTCGACTTCGATTGAGCGCTGAAAAAAACAACGGTATCAAAATGCCGTCGACGTAATCCTATTGTAATCCGTCTGTAATGATAGGAACAGCCGATTGTCGATGTTGCGGGAGGATGGCGTGCGCGTTCTGGTCGTTGAGGACGATCCCCAGCTCGGGCTCTGGCTGCGGGATGCACTCGCGACGGCGTTCGGCTCGTCGGACATCGTCACGACGCTCGACGAGGCGCGGGCGGCGATCGCGGTGCGCAATTTCGAGCTCGTGGTGATTGACCGCGGACTACCGGACGGCGACGGGCTGGCGCTATTGCCGGACCTGCGGCAGCAGAAGCCGAGCCCCGCGACCGTGGTGCTGACGGCGCTCGACGATCCCGCCGACATCGCGCGTGCGCTCGACGAGGGCGCGGACGACTACGTCGCCAAGCCGTTCGAGCCGATCGAGCTGGTGGCACGAGCGAGGGCGGTGCTGCGCCGGCTGTTTCTCGACCGCGGCGCGATGGTCTCGATCGCCAATCTGGGCTTCGACATCGTCAATCGCGCGGTCTGCGTCGACCAGGCGCCGATCGTGGTGCCCAGGCGCGAACTGGCGATCCTCGAGGCGCTGGTTCGCCGCAGCGGGCGGGTGGTGCTGCGCGAGACGTTGGAGACCGCGGCCTACGGCTTCGAGGACGAGATCCAGTCGAACGCGATCGAGGCCCATGTGTCGCGGCTGCGCCGCCGCCTGCGCGAAGCCAATTGCAGGGCGACGATCAGGCCGGTGCGCGGCCTCGGCTATCTCCTGAGCGGCGAGTGACGCAGGTGAGGTGGCAGAAGCTCAGCCGTGTCCGCCGCTCCATCACGCTGCTCTCCGCGACGCTGATTGCGGTCGTCACCACCATCATGCTGATCTGCGCCGCTGCCTTGCTGATCCGCTTCGGCGGCGACGATGACGGCACGTGGGGTGCGGCCGACGTTGCCGACGCGCTGAAGGAGGCCGTGGCTCGCGATGCTGGCGGCCAATTGCTCGTGAAGCAGACGCCCCGCCTCGACACGATCATGCAGGACTTCCCGACGTTCTGGTACGTCGTCTCCGACAAGAGCGGCGAGGTGAGCTACGGGCCGATTCCGAAATGGCGGCCGCACAAGGGTCCGTCGTCGCAGAACGGCACCAGCTTCCTGGCCTATGCGATCGACGGCGAGACCCGGCGCCTGAAACGGATGATGGCGGTCCGCAATACGCCGGTCGGCGAGGTCTTGATCGAGACCGGCGGCGTCGCCTACACGTCGACGCAGCTGATGACGGGCACCTTGACCGACGCGACCATCGTCGCGCTTCCGATCATCCTGGTCCTGGTCGCGACCGTGCTGGCCGCGCTGTTGTTCGTGCCGACGCTGATCGCCCGCCCGGTGCGTGCGGTCGCACGCGCGGCCGAGATGATCGACGGCGTGCCCGACGGCCGAAGGCTGCCCGAGCGGGACGCGCCGGCCGAATTGCTGCCGCTGGTCACCGCCTTCAACCGCGCCTTGTCGCGCATCGACCACGCCGCCGAGGCGCAGCGCAACTTCCTGTCCAATGCCGCCCACGAGCTGCGGACCCCGCTGACCAACGCCCGCACCATGCTGGAGGCGGTGCCGGATGCCGGCCTGCGCGCGAAACTGGTCGGCGAGAACCAGAAGCTGTCGTCGATCGTCACCATGCTGCTGCAACTGGCGCGGATTTCGCTGGAGCCGGACGAGCTGGGCGAGATCGACCTGGTCGCGTTGGCGCGGCGCGTCACCGCCGAGCATGTGCCGATGGCGCTGCACTCCGGGCTCGAGATCGGCTTCGCCGGCTGCGATGCGCCGGTCCGGATCCGCGGCTCGGAGCCGGCGATCGCGGTCGCGCTCTCCAACCTGATCAGGAATGCGGTCGCGCATGCCGGCGCGGGCGGTCCGATCCTCGTCGAGGTCGACGCCGCGGCGCGCCTGCGCGTGATCGATTCGGGGCCCGGCCTGCAATCCGATCAGCCCGAACGCCTGCTGCAGCCGTTCGAGCGCGGCCACGCCCGCGGCGAAGGCATGGGGCTCGGGCTTTCGATCGTGTCGCAGGTCATGGCGACGCATCAGGGCCGCGTCGCGCTGCGCGAGACGCCGGGCGGCGGCACCACGGTCGAGCTCAGCTTCGCGCGCGCCGCGCCTTCGCAAGGCGACGCTGCGGATGCGACATTGCCGGCCGTCCGGCGCACGGCCGAGCAGGCGGGATCGCCGCCGCGCGCTTGATGCCGGGACGTCGTTTCCGGCGGCCCGCGCTCAGCGCGGCTCCCTGCTCCGCTGCCACTTCAGGAAGTCGCTGTAGAGTCGCGCGGCCTCGTCCGGCGACATCCTCGCCTGCGCCTTGCGCTCGTCGAGAAACTTGCGGAATTCGGCCGGGTTGGCATCCTGGCCCGGCGACTGCATGGCGCGAGCGCCATCGAGCCATTCCTGCGCCGCCTTGAAGCGGACCAGGCCCTGCACCGGCGCCGACAGCACGGTATCGCGCCATTTCGGATGCCGCGGCGGCGATTGCAGCACCTGGATCTTGCCGAACAGCGCGTCGACGAACCGCGCCGTACGGCGATAGCGCTCGCTGTTCTCCGGCCAATTGTAGACCATCAGCACGGTCGAGGCGGCGACGGTCTCGACCTTGGTGCCCGGCGGCACCAGGTTCGGATATTCCTCGGACGAGAACGACGACGGCAGATAGATGTCCTGCAGCGCGTGGTCATAGGGGACCGTCAAGAGGTGCAGCCGGCCGCCCTCGTTCTTGATGCCCTTGATGATCGGCGCGTCCTTCGACACCGATGCGATCCAGGCATCGCCCTGGCCGTCGATCAGCTTCTGCAGCCCGCCGGTCGGATCGGTCTGGGAGTCGATGTCGGCGCGAATGCCGAGCCGGCGGAAGATCGTGCGCGCCGCCGGCAGGCCGATCGAGCGCTCGGCGAACACCCGCCGTCCATTGAGATCCTCCAGCGAGCGGATCTCGCGCCGCGCGATGATGTGGACGTCGTTGTGGAAGAGCTGCGCGATGTAGCGCACGCGCTGGGCGATGTCTGGAATGTTGTATTCCGTCTTCACGAATTCCAGCGCGTCGGTGGTGACGAAGCCCATGTCGATGTTCTTCAACATGATGATGTCGATGAGGTTCTGCGCCGAGCCCCTGCCGAGGATCGGCAGCACGCGCAGGCTCTCGCCCTCGTCGAGCACCGCGGCCATGTCGGAGCCCATGACCGACATCGGCCCGCCGATCGGCGCGGTGATCACGGTGACGGTGCCGGAGTTCAGCGCCTCGCGGTCCGGCAGCGTACCGACGGCGCCGCCGGTGGGCGGGCGCTGCGGCAATTGCTGCGCTCGGGCGCTGCCAGACAGCGCCACGAGGGATGACAGAACACATGCAAATAGGAATGCGCCAACAGTTACGCGCGCGACACGATTCACCGAACGCTTCCTCGATACATTCTAAATGGACAGTGGACTTAGCAGTTCGATCCCGGCCGAAGTTTGGCCGTGAGGTGGCGATCCGCGAGATGCTGCAAAGTCGCCCGGCCCGCTTCACCGCTGTGCTGAAAATGCGGTGCAGGAGCGTGATCGAGTGTTGCGATCGGGGACCGGCGCTGAGCGCGCCGAATCCTCGATCACAGGCCGTGTTCGGTGGAGAACGACCGTCCTGCGTGCGTGTCGAAACGTCGCACGCCTGGCGCTGAATGGTGGCGCCGCGCGCCGGCGCTCACGCGCTCGCCGCGTCGAGCCGCGCGACCTGGTCCGCGGTCAGCGCGAGCTCCGTCGCCGCCACCAGCGTGTCGACGTGCTCGGGCCTGGTGGCGCTGGCGATCGGCGCCGTCACCGAGGGCTTGGCCAGCAGCCACGCCAGCGCGATCGAGGCCTGCTGCGCTCCGGTCTCCCTTGCGACCGCGTCCAGCGCGGCGAGGATGCGCATGCCGCGTTCGTTCATGTATTTCGGGATGCCGCGCTGTCCGCGCGGGCTCTTGCCGAAATCGGCCTCCGAGCGATACTTGCCGGTGAGGAAGCCGGCGGCCAGCGAGAAGAAGGTGATGACGCCGACGCCGTAGTTCTCGCAGACGCGTTGCAGCGCGCCTTCGTAGGATGCGCGCTCGGCGAGGCTGTATTCCGGCTGCAGGCTCTCATAGCGCGGCAAGCCGCTCTTCGCCGACAGCTCGAGCGCGGCCTGCAGCCGCTCCGCCGAGAAGTTCGAGGCGCCGATGACCCGCACCTTGCCGGCCTTGATCAGCCTGTCATAGGCCGCCAGCGTCTCCTCCTGCGGCGTCGTCTCGTCGTCCTTGTGCGATTGATAGAGATCGATCACGTCGGTCTGCAGCCGGCGCAGGCTGTCCTCCACCGCGCGCGCGATGTAGTCGGCCTTCAGCCCGACCTTGCCGTCGCCCATGTCCATGCCGACCTTGGTGGCGAGGATGACACGATCGCGATTGCCGCGCAGCTTCATCCACTTGCCGATGATGGTCTCGGACTCGCCGCCGCTGTGGCCGGGCACCCAGCGCGAATAGACGTCCGCCGTGTCGAGGAAGTTGATGCCGGACTCCAGCACCTTGTCGAGCAGGCGGAACGAGGCCGCCTCGTCCACCGTCCAGCCGAACACGTTGCAGCCGAAGCAGAGGGGCGGAACGTTGAGGCCGGAACGGCCGAGCGGGCGCATCTTCATGGGAGGCTCTCGATCTGAATGATGTTGGCTGCATCCGTCGCGGACGCCTGCCGCAGATTGCCGTCATTCGTCGCGCGAGACCAGCGCGGCAGGAGCATGGCGGGCCCGCCCGGCCGCATCCAAACCGTGGCACGGCTGCCCCGAAGTGGATCCGGCAGCGTCAGACTTTTCACTCACTTGCCGATGATGGTCGCAGCCTGCGAACGCCTCGCAGCTGGAGACGCGGGGGGCCATGATCAAGGAGTCCGTCTGATGAACACGCTGACCCATGACCAGCTCGGGCTGAGCTCAGATGGCCTCATGATGCCCGATCCGGCCGCGGCGGCGAAGAACACGACGACCAATATGGCTGCGGCTGCCTCGCCTGTCGTGCTGCCGCCCGGCGCGGTGTCGGATCCGGTGGTACACGCCGACGGCTCCGAGACCGTCTCGGTTCACACCGGCGGGCTCACCTTCAACCTCACCTTCGATGCCGCCGCCGCGGCCGCGCCCGAAAGCTTCCGCGCCGGCGTCGAGCAGGCGGCGGCGATCCTGTCCTCGGCGATCACCGATCAGGCCACGGTCAACCTCGCGATCGATTTCGCCGGCACCGGCGGCGGGGCCGGCGCCAATGTCTCCAATGGCGTGTTCGCCAGCTACGCGCAGCTCCGAACCGATCTGCAGGACCACGCGGCGGCCGGCGACACGGTGTTCGACAACCTGCCGACGGGGCGGGCAGTGCAGGGCCATTCCCAGGTGTTCGTCGCCAATGCTCAGGCCAAGGTGCTCGGGCTCATCGATCCAAACAGCACGACGACTGAGGACGGCTTCGCCGTCTTCAACACCGACATCCCGACGCAGTCGCTGGTCGGCGTCGCGCTGCACGAACTGTCGCATGCGCTGGGACGGGTGCCGTCGCCGGGCAATCTCGACATCTTCGACCTGTTCGACTTCACCAAGCCGGGGCAGCATCTGATCAACAACAGCATCAGCTCGGCGCCTCCCGCGTATTTCTCGCTCGACGGCGGGCTCACCAAGATCGCCGACTACGGCCAGATGTCGGACCCGGCCGACTTCCTCAACACCGGCATCCAGGGCGCCCGCGATCCCTTGAACGAATTCTACAATCCGACCACGTCGCAGACGCTGTCGCCGATCGATCTCGTGGTGCTGGAGACGCTCGGCTACAATATCTCGACCCCCGACACGCAGGCCCTGCTCGCCCAGATCCCGCACGCCGCCGGGGTCGCCGCACCGGTGCAGACGCCGCAGCAGGCCGTCGCGATCGCCTCCGCGGTGGCCGCCGAGACGGCCGCCAGCCTCACCAAGCTGGGTGATGCCGCCGGCGCCGCGCAGGTGCTGGCGAATGCCCGGGCCGACGCTGCTGCGCTGAATGGCGCCGATGCCGGCGCGAACCATGACCACGCAACGGCCCATGCGTCCTATTCCGCCGAGCCGCACCACGATCCGATGATGCTCGCGATGCATCTGCACGCGATCAGTGCGAACTGAGGCGGTCGCTACCAGCAGAGGATTGATTGGGCGCGAGAAGGCCATCGCGTAGTCGATCTAAGTCATGCCCGCCATTTCATCGTCGTCATGGCCGGGCTTGCCCCGGCCATCTCCGTCGCAGTCGCCTGAACTGAAAGGCGTGATGTAGCCAAGCGATCGGGCGGATCGGAGGTGCGGTCCGCTCACGATCGATCGCCATGTGTCCGACGCGACAGGTCAGGATCGCTCGCGGTCGCGTTGTCGGTCGAGTTGACGCAAATCGCTCAAGCCGCAGACGGTCAGCCGGCCGGGATCATGCACGCCCTGATCGGTCATCCCGCGCATGTGCCGCGCCAGCGCGCGCCGCGTCCCCTGGTCCAGATCGTGTCTGGCCATGCGGCGATAGATCTGCATCGCTCGCGAGAGCGGCTTGGCAAGTTCGATCCGAGGCATCGAAGTCAACGGAAGCTGGCGGCGATCGTTCCGAATGCCGGCCCATCATCGGAGCCAACTGGTGCGCCGCCGATTTTCGCCCACGCGCAAACGATGCGGATGGTCCTCGCGTTCGGCTCCTACCGATAGACGACGATCGCTGCAGGCGGGTTGACCTCAACCTCGGTCTTCGACCGCCATGTCAAGACATCTCCGGGGCAAAAGCACCAAGTCTCGACGCGTCGCATATTGCACGGTTCACGGGAACTCGCGTATCTTTCAGGTAGCGCGAATACGACGGTGATTACTCGGGGGCGAGGCGATCGTTGGGCGCTGGGGGATCGTTCATGGAAATGAAGTTCGCTTTGCGTGCGGCGCTGACGGGGGCTGCCATTGCGCTGCTCGGTGGATGTGCGATGTCGCCGGAGGGCCTGAATTCGCGCGACGTTGCCGACAGCAAAAGCTTCTCCGAAAGTTACGAGGAGATCTACCGCCGCTTGAGCGAGACCGGCAAGCGCTGTTATCCGCCCGTGCGGGTCTTTGGCAATCCGGGCAACCCGGGCGGGGGACAGATCGAATCTGAAGGCGAGCTACACCGCGACCGCGGCTTTGCGGAGTTTCGCCTGGTCGCAGGCAGCTATGGGGTCCGGATGAACTACTTCGTCTCAGCGCGCATCGAAAAGTCCGGCTCCGGATCGCGCGTGACCATCAAGGTCAGCAACCCGATGGGAGCGGGCCCCCTGAGCGACCGTATCTACCGCTGGGCCGGTGGGGACTCGAGCTGCTAGCTCCGAGCTTCAAGAGCTGCCGTAATGACCAAGAAGCTCGAGCCGATGCATCCCGGAGAGGTTCTGCGCGAGGAGTTCCTGGTTACGCTCGAGATGTGAGCGGGCGCTCTCGCCAAGATTCCGGGCGGCTTGAGGACCGGAGGCTTGGCGTGTCCGCGGGCAGGGGGATCTCAAGCTTCGTGCACTGTCACCGTGACCGCGGGGCGGCGAGCTGGCCGATCGCCCGCCGCGTCCCGGCACGGCAGATCAGGATTGGTCGGAGCCGCGTTGTCGGTCGAGCTTGCGCAGATAGCTGAGGCCGCACACGGTCAGCCGGCCGGGATCATGCACGCCTTGTTCGGCCAGTCCGCGGATATGCCGCGCCAGGGCGCGCCGCGCTCCCTGGTCCAGATCGTGTCTGGCCACGCGACGATAGATCTGCATCGCTCGAACGAGCGGCTTTGCGAGTTCGATCTCAGGCATCCGGGCCAACGGGCGGCGACGGCGATGGTTCCGACGCATCAGGGCGCAGGCGCCGGCTTGGCCGGGCGCAGCGTGACGACGACGGGAATGGCGATCGCGTAGATGGCGACGACCGACAGCCAGATCGCCCCGGGCCATTCGTCCCTGACGGCGAAGTACAGGCTCGAGAAGCCGAGCGGCGCAACGATCGAGGCGAGGCTGACCGTGGCGGCGAGCACGCCCTGGAACTGGCCCTGCAAATGTGCGTCCACCTGCCGGGTGGCGATCGACTGCAGGGCCGGCATGCCCATGCCGCCGAGCGCGAACAGCGGCATCGCGCCAAACACCATCCAGCTCTGGTTGGCGAACGCCATGGCGGTGAGGGCCGTGCAGACACAGGTCACTCCGGTCAGGATGGCGCCGCGCTCGGTCAGCAATCTCACGGCCGGACCGGGAAGGAATATTTGGGCCAGCATCTGGCACACCCCGAAGGTGCCGAGCGACAGGCCGATCCAAAGACCGCTCCAGTGGAAGGTGTCGCCGCCCCACAGCGCCCAGCAGACGCCATAGGCCTCGCCGGTCGCGCTGAACAGGAAGAAGAGGAGAACGACCGGCAGCAGGCTCTTGACGGCGAACACCCAGCGCAGTGGCCGCAGCGGGTTCAGAACTGCGATCTCGATCTTGCCAGGGTCCGGCGGTCGCGATTCCGGCAGCATCAGCAACGCCAGCAGGACGTTGCATCCGTTCAATGCCGCCGCCACGACGAACGGCAGCCGCAGCCAATGGTCGCCGAGCGCGCCGCCGAGCACGGGCCCGATGATGAATCCCATGCCGAACATCGCATTGAGGAGGCCGAAGCGGCGGGCCCGCTGGTCCTCGCGCGAGACGTCGGTGATGTAGGCCGTGGCCACCGAGACGTTGGCACTGGTGACGCCGGCGATGGCGCGGCCGAGCAGGAGCATCCAGAGATCGGGCGCAGCGGCCAGGAACAGGTAGTTGACGATGGCGCCGGCCAGCGAGACCAGCAGCAGCGGGCGCCGGCCGAGCCGATCGCTCAGCGAGCCCAGCACCGGGGCGCAGATGAACTGCATCGCGGCGTAGAGCGCCGTCATGACGCCGAGAAGGAACGGCACGTCGTCGGTGTGGGTCACGTCGTGCAGCAGCGCCGGCAGGATCGGAAAGACCAGCCCGATGCCGACGGCATCGAGCACGATGGTGAGATAGATGACGGCAACAGCCCTGGTCATGGCGCGCTCCGGTTCACGCGAGCCGATGGCGCAAACACGCGCGACCGCTCGCTGGAGCCTGACGATCTGTCAGGCGATCGATGTGATGTGTGGGAGACGCTGGGCCGGTCCATGCCAAAAGGCAGATGGACGGCTTGTACTCGGCCGCAGGCAACGACCGCTTTTCGCGACAGGCGCCATCTACACGCCGAGATCGGGCGGCGCAAGCCGCTTTTTCCGAACGACGATCGGTGCATTCAATGCATATTCATCGATACATCGCCGGAGCTCTGGCTGCAATCTGCAGGCCGACTACGACGCCAGATCGCGAGGCGCGATCTCGGCAAGATTCTCGATCGCATCGAGACGGTGAACAAGCCACGGGCGGTTTGAGCGGACAGGTCGGGCGATGGCAGGCGGACGTGGATGGGCTGCGCGGGACGTCTCGCGATTCGCCCAGCAATGCGCCGTATCTTCACTGCACTCCTGGCCGGTCATCGAGAGTCCCCGTCCTGCCACCATGCGGCTGCGCGTCGTCACGCGTCGTCGGCGGCTGGACGTCGCGTTGGATCAACGGGGTGAGCAGGTGCTCGGCGAGGTAGAGGGACGCAAGCGGTCGCAGGTGCGCATTATCGAAGCTCACGAGACCCTCGCGCCGGTTGCGATCGAGATAGATGAGGCAGCCTTCTCGATTGCAGAAGAAATCATAAAGGCTCTGGTACTCGAATGGTTCGTTGGCCTGGAGCTCGTCTCGAAATGCCTTGTCGATGCCAAGCGCATGCTGGTCGAGGTGCGTCGAGATTCGTGCCGGTGTGAACTGCCAATAGTGCTGCATGACCACCTTGAAGAGGAACGGTTCCCAATGAGGCGCCAGTCCGAGCACGATCACCCGTTTCACGCCGATCCGTTTGATGTCCCGAGACACCTCGCGCAGGTACTCCGTATCGAAGGAATTGTTGAATGAGATGACCACGACATCAGGAACGACCTCTTTGATTGTCGACAGCGCAAAGGAGTTGGACATCTCGCAGTAGTCGGTCGTCAGTCTGGTCAGATCGATCGGGTGTGGACGGCACCCCGACGCATAAACGAGCAGCAGGGACGTATCGGACGGAAGCGTCTTCCGTAAGCCATGGAAGAGATGCGCCGAATGAGAGTCGCCCCAGAGCAGCACCGCTCTGCGAGAGTGGCTGGTGTAGCAGTCCGGGCTGATGCCGTCCCGAGGGACGCGCGTGGGAAGCGCACTCTCGAAGTTGTAGAAGTTGCATTGGTTCTGATTGATTTCCACCAGCTCTTCCCGAGCTGGCGACACGCCCGTGCGGAAGGAATCGAAATAGGCTGCGTAGCTGTTCAGATCGCCCGGCTTGAAGGTCCAGCCGTAGGTCATGGTCAGGGCGCCGATTCCCGCGAGCGTCGCCGAGGCACCGCAGAGCAGTGGGACCGACCGCAAGGGCGATTGCCCAAACCGGATCGGACGTTCCAGAAATCGATAGGTGATCCAGGCCAAACCGGCGCTCAGCGCGATGACGCCGGATCGAAGCGGTGCGGAGCCTGCCTCGCCCATCCAGGCGCGAGTCAGGACGAGCAGAGGCCAATGCCAGAGATAGAGCGGGTAGCTGATCAGCCCGATTCCAACCAGGAAAGGATGCGAGAGAATGCGTCGAGCGACCCAGCTATACGGCCCGGCGCCGACGAGCATGCAGGTCGCTGCGACAGGCAGCAGTGCTGCCCACCCGGGAAATGGCGTATTTCTCGAAATCAGGATCAGGCTCGCCGCCAACAGGACTATTCCCGACGCCGCGAGCCGATCGGAAATGGGTGATCGATGCCCCGCGTCAGGGACAGCGCCGAAGAGCGGCCTGGTGTATGGGGACGACGCGATCGCCAGCAGGCCGCCTGCAAACAGCTCCCATGCGCGCGTGAGCGGGGAGTAGAAGGCCTCGGTCGGGCTGGTGCCCATGGCTTTGATGTTCAGCAGAAATGACCCGACGAGCAGCAGCCCCACGAGGTACGGCAGGGCGCGCTTCCTTGTCCGCCAGCACAGCCACAGCAGCAGCGGCCAGAGGATGTAATATTGCTCTTCGATGCCCAGCGACCATAGGTGAAGCAGCGGCTTCGTTTCCGCGGCCAGGTCGAAATAGTTGGCCTCCTTCCAGAACAGCAGGTTCGCGGCAAATCCGGCGCTCGCCGCAACTTGCTTGCCGAGCTCCTTGTATTCGTCGGTGTACAGAAGAAAGCATCCGAGCAGGAGGGCGGCGAGAAGAACCACGATGAGGGCGGGGAAGATGCGCTTGACGCGACGAGCGTAGAAGGTCCGAACACGAAATGATCCGTTCGCCAGATCCGCAACGATGATCGAGGTGATCAAGAACCCGGATATGACGAAGAAGATGTCGACTCCTATGAAGCCGCCGCGAAGCACATGCGGAAAGGCGTGGAACACGACGACGGACATGACTGCGACAGCTCTCAGTCCGTCGATATCCGGCCTGTAGGCCGTGCCGACCACGGGAACCGGTTTCGAGCCGGCCACTGGCGCGTGCATGTGCGCTCTCTCCCCAAAAGAACGTTCGGCTTCTAATCGTCTTGGCTGCAATCAAACCCGCGAAAATGTCTGTTGTACAATTATGGCGGACAGTGCGGGGCAAACGCAATCATGAATGAGCGTCGTGAGGAGGTGGTCGCCATCGGTGGCGAACGTCGGCCCGTCCGTGCTCATCAGTTCTCTGTCGGCCCGACGGGCAATTCCCGCATCCCCGTCATGCGCAGATTGCCCGTCGAGCCAGTTTGTCGCACGCTGTTCGGCTTGCATCGTCGGGCAAATCAGAACGATGTTTCCGGCCATCCCGCTCGCGATGAAGAGGGACGTTTCGGCCGATCGTCACGGAGCGTAGCAAGCGGGGAGCGATGGACGTGTCGGGTTCGGGGCTTTCGCGCAAGCGGGCCGACGAATGAGCCTGGTGCGTACGGTCAAGTCGCGTGGTCCTGGCCTCCCGATGCTGAGGTCAAGCCGGTCGATGATGCGTCAGACGCGTCTCGCCGGTGATGGGGGCAAGACAGCCCGGTCCCCAGGGAGATCGCGAAGCAGCCGTTAAAACCAGCGCGCGGGGAAGGCCGGGTCGTCCGGCTGGACTCGTGGTACCTGCCGCCTGCATTTTTTTCTGCAGGCGGGCCACGGGCCTCAGTCGAGGTCCGGTCTTCCCCGCGCCCTCTCGTTTGTCGAGGGCGTTGTCGGCAGCATGACCTGGGCGCGAATGGCGTCGCGGGGCTGCGGTGGGCTGTTTGGAGAAATCGTGCAGTGGATGTGGTGCGTGGGCGCGGATACGTCGCGCTCGCGATGCTCATCACGCCTGTGAGGTGGAACGGCCATGCGACACACTGAGTGTCGTCCCGGCCTTGAGCCGGGACCCATCACCACCGGCGGATGTGTGAGGCACGCTGGTGGCTCAGGATGTACCCAACACGTCTCCCTGTGGTTATGGATCCCGGATCTTCGCGCGCGATGCGCGCTCGTCCGGGACGACGGGAGAGTGTGGGGTGCGGGCTTGCCCTTGACGCCGAGATCGGAGGTCGTCCAGCGCGGACTACTTCCTGATCCGCACACCCTTCGTCGTGAAACGCTGCGGTCGCTGCTCCGGGCGCACCGGCCGCCGTGTCGTTGCGGCCTTGCCGGTGCCGGGCGGCTGATGGGCCGGCACCAGTTGGTCCGGACGAGAGCCGATCAGGTCGGCGCGGCCCATCGCGCGCAGCGCGTCGCGCAGCACCGGCCAGTTGTCCGGATCGTGATAGCGCAGGAATGCCTTGTGCAGCCTTCGCTGCCGCAGGCCCTTGATGGCTTCGACCTTGTCACTGCCGCCGTGACGCACGCCGCGCAACGGATTGACACCGGTGTGGTACATCGCCGTTGCGGTCGCCATCGGCGAGGGCAGGAAGGTCTGGACCTGATCGGCGCGGTAGCGGTTCTTCTTCAGCCACAGCGCGAGGTTCATCATGTCCTCGTCTGACGTGCCGGGATGGGCGGCGATGAAATACGGGATCAGGTAGTACTTCTTGCCGGCCTCCTTGGCGGCGGCGTCGAACATCTGCTTGAAGCGGTCATAGCTGCCGATGCCCGGCTTCATCATCTTGTCGAGCGGGCCGCGCTCGGTATGTTCCGGCGCGATCTTGAGATAGCCGCCGACGTGATGCGTGACGAGCTCCTTGATGTAGGCCGGGCTCTCGACCGCGAGGTCGTAGCGCACGCCGGAGGCCACCATCACGCGCTTGACGCCCTTGACCTCGCGCACCTTGCGATAGAGGCGGATGAGATCGTCATGCGAGGTGTTGAGGTTCGGGCAGATCTCCGGAAACACGCAGCTTGGCCGGCGGCACGCAGCCTCGACCTTCGGATCCTTGCAGGCCATCCGGTACATGTTGGCGGTCGGGCCGCCGATGTCGGAGATCACGCCGGTGAAGCCCGGCGTCTTGTCGCGGATGCGCTCGATCTCCTGCAAAATCGAGCCTTCCGAGCGGCTCTGGATGATGCGGCCCTCATGCTCGGTGATCGAGCAGAAGGTGCAGCCGCCGAAGCAGCCGCGCATGATCGTCACCGAGAACTTGATCATGTCCCAGGCCGGGATCTTGGCGTCGCCATAGGACGGATGCGGCGCGCGGGCATAGGGCAGATCGTAGACGCTATCCATCTCCGCCATGGTCAGCGGGATCGGCGGCGGGTTGAGCCAGAGGTCGCGGTCGCCATGACGCTGCACCAGGGGACGCGCATTGCCCGGATTGCTCTCCCGGTGCAGCACGCGCGAGGCGCGGGCATAGGCTTCCTTGTCGGCCTCGACCTGCTCGCAGGACGGCAGCCGGATAACCACGTCGCCCTTCTCGCGCGCAGCGCCTTCGTCGGCGGAGTCGAGATCGTCGGCGTGAAGCTCGACGTAGCCCTCAGGGACTTTGCGGAACAGCGCGGTGCCGCGCACCGACTGGATGTCCTTCGGCGCTTCGCCGCCGGCGATCCGATGCGCGACCTCGATCACCGCACGCTCGGCATTGCCGTAGATCAGGATGTCGGCCTTGGCGTCGGCCAGCACCGAGCGGCGCACCTTGTCGGACCAGTAGTCGTAATGCGCGATGCGGCGCAGCGACGCCTCGATGCCGCCGAGTACGACCGGCACGTCCTTGAACGCCTCGCGGCAGCGCTGCGCATAGACCAGCGTGCAGCGGTCCGGCCGCCTGCCGCCTTCGCCATTGGGCGTATAGGCGTCGTCGCTGCGGATGCGGCGATCGGCGGTGTAGCGGTTGACCATGGAATCCATGTTGCCGCCGGTGACGCCGAAGAACACGCGCGGTTTGCCGAGCGCCTTGAACGGCTCGGCGGAGTGCCAGTCGGGCTGCGAGATGATGCCGACGCGAAAGCCCTGGGCCTCGAGCAGCCGGCCGATGATCGCCATGCCGAAGGAAGGATGGTCGACATAGGCGTCGCCGGTCACCAGCACGATGTCGCAGGCGTCCCAGCCGAGCGCGTCCATCTCCTTGCGGCTCATCGGAAGGAACGGCGCAGGCTTCAGGTCCGCGCGATGGCGCGGCCAGGAACTCAGCGGTGGGGCGGTGAGGGCGATGTTCATCGCCCACGCATAGAGCCGCAGCGCTGCGAGTTCAACCGAAGCCCCGGTCGCAGGCGAGGGCAGGTGGTCAATTTGTCCGGAATGGTTCCCGCGGCGTTGCGCGGGCGACCTGACGTCGCGGTTCCTGCCGTCTCAGTTGAGGTGATGCGACGCGCCGTTGCGGCGCTTGAGCCAGCCATGGCCGAAATAGGCCAGCAGCGCGGCTGCGGCAAGCATGATCCACATCGAGGGCATCTTCGAGCGCGGGCTGCCGCCGGCCTCGCCGACCGTGACGGGGGCCATGCCGGGCTCGGTCATCGACACCAGCCGCAGGCCGGCGGCGTCGGTCGCGCGCCGCATGTCGGCGATGGCGGAGTGGGGCAGCGGGTCGGCGGCGAACAGCCGACCTGTCGCCGGCGCGTCGGACGCGGCGAGGTCGCTCGGCGGCGGCTCCATCGAAGACTGCGCGGCCTGGGTGCCGGAGGGCAGCTGCGCAAAGGAGTTCAGGTTCGCCGGCCGATGCGGCTTCGGTCCGTGCTGCGCCATCCGGTCCGGCTTCTCGGCCTTGTCCATCTTCTTCGGCGTCATGCTCTGCGGCACCGCGACCCGCACCTGCGGCCGCGAATAGGACGCCGGCTGGGTGACGGCCAGCATGCGGTCGGACCAGGCCATATAGGCCTTGCAGAGATCGTTGCAGTACTGGCCGTTGACCATGTCGCCGTTGGCGGGGCCGGCCTGCGCGGCGCCGGGCGCGGCAATGCAGATGACGGAGACCAGCGCGGCGGCCGCTCCGAGCCTCGACGATGTCAAAACAGGCAATGCGCTCAACTGGCCGATCATCGCAATTTCCCCCGTCGCGGTTTCACGCCGTTTGAGGAATAACGACAGCTGGTCTGGTCGAGAGTTGGATCAGATCGCGTCAACATCCGGATGAGTTGAGGTCAATTTGCTGATGCGAGGCGTTATCAATAAGGGGCGGGCTTTGCTGTTCGACATCGACGGCACGCTCGCTGATACCGATGCGCTGCATCTGCAGGCCTTCAACGCGGTGTTCGGGCCATATGGTCATGTGTTCGACCGCGCGCGGGCGGCACGCGAACTGCTCGGCCGATCCAATTTGTCGATCTCCGCCCAATTTCTGCCCGATGAGCCGCCCGAGCGGCGCGCGGCGGTCATGGCGCAGAAGGAGGAGGTGTTTCGCAGCCTCGCCGCCGGCGCGGTGCAGCCGCTGCCGGGCCTGATGGCGCTGCTCGATCGGGCCGCGGCGGCGGCGATTCCAGTGGTGGCCGTGACCAACGCGCCGCGGGCCAATGCCGAGCTGATCCTGCACGGGCTCGGCCTGATGGACCGGTTTCGCGCCGTGGTCATCGGCGACGAGCTGCCGCACGGCAAGCCGCACCCGCTGCCCTATCTGGAAGGCCTGCGCGCGATCGATGCCGTGCCGGAACGGTCGGTCGCCTTCGAGGATTCCCGCGCCGGCATCGCGGCGGCGACGGCGGCCGGCATCGCCACCGTCGGCATGCGCACCAATCTCGGTCACGACGAGCTGATCGCGGCCGGCGCGGCGCTGACCGCGGCTGCGTTCGACGACGCCGGCGTGCTGGATCTGGTGATGGCGCGGCTGGGAGGGAGATTGTGAGCGACGCGTCGCCATCCGGCGATAATGCCGCCTGCGGCGGAGCTGACATGTCGCTGACATCCGGCAACAGCTTGCGGTCACCGCGCTTGCGCCATGGTGTCGATGAACGCGGCCGCCGGGTTGGCCGTGACGAGATCAAGGTGAGACGCATGCGCAAGTTGTTGATCGCGGCCGGCCCCTCGGAACAGCCGTTCCGGCTGATGTTGCAGGTCGATGACGAGGGATCAGCATCCAATCAGCGCGGCCGTCGCCCCAGTGGAGCAGGGCGAGCCAAGCGCGCCGATGGCCGCGCCAAGCGTTCGGCCCGGCCGTTTCGCTGGGCGCAGCCGTCGCGCGCAATGGCCGCCATCCTTCGCGGCTTGCGGGCGACGCTGCTGGCGTTCTCTCCCGTGGAGATCCGGAGCGATGTGAGCGTACGCCAGGAGGCCTTGCGGGACATGTCGCCGGTTGTGCCGCGGCTCCGCGCCGTCGGCGGCTGCGGAGGAACGCGCGAGGCCGCCGCCGTGCCGGCCGGCGCGCTCAATGCGATGGTCTGCGCTGCGGCCACGCCGCGCCATCACGTCCGGTCGATGGAGACGCCGCGTGCCCAGCGCCGGCGGCTGCGCGCCTGCTGATCGCATCACCGCATGGGTGCCCCTGCATGCACCGTCCGTCGCAACTTGCTTGTCCGCAGCCCGATGCCGTGATTGAAACGGACGGTGCGCGCCAGGCTCGCTGTGCTCGCCTCGCAGAAGGACGGATCGATCATGTTCGTGGCGCGTGTCCTGCCGATGGCCGCCGCCTTTCTCTGCGCGACCGCCGCCCTCGCGGCCGACAAGCCCGGCGAGACCAGGGGGACGGTGCTGGAGCCGTCGCCGGCCAATCTTGCGCTGACCTGGAGCCGGGCCAACCTGGTGTTGCCGGCGACACTCGCCGGCGGGCGGCGCTGGGAGGGCCGTGCGGAGGACGCGCCCGACGTGATCGGGATCGCGCCGCTCGTGATCGTGATGCACGGGTCGAGCGGCGTCGCGCCGGCGGTGAAGGAGTTCCAGGCCTGGCTCGCCGACGAGCTCGGAGTGGCATCGGTGGCGCCCGACAGCCTCGCGATTCCCGACCGGCTGACCTACACCTCGCCGGTCGACGTCGCGACCTATGAGCACGTCCACGCCTTGCGGCTGGCCGAGCTGGAGAACGCGCTGAAGGCGTCGCGCGACTGGAGCTGGGTCGACCGGCTGCGGATCGTGCTGGCGGGCACCAGCGAGGGCGCGGTGGCGGTCGGCCGCTACGCCGGCAAGGACGTGGCGGCGCGGCTGATCTATTCGTGGTCGTGCGAGGACAACTACTTCGTCACCGCGCCCGGGCTCGGCATCGGCCCGACCGAGCCGGTGCTGAACGCGATTTCGGCGCGCGATCCCTATTTCTCGGCCGCCAATCCCTGGAACAAGGACCGCGCCGTCACCGGCTCCTGCGCCGCCGCGCTCAAGGACGATGCGAAGGCGGAGGTGATGGTGATCGATGCCGACGTCCATACGATCCTGAACCGGCCGGAGGTGCACGAGCGGAGCGCGCGATTCCTGCGCGGCGTGTTGGATCCGTGATCGGGCGGGCGGAGGTTTGACGAGTGCTGAGATTGCTCGTGCTCGAAGGCAACTCGCTGGACGGCCGACGCCGCTGGGCCGAGGTCGCAGGCGCCACGCCGTCGGAGAGCTACGCGGCCGTGCTGCGCGCACTCGCGCCGGACGCGGCGATCGACATCGCCACGCCCGCCGATGCCGATGCGCGCCTGCCGCAGCCGATCGAGGCCTATCAGGGCATCGTCATCACGGGATCGACGCTCAATATCTATCAGCGCGAGCCGGAATCCCTGCGTCAGATCGAGCTGGTGCGCGCGATCTTCACGCAGGGCGTGCCGATGTTCGGCTCATGCTGGGGGCTTCAGCTCGCCTGCGTCGCGGCCGGCGGCGAGGTGTCACTCAATCCGGCCGGCCGCGAGGTCGGCTTCGCGCGCAAGATCGCGCTGACGGAGGCGGGCCGCGATCATCCGATGCATGCGGCGCGGGGCGCCGTGTTCGATGCCCCGGCGATCCATAGCGACATCGTCACCCGGCTGCCGCCGGATGCGACGGTCACCGCACGCAACGCGATGAGCGAGGTGCAGGCCGCGGAGATCCGCAGCGGCCGCGGCCGGTTCTGGGGCGTGCAGTATCATCCCGAATTCAGCCTGCAGGACGTCGCCTGGGTGCTCCGCCGCATCGGCCAGCCGCTGGTCGAGGAGGGCTTCTTCGCCGCTCCGGCGGAGCTCGAGCGCTACGCCGCCGATCTCGCGATCCTGCACCACGACCGTGCCCGGCGCGACATTCTGTGGCGGCTGGGGCTCGACCAGGACGTGGCGAATGACGGGATGCGGCAGACAGAGATCAGCAACTGGATCGCCTCGCTCGCACGGGGCTGAGCGCGCTACCGCATGAACTGAATGATGAGCGGCGCCAGCGCCACGTTCATCAGCCCGACCAGCACCATCACGAGGCCGGCGACCGCGCCCTCCTCGCGACCGATCTGGTTGGCGCGCGCGGTGCCCGCGCCGTGCGCGCCGACTCCGAACAGCGCGCCCTTGGCCAGCGTCGAGCGCAGCGGCAGCCGCGCGAGCACGAGGTCACCGACGGCGGCTCCGATGATGCCGGTGAGCACGACGAACACGGCGGTGAGATCGGGGATGCCGCCGATCTCGCCGGAGACTTCCATCGCGAACGGCGTGCTGATCGAGCGCGGCAACAGGCTCAGACGCAGCTCGCCATCGATGCCGAGGACATAGGCGAGTGCCCAACTGGTCGCCACCGCGGTGAGGCTCCCCGCGACCATGCCGGCCAGCAGCAGCGGCCAGCGGCGGCGGATCAGCGCCCGCTGCTCGTAGATCGGCACGGCGAAGGCGACGGTGGCCGGGCCGAGCAGCGCCACCAGCCAATGCGTGCCGCGGATGTAGTCGCGATAGGAGACGTTGAGCGCGAGCGCTGCGATCATCAGCAGTGCTGGCGCCACCGCGAGCGGCATCAGCCACCAGCGCGGCCAGCGCCGGTGCATGCGCTTGGCGAGCACATAGAGCAGGATCGTCGCGAGCGACCAGACAGCCGCCTGGATCAGCGGCTCACGCCACAGCGCGGCGAGGGTCATGACGCTCGGTCCAACGGTAGCAGAGGTCGATCGTGAGCGCGGTCACGCACATCACGGCGGTGGTGCTGACGACGATCAAGGCAAAGATCTTCAGGCCAAGCAGGCCGAACAGCTCGCGATGGTCGAGCAGCGCCAGCACCGCCGGCACGAAGAACAGCAGCATCTCGGCGAGCATCCAGTTCGCGCCGCGCTTCATGCTGGCGACCTTCAGCCCGCCGGCCAGGAACAGGGCGAGCGCGAGTGCCATTCCGATGATGCCGCCGGGCAATGGCAGGCCGGTCGTCCGGGCCAGCGCCTCGCCGACAGCCCAGAACAGGCCGAGCAGGCCGATCTGCACCAGCCGGTTGCGGCGGAGCAGGCGATGAACCCCGATGGAAATGCTGCGATGCATCATGCGACGCGTCCGAGAAGTGATTGCGCCTTCAAGGTATGTCGCATCGCAGCATGTAGAAAGCGAATTGATTGAATGATAATAAGTCCAAAATGGAATACTAAGGCACGATTATGGAACTCCGTACCCTCAGGACCTTCGTCGAGGTCGTCCGGCAAGGCGGCTTCTCCCAGGCCGCCAAGGTGGTGTTTGCGACCCAGTCGACCGTGAGCAAGGCCGTCAAGCAGCTCGAGGACGAGCTTGGATTGCCGCTCTTGGACCGGCTCGGCCACAAGAGCCGCATGACAGCGGCTGGCGAGATCGTCTATCGCCGTGCGATCCGGCTGCTGACGGAGCGCGATGATCTGCAGGCGGAGCTCGCCGAGCTGCGCGGCTTGACGCGCGGCGTGCTGCGCCTTGGCCTGCCGCCGATCGGATCGAGCACGCTGTTCGCGCCGTTGTTCGCGCTCTACCGCCAGCTTCATCCGGAGATCGAGATCCGGCTGGTGGAGCACGGCAGCGACCGGCTCAGCGAATTGCTGGCTGCAGGCGACATCGATTTTGCCGGCCTGCTGCCGCCGATCGCCGATGAGTTTGCCGCGCAGATCGTGCGCCGCGAGCCGCTGATGGCGCTCGTTTCTGTCGAGCATCCGCTGGCCCGCCGCGAGACGATCACGCTCGCCGAGCTGCGCGACACGCCGTTCGTGCTGTTCGAGGCCGGCTTCGCGCTCAACCGCATCCTCCGCGAGGCCTGCCGCCGCAACGGCTTCGAGCCGGTTGTGGCCGCGCGCAGCACGCAGATCGATTTCATTGCCGAACTCGCCGGCGCCGGTCTCGGGGTTGCCTTTCTGCCGCGCATGATTGCGACCCAGCGCACGCAGGTGCCGATCAGTCTCGTCCTGCTCGACGAGCCCGGCACCGAATGGACGCTGGCGATGGCCTGGCGTCGTGGCGCCTATCTCTCGCCGGCCGCGGCGGCGTGGCTACGGCTGGTGCGCGAGCGCGGCGAGGCGTGAACATGAGTGCGACGATGTCGCTTCATCTGTGAGGAACGTGCGGCGAGACGGTCGGTGTCGCCATGGCGATTGGAGAGGACCTGAGCTCTACGCACAACTCGCAACGATCGAACACCTGTCGCAACGCCGCGAAAGCGCGAGCCCGGAGAGGCGACCTCGGACGTGCGGACGGGAACGGCAGGAGCTGACGAAGGTTGCCTTCGCGCATGACTCGCTGAGCTGCGCTCCCACAGGCTGACGTCCCGTGCGTGACTGAGTGCGCGGGAACCAGGGGTGCTTTGACGCGTTTCCGCCTGCTCCGAAAGAACGTGACACGCGCAGGCGTGCCGCGAGCCCATTGATTGAACCGGAGGGGCAGGATGTGCCGCTGGATCGCGTACCGCGGTGAGACGACCGCCTTCGAGCACTATGTGACCGAGCCGGAACATTCCCTGGTGACGCAGAGCATCCGCGCGCTGGAATCCACCGCAGGCACAAATGGCGATGGCTTCGGTCTGGGTTGGTATGGGGATCATCCTGAGCCCGGCCTGTATCGCGAGACGCGCCCGGCGTGGTCCGATGAGAACCTCCGCTATCTCTGCCGACACCTGCGTTCACATCTGTTCTTCGCGCATGTGCGCGCCGCGACCGGCACGGCCGTGACCCGTCAGAACTGCCATCCGTTTGCCTGCGGCCGCTGGCTATTCATGCACAACGGCTTCGTCGGTAGCTGGAACAGGCTTCGCCGCAAGGTCGAGGCAATGATCCCGGACGCGCTGTATCCGTCGCGGCTCGGCACCACCGATTCGGAAGCCGTGTTCCTCGCCATCGTCGGCGCCGGCATCGATCAGGACCCGATCGGTGCGACATCGAACGTGCTGCGCGCGCTCCGCCAGCTGGTCAACGAGGACGGTCTGCGTGAGCACCTGCGCTTCACGTCCGCCCTGTCGAACGGCCACGATCTCTACGCATTTCGCTTCGCTGCGAATGATCGCGCCAACTCGCTTTACTACCGGGAAGATGGTGATCAGGTCATCGCCGTCTCCGAGCCTTTTGACAAGGAGCCGGACTGGATCGAGGTTCCGCCCGATCACGTGCTGGTCGCGCGCGCGTCCAGACGCGCTGAAATCGTTCCGCTATTTGACGCAGACTCTGCCGGTTTCGCCGCGGAACACAAACGAAGACAGAGGGTTGTCGGCGGCACCTAAGAACAACAGGAACTGGATGATCCGCGATGTGCGGCATTTGTGGTGAAGTCAGGATTTCCGGACAGCCCGCGCTCGCGGCGCTCGGCCGCGTCAACGATGCGATGCAGGCGCGCGGTCCCGACGCCACTGGCCTCTACGTGCAGGGCGGAATCGCGCTGGGCCACCGTCGTCTCAGCATTCTCGATCTATCAGCCGCCGCGCAGCAGCCGATGATCGATGCCGCGCTCGGCCTCGGCATCGTGTTCAATGGGTGCATCTATAATTTCCGCGAGCTGCGCGCCGAGCTGCAGGCGAAGGGCTATCGCTTCTTCTCCGACGGCGATACCGAGGTGATCCTCAAGGCCTATCATGCCTGGGGCAAGACCTGCGTTCAGCGCTTCAAGGGCATGTTCGCCTTCGCGCTGTGGGAGCGCGACAGCGGACGCGTCGTGATCGTGCGCGACCGTCTCGGCATCAAGCCGCTGTACTACACCGAGGGGCCAGGCTTCCTCCGCTTTGCCTCGTCCCTGCCGGCGCTGCTCGCCGGTGGTGATGTCGACACCTCGATCGACCGAACGGCGCTGCATCATTTCTTCAGTTTTCACGCCGCCGTTCGGGCGCCGCGTACGATCCTCAATGGCGTGAAGAAGCTCGAGCCGGCGACGTTGCTGACGATCGAGCCCGATGGAACGCAGCGCCGCGAAAGGTACTGGCAGTTCAGCGTCGGCGCGTCGCGCTCTACCGATCGCGCCATGAGCCAGGAAGAATGGTCGGATGCATTACTGGACGCGATGACATCGGCGGTGGACCGTCGCCGCGTCGCCGACGTGCCCGTCGGTGTGCTGTTGTCGGGCGGGCTGGATTCGTCGCTGCTGGTCGCGCTGCTGTCCAAGCTGGGACACGAGGACATCCGCACCTTCTCGATCGGCTTTGACGCTGTGGGCAAGCACACCGGCGATGAATTCCACTACTCCGACATCATCGCACGGACGTTCGGCACCAACCACGAGCAGATCAGGATAGGCGGCAACCGCGCGCTCGACGCCTTGCCCCATGCCATCGCCGCCATGTCCGAGCCGATGGTCAGCCACGACGCGGTCGCATTCTATCTCCTGTCTTCCGAGGTCGCCAAGCGTGTCAAGGTGGTGCAGAGCGGGCAGGGTGCGGACGAGGTGTTCGGCGGGTACAGCTGGTATCCGGGCTTTCTCTCGGCCAACGATCCCGTTCAGCAATATCAAAATGCCTATTTCGACTGGACGCATTCGGATCTGCAGCGGCTGTTGGCGCCGGAGTGGCTCGGCGGCGACGAGAGCCTGGCATTCGTGGAGCGCTTCTTCGCAGCTCATGCTGGCGCTTCGGCGGTGGACAAGGCTCTGCAGATCGACACCGAGATCATGCTGGTCGACGATCCCGTGAAGCGGGTCGACAACATGACGATGGCGTTCGGGCTGGAGGCCCGCGTGCCGTTCCTCGATCACGACGTGGTGGAGCTCGCCGCGCGCATGCCCGCCGAGCTGAAGGTGAAGAGCGGCGGCAAGCACATTCTCAAGGAGGCGGCACGCCGCTGCGTGCCGGCGGAGGTGATCGACCGTCCCAAGGGATACTTCCCGGTGCCGTCGCTGCGCTATCTGCGCGGCCCGTTCCTCGACTATGTCCGGGACGTTCTCAACGACGAGAAGGCGCGCGCACGCGGCCTCTACCAGCGCGACCTTATCGACCACATGTTGCAAAACCCCGAAGCCGAGATGAGCCCGAAGGGACATTCGCGGCTGTGGCAGGCGGCCCTGCTCGAGGCATGGCTGCAGACTCACGGCATTTGACGTCTGACAGGATTGATCACATGGGATTGGATCCACGCATCTTGGAGAAGCTGCGGCTCGGCCTGAGCGATGACGAGCGTCGTCTGGTGATCCGCTCGGCCACCGGCAGCGAGGAAGTCACGGAATATTCGTTCGGCATCGAGGAGGAGTACTTTCTCGTCGATGCGCGGACGCGCGATGTCGCGATCCGCACGCCGGACGATCTGTTCGAGGCCGCCAACTGGTCGACCGGCGGACAGGCCATGCGCGAGATGCTGCAGGCGCAGCTCGAGGTCGCCACCAACGTGCATGTCGATGTCGGCGATGCGCGCGAGGAGCTGAAATTCCTGCGGCGTGAGGTTGCCAGCGTGGCGAGTCAGTATGGCCTGACCATCCTGGCCTGCTCCACGCATCCGACCGCGACGTGGCGCAGCTCACAGCCGAGCCCCAAGCCGCGCTACGCGGAGATGATGGAGGACCTCCGCATCGTCGGCCAGCGCAACATGCTGTGCGGCATGCACGTGCATGTCCAGTTGCCGGACCCGGACCTGCGCTTCGCGGTGATGCGGGCGATGCTCCCTTACATCCCGGTGTTCGTCGCGCTGTCTGCGTCCTCGCCGTTCTGGAATTCCCGCGAGACCGGCCTGAAGGGCTATCGGCTCGCCGCCTATGACGAGCTGCCGCGCAGCGGCCTGCCCGAGCTTTTCACCTCGAAGCAGCAATATGATCGCTATGTCGCGGCGCTGACGAAGTCCGGCGTGATGCCGGACGAGAGCCATGTCTGGTGGGCGATGCGGCCGTCGCTGCGGCATCCGACCTTGGAGTTGCGTGCGCCCGACGTCTGCACGTCGGTGGATGACGCCGTGGCGATTGCCTCGCTCTATCGCGCTTTGGCACGCTACCTCTATCTCAATCCCGATCTTGCGGAGAGCGTCGGCAATGTCGAGCGCGCGATCGCGGTCGAGAACAAGTGGCGGGCGCAGCGCTATGGCACCGACTGTCTGTTCGTGACCGAGGACGGTCCCGTGACGGGCCAGGAGATCCTCAACCGCATGATCGCGGATGTCGCACCGCATGCGGAGGTTCTGGGATGTCTCGCCGAGGTCGAGCACTGCCGCATCATCATGCAGTTCGGCAGCTCGGCCGACTATCAGCTGCAGGCCTATCGCGAGTCCGGCGGACAGTTGTCGGCCGTGACGCGCTGGATCGAGGCCGCGACGGTGTCGCGCGCCGAGCCGCCCCGCTCACAGGCACCGGTCGAGCCGGCACAATGACGCGGGCCTAGGTCGGCTGCCTGATCACACGGCCGTCGCGCGCAATGAGGCGGCCGTCCTTGTAGACTGAGCGGCCCTTTGGCACGGCGACGACGGCCTCCGGCACGTGCTCGGCATCGAGGGTGACGAAGTCGGCCCGCGCGCCGACGCGCAGGCCGTAGTCCGCAAGCCTCAAGGCCTTGGCGCCGGCCTCGGTGACGAGGTCAAAGGCCATCCGCAACTCGTCATCGACATAGAAGCCGGAGCGATAGCCGACCATCATGGCGCGGTTCAACAGATCGCCGTCGCCATAGGGCCACCAGGAATCGCGGATGTTGTCGTTGCCGCTGAACACGGTGACCCCCGCCGCGCGCAGCACCGCCACCGGCGGGAAGGGCCGCGCGCCCGGAGCGTTGGTCATGATGGCGACGCCAGACGCCGCCAGGACGTCGGCAATCTTCTTCAGCGGGTCAGCAGGCAGGTCGCCGAGCGCGTAGGCGTGGCTGACCGCGACGCGCCCTTGCATGCCGAGGGCGCGCGTGCGCGCCGCGATCTGCTCCAGCTCGAACAGGCCGAGCATGCCCGGATCGTGCAGATGGATATCGACATCGACGCCGTGCTTGTGGGCTGTGCCGAACACGACGTCGAGATGCCTTTCGACGTCGCGGTCGAAGCTCGCGGGGTCGAGCCCGCCGACGAGGTTGGCGCCGAGCCGGATGGCCTCGTCGAGCAGCTCGGGCGTGCCCGGGCTCTTGAGGATGCCGCTCTGCGGAAAGGCGACGAGCTGGATCTCGATCAGCTCGCGATACTCGTCGCGGACGCGCAGGATCGTTTCCAGCGATGTGAGGCCGACGGAGCCGTCGACCATCACATGGCTGCGCATCCGCGTGGTGCCGTGGCCGATGCAGAGATCGAGCTGGTTGCGGGCGCGCACGTCCATCGGTGCCGCCGCGGCCATGCTCTGCGCCTGGAACGTGACGCGCTCATGCACGTCGAAGCCGTTGGTGCACGGCTTGTGCGGCTTCCAGGCATCGCCGTAGAAGCTGGTGTCGAGATGGATGTGGCCCTCGACGAAGCCGGGCACGACCAGCGCGCCGCCGAGATCGATCACCTCGCGCGCCTCGGGGCGCTCGGTCTCAGCGAGAACACCGCTGATGCGGCCGCCGTCGACCGTGATCGCATGGCGCGCGCCGCGGTCGAGCCGCGCATTGATGAACAGCTTGTCGACGGCCATGCACGATCCTTCCCATCCATCCGCCAGCATCGGAGCCGCCGGAGGGGCGGTCCGATGCTGGTGCCGATGAGACCACATTCTTGGCCAGGAGCCGCGACAGCCGCAAGCGTCTTCAGGCGGCGATCGCCTGCGGCAGTCCGGCGAGCCAGTCGCGCGCCAGCGTCACATCCGCCTGCGACAATTGGTGCCCCGCCGGAAGCGTCGTGTGGGTCACGTCGGCGCCGGCCTCGGTGAGCTGCGTGCACAGCTTCGCCGAATTGCTGGCGGGCACGATCGGATCAGCGAGCCCCGACAGCATCAGCACCGGCCGGCGCGCGAGCGTGGCGGCCGGAGGATGCGCCAGCGGCACCATGGCGCGGAACAGCACTGCACCGGTCAGCGCTTCCGGCTGCAGCAGCAGCAGCGCGGCGGCGATGTTGGCGCCGTTGGAATAGCCGACCGCGACCGGCGCTCCGATCCCGTAGTGCTGACGCGCCTCGCCGATGAAGGCGCCGAGCTCCAGCGCGCGTCGGCGGACGTCGTCCTCGTCGAACACGCCCTCGGCAAGCCGGCGGAAGAAGCGCGGCATGCCATGCTCGAGCACCTGGCCGCGCGGCGACAGCAGGGCGGCGCCGGGCGACAGCGTGGCGCCGAGCGGCAGCAGATCGTTCTCGTCGCCGCCGGTGCCGTGCAGGAGCAGCAGTGGGGCTGCTCCCGGTGTGCGTCCCGGCTGGAAGCGGTGGGTGAAGGACAATGCCACGGTCATGATGCGGCCTCTTCGAGGTTGGGCAGCACGCCTTCGATCTGCTTGCGGTGCGATTCGAGGAAAGCGGGCAGCTTCAGGTTTCGTCCGAGCTCGGCGACCGGCTCGTCGACCGCGAAGCCCGGGATATCGGTCGCGATCTCGAACAGCACCCCGCCAGGCTCACGGAAGTAGATCGAGCGGAAGTAGTTGCGGTCCTTCTGCTCGGTCGGATGCAGGCCGTGGCGATCGACCAGCCGCTGCGCCATCACGCCCTGTGCGGCGTCATCGGCGGCGCGGAAGGCGATGTGATGCACCGACCCGGCGCCCTGCGCGCCGCGCAGGAAGCCCTTGGCCTCGTAGATGTCGACCACGCTGCCCTGCGCGTCGCCCGGCGCCTTGAAGCGGATGACCGAGCCTTCGCGGCCTTGCTCTGCAAAGCCGAACACATCGGTCAGCACGGCGGCGGTCTTCTCGGCGGAGTCGAGCAGCAGGGTCACGCCGTGGAAGCCGCGGATCGCGTGCTCGGCCGGAATGTCGCCATTGCTGTAGCCGGGCTCGTTCTCCGCGCCGGGGACGCCGACCAGCGCGAGCGCCATGCCGTCCGGATCGGCGAACGGCAGCACGGATTCACCGAAGCGCTTCTCCAGCGCCTCATAGGCGATGCCCTTCTCGGTCAGGCGCTGCGTCCAGTAGCCAAGGGAGCGCTGCGGCACCCGGAACGCGGTCTGGTGGGTCTCGCCGACGCCGCGGCGGCCCGGCCGCACGCCGGCCCAGGGGAAGAAGGTCAGGATGGTGCCGGGGCGGCCGGTCTCATCGCCGTAGTAGAAATGATAGGTGCCGGGATCGTCGAAATTGACCGTCTTCTTGACGAAGCGCAGCCCGAGGTCGCGGGTGTAGAAGCCGAAATTGCGGATCGGATCGCCGGCAATCGCAGTCACGTGGTGCAGTCCGGGCATGTGGGTCTCCTGTCGATGGGCCGCCGAAAGGGCCGTTGATTTCCTGGGCACAATATTGGCCGGCTTTGATTTGGAGACAATCCGTGCTCTTGTGACGTCTCTGTCTACGATTTGGCGACAATGGCGGGCCTATGGACAAGCTGAGCAGCCTGCGGGCCTTCGTGAAGGTGGTCGAGAGCGGCAGCTTCGCCGAGGCCGGCCGGCAGTTGCGGCTGTCGCGCTCGGCGATCTCGAAATATATCGGCGAGCTTGAGCAGAGCCTCGGCGTGCAGTTGATCGTCCGCACCACCCGCCATGCCAGCCCGACCGAGACCGGCCAGCTCTATTTCGAGCGTGCAGTCTCGATTCTCGCCGAGCTCGACGCCGCCGATCAGGCCGTCAGCCAGTCGCAGGCCGCGCCGCGCGGGCTCTTGCGCGTCAATGCGCCGATGTCGTTCGGCACCATGCGGCTCGGTCCCGTCGTCGCCGATTTCATGGCCCGCTATCCCGAGCTGCAGTTGCAGATCGTGCTGAGCGACGACCTGCTCGATCCGGTCCAGGACGGTTTCGATGTGACCTTGCGGATCGCCGAGCTGGAATCGTCGAGCCTGGTGGCGCGGCGGATCATGCCGGTGGAGCGCGTGATCTGCGCCGCGCCGGCCTATCTCGCGCGGCACGGCACGCCTGGCAGCCCGGAGGAGCTGCGTCGTCACACCTCTCTCACCTACGGTTTCCTGCTGACCGGCAATCAGTGGAAGCTCACCGGCCGCGACGGCGACCACTGGGTCCAGCCGGCGTGGTCGTTGTGCGTCAACAATGCCGAGGTGCTGCGCGACGTCGCCATCAGGGGACAGGGCATTGCGCTGATCCCGCGCTTCATTGCGGCGGACGCGCTCGAGAGCGGCGCGCTGACCGCGATCCTCGCCGATTACGCCGCGCCGCCGCTCGCGCTGTATGCGATCTATCCGCCGACGCGGCACCTCTCGGTGAAGGTGCGGCTGTTCATCGACTTTCTGGTCGAGCGCTTCGGCAAGGAGCGCGACGTGACCAGCCCGTAGGCTGAGACTGAACTGCAAATCGCCTCGAACCTTTAACCTGGCGCTGATAGTGTTCCGAACCGGCAGCAGAGGGAACGATGCATGGGGCGGCTGAGCACGCATATTCTGGATACGGTCAGGGGCAAGCCCGCGGCCGGCGTCGCGATCGATCTCGATGTCCTCGAGCCGGACGGCTCCTGGCGCCGCGTCAAGCAGGTCCGGAGCAATGCCGACGGGCGCACCGACCAGCCGATGCTGGCGGACGATGACTTCGCCATCGGCACCTACATGCTGACCTTCCATATGGGAGCTTATTTCAAGGCCCATGGCCTCGCCTCTGAAGACCCGCTGTTTCTGGACTTGATCCCGCTCCGCTTTTCCGTCGCCGACGCCGGCGCGCACTATCATGTGCCGCTGCTCGCGACGCCCTGGAGCTACCAGACCTATCGCGGGAGCTGATCCGGATGAGTGCTGACGTCTATCCGCGCGACATGGTCGGCTACGGCCGCACGCCGCCGCATCCGCGCTGGCCCGGCGATGCCCGCATCGCGGTGCAGTTCGTGATCAACTACGAGGAGGGCGGCGAGAACAACATCCTCCACGGTGACGCTGCCTCCGAAGCCTTCCTCTCCGAGATCGTGGGCGCCCAGCCGTGGCCGGGCCAGCGCCACATGAACATGGAGTCGATCTACGAGTTCGGCTCGCGCGCCGGCTTCTGGCGGCTGTGGCGGATGTTTACCGCGCGCAAGCTGCCGGTGACTGTGTTCGCCATCGCGAGCGCGATGGCGCGCAATCCGGATGCTGTTGCTGCGATGAAGGAAGCCGGCTGGGAGATCGCCTCCCACGGCCTGAAATGGATCGACTACCGCGATGTCCCCGAGGCCGACGAGCGCGCCGATATCGAGGAGGCGATCCGGCTCCATACCGAGCTGACGGGCGAGCGGCCGCTCGGCTTCTACCAGGGCCGCACGTCGGAGCGCACGCTCGACATCGTGTTGAACGAGCAGGGCTTCGTCTACAGCGCCGATTCCTATGCCGACGAATTGCCGTACTGGATCGCAGGGCCGCACGGCCCGCAACTGATCGTGCCCTATACGCTCGATGCCAACGACATGCGCTTCGCCACCCCGCAGGGCTTCAATTCCGGCGACCAGTTCTTCGCCTATCTGAAGGACAGTTTTGATACGCTCTACGCGGAGGGCGCGGAGAGCCCGCGCATGATGTCGGTCGGGTTGCACTGCCGGCTGGTCGGCCGCCCCGGGCGCGCGGCCGCGCTGGCGCGCTTCCTCGACTACATCACGGGTCATGACAAGGTCTGGGTCGCGACCCGGCTCGACATCGCCCGGCACTGGATCCGGACCCATCCGCCGGCCGGCGCGTGGCGGCCCTCGCAGATGTCGCGCGTGCTGTTCGTGGAGCGCTATGGCGACATCTTCGAGCACTCCCCGGAGATTGCCGACCGCGCTTACCGCGCCGGCCTGTCCGCATTCGACGACGCCGCGGATGCGCTGCATACGACGCTCATGAACGTCGTCCGCGCCATGAGCCGCGACGAGAAGCTGAAGCTGATCCGCGCCCATCCGGAGCTCGCCGGCCGCGAGGCACTGGCGGGTGAGATGACGAACGACTCGATCGGCGAGCAGGGTCGGCTCGGCTTCACCTCGCTGTCGCGCGCCGAGTTCGAGCGCGTCGCCGACATCAACCGCCGCTATCGCGACAAGTTCGGCATGCCGCTGATCGTCGCTCTGGCGCTGCACGCCGACCGCCCCTCGGTCATCGCCGAGATGGAGCGTCGCATCGGCAACGACCCGGATAGCGAGATCGCCAACGCCATCGACCAGATCGGCCACATCACCCGAGCCCGGCTGGCGAAGAAGTTCGATCAGGACTGAGCAAGGATCCGCTCGGCGTCGGCAGCGACATCGAGCAGCAGGCGGTCGCGGCCGCGGGCCGCGATGAGTTGCAGACCGAATGGCAGTCCGTGAACGTTGGCGCCGCAGGGGATCGAGATCGCCGGCACGCCGGCGTGATTGGCGTAAGGCGTGAACACCGCATGCGCGCGCGGGCTCGCCGGCTTGCCGCCGATCTTGGATGGGCCGAGCTGCGTGAATGGCCAGGCGACGCAGGGCACGGTCGGCGCCAGCAGCACGTCGGCCTGTGTGAAGAAGCTTGCGAAGGCCCGCGCGATCTGCGCGCTTGCCTCGAGCGCACGCGCGACGTCGGCGCCGCTCAGGCCGAGCCCGCGCTCGATCTGCTTGGCGATATCTGGATCGAATTGCGCCGGATCATTGTGGAAGGCGTCGCCGTAGAGCGCGGCCAGCCCGGCATGCTGGAGCGGCATCACCGCGTCCTCGGCAAGGCCCGGCGGCCAGACGGGATCCTTGTGGACGATCGGCATGCCACCGGCGCGGAGGCGGTCGACCGCCCGCTGCAGGCCAGCGCTGATGTCGTCATCGACCGCGACGTCCAGCCCGAGCCGCGGCGAGAACGCCACGCGCGGCGGCGTTGCATGATCCGCCGCGGCCACATCGAACGTATCAGGATCGCGCGGATCGGCGCCGGCCATGATCTCGAATGCAAGCCTGGCATCGCCGACATCGGCCGCAATCGGCGCAATCACCGAGATGCGCCAGAATGGCTCGGGGAATCCCGGGCCGTAGGGAATGGCACCGAACGACGGCTTGAAGCCGACCACGCCGACATGGGCCGGCGGCCGGCGGCTCGAGCCGCCGGCATCGGTGCCGATCGCGAGCGGCACGAGCCCAGCCGCCACCGCAACGGCGGGACCGCCCGACGAGCCGCCGGGCGTGAGCTGCCGGTCCTGCGGATGAACGGTCGGTCCGAACAGCCGCGAGGTCGTCACGCCCTTGCAGGCGAACTCGGAAGTTGCGCCGATGCCAACGATCACGGCGCCAGCGCGGCGCAACCGCGCGATCGCGATCGCATCCTCGGGCGCGATGAAATCAGCGAACAGCCGCGAGCCCTGCGTGATGCGCCAGCCCTCGACCCAGATGTTGTCCTTGACCACGATCGGCACGCCGGCGAGCCGCATTGCTTCGCCGGCGGCCACGCGCGCATCGACGGCAACGGCCTCGGCGCTCGTTCGCGCCGGATCTGTGGTGACGACGGCGTTGAGGTCATGGGCCGCCGCGATCCGCGCCAGCGCCTGCTCGGCCATCTCTCTGGCGGTGCTTTGCCGCGCCATGACAGCGCGTGCGATGTCACTTGCGCGCATGGGATCGCTCCATCAGCAGTACGGCTGTGCCTGCGGCCGCCGTCAATCCGAGTGCGACGAAGCTGCCGCCGAGTCCCACGCGGGGAGTCAGCAGCGCGACGAGCAGCGGTGCGGCGACAAGGCCCAGGAACGAGGCGGTGAGCACTGCGCCTGTCGCCTCGGCGACGCGTCCGGGCTTGGCGAGATTGGCGATCTCGGCGATGAACACGCCGTTCCAGCCGCTCGCCGTCAGCCCGAACACGATCGTGAGCAGGATCAGGATCGATCGGCTCAGCAGTGGCCCGCAGAGACCGAGCAGCATCGCGCAGACGGCCATGCCCACGCCCGCCATCACCAGCACGGCGCGCGCCGAGCGCAGGCGCGTCGCGACCACGCCCCAGCCCAGCCGTCCCATCAGGCCGGCGCCTTGCGCCGACGCCAGCACCCAGCCGGCCTCGACATGGCTCAGCGCGAGCTCTGACGTGCCGAAGCTGACGAAGCAGGTATTGAGGATGACCTGCAGGCCACTGAACGGAATCGAGGCGACGGCGAGCGCGGCCATGCGGCGGTCGGCGCTGATCAGTCGCAATCGATCGAACAGGCCGAGCCGCGGCATGGTTGGCGGCGTCATGGCATAGGCCGGTCTGAGACGCTCGAAGCCGGCGACGGCGATGGCGGCGCAGACGATCACGGCGGCATAGGCGGAGCTCGGCGCCAGCAGCACGGCGATCGGCGGCAGCAGCAGCGAGCCGACGACGGCGCCGATCTGGTTGCCGGTCTGCCGGATCGAAAACACCATCGCGCGCTTCTCGGCCGGCACGAGCCGTCCGAGAAGCGCCGAGCTTGCCGGTGTCTCCGGTCCGACCGCAAGGCCGAGCATCAGCCCGGCCCCGAGCAGCGCCCATCCGCTCTCGAACAGCGCCAGCGACATGCCAGCGCAGACGGCGACCGCGCACAGGGCCGCCACGCGCAGCGAGCCGACGCGCTGGACCAGCGTGCCGCCCCAGAACGAGGAGACGAGGCTGATGGTGAAGGCTGTGGTGGAGAACAGCGACAGTTGCTCGATGCTCAGTCCAGCGCGCGGCGCCACGACGCCCGGCGCGAACAGCGCCAGCGACACCAGGGCCTGCAGCGCGGTCATCGCAGCGACTGCAGGCCACAGCGGCGGCGCTGGCGTTGATGCTTGCTTCGCGGCTATCATGCCGCGACAACCTGATAGCGGAGCACGAAATGGCCGGTGGAATCTCGGTTCATGCGGTTGATGTGGCGAACGGGCGCCCCGCGCGTGGCCTGCGCGTCGCGATCTGGCGCGTGACGCCCGATCGCACGCTGCTCGCGGAGGGACAGCTCGGCGCCGATGGCACTCTGCAGGCGCCGGTCGTCGAGGGCGACGGCGTGACCGCCGGCGAGTATGAGGTGCTGTTTCATGTCGGCGAGTTCTTCGGGACTGGCGCTCAGACGAAATTCCTCACCACAGTGCCGTTTCGCTTCGCGATCGACAAGGTCGAGGAGCACTTTCATCTGCCGCTCAAATTCACTCCCTGGGGCTATTCGATCTTCCGTGGGGCCTGAGGTACAGCTCGCGCCGTCGTACGCTGATGGTTGGACGATCCTGACTGCCAAGGAAATACTCGTCATGCCCGTGTCCCGGGCATCCACGTCCATCCACGATCGCCGGCCGACGTGGATGGCCGGGACAAGCCCGGCCATGACGGCTTGGAGTTGGACGGGCACGAACTCCCAATTTCAGGAACGGGCACTCAGCCTCAACCCGTCAGCCGCTTCGACAGTCCGGTGGTGCGCTCCATGATCGTCATCAGCGCGATCGTGGCAATGATCAGCACGCTCGACAGCGCGGCGATGGTGACGTCGAGCTTGCCTTCGAGGTCCTGCCACATGCGGATCGGGAGCATGTCGGTGGCGGCGTCGCGCAGGAACAGCGACACCGGCACGTTGTCGAACGATGACATGAAGGCGATGAAGGCACCGGAGATGATGCCGGGGCGGATCAGCGGCAAGACGATGCGGCGGAACGTGTAGAGCCTGGAGGCGCCGAGGATCGCCGAGCTTTCCAGCAGGGTCGGCTCGAGCTGGGCCAGTGCCGCGACGGTGTTGCGGACGACATAGGGCACGCAGACGATGGTGTGGCCGATCACCAGGGTCAGCAGCGACACCGGTAGGCCGATCAGCGAGAAGAACATCAGCGCCGCCAAGCCGAAGGCGAGTGCCGGCAGTACCAGCGGCGACATGAACAACGAGTCCAGGAGCTTCGCCGTGAGCGTCTTCGAGCGCGAGATCGCCAGCGCCGCGGCGACGCCGAGCATGATCGACAGACCCGTCGACCATAGCGCGACGACGACGCTGTTGCGTGCGGCGAACTGCAGCTGCCAGGCGTTCCACAATTCGACGTACCAGCGGGTCGAATAGCCCGGCGGCGGGAATTTCAGCGAGAAGCCGGACGTGAAGGAGACGATCACCACGACCAGCGACGGCGACACGATCAGGATCAGCGCCAGCACGGCAACCACCGTCATCACGATCTGGAAGCTCAGCGCTTCCCAGTTGCGCTGGCGCTGGCTCATCTGGCGTCTCCATAGCCGCGGGCACGCCGCCCGAGGGTCGAGAACAGCGCGACGATGGCGAGCACTGCGAACAGGAAGATGATCGAGATCGCCGCGGCGAACGGCCAGTTCTGCAGGGTCGAGGCCTGCTGGTAGAGATACATCGGCATGAACAGCATCTGCCCGCCGCCGACCAGGGACTGCGTGATGAAGGCGGTGATCGCGGCGGCATAAGTCAGGGTGCAGCCGGCGATGATGCCGGGCATCGACAGCGGCAGCATCACCTTGACGAAGGTGCGCCAGCTACCGGCGCCCAGCGAGGCCGAGGCGTCGGAGAGATTGGGATCGATGCGGCCGATCGCGGTGATCAGGGGAAGCACCATCAGCGGCATCTGTACCTGCGCGAGCGCCGCGACCAGTCCGCCTTGCGTGTAGATCATGCGCAGCGGCGTGCCGATCAGCCCGAGCGATTGCAGCACGGAGTTGATGATGCCCTGCCGGCCCAGGATCACGATCCAGGCGAAGGTGCGGACGACGACGCTGGTGAGCAGCGGCAGCAGCACGATCATGATGATCAGGGTCTGCACCCGGCTGCCGGAGCGCTGGTACAGCCAGGCGATGGGATAGCCGAGCACGAGACAGGCGAGCGTCACCTCGGCGCCGAGCAGAAGCGTCGAGCCGAGCACGGCGAGGCTGAAGGGGTCGGTCAGGAATTTGACGTACTGGCCGAGCCCCCACACCGTCGCCGCGGTGTCGTTGTGCAGCGAGAGAAAAAGAAGTTGCGCCAGCGGCAGCACGAAGAAGATCGCGAACACCAGGCCCAAGGGCAGAGCAAGCCCCAGGCTGAAGCTGGTCACGTCTCCAGGTGCGGTCGTGGCGCTCTTCATCGCGTCAGATCTTGATGTCGCGGTTGAACTTCTCGATCCAGGACGCGCGCTGCTCGTTGATCTTCTTCCAATCCTGGAACACGAACTTCTTCTTCAGCTCCGCGGTGTCCTTGGCCAGCACCTTTGCGATCTCGCCGGACATCGCGACCTTGGTGTTGGTCGGCACGATCAGATACGGTGAGTTCATCAGCGTGGTCTGCACCTCCGGTGACAGCGCCGCCTCGATCAGCTTGAAGGCAAGCTCCTTGTTCGGTGAGTTCTTGACGATGTGGATCGTGGTCTTGAAGGCGATCGCGCCTTCCTTGGGCGCCACGAACTCGACGGGCACGCCGCGCGCTTTCAGGATCTGGATGGCGTTGAAGTTGCCGGGCGAGATGTCGATCTGGCCCTGCTGGAACAGGGTCGCCAGCGCGCCGGGATTGGCGGCGACGGCGGCGAGGTTCGGCTTCAGCTCCTCCAGCGCCTTGAAGCCTTCGTCGACATTGGCTTCCGAGCCGCCGCGCATGCGCGCGATCTCGACCAGCCAGCCGGTGCCGAGCGTGGAGTTCAGATTGGTGATGCCGACCTTGCCCTTGAACTCGGGCTTCCACAGATCGGCCCACGAGGTCGGCGGCGTCTTCACCGTCTCTGGATTGTAGGTGAGGCCGACGACCTGGAAGAACGGCGCCGGGCCCATCGCGTCCTGCGCTTCCGGAATCAGGTCCTTGAAATAGGTGCTCTTGTCGGCTGGGTAGGGCTCGACGAGATCCTGGCCGATCGCGACCAGCGCCGGACCCGGGTCGTGCAGCATGACGTCGATCGGCGGATTGGCCTTGGCGGCGTTGACCTTGGCGATCTGGTCGACCGACAGCATCGGATCGAGCACGATCGCCGCATCGGCGTTGGCCTTGCGGAAGGCAGGGACGAGCACGGCTTTATGTGCTTCTTCCCAGCTGCCGGTGAAGGTCGCGAACACCAGCGGCCGCGCCTGCGCGAGGCTCAAGCCCGGGAAGGCGTGCATGGCTCCCAGCGTCAAGGCGCTGGTCAGGAGCCGGCGGCGATCAAGCATCATGTTCCACTCCGATGTGTCTGTTGGTCTATTGCGGGAAGACGGTGGCGAGGCCGGGTGCGATCGGTGCGACCCGCACCGGGGCGCCGGCCTCGCGCAGCGGCGTGCCGCCGGTGCGGGCCTGCGAGATCTTGATGCTGGATCCGTCCTTGGCCTTGATCTCGTGGACGACGGTGGCGCCGAGCGGCAACGCCATGCCGATCTCGCCCGCAAAGCCGGTGTCGTCGCTGACGAAGGTGAGGTGCTCGGGACGCAGGCAGACGGTGACCTTGTCTGAGGCACTGACCGGATGCGGTGCGCGCGCGATGATCTCGCCGCCGGCCTCCAGACCAACCTTGACACTGCCCGCGTCGGTCGCGATCACGGTCCCCTTCATCTTGTTCGCCGTGCCGACGAAGCTGTTCACGAACAGCGTCTGCGGTTGGTCGTAGATCTCGGACGGCGTGCCGAACTGCTCGAGATGACCATGGCTGAGCACGGCGACGCGGTCGGCCATCGACAGCGCCTCCTCCTGGTCGTGCGTCACGATCAAGGTTGTGGTGCCCGCCATGCGCTGCAGCCGCTTGACCTCGATCTGCATGTCGAGCCGCAAATTCTTGTCGAGCGCAGCGAACGGCTCGTCGAGCAGCAGGATCGACGGCTTGATCGCCAGTGCGCGCGCCAGCGCCACGCGCTGCTGCTGTCCGCCGGACAACTGCCGCGGCAGCCGCTCGCCGAACGGGCCGAGCTGCACCATGTCGAGCAGCCGCTGCGCTTCCTTGTTGCGCGTCGCCTTGTCGAGGCCGCGCGCGGCGAGGCCGTAGCCGACATTCTCGGTGATCGAGAGATGCGGAAACAGGGCGTAGTTCTGGAACACGATTCCGACGGCGCGGCGGTTGGGCGGCAGCGCGTCGACGACGTCGTTGCCGATGATGACGCGCCCCTCGCTCTGGCCGATGAAGCCGGCGATGATGCGCAAAAGCGTGGTCTTGCCGCAGCCCGAGGGCCCAAGCAGGGCGATGATCTCGCCGCCTTTCACATCGAGATTGATGTCGGAGACGGCCATCGTGCCGCTGGCGAAGCGGTGCGTGATCCGATCCAGAACGAGCGACTTGGCTTCCGATACGCTGGCCATGGGCTTCCTGCTCTATTCGTTTGAAAAAGCAAGAAGCGTGCCGCCTTTTCAGGCAGTGGCGGCTGCTTGTGTACAAAAGAGGATATGACAGGTACGCCAGTATTAAGATGCCATTCCAGCTAGGAGGCACGGGCGTGCCGACGGCGATGCACTCCCTCGCCCCGCTTGCGGGGAGAGGCACGGATCGAGCAAGCCCACTAACAGTGCCGTCCAGCTAACCGTCGCGATGCTCCAGCCGTGCGGCCAGCGCCGCGGGCAAGCCTGTCGTCGGCTTCGCGGCGGGGCGGCGGAAGGTGCCGGCGGTGGCTTTGCGCATCTTCAAGGCGAGCAGTGCTTCGGCCTGCTTCACCGCGGCGATCACCTGATCGACCACGGGGACGGGAATGCGATGCGCGACCCGAGCGGCGAGCCCCGACAGTGGCGCGCCGGCGAAGATCAGGACATCGGCGTCATTCTCCTCGACCGCGCGCAGCGCCAGCTCGACCAGCAGCTCCTCCTTTTCATGCTGCACGTCGGAGATCTGCTTGAAGCTGCCGTCGAGCATGCGGATGCCGGCGCAGCGCTCCATCAGCCCGTGCATGCGCACGCACTCCTCGTACCAGGGGCCGAGCGCCTGCGCGAAGGTGACGATCGCGAAGCGCCGTCCGGCCATGCAGGCCGTCAGCATTGCGGCCTCCGCAAGCCCGATCACCGGCACGTCGAACAGCTCGCGCGCCGCGAACAGGCCGGGATCGCCGAACGCGGCGATGATCGCAGCGTCGAAGGTGCCGTGACGCTCCGCCAGCATCTCCAGTGCGACGGCGCCGCCGATCTGCGCCTCGGCGCGGGTGGCGATGTAGGGCACGCCGCGCGGCGCGGTGCAGGGGATCAGGGTGGTGCCGGGCGCAGCAGCCTCCCGGCCGACCTGCAGCATCAGGTCGGTGATGTCGGTGCGGATGTTGGGATTGAGCAGCAGGATGTTCATGGCGCCTCGCGAGTGGATATGCGAGCTTGCCCGAGGGATTGCCGCATTGTCCACAACGGTGGCCGTCAGAGCGCGCCCTTGACCACGATGCCTATCAGCGTGGCGAGCAGAGACAGTATTGCACCAAGGCTGAGCAGCCGCCGCAGCTTCAGGAACCAGGCCTGTCGATCGTCGCCGCCGAAGCTGAACTCATCGTAGACCAACGCGGTCAGCAGCGCGGCTGCGAGCAGCACCAACGCGGGCAGCGCCGGCAGCAACAGCGCGACCCAGCCGAGCAGGGACGGCATCACCCCCCAGCTCATGCGCGGCCAGCCTGCCAGCGCCGGCGTCTGCACGGCGACGCCCCAATGGATCGCGCCGAGAAAGCTCACGATGACCGCGCCATAGCCGATCTGCGCGCGCAGCGCGGCCAGCCGGATCGGATCGTCACCTGCGATCGCCAAGACCGCGAGGCCCGCGAACGGAATCAGCCCGGCGAGGCCGAGAATGCGCATCGGAGCGGGGACGCCGGACATCATGACGCTAGCCTCCGCGGCTCCTGGCGATCGCAGTGGGCGTCCGGCCGCGGTCGGATCGGCAGCGGTCCGAGCAGTATCTCACCTCGTTCCAGTCGCGTGCCCATTTGCGCCGCCACGCAAACGGGCGGCCGCACGCAGCGCATATCCTGGTCGGCAAGTCGGCCTTGCGCCGCATCTTCGGCATCGCGTCACCACGCGACCCAAATGCCGCGCCGGGGCAGGGCGGCATCTGCCGCCTCCATGCCGGAACGCGTCGCAATCCGCTCGTCCGTCACGTTCGCCCTCGCCGATCAGTGCGACGCGCCGGCTCCGGCCGGCACCGTCCACGCTGAACAACGATCGATGAGCGCCGCCGGATCAGTGGCCCGCGGGGCGCTCGTGGTTGCGGCTCAGGCTTTGGTCACGTGGACGGCGGGCGTGGTACCGCCGTTCCACTTGCCCTCGATCGCGCGCTCGATCTGGGCGGCCAACTGCAGCAGCAGGCCGTCGTCGGCCTGCTTGCCGATCGCCTGGATGCCGAGCGGCAGGCCGTGCTCGTTGGTCGCGAGCGGCAGCGAGATCGCCGGAATGCCGCAGAGGTTGGCGAGCGGCGTGAACGCGAAGTTGCGCCAGAGATTCTCGAACCAGTCGAGCACGTCCGGATTGTCGCTGATTGTCAGATATTCGGTGGTGCCGATCTTCGGGGTCGGCAGCGCGGTGATCGGCGTCAGGATGATATCCCAGTCCTCGAAGAAGGCGCCGAAGGCGCGCGAGGTGGTGTTGAACACCGCCTGCATCGCCGCGCGCTCGGCGAAGCTGGTGCCGCGGCCCGCCTCCCAGATGCGGATGTTGATCGGCTCGATCAGCTCGGCCGGCGGCCGCTCGAGCTTGCGCGACGCGAGCAGGTTGTTGATGACGATCGCGAAGTTGGAGATGTAGCAGGTGGTCTGCGCCGCGAATGCGGCGCGATAGTCCACGTCGGGCAGCGCGTAGCCGACGTGGTGGCCGAGGCCCTCGAGGAACTTGCCGACACGCGCCAGCTCTGAAGCGATGTGCGGCGTGGCGCGATAGTCGCCCCATTGATGCGACAGCGCGATCCTGAGCTTGCCGGGATCGCGCTTGATCAGCTCGACGTAAGGCTCCGGCGTGGTCCAGTACGGCATGAACTCGCCCGGCGCGCCGCCGCGGCAATGGTCGACGAACGCCGCGGTGTCGCGCACGCTGCGCGACTGGCAGCCCTGGATCGAGACGAGGCCGGAGAGATCCGACAGATGCGGTGCGATCGAGAACACGCCGCGCGAGACCTTCAGCCCGATATTGCCGTTGACGCCCGCGGGAATCCGGATCGAGCCGCCGCCATCGGTGGCATGCGCGATCGGCACCACGCCGGCGGCGACCATCGCGGCACTGCCGGCCGACGAGCCGCAGGTCGTGTAGTCGGTATTCCACGGATTGCGCGTGACGTAGACGGCCGGGTTCTCGGCCGAGCTGCAGACGCCGAACTCCGGCGTGGTGGTGCGCCCCATCAGGTTGAGGCCGGCCTTGCGCATCTTCGCCGTCAGGTGCGTGTCGGCGGCGGGGCGGTTGCCACGCATGAACAGCGAGCCCTGCTCCTGCAGGCGTCCGGCCATGGTCGGTCCGAGATCCTTCATCAGGAACGGCAGGCCGGCGAAGGCGCCGTCGGCATTGGCGCCCGCCTTGATGGGATCTTCGACGGCGTCGGCGAAGACTTCGACCACGCCGGACAGCGCGGGATCGACTTTTGCGATTGCCTCGGCGGCCTGCCTTGCCAGCTCCGCCGCCGTCAGCTCGCCGCTGCGAACGCGCGCCGCCAGCGCCATGCCATCATGCCGGGCCCACTCGTCCCAGCTCATCGCCAACGTCATCTGTCTTCCGATCCTTGCGCGCCGACCATCGATGCTACGCGTCCGAACGGTGCGATGATCAGGCGCTGTTCCACTTCCGGCGCCGCGAACCTTAGTTTGCACGAGAGCCAAGTCAATCAATCGCCCTGCATGCTGCCATACGATCCTATCATGCGGCGCGGCCGACCATCGTCCGCAATGAAGCCGACATACGGGCCGTTCCGGAAAACGGGACTGCGGCCCGCGGCGCCGGACGTTGACGCGCGTCAAGGCCGGCGCATGGCGCGCGTGCTTGATGCGGTCATGGATATCCTGACCTTCGGCGCGGCGGGCGCCGCGCTGCTCGTCACGCCCGGCCCAACCAACACGCTGCTCGCCACTGCCGGTGCGAGCCGTGGCGCGCGCGCATCCGTTCATCTGCTGCTCGCCGAGCTTGCCGGCTATCTGCTCGCGATCGCGACGCTGCGCATCACGCTCGGTCCGCTCGTTGCGACCGCGCCGCTGGTCGGACATGCTCTCCGTGTCGTGGTCGTGCTCTATCTGCTGCACCTCGCGGCCGCGCTCTGGCGCCACGGCAGCAGCAGCGGCGCAAGCGATGCGGCGCCGGTCACCCTGCGCGGAGTGTTCATCACGACGCTGTTCAATCCAAAGGCCATCATCTTCGCCTTCACCTTGCTGCCGCCGGAAGGCGATGCGGCGAGCCTATGGCCGTTCCTGGTCGTGCTCGGGCTTTCGACCGCGACGATCGGAGGAGCCTGGATCGCGCTCGGCGCGACGCTGCGCTGCGGCCTCGGGCATGTCGTGCCGGCGTGGCTCGGCTATCGCTGCAGCGCTGCGGCCCTGGCGCTGCTCGCCTGCGTGATCCTGGCGCCCGCCCTTGGCGCGCCGTGAGCGGTTCCGCTTGTTACATTGTTGCTGATCGACAACCGCGCCGGCCACGTGCTATCCGCTCGCCGAACAGGGGGCGCGGTGCGCAGCATTGGCAAACGAGACATCACGAGCCGTCCGCGCATGCTGCGCCGGATCGTGGCCGCCTGCCTGATGCTCGCCTATGTCCTCGCGGGCGCGCTGCACGGCGCTTGTGACATCGACGTCGCCCATCCCTCCGCGGGCAAGCCGGAGATCGCGTCGCTGCTCGACCGAGCGGGCCACACCGATCAGCGCGGCATCGCCGACCATCATTGCCATGGCTGCTTCTCGGTGGCCGTGCCGCAGCCGCAGTTCGCCGCCGTCCCGGCCGAGGTCGTGGCCGCAACCGGCTGGGCCGTTCCCCTGCTCAGTGCAGGCGTCCTCCCCGAGTCCGAGTCTCCGCCGCCAAAACGCCTGAGCTGACGCAACGTGCCGGACGGCCGATGCCGTCCATCCTTGCCCGTCCAGACAGGTTCATCTCATGCCATTCCCCGGGATGGCTGCGCGTGCCATCGGCGCCGCAGCCCTGCTCGCTCTGTCCGTGCACGCCTCCGCGGCGCAGACGCTGACCCTCCGCGCGGCGCTGTCGCGCGCCCTCGCCGCCAATCCACGGCTATCCGCCGCCGACCGTGACATCGGCATCGCCTCCGGCCAGCGGCTCCAGGCCGGCGCGCTGCTCAATCCCGAGCTGTCCTACGAGCAGGACAATTCATTCGGCTCGGGTCAATATCGCGGCACGCGATCGGCCGAGACGACCTTGCAGATCAGCCAGGCGTTCGAATGGTTCGGCAAGCGCGACGCCCGCATCGCCGCCGGCCAGGCCGGCGTGCGCGCCGCCGAGATCCAGCGCCAGGCGGTGCGGCTGGAGATTTTGTCGGAGACCGCGATCGCCTTCGTGACGGTGCTCGCCACGCAGCGGCGCATCCAGATCCTCGACGATCACGTCGCAGCGCTCGATCGCCTGACGCCGCTGCTGCGCCGTCGCGTCGAGGCGGGCGCGTCGTCGCCGGCGGAGACCGGCCGCGCCGAGGTCGCCTCGGCGCTGGTGCGCGCCGATCGCGAGCGCGTCAAGGCGACGCTTTCGAGCGCACGCCGCGAGCTCGCCGTGCTGATCGGCGACAGCTCGGCGAAGCTCTCGGCCGTCACCGGCCGGTTCGATGCGACCGGCCAGCCGCCGGCGTTCCAGACCGTGATCGCGGCGATCGATGCCAATCCGCAGCTCGTCCGCTGGACCGCGGTCTACGCGCAGCGCAATGCCGAGCTGCTGCTGGCGCGGCTGAAGCGGTACCCCGACGTCCGCATCGGTGCCGGCTGGCGGCATTTCAACGACACGCAGGACGACGCCGTCAGGCTCGGCGTCTCCGTGCCGATCCCGGTGTTCGACCAGAACCAGGGCAACATCCTCTCGGCGCAGGAAAGCCTCGCCAAGACCGAAGCCGAGCGCAAGGCCAACCGCAACGCGCTGCTGGTGATCGCCGGTCGCGCCTACGACTCGCTGCAGGGCTCGCTGCGGGAATTGTCCGTGCTGCGCGAGATCGCAATTCCGAAGGCGCAGGAGGCCGCCGACGAGATCGCGCAGGGCTACAGCGCCGGCCGCTTCTCGTTGCTCGAGGTGCTGGACGCACAGGCGAGCGTGGCGCAGGCGCGGCTGCGCGAGCAGGAGGCGCTGCAGAACATCCATGTCGCCGTGGCGACGATCGAAGGCCTGGTCGGCCGTCCCTTCACCCTGGCACGGGAGACTGCGCGATGAGACCATCCACCGTCATCCTCATTGTCATCCTGGCGGCCGCCGCCGGCGCCGGCGCATCGCGCCTGCTGGTCGAGGCGGAGCCGCAGGCCCAGGCAACCGTCGGCCATGCCGATCATGCCGAGAAGGCACCGAAGGACCATGTCGAGCAGGACGAGCATGGCGCCGACCGCATCCGCATCAGCGACGTGAAGCTCGCCGCGGCCGGCGTCGCGCTCGCCGAAGCCGGCCCTGCGACCTTGTCCGATACGCTGGCGTTCAACGGCGTGCTGCGCGCCAATCAGGAAGCGCTGGTGCAGGTGACGCCGCGCTTTCCGGGCATCGTCCGTGCCATCAAAAAGCGCATCGGCGACACCGTCGCCAAGGACGAACTGCTCGCCGCGATCGAGAGCAATCAGAGCCTGACCTCGTATGATCTCAAGGCGCCGATCGGCGGCACCATCATCGACCGCCAGATCTCGCTCGGCGAATACGCCTCCGAGCAGAAGCCGGCCTTCGTGGTCGCGGATCTCTCCACGATCTGGGTCGACCTGTCGATTTATCGCCAGGATCTCCGGCGCGTCCGGCTCGACGACGAGGTGCTGATCGATCCAGATGACGGACGCGGCGCGATCCGCGGCCACGTGTCCTACATCGCCCCCGTCGGCGCCAGCGAGACGCAGACCGCGCTTGCCCGCGTCGTGCTGGCCAATCCCGACGGCCGGCTGCGCCCGGGCCTGTTCGTCACCGCGCGGCTGGTTCTCGCCAAGCGCAGCGTCGCCGTGGCGGTCCGCGCGAGCGCGATCCAGACCCTGGAGAACAAGACCGTCGTGTTCGTGCGCGAGGAGGGCGACAAGATCGAGGCGCGCCCCGTGGTCACTGGCGAGTCCGACCCGACCTATGTCGAAATCCGCGATGGCCTCGCCGCCGGCGAACACTACGTTGCCGAGAACAGCTTTGTGGTGAAGGCGGAGATGGGCAAGGGGGAGGCCGAGCATGATTGACGCGGTCCTCGGATTTGCCGTGCGCCAGCGCTGGCTGGTGCTGATCGTTGCGCTCGCCGCCGCCGGATTCGGCGCCTGGAATTTCACCCGGCTGCCGATCGACGCCGTGCCCGATATCACCAACGTGCAGGTGCAGATCAACACCAAGGCGCCCGGCTACTCACCGCTCGAGACCGAACAGCGCATCACCTTCCCGGTCGAGACCGCGATGGGCGGCCTGCCGAAGCTGGACTACACGCGCTCGCTGTCGCGATATGGGTTGAGCCAGGTCACCGTCGTGTTCCAGGACGGCACCGACATCTATTTCGCGCGCCAGCTCGTCAACGAGCGCATCCAGCAGATCAAGGATCAGCTGCCCCCGGGCGTCGAGGTCGCGATGGGACCGCTCTCGACCGGGCTCGGCGAGATCTTCATGTATGCGGTCGAAGCCAAGCCCGGCGCCAAGACGCCTGATGGCACCGACTACTCGCCGACCGATCTGCGCACCATCCAGGACTGGATCATCCGACCGCAACTGCGCGGCGTGCCGGGCGTGATCGAGGTGAACACGATCGGCGGCTTCGAGCGCCAATTCCACGTGCTGCCCGATCCCGGCCGTCTGATGGCCTATCGCATCAGTTTCCGTGACGTGATCGCGGCGCTGGCGTCCAACAATGCCAATGTCGGCGCCGGCTATATCGAGCGCAATGGCGAGCAATATCTGGTGCGCGCGCCCGGCCAGGTCGGCAGCGCCGCGGAGTTGAAGGACATCGTGATCGGCGCCCGCGGCGGCACGCCGGTGCGCATCGGAGACGTCGCCGAGGTGACCGAAGGACGCGACCTGCGCACGGGGGCGGCGACGCTCAACGGCGAGGAGACAATCCTGGGCACGGCGATGCTCCTGATCGGCGAGAACAGTCGCGCCGTTGCGCGCCGCGTCGCCGCCCGGCTCGACGACATCGCGAAGTCGCTGCCCGAGGGCGTGGTCACGCGCACGCTCTATGACCGCACCCATCTGGTCGAAGCGACGATCCGCACCGTGGAGAAGAACCTGCTCGAAGGCGCCGCGCTGGTCGTCGTGGTGCTGTTCCTCCTGCTCGGCAACATCCGGGCCGCACTGGTCACAGCCTGCATCATCCCGCTGTCGATGGCGATGACCATCACCGGCATGGTCGAGAGCAGGGTGAGCGCCAACCTGATGAGCCTCGGCGCGATCGATTTCGGCATCATCGTCGACGGAGCCGTCATCATCGTCGAGAACTGCCTGCGGCTGCTGGCCCAGGCGCAGCATCGCAAGGGCGGACTGCTCACGACCGCCGAGCGGCTGCAGACCATCGTCAGCGGCGCGCGCGAGGTGATCGGGCCGAGCCTGTTCGGCACCGGCATCATCGCCGTGGTCTATCTTCCGGTGCTGACGCTGACCGGCGTCGAGGGCAAGATGTTCACGCCGATGGCGCTGACGGTGCTGATGGCGCTCGGTGCCGCCGTGCTGTTCTCGATCACCTTCGTGCCGGCAGCGGTCGCGATCTTCGTCACCGGCAAGGTATCCGAGCAGGAGAACCTCATCATGCGCGGCGCGCGGCGGGTCTACGCGCCGCTGCTGCGCGGCGTGATCGCGCACCGCCTGATGGTCGCAGCCCTGGCCGTGGTGATCGTCGCGGCGAGCGGCGTTGCCGCGACGCGCATGGGCGGCGAGTTTATTCCGAGCCTTGACGAGGGCGACGTCGCGCTCGCGGCCCTGCGCATCCCCGGAACGAGCCTCACCCTCTCGGTCGACCTGCAGAAGGCGCTGGACGCGCGGCTGCGACGCATCCCGGAGGTGAAGGACGTGTTCACCCGCATCGGCACGGCCGAGGTCGCGACCGATCCGATGGCGCCGTCGCAGGGTGACGGCTACATCATGCTGAAGCCGCGCCAGGCGTGGCCCGACCCGGCGAAGCCGAAGGCGCAGCTCGTCGCCGAGATCGAGGCGGCGGCCGACGAGATCCCCGGCAGCAACTACGAGATCTCGCAGCCGATCCAGTTGCGCTTCAACGAGCTGATCTCCGGCGTGCGCAGCGACGTCGGTATCAAGATCTTCGGCGACGATCTCGACATCCTGCAGGGCGCGGCGCGCCAGGTCGAAGCCGCGATCCGTGGCGTCAATGGCGCGACCGACGTCAAGACCGAGCAGGTCGCGGGGCTGCCGATCCTGACGGTCAGGATCGACCGCCAGGCGCTGTCGCGCTACGGCCTCAGCGTTGCCGAGGTGCAGAGCGTGGTCGAAATCGCGATCGGCGGCAAGGCGGCCGGAAAGCTGTTCGACGGCGACCGCCGCTTCGACATCGTCGTCCGCCTGCCCGAGCGTCTGCGCGGCAATCTCGATGCGATCCGCGCGATCCCGATTCCACTGCCGGCGGGTGAGGAGGCGAATGCCGCGCCGCTGCGCACCGCCTTCTCCTCGGCCGCACAGCCGCGCTACGTGCCGCTGTCGTCGGTCGCGGCCGTGGCTTCGGCGCCGGGGCCGAACCAGGTCAGCCGCGAGAACGGCAAGCGGCGGATCGTCGTGTCAGCCAATGTTCGCGCCCGCGACCTCGGCTCGTTCGTGACCGAGGCGCAGGCCGCCGTCGCGGAGAAGGTCAAGCTGCCGCCAGGCTATTGGATCGGCTGGGGCGGACAGTTCGAGCAATTGGTGTCGGCGACCAAGCGTCTCACGATCGTGGTGCCGATCGCGCTCGCGCTGGTGTTCCTGCTGCTGTTCATGAGCATGGGTTCGTTCGCCGATGCCGCGCTGGTGTTCTCCGGCGTGCCATTGGCGCTGACCGGCGGCATCGCGGCGCTGCTGCTGCGCGGCCTGCCGCTGTCGATCTCGGCCGGCGTCGGCTTCATCGCGCTGTCAGGCGTCGCCGTGCTCAACGGCCTGGTCATCATCGCTTTCATCGAACGGCTACGCCGGGAGGGACGCTCGGTGCGGGCCGCGGTGGAGGAGGGCGCGCTGGCGCGATTGCGGCCGGTGCTGATGACGGCGCTGGTCGCCTCGCTCGGCTTCGTGCCGATGGCGATCGCGACCGGCGCCGGCGCCGAGGTCCAGCGCCCGCTCGCCACCGTCGTCATCGGCGGCATCATCTCGTCGACGATGCTGACGCTGCTGGTGCTGCCGGCGCTCTACGTGCTGTTCAGACGCGAGGCGCGGTCCGCGTCGGCATAAGCGGCATGCAGTTCCCGACTTGATAGCTGCATGCCGCCCGCCCGCGACGGCGTCGGGACCTAGTTGAAGGCCATCGGCGCCGCGCTGGCCATCCAGCCGTCGGAGCGTGCATTGCGGGCGAACCGCTGATATCTCGGCGCACGGGCCTCGCGCGTGACACGAGCCGCTGCGCCGAACATCGTGGAACCGCCGTTCGGGTTCACGATCGCGTAGCCGGCGATCGACCGCGGATGCTCGCGGGTGACGTGACCGCCGGAATTGCCGTCATGCACATACCAGACATTGCCGGCGACCTGCTGCTGCAGGATCATGACGTGGCCGGAGCGGACCGCCGCCATGCCCGGTGCGGGAGCCGCGCGTGGAAAGCGACGCCAGTTGGATGCGAGATTCAACTCGGGAATGACCCGGCCGAACGTGTAGAGCGACGCTTCGCAGCCGCAGAAGGCATGCGGGCATCCCGACGGCCGGCCACCGACAACGCGGCCCTCGCCGGGGATCGAGGCCATGGCGTTCATGAAGGAGTGATGGTGACGGTACGAGTAGTGATGATGATGGTGACGAGGACGCGCCTCGGCTTGAACGGAGAGAGCCAGCAATGCGGCGACGACAATTACAACGCGGTACATTCGGAGGACTCCTGTACACTGTGAAATCCCCCTGCCGCGCGCCAATCAACGTCCAAACATGTCCTCAAAGTGACCGAATCACCCCTGAGCCATGCAAATGCGGGACGGCGCTGCCCGCTCGGACTGGTTCCAAATCATTCGAAGTGATTGACTCTCGACGTCGAGAATGACTCACAACAGATGAATGTTCCGCCTTGGGAAGATCAGACTACCTACTAACAGCGCGGCGACCGCGGCCGGCCTTCAGTCGTCCTAATAGCCACAAAGATGCAATGAGGATAAATAACATCCTCCACGCGTGCGGCGCTCTTGGGCATTCCGTTCCAGACCACGACAGGAGATCGTCATGACCACGTTCCGCGGCAGTTGCCTCTGCGGCCGGGTCGGCTTCGAGGTCGATGGGCCGTTCGACAACTTCCTCAATTGCCATTGCTCGCGCTGTCGCAAGGCCAGCGGCACGGCGCACTCCTGTGAGGTCATCGTCAAGGCGTCGGCGCTGCGGTGGATGCGGGGCAAGGCGAACGTCACACGGTTCGACCTGCCGCAGGCGCGCAGCTTCGCCACCGCCTTCTGCAGCACTTGCGGCAGCCCGATGCCGCATCTGACGCGCAGCGGCCGCGAGGCGATCATTCCCGCCGGGAGTTTCGACGAGCCGCTCGGCGCCGTTCCCGATCGCCATGTGCATTGGGCGTCACGTGCCGACTGGTACGTCGATGGTGACGGGCTGCGCGTCGAGGACTGACGCAATCAGAATGCCGCTCGTCGGGCGACTCATGCCCCTCACGCCGAGATCGGACAAGCCTGTCGAGGCTTCATATCCGCCCGATCGCCGCTGCGTCCGGAATCCGATTTCACGAGCAAGTCCAGGCTGATTTGGGCTGTCCAGTCCCGGCAGGAAAAATATCCTGCTTGGCAATTTCGGAAAATCATGATTGTGTGTCGCTGTCCCGCCTCATCGACGAGGGGCGCTGCGCGGTCGTCACGAAGCGTGGAGGTGGGATGTGATGGGCGGGCCGGTTTGCAGCGTGGTCATTCGCGCGGACGAACAACATCGGCTCGCACGGTCAAGTCGCGTGGTCCTGATACTCCGATGCCAGTATCAAGCCTGCGCTGGCGCCAATGGCGCCGCGTGGGTGACGGTGACCCAAAAGCCCGGCGCACCGGGGAGAACGCGAAGCAGCCGTAGCGCCATCGCGCAGGGAGGGCCGGATCATCCGGCTGGACCTGTGGTACCTGCCGCCTGCATTTTTTGAGCAGGCGGGCCACGGGCCTCAGTCGAGGTCCGGCCTTCCCTGCACCCTCTCGTTTGAAGAGGGTGAGACCACTGTATCACTCGGACGCCTGGGCGCCGCGAGGCTACAGACGCACATCCCCATATGCACATCCCATATGCCTCAAAATTGTTGATCACGACGGCGCCAATGGCTCGGTGCCCACCCTCCCCTGGAGGGGGAGGGTCGGTCGCACGCGAAGCGGGCGAGCGGGGTGGGGTGATCTCTCCGCGAGCGCTTGTGCACGTGGAGAGATCACCCCACCCCGCCTCACGTTTCGCTTCGCTCACCGCGAGGCGACCCTCCCCCTCCAGGGGAGGGTGGGCACCGAGCTCGCGGCTTAGCTTTGGAGAGCGACTGATGCGGATCCATAGGGCCCGTTCCGAGGTGTCGGCTATGTCTCCGAACACCTTCACGGCAGTTGTCCGGGCCATGCCCTGCACGGCGACGAGGGCGGAGAGGCGATGCAGGAGCCGTCTCCCCTTCACCATTGACCGCCCCATCGATTGGCCTATCTCTTCAACACCGCAAAGAAACGGAACTGGATCCCCTGATGACCGCACATTTCAGCAGCTTCGATACCGCCATCGATCCCGTGAAGCTCGACCGCCTGGCCGAGGTGGCGGTGAAGGTGGGCCTGCAATTGCAGCCGGGTCAGGATCTGCTGCTGACCGCGCCCTCGATGGCGCTGCCGCTGGTGCGCAAGGTCGCCGAACACGCCTATAAGGCCGGCGCTGGGATCGTGACCTCGTTCTTCTCCGACGAGGAACTGACGCTGGCGCGCTACCGTTTTGGCCGTGACAACAGCTTCGATCGCGCCGCCGACTGGCTCTATCAGGGCATGGCCAAGGCGTTCTCGGAGAACACCGCGCGGCTCGCCATCGTCGGCGACAATCCGATGCTGCTGTCCGGCCAGGATCCGGCCAAGGTGGCGCGCGCCAGCAAGGCCAACTCCAAGGCCTATCAGCCGGCGCTGGAAAAGATCACCAATTTCGAGACCAACTGGAACATCATTGCCTATCCGAGTCCGTCCTGGGCCAAGCTGGTTTTCCCGGACGTGCCGGAGGAGGTCGCGGTGGCGAAGCTCGCGGACGCGATCTTCGCAGCGTCGCGTGTCGACCGCGAGGATGCCGTGTCTGCCTGGGAGCGCCACAACGCGGTGCTGCGCGAGCGCACCGAGTGGCTCAACGGCCAGCGTTTCAGCGCGCTGCATTACACCGGACCCGGCATGGACCTGACGATCGGTCTTGCCGACGGCCATGAATGGGAGGGCGGCGCCTCGACTGCCAAGAACGGCATCACCTGCAACGCCAACATTCCGACCGAGGAAGTGTTCACGACGCCGCATTGCCGCCGTGTGTCGGGTCACGTCGTCAGTTCCAAGCCGCTGTCCTATCAGGGCACGCTGATCGACAACATCCAGGTCAGATTCGAGGAGGGTCGCATCGTCGAGGCCAGGGCTTCGAAGGGCGAGGAGGTGCTTAACAAAGTGCTCGACACCGACGAGGGCGCGCGCCGGCTCGGCGAAGTCGCGCTGGTGCCGCACTCCTCGCCGATCTCCAAGAGCGGCCTGTTGTTCTACAACACGCTGTTCGACGAGAACGCGGCCTCGCACATCGCGCTCGGCCAGTGCTACTCCAAATGCTTCGTCAACGGCACGTCGCTGTCGCCGCAGCAGATCGCAGCCCAGGGCGGCAACCAGAGCCTGATCCACATCGACTGGATGATCGGCGCGGCCGACACCGACATCGACGGCCTCCATGAAGATGGTCGCCGCGTCCCGGTGTTCCGCAAGGGCGAGTGGGCCTGACGCATGACGGGCCGGCGCCACGCGTGCACCGGCCCGAAGCGAGCCGCGAGCAATGCTCGCGGCGGTGTCGTCGTCGATCGAACCTGCCTACTGCTTGGCGCTGCCGGTGGTGGCCTGCACGTCGATCGTGATCCGCTCCGACATCACCGGCTTGTTGTGGGGGATGTGGCTCCAGTCGCCGAGCACGAGCTGCAAGGTGTGCTTGCCCGGCGTGAGGTTGACCGAGGCTTCAGTCTGGCCCTTGCCGAAATGCACGTGGCCGGCATCGACCGGGATCGCCTCGTTGAGTGCGTCGCCCTCGAGCGCGGGCGCGTCGATCAGCAGGTGGTGGTGCCCGGTGTTGGGAGCCTCGGTGCCGGATGGCGCGACGCCCATGCCGGACAGGCCGAAGCGGATCAGGACCGGCGAGGAGACGGTGTCGCCGTCCTTCAGGTTGATGAAGTAGGCCTTGGCGTTTTCGGGGGCGGGCGTTTCGCCCGCCATGACGAGACTGCTGGTTGCAAGGGCGGCGGCGGACAGCGTGAGGGCGAGTGCGAGGCTCAGTCGGCGCATCCTGGGAAATCCTTATCTCTGCGAAGGCGGCAAATCTTTAAAGGTGACGGCACGGCGCAGGATGGGCAGGGCGACCGGAGGGGCGCCTGTCCGCATCTTGCAGTGCGAGCAAACAGTAGATCAGCAGGTTTGGCGAGGCCGCGAACAAATTGCGGCGTTCGCGTGAAGTTTATAGCGCTTGCGTGTTTGTGATGCGACGGCTGGTCGCGGTGGTCTGTTCAAATCTTAACGATCGCGGAAAGCAGCCATTAGGTGCAATCGGCTACGGTCGCAGGCTCATGCCGGCGTTCGCCCGGTCATTTCAGTCCCATGCATTTGAGGTCCAAGATGTCTCCGTCCTTGATCGAAACCGCCAATCTCGCCGTCGACCTGGCGCCCGCTCCGATCGAGCCGTCCTGGATCATCGAGGGCAATCCGACCGCGACCTCCTGCACCATCGCGCGCAGCAGCGACGGGCTGGGCTCGACCATCGTCTGGCATTGCACCGAGGGCAAGTTCAACTGGTACTACGATTTCGACGAGACCATCCTGATCCTCGAAGGCGCGATCACGCTGGAGAGCGAGGGCATGCCGGCGAAACGCTACGGGCCGGGCGACGTGATCTTCTTCCGCGATGGCGCACATGCCAAGTGGCATGTCGAAGGCCACGTCAAGAAGCTCGCTTTCTGCCTGAAGACGCAGCCCTACGTGCTCGGCCTCGCGGTGCGGATCATCAACAAGCTCAAGCGCATGTTCCTGACGCCGGAAGGCCGCCGCGGCACCAGCCTTGCGGGCGCCTAGACGCCGTCGAGGATGATCACGGTCGGGACCTGTGGCAGCAGCTCGCGCGACATCTTCAAGGTGCGCTCGGCGCGGCGGTCGATCTCGAACTGCTGGCCGATCTTGCGCATGAACTCGTCGAGCGGAGTCGCGAAGCGGTGCATCGGCAGCACCACCGAGGCGCGCAGACGCTTGGTGATCTCCGAGATGCCGTCGAGCGACATCGTGTAGGTGCCGTCGATCGGCACCATCACCACGTCGAGCCGGCCGATTGCGGCGAAATGAGTCTCGTCGAGCTTGACGTGCAGGTGGCCGAGATGGCCGATGCACAGGCCGGCGACCTCGAAGATGAAGATCGAGTTGCCGTCCTTGATCATGTCGACGCCGATGGAATCTCCGAAATAGCGGCGGATGTCGGTGGTGATGTTGCGGATCAGCACGTCGCCGATTCGCTCGAAGATCTGGGCCGGCTTGCCGTCGTCGCCCCAGCCGCGCAGCACATGCGGGATGCGCGGATCGGGGGCCAGCGTGTAGTGCGTCGAATGCGCGCGGTTCATGGTGATCACGTCGGGCAGCCGTCCGACCTGATAGGCGCCGCTGTAGTCGGTCGCGATGCGGATGCCCATCGGCGTGTCGATGAAGTAGGTCGAGTGGCCGGCATAGGTGATCGTCACCTCGTTGCCGGCAGCCGCCGTCCGGCGCAGGCTGACCGGCATCGCGCGCGGTTGGTTGCCGGCCATCGCCAGGCACTCGCTGGTGCGCGGCCCCGATTGCGCCAGAGCGGGCGATGCGAACGCGACAAGCACGGCAAGCAGCGAGACCAGCGAGCGCAGCATGGCAGTTCCCCTTCGACAGCGCGTGTGAGTGTAGCGGGGAATCCGGATCAGAACTATCCTCGGCGCAACGCCCGGCTCGAGAGCGCGGCGCGACGACGTGGAGAGATGGCATGACGGATCGGGTGTTGCAGCCGTTGCGGGAGATCGACGCAGGCGTGCTCCGCATTGCCTATGTCGAGAGCGGTCCGGCCGATGGCCCCGTCGTCATCCTGCTGCACGGCTATCCCTACGATATCCACTCCTATGTCGAGGTCGCGCCGCGTCTCGCCGCGCAGGGCTGCCGCGTCATCGTGCCCTATCTGCGCGGCTATGGACCCACCCGTTTCCGCGACGCATCGACGCCGCGCTCGGGCCAGCAGGCCGCGGTCGGCGCCGATCTGGTCGCGCTGATGGATGCGCTGGCGATCCCGCGCGCCGTGTTCGCCGGCTATGATTGGGGTGGCAGGGCCGCCTGCGTCGGCGCGGCGCTGTGGCCCGAGCGCTGCGCGGGCCTGGTCTCCGTGAACGGCTATCTGATCCAGGACATCGCGCGGGCATTGGAGCCGGCGCCGGTGCCGCGCGAGTTCGCGTTCTGGTATCAGTGGTACTTCCAGACCGAGCGCGGCCGCGCCGGGCTCGCCGCCCACCGCGCCGAAATCGCACGGCTGCTGTGGCGGCAATGGTCGCCGCACTGGCGCTTCGACGATGCGACCTTCGCGCGCGCGGCGGAGGCGTTCGACAATCCCGATCACGTCGATGTCGTGATCCACAGCTATCGGCATCGCTACGGGCTGGCCGATGGGGATCCGCGCTATCAGGAGCTGGAGCGGCGATTGGCGACCCTGCCCGTCATCATCGTGCCCACGATCACGCTCGATGGCGACGCCGACGGCGTGATCCCGGCAACGGACGGCCAGGCGCATGCTGCGAAGTTCAGCAACCGGATCGGCCATCGCGTGATCGCGCGGGCCGGCCACAATTTGCCGCAGGAAGAGCCGGCGGCGTTCGCCGCCGCCGTGACGGAGCTGCTGCGCTGAACGCTTCAGGTCCGCGCCGGGCTCAGCTTCCAGGCCGCGAGCAACAGGCCCGCGGTCATCAGGCCGCAGACGATGGCGGCCTCGGGCAGCGCGAGCGCCAGCGCCGCGGTCGCCGCCCAGCCGATCGAGGAGAACGCCTCGGCAAAGGTCGCCAGCCGCGACGAGGTCTGGCGGCGGCGAAACTGGCTGCGACGCGCCTGGATCCGGAACCAGAGCTGGATGGCCGTCGAGGAGACGGTCGCGACCAGAACGGCAACGGCCGTGACCACCGCCTGCGCCGGTGCGACCCAACCGAGCGCAAGCACGAGCGGAGCGAAGATCATCGCGATCGTGATCAGCACGACCTCGACCTTGGCGCGCACGATGCGCGTCGCCGGCAGCGGCGCCGTCGCCACCAGCTCGGGCGCGTCCTCGCCGGAGATGGTGAGCCAGGCGAGGCCGCCCGCGAGCTGGCCCGCCGCCATCACGACGACCGGCGTGATCAGGAACACCGCCTGCGAGCTGTCGGAGTAGCTGCGCCACAGCAGCAGCGCCGGAGGCACCAGATAGAGCAATTGCATCAGCGTCTGCGAGATCAGCCAGGGATCGCGCCGCAGCAGCATGAACTCCTTGCGCCGCAGCGACTGCTGCCGCGAGCCGCCCCGAAACGACCTGAGGCGTGCGCCGGCGCGGCTGGAGATGCCCTGGGCCGCGGCGCTGATCGCGGTGTCGGCGAAGCGCGGCGAGAACACCATCATGACGACGCCGAGCAACAACAGTCCGGCTGCCAGCAGAATCAGCAGCGCCTGGCCGTCGCCGAGCGCCGCTCGAGCCGGCAGCCAAACAAGACTGTCGGGATCGGGCGCGATGGCGGCCGCGGCATCCGAGGTGAGGATGGCGAAGCGCGACAGCGTGCCATAGGACACGATCGCCGCGATCTGCAGCACGATGACGAAGCCGGCGCCGATCACGGCCGCCAGGATCTGGGCGACCAGCCGCGTTCGCGCCGGACCAATGAGGCGGAACAGGACGATCGTGATGGCAATGGCGACCGCGGCCGCCGACAGGCCGACGGCCGCGACCACGACGAACGCCGCGAGCCAGCGCGTGCCACCCTCGATCAGCAGCACGTCGACGAAGGGGGTCGCGAGCAGCAGCGCCATGCTGGTCACGGAGAGCGCGATCGCCGCGATCCGGACGGAGAAGATCTCGGCCAGCCGCACCGGCGACGACATGATGAGATCGAGGTCGGCACGGGCGTAGAACACGCGTGTGACGGATTCGATCGCCTGCGACAGCATCAGCGCCCAGGACAGCATGATGGTCGCGGTGATGACGATCAGCGCGGTCTTGTCGAGCGGCAGCTCGAGATCGGCGTAGCGACCGACCACGACCCAGGCCGGCAGATGCATGAGGGCGCCGAACAGCACGAGACCGATGATGGCGGCCCGCGTGCGGCGGCGCCTGCCGGCCGTGATCATGCCGAGCCATTCCCGCCAGGCGAGCCGGAGCTCGTGACGGGCGAACCAGGCGAGCGTCGCCGCCCGCGTCATGCCGCGGACTCGACGTCGACCAGTGCGATGAACAACTCCTCCAGGCTGGTGTCGGTGCGTCCGTTCTGCTGGCGCAGCTCGGCCAGAGTGCCTTCGGCGACGACGCGCCCGGCGGCGATCACGCCGATCCGGTCGGCCATGCGCTCGGCGACTTCGAGAATGTGCGTGGTCATGATCACCGTGCCGCCGCGGCGGACGCGCTCGGCGAGCAGGCCCTTGACGTGCCGCGCCGACACCGCGTCCAGGCCCGTCAGCGGCTCGTCCAGGATGATCAGCCGCGGGTCGTGGATCAGCGCGCCGGCGAGCGCGACCTTCTGGCGCATGCCCTTGGAAAAGCCTTCGCAGCGCTCGTGCAGATGCGGCTCCAGCCCGAGCGAGACCAGAAGTTCGGTTGCCGCGTTACTCGAGGCCGCCGGATCGATGCCCCACAGTCCGGCGACGAACTCGAGATATTCGAGCGGCGTGAGCTTGTCGTAGATCATGGGCTCGTCGGAGACCCAGGCCATCACCTGCTTGGCGGCGATCGGGTCGCGCAGTGCATCGATGCCGAAGATCTCGATCCGCCCGGCATCCGGCCGCAGCAGGCCCGCGACCATGCGCAGCGTCGTCGTCTTGCCGGCGCCGTTCGGGCCGACCAGTGCATAGAATTCACCCGAGCGCACCACGAGGTCGAGCGCATCGACCGCCGGCCGCTCGAAACATTTCGTCAGTCCTCGCACGGCGAGGGCGGGGCTGCCTGGGGTCATGACGGCACTATCGCCTCGTTCGGTTCGCGTCTGCAATGTGGATGCAACTCGTTGCGGCGCGGTGAACGAGCCGCCGCATCGTGTCCTTCGGTGCCGGCCGGTTCCGTCGGCGCACTGGCCGCATTCCTTCCGTCCTCGTCCCGTGAACTCCCGGCCACGTCTCAAGTTGTGGGCACGCGGCAACGATGCGCGATCGTCAATAGTTCACGGAAGCCGTCCCCTCAGGCGACAGCGCCCGGACCTCCGCCATCAGGGGCAAAGCCTGATACCGGGAGATGCCGGTCTCGTCGATCACGAACAACGGCCGCACCTGCCGCGCATCGCTGTCCTGGATCATCGCCATGCGCTGATTGTCGAGCATCAGCCAATGCCCGTCGAGGCGCGCCGCCGCGACGGCGTGATCCTCGTCCCGGACGACATCGTGCAGGATCACGATCCGCAGATCGTCGATGGCAACGCCGGCCATCCGAAGCGCGACGAGCTTGGCGATCGCGTAGTCCTCACAATCGCCGGCACGGCGTTCGAAGGTAGCGAGAGGGGGGGCCCACACGTCCACCTGGCCATATTGAGCGAGATCACTGGCCGGCCGGATGGCCAGATTGACCGCCCGATTGATCTCGCCGAGCCTTGCCCGTCCCGCCCGGAGACGGCCCTGATCGATGATCGCCAGCAGGCTGAGGGCGGCAGGGGAGACGCAGCGCTCGCGGTCGCCATCGCACAGCGCAAGCTGCACGCGCTCGTCTTCGAGCTTGCGCGCGAGCGCCAACCATTTGTCGCGCAACGGGCCTGCTTCCAGGCCGACCCGCGGCAGGCCGAATGGCTCGGCCGTATCCTCGATGGCGGTTGCGAACCCCAATGGCTGCGCGACAGGACCGGCGCCCGCTGGGCTGCCGATCCATATGGCGGCGCTGGCGGCCGCGACCGCCAGCGATGCGCGCATCAGCGCGAGAAAATTCATGTGACGCCCCGTGCCCGGATCTCGGCCGGCGCGACGCAGCGCCTGACGGAACCGGATGCTTGTTGGGGGTCAGCATGGGTGCGAAGGCTTGGCCTCTGCTTAAAACCGGCAATCCGGCGACCAAATCGCAGGATTTACGCTGAACGTTGTGTTGCTCCGATGCGACAAATCCTAGCGAAAGCTGAACGATGGTCGCGAAGGTCTGGAGGGTTCGCGGTGAAGTTGTGCTTCGAACCCATCCGCAGCTCCTGCCAAATTGATGCAATTCGTCGATTCTTGTTCTCCCACCCGCAGTCCTCCACTTGAAATCCGTTGTCAGGGGTAAGCCGGTGCGGATGTTGATGTCGGCAAAGGTATTGGATGGCCTATGAATACTTGGAATTACTTTGATTTTCTGAAGCGACGTGAATTTTGACTTGGCAGGTCTCGGCCGGGGTCAGCTTTAAAGAGGGCAGAAACTCGACAACATCGTAGCGATCCCGCGGAAGCCGCCGTTTTTGGCCACCTGAAGCACAAGCTGAAGGTGGTTCCGCCAGACACTTGCCAGTGATATGCACGCCTTGAACACTCATTCTTATGTATTCATTAACCATAGTCGGTGGCCCCTTGAATTACGCTGGCAATTTTGACGCCGCGCTTTTCTCCGAAGGCCGGGGCGCCTCTTCGCACGGTCACGTGCGGCTGGAGACGCCGCATGCCCATGCGCCGACCGACGCGATCGTCGTTCCGGACGCGCATTTTCTGTTCAATGCCGATTTCAAGCGGTCTGGTCTCGACCTGATCCTGTCGTCCGACGGACGCGAGATGGTGCTGCCGGACTATTTCAAGGGCGAGAAACGCGCGCCGCTGGCCTCGCCGGACGGCGCGCATCTAAACGGCGACCTCGTCAACGCGCTCTCCGGCGCGGTGCAGGTCAGCCAGGCCGGGGCGGCCGCGAGCGTGAGCAAGGTCATCGGCCATGTGACCAAGCTGCAGGGCACCGCGACGGTCATCCGCAACGGCGTTTCGATCCTCCTTCACAACGGCGACAACGTCGAGAAGGGCGACGTCGTCCAGTCCGGCTCGGATTCGACGCTCGGCATCACCTTCATCGACGGCACCGTGTTCGGCCTGTCGTCGAATGCGCGGATGGTGCTGAATGAAATGGTGTACGACCCCAACGGGTCGAACAATTCCTCGCTGATCAGCCTCGTCGCCGGCACGATCTCGTTCGTGGCCGGCGAGACCGCCAAGCATGGCGACATGAAGGTCGACACGCCCGTGGCGACCATGGGCATTCGCGGCACGGCCGTGCTGGTCGAGATCGACTTCACGGTGCCGGGGCAGGGCAGTCTGCCCGATGCCAAGTTCCAGGTGCTGGTCGAGCCCGATGGCCACACCGGCTCCTACGTTCTGTTCGACAAGACGACGCTGCAGCCGATCGCTGTGGTGAATCAGGCCGGACAGCAGATCCAGATCAGCAACGGAATCGTGAATCAGAGCGCTGTCCCGCTCACGCCGGACATCCAGAAGCTCATCAATGACGTCTTCACGCTGAAGTTCACCGACAACAGCAATCCGAAGTCGACGACCCATTTCACCGACATCGGGGTGCCGCAGACGCTGACGCCGCTGACCTTGCCCAATGGCACCAGCGCGACGCCGATCATCCGCGTGGTCGACGACACCGGCGCGACGACCGGGACTGGCCAGACCGGCGAGCAGCTGTCGCACATCCCGGGTCCGCCGGAAGTCAGGATTCTCGATACCGGCGGCCGGCTGACGACGGCTTTCGGAATTATGGAGCGCGCCGGTCAGACCGGGAACGGCGCCGATCTCGACGCCGTGCTCAGTCGCGTCAATTTCGTCGACGTCAATGGCATCGACCGGCCGACGGTGTCCGTCAGTTTCAGTTCCTACGCCTATAAGAGCGCGCAGCAGGCCGACGTCACGGCCTCGTTGAATGCCCTACAATTGCAGGACGTCCTGGCGACCGCGGTGAAGATCACGGTCACGCCCGATCCGAACAACAAGAATTTCGGCACGGCGACGCTGACCTACAGCGTTCCCGACAAGTATTTCGATTTTTTGGCGGCAGGTGAAACGCTGACGCTGACTTACATCGTCCGCGTCGACAACAACTTTGCGCCGTCCAACGAATTCGCTCTGGTCCCGATCACGATCACCGTGACGGGGACCAACGACAAGCCCGAGATCGTCGCGAGCGTCCAGACCATCGCGTTCGAGGGCGGCACCAGCGTGCCCGGCGGCCCGCTGACATCGGACGATCCGACCTCAGGCACGCTGACCTTCACGGACGTTGATCTCACGGACAGCCATACCGTCTCGGCGAAGCTGACCAGCGCGGTTTTGGAGGGCGGCGGCAGCATTCCGCCGGCCCCGTTCGCGCTGTTCGAACAGGCCCTGACTGCGTCTCTGGCCTCCGACAGCACCGGAAGCGGCACCGGCAAGATCAATTGGAGCTTCGCCAACCTGCCGGTCTATGTCGCGGATTTCATTCCCGCAGGCCAGACGCTGACGCTCACCTACACCGTGACCGTGACGGACTCGCAAGGCGCGACATCGACGCAGACGGTCACGGTGACGATCACCGGCACCGACGATCCGGCGGTGGTCTGGATCGCCACGACGCAGCCTGGCGAGAGCAGCGGGGGGCAGGTTCATCTGTGGAGCGACGGCGCGAACTGGGCAACCGGTCTGGCTCCGACCGCCGATGATGACGTCATCATCATCACCGATCAGCTGCACGGCCTGACGCCGGCCTTTCCGGTGACGGTCGACGACAACGCCTACGCCTACGCCAAATCGGTCACGCTGAATGATTTCGGCGGCGGCGCCGTTCCGGAGCTCGACAATAACGGCACGCTGACGATCAGCGGCGCGCTGACGGCCAAGGCCGACTCGCTCATCTACAACTTCTCGGGTGCGACGATCACCGTCGGCGGCTCCGCGCAGATCCTCGAGCAAAGCGAGTTTCACAATGCCGGCACGGTGCTGCTGGCTGGCGGCGGCGTGTTCGGGGCGAACGCCGGCATCTTCAACACCGGAACGATCGAGCTGTCCGGCGGTACGCTGACCGTGCATGGTGACGTTGCGAACGCCGATGAGGACAGCTCCGGCCTCATCCAGGTCGACCTGGGCGCGACGCTGACCCTGGAGGGTGGCAGCATCGATGGCGGCACCATCCTGATCCAGGGAATGCCGATCGTTCAGAATTTTGGCACGCTGGAGAACGACGGGCAAACGCCGCCGCAGGCCAACGGTCTGCTCGTCCTGAAAGGCGGAGCCGACATCAGCAATGGCCAGCTGACCAATTTCGGCGCGGTCGATGTGTCTGGCGCCGGAAATGCCATCTCGAACGAGATCGTCACGAACGTCGGCCTGATCGACATCAAGGCGGGTGGCGCGCTTGCGCTCGCCAACGACACCAGCATCGACAATACCGACGGTACGATCACGGTCGAAGACGCCGGAACGCTGACCCTGTCACAGGCGCGCGTCAGCGGCGGCACGCTGATCAACGAGTCCGGCGGAGCGGTGGCCCTGATCGGCCACGCCGCGCTGATCGGCGGGACGCTCGACAATTTCGACACGATCGCCGTGTCCGGCAGCGGCAATGCGTTCGAGGACGAGACGATCACGAATGCGAACGCCGCCGCGATCACCATTGCGCTGGCTGGTGCTCTCTCTCTGAGCGGCACGAGCATCGCCGGCGGCGCTATCACCAGCGATGGGACGATCTCCGTCGACGGCGACAGCACGATCGACGGCAGCGCCGTCGCTGGCGGAGAGCTGCTGATCGGCGAGACCGGTCCGCTTGCGGAAATGACGGCGATCCTGACCGTTCAGGGCGGCGCGTCGTTGACCGATGTCGACATCACGATCGGCGACGGCTCGACGCTCGAGGTTGCTGCAGACGAGACCGCGACCCTGGCCGGTGTCACCGTCGACAATTCCGGCACAGTCCAGGTGGACGACGGCGCGCTGCTAGTGATCGAGAGCAGCACGATCACCGGCGGCGATCTCGTCAACCACGGCATCGTGCATGTCGAGACTGCGGCGGCGACCACGTTCGACAATGTCACCATCGATAACACGGACGGTCAGATCATCATCGATGAGGATGGTGAGACGCCGGTCCCGTCGACGCTGGTGCTCGACGGGAGCACGACGCTCACCGGCGGCACCTTGAAGATCCAGATCGCGGGCACGCTGGAGATCGCCGGTCACGTGACGCTGAGCGGGGTAGACGTCGAGAATCTCCACGTCTTCACCGTCGATCTCGGCGCCTACCTCGATCTCGCCGACACCAAGGTGAGCGGCGATGGTGAGCTGCATGTCCATGGCACGATCACGGCGAGCGGCACGAGCGGCCTCAGTGGAACGATCTACAACGACGGCACGATCGAGATCACGGGCGGTACGTTCGAGATCACTGGCGATGTCCAAGGCTCCGGCCAGATCAAGGTCGATGCCGACTCCATCCTGAAGATCGACGGCCATATCGAACAGACGATCGACTTCAGCAGCAAGGGAAGCAGCGAGATCGTCATCGACGACGCCAGCTTCTCCGCCAAACTCGCCGGCCTCGGCGTCGGCGACAAGATCGACCTGCAGACGATCAAGTGGAGCGCGGCGACGACGGCGACCTACGATTCGGAAGCGGGCGTGCTCAGCGTCATTGACGGCCAGGGCCACCGCATCGATCTGACGCTCGTCGGCAACTATAGCGATGCGCATTTTGCCGGGAGCGATGATGGCCATGGCGGAACGCTGATCACGCTCATGGCGAAGGATGACGTGCCGGTGGTCGCCGATCCCGACCAGGCCGGCGCCATCACTGAGACGCCCAGCACGACCGGATCGTCAGATCCGCGCAGCGTCGGCGGCACCATTCACTTCACCGATGTCGATCTGACGGACCGCCCGACGGCTGCCATCCTCACCAATGCGCAGACGGTGAAGTGGACCGCGGCCGACAACACCGATCTGTCCGGTCAACTGACGCCGGACCAGGTCTCTGCGCTCGCGCAGGCGCTGCATCTGGTTCAAAGCGACAACACCAACAACGGCTCTGTCGATTGGACCTATGCCATCGCCGATGGCTCGCTGGATTTCCTCGGCGACGACCAGACCGTCACGGTGACCACGACCGTGACGCTCGACGACCATCGCGGCGGCACCGCGGCCTCGACCATCGTCGTCACCATCACCGGGACAAACGACCTGCCGGTGGTCAAGTCGGTGGCGCAGGCCGTTGTAATCGCCGAGCACTCCGGCAAGTCGGAATCGAGCGATCTCGACACCGCGCACGGCACGATCACCTTCACCGATGCCGACGTCGCCGACACGCATGCGGTCAAGGTGATCAACGTCGAAGTCGATGGCGCCCACAGCGGTCTTCCCTCGGACACATCGCTGCTCAAGAGCTGGCTGTCGCTCGGAGCTCTCACCGATTCCGTGGGAGGCGCTACCGCATCGCAACCCTGGACCTTCTCCGCCCAGGACAAGGCGTTCGACTATCTCGGAGCCGGCCAGCACGTGACGCTGACCTACACAATCGAGATCGCCGACGGCCACGGCGGCGTTCAGAACGTGCCCGTGACCATCACGGTCAATGGCGCCGAGGACGCGCCCGTCATTGCCGGCGAGACCAATCCGACCGTGCAGACCGTCGTCCTGGCCGAGCGGGCGACCGTGCTGGCGAGCACCGCCAAGACCAATGCCGAGGGCATGCCGACCGAGACGTTCGATCGCGTGTCGGAGGGCTCGATCTCCGACAACGGGCGCGGTCACGGCAGCTTCTACAGCGAGGCGCTGCACGCAACCTTCACGGCCAGCGGCAATGCGGGAATCGTGCACGGCTCCTCCCCGGTGTCGGCGGCGCCCTACATGGCCGACGGCGCCGACAAGACCAACTATCTCAGCGTCGGCAGCCACGCGCAGGAGACCATCACCTTCGACAGCGTCAAGAACAGCTTCGGGCTGTATTGGGGCTCGGTCGACAGCTACAACAGCATCTCCTTCTACAACGGCAACAAGCTGGTGGCGTCCTACACGGGCAGCGACGTCGCGCCGCTGCTCGCCAATGGCGGGCAGGCGTCGCTGGCCTCGAACGGCTATGTCGAGTTTCTCGGCCTGTCGCCGTTCAACAAGGTGGTGCTCGCCAGCAGCCAGAATGCGTTCGAGCTCGACAATGTTTCGGCCGGCTTCATCGCCGATCAGCCGGTGAAATTGACGAGCGGCATGTCCGGCACCTTGACGGTGCTCGACAGGGATGTCGGCGACACGCTGACCGCTTCGGTGGTCCAGAACGGCGTGATCAAATACAATGGCTTGCCGAGCCTGCCTTCGAACGCCCATGTCCAGGCGCTGGCCGACGCCCACGCGATCACCTTCGACAGCGCGATATCCGATGGCGACTCCGAGGTGCTGCACTGGACATATCATCCGGCCGATGTGAACCTGGATTTTCTCAATCCCGGTGACACGCTGACCGTGACCTATCAGGCGGACGTCAGCGACGGCCGAGGCGGAACTGCGACCAAGGCGCTGACCGTCACGTTGGCCGGCAACGGCGCATCGACGATCAACGGCACGGACCAGAACGACAATTTCGTCAATGTCGGCGGCGGCGTGACGATCTTCGGCAAGGACGGCAACGACACCTTCGTCTTCAACCCGCATTTCGGCAGCGCCACGATCGGCGATTTCGATCTCAACAAGGACATCGTCGAGCTCGATCGTTCGCTGTTTGCCAGCGTCGAAGCGGTGGTCGCTGCCGCGCAGTCGGCCAATGGCGGCCACGACACCGTCATCACCGATGCGGTGCATGATACGCTCACGCTCAAGGGGGTGACGTTGGATCAATTCAAGGCGCATCACGACGGTTTCCACCTCGTCTGAGCCCGCACGTCCGTCTGCGATGCGGGCGCCGGCGTTGCCAAGCCGAGCGCTCTTTGGAGACGATCAGACGCCTCGGATCGCTCGCCTCGGCGTGATATCGGATGCTGCATGAAGCGATTGAGAGCAGTTCCTCGATGGTTCGCACGCAAGTTCGGCTTTGCGCGCCTGATGTGCCTGGTGCTGCTGGTCGCCTTCGCGGCGCTGCGCGCTGCCGATCCCGCGCCGATGCAGGAGCTACGCCTCCGCGCCTTCGACAACTTCCAGGCGTTCAGCCCCCGGGTCAAGACGATGCGCCCGGTCACCATCGTCGACATCGACGAGAAGAGTGTCGCCGACCCCAAGCTCGGTCAGTGGCCATGGCCGCGGACGCGGATCGCCGAGATCGTCGACAAACTGACGCAGCTCGGCGCGCTTGTCATCGCCTTCGACGTCGTGTTCGCCGAGCCGGACCGGCTGAATCCCGCGATTGCAGCTGAGACCTTTCCCAGCCTCGACGAAGCGACGCGCGAAAAGCTGAGGGCGCTGCCGTCGAACGATCAGGTGCTCGCCGATTCCCTGCGCCGGTCGCGCGTCGTCCTCGGCGAGACGGCGAGCCGCGACGTGCGGGCCGAACCCGACAAGACGCTGCCGGAGACCGGATTTGCGATGGTAGGGGAGCCCATCCCCTTCATGGAGCCGTTCCCGGGGCTGTTGCGCAACGTGCCGCTGATCGAGCATGCGGCGGCCGGCCGGGGCCTGTTCACGATCGAGCCGGAGCGTGACGGCATCGTCCGCCGGGTGCCCATGGTCATGCGAGCCCAGGACATCAAGATGCTGGCGCTGAGCTTCGAAATGCTGCGGGTCCTGACCGGGTCCGGCACTGTTCTGGTCAAGGCCGATCCAGGCGGTATCACCAGCATCGGGCTGGGCAGCGTTCACATTCCGACTGACGGCAACGGCAAGATCTGGGTCCATTACGCCAATCATGACCCATCCATCTATGTCTCCGCCATCGACGTGCTCGAGGGCCGCGTACCACCGGAGAAGATCGCGAGGAAGCTGATCCTGATCGGGCCATCCGCGATTGGCCTGAATGACATCAAGACAACACCTGTCTATTCGGCGATGCCGGGCGTCGAGGTGCACGCCCAGGTGCTGGAGTCGGTGCTCACCGGGTCGATCCTGGCGCGGCCTTATTGGGGCGTCGTGGTCGAGTTCTTTGGCGCGCTCCTGCTAGGGCTGCTCGTCATCGTCTTCGCTCCGCAGCTCGGCGCCATTACGCTGGTGATCGTGGGAGCGGTGTTCGCGAGCGCGCTGCTTGGCCTGTCTTGGTACTTCTACACCCAGCACCGGCTCCTGATCGACTTCACCTATCCGATGCTGTCGACGACGGCGATCTATCTGACGCTGATCTTCGCCAATTTCGTCCGCGAGCAGAATCAGCGCCGGCAGATGCGCTCGGTGTTCGGGCAATATCTGTCGCCGGTGCTGGTCGAGCAGCTTGCCCAATCGCCGCCGACGCTGGGCGGCGAGGAGCGCGAGATCACGGTGATGTTCTCGGACGTGCGCGGCTTCACCACGATCTCGGAGAGCTACAAGCACGATCCGCAGGGCTTGACGCAGCTGATGAACCGCTTCCTCACGCCGCTGACCAACGCCATCATCGCCCGCAAGGGCTATGTCGACAAATACATGGGCGACGCCATCATGGCGTTCTGGAACGCGCCGCTCGCCGACAAGGATCATCAGATCAATGCCTGCGAGGCGGCGCTCGACATGCTCGAGCGGATCGATCAGGTGAACGGCGAACGCGAGCAGGAGGCCGAGCATGGCGGCCACGTCTACATTCCGCTCAAGGTCGGCATCGGCCTCAACACCGGCATCGGCGTGGTCGGCAACATGGGCTCCGACCTGAAGTTCAACTATTCGGCGCTTGGCGACAGCGTCAACCTCGCGTCGCGCCTGGAGGGCCAGACCAAGGAGTACGGCTTTCCGATCATCGTCGGCTCGGCGACTGCGATGGCCGTGAAGGACCGGCTCGCGATTCTCGAGCTCGACTTCATCATGGTCAAGGGTAAGACCGAGCCGGAGGTGATCTACGCCATCGCCGGCCGCGAGGACGTGATGTTTTCCGAGCGCTTCCAGTTGCTCCGCAACCTCACCATCGAGATGCTGGCGAGCTATCGCAGCCGCGATTGGGAAGGGGCGCTGGCCGCGATCGAGCGCGGCCGCAAGAGCGACCAGGGACAAGACTTGGCCAAGCTTTATGATCTCTACGACGCACGCATCCGCAACTACCAGGTCAATCCGCCGCCCGAGGATTGGAACGGGGCGTACGCACTGCTGACGAAGTAGCCGGTGCTCCGTTCCCGAGGTCGCATCATGTCGCGGCGGCCTCGTTGGCAAGGTCCGGTGCCCGCGCGATGAGTATGCTCATCATTTGCAGACCACATAAGCCGAATAGGGCGGGCAACGCTTGCTGCGCTCTTCCGTGCCGGGGACGGGGCGGGTGGAGTGCCGTGGCGGGAGGCTTCGCTTGGCACGCGGCAGCTTGCCCGCATCGTGCTTCGATGACGATGGGATGAAGGGGGTTCCAGGCCCATTGGATGATGTCTGGGCGTCCACCGCCGCGAGCTTGCCGATGAATGCGAGCGACAGGATGACGAGCTTGACCGAACGATAGCGCGCTCCAGTCTGCGGGACGGGTACAAGGATAGCGCAATCGAGCAGGCGTCGAGCGCATCGCGTTTGTTGCGAGGTTGCAACAGCGGGATAAGAAGCAACTTGTGTCATGTGACGCCGATTGCACGAAACTGCGCGTGCTTGTAGCATGTTTCTACTCAAGATAGAAAGTGCTGCAGATGGGGGGCATCGATGCAGTCTTCTGAGGACGGGAGTGCGGCCGGTTTGACGCAGGGCAGGCCGGCACGGGGTGCGATCAAGCGTTTCACTCTACCAGTTGCGGGCAGCCTCATTGCTGCTGTGGCTTGTGTGCTCGGGGCCGGCGCGGTGTCGGCCGCGGATCTCCCGGTCAAGGCGCCGCCTCCGCCGGTCTCGCTGTGGGAGTTCGAGGTCGGCGCCCGCTATTTCTACAGTTCGGGCCGCACCCGCTACACGTTGGGCGATCCTTTCGTCGCTGGCCAAACCAATTCTCTGCTGACCTACAAGAATCTCAACAGCCATGCCGGCGAGGGGTTCGCCAGGGCCGATCACAGTCTGGGTTTCTTCGCCAAGGGCTTTGCGGGCGGTGGCAACATCTTCAGCGGCAGGCTCAACGACGAAGACTTCCCGCCGGCCGTCATTCCGTACTCGAATACGGACAGCAGCGTGAACAGCGGCAGGCTTTGGTACGGCACGATCGACGCCGGCTACAATTTCTGGAGGGGGACGGCGTTCAAGGTCGGCGGCTTCGTCGGCTACAATCATTTCTACGAAACCGTGAACGCATACGGATGTACCCAGGTCGCGACCAATCCGTTTATCTGTGGTCTCGATCCTGTTGCGGGGGGCGTGCTGGTGCTCAGCAAGACCGAGAACTGGGATTCGCTCCGCGTGGGGTTGAACGGTGTCTTCAAGCTCGCCCAGAACTGGAACGTCACCCTCGATGGCGCCGTTCTGCCCTATGTCCGGCTGAGCGGATTCGACAATCACTGGCTGCGGCCCGACATCAATCCGCTTCCGCAATCTGGAAATGGCTGGGGCTACCAGCTCGAGGGCATTGTGTCATACGACGTGACGAGAAATTTCAGCGTCGGCGTCGGTGGCCGCTATTGGTACGCCCGGACGACCAGTGGGACCACCCAATTTCCTGGAGTCCCGGGGTCGCCCACGACCTTCAGCTACGAGCGGTACGGCGGCTTTCTCCAGGCCTCCTACAAGTTTGACTCGGGCGCCTTCGGGAAATGAAATACTGGCTATCGTGCTGAAGAGGAAGCCCGGCAAAACGCCGGGCTTCTTTCTTTGCGAGCGCGACGGCAGCCGGCCCGGTCAGTTATTCCGCCCCGATCGTCGTCAGGTCCTGGAACCAGTGTTGCGCCTGCACGAACTTCTTGACCTTCGGCGATAGCGCGTGCGGGTTGGTGTCGTGCACGACCCAGACCAGCACCGCATCGTCGACCACAGCCGCATGCGCCTGCGCGATCAACTCGTCCTGCTTGGCCGGATCGAACGTCTGCTTGGCTTCAGCAATCAGCGCATCGACCTTGGGATTCTTGTAGCCGCCCCAGTTGACGCCAACGGGCGCGATCTGGTCGGAGGCGAAGAAGCGGACGATCGCGTAGAGCGGGTCCGATGTGACATAGGCGATGTTGTTGGCGGTGATGCCGGCGTTCATCTCGTCGGCGGCGCCCTTGCGCCAATGCGTGTACAGCGTCTCCAACTCGACGACCTTGAAGTCGATGTCGATGCCGATCTCCTTGAAGCTCTGCTGCAGATATTCGTTCATCGGCAGCGACAGCATCTGGCCGGTGCCGCCCTGCGCGATGATGAAGGTCGTCTTCAGCGGCTTGGCTGGCGAATAGCCGGCTTCCTCGACCAGCTTCTTGGCGGTGGCGAGATCGTATTTCAGCTCGAAGCTCGGCTTGCCGAACCACGGGCTCGACGGGTCGACCTGGCCCTTGGCGGGCTTGGCGAGGCCGTTCATCAGCCCGACCACTTCGTCGCGATTGATCGCGAGATTGAGCGCCTTGCGCAGGCGGATGTCGGTCCAGGGCGAGCCCGGCAGCACGCTGAGATGATAGTTCCAGACATGCGGTGTGACGTTGTCGACGAGCTTCATGCCGGCCGCCTTGAGCTGCGGCACGGCGTCCGGCGCCGGCGTCTCGATCAGATCGACCTGGCCGGCGAGCAGCGCGTTGGTGCGGGTCAGCGCTTCCGGCATCGGCACGAGCACGAGCTTGTCCGTCTTCGGCAGCCGGTCCTTGTTCCAATATTCGGAATTCTTGGTGAGCTCCGCGAGCTCGCGCGGCACCAGTCTGGTCAGCTTGAATGGTCCCGTGCCGGAGGGCTGACTGGCGAACTTGTCCCAATCCTTGCCGAGCTTCTCGTACTGCGCCGGGCTCGAAATCAGGAACCACAGCATCTGATAGGGGAAGAAGGAGTCGACCGTCTTGGTGGTGATCTCGATCGTGGAGTCGTCGATCTTGGCGTAGCTCGCGACTGAGGGAAGGCGTGTTTTGACCTGCGCGCTCTGCCGCTTGTCGAACTGCGGTGCCTTATCGTTGAGCACCTTGTCCAGATTCCAGATCACCGCATCGGCATTGAAGTCGCTGCCATCGTGGAACTTGACCCCCTTGCGCAGGGTGAAGCGCCATTTGGTCTTGTCGGCCTCGTCGATCTTCCATTCGGTGGCGAGGCCGGGAATGAGCTTGCCCGGTCTGTCGGCGATGCTCATGTCCCAGGCCACCAGCGGATCATAGATCGTGTAGCCGGTAAACTGATAGGCGCCGGCGCCGCGATCGGGCTGGCCCGTCGTCAGCGGAATGTCCGCCATCGAGATGCCGTAGCGCAGAACCGTTTCGGCCCGCGCCGCGACCGCGGAAAGACTGAGCGCGAGCGCAGTGGCGAGTAATGAGAATCGGATACGCATGAAGATGAAGCTCCGTTGAAACCGGATCAAATTCGACGCGCAAGACCTGCAATCGGGGTGCCAAGCCTCTGACCGGATCGTTCGAGCACAAACGGTTGTGACCTCGCGTCGCAGGCACGAGATCGGGAGCACCGCTGGCATAGGCGTTGCATAATGCTGCCCAGAATTTAGCCAGCGGATCGGAGACCTTGATCGTGCTTTTGCGTATTGCGACCTCAATGACGACGCGCGTGGCCGTTGCGGCCGCCATGATGACCAGCGCTGCCATCCTCGTGCTGCCGGCGCAGGCGGGCGCGGAAACCGTATTGCGCATCGGCATGACTGCCGCAGACATTCCGCGCACGCTCGGCCAGCCCGATCAGGGCTTCGAGGGCAACCGCTTCACCGGCCTCACGATGTACGACGCGCTGACGATGTGGGACCTGTCGTCGGCGGACAAGCCGAGCGTCGTCATTCCCGGCCTCGCCACCGAGTGGAAGGTCGACGATGCCGACAAGACCAAGTGGACGTTCAAGCTGCGTCCCGGCGTCACCTTCCATGACGGCGCGCCGTTCAATGCCGACGCCGTGGTGTGGAACGTCGAGAAGGTGCTGAAGCAGGACGCGCCGCAGTTCGATCCGAGCCAGGTCGGCGTCACCGCCTCGCGCATGCCGACGCTGGCATCGGCGCGCAAGATCGACGATCTCACCGTCGAACTGACGACGAAGGAGCCGGACAGCTTCCTGCCGATCAACCTCACCAATCTGTTCATGGCGAGCCCGACGAAGTGGCAGAAACTCTATGAGTCCGCGACCGGCGCCGACGACAAGGCGAAGTCGCAAGCCGCCTGGGCCGCCTTCGCCAAGGATGCCTCGGGCACCGGTCCGTGGAAGATGGCGAAGTTCACGCCGCGCGAGCGGCTGGAGCTGGTCAAGAACGATGCCTATTGGGACAAGGCGCGTGTGCCCAAGGCCGACAAGATGATCCTGCTGCCGATGCCCGAGGCGAACGCGCGCACCGCGGCGCTGCTGTCCGGACAGGTCGACTGGGTCGAGGCGCCGGCGCCGGATGCGCTGCCGGAGATCAAGCAGCGCGGCTTCAAGCTCTACGCCAACGAGCAGCCGCATGTCTGGCCCTGGCAGTTCTCGCGCGTCGAAGGCTCGCCGTGGAACGACATCCGCGTTCGCAAGGCTGCCAACCTCTGCATCGATCGCGAGGGCCTGCGCGACGGCCTGCTTGCCGGACTGATGGTGCCGGCGACCGGAACCTTCGAGAAGGGCCATCCCTGGCGCGGCAACGTCACCTTCGAGATCAAGTACGACAAGGCGGCCGCGCAGAAGCTGATGCAGGAGGCCGGCTACGGCCCGAACAAGAAGCTCGAGGTCAAGACGCAGACGTCGGCGTCGGGCTCGGGCCAGATGCAGCCGCTGCCGATGAACGAATATCTGCAGCAGGCACTGGCCGAGTGCTATTTCGACGTCAAGCTCGACGTCATCGAGTGGAACACGCTGTTCACCAACTGGCGTCGCGGCGCCAAGGATCCGTCCGCCAACGGCGCCAACGCCACCAACGTCACCTACGCGGCGATGGACCCCTTCTTTGCGCTGGTGCGCTTCCTGCAGTCCTCGATGGCGCCGCCGGTCTCCAACAACTGGGGTTTCATCAACAACCCGAAGTTCGATGAGCTGGTGAAGAAGGCGCGCCAGACTTTCGATCCGGCCGAGCGCGACAAGGCGCTGGCGGAGCTGCATGCGGCGTCGGTCGATGACGCGGCGTTCCTCTACGTGGCGCACGACGTCGGCCCGCGCGCGATGAGCCCGAAGGTGAAGGGCGTGGTGCAGCCGAAGAGCTGGTTCATCGACTTCTCGCCGATCTCGGTGGAGTAGCCGTTCGCGTGGTGGAGTATTTGTCCACGTTCGCAGGCTGATCTCGCCGCTTGCCCCGCTGCGCTCCCTCCCCCCTTGTGGGGGAGGGGTGGGGAGGGGGGTACTCCGGCGGCAGTTTTTGTGTGGACCCCCACCCCCCACCCCTCCCCGCAAGGGGGAGGGGAGCTTTCTTGGTGCCGCTTGTATCTCGCGACTCTCCGCCGATGAGGAGAGGCTTATGAAGGTGACTCGTGCTCTCTTATGCTGCCAGGCGGATGGTCTATGCGATCCCGATCATCATCGGCGTCGCGCTCGTCTGCTTCATGCTCGTTCACATCACGCCGGGTGATCCGCTCGTTGCGGTGCTGCCGGCCGACGCGTCGCAGGAGCTGGCACAGCAGCTGCGCGTGGCCTATGGCTTCGACAAGCCGCTGCCGGTGCAGTTCGGGCTGTGGTTGTGGCGCGCCGTCAATGGTGATCTCGGCAGCTCGATCGCCACCGGCCGTCCCGTGCTCGCCGAGGTGCTGCGCGCAGTCTCCAACACCGTGACCCTGGCGATCGCAGCCGCCATCATCGGATTCTCGCTCGGCCTGTTCTTCGGCCTCGTCGCCGGCTATTTCCGCGACAGCTGGATCGACAAGGTGGCGACGTCCATTGCGATCGCCGGCGTATCGCTGCCGCACTATTGGCTCGGCATGGTGCTCGTCATCATCTTCTCGGTCGAGCTGAACTGGCTGCCTGCGGTTGGCGCCGGTCCGTCCGGCTCGGGCGCATGGTCGTGGGACTGGGCCCATATCCGCTTCCTGGTCCTGCCCGCGATCACCACCTCGGTGATTCCGATGGGCATCATCACGCGCACCGTGCGCGCGCTGACCGGCGACATCCTCAGCCAGGATTTCGTCGAGGCGCTGCGCGCGAAGGGCCTGCGCGAAACCCAGGTGTTCCGCCACGTGCTGAAGAATGCCGCGCCGACCGCCCTGGCGGTCATGGGCCTGCAGCTCGGCTACATGCTGGGCGGATCGATCCTGATCGAGACTGTGTTCTCGTGGCCCGGCTCGGGTCTGCTGTTGAACTCGGCGATCTTCCAGCGTGACCTGCCGCTCTTGCAGGGCACGATCCTGGTGCTGGCGATGTTCTTCGTCATCCTCAATCTCGTGGTCGACATCGCGCAGGCCGCGATCGATCCGCGCATCAAGCGAGGCTAACGATGAGCGTCAGTACCCCCGGCGCCCTCAACGACGCCTCGCCGCAGGCCGCGCCGATCGCGAACGCACGCGGCTATTGGGCGACCGTCGGTCGCCGGATCGTCCGCGACAAGCTCAGCATGGTCTGCGTCGCGATCCTGCTGCTGATCTTTCTCTCCGCGCTGCTCGCGCCCTATCTGCATCTCGCAGATCCCTATCAGGGCTCGATGATTCGGCGCCTGCGCCACATCGGCACGCCGAACTATCCGCTCGGCACCGACGAGCTGGGACGCGACATGCTGGCGCGGCTGATCTATGGCGGCCGGCTGTCGCTGCTGATCGGCATCTCGCCGGTCATTCTCGCCTTCGGCATCGGCACGATGCTCGGCCTCGTCGCCGGCTATGTCGGCGGCTGGGTCAACACCGCGATCATGCGCACCATCGACGTGTTCTACGCCTTCCCCTCGGTGCTGCTGGCGATCGCGATCTCGGGCGCGCTCGGCGCCGGGATCACCAACTCCATCGTGTCGCTGACCATCGTGTTCGTGCCGCAGATCACCCGCGTCGCCGAGAGCGTCACCACGGGTGTGCGCAATCGCGATTTCGTCGAGGCCGCGCGCGCCTCGGGCGCGAACGCGTTCACGATCATGCGCGCGCACATGCTCGGCAACGTGCTGGGGCCGATCTTCGTCTACGCCACCGGCCTGATCTCGGTATCGATGATCCTCGCGGCCGGTCTTTCGTTCCTTGGTCTCGGCACCAAGCCGCCGGAGCCGGAATGGGGCTTGATGCTGAACACCTTGCGTACGGCGATCTACGTCAATCCCTGGGTGGCGGCGCTGCCGGGCGTGATGATCTTCGCTGTCTCCATCTGCTTCAACCTGCTCAGCGACGGCCTGCGTAGCGCGATGGACATCCGGAGCTGAGAGGCATGAATGAAGCATCGGAAGTCACCGGACTGCAGCCGATCGAGGACCTCGGCGGCAAGGCGCAGCCGCTGCTGCGGGTCGATGGCCTGACGAAACACTTCCCGGTCCGTGGCGGCCTGTTCGGTGTGCGCAAGACGGTGCGCGCCGTCGACGACGTCTCGTTCGTCATCGGCAAGGGCGAGACGGTCGGCATCGTCGGCGAGTCCGGCTGCGGCAAGTCCACCACGGCGCGGCTCCTGATGCATCTGATGGACCGCGATGCCGGCGAGATCATCTTCGACGGCCGGCAGGTCGGCCACGAGATGTCGTTGCGCGAGCTCAGGCGCGGCATGCAGATGGTGTTCCAGGACTCCTATGCCTCGCTCAATCCGCGGCTGACGATCGAGGAGTCGATTGCATTCGGGCCGAAGGTGCACGGCATGACCGACACTGCGGCGCGTGCGCTGGCGCGCGAGCTGCTCGGCAAGGTCGGCCTGAGGCCCGAAACCTTCGCCAACCGTTATCCGCACGAGATCTCCGGTGGCCAGCGCCAGCGCGTCAACATCGCCCGCGCGCTCGCGCTGTCGCCGCGGCTGGTGATCCTCGACGAGGCGGTGTCGGCACTCGACAAGTCGGTCGAGGCGCAGGTGCTGAACCTGCTGATGGACCTGAAGCGCGAGTTCGGCCTGACGTATCTATTCATCAGCCACGACCTCAACGTCATCAACTACATCTCCGACCGCGTGCTGGTGATGTATCTCGGCGAGGTCGTCGAGCTCGGTCCGGTCGAGGAGGTCTGGGCCAGGCCGGCGCATCCCTATACACGGGCGCTGCTGGCGGCGATGCCGTCCTCCGATCCCGACAGGCGCACGGAGGAGCCGCCGCTGTCTGGGGATCCACCCAACCCGATCGATCCGCCCGCCGGCTGCCGCTTCCACACCCGCTGTCCATTTGCCGAGGCGCCATGCGCGAATGTCGCGCCAAGATTGACGGAGCTGGATACAATGGGCCATCAGGCCGCCTGCCACATGGCGATCCCAGGCTCGGGACACAGCCGGGCGCCGGCCGCCTGACGGGCAGACACCAGCAGTGAGAAGCGGAATGACCAGACCCACGCCCCAGCAAGTCAGTGCCATCGCGGAGGCCTCCGGCCTGCCGGTCGACAAGGAGGTTGCCACCCGCATCGCCGACTCGATCGGACCGGCCTTCGACAACTTCGCCGCGGTTGCCGGTACACTCCCATTCGACCTGGAGCCGGCGAGCTACGTCCTGGCGCAGACGCTGAAGGTGGGCCGATGAGCACCGAACCTGCCTTGATGACCCTGACCGACGTCGCGAAGGCGATTGCGGACAGGAAGCTCTCTTCGGTCGAGGTGACGCGCTCCTGCCTGCATCGCATCGCGCAGTGGCAGCCGAAGCTGAACGCCTTCATGGCGATCGAATCCGAGCCGGCGCTGAAGGCCGCCGCCGAAGCCGATGCAGCGCTCGCCAAGGACGGCCCCAAGGGCCCGCTGCACGGCGTTCCGCTTGCGCACAAGGACATGTATTACGAGGCCGGCCACATCTCGACCTGCGGCTCGCTGATTCGGCGCGACTTCGTCGCAACGACGACCTCGACCGCGCTGCAGCGGCTGAAGGATGCCGGTTCGATCCGGCTCGGCACCCTGCAGATGGCCGAATTCGCCTATGGCCCGACGGGACACAACGCGCATTACGGTCCGGTGCACAATCCCTGGAAGCTCGGCTACGTCACCGGTGGCTCGTCGTCCGGCTCCGGCTCGGCGGTCGGCGCGCGCCTGACCTTCGCGGCACTCGGCTCCGATACCGGCGGCTCGATCCGCATGCCCGCGAATTTCTGCGGCGTCACCGGCCTGAAGGTGACCTGGGGCCGCGTCAGCCGCGCCGGTGCGATGCCGCTGTCGCAGTCGCTCGACACGGTCGGGCCGCTGGCGCAGACCGCGGAGGATTGTGCGCTGATCCTTGGGCTGATGGCTGGTCCCGATCCCGAGGATCCCACCGCCAGCGCGGCGCCCGTGCCGGACTATGTCGCCGCCACCCAGGCCTCGATCAAGGGTCTCAGGATCGGCGTGCCCAAGGCGTTCTATGTCGACGACCTCGATCCTGAGGTTGCGCGCTGTCTCGATGCGGCGATCGCGGTGCTGAAGACCGAGGGCGCCGATGTGGTTCAGGTCGAGCTGCCGGATCAGCGCCAGCTCACCGCAGCCTGCCAGCTCGTGCTAGCGGTCGAGGCGGCCGCCTTCCACAAGCGCTGGATGATCGAGCGTCCGCAGGACTATGGCCCGCAGGTGCTGATGCGGCTGCAGAACGCTCTGGCCGTCTCCGGCGTCGCCTATCTCGAAGCGCTGCGTTGGCGCGGTGCGGCGCTGGCGGCGCATGTCGCGGCCACCTCTGGCGTCGATGCCGTGATCGCGCCGGTGTCGCCGCTGGTGACGCCCTCGATCGCCGAGAGCGATGTCGGCGGCGCGCCGGGCGCGGAAGCCGTGATCCAGCGCATCACCCGCTTCACGCGGCCGGTCAACTATCTCGGCCTGCCATCGCTGGCGATCCCGACCGGCTTCACGTCGACGGGGCTTCCTGTCGGCATGCAACTGATCGGCCGCTCCTTCGATGAGGCTACGATTCTGACCATCGGCGCCGCCTTCCAGCGCGCGACTGATTTCCACGCCAGGGTGCCGACGCTGCCATGAGGGAGACCTGTGTATCCCGCTCGATGGTCTCACCCTCCCCTGGAGGGGGAGGGTCGATTGCGCATCTCATGCGCAATCGGGGTGGGGTGACGGTCTCTCCCCTTGGAAGCGAGTCCATGGAGGGGCTGTCACCCCACCCCGTCTCGCATTCCGCTGCGCTTCATGCGAGCCGACCCTCCCCCTCCAGGGGAGGGGCGCAGCTCACTTCGCAACTGGCCACGGTGTTCCTGACGGCAAGGTGAGATAGCCTCCCATGACCAACCTCGTCGAGATCGACAATCTCACCATCCGCTTCACCGGCGAGCGCACCGTGCATGCGGTGAACGATGTCAGCCTGTCGCTCGGCGATGGCGAGGTGCTCGGCCTGCTCGGCGAGTCCGGCTCGGGCAAAAGCGTGACCATGCGGGCGCTGATGCGGCTGTTGCCGAACAAGCGGACGCAGATCTCCGGCAGTGTCAAGGTGCTGGGCCGCGACGTGCTGGCGATGAACGACGAGGAGCTGTCGCGGTTTCGCGGCCGCTCCGTGTCGATGATCTTCCAGGAGCCGGGGCTGGCGCTCGATCCGGTCTACACCATCGGCCGGCAGATCGCCGAGACCGTGATGCGGCACGAGGGCAGGAGTTTTGCGGAAGCACAGGCGCGGGCGCTGGAGATGCTCGACGTCGTCAGGATTCCCTCGGCGAAGCGTCGCCTGGAGTCCTATCCGCACGAGATGTCCGGCGGCATGCGCCAGCGCGCGATGATCGCGCTGGCGCTGGCGTGCCGGCCGAAAGTGCTGCTGGCCGACGAGCCGACCACCGCACTCGACGCCACCGTCCAGATCCAGATCCTGCTGCTGTTGCGCGAACTGCAGCGCGAGTTCGGCATGTCCGTCATCTTCGTCACCCACGACATCGGCGTCGCGATCGAGATCTGCGACCGCCTCGCCGTGATGTATGCCGGAGAGATCGTGGAGCAGGGCAGCTTGCGCGAGATCGTGCGCCAACCCGTGCACCCCTATGCGCGCGGCCTGCTGGCTTCGACGATCCATGGTGCCAGGCGCGGCGAGCGGCTGCAGACCATTCCGGGCACGCCACCCTCGCTCGACCGGGCGCCGCGGAGCTGCTCGTTCGCACCGCGCTGCGGCCTGGCGCAGCCGCGCTGCTCGGAGGCGATGCCGCCGAACATTGCGCTCGGACCACAGCGGCTGGCGCGCTGCGTCCTGGCCGAGGCGCCGGCAAGTGTGGCGGCAACGTAACGGTTCGCCCGAAACGCGCTCCTCACCGGCCGAAACCGTCCATCGCGTGTCGAAGCGTCGCAACGGCCTCGCTAAGGTGCTGCCACGCGTGGGACCGATCGTCCGCGCTGGATGAGGACACGCCATGCACGTATCGAACGAAGGTATCCTGGTCATTCTGTTCGTTGGCCTGGTTGCAGGCTGGCTGGCCGGCAAGATCGTCCGCGGCACCGGCTTCGGGCTGGTCGGCGACATCGTGATCGGCGTGCTCGGCGCCTTGGTCGCAAGCCTGATCTTCCCGCGGCTTGGCGTCCGGATCGGCACCGGCCTCGTGTCGGAAATCGTCTATTCCGCGCTCGGCGCCATCATTCTCCTGCTGGTGGTGCGGCTGGTGCGGACCGGCGGGCGGCTCTAGGACTTGCGATCCGGCGTGGCTGAACGTTTGCACCGCGCCACGCGACATACCCCAGCACATAGCTAATTTACGCTAAAGTGAGCATCGTTGGACGCTCACCGCGGGAATCAGTATATTTCGCCTTGTTTGCCGCCAGTTTGTGCTTTTGGTCGGCGGCCACGTAGCTCATTTGATCAATTGAAGAGATGGTGGTGATGGCGGCTGCACCTCACGTGAGGCAATCCGAGCTCAGCGATGCCTTGCGCGGTTGCCGTAGCGCCTTCATCGGCGTCGGGGTGATGAGCTGCATCATCAACCTGCTGTATCTCACCGGCTCGATCTTCATGCTCGAAGTCTACGATCGGGTGCTGCCGAGCCGGTCCGTGCCGACGCTGATCGGCCTGATCATCATCGCCGCGGGGCTTTACGCCGCCCAGGGCGCGCTCGACATGATCCGCAGCCGCATTCTCGGCCGGATCGGCACCGCGCTGGACGAGAGCCTGAACGCGCGGGTGTTCGACACCGTGGTGCGGCTGCCGCTGTCCGCCGGCGGCCGCAACGAGGGCCTGCAGCCGCTGCGCGACCTCGATAACATCAGGAGCTTCCTCGGCAGCCAGGGGCCGGGCGCGTTCTTCGATCTGCCGTGGCTACCGCTGTATCTGGCGATCTGCTTCGCTTTTCACGTGATGCTCGGCGTTACCGCGCTGGCCGGCGCCATCATCCTCGTCGCCCTGACGCTGATCACCGAATTCCTCACCCGCACGCCGGCCAAGGAGGCGATGGGGCTCGCCGCCCGCCGCAACGATCTCGCCACCTCAAGTCGCCGCAACGCCGAGGTCCTGGTCGCGATGGGCATGACCGGGCGCATGCTGTCGCGCTGGAGCGAGACCAACGAAAAATATCTCGCCGGCAACCAGCGCGCCAGCGACGTCGCCGGCGGCCTCGGCGCCATCGCCAAGGTGCTGCGCATGATGCTGCAGTCCGCGGTGCTCGCGGTCGGCGCCTATCTCGTGATCCATCAGGAGGCGACCGCGGGCATCATCATCGCCGGCTCGATCCTGAGCGCGCGGGCGCTGGCGCCCGTCGATCTCGCGATCGCACATTGGAAGAGCTTCGTTGCCGCGCGCCAGAGCTGGCGCCGTCTCAGCCATCTGTTGCAGACGATGCCGCAGCGACCGGCGCCGACCCTGCTGCAGCCGCCGGTCGGCAAGCTCTCGGTCGAGGCCATCTCGATCGTCGCGCCGGGGGACCAGAAGGCGATCGTGCAGGACGTGAGCTTCGCGTTGTCGGCCGGCAATGGCCTCGGCATCATCGGTCCGAGCGCGTCGGGCAAGTCATCGCTGGTGCGGGCGCTGGTCGGTGTCTGGCGTCCGGTGCGCGGCCATGTCCGGCTCGATGGTGCGGCGCTCGACCAATGGTCGACGGACGAGCTCGGCCGTCACATCGGCTATCTGCCGCAGGATGTCGAATTGTTCGCAGGCTCCGTCGCGCAGAACATCTGCCGTTTCGATCCGCAGGCCTCCGCCGACGGCATCATCGCCGCCGCCAAGGAAGCCGGCGTGCACGACATGATCATCAAGATGCGCGACGGCTATGACACAGAGATCGGCGAGCAGGGGGCCGCGCTGTCGGCAGGCCAGGCGCAGCGCGTGGCGCTGGCGCGCGCGCTCTATGGCAATCCGTTCCTGATCGTGCTCGACGAGCCCAACTCCAATCTCGATACCGAAGGCGACGAGGCGCTGTCACGCGCGGTGCGCTCAGCGCGGGCGCGCGGCGCGATCGTGGTCGTCGTCGCGCACCGGCCGATCGGCATCGAGGCGGTCGACCAGGTGCTGGTCATGAAGGACGGCCGCGCCCAGGCGTTCGGTCCGAAGGAGACGGTGCTGGCGCAGGTGCTGCAGCCGCGTGCGCCGTCGCCGATCAAGATCGTCTCGGAAGCCGGAGTGGCAAAGCCATGAGCAGTCAGGTCGTTGCCGGTCCACTTCCTGGCGGCCGCAAGACGGAGAGCGTGCGCGAGTCGATCCGCCGCCACCTGCTGATCGGCATGGGCGTCGTCGTTGCGGTCGCCGGCGGGCTTGGCGGCTGGGCCGCGACGCAGCAGATTTCCGGCGCGTTGATCGCGCCCGGCCAGATCGTGGTCGAATCCAACGTCAAGAAGGTGCAGCATCCGACCGGCGGCGTGGTCGGCGAGCTTCGGGCGCGCGACGGCGACGTCGTCAAGTCCGGCGACATCGTGGTGCGGCTCGACGACACCGTGACCAAGGCAAGTCTCGCCATCGTCACCAAGAACCTCGATGCGCTGCAGGCGCGCGCCGCCCGGCTGGAGGCCGAGCAGCGCGGCTGGGCCAAGATCCTGTTTCCGCCGCAGTTGCTGCAGCGCATGAGCGATCCCGAGGTCAAGAGCCTGACGGCGAGCGAGACCAAGCTGTTCGAGGTCCGCGTCAACGGCCGCATTGGTCAGAAGGCGCAGCTGCGCGAGCGCGTCACCCAGCTGAACGAGGAGATCGAGGGACTCTCCGCGCAGGTCAGCGCCAAGGACCAGGAGATCGCGCTGGTCCAGAAGGAGCTCGACGGCGTGCGCCAGCTCTATGAGCAGCATCTGGTGCAGCTGTCGCGCCTGACCACCTTGGAGCGCGACGCTGCCCGCCTCAACGGCGAGCGCGCGCAATTCATCGCCGCGCGTGCCCAGGCCAAGGGCAAGATCAGCGAGACCGAGCTGCAGATCATCCAGGTCGACAAGGACATGGTCAGCGAGGTGTCCAAGGATCTGCGCGAGACCACCGACAAGATCGGCGAGTTCGTCGAGCGCAAGGTCACCGCCGAGGACCAGCTTCGCCGCGTCGACATCCGCGCGCCGCAGGACGGCATGGTGCTGCAGTCGAGCGTCCATACCGTCGGCGGCGTCATCACCGCCGGCGACACCATCATGCTGATCGTGCCGCAGAGCGACGATCTCCAGGTCGAGGCCAAGGTCAATCCGCAGGACATCGACAAGCTGCAGGTCGGCCAGAAGACGTTGCTGCGGCTGTCCGCCTTCAACCAGCGCACCACGCCGGAGCTGAACGGCGTCGTCAGCCGCGTCTCGCCCGACGTCACCACCGACCAGCGCACCGGCCAGAGCTATTACACCATCCGCGTCTCGATGCCGCCCGAGGAGATCGCAAGGCTCGGCGACGTCAAGCTGATCCCGGGCATGCCGGTCGAGGCATTCGTGCAGACCGGCGACCGCACTGTCATTTCCTACCTGATGAAGCCGCTGCACGACCAGCTGATGCGTGCGTTCCGGGAGAAGTGAGGGGCCCGGCTGCCGTCCCTGCAGAGACGGCGGGCAGCGCTCCAATCTCGCTGTCATCCCCGCGAACGCGGGGATCCATAACCACAGGGAGCAGTCGTGGCGCGAGATGCTCGTGACGTCTCGCGTCGCGCCCCATTTCTGCTGCGGAGTATGGGTCCCGGGTTGGCGCCCGCCGACGCTGCGCGTCATCGGGCTTGCCCGGGAGGACAGCGGCTTATTCGTCGAGTTTCTTGAGTAACAGCTCCAGCGCGCTCTTCGCGAACAGCTGCATGTTGGCAAAACGGTCGCTGTGGCCGCTCTCCAGAGTGACGACTGCGGTCGCGGGCCCCGCAACCGCGAAGCACGCATGTCCCGCCGCGTCGCCATAGCGATTGCCGGCAGGACCCGCGGCACCGGTCTCCGACACTCCCCAATCAGTCGCAAAGCGCGTCCTGATCTGCCGCGCCAGCAGCTCCGCATAAGGCTCCGACGCCGAGCGGATGCCCTTCATCGCCTCGTCCGGAATGTCCATCAGCACGCGGCGGGCGTCGCGCGTATAGACCACGGCGCCGCCGAGGAAATAGGCGGAGGCGCCGGGCACCGCGAGCAGCGCCGCCGCGATCAGGCCGCCGGCGGAGGATTCCGCAACGGCAATGGTCTGCTTTTTGGCGATCAGCCGTGCCGCGACCTTCTCGGCGACAGCGATGAGGTGCTGCATGGCGGTCGTCCTTCGGCAGCGTCGACACCCGCCGCTGCCGGCTGCTGTTCATTCCCCACCATCATGCGCCGAAAGCGCACGTCGAGGAAGGCGCTGCCCCTCGCAGCGATCACGCAATGATCGGCTCGCGCGCCGCGACGGCCTGGCGGCCGCCGCGATAGACGGTCATCGCTGCGATGATACCGAGCACGGCGGCGCACATCAGCCAGTAGCCGGGCGAGGCCTTGTCGTCGGTCTTGTTGATGAGCCAGGTCGAGACCGCCGGAGTCGCGGTGCCGAACAGCCCAGCCGCCAGCGCAAAGGCGATCGAGAAGCAGGTGGTGCGGACATGCGCAGGCACGATCTCGACCAGGCAGCCCAGCATGGTGCCGCTATAGACGCCGAAATAGAACGAGAACAGCATTTCGACAGTGAGCAGCTTGCCGAAGCTCGGCGCCGCCGCGAGCCAGTGCAACGCCGGGTAGGCGGTGAGGAACGCCAGCGTCGCGATGGTCACAAGCACCGGCTTGCGTCCGATCCGATCCGACACCGCGCCGCCGACCGGATTCCAGAGAAAGTTGGTCACGGCGACCAGCAAAGTGACGAGCAGTGAATCCGCCGCCGACAGCTTCAGCTGCTTGCCGAAGCCGGGACCGTAGACGGTGATGAAGTAGAACGTCGTCGTGGTCAGCACCGCGATCATCATGCCGAGGATCACGATGCGCCAGTTCTCCAGCGCCGAGGCGAATACTTCGCGCGCGGTCGGGTGCTTCTTCATCGCGAGGAAGGCTGGCGTCTCCTCCAGCGTGCGGCGCAGGAAGAAGATCAGCGGAATGATCAGGCAGCCGATGAAGAAGGGAATGCGCCAGCCCCAGGCGGCCACCATGTCCGCCGGCATGGCCTGGTTGAGCACGTAGCCGATGACCGACGCGACGAAGATCGCGACCTGCTGGCTGGACGACTGGAACGAGGTGTAGAGGCCGCGATTGCCGGGCGTGGAGATCTCGGACAGATAGACCGACACGCCGCCGAGCTCGACACCGGCCGAGAAGCCCTGCAACAGCCGGCCGAGCAGCACGATGATCGGGGCCGCGATGCCGATCGTCGCATAGGTCGGGCAGAATGCGATGACGATCGTGCCGATCGCCATGATGCCGAGCGTCACGATCAGGCCCTGGCGCCGGCCGATCTTGTCGACATAGGCGCCGAGCACGATGGCGCCGACCGGTCGCATCAGGGCGCCGAGCCAGAACACGCCATAGGCATTGAGCAGAGATGCAGTCTCGTTCTCCGATGGGAAGAACGCCTTGGCGATGATCGGGGCGTAGAAGCCGAACAGGAAGAAGTCGAACTGCTCGAGGAAATTGCCGCTGGTGGCGCGCAGGATCGCGCCGATGCGCGAATGGATCGTAGCCGGCTGCGGGATTGACGTTGAGGACACGCGGGGAAACTCCTACCGTCGAGAGGCTCGTGCGGAGGATTTCTACGCCGGCCGAGGGGAAAGGTGCGACAATCTGCCACGCCAAGCCCTGGCGGCCAATAGCTTTGCGCTCAAGGCGCCCTAGGCCTGAACAGAATTGGCGGCGGCCGACTTCTGCTGCATTGCACCCTTCAGCCATTGCCGGAACGCCTTCAGCTTCGGCGGATCGGTCCGGCCCTCCGGCGTCACCAGATAGAACCCGGCATCGCTCGGCAGCGTCATCTTGAACGGTACCACCAGCCGGCCCTTGGCGATGTCGTCCTGGACGTAGGCCGTACGCCCGATCGCGACGCCGAGCCCGTCGATCGCGGCCTGAACGGTCATCAGCGACAGGTCGAAGCTCAGCCGACCCTGCCTCGACATCTCCACCGGCAGACCCGCCGCGGTCAGCCATAGCCGCCAGTCGTCGTCATAGCCGCCGCTGACCTGCAGCAGCGTGTGATGTGCGAGGTCCTCCGGACAGCGTAGTGGCTTGTCGCCCTGCAGCAGCGCCGGGCTGCACACCGGAAACAGCTCGTCGGCCATCAGCCACTCCGCCCGCACGCCCGGCCAATGGCCACGGCCATAGCGGATCGCGGCGTCGACGTCGTCCTTGCGAAAATCGACCAGGCCGGTCGACGTCGTGATCCGCACGTCGATGCCGGGATGGGCCTCCTGAAAGGCCGTCAGCCGCGGCAGCAGCCATTTGGCGGCCAGCGAGGCGATGGTGGAGACCGTCAGCACCTTGGCGTTGTCCTTGCGGACCAGCCGTTCCGTTGCCAGCCGGAGATCGTCGAACGCGGCGCGCACCAGCGGGAGATAGTCGCGGGCCTGCGGCGTCAGCGCCAGGCTACGGTTCTGGCGGACGAAGAGGCGCAGCCCGAGCTCGTCCTCCAAGCGCTTGATCTGATGGCTGATTGCGGTCTGCGTCACGTTCAGCTCGGAGGCCGCGCGGGTGAAGCTCAGATGCCGCGCCGCAGCCTCGAACGCCCGCAATCCATTCAGCGACGGCAGTCGGGCCATTCACGGCCTCCCCGGTTCATGACGTTATTTCATCCGAAACGGTAGTAAATGTCGTTTGTGGATGAAGCGCAAGCGCTCGATATTGCAGCCTCAAGGAATTTTCAGGAGGCCTTCATGTCCATCTACGTCTCCTCGTCAATGACGAAACATCATGGCCCGGGGTTCTGGTCCGGCGTCGTGGAGCTGCTCGCCGCCTGGCGCTTCCGCTACCGCACGCGGCACGAGCTGGCGCAATGGTCGGAGCGCGACCTGCACGACCTCGGTCTGTCCCGCAGCGATATCGCCGCCGAGATCGACAAGCCGTTCTGGCGGGGTTGATCCCCCTTACTCATCCCGCCGCGCCGGTGCCGCTCCGCAAAGGAGGGCGCCGGCAAGCTTCCCGGTTGGAGCCGCGCATGCCGACGCCCGCCATTGCCGATCTCGCTGCCGGCTCCAACATCATTCACACGCGGCGTGGCGAGGAGGTGCGCCTGCGCTTCGTCACATCTGACGACGCCGAGGCGCTGCAGAGCTATGTCCGGTCCTTGAGCCAACGCTCGCGCCACAAGCGTTTCCTCGGCGCACTCAACGAGCTGCCAAAGGCGGTGCTCGAGGATTTCGTCGCGCTCGGCCGCAACGACCGCTACAGCCTGATCGCGACGATGGACCATGAAGGTGTCGAAGCCATCGTGGCCGAGGCGCGCTACGCATTCGATCGCGGCGTCGGTCGTGTCGAGTTTGGCCTGTCGGTCCATGACCGCTGGCAAGGCCACGGCATCGGTCCGGCGCTCATCGCGAATCTGGAAGGACGCGCGCTCGCGTTGGGTGGCGTGATCCTGTCCGGCGATGCGCTGCGTACCAACGACGTGATGATTGCAGTGGCCCGCAAGGCCGGTTTCACGATCAAGCCGCATGCGGACGATTGGACCCTGGTGCGGTTCGAGAAGGGTCTAAGCGGAGTGGTGGCTCATTCAGTGGGGCCAGATTTGCGCGTGGTCGGTCGCGCGCCGCAAGTCGCCACGTCCGAGATCAAATGACGTCATGCCTGCGAAGGCGGGGCATCCCGTACGCCGCGGCCTCACCGTGTCACCAGCTGTCGGTTGCGTGTACTGGATCGCCCGGTCGAGCCGGGCGATCACAGTTGCTATGAGGCGACCACCGATCCGCGTCATTGCGAGCGCAAGCGAAGCAATCCAGAGTCCTTGCTCCGCCCTGGATTCTTCGCTTCGCTCGCAATGACGGTGATCGTGGTGCGTCTTTGCCCACGTCATACGGAACATCAACTTCTCAAAACGTCTCCACCCACGGCCGCAGCTCCATCTCCCAGCTCCAGGCACTCCGTGGCTGCTGCAGCACGCTCCAATAACTTGCGGCGATGGCATCCGGATCGAGCATCGAATTCGGGCGCTCCGCGGCTTCCTGACGCTCTGCGCTCTTGATCGCGCCGTCGATGACGAAATGCGCGACGTGGATGCCCTGCGGCGACAGTTCGCGCGCCATGCTCTGGGCGAGGCCGCGCAGCGCGAACTTGCCCATCGCGAACGGCGCCGACTGGGCGTAGCCCTTCACGCTGGCGGAGGCGCCGGTGAACAGGATGGCGCCGTGCTTGTTCGGCAGCATGCGCTGTGCCGCCTGCTGCGCCACCAGGAAGCCGCCGAAGGCGCTGACGGCAATCGACTGCTGCACGTCGGCCGGCACGAGATCGGTGAGCGCTCCGCGCGCCCGCGCGCTGGCATTGTAGACCACGAGATCAGGCGCGCCGATCTCGCGCTCGACGATGCCGAACAGCCGCTCGACTTCCTCCGGATTGGTCGCATCGCAGGGGTAGGCGCGGGCGCCGGTTTCGTTGCAGAGCGCGCCGAGCTTCTCGATCTTGCGGGCGGCAAGCGCCACGCGGATCTTCTCGCGCGCGAACAGCCTCGCCAACGAGGCCGAGAGCCCCTCGCCGGCACCGACGATGAGGGCGATCTTGTAGGCAGGGATGTCCATGGGCATGTCCTTGGGCCAAAGCGTCCGCAGACATCAAGCTAGTGCACCGGCGGCCGACTTCCTACGGCTCGTCCCCACATTTTTGCCGCGCGTCCTCAGGTGGGACGCGGCTGCAATCCGGCGAGGCAGCCGATCTCCTCAAGCACGACATCGAGCCGGCTGCGATCGTGCAGGAAGGCGTATTTGCCGCGGAGCATCGCCAGCGAGCGTGCGTGATACTTCTGCGGCTTCTGCATCCATGTGAAGTCGCCGAAATGGACGCGGAAGACGCTGCGGTTCTCGGCCAGTGCCTGCTCGTTGGCGAGCGTCCATGGCATGAACAGCGCGCCGACCTGGCGGGTCAGGATCGGCATCAAGGTCAGTGATAGTTCCGGCCACAGCTCGAACTCGCCTTCGGCGCGCGGCCATAGCATGCGGTGGATCCAGGCCAGCACATGCGGCGCGCGGCCTTCGATCAGGGCGCCGGCCGTCGGATCGGTCCACAGCTCGTAGAGCTGGCCCCACAGTCCGAAATCGCCGTAGGCCGGACGGTGGCCGAACAGATATGGCCTGACCGAGAGATGCCGTTCGAGCAGGTCGAGCATTTCGGCAAAGCCCTGCTCGATCTGCGGCGCGTTGATCTCGTTGGAGCCGACATACCACAGCCGCTCGACCATGCGCGCGCGGATCTTCTCGGCCAGCTCGCCCAACTCGGCCTCGTCCGCCCTGGGGGCGCGGATGCGGGCGATGCGTCCGGCCGAGGCGCGCTGGTCGAGATCGCGCGCCCAGCGATAATGGAACATCCACTTGTTGCCCCACTCGTCGCCGAACTCCTCGATCAAGGCCGAGATGAAGCTCGTCAGCGCGTCGCCGGGATGAATCGTGGGTTGCGGAAAGTCGAGCTCCAGTGCGTCGATGATCGGCGTCGAGTCCTGCATCGGCACCTCGTCGGGGGCGACCACCAGCGGAATGATCGGCAGCTTGGCGTGCCGCGCGAACTCCGCCTCGCTTTCCGCATTGCGCAATATCCAGTGATGCGGGATGCCCTTGTAACGCAGATACGATCGCACCTTGACCGAATAGGGCGACATCTCCGCCCCGAAGATGCGATAAACCTCCGTCGGCTGATTGGTCATGGATCTGCTCCCGGTTCGGCGCACGCCGCTGCCTGTTGTGTATCCGATCAGGCGCAACCTGTCGAAGAGTCCATCAGAGACTTGCGGAAACGAACGAGGGCTTAACGATCATGCATCAGTTCCTGAGGCGCGATGACGTGATGACCGGCGGCGCAAGGCCGGAGCTGTTGGCGCCCGATACCACCGGGCTGAACTTCTATCGCGCCGACCCCGCGCTCGCCGATCTCCTGCGCATCCATCTGCCCGAGGCGCTGTTTCGGCACCTCGTGCCGCATCTCGACCGTCTCGGCGAGCTCGCCGGCTCCTATCTCGACGAATGCGCCCGCTTGGCTGACCGCCATGGCCCTGTGCTGCACCAGCGCGACCGCTTCGGCCGCGACGTGCAGTGGGTCGAGTACCATCCGGCCTATCGCGAGCTCGAGCGCGCCGCCTTTGGCGAGTTCGGCATTCACGCGATGTCGATCCGGAAGGGCATTCTCGGCTGGCCGACCAAGTATCCGGTCACGGCCAAGCACGCCTTCACCTTCCTGTTCAACCAGGCGGAGTTCGGGCTGGGCTGTCCGATCAACGTCACCGACGGATGCGCCAAGCTGCTGGCGAGCTTCGGCAGCGACGGGCTCAAGGCCAAGTACCTCGATGGCCTGACGCAGACCGACATGAGAAAGCTGACCCAGGGCGGCCAGTTCATGACCGAGAAGGAGGGCGGCTCCGATGTCGGCACGTTGACGACGGTCGCCGTCCCGGAGGGCGACCATTGGCGCCTGCATGGCGAGAAATGGTTCTGCTCCAATGCCGATGCGAAAGTCGTGATGCTGTTGGCGCGGCCGCAAGGTGCCGAAGCGGGAACGCGCGGCGTCGGCCTGTTCCTGATGCCGCGCTTCCTCGATGACGGCAGCCAGAACCACTATCGGATCGTGCGCCTGAAGGACAAGCTCGGAACGCGCTCGATGGCCTCGGGCGAGATCAAGCTGGAGGGCGCCGTCGCCTATGCGGTCGGGAGGCTCGATCGCGGCTTCGTGCAGATGGCCGAGATGGTCAACTCGTCGCGTCTCTCCAACGGCGTCAAGTCGACGGCGCTGATGCGGCGGGCCTGGCACGACGCAATTACGGTCGCGCGCAACCGCGTGGTGTTCGGAAAACGCATCGTCGACCTGCCGCTCGGGCGGCGGCAACTGCTGAAGATCCTGCTCGCGACCGAGCAGGCGCTGTCGCTGAGCTTCCTCACCGCCGACGCGCTCGACCGTGCCGAGGCCGGCAGCCAGGATGCCGCGGCGCTGCTGCGCATTCTGACGCCGACATTGAAATTCCGCGCCACGCGCGACGCGCGCAAGGTCTGCGGCGATGCGTTGGAGATGCGCGGCGGGATCGGCTATGTCGAGGAGTTCGTCACCGCGCGGCTGCTGCGCGACGCCCATCTCGGCTCGATCTGGGAAGGCACCGGCAACATCGTCGCGCTCGATGCGCTGAAGCGCGCCGTGGGCCGGCACGGTGCGGAGGCCGCGCTGGCAGCCGACCTGCATGCGCGGCTCGACGACAGCGCCGCCGTGCCGCAGGCCTGGCGCGATCAGCTGCATCGACTGGTGGATCGTGCCGTGGGCTTTGCGCGCGAGGTCGCGGGACGCGCCGACAATGAGTCCGAAGCGCGCCGCGCCACCAGCCTGCTGTATCACGTGGCGAGCGCCGTCTCGACGACTTGGGAAAGCGGGCGCATCCACGCGATGCGCGGCGACGCGCGCAGGCTGCTGCTGGCAAAGCTCATCGTCGCGCACCGGCTGACGCCGTCCGATCCGTTCCGGCTCGCGGAAAATAGGATGGATGATGCCATCGCGACACTGCTGCTCGGCGAACGTACCGCTGACATGGAGGAGGTTGGCGAACTGCTGTCAGCGGCGTAGCTTGCCGCGACCAACAACAAACAAGATCGGGAGAACGCCAATGAAAGCCGCCGTGCTGATGGAGGTCAACAAGCCGCTGGTGATCGAGGACATCAGTGTGCCCAAGCCGGGGCCGCGGGAAGTGCTGATCCGCACGGCGGTTGCCGGTCTCTGCCATTCCGACCTGCACTTCATCGAAGGCCTGTACCCGCATCCGCTGCCCGCCGTGCTCGGCCATGAATCGGCTGGGATCGTCGAGCAGGTCGGCGCCGACGTGACCTATGTGAAGCCGGGCGATCACGTCGTCACGTGCTTGTCCGTGTTCTGCGGCACCTGCGACAACTGCACCACGGGCCGCCCGGTGTTGTGCACCGATACGACGGTGAAGATGCCGCCCGGCGCCTCCAACCGGCTGTCATGGGGACGAAGCGAGAAGCTGCACCAGTTCCTCAACCTCTCGTCCTTCGCCGAGCAGATGCTGGTGCACGAGAACGCGATTGTGAAGATCCGCCCGGACATGCCGCTCGATCTCGCAGCGCTGATCGGCTGCGGCGTCATCACCGGCTATGGCGCGGTCGTCAACACGGCGCGGGTGCAGGCCGGCGAGACGGTGGCCGTGATCGGCTGCGGCGGCGTCGGCATGGCTGCGATCAACGGCGCCGAGATCGCGGGCGCGGGCCGCATCATCGCCATCGACACCAATCCGGCCAAGCTGCAGCTTGCGACGAAACTGGGCGCGACTGACATCATCAATCCCACTGAGGGCGACGTCGTGGCCCAGGTGCGCGAGCTCACCAAGGGCGGCGTGCACCACGCCTTCGAGGTGCTCGGGCGCAAGGAGACCGCCGAGCAGGCGTTCGCGATGCTGGCGCCGGGCGGCACCGCGACCATCGTCGGCATGATCCCGTTCGGCCAGAAGATCGAGCTGCACGGCTTCGACTTCCTGCGCGAGCGCCGCATCCAGGGCTCGTCGATGGGCTCGAACCACTTTCGCGTCGACATGCCCCGCCTCGTCGAGTTCTATCTGCGCGGCAAGCTGCATCTGGAGGACTTGATCTCCGCCAAGCTGAAGCTGTCGGAGATCAACGAGGGCTTTGCCAACATGAAGGCAGGCAAGACGCTGCGCAGCGTGATCATGTTCGATGCGTGAGGTGGGTGGTCGGGTGTGAGGCAGGTGATGAGGTTCGGCGGGTCTGCCTATTAGTTACCCGTCATGCCCGGGCCTGACCCGGGCATCCAGCCTCTCTGCAAGATGGATGGCCGGGTCAAGCCCGGCCATGACGATGTAGGACGACGGCGGAATTTGGCGAGGCGTTGTTGAATAAGCCCGATCGCGAACTAGTTCGCGAACCGCGGCGGCGGGACGAAGCCGCCGAATTCGCGCTCGATCAGGTCGGCGAGCTTGAGCGGCGTGCGGTCCTCGAGGAACGGGCCGACGATCTGCACCCCGACCGGCAGGCCGTCGGCGAGTCCAAGCGGAATCGCGGTGGCGGGCAGTCCGGGCAAGGTGGCGATGCCCGGCCAGGCGAGCTGATCGGTGTAGCAATGCTCGACGCCGTCGATGCTGATGCGGCGCTGCTCCTGGTCGGGCGAATGGTCGTGCGGATAGGCCGGCGTTGGCATGATCGGGCAGATCACGGCATCGAACTGCTCGAACAGCGTTCGCCATTGCGCGCGCAGCCGCGCCCGCGCCCCGCCGGCCTGCACCCAGTCGCGATGGCTGAGCGCGATGCCGCGCAGCCGCTCGGCCGCGAGGCTCGCTGCCTCCTTCGGCAATTGCGTGGCCGCGTGACTGGCGCCGGCGTGGACCTCCGCCGGCATGGTGGCGCCGATGAAGCCGAGCAGCATGCGCATGTAGAGCCGGCTCGCTGCGGCGAAGTCCGGCAGCAGCGGGCTGTCCGTCGTGACGCTCACGCCGGCCCGTGCGAGGTCGGCCGTCAGCCGCTCGATCGCGCCGCGCACGGCGCTGTCGGTCGGCAGCAGCGGATCGCTCGCGACCACCAGCACGCGGAAATCCGGCAGGCGACCGTGGCGCGGCGGCGGCAGGTCGAGGCGATATGCCTTGCCGGCCTCGAGCGGGTCGGGGCCTGCGATCACATCGAGCAGCAGCGACAGATCGGCGGCCGAGCGCGCCATCGGGCCGACGACGGCGAGGTCGGCCTCGCCCGGCAGCGGCTGAAACGGCGGCGGCGTATGGCCGCGCGAGGCCACCAGGCCGTAGCTCGGCTTGTGCGCGGTGACGCCGCAATGAAACGCCGGCACCCGGAGCGAGCCGCCGATATCGGAGCCGAGCGACAGCGAGCCGTAGCCGGCCGCCAGGGCGGCGGCCGATCCGCCTGACGAACCGCCCGGCGTGCGGCCGAGATCGTAGGGATTGTTGGTGGTGCCGTAGATGTCGTTGTAGCTCTGCCAGTCGCCGAGCCCGAGCGGCACGTTGGTCTTGCCGAGCACGATGCCACCGGCGTCCTTCACGCGAGTCACCGTCAGCGCATCCTCGGCCGCGATGAAATCCCTGTGCTGCGGAAAACCCCAGGTCGTCGGCAGGCCGGCGACGTTGTAGGATTCCTTCACCGTGAGCGGAAGGCCGAGCAGGGGCCGCCGTTCGCCGCGCGCCAGCGCGGCGTCGGCGGCGTCGGCGGCAGCGAGCGCGCGCTCGAAATCGCGCACGCAGACGGCGTTGATCTCGGGGTCATGACGTTCGATGCGGTCGATGGCGAGTTTGGTCAGCTCGACCGACGAGATCTCGCGATCTGCCAACGCCCTCGCCGTGTCGACGGCGGTTGCGAACGTCCATTGCGGTGCGGCCAAGGTCGATCCTCCCGGTGCGATGTTTGCCGGGAGTCTTAACCAATGCGGATGGCGATCGCTTGACCAAAATTGCGGATTCTAGCCCGGCAGCATCCGCTGCATGACGCGGTCGCGATAGATGAAGACGTGCGCGAGTGCGGCGGCGACGTGAACGACGATCAGGATCAGCAGCAGCCATTCCGAGGCCTGGTGCAGCCCGTCGATGGCGCGGTTACCGGCCGGGTTGCGCGCCGCCAGCATCGGCAATGGAAACAGGTAGAAGAACGACACGCTCCAGCCGCGGAAGGAGGCGAACAGCCACCCGGTGATGGTGCTCGCCAGCACCATCACATAGAGCATCCAGTGCACGACCTCCGAGCTCAGCCGCTGCCAGGGCGGCAGCGAGCTCTCCGGTGCGACCGGATGGGTGAGCCGCCAGACGAAGCGCACGGCGATCAATGCCAGAATGGTGAGGCCGAATGAAATGTGCAGGATCATCGGCGCGCCGGGGGGTGTATTGGCATGCAGGTCCGGCATCAGCCAGCCGATCGGATACTGGATGGCGAGCAGCGCCACCACCAGCCAGTGCAGGATCTTCGCGGGCGTGCCGTAATGCAGGCGTGGCGTCATGACGAGTTTTCCGTTGTGATCGGTCCGGCGCCATCAGCCTCGCGGCTGAGCGTTTGGCAAGACGCGGGGGTGCGGATGCTAGGCCGCTCCTATCAATATTCCGACGCCGAGCACGATGATGCCGCCGAGCACGATCTGGAACACCGCCTGCAGGAACGGCGTATCCATGTAGCGCGCGCGGATATAGGCGATCGCCCACAGCTCGAAGAACACGACGAGGCTCGCGATCGCGGTCGCGATCCAGAACGCGTTGGTCCAGGAGTCCGGGACGAGATAGGGCATCGTGTGCCCCAGTCCGCCGAGCGTCGTCATCGCGCCGCAGACGGCGCCGCGCAGCCACGGCGAGCCGCGGCCCGTCAGCGAGCCGTCGTCGGACAGCGCCTCGGCAAAGCCCATGCTGATGCCGGCGCCGATCGAGGCGGCAAGGCCCACCAGGAAGGTCTGGAAGTTCTGATGCGTGGCGAAGGCGGCGGCGAACAGCGGCGCCAGCGTCGAGACCGAGCCGTCCATCAGGCCGGCGAGACCGGGCTGGACATATTGCAGCACGAACACGCGCCGCCGCGTCTCGTCCTCCTTGTGCCGGACATCCGGACTGAGGATCTTGTCGGTCAGTTTCGCCGCAACCTTCTCGTGGCCCTTCTCGGCCTCGGCGAGATCGCCGAGCAGCCGGCGCACGCCGACGTCCTTGGCCTGCTCGGCCGCCTTGGCGTAGAAGCGCTCGGCCTCGAACTCCATCGTGCCGACCTCGCGGCGGATGGCGTCGAGCGACAGGTTCTTGGTCAGCCAGATCGGCCGGCGCTGCATGAAGCCCTTGACGTTCTCGCGCCGGATCGGCGGCAGGTTCTTGCCGAAGCGCTCCTCATAGAGTTCGAGCAGCATGTGGCGGTGGCCCTTCTCCTCCTCGGCCATCTGCTCGAACAGCTTGGCTGAATCCGGATAACGTTCCGCCAGATCCTCCGCGAAGCTCATATAGATACGGCCGTCTTCCTCTTCGGCCGAGATCGCGATTGCCAGGATCTCGCGCTCGGTGAGGTCGGCGAAGTTCTTCATTCCAAGGTCCCCGGATCTCTCGCTCTCAACATTCGAGTGTTTAGAACGTTTCTAAAGTCTATATGGATTTGCCGCACCGCGGTCAAACTCCGGCCGCTGATTGGTCGCGAAACCCTTTGGTGACAGCGCATTCAAGCTCCAGTCATGGAACTGCGAGGATAGTCCGTCGTTCGCGTTCCGCTCAGCCACCTAAGGAGTTCTCATGGATAGCGTCAAATATCGGCTCAACGATCCAGGGTTGGCGCCGCGCCGCACCCGGATGGATATCCCGGGCTGGGCAGGCGAACGCCAGCCACGAGCGAATGGCTCGCATGAGCAGGTCTGGCATTGCGTACCATTCTCGGAAGGTGCGCAATATGGCATCGAGCTATTTTATCCGTACGACTTCGAGCTGCACGTCACCACGCGCGACGGCAAGCTGGAGCTCTCCGGCGACTGGGGCGAGCCGCCGAGCCCGAGCCTGCAATGGCCGCCGTTCCGCAATTTTGGCGATGCCTTCTACACCTACCAGATCCTGCTCGATCTCAAGGTGCCCAACGGCTTCGCGATCCGGACCGAGCCGCATCCGCGCTTCTATACCGACCGCAGCGATACCTGCCCGATCGCGGTGCCGGCGTTGGTGCGCAATTTCTGGCCGATGCTGTTCTTCTGCGTGTTCAAGGCGCCCGCGGAAGGGCGGACGCATATCTTCCGTCCGGGCGAGCCGTTCGCTCAGGTGATCGTGATTCCGGAGGAGGCAAACTTCACGGTCGAGCCCATGACTCCGGACGAGGCGGCCGAGCGCGAGTTGCAGTCGCGCCGCATCCACGCCAGCCGTCCGGTGCTCGCCAAGGAGACCGAATGGGTGTCGAGCACCGACACGGTGTTCGACGGCACCTACCGCCACCTGCATCGCGCGGCGAAGGACAAGGCGCGCAAGTCCTGACGCTTCCGTCTTCCTCAAACGAAAGAGCGCCGACCTCACGGTCGGCGCCCCCTGAGCTTTCACCTCTCAACGATCAGTAGCGATCGTAGTACCAGTGGTGATGGTGATGATGGTGGTGGTGATGGTAGTACCGGCGCGGCACCACATAGACCCGGGGGCCGTAGCCGTACCCATAGCCAGGACCGTAGCCATAGCCGCGCCAGTAGCCATGGTGATGGTGGTGATGATGGTGGTGGTGATGGTACCACTGCGCCAGCTGCACCTTCGGTTCGGCCTCCGGCGGCGCCTGCTCGTCGAGCGCCTGCAGCACCTTGGCCGCATTCGGGATCGGCTCGAGCAGATCGGCGTAGGAGTTGGCCTTCAGCACGTCGCTCGGGGCCGGAGCCGCTGACGCCTGCGCCGTGCCGAGCGCGCCGACAGCGGCGACCGCGCCCAACAAGCCTGCGATCTTCTTATCCATAAATCTTCTCCTGATGCGCATTGCCCGGATGCAAAAACGTCAACCCCGAATGTTCGTTCCTCGATTCGCCTAATACGTCGGAACGGCGTCCGAAATCAGGCTGTCGATTTGTTCAGGAACGTGAACAGGAGCTCATTGACTCGTTCATGTTGCTCCTGCTGCACCCAATGTCCGGCGCGATCGATCAGCTCGCACAGGATCATGTTGGTGCACACTCGGGACTGCATCGCTTCGAACACACCGGGCCGTTGGTAGATGCCCCAGTCTTGCAGGCCGGAGATGAATGCGGACGGAACGTCGATCGTGAGATCCGACCAGGTCTGCAATTCAGCGTCGAATAGACCAGACGTGCCGCAGCGGTACCATTGCAGCCCGCCCTGGAAGCCGTTTCGTTCATATTCGGCGGTATAGACCGCGAGCTCATGGTCCGGCAGCCAGCGATTCGCCGCGATCGCCGCCGCATCCGGCATCTCCTCGGCGACGGTCTCGGCCATCGTCTTGTCGAGGTCCATGACGTAGTAGGTCGGTAGCTTGGCGAGTTCGGCCGCGTCCCAGGCCTGCAGAGGAGAAGGGGCGTTGGCCGCCCAGTCTGCGCTCTTGTGATGGTAATAGGCGCGCAGGAATTCATGCAGCCCCTGCGGGGGATGATGCATGTCCGCATTGGCCTGCCGCGTCGCGTAGTACCATTGATAGTGCTTGCGCGGACGCGGCAGCGCAGCCAGTTCGCGATGCACGGGATCCTCCTGCGCCGCGAGGGGATGGCTGGCGATGTCGAACGGTGCTGCGGGTGGCCCCGGGAACGGTGCGCTCATCATCACGACCGATCGAAAGACATCGGGGCGGATCACCGCGCACCACGCCGCGACGGGGCTGCCGAAGTCGTGGCCGACGACAGACGCGACATGGCGATGGCCGAATGCATAGACCACGCCGAGCGCATCGCGCACCAGATTGGTGAAGCGAAACGGCGCGAGATCACCGTCATAGTCGGCGCTCCACCCTGTGGTGCGGCCATAGCCGCGCTGGTCCGGCGCCAGCACGTGGTAGCCGGCGGCGGCCAGCGCCGGCATCACCTTGCGCCAGCTATAGGCCAGCTCGGGAAAGCCGTGTAGCAGCAGCACACAGGGACGGCCGGGCGTCTCGAAGCCAGCTTCGAGCACGTGCATGCGCAGGCCGTTGATGCCGTCGACGAAGCGGGACCGGATCGTGGGTGGGAGGGGAAGCGGGGGAAAGGACTGGGACATGGCGTGCACTCTCCTCGCGTCGTCCCGGCCAAGCGAGCGAAGCGAGCGCGAGCCGGGATCCATAACCACAGGCGCTCATGTGGCGCCAAGCTGGAGCTTATACCCTTCGCATCATCGGCTGCGGTGGCTATGGGTCCCGGCGCAAGGCCGGGACGACAGCTACCGTTATTGGAGCTAGGCCGCGCCCTTCTTCGGCCAGTAGCGTTCGCGCAGGTGGCGCTTGACCAGCTTGCCGGTCGGCGTACGCGGAAGCTCCGGCTCGAAATCGATCGAGCGTGGGCACTTGATCGGCGACAGATGCTGGCGGCAGAACAGGATCAATTGCTCCTCAAACGCCTTGCCGGCGCGCGCCATGTCGTGCGGCTGCACCACCGCCTTGACCTCCTCGCCCATCTCCTCGTTCGGCACCCCGAACACGGCGACATCGGCGACGTCGGGATGCGTGATGAGGACGTCCTCGGTCTCCTGCGGGTAGATGTTCACGCCGCCGGAGATGATCATGTAGGACTTGCGGTCGGTCAGATAGAGGAAGCCGTCGGCGTCGAGATAGCCGACGTCGCCGAGCGTCGACCAGCCCTTGTCGTTGTAGGCCCGCTTCGTCTTCTCCGGATCGTTGTGATAGGAGAACACCGGCGCGTCGGCGAAATACACCGTGCCGATCTCGCCGGTCGGCAGCTCCTCGTCATTCTCGCCGAGGATCTTGATCTTGCCGACAACGGCGCGTCCGACGCTGCCACGATGCTCCAGCCACTGCTTCGAGGTGCAGACGGTGACGCCGTTGCCTTCGGAGCCGGCATAATACTCGATCAGGATCGGACCCCACCACTCGATCATCCTGGCCTTGACGTCGACCGGGCAGGGCGCAGCGGCATGGATCGCGCCCTTCAGGGTCGACACGTCGTAGCGCTTGCGCACGTCCTCCGGCAGTTTCAGCATGCGCACGAACATGGTCGGCACAAGCTGCGACTGCGTGACCTTGTACTTTTCGACCAGCTTCAGGAAGTCTTCGGCGTCGAAATGCTCCATGATGATAGAGGTGCCGCCGAGCACTGAGACCATCATGTTGAAGCGCAAGGGAGCTGCATGATAGAGCGGCGCCGGCGACAGATAGGTGCTCTCGGCATTCATGCCGCACATGTCGGCGCACAGCACGCGCAGGAACTGGTTCGGCTGATCGATCGGATTGCCTTCGAAATCCTTCTTGATGCCCTTCGGCCGTCCGGTGGTGCCCGACGAATACAGCATGTCGTAGCCGGCGACCTGGTCGGCAATCGGCGTCTTGGGCTGGGCGCCGGCCTCCTTGTCCCAGGAGCGGAAACCGGGCTCGGGCTCGTCGACCATGAAGAACAGCGGGCCGTCCGTGGCGCTCACGAGATCGCGCACCTGCTCGGCGCATTTCGGCGAGGTAATGAAGACCTTGGCGCCGCAATCCCTGATGATGTAGGCGATCTCGTCCTTGGTGAGATAGCGGCTGATCGCGGTGTAGTACAGGCCGGAGCGCTGCGCCGCCCAGACGATTTCCATGAACGCCAGCCGATTCTCCATCAGGAAGGCGATATGGTCGCCGGCCTTGAGCCCCAGCGCACGGAATAGATGAGCGCCCTGGTTCGAGAGCTCGTCGAGCTCGCGATAGGTGATGGCCTTGCCGGTGCCGGCCATCTGATAGGCGATCTTGTCGGGATGGCTGCGGGCGTGAATGGAAGGGTGGGTCATGAAAGACTCCGGCGGGGAGGCGCGAGTAACGAATGGCGAGTAGCGAATAGGGAATGGCGAATAGCGGAGCGTCTGGGCGAGCGGAGCGGATCGCTCTCCCTATTCGCCACTCGCCATTCGTTATTCGCCTCCTACAGCCTTTCCACGATCGTCACGTTGGCCATGCCGCCGCCTTCGCACATCGTCTGTAACCCATAGCGCTTGTTGCGGGCCTTCAGCGCATGCAGCAGCGTGGTCATCAGCTTGGTGCCGGAGCCGCCGAGCGGATGGCCGAGCGCGATCGCGCCGCCATTGACGTTGAGGCGGTTCGGATCGGCGCCGATGGTCTTCAGCCACGCGGTCGGCACGGAAGCGAACGCCTCGTTGACCTCATAGAGATCGATCTCGTCGATCGACATGCCGGCCTTCTGCAGCGCGCGCTGCGTCGCCGGGAGCGGCGCCTCCAGCATGATGACGGGGTCGCCGCCCATCATGGTCATGTGATGGACGCGGGCCAGCGGCTTGACGCCGAGCGACTTCAGGCCGCGCTCGTTGACGACCATGACGCCGGACGCGCCGTCGCAGATCTGGCTGGCCGTGGCCGCCGTCAGCTTGCCGTTTTCGGCGATCAGCTTGACGCTCTTGATGCCGTCGAGGCTGACGTCGAAGCGGATGCCCTCGTCGATGTGGTGGGTGTCGGTCGAGCCGTCGGCACGGGTGATCGCGAGCGGGATGATCTCGTCCTTGAAGTGGCCTGCCTGCGTGGCGGCAATCGCGCGCTGATGGCTGTTATAGGCATATTCGTCGAGTTCATCCTTGGAGAGACCGTACTTCTCCGCCATCATTTCCGCGCCGGTGAACTGGCTGAACTGGATGTTCGGATAGCGGCTCTCGATGCCAGGGCTCTTGTAGTGCCCGAAGCCGTTCTTCGCCGGAAGCGTGGAGGAGAGACCCATCGGCACCCGGGTCATCGACTCCACGCCGGCGGCGATCACGACATCCATCGCGCCCGACATCACTGCCTGCGCGGCGAAATGCAGCGCCTGCTGCGACGAGCCGCACTGCCGGTCGATTGAGGTGCCCGGCACGCTCTCCGGCAGCTTCGAGGCCATCACCGCATTGCGCGCGATGTTGTTCGATTGCTCGCCGGTCTGCATCACGCAGCCCATGATCACGTCCTCGACCTGGTCCGGCGCGGCGCCGGAGCGATCGACCAGCGCGTCCAGCACCTTCGCCGCGAGGTCGGCCGGATGCCAGCCAGCCAGCCGTCCTCCCTTGCGGCCGCCGGCCGTGCGTGCGGCCGCGACGATGTAGGCTTCCGCCATGACGTATCCTCCCTAGACTTGGTGTTCGTGATTGGCCGCGATTTAAATGCCCGATCGAGCGTTAGTCAATCGATCAATTAACTCTTGAGATCAACTCCGGCTTCGGCTTATCTGCCTCGATCAAGCGCGAGACATGTCTTGGGACCTCAGCTTCACAACAGCGTGCCAGAGAAACTTCCCGCGGGGCGGAATGCGACGGCGGAGAAGCTGCTGGACGCCGCCAGCGAGCTGATGATCGCGAGGTCCTCGATCGAAATCTCGCTCAGCGACATCGCGCAGAAGTCCGGCTCTAATGCAGCGCTGGTGAAATATCATTTCGGCAACAAGGACGGCCTGCTGCTGGCGCTGCTCGCCCGCGACGCGGCGACCGAGGTGGCCAATCTCGAATATCTCCTGGCGCAGCCGCTGCCGCCGACGGCGAAGCTGAAGCTGCACATCAGCGGCATCATCCGCGCCTATCACCGGTTTCCCTACATGAACCGGCTGATCCATTATCTGCTGCATGAGAGCAGCGCGGAGGCGGCCGACGAAGTGTCGAAGTTCTTCGTGGCGCCGCTGCTCGATTTCCATCGCCGGCTCATCGAGGAGGGCGTCGCCAGGGACGAGTTTCGCGCCGTCGATCCGGTGCTGTTCTACACCAGCCTGATCGGCGCCTGCGATCACCTGTTCTTCGGCCGCCACGCGATGTCGCGCGCGATCGGCGTCGGCCCGGTCACCGATGATGTCTGCCGTCAGTACATCGCCCATATGGAGGCGCTGATCTGCGGTGGAATATTGAAACGGGCGAGTGGCGAATAGGGAGTAGCGAATGGGGGAAGCCTCTATTCGCTACTCCCTATTCGCTATTCGCAAGCAAAAACGTCTAGGGAGGAAACCTGACATGCAGTTGAACAACGTTGCCGTTCTCATCACCGGCGGTGGCTCGGGTCTCGGCGCAGCTACGGCGCGCGCCATGGCGGCCAAGGGGGCCAAGGTGGCCGTGCTCGATCAGAGCCTGGAAAACGCCGAGAAGATCGCCGCCGAGATCAAGGGCGTCGCGCTGCATGCCGACGTCACCAATGAGGATCAGGTCAAGGCCGGCCTCGCCAAGGCCGAGGCGGCCCACGGCATCGCCCGCGTGCTGGTGAACTGCGCCGGCATTGGCGGCTCGCAGCGCATCGTCGGCAAGGACGGCGTCTATCCGCTCGCCAAGTTCGCGCGCATCATCAACGTCAACCTGATCGGCACCTTCAACGTGCTGCGGCTGTTTGCCGAGCGCCTCGTCACCGCCGAGCCGGTCGGCGAGGAGCGTGGCGTCATCATCAACACCGCCAGCGTCGCGGCCTATGAAGGCCAGATCGGCCAGATCGCCTATTCGGCCTCGAAGGGCGGCGTCGTCGGCCTGACCCTGCCCGCTGCGCGCGATCTCGCCAGCCAGAAAATCCGCGTCAACACCATCGCGCCCGGCCTGTTCCTGACACCGCTGCTGATGGGACTGAACGAAGAAGCGCGCAAGAGCCTGGGCGCCCAGGTGCCGCATCCGGCCCGGCTCGGCGACGCCTCCGAGTACGGTAACCTCGCCGTCCACATCGTCGAGAACCCGATGCTGAACGGCGAAACCATCCGCCTCGACGGCGCCATCCGCATGGCCCCGCGCTGACGGCAAACTCTGCCGTCGTCCCCGCGAATGCGGGGACCCATACTCCGCGGCGTCTGTGATAGGCAGACTGGCAGACGCCGCACTCTTACCAATCAAGCCGGTGGCTATGGATCCCGGCGTTCGCCGGGATGACACTGAGGGTGGAGCGCGCGCCATGTCCCAACCGCTGCTGATCGAACACGACAATGGCGTCGACCGTGTGACGCTCAATCGCCCCGAGAGCCTGAACGCGCTCGACCCGGCGCTAATCGACGCGCTCAACGCTTATTTCGAAAGCCTGCAGCGCAATCGCACCACGCGAGTCGTCGTGCTCAAGGGTGCCGGCAAGAACTTCTGCGCGGGGCTCGATCTGAAGGCCGCGATGCAGCGGCGCGGCGGCGTCAATGAGCCGCCCAGCGTGACCGAGTCGCTGGACTCGCAGCGCCGCATCGCCGACATCGTGATGCTGATGCGGCGTTGCCCGCAGCCGATCATTGCGCTGGTGCAGGGCGCAGCCGCCGGCGGCGGCTTTGCGTTGGCGCTCGCGGCCGATATCCGCATCGCCAGCCGCTCGGCGCGGATGAACTGTGCCTTCATCAAGCTTGGCTTAGGGGGCTGCGACATCGGCACCAGCTATTTCCTGCCGCGCCTCGTCGGCGTCTCCGTCGCATCGGAGCTGATCCTCACCGGCCGCTTCATCGGAGCCGAGCGCGCGCTCATGGTCGGGCTGGTGTCGGAAATCGTCGAGGACGATATGCTCGAGGGCGCGGCTGCGCCCTTCGTCGATGCGATGATGACGGCCTCGCCGGTCGGACTTCGACTCTCAAAGGAATGTCTCAACATGAGCGTCGATGCGTCGTCGATCGAAGCCGTCATCGCGATGGAAGATCGCAACCAGGTGCTGTGCAGCCGCTCGGAGGATTTCAAGGAGGGCATTCAAGCCTTCCTCGAGAAGCGCAAGCCGGTCTATACCAACCGCTAGATATCAAGATCCGCAAAGGACGATATTTCGGGAGACGCAAAATGGACGGGACGGCAGCGAAGGTGTTGGAGAAGCCGGCATTCCGCAAGGTCAACTGGCTGGCGCGCGACATCGATATCGAGAGACGCGGTGACGGCGTCATCGTCATCAAATCGCGCATTCCGCTGCAGGCCTATGAGCCGCATTTGGCGGCGCCGCTCGCCCGCTGGGCTAAGGAGGCGCCGACGCGGACCTGGCTCGCGCAACGCAGCGGAGCCGAGCGGCAATGGCGCAAGCTGTCCTATGCCGAGGCCAAGCGCACCGTCGATGGGCTGACGCAGGGCCTGCTCGATTTGAAGCTGGACGGCCGCCCCGTCGCCATCCTCTCCGGCAATTCGATCGAGCATGCGCTCATCACCATGGCCGCGATGCAGGCCCGTTCGCCGGCCGCTCCGGTGTCGCCCGCCTATTCACTGATGAGCCACGATCATCTCAAGTTGAAATATCTGTTCGGCCTCGTGAAGCCGGGCGTGGTCATGGTGCAGGACGGCCCGACCTTCGAGAAGGCGCTGAAGGCGCTCGATCTCGACGGCGTCACCGTCGTTCATGTCGCGCGTCCGTGCGAGGGCATTGCGAGCATCAGCTTCGCTGATCTCGCCGCGACGCCGGTCACCGGCGCGGTCGACGCGTCGATTGCGCAGATCACACCGGACACGGTCGGCAAGCTGCTGTTCACCTCCGGCTCGACCGGCATGCCCAAGGCGGTCATCAACACCCAGCGCATGATGTGCGCCAATGCGGCGATGATGATGCAGACGCGGCCGCGCGGGCCTGATGCGCCGATCTCGACGGTGCTCGACTGGATGCCATGGAATCACACCATGGGCGGCAATGCGCTGTTCAATCCGCTCTTGATCGAGGGCGGCACGCTCTACATCGACGACGGCCGGCCGATGCCCGGCATGTTCGACGAAACCATCCGGAACCTGCGCGAGGTGTCGCCGACCTATTACGCCAATGTGCCCGCCGGCTATGCGGCGCTGGCGGCGGCGATGGAGAAGGACGATGCGCTGTGCCGCTCCTTCTTCAAGGATCTGGGCATCATGGCCTATGGCGGCGCGCGGCTGCCGGACGATCTGTACGAGCGCATGCAGGCGCTGGCGGTCAAGACCACCGGCGAGCGCATCGTGTTCTACACCGGATGGGGCTCGACCGAGACCGCGCCGACCTCGACCGGCACCTATTGGAACACGGAGCGGGTCGGGCTCATCGGCCTGCCGTTCCCCGGCGTCGAGCTGAAGATGGTGCCGACCGGCGACAAATACGAGCTGCGCCTGCGCGGCATCAACGTGATGCCCGGCTATTTCGGCCAGCCCGAGCTGACGAAGAAGGCGTTCGACGAGGAAGGCTTCTACTGCATCGGCGATGCCGGCGTGTTCGTCGATCCCGCCGATCCGGCGCAGGGCATCATCTTCGCCGGCCGCGTGGTCGAGGATTTCAAGCTCACGACAGGCACCTTCGTCCATGTCGGCTCGCTTCGCACCGATGCGATCGCAGCCGCAACGCCGGCGATCCACGATGCACTGGTGACCGGGCAGGACCGCGAATATGTCGGTCTCCTGGCCTGGCCCAATCTGCACGCCTGCCGCCAGTTGGTCGGCGATCCCAACGCGACGTTCGAGGACGTGGTGAAGCATCCGGCCGTCATCGACTGCGTCCGTCGTGGTCTCGAAGCCCATAATAAAGAGTGCGAGGGCGCGACCAGCCGGCGCATCGGCCGCGCCATGCTGATGGTCGAGCCGCCCTCGATCGACGGTCATGAGCTGACCGACAAGGGCTACATCAACCAGCGCGCCGGTCTCGAACGCCGCGCCGCGCTGGTCGAGCGGCTCTACGCGGCCGAGCCCGACAGCGACGTGATCGTGCTGTGACGACGCATTTTGAAACCGTCATTCCGGGGCACTCGCGAAGCGAGTGAACCCGGAATCCAGAGATAAATCAGATCGAGATTCCGGGTTCGATGCTGCGCATCGCCCCGGAATGACGATCAGGAAGCAGGTGAGGCCATGAACTTCGATTTCTCCGACGACCAGAAGCAGTTGCGGGACCAGGCGCGGAAATTCCTCGCCGAGAAGTGTCCGCCCAAGGCGGTGCGTGTCGTGCTCGATGGCAAGGAGCCGTATGACCGAGCGCTGTGGAAAGGCTTCGCCGAGATGGGCTTCCTCGGCGTCGCCATTCCTGAGGAGTACGGCGGCGCGGGCGCCGGTCATCTCGAGCTCTGCGTGATCGCCGAAGAGGTCGGCCGCGCGCTGGCGCCGGTGCCGTTCTCGTCGACCGTGTATCTTGCCGCGGAGGCCCTGATGCTGGCCGGCAGCGATGCGCAGAAGCAGGCCTGGCTGCCGAAGATCGCCAATGGCGAGGCGATCGGCACCTTGGCGTTGTTCGAGGGCACCGGCAATCCGTCGCCCAAAGCGATCAAGTGTGAGGCCGCCAACGGCGTGCTCAACGGCACCAAGAAGCCGGTCGCCGACGGCGCCATCGCCGATCTCATCATCGTTGCCGCGCGTACCGGCTCGACCGGCCGCGACGGCGACATCTCGCTGTTCCTGGTCGACCCCAAGGCGGGCGGCGTCGAAGCCAAGGCGCTGACCAATCTCGATCCGACGCGCGGCCAGGCCGAGCTCACCTTCAAGAACTGCAAGGCGGAGCCGCTCGGCGCCGCCGGCGAGGGTTGGAGCATCATCACCCAGGTGCTCGATCGCGCCGCGGTGCTGACGGCGTTCGAGCAGGTTGGCGGCTCCGACCGCGCGCTGGAGATGGGCCGCGACTACGCGCTCGACCGGATCGCCTTTGGCCGTCCGATCGGCTCGTTCCAGGCGGTCAAGCACATGCTGGCCGACATGTACGTCTCGGCGACCTTGGCGCGCTCCAACTCCTATTATGGCGCCTGGGCGCTCTCGACTAATGCGCCGGAATTGCCGGAGGCCGCGGCCTCAGCGCGCATCAGCGCGACGCAAGCCTTTCAACACTGCGCCAAGAACAACATCCAGGTCCATGGCGGCATGGGCTTCACCTGGGAGTTCGACTGTCACATGTACTACCGACGCGCCAACGCGCTCGCGCTCGGCCTCGGCAGCCTCTCTTACTGGGAAGACCAACTGATCGACCGCATGCGCAAGCGCAATGCGGCGTGACCCAAGCCCGTCATTCCGGGGCGCTCGCGCGCGACAAAATGACCATGCCATTTTGCGCGGAGTGAGCGAACCCGGAATCTCGAGATGACTCACCTCTGGATTCCGGATCGACCCGCGTTGCGGGTCGTCCGGAATGACGATCTGAAAGGAATTCTCATGAACTTCGATGACACTCCGCAGGAGGCCGCGTTTCGCGCCGAGGCGCGCGCGTGGATCGCCGCCAATGCGCCGAAGCAGTACGAGGACGAACTGCGCGCGTCCTCGCTTGGCCGCACCGCGCTGAAGAACGCCAGCATTCTCGACGTCGCCAAGGCCTGGCAGAAGAAGAAGGCCGAGGCCGGCTGGGCCTGCTTGCACTGGCCAAAGGAATATGGCGGTCGCGGGTCCTCACCCATCGAGCGCGTGATCTGGCAGCAGGAGGAGGGGCCCTACGGCAAGCTGTCCGGCATGTTCATCATCGGTCATGGCATGTGCGGGCCGACCATGATGGCCTACGCCTCGGAGGCGCATAAGCGGCAGTATCTGCCGCCGCTGGCCTCGGGCGAGAAGGTCTGGTGCCAGCTGTTCTCCGAGCCGGCCGGCGGCTCCGACGTCGCCGGCCTGCGCACCCGCGCCGAGAAGCGCGGCGACGACTGGGTGATCAACGGCCAGAAGATCTGGACCTCGGGCGCGCACTACTCCGACTACGGCATCCTGCTGACGCGCACGGATCCAACAGTGCCCAAGCATAAGGGTCTCACCATGTTCTTCCTGGACATGAAGAGCCCGGGTGTCGAGGTCCGGCCGATCAAGCAGGCGAGCGGGCACTCGGATTTCAACGAGGTCTATTTCACCGACGTCGTGATCCCGGACTCGCAGCGTCTCGGCGCGGTCAATGACGGCTGGAACGTCGCGCTGACCACCTTGATGAACGAACGCATGTCGATCGGCGCCGGCGTCGCCACCGGCTTCCCGGAGCTGTTCGACTTCTGCTCCAACCTGATGCTGGACGATCGTCCCGCGATCGAGGACCGCAATGTGCGCTCGAAGCTCGCGAGTTGGGCGGTGAAGGCGAGCGGGCTGAAATACACCAGCATCCGCGCCATCTCGGCGCTGTCGAAGGGCGAGCGGCCGGGACCTGAGAACTCGATCGGTAAACTGGTCGCAGGACCGATGATCCAGGACGTCGCGACCTACGCGCTCGACCTGCAGGGCGCCGCCGGCGTGCTCAGCGGTCCCGAGGCCGAGCTCGCCGGAAAATTCCAGGCGATGCTGCTGCGCGCGCCCGGCACCCGCGTCGAAGGCGGCACCGACGAGATCATGCGCAACATCATCGCGGAGCGCGTGCTGGGTCTTCCTGGCGACATCCGCGTCGACAAGGACCTTCCGTTCAACCAGGTTCCGACCAAGGGACGAAGCTAACAAGTGCAGTCGTAGGGCGGGTTAGCGCAGCGTAACCCGCCGCTAGCTCGTACAACGCTGATCAAGTGGCGGGTTACGCCTTCGGCCAACCCCCGCCCTACGCATATCAAGTGAGGGTCAGGCATGAACTTTGACGACACCCCGCAGGAAGCCGCTTTTCGCGACACCGCGCGCGCTTGGATCGCGGCCAACGCGCCGAGGGAGCTGGAGGAGGAGCTCGCGAGCTCCTCGCTCGGCCGCATCCGGCTCAAGCACGCCGACATCGTCGAGGTCGGCAAGGCCTGGCAGAAGAAGAAATCCGATGCCGGCTGGGCCTGCCTGCACTGGCCGAAGGAGTATGGCGGCCGCGGCGCGACGCCGATCGAGCGGGTGATCTGGCAGCAGGAGGAGGGCGTCTATGGCAAGCTGACGCAGCCGTTCCAGATCGGCGAGGGCATGTGCGGCCCGACCGTGATGGCCTATGGCAGCGAAGAGCACAAGCGGCGCTATCTGCCGAAGCTCGCTTCCGGCGAGGAGATCTGGTGCCAGCTGTTCTCCGAGCCCGCCGGCGGCTCCGATGTCGCTGGCCTGCGCACCCGCGCCGAGAAGCGCGGCGACGACTGGCTCATCAACGGCCAGAAGATCTGGACGTCGGGGGCGCACTACTCGGATTACGGCCTGCTGATCACGCGCACCGATCCCAATGTGCCCAAGCACAAGGGCCTGACGATGTTCTTCCTGGACATGAAGAGCCCGGGCGTCGAGGTCCGCCCGATCAAGCAGGCCAACGGTATGCAGGAGTTCAACGAGGTCTATTTCACCGACGTCGTGATCCCGGACTCGCAGCGCCTTGGCGCGGTCGGCGACGGCTGGAACGTGTCGCTGACCACCTTGATGAACGAGCGCATGTCGATCGGCGCGCGGCTCGCCACCGGCTTCCCGGAGATGTTCGAGTTCTGCGCCAATCTGATGACCGAGAGCGGACTCGCCATCGACGATCGCGCCACGCGCTCGAAACTGGCGTCGTGGGCGGTCAAGGCCAGCGGGCTGAAATACACGAGCTACCGCGCGATCTCGGCGCTGTCCAAGGGCGAGCGGCCCGGACCTGAGAATTCCATCGGCAAGCTGGTCGCCGGCGTCATGCTGCAGGATATCGCAACCTACGCGATGGATCTCGAAGGCGGCGCTGGCGTGCTGACCGGCGCGGACGAGACGGTGACGCAGGGCCAGTTTCAGCAGATGCTGCTGACCTCGCCCTCGATGCGCATCGCCGGCGGCACCGACGAGATCTTGCGCAACATCATCGCCGAGCGCGTGCTCGGTCTGCCCGGTGACATCCGGGTCGACAAGGACGTGCCGTTCAACAAGGTGCCGACCAAGGGGCGCAGCTGATCCGACGGCATCACGACGGCCGTCTTCCGGGGGCGGTCGCTGTGGCGACCGGTCCGGAAAGACGGGGGGTGGAGGGCGAGCACAAAGCGAGCGTCGCCGGTCGAACTGTACGGAAGGTTGTCATGTCATCTGCGGCGCCAAAGTCAGAGCAGGATCCCATCACCATTCTCGAAGAGCTGATGGCCGCGCGCTTCTCCTGCCGCAGGTTCCGGCCCGAGCCCGTGCCGCGCGCGACCATCGAGCGCATCCTGACGGCGGCGCAAAAAACTGCGTCCTGGTGCAACAGCCAGCCGTGGCGTGTCGAGATCACCTCTGGTGCGGCGACCGAGGCTTTCCGGAAGGTGATGTATGCGGCGGCCTCCAGCGGCAAGGCGGCGTCGGGCGACTTTCCTTTCCCGCGCGAATACACCGGCGTTTATCTGGAACGGCGGCGCGAGAGCGGTTTCCAGCTCTACAACGCGCTCGACATCCCGCGCGGCGACAAGGCGGGTTATGCCCGGCAGGCGCTGGAGAACTACAATTTCTTCGGCGCGCCGCATGTGGCGGTCATCCACAGCGACGAGGCGCTCGGCACCTATGGCGCGATCGATTGCGGCGGCTACGTCACGAGCTTCATGCTGGCGGCGCAGGCGCTCGGCATTGCCACCGTGCCGCAGGCGGCGCTCGCGTTTCACTCCGACGTGGTGCGGCAGCACTTCGGGCTTGGCGCCGACCGCAAGGTGGTCTGCGGCATCTCGTTCGGTTGTCCCGATCTCGGTGACAAGGCCAACTCCTACCGCACCAGCCGCGCCACGGTCGCCGAAACGGTCCGCTTTCACGACGAATGACTTCCCGTCCGTAGGTCGCACGCGCGTATTTGTTGCCGGCGGAGTTCCGTTATCCGGGACTCCGGAGGGGCGAGACGCCCCACGAGTCCATTTTTGTAAACCGAGTTTGCTGAACAGGGAGCAGCTCCGGCGGCGGCGCCATGATTTTGCCGAGGTGTCGTCCACGTTCGGCGAGCGCGTTTCGGCAACGATGCTCGTGCTCTCCTGTCCGACCTTCACATCGAAAGCCGCCCTGAAATCAACAGTTTGTGTCTGCGATGCACCAGTCGAGACGCGCCGCTGCAGGACCGGACGTGTTGCGAGAGTCGGTGCAGGAGCGCTAATGGCTGCTGTTGGTCGAATTGGGCGCGCACTTTTCCTTCAGCTCGTGGGCTTCAAGCAATGATATTGACAAAATTCTCTCTAACATTTTGAGTTGCATCGCCCGAGCGTCAACGATGCAAAATTGCAGACGCTCGATGATCTTCTCGATTGAAGGTTCAGTCACGGCTCAAAACCTGAAGTGTCAGCGATGGATTCCATGAACACGCCGTCCAACCTTTATGCCCTCGAGGTGGACGAGGCGACGCTCCTTGGTCACCGCCTCTTGAAGGCTTTCCATAAGCTCAGGCTGAAGCGGCACAGGGAACAGATCATTGCGCTGGCTGAGCGGCTGGTGGAAGATGAAGAAAGATATCCGGCAGGGCCTGGCGGCTGACGTCTTCGAGCCCCTGCCACGTGAGGGTTGGCCGCGTCAGGCCGATCTGCTCGCAGAGTGACTTCCATGTCGTTTCGTCGCAGTCGACGAGCACGGCCATCACCGACATCCCGTCCATCATGTGAGGTACGCCGAGCGGCCGCGCCTTCCAGCCGCACTTCTCGAACCGCGGCAGCCACCAGGTTTCGAGCACGATCGAAAAGCCGGTCAACCCGATCGAGATGCCGTACTCCATGATTGCGGTGAGCAGCAGCATGTCGATCCGCGGGCCGGCATGCTCGCCGCGGCGCTCCGGGATCACGAAGATGCGCGACAGTTCGTAGACGTCGGGGCGCTGGATCGGGCCGCGCAGATTCAGATACGGGAAGATGTCGCTCATCAGCGTCGGCAACTGCGTCGGCACCGCGCGCATCGAGCCGATCAACTGGCCGTTGTCGATGCAGAACAGATAGACCGAATCCTCGGTGTCGAACTGATCGATCTCGCGCCCGTCGGGACGATCGAGTGCCATCCACTTGCGTTGCTTGACGTAGATCTCGTGGCGCAGCCGGTAATACGGATCGAAATATTTCTCGTACAGAGCGCGATTATCTTTTCGAACGACATGAATCTCAGGCATCGAAACCCCCGGTCGTCTGAATCAAATTGGGGTTTGCAGATTGCCGATGCGCTCGAATTGATCCAGTGGGAGAAACGACAGATCAGATCGAGATCTCGCCGTTGACAAGAGCGGTCGCAACCGTCGCCGTCTTGTTCTTGGTTGCTAGCTTGCGCTGTGCTTCTTCCAGATGCCACCGGACGTTGCGTTCGGAGACACCGAGGATGCGCGCCGTCTCCCACGCGGTCTTGCCGCGCGCCGCCCAGCCCAGCACCTCGGCCTCGATTCGCGACAGGCGTCGGCTCTGGTTGCTCGCGGCGGAGCGCGCCAGTGCGCGAAGCCTGCTGTGCGTGAAGATGCTGATCAGGTGCAGCGCGCCCCGCGCATCGGGAGCGAGATTCGGATTTTCGCCTGCAATGCTGACGGCGCCCACGGCATCGTCGTAGTGGATGGGAACGCAGAAGCCTTCGTTCAATCGGAAGTCCTTCGCGCGCGTCATCACCTCGTGCGCGCCGGGCTCGTCCTCGCGGTCATAGGGAGCCTCCGACCACGCAAATGGATTCAATGTCGAGATGCAGTGCCGCGGAATCGGATCGCAGCGGTGAAACTGCTCGCGCGCATACATGTCGAACCATTCCCGCGGCCAGCCGTTGGCGAGAATGGTTTGCTGCAGCGATTGGCCCGAGGTCGGCACGCCGGCCATGATGTAGGCGTGAAAGCCCAGGTTGCTGATCATCTTCTCGAACTGGGAGAGCACGCTCGCGCTGGTCTTCGACGCTTCGATCGCATCGACGTACTCCAGAGCTCGTCGTCCCCAATACGCGTCCATCACTTGCATGTGAAAGTCTCCGCCCGTGGTTCAAGCTAGCCACGGACAAAAGGCTGTCAACCGCAAATTGGAGATTCAGGTCGATAGTTCGTTGAGCGTGTGTCAGAACACCGGCTGGATACAGACGTTTGCATGCAAAATTTATCAGTTCGGGGCGCGGCTGCGCTCAGAATTTCGGCGTTCTCTTCTCTGCAAACGATTTCATGCCTTCCTGGATTTCGGCGCCGCTCATGCTGTCCCGATGCCTGCGACGAGCCGCCGCATCGTCGAGGGCTCCGCGTGCAAACTCGTTGATGGCGCGCTTCATGCCGCGCATGGCCTGCGGGGCGTTGCCGGCCAGAATGGCCGCCAGCCGGTCGACCTCCGCGTCGAGCGCATCGGCCGTCGCCACGCCGGTGAGATAGCCGATGCGCAGCATCTCGGCCGCGTCGATCTTCTCCGCCGTCAGGAACAGACGCTTGGCATTGTCGATACCAAGGCGGGACACGTAGCGCTTGATGCCATTCGGGTAGTAGTGCAGCCCGAGCCGCGCTGCCGGCATGAACATCTCGCTGGTATCGACCCCGATCCGGAAATCGCAGGCCAGCGCCAGATCGGTCGAGCCGCCATAGACCCCGCCGTTGAGCCGGCAGATCGTCGGCAGCGCGAGGTCCTCCAGCCGGTCGACGACCTCCTCGAATGCCGGGCTGGAAGCCTCGGCCGTATCCGCCGGCGTTGCGCCGATGGCGCCAAGGTCGAAGCCGGCGCTGAACGCCCGCCCGGTGCCGGTCAGGACCAGCACGCGCAAGGCGGCGTTGGCCTCGACCCGGTCGAACAGCGCCAGCAGCTCGCCGAGATCCTCCGGCTGGAGCCGGTTGAGATGCTGCGGACGATTGAGCCGAATGGTGGCGCGTGCGCCGTCGATGGTCAGGAGCGGCATGCTCGGCGCGTCATCGGCCTGGGTGGTCCGTCCTGTCGTCATGTCCTGTTCTCCATGGTTCGGCGCCTGGCCTCGGCATCGATGCTCTGCGCCAGATCGGGGTGGCGTGCCATCAGCACGCGGAAATCGACGAGGTCGAGGACCAGCAGCTTCGACAGTCCGGTCGTGCTGATGTCGGCCGAACGCAGGTTGTTCCCGAGCAGCGCCATCTCGCCGAAGAACGCGCCCTCGCCGAGCCGGACCTTCTTGCCGGGAAGGTCGACCTCGACCTCGCCGGCGGCGATGAAATACATGCAGTCCCCCGGCTCGCCCTTGCGGATCACGGTGGCGCGCGGCGGCAGGTCGATGGTGCGCAGCATCTGCGCGACGTCGGCGATCGTGGCGGGCCCGAGGCTGGCGAAGAACGGTACCCTGCTGACCGATTCCCAGGTCTTCAGAAAGTTGTCGCGCCGGGTTTCCGCGGCGAAGCCGGTCGCCAGGATGCCGGTCCATAGGCCGAACACGCCGAGGCCGGAGATCATCACCGTGGCGGCGACCACCCGCCCGAGCGGCGTGATCGGCACCACGTCGCCATAGCCCGTGGTGGTGAGGGTCACGACGGCCCACCATAGCGCGGAGGGGATGGTGCCGAAGGTGGCCGGCTGCTCGTCGTGTTCGAGCGCGTATTCGGCGACCGATCCGAGAAACAGCACCAGCAGGAACAGCACCAGCACCGACAGCAGCGGGCGTGCTTCGACCACGAGCACCCGGCGGAGCTGGCGCAGGCCAGGCACGCCGGGGATCACCTTGAGCACCCAGATGACCGCCAGCAGCCACGCGGTGCGTGACTCCATGCCCGAGACCAGCGCAACCGGCACGGCGAGGGCGGAGAGCGTGTCCAGCAGTCCCCGGCCCGACATCAGGTAGGCGGCGGCGCGATGCGCCCGCACCGCCTGCTGAACCCGAGCGGCCCATTCGACGACGAAAAAGACAAGGCATCCCCACAGCAGGGCGATGATCCAGCGCCCCCCGGCCTCGTAGGCGGGGTCCATCGTCAACAACACCATGGCGCTCATGCCGAGCGCCACGGCCACATAGGCCGCTCTGGTCATGTTGCGTCCGGTCAGCGCGGTGACGAATGCCGCCAGGGCAGGGTGCTGCGGTTTGGTCATTGCGGGCGGGCGTCAGTCGCTGATCTCAGAGCCGCAGGAGATCGCGGCGGCGTCAAGGTGCCCCGATCGGGGGAATCCCGTCAACGATGCGGGTGGATCGGTTTTGCAGCGTCATCCGGCAGGTCCAGCCGTTCTACGTCGAGCGGGGAATTTTTCCGTACCGGCTCAAATACCGGTTCAAACGTCGTCTGTTCGCCGTATATCAGAGGTCGGCATGGACACGCTAAATTAGGCAAAAGGAGGCTCGGAACCGAGCGTCCGCCCTCCTGCGTCCCAAGAGTCTGGTTGATCCCGATGGATACCTCACACCTGGTCGAACATGCGGGCGCCGCCGGCAGCCTCTTCGCCTCGATCTTCGTGGTCGCCACGCTGTCGATGCGGACGATGATTCCGCTGCGGGTATTCGCCATCCTCACCAATATCGTCCTGATCGCGACCGCGGTGCCGATGCACAACTACCCGGTCCTGATCCTGCACGGGGTGCTGCTGCCGCTCAACAGCTACCGGCTCCACCAGATGCTGCAGCTGGTCCGCGACGTGAAGCAGTCGGTCAACAGCGACCTCTCCATGGAATGGCTGAAGCCGTTCATGACCGAGCGCAAATGCGGTCCAGGCGAGGTGCTGTTCTACAAGGACGAGAAGGCCGACAGCATGTACTACATCGTCAGCGGTCGCTTCCGCCTGGTCGAATCCGGTATCGAGCTGCCGGTCGGTGCGATCGTCGGCGAGTTCGGCATGATCTCGCCGTCCAATACGCGCACGCAGACGCTGGAATGCGTCGAGGGCGGTCTGATCCTGTCGGTCTCCTACGACCAGGTCGAGCAGCTCTACGTCCAGAACCCCGCCTTCGCCTTCTACTTCCTGCGCCTCGCCAGCGCCCGGCTGTTCCAGAACATCGAAACGCTCGAGCGGCGGCTGGCGCAACAGACCACCGCGCCGGCGCCCGTCGCCAAGCCGGCGTGATCCGGGGAGCCTGAAGCCCAGTGGAAAGCGTCCGGTCCTCGCTGCGATATCTGTTCGCCGACGTCATCGGCGTCGACGATGGCGAGCCGCCTTTTCTGCCTCAGGGCCTTCCTGACGCCGCCGTGCCGGCGGTGAGCGATGGCATCCATCTGCTGATGGAGTATCAGGGCGCGAGCTACGCGCAGCTCTATGTCGATCGCATCAAGCGGTTCGTGCGCAGATCGAACGTCGATGCCGGCATGCTGTCTCAGATCGCGCAGCTGCTGGCCGCCCGCATGGCCTACGAGGATCCGATCCGGATCGCCCAGCTCAGATTGATCAGCCTCGACATGGGGAAGCGCCCGGAGGGACGCGAGAGCGACGACGTCAGGAGGTTCCGCCTCGACGAGCTGATCGGTGCGCTGCCGCAAGCCGTGGCGGAATCGTTGCTGGCAGCCTTCGAGCAGATCGGCTGGTTAGGTCGGCGCCGGGTCAAGGTCCGCTTTTCGGTCCGATCGCGGTTGGCCATTCGCCGCCTCAAGCTGATGGCCGGCCTGCGGCGCTGGCGGCTGCAGTCGGTGCGCTATGGCGAGGAGCGCGCCTGGGCCGAGCGATGGCTGCACATGATCGCGCGCGCGCTGGACAAGCAGCCTGCGGCGGCGCCCGCCGTGATCGCGACGGCGACCATGATCCAGGGGCAGGGCGACGGCTACCGGCAGGGTCTCGCTGATTGGCATGCCATCATCGATGGCCTGGCCAAGCCCACCTTCGATGGCGTCCTGCCGATCTCGGATCTCGCCTCCGCCATCGCCGAGGCGCGCGCCGTTGCGCTGGCAGAGCCGGGACAGGGGGCGCTGAAGCGGACCATCGCGCAGATCCGGGCGAGGGCGCTCTCAGTGCCGAAAACCAACGCCGCGGAATGACGCCGCCGCAGCGACGGTTGCCGCCGGATGCGCCGCGGCGTGGGTAACCTTACCCCCGGCGGGATTGCCGCGAAGGGTAGCAAGGTGCGATTTGAAGTTCCCTTTCGCGTGCAATTCGCTACCGGAGATGTCATAAGCGTCGCATACGCGTCGAATTGGCCGGGTATTCTCATCAGATTGCGCTGAACGCCTCCAGTTCCCCGTGCGTCCAAGGGTTGGTTCCAAGGGTTAGTCGTAGCGAGAGCGTCAGCTTTGTCTTTTCCCTCTTTGTCGTCGCAGGTTCCGGTTGGTGCGCTGGTCGGCTGGATGCTGCTGCTGACCTTCAAGCACATCATTGGCGACTTCGTGCTGCAGAACGCCTGGATGGCCTATGGCAAGGACCAGCGGAAGGGCTGGGCGCTGCCGCTGTTGGTGCACTGCCTGATCCATCTCGCCGTCGCCATGGTCCTGATCTTGATCGTCGCGCCGAGATTCTGGTTCGTCGCCGTGATCGACTTCGCCATTCACATCACGATCGATCGCATCAAGGGCATCTGCTCGTCGCGGTTCGGCATGAATACCGAGCACCCCTGGTTCTGGACCCTGATCGGCGTCGACCAGGCGCTGCATCACCTCACCGGATTCGGGCTCTCGATCTTCATGGCCGCAAACGGCTGAGCGTCCGGCGACGGTGCGTCGCGGCGAAGCCGCACCGACCGCGGCAGTCCCGTGTCAAGCCGGGGGTGGGACGACCGTTCGGTTTGGTTAACCGGTCATTAGCGATTCGCGCTGCATCGTCGCGTCATGGCAATCAAACCGATGCTTCAAAGCCGCGATGCGTTCGACAGCGATTCGTGCCCGGTCGGCGACGAGCTTCTCGGTGAGCTCTACCGTGCCGACGCCAACGGGCTGCCCGCGCTGGTCGAGAGCGTCTCCGCCGATGTGAGGGCCATGCTGGCGCTGTTCTGTTACCGGCGCACGCATCTTCACCCGCTGGCGCTTGCGATTGCATCCACCTGCAGCGAGCAGGTCCTGTCGCAGTTCGGCGGCCGGGTCGGATCGGCGCTGTATGCGCAGTCCCGCGGCGGTCGGGCGGGTCCGGCCGGCGCGACCTCGAGCCGCAAGCCGATCTCGCTGTCGACCAAGCCACTCTCGGTGATGAAGCCGTTCGAGGACGATCTCGACGACAGCCCCGAGCCGGTCACGGCCTGACTCCCCGTCTTCCTTGCCTTTGCTCAGGCGAGCACGGGCAGCCCGAACTTGCGCCGGGCCATCGCGCATTCGGCGTCACCCGGCATGCAAATGCGGCACACCTCGGGACGGATCGCGTAGATCCGGCACGCCACGGCGCGCGCGATCTCGCCATCGAGCGCACAGCAGCGGTTGCCGTCGCAGCGCATGCCCGACAGCCGCTCGTTGACCAGCTCGGCCGGGATCAGGTCGAGCGCGGCATCCTCCTCGATCGTGAAGCGCGGCCAGTTCGACGAATAGGCGCAGCACGCGCCGCAGCTCTGACAGGGGCTGCTGTCAGTTTCGCCAGACATCGGTTCAGACATCCTTGGGAACCTCCCACACCAGGCTGCGCCGCCATTTGGCGCGCAGCGCCTCGCGCCTTTCGGGATATTTATCGTCGAGATAATCCGCCTCGACGACACGGTCGGTCCTGAAGCTGCGGAAGTCGCGGCGCAGCTCGCACCAGGCGGCGAGGATGCGCACCGCGTCATGATAGCCGATCGCGATCGGCCAGATCACGCGCTCGCTGTCGCGGCCCTGCTCGTCGCGATAGCGCAGCCTGATCTTGCGTCCCTCGTGGATCTGCGAGCGCGTGCGCGACATGTCGATGCGGTCCGGCTCGCGCATCCACGGCCGCGGCGCGCGGCTCGCCGGTTCCAGCACGAATGGCCGCAGCCGCTCCGGCACGGTGTCGGCGATCTTGGCCATCAGGTCCTCCGCCGCGCGCGCCAGCACCGGGTCGGCGTTGACCGCGACCCATTGCGCGCCAAGCACCGCCGCCTCGATCTCGTCCGGCGTCAGCATCAAGGGCGGCAGGTCGAAACCTTTCTCCAGGATGTAGCCCATGCCGGCCTCGCCGCGGATCGGCACGCGCTGGCCGATCAGGGTGGCGATGTCGCGATAGATCGTACGCTTCGAGGTCTCGAGCTCGGCCGCGATCGCATCCGCCGTCAACGGGCGGCGGGTGCGTCTCAGCACCTGGATGATCTGGAATAGCCGGTCGGCGCGTCTCATGGTGTGTCCTGCATGGGCGAGCACCCCCGCCGATGCTGACAGGATGCTGGCAGCAGCCTGTCCTTATACCGGGCCAACAACGAGATTGAAGGGGTGATATCGATGATGATGTTTTATGGCCTTGGCCTTGCCACCACGCTACTGCCGCTGCTGACACCATGGTGGCAGCAGCATGCTCGTAGCGTCCGGCGTCTGCTCAGGAAGTCGGGAGTGCTGTCATGATCACATTGTTCGGTTTGGGCGCGGGCTTCGGCCTGCCGGAGATCAGCCCCTTCGTCACCAAGACGGAGGTGCAATTGAAGATGGCGGGCCTCGCTTTTCGGAAGCAGCGGGCGATGCCGCCGGCGTCGCCGAAGGGGCAACTGCCCTTCATCGACGACAGCGGCGAGCTGATCGCCGATTCGACCTTCATCCGCGCCCATGTCGAGCGCAAATATGGCTTCGACTTCGATCATGGGCTCGACGTGCGCGCGCGGGCGCAGGCCTGGGGGTTCGAGCGCATGATCGAGCATCACCTGTATTTCGCGCTGGTCGGGGCGCGCTGGGTCGATCCGGTCAACTTCGCCAAGGGGCCGGCGCACTTCTTCGACGGCGTGCCGGCCGACAAGCGCGAGAAGCTGCGCGAGGACGCGCAGTTTCGCGTCGCCGAGAACTATCTGATCTCCGGGCTCGGCCGCCACGCGCCGGACGAGGACGTCGATCTCGCCGCACGCTCGCTGCGCGCGCTGTCGGTGCAGCTCGGCGACCGGCCCTATCTGATGGGCGATCGTCCTTGCGGCACCGATGCGACGGCGTTCGCCGTCGTCGCCGGCATCCTCACGCCGTTCTTCGAGTCCGAGCTGCGCCGCCGCACCGAAAGCTTCGGCAATCTGGTCGCCTATGCCGAGCGCATGATGGCGCAATATTTTCCGGAGTTCGAATGGGGCAGGGCGGCCGAGGCCGCCTGAGCTGATCAGTCGAGTCCCACTCACCGTCATTCCGGGTTCAATCGCCAGTGCACCGCTGCGCACTGACGACTGCCCCGGAATGACTAACAAGCCAAAGGCGCGGCCCGCAGCGCGCAGGACCTAGGCGGAGGGCTTGCTCTCGCCCTTCAACCGCGCCAGTTCGGTCTCGAGCTCCGCGATGCGAGCATCGCGAACGGCCAGCGCTTCCGCGACGTCGGCCGCGTCGAACTTCTGCGGGATGTGCTGCGGGCAGTTGGTGTCCCACGCGCTGATCGTGAACAGGATCACGTGCTCGGGCCGCGCCTTGTAGCCTCTCGGCATCAGCGAGGCCGTCAGCGCGGCATCATCCTCCACCACCCGCGCCGTCCCCCAGATCTTCACCCGGCGGCGATGCGCGTAGTCCATGATGAAGATGTAGGCGTGCGGGTTCTCCGACAGATTGCCCTGGGTGATATATTGCCGGTTGCCGCTGAAGTCGGCGAAGGCCAGCGTGTGGCTGTCGAGCACCTTGAGAAAGCCCTTCGGTCCGCCGCGGTGCTGGATATAGGGCTGGCCGTCGGCCGAGGCGGTCGCGAGATAGAAGCTCGTGGCCTCGGCGAGGCGGCCGGCGAGATCGGCGTCGACCTCGTGGCGAAAGCCGCGGCTCTGCTCCACATGCGCGTAGCTCTCGCGCGACCCCTTGCGCGCCTGGATCGCCTTGACGGCGGGTGAGAACATGACGTCGCCGGGTGCCTGGATGGTTGTCTGGGTCATCGCAATGACTCCTTGTCGCTGCGGCAGTGACTGCCGCCGTGGAGCCAATATGGTCCCAATCCCCTTCGGAAATAATCTGGCCAGTTGACATTGGATCGTTGCAGATGCTGCAATAATCCCATGGACCGCATCGATGCCATGCAGGCTTTCGTCACCGTCGCCGAGCTGAACGGCTTCGCACCGGCGGCGCGCCGGCTCAAGCTGTCGCCATCGGCGGTCACCCGTTTGGTCGCCGCGCTCGAATCGCATCTTGGCGTCCGCCTGCTGCAGCGGACGACGCGCTCGGTGACGCTGACCGATTCCGGACGACGCTATCTCGACCGCGCCAGCCGCATCCTGGCCGATCTGGCGGAGGCGGAGCGCGCCGCGGAGAGCGAGCGCCTGCAGCCGGTGGGGCGGCTGGTGGTCTCGGCGCCCGTCGGCTTCGGCCGGCTCCATGTCGGTCCGGTCATGGCCGCGTATCTGAGCCGCTATGCCGAGGTCGCGGCCGAGCTGCGCCTCGAGGACCGCCAGATCAATCTGGTGGAGGACGGCGTCGATTGTGCCGTTCGTATCGGCCATCTCGGCGATTCGTCGCTCGTGGCCCGCCAGGTCGGCAGCATGCGCCGGATCGTGGTCGGAGCTCCCGCCTACTTCAAGGTTCATGGTGAGCCGCGGACGCCCGAGGCGCTGACGAAGCACCAGACCATCCAGTTCGGCCCGTCCGACGAATGGCGCTTCGTCAAGGACGGCAGGGAACTGCGGATGGCGGTCAGCCCGCGGCTCGTCACCAACAATGCCGACGCCGCGATCCAGTATGCCGAGGCGGGCGGCGGCGTGACGCGGGTGATGGCCTATCAGGCGGCGGACATGCTGCGCGGCGGCCGTCTCAAGCGGGTGCTGGCGAAATACGAGCCTCCGCCGCTCCCGATCCACATCGTGTTTCCGAGCTCCCGCCTGCTCTCCGCCAAAGTGCGTGCCTTCATCGACCTGATCACCGCAACCTGCGACTGGCGTTTCGACTGAAAGCGACTACAACGCCACACCCCGTCATTCCGGGGCAAGGCCGAAGGCCTTGAACCCGGAATCCCGATGTTGTCTTGCCTCTGTTCTACATCATCTCGAGATTCCGGGACAATCGACAACGCGCAGATGCGCGTTGCCGATTGCCCCGGAATGACGAGTGGATGCGATTGCGCCGACCTTGGTGCGACACTGGTCTTGATGCGAAAGATCGGCGGTTTCGATCACCCCTTCTTCGGCACCACCCGGAAGGTCGCGTTCGCGCGCGCGATCACGGCGTCGTCGGCCAGCACCAGGCTCTGGACGAAGCAGACGGTGCGTCCGCTCTTGATGACGTCGCTCTCGACGCTGAGCCACTGTCCGGTCCCGGCGCTGCCGATGTAGTCCACCGCGAGGTTGATCGTCACCAGCGACGCCTTCCAGCCAAGCGCCTGGGCGCAGCTATAGCCCATCGCATTGTCGGCCAGCGATGCGATCAGCCCGCCATGGATCAGCCCGCGCGAATTGGTGTGCGGCGTGGCGAGCCGCAGGCCGAGGATGACGGCCTTGTCGGTTTTCTTGGCGTAGAGCGGCTCCCAGGGATCGGTGAACGGGCTCTTGCGGAAATGCGGTTCGAATCCGGCGGGGACGCTGCTCATGCGTGTCTCGATCGTTGCTGACGATGTCCGCAGTCAACGACATCAGCGCGGATTTTGCACCGCCTACAAAGTTTCAAACGTCTTTTGCGCGGGCGTTTGACACGTTGCGCGTCGGATGCACGGGATGGGTCGCGCGCGATGTCGCCGGGCGTCCGGTGCGGCCCTGCGGCAATTTCGTGGTGCGATGCTCCCGCCGTGCAATTTCGGGTGCAGGCGAGATCCTTAACGTGTTAATGAAATGGCCATGGGCCTGCAACTTTCGTCTGCCAGACTTGCGCTGGCGGGCGCGCTAGGCTCCGCTTGGCGCGTGCACTGGTGGCCAACCTGCCGCCGCGCTTGCAATGATGCTTATATGCTATAACAATGAAGCAAAGGGCCCTCGAAGGCCCACTGATGGAGGAGACGATCCCGATGAGGAAGACGCTTCTGGCGTTGGCTCTGGCCGCCGGTGTGACCCCCGCGCTCGCGCAGGACAAGACATTCGAATTGAAGATCTCGCACTGGGTGCCGGCGAGCCATCCGCTGCAGAAGGCGCTGGAGGATTGGGCCGCGTCGGTCGAAAAGGCCTCGGGCGGCACCATCAAGGGCAAGGTGTTCCCGGCCCAGCAGCTCGGCAAGGCGTTCGACCATTATGACATGGCGCGCGACGGCATCGCCGATGTCACTTATGTGAATCCCGGCTATCAGCCTGGCCGTTTCCCGATCATCGGCGCCGGCGAGCTGCCGTTCCTGATTTCCGACGCCAAGGGCGGCTCGGAAGGTTTGGACGCGTGGTATCGCAAATATGCCGAGAAGGAGATGAAGGACGTCAAGTATTGCCTCGCCTTCGTCCACACGCCGTCGGCTTTCCACACCCGCACCAAGAAGGTCGTCGTGCCCGAGGACGTCAAGGGCATGAAGATCCGTCCTGCCGATGCGACGATCGCCAATTTCGTCACCCTGCTCGGCGGCACCAACGTGCAGTCGTCGGCGCCGGAAGTGCGCGACATCATCGAGCGCGGCGTCGCCGACGGCGTCACCTTTCCGGCGGGCTCGCTGGTGCTGTTCGGAGTCGACAAGGTCACGAAGTACCACATGGATGCGCCGTTCTACGTGACGACCTTCGTGTTCGTCATGAACAAGGACAAGTACAACCAGATGTCGGCGATGCAGAAGAAGGCGATCGACGACAATTGCAACACGGAGGCCGCCGGCAAGGTCGGCGAGCCCTGGGGCAAGTTCGAGGATGCCGGCGTCGACAAGATCAAGGCCGAGTCCGGCCAGGAGGTCTACAAGCTGACGCCGGAGCAGACCGCGTTGTGGAAAAAGGCCTCCGAGCCGCTGTTCAAGACCTGGGCCGATGGCGTCAAGAAGACCGGCGTCGATGCCGAGGCCGCCATGACCGAGCTGAAGGCCTCGCTCGCCAAGTACAAGGCGCTGGCACAGTAGCTTCTTTTCATACCCAAGCTCTTGCGCGGCGGACGGTGCGCTCCCTCTCCCCGTTTCTTACGGGGAGAGGGCCGGGGTGAGGGCAGACGCACGGGTGGTGTCGTCCGTTAGACTTGTACTTCTTCGCCCCAACCCTCTCTCCGCAAGCGGGGCGAGGGGGCCCACCGACTGCTACGCAGCAGCTCGCTTCGCATCCAGCATAACCACCAAGCTTTCTGACACGGGGACGCCATGCAGCGCGCCTTCATGGACCGGATCATCGACGGGATCGAGTGGATCGCCGCGTTCTTCGTCGGCATCGTCGCGCTCGACATCTTCCTGTCGGTGCTGCTCCGCAACACGCTGAACTATTCGATCCCCGATTCCTTCGACATCGGGCGCATGCTGCTCGGCATCCTGATCTTCTGGGGCATCGCTGCGACGTCATACCGCGGCACCCACATCACCGTGGATCTCATCTGGGGCAATGTTGGCCCGCGCTATCAGCGCTGGATCGACATCTTCGCAACGCTGGTACTGCTGTTCGTCGTCACGGTGCAGACCTGGACCCTGTTCGACAAGGTGCGCGGCACCTATGAGGACAACGTCCTCACCTTCGATCTGCACATGCCGACCTGGCCGTTCTTCGCCGTCGCCTGGATCGGCGACGTTTCGGCGGTGCTCCTGATCGCCATCCGGACCTATCGCCTGATCTTCCACCCCGAGGAGATTCATGACCCTCAAGTCAAGCCCACGGAGTAGTGCCGCATGAGCACGGATGCGGTTGCCGTCATCGGCTTCGTTGCGCTGTTTGCGCTGATGCTGCTGCGCGTGCCGGTGGGCATGGCGATGGGACTCGTCGGCGTGTCCGGCTTCGCCTATCTCGTCAACGGTACGGCGGCGCTGAAGCTGGTTGGCCAGACCTCGATGCGCACGGTCACGGACTACACGTTCGGCGTGATCCCGATGTTCCTGCTCATGGGAACGTTCGTGTCCAACTCGGGCATGAGCCGCGAGCTGTTCCGCGCCGCCAACGGCTTCGTCGGCCATCTGCGCGGCGGGCTCGGCATCGCCACGGTGGCGGCCTGCGGCGGCTTCGCCGCGATCTGCGGCTCGTCGGTGGCGACCGCCGCGACCTTCTCGGCCGTGGCCTATCCGGAGATGCGCCGCTTCGGCTATCCGCAGTCCTTCGCCACCGGCGTCATCGCCGCCGGCGGCACCTTGGGCGCGATGCTGCCGCCGTCGACCGTGCTCGCCGTCTACGGCATCATCACCGAGCAGGACATCGGCAAGCTGTTCATCGCCGGCATCATCCCCGGCCTCTTGGCGATGACCATGTACATGATCACCATCACGGTGATCGGCCGTGTCAGGCCGGATTTCCTGCCCAGGGGCGAGGCGCCGCCGTGGCGCGAGCGCATCGCGGGCCTGAAGGGCATCTGGGCGCCGGTGCTGCTGTTCCTGTTCGTGATCGGCGGCCTCTACGGTCTTCCGTTCCTGCCGCGCTTCACGCCGACGGAAGCCGGCGGCGTCGGCGCCACCGGCGCGTTCCTGATCGGCGTGTTCACCGGCCGGCTCGACAAGGACAAGATCCTGGCCTCGCTGCTGCAGGCCACGCGTACCGCCGCAGCCGTGTTCACGGTGCTGATCGGCGCCTTGATCTTCGGCTACTTCCTGACGGTGACGCAGACGCCGCAGAAGGTGACGGAGTTCCTCACCGGTCTCGGCCTCGGGCCCTACGGGGTGCTGGCGCTGATCATGGTGATGTACCTCGTCCTAGGCTGCCTGATGGACGCGATGGCGATGATCATCCTGACCGTGCCGATCATCTTCCCGGTGATCTCCCATCTCGGCTTCGATCCGATCTGGTTCGGCGTCATCATCGTGATGACCGTCGAGCTCGGCCTGATCCATCCGCCGGTCGGCATGAACGTGTTCGTGATCAAGAGCGTCGTGAAGGACGTGTCGTTCTCGACCATCTTCAAGGGCGTGCTGCCCTTCGTCGCGACCGACCTGATTCGTCTGGTGATCCTGATCGCGTTCCCGCTGCTCGCCACATGGCTTCCGCAACAGATGGCCCGCTGATGACGTCCCCCGTTCTCGAGACCCGCTACGTCTTCACCCTCACCGTGATGATCGGCGCCGTCACCTCGGCTGGCGAGACCGGCATCGGCGTCCGCCGCATCATCCCGATCCATGGCGGCGAGGTGAAGGGCCCGGGCCTGAACGGCGAGGGCGTCAGCGGCCGGATCTGCAATTTCGGCGCCGACTTCCAGGTGATCCGTCCGAACGAGCTGATCGACCTCGAAGCCAAATACGGCTTCGAGACCGACGACGGCGCCACCATCTATGTCGAGAACCGCGGCATCCGCTTCGGGCCGGTCGACCTGCTGCAGAAGCTCAAGCGCGGCGAGCCGGTCGACCCCAAGCTGATCTACTTCCGCACCCACCCGCGCTTCGAGACCGGCCACGAGAAATATCGCTGGCTGATGGAGCACGTCTTCGTCGGCTCGGCGGCCCGCCACGTGGATCGCGTCATCATCGACGTGCATGTGGTGCTGTAGGCTGCGCTCTCCTTGAAGGGCGATCGCATAAAGCGGTCGGGAATTTAGGGCTTGCCTGTCTCCACATCGTCATGGCCGGGCTTGTCCCGGCCATCCACGTGGTTCTGCATGCTCCGAACGACGTGGATGCCCGGGACAAGCCCGGGCATGACGGAGTAACTGGTCGAAAGCGGCTGTTCGTCGCGACGACTTCGTATTCGGTAGACCTGCGACTAATCCTCGTCGTCCCAGCCCGAAGCCCGGCCGTAGCCGTCGTGGTCGCAATTGCGATAGTGGCGAGCCGGCACATAGCGGTAGCGCTCGTAGCCGTAGCCGTAGCCGCCATACGCCGCGTCGCGATAGTGGGACCGGTAGACCGGCGCAGGCTCATACGCCTGCGCTTCCGACGCTGCCGCCAGCGCGCCCCCGATGAGAGCTCCGGCCACCAGGCCGCCGAACAGCGCCGCGTTGCGCCCGTCGTGAGCCTGAGCCGGCGCCGCGCCGGCGAGCAGGGTGGCGGTGACGGCGAGCGCGGCGATGCCGCCTGCGAGAGATGTCTTCAGCGAAACCATGGTCCCCTCCATTGGGAAGTGTAGGGACGTTCTACATCGCGGGCTTTGAAGCCACCCTGAATGCAATGTTGTTGGCCGTTCATCTCGGAAGTCGCCCCGGGGCTCCGGCCTAACCGGCATCCTCCCAGCATATTCTGATAAAAATAAATATCTTGCGTGTTATCGGAAAACGTGATCTTCTCTCGCCATCCCGTCCCAAGCCGAGGGGCGTAGCGCGCGATCGTCACGACACGCGGGGCGGGGAGCGGTGGCCGCGATCATGTCGCAGCGTGTCTTCGGGCGCGCGGACGAACGATGTGACGCGGACGTGAAGTCGCAGCGTCCTGACACCCCGTTGCCGGTGTTACGTTCGCGATGGCGCCAACGCGCCGCGCGGATCATGGTGGCCAACAAGCCGGTGCACCAGGGAGACTGCGTATAAGCGTGAAGACCATCGCGCAGGGAAGGCCGGGCGTTCTCGGCTGCACCTGTGGTACCTGCCGCCTGCATTTTTCTCGCAGGCGGGCCGCAGGCGTCAGCCGGCGCCTGGCCTTCCCTGCGCCCTCCGCACCGGAGGGTGAAGAATATCAGCAAGCCCCGGGCGTGATTCCGCCGCGGGAATGCCGGATCATGTCATTTGCCTTTGCGCGCAGGCGGGCCTTACGATGCTGCGCGACCGAGCCCCTCGGCGGCTTGTTCTTTTGCATTGCACAACATGATGTCGGGCGCCGCTTGTTGACTCCCGCGAAGATCGTTATAAAACATAACTATTCTGAACAGGACACAATAGAGCCCATGGGAAACGCCGACACCGCCACGCCTGCGGGGGATTCGTCTCTGCTGCAGATCGAACAGCAGGGCGCCGTCCTGACGATCGGGCTCAACCGCCCGGCCAAGCGCAACGCGCTGAATGACGGCATCATCCTCGCCATCGGCGAGTGCTTCACCAGCCTGCCTGACGACGTCCGCTGCATCGTGATCCACGGGATCGGCGACAATTTCTCCTCCGGCCTCGATCTCTCCGAGCTGCGCGAACGTGACGCCACCGAAGGCCTGGTGCACTCGCAGATGTGGCATCGCGTGTTCGACCGCATCCAGTATTGCCGCGTGCCGGTGATCGCCGCATTGAAGGGGGCCGTCATCGGCGGCGGTCTCGAGCTCGCCTGCGCCGCGCATATCCGTGTTGCCGAGCCGTCGGCTTACTTCGCGCTGCCCGAGGGCCAGCGCGGCATCTTCGTCGGCGGCGGCGGCTCGGTGCGGCTGCCGCGCCTGATCGGCGTCGCCCGCATGATGGACATGATGCTGACCGGCCGGGTCTATTCGGCGACCGAAGGCTCGTCCTACGGCTTCGCGCAATATCTCGTCGAGGCCGGCGCCTCGATGACCAAGGCGATGGAGCTGGCGGCGAAGATCGCGAACAACGCGCCGCTGACGAATTTCGCGGTGCTGCAGGCGCTGCCGATGATCGCCGAGGCCAATCCGCAGACCGGCCTGCTGATGGAATCGCTGATGGCCACCGTCGCGCAGAGCGACAAGGAGGCCAAGAATCGCATCCGCGCCTTCCTCGATCACAAGACCGCCAAAGTGAAGCCGACGTGACATGACCGCACAAACAATAACAAGCACACAGGGAGGAACGGACGACACGGCGCGCAGCGCCAGTGTTCATCCGTTGCGCGCGATCTCGTTCAATGACCCGGCCGTCACGGTCGACCGCCGAGACGACGGCACCATCTATCTCCGTCCGAAGCAGCCGCTCGGCGACTATCCGCCGCGGATCACCGACCGGCTGCATCACTTCGCCAAAGCCACGCCTGAGCGCGTGTTCATGGCCGAGCGCGTTGGCCCGGAGGGCTGGCGCGAGCTGACCTATGCCACGCTGCTGGCGGCGAGCCGGCACATCGCGTCGGGGCTGCTCGCGCGCGGGCTGTCGCCGGACCGGCCGGTCATGATCCTGTCGGGCAATTCGATCGACCATGCGCTGGTCGCGTTCGGCGCGCTCTATGCCGGCGTGCCGTTCTGTCCGGTGTCGCCGGCCTATTCGCTGGTGTCGCGCGACTACGGCAAGCTCGCCTACCTGATGAAGCTGCTGACGCCGGGCCTCGTCTTCGTCGACGACGCCGACAAGTTCGCCGATGCGCTCATCGCCAACGTACCCGAAGGCACCGAGATCGTGGCGTCGTTCGGCTCGGTGCCGGGCCGCAAGATCACGATGCTCGCCGATCTGATCGCATCGCCGCTGTTTCCTGGCCTCGACGCCGCCCATGACAAGATCGGCCCGGACACGATCGCGAAATTCCTGCTGACCTCGGGCTCGACCGGCAATCCGAAGGCCGTGATCAACACCCAGCGGATGATCTGTGCCAACCAGGTGATGATCCGCGAGACGCTCGCCTTCCTCAAGGACGAGCCGCCCGTGATCATCGACTGGCTGCCCTGGAATCACACATTCGGCGGCAACCACAACATCGGCCTGACCCTGTTCAACGGCGGCTCGATGTATCTCGACCAGGGCAAGCCGGTGCCCGGCGGCATCGAGGAGACCGTGCGAAACCTGCGCGAGATCTCGCCGACGGTCTATTTCAACGTCCCCAAGGGCTACGAGTCGCTGCTGCCCTATTTCCGCGAGGACCCGGCGCTGCGGAAGTCCTTCTTCCAGCGGCTGCACGCGATGTTCTTCTCCGGCGCCGCACTGGCGCCGCATGTCTGGAACGAGCTCGACGAGCTCTCGGTGGCCGAGACGGGCACTCGCGTGCCGATGCTGACGGGCCTCGGCTCCACCGAGACCGCACCGTTCTTCATGTCGGTCAATCCGCGCACCAGCCGCTCCGGCCATGTCGGCCTGCCCGTCTCCGGCAACGAGGCCAAGCTCGTTCCCAACAACGGCAAGATGGAAGTGCGCGCCAAGGGGCCGAACGTGACGCCGGGCTATTGGCGCCTGCCGGAGGTCTCGGCCGCGGCCTTTGATGACGAAGGCTACTACAAGATGGGCGACGCGCTGAAGCCCGTCGATCCCGACGACTTCAATGCCGGCTTCGATTTTGACGGCCGTGTTGCCGAGGACTTCAAGCTGGCGAGCGGCACCTGGGTTTCCGTCGGCCCGTTGCGGGCCCGCTTCGTGGCTGCGTGCGCGCCGCTGGCGCGCGACGTGATCATCGCCGGCATCAACCGCGACGAGATCGCAGCAATCGTCGTGCTCGATCTCGATGGTTGCCGCCTGATCAACGCGACCTTGCCGTTCGACGACCTCGCCGCCACGGCGGCCGATCCGCTGATCATCGAGGCCTTCCGTCAGCGCTTCGCAAAATTCCTGCAGACCGCGACCGGCTCGTCGACGCGCATCACGCGCGCCGTCCTGCTCGGCGTGCCGCTGTCGATCGACAAGGGCGAGGTCACCGACAAGGGATCGATCAACCAGCGCGCCGTGCTGGAGAACCGCAAGGATCTGATCGAACGCATCTACGCCGCGACGCCGGACGACGACATCATCATCGCCGGCTGATCGACGCATCCAAGGGAGAAACGACAATGTTGTTGAAGGACCAGGCCGCCATCGTCACCGGCGGCGCTTCCGGCCTCGGGGCCGCCACCGCCCGCAAGCTCGCTGCGCAGGGCGCCAAGGTCGCGGTGTTCGATCTCAACGCCAAGCTGGCGGAGGAGGTCGCGGCCGAGATCAAGGGCGTGCCGGTGGTCTGCGACGTCTCGGACGCCGCCGGCGCGGAAGCGGCCGTTGCCAAGGCCGTCGAGGCGCTCGGCCAGCAGCCGCGCGTGCTGGTGAACTGCGCCGGCATCGGCGTCGCCAAGCGCGTCGTCGGACGTGACGGCCCGATGCCGCTGGCCGATTTCGAGAAGGTCATCAAGGTCAACCTGATCGGCTCGTTCAACATGCTGCGTCTGGTCACCAACGGCATGACCAAGCTGGAGCCGCAGGCGACCGGTGAGCGCGGCGTCGTCATCAACACCGCGTCGGTCGCCGCCTATGACGGCCAGATCGGACAGTCGGCCTATTCCGCCTCCAAGGGCGGCATCGTCGGCATGACCCTGCCGATCGCGCGCGAGCTCGCGCAGTTCGGCATCCGCGTGCTGACCATTGCGCCCGGCCTGTTCCTGACGCCGCTGCTCGCCAACCTGCCGCAGGAGGCCCAGGACTCGCTCGCCGCCGCGATCCCGTTCCCTCGCCGCCTCGGTCACGCCGATGAGTTCGCCGCGCTGGCGCTGCACATGGTCGAGAACGCCTACCTCAACGGCGAAGTCGTCCGCCTCGACGGCTCGCTGCGCATGGCGCCGAAGTAAGTGCCGCGCGCCGACGTCCACGTGGTTGTCATTCCGGGACGACGCGCCAGCGTCGGGCCCGGAATGCATTCGGCGTCTAGCACTGCTGAGAGATGGATTCCGGGCTCGCGCTCCGCGCGCCCCGGAATGACGACGTAGAGAAACGGAGGGTGGGCAAAGCGTAGCGTGCCCACCGCCGCTGAAAATGGTGGGCACGGCGCTGCGCGCCGTTGCCCACTCTACAGATCGCTATCGGCGATGGTGTGAGGCTTTCAAGACATGTTCGTTCACCGCCGCGACGTGCAGATCCAGTGGGGCGACTGCGATCCCGCCAACATCGTCTACTACCCGCGCTATTTCGCGATGTTCGACGATGCGACCTCGGTCATGTTCGAGGCGGCCGGGTTCTCCAAGCAGGACATCGTCCGTCGCTACGGCCTGGTCGGCATCCCCATGGTCGACACCCGCGCCAAGTTCTACATCCCCTCGACCTATGGCGACTGGATCACGATCGAGAGCCGGATCGAGAGCATCAAGCGCTCGTCCTTCGACGTCACCCACAAGGTGTTCAAGGGTGAGGCGCTGGCCATCGAAGGGTTCGAGACCCGGGTGCTGGTCGGGCGCGATCCGGCCGACCCGGAGAAGCTGAAATCGGCACCTTTCCCGGAGGAGATGCGAGCCAAGTTTCTCGGGGAATGAGGCGCGGAAATGGGTGCGACATGCGGCCGTCTTAAGGATGTTCAGCTGTCGTGCTTTGGTCGACTGGTGAGGAGTGATCTTCTCGTGTTCAATGCTATGATCACGTTTGGACACATATCGGCCGGTCGTGTTGGAAGATGCCCCAGACAGGGGCGGGACTGCATACAGGATCGGCGGATCACGAGCTGAACCGAAAAGATTGAGGGAGGATTTTATGAGGAAGGCCTATCTGGCGGCGGCTGGCGTCATCGCGATGCTGGCATCAGCGCCGGCGCTGGCGCAGACCAGCGAGATCACCATCGGCATCACCACGACGACGACGGGGCCGGGCGCGGCGCTCGGCATCCCCGAGCGCAATGCGCTCGAGTTCGTGCCGAAGGAGATCGGCGGCGTGCCGCTCAAGGTGATCGTGCTCGACGACGGCGGCGATCCGACCACGGCCACGACCAACGCCCGTCGCTTCGTGACGGAATCGAAGGCCGATATCATCATGGGCTCGGCGCTGACGCCGCCGACCATCGCGGTGTCCAACGTCGCCAACGAGGCCGGCATTCCGCATTTCGGCCTGGCGCCGTTCCCGGTCACGCCGGAGCGGATGAAATGGTCGGTTGTGATGCCGCAGCCGGTGCCGATCATGGGCAAGGTGCTGTACGAGCACATGAAGGCGCACAACATCAAGACCGTCGGCTATATCGGCTACTCCGACTCCTACGGCGACCTCTGGTTCAACGATCTGAAGAATCAGGCTGTGCCGATGGGCATCACCATCGCCGACGAGGAACGCTTTGCGCGTCCCGACACCTCGGTCACCGGCCAGGTGCTGAAGCTGGTCGCCGCCAATCCGGACGCCATCCTGGTCGGCGCCTCCGGCACCGCCGCGGCGTTGCCGCAGACCGAGCTGCGCGAGCGTGGCTACACCGGCCTGATCTATCAGACCCATGGCGCCGCGAGCATGGACTTCATCCGTATCGCCGGCAAGGCGGCGGAGGGGGTGATCATGGCGTCCGGTCCGGTGATGTCGCCGGAGACGCAGGACGACAGCGCGCTGACCAAGAAGCCGGGCATGGAGCTGAACAAGGCGTATGAGGGCAAGTATGGCCCGAACAGCCGCAGCCAGTTCGCCGGCCATTCGTTCGACGCGTTCGAGATCCTCAAGCGCATCATCCCGGTGGCGCTGAAGACTGCCAAGCCCGGCACGCCGGAGTTCCGCGAGGCCATCCGCCAGGCGCTGCTGACCGAGAAGGATCTGGCGGCCTCGCAGGGCGTCTACAACTTCACCGAAAAGGACCGCTCCGGCCTCGACGACCGCGCCCGCATCATCCTGACGGTGAAGGATGGCAAATACGTCCCGGCGAAGTAACTGGACGGACGATATCTTCGAGTGAGGAAGGCCGGCTCGGTGAGCCGGCCTTTCGGCCATTTGGACGATGATCTTTGTCGTTTTGGGAGCCTACCATGATTCCCGCCCCCACCGGAGCCACGCGGCTCCACATCATCATCGGCGATCCCGTCGCGCAGGTGCGCGCGCCGGCCGGCGTCAGCCAGGCGTTCTCGGAGCGCGGCAGCGATGCGATCCTGGTTGCGGTCCAAGTCGCGCCGCGCGACCTGACTGACTTCCTGGCGACGATGACACGGGTGAAGAATCTCGACGGCATCGTCGCGACCATCCCGCACAAATTCGCCTGCTACCGCGCCTGTGCGACGGCCACGGAGCGCGCGCATTTCATCGGCGCCGTGAATCTGATGCGGCGTGGTCCTGACGGCCGTTGGCATGGCGACATGGTCGACGGCCTTGGCTTCATCGGCGCTGCGAAGGGGGCGAGCTTCGATGCTGCAGGCTGCCGCGCGCTACAGATTGGCGCGGGCGGTGCGGGCTCGGCAATCGCTTTGGCGCTGATCGATTCCGGCGTGCGCGAGCTTGCCATTCACGACAGCGATGCCGGACGCCGCGATGTGCTGATCGCGCGCCTCAACGAGCGGGGCAAAGGCCGCGCCGTTGTCGGCTCGATGAACGCAACAGGCTTCGACATGGTTGCCAACGCCACGCCGGCAGGCATGCAGCCCGGCGATCCTCTGCCGGTCGACATGACGACCGTCAGCCCGTCGGCCTATTGCGGCTGTGTCATCACCCGGCCCGAGGTCTCGCCCTTCATCGCCGCTGCGCGCCAGCGCGGCTGCCTGACGGCGACCGGCACCGACATGTACCGGGCGCTGGAGCGCGTGATGGTCGATTTCCTGCTGTCGAAGGAGGCGCCCTCCTGAAGCAGCGCCTCACCCCATCGACATCGGGCTCAGCTCGCGGCCGCCTCGGCAAAGCCGAGATAGCTCGCCGCCACGCGCTCGTCGGTGGCGATCTCGCTGGCCTTGCCGTTAAGCACGAACTCGCCGAGCTCCATGACATAGGCGCGGTCGGCGACCTTGAGCGCGGCCTTGGCGTTCTGCTCGACCAGCAGCACCGAGACGCCTTCCTGGCGCAGCTTGGCGACGATTTCGAAGATGCCGGCGACGATGATCGGCGCCAGGCCAAGGCTGGGCTCGTCCAGCATCAGCATCTTTGGCGCGCCCATCAGCGCGCGCCCCATCGCCAGCATCTGCTGCTCGCCGCCGGAGAGCGTGCCGGCGAGCTGCTTGCGCCGCTCCTTGAGCTTCGGAAACAGCGTGTAGACGTGCTCGAAGCCGCGTGCGGCGTGGGCCTTCGACATTCTGAAAGCGCCGAGCTGCAGATTATCCTCCACGTTCATGGTGGCGAACAGCTCGCGATGCTCCGGCACCAGACAGAGACCGCGCGCGACGCGGTCCTCGATCTCCAGCCGGGCCATGTCCTCGCCCAGGAAGGAGACGCGACCCTTCAGCGGAAACACGCCCATGATGGCACTGAGCAGCGTGGTCTTGCCGGCGCCGTTGGCGCCGATGATGGTGACGATCTCGTTCTCGGCCACGGTGAGCGAGACCGAGCGGACCGCCTCGACCTTGCCGTAGGAGACATGGGCGTCGGTGACTTCCAGCAGCGTGCTCATGCGGTGGCTCCGAGATACGCCTTGATGACCTCCGGATTGGTCTTGATCGCGGCAGGTGTGCCCTCGGCGATCTTGGTGCCGAAATCGAGCACCACGATGCGGTCGGCGAGGTCCATGACAAATCCCATGTCGTGTTCGACCAGCAGCACCGACATGCCGCCGGCGCGGAGGTCGCGCAGCAGCGCGCCGAGGCGCTGCTTCTCCATGTGGCGCAGGCCGGCGGCCGGCTCGTCGAGCAGCAGCAGCATCGGATCCACGCACAGCGCGCGGGCGATCTCGACGATGCGCTGCTGGCCAAGAGACAACGAGCCAGCAAGCTGGTGCATCTGGTCGCCGAGCCCGACGCGCTCGATCTGCCGCGCGGCTTCCGCGAGCAGCTTGGCTTCGTCGCCGCGATCGAGCCGGAACATGCTCGTGAGCGCGTTGGAATGGCCGCGCAGATGCGCGCCGATCGCGACGTTCTCGAGCACCGTCATATCCGGCACCAGCTTGACGTGCTGGAAGGTACGGGAAATGCCGAGCTTGACGACGTCCTGCGGCGGGGCGTTGCCGACGGCCTTGCCGAGCACCGAGATGTTGCCGGAGGTCGGCGGCAGCACGCCGGTGATCAGGTTGAAGGTCGTGCTCTTGCCGGCGCCGTTCGGGCCGATCAGCGCGACGATCTCGCGGGACTGGACATCGAACGAGACGTTGTTGACCGCGACCACGCCGCCGAACTGCTTACGCGCGTTGTCGACCTGGAGCAGCACGTTTGGAGTCGTCGCAGATCGCTCCCGCGCGGGCAGTTTGACCGACGTGTCCGGCTGCTTGGCAACCGGCTTGAAAGGCAGCCGCGCCGTCAGCCACGGCCACAGGCCGGTCGGGGCGAGCTGGAGAAGCGTGACGAGGAGAATGCCGAACACGATGGTCTCGAGCTGGCCCTCGCCATGCAGCAGCAGCGGGAGGTAGCTTTGCAGCACCTCTTTCAGCACGACGACGATCGCCGCGCCGAGCACGCCGCCCCAGACATAGCCGGCGCCGCCGACCACGGCGACGAACAGATATTCGATGCCGGCCTGGGCGCCGAACGGCGTCGGGTTCACGGCGCGGGTGAAGTGCGCATAGAGCCAGCCCGAGAGGCCGGCGAGCACGGCGGCATAGATGAACACCAGCAGCTTGGCGCGAGGTGCATAGACGCCGAACGCTTCCGCGGCGATGTGGCCGCGGCGCAGCGCGCGAATGGCGCGGCCGGTGCGGGAGTCCAGCAGGTTCATCGTCAACAGTGCGGAGATCAGAACGGCGGCCCAGATCGCGAAATAGATCGTGCCGGGATCGAGCATCTTGAGGCTGCCGATCGACAGCGGCGGGATGCCGGAGATGCCGTCGTTGCGGCCGAGGAAGGCGAGCTTGCTGAACAGATAGAACAGGCCGAGGCCCCAGGCGAGCGTGCCGAGCGGCAGATAGTGGCCGGACAGCCTGACCGTGACGAGGCCGAGCAGAACGGCGGCGAGGCCGGACACCAGCAGCGACAGCGGCAGGGTCAGCCACGGCGATACGCCGTAATTGGCCGACAGCACCGCAGTCGTGTAGGCGCCGAAGCCGACAAAGGCGGCCTGGCCGAACGAGGTCAGACCGCCGACGCCGGTCAGCAGCACCAGCCCCATCGCGACCAGCGCCGACAGGCCGATATTGTCGAGCAGCACGATCCAGAACGGCGGCATGCCCGGGACGAACGGGATCGCCGCGACGATGACGGCAAAGACGATGAGAGGCCAACGCTCGCGCACGGCTCAATCCTTCTCTTCTTCGACCGCGGGCGCGGCGAGCGAACGCAGCAGCAGAACCGGGATCAGCAGCGTGAAGACGATCACCTCCTTGAAGTTGGAGGCATAGAACGAGGAGAACGCCTCGACGATGCCGACGACGAGCGCGGCGACCGCAGTCAGCGGATAGCTGATCAGGCCGCCGATGATCGCGGCGATGAAGCCTTTGAGGCCGATCAGGAAGCCGGTGTCGTAATAGAGCGTCGTGATCGGGACGATCAGGATACCCGAGAGCGCGCCGATGGTGGAGGCCAGCAGGAACGCGATCTGGCCCGACAGCGTGGTGCGGATGCCGACGAGGCGGGCGCCGAGCCGGTTGACGGCGGTGGCGCGCAGCGCCTTGCCGTAGAGCGTCAGGCCGAAGAACAGCCAGAGGCCGACGATGAAGGCGATGGTGATGCCGTAGACCGCTATGCCCTGCCCGGTGAAGCGCAGCGAGCCGAGCGTCGCCGTGGCATTGAGCAGGGTCGGGCCACGCTGACCCTCGGCGCCGAAGAACAGCAGGCCGAGGCCCTGCAGTGCGAGGTGAACGCCGACCGAGGCGATCAGCAGCACCAGCACCGAGGTGTGCGCGAGCGGCTGGAACACGATGCGGTAGAGCGACAGGCCGATGCTGGCCACGATCAGCAGCGACAGCACCAGGCTGACGCCGGCGGGCATGCGCTGGTTCGCCGCCCACATGCTGGCGAGCAGAATGACGACAGGGAGGGCGACGTTGAGGCCGAAGGTGCGCGCGATCTTCGGCGCGTGCAGCGTCTTGCGCATGGCGTAGAGGTCGAAGGCGAAGGCCGCGAGCCCGATCACGACGGCGAGCTTCGCGGTGCCCGGCATTTGGCCGGCAGCGAGCGAGGCATAGGTGAGGGCGCCGTAGGTGACGAATTCGCCCTGCGGGATCAGGATCACCCGGGTGACGGCAAACACCAGCACGAGCGCCAGCCCGAGCAGCGCGTAGATCGCGCCATTGGTAATGCCGTCCTGCAACAGGAACAGCAAGATCGTTGTGTTCAAGACAGGACGCTCCCCCTCTGTGGTGACCGGGCGCGGCCGGCGCCCTGCGCCGTCCGCCGGTCTTGGGCAGTTGAATTGGGCTGCCCGTGTTTGATATAGTGGATAACAATTATCGATTATAATCTCAAGGCCGCTGTTCCGGCTGCGGCATTCGAGACCAGGGATGGAAGCAAATGCGATGAATTTGGCGGACCGTGATGGCCGATAGCGCCAAGCCCGTCAGCAAGAGGGAAAGCCGCAAGGAAGCTGCCGTAGCGGCCGACGAGACGCAAGCGGTCCAGCTCGGCGAGCTGTCGGATCTGCTTGGCTATGTGCTGAAACGGGCGCAGTTGAAGGTGTTCGAGGACTTCCTGCGCTGCGTCGCGCCGCTGCAACTGACGCCGGCCCAGTTCTCGGTGTTGCTGCTGCTCGACGCCAATCCGGGCCGTAACCAGACCGAGATCGCCAACACCCTGGGCATCCTGCGGCCGAACTTCGTGTCCTTGCTGGACAGCCTCGAGAGCCGCGACCTGTGTGCGCGGGTGCGTTCGGCCAACGACCGGCGCTCGCACATCCTGATGCTGACCGAGAAGGGCCGCGCCGTGCTGGCCCGCGCCAAGAAGCTGGTGGTGTCGAAGCACGAGGCGCGGCTCAACGAGCTGCTGGGCCCGGATGGCCGCGACGCGCTGCTGGCGATGCTCACCAAGATCGCGGAGGAGTTCTGAAGGACGCAGTCGCGCCCTTCAATCGACCAGGATGACCCTGACGTCGTTCACGTTGGTGAGCGTCGGTCCGGTCTGCAGCAGGCCGCCGGTCGCGGCGAAGAACGCGGTGGCGTCGTTGTTGGCGAGATAGGCCTGCGGATCCAGCCCCTGCGCCCGCATCGCGGCGATGACCTCGGCATCGACAAGCGCACCGGCCGGATCGGAGGCGCTGCCGCCGCCGCCATCGGCGCCGTCGGTGTCGCCGGCGAGCGCCGCGACGCCCTCCATGTCCTTGAGGAGGTCGGCGAGCGCCAGGGCATATTCCTGGTTCGGGCCGCCGCGGCCCTGGCCGCGCACCGTCACGGTGAGCTCGCCGCCGGAAATGATCGCCATGCGGCGGCCGAGCGCGCGGGCCTCGCGCGCCAGTTTGGCGTGATCGGCCGCGACCTCGCGGGCCTCACCCTCGAGATCGGCGCCGAGATCGAGCACGTCGTAGCCCGCGGCCTTGACGCTGGCCACGGCCGCCTCCAGCGAGCTGGCGGGGCGCGCGATCAGCTCGAACGAGGCGCGGACGAAGGCGGCATCGCCGGGCTTGCAGCTCTCATTGGCGGCATCATCGAGCGCCCGACCGATCGCCGGGTCGACCTCGAGCTTGTATTTGGCGACGATGCCGCGGGCATCGGCCAGCGTGGTCGGATCGGGCACCGTCGGACCCGATGCGATCGCCGAGGGATCGTCATGCGGCACGTCGGAGATCGCCAGCGTCACGATCTCGGCCTTCTGCCCGGCCCGCGCCAGCCGGCCGCCCTTGATTCGCGACAGATGCTTGCGGACCGTATTCATTTCGCCGATCGGTGCGCCCGAGCGGAGCAGCGCGCGGGTCAGCTGCTGCTTCTGCGCGAAGCTGACACCGTTCACCGGCGCGACCCAATTGGCGGACCCACCACCGGAGAGCAGCACCAGCATCAGGTCGCCGGGCTCGGCGGTTGCCGCCAATTGCAGCGTCTCGTCGGCGGCCTTCAGCCCGGCCTCGTCCGGCATCGGATGTCCGGCCTCGATCACCTTCACCCGCCGGGTCGGCACACCATGGCCGTGGCGGGTGGTTGCGATGCCGGTCAGCTTCGCGGGATCGAACCCGAGCGTGTCCAGGTAATGGCGCTCGGCCGCGAGCGCCATCGCGGCCGCGCCCTTGCCGGCGGCGAGGCAGATGATTCGTCCTTTGGGAGCCGCCGGCAGGAATGCCGGCAGCACGACGTCGGGATGCGCCGCGGCGACGGCGGCATCGAAGATTGAGCGCAACAACGGACGGCGGCTGGTCATGCGGCGCCGCCCGTCTGCCGTGCAGAGCCTATTTCAGCTCGCCGCTCATGACCTCGCCGAACAACTGCCAGCGCTCGCCCTTGAACTGCATCAGCTGCAGCTGCTCGATCGGCTGGAAGTCGTCCGGACCGGTGGTCAGCGTGATGCCGGGCAACAGCCCGCCCTGCGCAAACTGCTTCAGGCCTGCCGCCTGCTTCATGACATTGGCGCGGGTCAGTTCGTCGCCGCATCGCTTCAGCACCTCGACCATTGTGGTGGCGATGTTGTAACCGGTCAGCGCCGACGAATCCACGGGGTTGATTTCCGGCAGATATTTGGCGAGCAGCTCCCTGAACGCGCCAAGACCGGGGTCGTTGGCCCATTGCGGATCGGAGGCATCCTTGGCATAGGCGGCCGAGATCACCCCTTGCGAGTTCTCGACGCCGGCCGGCCGCATCACCGCCGCGGTCGAGGCGCTGACATTCGAGATGATGGTGAGCGGCTTCCAGTTCATCTCGCCGAGCTTCTTGATCGCCTGTGCGCCGGATTTCGGTGTGGTGAACAGCACGACGATGTCCGGATTGGCCGACTTCATCTTGACGATGTGCGACTCGATCGTGGGCTCGGCGATCTCATAGCTCTCCTCCAGCACCACGCGGGAGGTGTCGCCAAGGCCGTCCTTGAGACCCTTCAGATAGTCCTTGCCCATGTCGTCGTTCTGGTAGAGCACTGCGATCTTGCCGGTCGGCTGCTGCGCGGTGAGATATTTGGCATAGATGCGGGCTTCCGACTGATAGCTCGGCAGCCATCCCATGGTCCACGGATTGGTCTTGGGCTCGTTCCATTTGGTGGCGCCGGTCGCGACGAACAGCTGCGGCACCTTCTTGGCGTTCATGTATTTCTGGATCGCCGTGTTAGGCGCAGTCCCGAGCACACCGAACAGGAAGAGCACCTCGTCGCTCTCCACCAGCTTGCGCGCCTGCTCGACGGTCTTTGGCGGCGAATAGGCGTCGTCGTAGGAGATGAAATTGATCTTGCGACCGTTGATGCCGCCCTCGTCGTTGACCTTCTTGAACACTGCCGACATCGCCTTGCCGACCGAGCCATAGGCCGAGGCCGGGCCGCTATAGGGCACGATGTTGCCGATCCTGATCTCGGTGTCGCTGGCTCCGGTGTCGTATTTCTTGTCGGCATGGGCGCTGCCGGCAGCGGCGCCAACCAAGGCGAGACCGAGCATGCTGGAGAGCGTGCGGCGGGTGAGGGCAGTGGTCACGTGGGGACTCCTTCTCGGCCTTGGAGCTTGGCCTTGTTGTTGGATCCGCCCGCAAGGCGGGCGACTCGTTTCACTCCGGACGAGTCCCCATAGCGCAGCCGCGCGCTCGGCGTAACCGCCGCCGCTGCATGACCGCCTCTCTTTCAACTCCTAGCTTAAGAAATTATTGGCAAAGACAGCAAAGATGCTTGGAGAGAGCGCCGCCTGCGGCGGGAGGCCGCAGGAGGCGGTTTCAACTGCGTTCCGTCGTTAGCCGCCGACGTCGGCGGAGATCACGTCGCCGAACAGCTCCCACTTCTCGCCCTTGAAGCGCATCAGTTGCAGCTGGCTGACGGGTGCGAAGTCGGTCGCCGAGGTGTTGATCGTGATGCCAGGCAGCAGCATCTCGGTGCGGAAGTTGCGCAGGGATGCGGCCTGCTTCATGACGTTCTCGCGGGTGAGGTTGTCGCCGCACTGCTTCAGCACTTGGACCAGCGTCTGCGCGACGCTGTAGCCGACGACCGTTCCGCCGTCGAGCTTGTCGCCATCGGGAAAATCCTTGGACATGAAGTCGAGGAATTGCTTCATCCCGGTATCGTCCTTCCATTGCGGATCGGAGACGTCCTTCAGATAGGCCGCCGAGATGATGTCCTGCGAATTCTCATAGCCAGCCGGCTTCAGGACGCTGCCGACGGAGGCGGAGACGTTGTTGAGGATATGCAGCGTCTTCCAGTCGATCTCCTTGACCTTCTTGATTGCCTGTGCCGCAAATTTCGGCGTGGTGATGTTCACGAATACGTCGGCGCCGGTGGACTTGAGTTTGACAATGTGATTGTCGATCGAGGGTTCGGCGGTCTCGTAGCTCTCCTCCATCACGATCATTGAGGCGGCCTTGGCGCCAAGCCCGTCCTTCAGCCCTTTCAGATAGTCCTTGCCGTAATCATCGTTCTGATACAGCACAGCGATCTTGGCGTCCGGCTTTTCCTTCAGCAGATATTTTGCGTAGATTCGGGATTCGCTCTGGTAGTTGGGCTGCCAGCCCATGGTCCAGGGGAAATCCTTCGGGTCGTTCCACTTGGTGGCGCCGGTGGCGACGAACAGCTGCGGGACCTTCTTCGAGTTCATGTATTTGTGGATTGCCGAGTTCGGCGGCGTGCCCAGCGAATTGAAGATGAACAGCACCTCATCGCTCTCGACCAGCTTGCGTGCCTGTTCGACCGTCTTTGGCGGCGAATAGGCGTCGTCATAAGAGATGAAGTTGATCTTGCGACCGTTGATGCCGCCCTCGGCGTTGATCTTCTTGAAGTAGGCCGCTTCCGTCTTGCCGATGATGCCGTAGGCAGAGGCCGGCCCGCTATAGGGCATGATGTTGCCGATCTTGATCTCGGTGTCGGAGGCGCCGGTGTCGTACTTCTTGTCGGCGGCGATTGCGGAGCTCGAGGCGAGGACGATGGCGGCGGCCGAGGCGAGGGCGGCCCTTCGCGTGATCATCATGGTGCGTTTCTCCCGTGTTGGTTCTGGATGACGTGCCGTGGCCTCCTTGACGGAAGCTCTCGTGTGTCGGGGGACTATAGCAGAGCCGCCGCGGCGTGGTTGCGACATCACGGCACGGTCCGTGTTTTATCGGTCCGCGTCCGCGCAACATCTGCGCAGTTGCGAGAAGTGCGCACAATTTGGGCGGGTGCTTGCTCTGCGAGAACAGCCTGAGATCAGCTAAACGGTGTCTGTCCACCGTTCATGGCATCGTCGGTGCGACCTACGAAAAAGCCCTCCGCGCGGATGGCGCGGAGGGCGAGGTTGAGATCGGCACCGCTCTCGGCGGCGATGCTCGATTGCACGATTACTCGATGGCGCCGCTGATCGCCTCGCCGAACAGCTCCCACTTCTCGCCTTTGAACCGCATCATCTGCAATTGCTCGATGGGCGCGAAGTCGGTAGCCGAGGTGTTGATCTTGACGCCCGGCAGCAAGGTGTCGGGCGCGAAGTCCTTCAGGCTGGCGGCCTGCTTCATCACATTGGCGCGGGTGAGGTCGTCGCCGCACATCTGCAGCACCTTCACGAGCGTCTGTGCGGCGCCGTAGCCATAGACGGTCGAGCTGTCGAGCTTGTTGGCGTCGGGATAATACTGCGCGAGGAAGTCGAAGAACTTCTTCATGCCGGGATCATCGTTCCACTGCGGATCCGCAGCGTCCTTGGCATAGGCGGCCGAAAGAATCCCTTGCGAGTTCTCGAAGCCGGCCGGCTTGATCACGCTGCCGACCGAGGCCGAGACGTTGACGACCAGATGCGTCGGATGCCAATCGATCTCGGCAAGTTTCTTGATCGCCTGCGCCGCGAACTTGGGCGTCGTGACGCTGAAGAAGACGTCGGCGCCGGAGGCCTTCAGCTTGACGATGTGGCCGTCGATCGAGGGTTCGGAGGTCTCGTAGCTCTCTTCCATGACGATCATGGACGCGGCCTTGTCGCCGAGGCCATCCTTGAGGCCCTTCAGATAATCCTTGCCGAAATCGTCGTTCTGGAACAGCACGCCGACCTTGGCGCCGGGCTTGTCCTTGAGCAGGTACTTCGCATAGATGCGGCCCTCGCTCTGGTAGCTCGGCTGCCAGCCCATGGTCCAGGGGAAGTTCTTCGGGTCGTTCCACTTGGTTGCGCCGGTGGCGACGAACAGTTGCGGGATCTTCTTGCCGTTGAGATATTTCTGGATCGCCGAGTTCGAGGGCGTGCCGAGCGGGTTGAAGACGAACAGGACCTCGTCGCTTTCGACCAGCTTGCGCACCTGCTCGACCGCCTTGGGCGGCGAATAGGCGTCGTCATAGCTGACGAAGTTGATCTTTCGGCCGTTGATGCCGCCCTCGGCGTTGATCTTCTTGAAATACGCCTCCTCGGTCTTTCCGATCACGCCGTAGGCGGACGCCGGCCCGCTATAGGGCATGATGTTGCCGATCTTGATCTCGGTATCCGACGCGCCGGCGTCGTATTTCTTCTGGGCGAGTGCTGCGCCCGAGGTGAGGGCGATGACCGCCGTCGCGATCGCGGCGATTCGTAGTTGTTGAACGACCTGCAAGAGTTCCTCCTTAGTTCTTTCTGAGTTTGCCGAGCAGCTGCTGCGCCACCATCGCCACCTGCCGCGAGCCGTGCGGCACGAGGAAGATGACGAGGAACAGCAGCACGCCGAACACCGCGCCGGACAGGCCCTTCGAAATGCCTTCGGCGATGTTGGGAACGAAGATGATGAAGGCCGCGCCGACGAACGATCCGGGCAGCCAGCCGACGCCGCCGACGACCATGCCGAGGAACAGCGAGATCGCGAGAACGATCGTGTAGCTGTCGGGTGCCACGAACTGCACGGCGATGGCGCCGAGGCCGCCGGCGACGCCGGTGATGCCGGCGCTGACGCCGAACGCCAGCGTCTTGTAGGTCGCGACGTCGATGCCCATGGCGGACGCTGCGATCTCGTTGTCGCGAATCGCCATGAAAGCCCGCCCCGAACGCGAGCGTAATAGGTTCACCGAGAACACGTAGATCGCGATCGTGATCGCCAGCGTGAAGTAGTACAGCCACATGTCCTGCGACATCGGCAGGCCGAACGGCGCGTCCGGCTTGGTGACGACGAGGCCCTGCACGCCGCCGGTCCATTCCTCGAAGAAGCCGAGCTTGAGGATCTGCGGCATCGCGGTGGCGAGCGCGAAGGTGGCGAGCGCGAGATACACGCCCGAGAGCCGCAGCGCCGGTTGGCCGAACAGGAAGCCGAAGCCGAAGCAGATGACGCCGGCGACCGGCAGGGTCAGCGCGTAGTTGACATTGTACTGCTCCATCAGGATCGCCGACGTATAGGCGCCGACCGCATAGAACGCGCTCTGCCCGAGAGAGAACTGTCCGGAGCCGCCGGTCAGGATGTTCAACGCCAGCACGGCGAGTCCGTAGATCAGGAGCATCGTCATCTGGAAGATGATGAAGTTCTTGACGAACAGCGGAACCACGAGAAGCAGAAGCACGACGACGAAGGTGGTGCCGGAACTCAAGGTCATGGCCCGCTTCGGAACGGCATCGACCGCGGGCGCCTGGGATGCGATGTCCTCGACTGCGCTCATGATCAGACTCGCTTCACGATGTTGCGGCCGAACAGGCCGGCCGGTTTGATGACTAGGACGGAGATGATGAGGGCCAGTGCGATCGGCAGCTTCATCTCATTGCCCACGTGGGGAATGTAGGTGCCGGCGAGATTCTCGAAGATGCCGACCAGGAAGCCGCCGAGCACCGCACCGAAGGGGCTGGTGAGGCCCCCAAGCACGGCCGCGGCGAAACCGTAGATCAGCACGCCGCCCATCATGTTGGGCTCGAGGAACACCACCGGCGCGATCAGCATGCCGGCGATCGAGCCGATCGCGGCCGCCATGCCCCAGCCGAGCGCAATCATCCAGGAGGTGTTGATGCCGACCAGCCGCGCCGATTCCGGCAAGGCTGCGGCCGCGCGCATCGCAAGTCCGACACGGGTGTACTGGAAGAAGAAGTACAGCCCGATCAGGAGCAGCAGGGTGATGCCGATCATGCCGGCCTGATGGGTCGAGATCAGCTGGCTGCCCAGGAACGGCGAGGAGCCGAACGGCGTCGGGTACTGCTTGATGGTGAAGTCCCAGATCAGCCCGGCGCAGGAGTTGATGATCGAGAACAGCGCGATGAAGCCGGCGACCTGGGTCAGGATCGGCGCCTTGGTCAGTGGCTTGAACAGCACCCGCTCGATCACGATGCCGCCGGCGAAGGAGAAGGCCAGCGTCACCACGAAGGCGACCCAGTAGGGCAGGCCCCATTGCATCAGCTGCCAGGAGATGAATGTCGAGAACATCGCCATCTCGCCTTGCGCAAAGTTGAGATGGTCGATGGCCTGGTAGATCATCACGACGGCGAGCGCCATGCAGGCGTAGATCGCGCCCGTCGCAATGCCGGCCAGGACCTGGTTGGTGAAGAGCTCCATTGTCCCGCCTCCGTTAGTAGCCCAAATAGGATTTGCGGACGTTCTCGTCTTTCGCGATGTCCGAGGCCGCGCCCGACATGACGATGCGGCCCGTCTCGATCACATAGGCCCGATCGGCGAGCTCGAGCGCGAGCTGCGCATTCTGCTCGACCACGAGGATCGAGACCTTTTCCTCGCGGTTGATCTTGCCGAGGATGCCGAAAAGGTCGCGGACCACCAGCGGTGCCAAGCCGAACGACGGCTCGTCGAGCAGCATCAGCCTGGGTCGCAGCATCAGCGCGCGGGCCACCGCCAGCATCTGCTGCTCGCCGCCGGATAAGGTGCCGGCCTGCTGGGTGTGGCGTTCCTTCAGCTTGGGGAAGTAGGAGTACATCCGCTCGATGTCGGCGACGATGCCCGCCTTGTCGCTGCGCGTGATGGCGCCGAGCTGCAGGTTTTCTTCCACCGTCATGTTGGTGAAGGTGCCGCGGCCCTGCGGCACGTGCGCGATGCCGAAGCGCACGATGCTCTCGGTCGATTTGTTGTTGAGCGGCTTCCCCTCGAACTCGATCGCACCGGTCGAGCGCACCATGTTGCAGATGGCGCGCAGGGTGGTGGTCTTGCCGGCGCCATTGGCGCCGAGCAGGGTCGTCAGCGAACCCTCGTTGAGGGAGAAGGAGAGGCCGTGCAGGGCCTGGACCTGGCCGTAATAGGCGCGCAGGTCCTTGACGTTGAGCAGCGGCGTCATTGATCCTTGCTCCCGAGATAGGCCTTGATGACGTCGGGATCGGCCTGCACCTGGGCGGGCGTGCCCTCGGCGAGCTTGCGGCCGAAATTCAGCGCCACGACGTGGTCGGCGATCGACATCACCAGTCCCATGTGATGCTCGACCAGCAGCACGGTCACCTTGCGGTCGTCGCGAATGCGCCGGATCAGATCGCCCAGCACATGGACTTCCTCATGATTGAGCCCGCCGGCGGGCTCGTCGAGCAGCAGGATCTTGGGATCGGCGGCGAGCGCGCGCGCCAGCTCGACGCGCTTCTGGGTGCCGAACGGCAGCCCGGACACGGTCTTGTGCGCGACCTCCTCGAGGTCGAGATAGGCGAGAATTTCGTGAACCTTGGTGTTGACGGAATTCTCGCTGCGCCGGACCCAGGCCAGACGCAGCGAATCCGAGATGATGTCGCTGGAGGTGCGCGCATGGGTGCCGACGCGGACGTTGTCGAGCACGGAGAGATTGGGAAACAGCGCGACATTCTGGAAGGTGCGGCCGATGCCGATCTCGGCAATGCGGTGCGGCGGCCGCTTCAGGATGCTGTGGCCTTCCATCAGGATGTCGCCGGAACTCGGCTGGTAGAGCCGGCTGAGGCAGTTGAACAGGGTGGTCTTGCCGGCGCCGTTCGGGCCGATGAGGCCGAGGATCTGACCCTCGCGCATCTCGAACGAGACGCCGTTCAGCGCCACGATGCCGCCGAACACGACGCTGACGTCGCGGACGACGAGCAGCGGATCGTTGGTCTGGGCGAGTTGTGCCTGCGTCATCTCGTCTCGCCCCTCCCCAAATCGTTCAGGTCAGGACGCGGCGCCAGCCGACCGCGATGATGCAGGCTATCTGATACCCTCGGCAACACGGGCAACTTTTCCTCCTGGCTTCGGCTTTTTATTGAGTTCTTTGTTTGATGGGCTGCTTGTTTGATTAGTTGACGGCGCGAGGCCGCCGAGCGCCGCTTCGATGTTCCTTACCATCGCGACGAGACGAGGTCCAATGTCGGTGCGCAAGCGCTCTTCCGTGAAGCGGAATGCCGGTGCTCCGCAATTCACGGCGTAGGGACCGGTTCCGTCGTTCAGCCGCAACGCGACGCCGACCGCATGAACGTCGTCCTGCCATTCGCCGGCGGAGATCGTGAAGCCATATTTCGCAACGGTCTCGCCGGCGCGCTCGATGCCGTCGCGGATCTTCGGCCAACGGCTGCCGTAATGCTCGCGCATCTCCCGCATCAACGCGGCGCGGTCCTCGTCCGGCAGCGCCCAGATGTAGGCGCGGCCCATCGCGGTCGTTGCAATCGGAATGCGCGAGCCGACGTCGAGTTGAACGTTGATGACGCCGTGACGGCTCTGGCCGAAATAGATCATGCTCAGCCGGTCGCGGCCGCCGATGGCGACCGCGCCGCCGGTCTCGCGCATCAGCTGCTCGCGGAACGGCTCGGAAAGATGGCGGATGCCGAGATTGGCGAGCGCGGCGTAGCCCAGCGCCAGCGCCGCTGGGGCCAGCTGGTATTTCTCGAAGCGCGGCACCGGGGTGAGATAGCCGAGCTTGGTGAGCGTGTAAGTGAGGCGCGAGACCGTCGCCTTCGGCAGGTTGGTGCGCGCGGCGATTTCCTGATTGCCCAGCAGGCCGTCATTCGGCCGGAACGCCCGCAGCACGTCGAGGCCGCGCGCCAGCGCGACGACGAAGCTCCGATCGGTCGCGGGTTTCTTCCCTGGGCGTTTCATGTCATCGGCTGTTGATTGATGAGCCTCGTTGACAACGCTCGTGCTTCAAAATAACCCTGGATGTCAAGATGTGGAATTAGATTTCGCACTGCGGAATTGATGTTCGGCAGCGGGTAGACGCAAGCAAGGCTGATACTCTGCGCAAATGAAGAGCCAAGAATTGGCCGGTGCGTTAACCGGCCGCAAAGAAACGACATCCCAAGGAGCTTACGCGTGAGCGAAGTGGCAAAGCTTGACCGTCATGACATCATCGGCATCGTCACCATCGACAGCCCGCCCGTCAATGCGCTGAGTGCCGCAGTTCGCGGCGGCATCCTGGACAACGTCAAGGCGGCGATCGCCGATCCCGCGATCAAGGCGATCGTGCTGACCTGCGGCGGCCGTACCTTCATCGCCGGGGCCGACATCACCGAGTTCGGCAAGCCACCGAAGCCGCCGGCGCTCAACGACGTGCTGAGCACGATCGAGAACAGCCCCAAGCCGGTCATTGCGGCGATTCATGGAACGGCCCTGGGCGGTGGTCTCGAAGTGGCGCTCGCCTGTCATTATCGTGTCGCCACCAAGGAGGCGAAGCTCGGACTGCCCGAGGTGAAGCTCGGCCTGCTGCCGGGCGCGGGCGGCACCCAGCGCCTGCCGCGCGCCGTAGGCCCCGAGCTCGCAGTCAAGATGATCGTCGGCGGTGACCCGATCGGCGCAGTGGAAGCGCTGAAGGCGGGCCTGATCGAGGAGATCGTCGAGGGGCCGGCATCGGGCGGCGAAGCCTTCGCGCGCAAGGTGGTGGCGGAGAACCGTCCGCTGCGCAAATTGCGCGATGACGATTCCAAGCTGGCGGCCGCCAAGGCCGATCGCACGATCTTCACCAGTGCGGTGGCGGCGATCACCAAGAAGTCGCGTGGGCTCGAGGCGCCGTTCGCAGCGGCCGACGCGGTCGGCTATGCGATCGACCTGCCGTTCGACGAGGGCCTGAAGAAGGAGCGCGAAGGTTTCCTCAAGCTGCTCACCAGCGATCAGTCCAAGGCGCAGCGCTATGCGTTCTTCGCCGAGCGCGAGGCTGCCAAGATCGCCGGCGTGCCCGAGGGCACCAAGGGCCGCAAGGTCGAGCGCGTCGCGATCATCGGCGCCGGCACCATGGGCGGCGGCATTGCGATGTCGTTCGCCAATGCTGGCATTCCGGTCACGCTGATCGAGACCGCCGAGGAGCAGCTGAAGCGCGGTATGGGCGTCATGCAGAAGAACTGGGAGGCGACCGCCGCGCGCGGCGGCATCCCGGCGGATGCACCGGCCAAGCGCATGGCGTTGATCGACGGCAAGGTCGGTCTCGAGAACGTCAAGGACGCCGACCTCGTCATCGAGGCGGTGTTCGAGACCATGGCGGTGAAGAAGGAAGTGTTCGGCAAGCTCGATCAATACGCAAAGCCGGGCGCGGTGCTGGCCTCGAACACGTCCTATCTGAACATCGACGCCATCGCCGCAGAGACCAGCCGGCCGCAGGACGTGCTCGGCATGCATTTCTTCTCGCCGGCTAACGTCATGAAGCTGTGCGAAATCGTGCGTGCGGAGAAGACGGCGCCGGATGCGCTCGTCACCGCGGTGTCGATCGCGCGCAAGATCGCAAAGGTGCCGGCCGTGGTCGGCGTCTGCGACGGCTTCGTCGGCAACCGCATGCTGGCGCAGCGCGGCAAGCAGGCCGAGAAGCTGTTGTTCGAAGGCGCGCTGCCGCAGCAGGTCGACGCGGTCGTCACCAAGTTCGGCATGCCGATGGGCCCGTTCGCGATGGGCGATCTCGCCGGTCTCGACATCGGCTGGCGCTCGCGCAAGGACCGCGGCATCAAGAGCGAGATCGCGGATGCGCTGTGCGAGGCCGGCCGCTTCGGCCAGAAGACCGGCAAGGGCTATTACAAATATGAGGCGGGCTCGCGCGCGCCGCTGCCGGATCCCGATGTCGAGAAGCTGATCGACGAGACGCTCGCCAAGCTCGGCCTCAAGCGGCGCGCGGTCAGCGACGAGGAGATCCTCGAGCGCATGATGTATCCGATGATCAACGAGGGCGCGAAGATCCTCGCCGAAGGCATTGCCGCGCGTCCGTCCGACATCGATGTGGTCTGGCTGTACGGCTATGGCTGGCCGATCTATCGCGGCGGCCCGATGTACTGGGCCGACAGCGTCGGCCTGAAGCACATCGCCGAGCGGCTGGCGTTCTATGCCAAGGAGACCAATGATCCCTCGCTCGAGCCGGCGCCGCTGCTGAAGCAGCTCGCGGAGGAAGGCAAGACTTTCGCCTCGCTGGCGCAGGGGAAGGCCGCTTGAGGCTTTGCCCTAGCTCCGTGCACAGCTGCGCCCCCCTCCCCCTTGCGGGGAGGGGTTGGGGGTGGGGGTCCACAACGGCAGTCTCGCCCGGAGCCACCCCCCTCCCTGGCCCTCCCCCACAAGGGGGGAGGGAACGGGAAGAGCGGGGCCGCCTTACGGCAAGAAACACAGAGTCCGCATGACCCATCCTGGCGAACAGTTCTATCCCGAAGGCGTCCGCTGGGACGCGCCGATCGCGCGTGGCACCTTGCCAGATCTGCTGGCAAAGGCGGTCAGTGACTTCGGCGATCGCGACGCGCTGGAATTCCGCGACCGCCCCGTCACCTTCAAGCAACTCGCGGCGCTCGTCGACCAGGCTGCCGCCGCGTTCCTGCGAGCCGGTTTTGGCAAGGGCGCGTCGATCGCGCTGTTCCTCGGCAATACGCCGGATCATCCGATCAACTTCTTCGGCGCGCTCAAGGCCGGCGCCCGCGTCGTGCACCTGTCGCCGCTCGATGGCGAGATCGCGCTGTCGCACAAGCTCAGCGATTCCGGCGCACGCATTCTCGTCACCTCGAACCTGTCGGCGCTGCTGCCGACGGCGCTGAAGTTCCTCGAGAAGGGCCTGCTCGACCGCCTGATCGTCTGCGAGGATGATCATTGGGGCAAGGTCGGTACGTCGCAGACGCCGTTGCCGGATAGCTCCGCCGTGACCACCCATCGTGCCTTCGTCGAGGGCGCCGTGGCGCCGGCAGCGTGGCCGGCCATCTCGCCCGACGACATCGCCCTGCTGCAATATACCGGCGGCACCACCGGCCTGCCCAAGGGCGCGATGCTGACCCATGGCAATCTCACCTCGGCGGTGTCGATCGCCGAAATCTGGGGCCGCGCGACGCGCGCGAACGGCAACGGCTCCGACCGAGTCATCTGCGTGCTGCCGCTGTTCCACATCTATGCACTGACGGTGGTGCTGCTGACCTCGCTGCGTCTCGGCAGCCTGATCTCGCTGCACCAGCGCTTCGACTTGGAAGCCGTGATGCGCGACATCGAGGTCAAGCGCGCGACCTATTTTCCCGGCGTGCCGACGATGTGGATCGCGATCGCCAACCTGCCCGATCTCGACACGCGCGATCTGTCGTCGCTGACCAGCGTTGGCTCCGGTGGCGCGCCGCTGCCAGTCGAGGTCGCGCGCATCCTGGAGCGCCGCGTCGGCATGAAGCTGAAGAGCGGCTGGGGCATGACCGAGACCTGCTCGCCCGGCACCGCCCATCCCAAGGGTGGCCCGGACAAGCCCGGCTCGATCGGGATCACGCTGCCCGGCATCGAGATGGACGTCGTGTCGCTCGAGGATCCCGCAAAGGTGCTCGGCGTGAACGAGGTCGGCGAGATCCGGATCAAGGGGCCGAACGTCACCAAGGGCTATTGGAACCGGCCGGACGAAACGGCGCAGTCGTTCGTCGGCGATCATTTCCTGACCGGCGACATCGGCTATGTCGACGCCGACGGTTTCTACTTCCTGGTCGATCGCAAGAAGGACATGATCATCTCCGGCGGCTTCAACGTCTATCCGCAGATGATCGAGCAGGCGATCTACACCCATCCGGCGGTGCAGGAGGTTATCGTGATCGGCATTCCCGACGCCTATCGCGGCGAGGCGGCCAAGGCCTTCATCAAGCTGCGCGACGGCTTCGCGCCGTTCCCGGTCGAGGATCTCCGCGCCTTCCTCACCGGCAAGCTCGGCAAGCACGAGCTGCCGGCGGCGGTCGAGTTCGTCGACGAACTGCCGCGCACGCCGGTCGGCAAGCTGTCGCGTCACGAACTGCGCCAGCAGCAATCACCCACGTCTCACAGCAAACATCCGTAACAACAACAGGAGGTCGCCCATGACCGATGCCGTCATCGTTTCCACCGCCCGCACGCCGATCGGCAAGGCCTATCGCGGCGCGCTCAACGCCACCGGCGGCGCGACGCTGCTCGGCCACGCCATCGGCGAGGCCGTCAAGCGCGCCAAGGTCGATCCGGCCGAGGTCGAGGATGTCGTGATGGGCGCAGCCCTGCAGCAGGGCTCGACCGGCGGCAACATCGCGCGCAAGGCGCTGCTGCGTGCCGGCCTGCCGGTGTCGGTCGGCGGCACCACCATCGACCGCCAGTGCGCCTCCGGCCTGCAGGCGATTGCGCTCGCGGCGCGCTCGGTGATCTTCGACGGTGTCGAGATCGCGGTCGGCGGCGGCGGCGAATCGATCTCGCTGGTCCAGAACGACAAGATGAACACGTTCCAGGCCACCGATCCGGCGCTGCTCGAGATCAAGGGCGACGTCTACATGCCGATGATCGACACCGCCGAGATCGTCGCCAAGCGCTACGGCATCTCCCGCGAGCGCCAGGATGAATATGCGCTGGAGAGCCAGCGCCGCACCGCTGCCGCGCAGCAGGGCGGCAAGTTCAACGACGAGCTGGCGCCGATCTCGACCAAGATGGCGGTCACCGACAAGGCCACCGGCAACGTCTCGTTCAAGGACGTCACCCTGTCGCAGGACGAAGGTCCGCGTCCCGAGACGACGGCCGAAGGTCTCGCCGGCCTCAAGGCCGTGCGCGGCGACGGCTTCTCGATCACCGCCGGCAATGCCAGCCAGCTCTCCGACGGCGCCTCCGCCTGCGTGATCATGAGCGACGCCACCGCGGCGAAGCGCGGCCTGCAGCCGCTCGGCATCTTCCGCGGCTTCGTCGCGCATGGCTGCGAGCCCGACGAGATGGGCATCGGCCCGGTGTTCGCGGTGCCGCGCCTGCTCAAGCGCCACGGGCTGACCGTCGACGACATCGGCCTGTGGGAGCTCAACGAGGCGTTCGCCGTGCAGGTGCTGTACTGCCGCGACAAGCTCGGCATCGACCCCGACAAGATCAACGTCAATGGCGGCGCCATCGCGGTCGGCCATCCCTACGGCATGTCGGGCGCGCGGCTCACGGGCCACGCGCTGATCGAAGGCCGCCGCCGCAAGGCCAAGTACGCGGTGGTGACGATGTGCGTCGGCGGCGGCATGGGCGCCGCCGGCCTGTTCGAGGTGCTGCAATAGGTCTTCGTCATTCCGGGGCGCGCGGAGCGCGAGCCCGGAATCCATACTCACGATGGTGGTTATGGATTCCGGGTTCGCCTCTTCGAGGCGCCCCGGAATGACAGCTCGATTTGTCGACGAATATATACACACGGGAGGATCCGATGGATCTTGCATTCACGAAGGAAGAGCAGGCGTTCCGCGAGGAAGTCCGGCAGTTCTTCAAGGACAATGTCCCGCCGGAGACCCGGCGCAAAATGATCGAAGGCCGCCATCTGTCGAAGGACGAGATGGTGACCTGGTGGCGCATCCTCAACAAGAAGGGCTGGGGTGTCTCGCACTGGCCGGAGGAATATGGCGGCACCGGCTGGACCTCGGTGCAGCACTACATCTTCAACGAGGAGTTGCAGGCCTATCCGGCGCCGCAGCCGCTCGCCTTCGGCGTCAGCATGGTCGGCCCCGTCATCTACACTTTCGGCAACGAGGAGCAGAAGAAGAAGTATCTGCCGCGCATCGCCAATGTCGACGACTGGTGGTGCCAGGGCTTCTCCGAGCCGGGCTCGGGCTCCGACCTCGCATCGCTGAAGACCAAGGCCGAGCGCCGCGGCGACAAGTGGATCATCAACGGCCAGAAGACCTGGACCACGCTCGCGCAGCACGCCGACATGATCTTCTGCTTGTGCCGCACCGATCCCTCCGCGAAGAAGCAGATGGGCATCTCCTTCATCGTGTTCAGCATGAAGTCGAAGGGCGTCACGGTGCGTCCGATCCAGACCATCGACGGCGGCCACGAGGTCAACGAGGTGTTCTTCGACGACGTCGAAGTGCCCATCGAGAACTTGATCGGCGAGGAGAACAAGGGCTGGGACTACGCCAAGTTCCTGCTCGGCAATGAGCGCACGGGGATCGCCCGCGTCGGCGTCTCCAAGGAGCGTATCCGCCGCATCAAGGAGCTCGCCGGCAAGATCGAATCCGGCGGCCGTCCGGTGCTGGAGGACCCGTCGTTCCGCGAGAAGCTCACCGCCTGCGAGGTCGAGCTGAAGGCGCTCGAGCTGACGCAACTGCGCGTCGTCGCCGACGAGGGCAAGCACGGCAAGGGCAAGCCCAATCCGGCGTCCTCGGTGCTGAAGATCAAGGGCTCCGAGATCCAGCAGACCACGACCGAGCTGCTGATGGAGGTGATCGGCCCGTTTGCCGCGCCCTACGACGTCCATGGCGACGACGACAGCAACGAGACCATGGATTGGACCGCCCAGATCGCGCCGAGCTACTTCAACAACCGCAAGGTCTCGATCTACGGCGGCTCCAACGAGATCCAGCGCAACATCATCGCCAAGGCGGTGCTGGGGCTCTGAGTTGCTGTCATTCCGGGGCGCCGCGAAGCGGCGAGCTACGACGCGCAGTTGCGCGTCGGAGAATCCATAACCACCATCGTGAGTATGGATTCCGGGCCCGCGCCTTGCGGCGCGTCCCGGAATGACGCCGATGATGAATTCCGGGTACGAGGATAGAGAGCATGGATTTTGATCTCACCGAGGAGCAGCGTCTCCTCAAGGACAGCATCGACGGCCTGCTGGCGGATGCCTACGATTTCGACAAGCGCAAGCTGTACATGAAGGAGAAGGGCGGCTGGAGCCGCGCGATGTGGTCCAAGCTCGCCGAGCAGGGCCTGCTCGGTCTGCCGTTCTCGGAAGACGACGGCGGCTTCGGCGCCGGCGGCGTCGAGACCATGATCGTGATGGAGGCGATGGGTCGCGCGCTGGTGCTCGAGCCGTATCTCGCAACCGTGGTGCTGGCCGGCGGTTTCCTCCGTCATGGCGGCTCGGCGGCGCAGAAGGCCGCGCATCTGCCTGGAATCATCGACGGCAGCAGGACGTTTGCGTTTGCCCAGCTCGAGAAGCAGTCGCGCTATGACCTGTTCGACGTTGCGACGTCTGCGAAGAAGAAGGGCGATGGCTGGGTCATCGACGGCGAAAAGTTCGTCGTGCTCAACGGCGAGAACGCCGACACCTTGATCGTGACCGCGCGCACCTCGGGCGGCCAGCGCGACAAGTCGGGCATCGGCGTGTTCATCGTGCCGGCCGACGCCAAGGGTGTCACCCGCAAGGGCTATCCGACCCAGGACGGTCTGCATGCCGCCGACATCACCTTCACCGGTGTGGAAGTCGGCGCCGACGCCGCGATCGGCGATCCGGTCAATGCCCTGCCGCTGATCGAGCGCGTCGTCGACGAGGCCCGCATCGCGCTGTGCGCGGAGGCCGTCGGCCTGATGGACGAGTCGCTGAAGACCACGGTCGAGTACATCAAGACGCGCAAGCAGTTCGGCGTCGCGATCGGCTCGTTCCAGTCGCTGCAGCACCGGGCATCCGACATGTTCGTCGCGCTGGAGCAGGCCCGCTCGATGTCGATGTTCGCGACCATGGCCGCCGAGTTCGACGACGCCAAGGAGCGCGCCACCTCGATCGCCGCGGCCAAGGTGCAGATCGGCAAGTCGGCTAAGTTCGTCGGCCAGCAGGCGATCCAGCTCCATGGCGGCATCGGCATGACCATGGAGGCCAAGATCGGCCACTACTTCAAGCGTCTGACGATGATCGAGAGCACCTTCGGCGACACCGACTACCACATGCGCCGCGTCAGCGAGGCGGGCGGGTTGATCTAGAAAGCTTTGTCGTTGCCGGGCTTGACCCGGCAACCCATCGCTTTCTGAAGATGGATGCGCGGGCCTTCGCCGCGCCGAAGGGGCTTCGGCCCCGCAGGCGGGTCAAGCCCGCGCATGACGGATTTGAGAGGGCTACGCTGCCGGTGTCGAGCGGCTCCGGAGTGATTTGATCAATCGAGCCGTCATTGCGAGCGAAGCGAAGCAATCCAGGGCGGTATGCTTGATCTGGATTGCGTCGTCGCTTCGCTCCTCGCAATGACGCGGAGGAAGCAGACATGACCCCCAATCCCTTCGACCTCTCCGGCCAGGTCGCCGTCATCACCGGCTCGAGCCGCGGAATCGGCCGGGCGTCGGCGGAGCTGCTCGCGCAACTCGGCGCCAAGGTGGTGATCTCCAGCCGCAAGCCGGACGCATGCGAGGAGGTTGCGAGCGCCATCCGCGCCAATGGTGGCGAGGCCCACGTCATCCCCTGCAACATCTCCCGGCGGGCCGAGGTCGACGCGCTGATCGACGGCGCCGTGAAGCATTGCGGCCAGGTCGACATCCTCGTCTGCAATGCTGCGGTCAACCCGTATTACGGTCCGCTGCTCGACATCACCGACGAGGCCTTCGACAAGATCATGGCCTCCAACGTGAAGAGCAATCTCTGGCTCTGCGCCAAGGCGATCCCGCCGATGGCCGCGCGGGGCAAGGGCTCGGTCATCATCGTCTCCTCGATCGGCGGCCTGCGCGGCTCGACCGTGATCGGCGCCTACGGCATCTCCAAGGCCGCCGACTTCGCGTTGTGCCGCAGCCTTGCCGGCGAATGGGGGCCGCACGGCGTGCGCATCAATTGCGTCGCGCCCGGCCTGATCAAGACCGATTTCGCCCGCGCGCTGTGGGAGGACGAAGCCCGCCTGAAGCAGCGCTGCGCCACCACCCCGCTGCGTCGCATCGGCGAGCCGCACGAGATCGCCGGCGCGGTCGCCTACCTCGCCTCGGACGCGTCGACCTTCATGACCGGCCAGACCATCGTCGTCGACGGCGGCGTGACAACGGCCGCGGTGTAGCCTTCGTATCCGAGCGGCGGAGCTGATCGCGGGTGTTCACCCTCCCCTGGAGGGGGAGGGTCGCCTCACGACGAGCGAAGCGAAACGTGAGGCGGGGTGGGGTGATCTCTCCACAATCGCCATCGCCCGTGGCTCACCGCACCCCGCTCGCCCGCTGCGCGGGCGACCCTCCCCCTCCAGGGGAGGGTGGATAGACACGTGCCGCTCCACCTTGACCTCGCCCGCCCGATCCGCTTGCTTGTCGGCCCAACGTCGTCAACCTACCGGGAAGAAAACCCATGTCCTTCGTGCTGGCCATCGATCAGGGCACCACGTCCTCGCGCGCGATGGTGTTCCGCTCCGACATCTCGATCGCCGCGGTCGCGCAGCAGGAATTCCCGCAGCATTTCCCGGCCTCCGGCTGGGTCGAGCACGAGCCGGAGGACATCTGGACCTCGACGGTGATGACCTGCCGCGATGCGCTTGAGAAGGCGGGACTGACGGCCAAGGACATCGCGGCGATCGGCATCACCAACCAGCGCGAGACCACCGTGGTATGGGACCGCGCCACCGGCCAGGCCGTCCACCGCGCCATCGTCTGGCAGGACCGCCGCACCGCCGACATCTGCGCCAAGCTCAAGGCCGATGGCCACGAGCCGGATGTCAGCGCCAAAACCGGCCTGATCATCGATCCCTATTTCTCCGGCACCAAGGTCGCCTGGATCCTCGACCACGTCCCTGGCGCGCGCGAGCGCGCCGAACGCGGCGAACTGATGTTCGGCACCGTCGATTGCTACCTGCTGTGGCGGCTGACCGGCGGCAAGGTGCATGCCACCGATGCCACCAACGCTTCGCGCACGCTGCTGTTCAACATCCACACCGGTGCGTGGGACGAGACGCTGCTGAAGCTCTTGCGCGTGCCGCGCTCGATGCTGCCCGAGGTGAAGGATTCCTCCGCCGATTTCGGCACCACCACGCCCGATCTGTTCGGCGGCCCGATCAAGGTCGCGGGGATCGCCGGCGACCAGCAGGCGGCCACCATCGGCCAAGCCTGCTTCACGCCGGGCATGATGAAGTCGACCTACGGCACCGGCTGCTTCGCGCTGCTCAACACCGGCGCCACGCCGGTGAAATCGAACAACAAGCTGCTGACGACGATCGCCTATCAGCTCAACGGCGTCAGGACCTACGCGCTCGAAGGCTCGATCTTCGTCGCCGGCTCGGCCGTGCAGTGGCTGCGCGACGGGCTCGGCATCATCAAGCATGCCGCCGAAACCGGCCCGCTCGCCGACAAGTCCGACTCGATGCAGTCGGTCTATCTGGTGCCGGCCTTCGTCGGCCTCGGCGCACCGTATTGGAATCCGCGCGTGCGCGGCGCGCTGTTCGGCCTGACCCGCAATACCGGCCCGGCCGAGCTCGCGCATGCCACGTTGGAGAGCGTGTGCTACCAGACCTACGATCTGTGGGCCGCGATGCGCGCCGACTGGCCCGATGCGTCCGCCGCCACGATCGTGCTGCGCGTCGACGGCGGCATGACCGCCTCGGACTGGACCATGCAGCGTCTCGCCGACCTGCTCGACGCACCAGTCGACCGTCCCATGATCCAGGAGACCACCGCGCTCGGCGCCGCCTATCTCGCCGGCCTCCACGCGGGCGTCTATCCGGAGCCGGAAAAGTTCGCCGACAATTGGCGGCTCGAGCACCGCTTCCGGCCGGCGATGAGCGCGGCGACGCGAGAGCGCAAGCTCGCCGGCTGGGCTCGCGCCGTGAAGGGGGTGCTGGCGAGCGACGAGGGCGAGTAGGGCGCTCGCCTCCCACAGCAGCTAAGCCAGGAACGCAGCAAGGTCCGCATTGACCTGCTTCATGTGGGTCACGAATAGCCCATGCGGGCCGCCGGGATAGACCTTCAGCTCGGCGCCCTTGATGCCCTTGGCGGTCGGCCGTGCCGTCATGTCGAGCGGCGCTGAGACGTCCTTGTCGCCGTGCAGGATCAGCACGGGACGGTCGATCTTCGCAAGCACCGGCCGCAGGTCGGTCGCGATCAGCGCGCGGTTGGTGGCGACCGCGACGGGAATGGGCATCTGGCGCATCATCGCCGCGACCCATTCCATCATCTGCGGCGAGGCGTCCTTCGTGAAGAACGGCAGCTTGTTGTCCTCGATCCATTTCGGAAAGTCGCTCTGCCACGCGGCCCAGCACTGCTCGAAATAGCCGTGGGGCGCGCCGAGCGCATTGTCCGCGGTCTGCAGCGGAAACGGCGTCGTCGGTCCGAGCATCGCGATGCGCGAGATGCGTCCCGTGCCGTGCCGCGCGACGCAGTTGAGGATCTCGTTGCAGCCCATGGACATGCCGACCAGCGCGACATCATCAAGGTCGAGCTGCGCGATGACCTCGGCGATGTCGTCGGCCAGGCGGTCGAGCTCGTAGCCGCTGCCCGGCACGTCGGAGCGTCCATGGCCGCGGCGGTCGAAGGCAATGCAGCGCAGCCCGCGCTGGCTGAGATCGGAGATCTGGTAGGTCCACATCGCGCTGGTCAGCGCCCAGGCATGTACGAACAGCACCGGCCGGCCGCTGCCCCACTCCTCGTGATAGAGCGTCACGCCGTCGCTGCAGCGGATACGGGGGCGCGCCGCGGTCGGTGCGGCGGCGAGGCTCGGTCCCGTCGCCGCGAAGGTGGCTGCTGCCGCGGTCAGCAGCACGTCTCGTCGTTGCATGGGCATGGCTCCTGATGTTGAATGCGCCGACCATGCCGGGACCGCTGTGCGGTTCCAATTACGTCCGAGGTAAGCTGGTTGCCGATCACCCTTCAATCAGGTCGTCTTGAGTGACCATTCCCGACGGATATGTCGACGTCCCGCCCGGCAAGGTCGCGGCCGTGGTGACCTCGCTGGAAATGCTGGCACCGCCGGTGCTGCCGCCCGATCCGGTCGGCGACTGGAGCATTCGCCGCGTCGCGCAGCCCGATCTCGCTTGGTACCGCGACCTCTATGCCCGCGTCGGCTGGGAGTGGCTGTGGTCGCAGCGCACGCGGATGAGCGATGCGGAGCTTGCCAAGACGATTCGCGCTGACGGAGTCGAGATCTACACCTTGGCGCATGGCGGCGGTGATGAAGCCCTGCTGGAGCTCGACTTCCGCAAGAAGACCGATTGCGAGCTGGCGCTGTTCGGCGTCACGTCGAAGCTGATCGGCACCGGCGCCGGACGGCTGCTGATGAACCACGCGCTGCGCCGCGCCTGGGCGCAGCCGCTGACGCGGCTCTGGGTCCACACCTGCAGCTTCGATCATCCCCGTGCGCTGGCCTTCTACCAGCGCTCCGGCTTCCGTCCCTTCCGGCGGCAGATCGAGATCGCCCCCGACCCGCGCCTCGACGGCACGCTGCCGCGCGACGTCGCAGCGCATGTGCCGCTGCTCGCCTGAACATCGGAGCTGACAACGGCGCCGAACGGCGCTTCAATGCGCCGCACAGGAGGATAACCGATGTTCCTGATCGGCCAATACGACTCGCCTTTCGTCCGCCGCACCGCGATCGCGCTCAAGCTCTACGGCGTGCCGTTCGAGCACAAGCCGTGGTCGACCTTCGGCGACGCCGACAAGATCGCGCCGTACAATCCGCTGCTGCGCGTGCCGGTGCTGGTGCTGGATGACGGCGAGGCGCTGATCGATTCAGCGGCGATCCTCGATCATCTCGACGAGACCGTCGGGCCCGAGCGCGCGATGCTGGCGCGGAGCGGCGCGCTGCGCCGCCAGCAGCTGCATACGGTCGCGCTCGCGACCGGTCTCGGCGACAAGGCCGTCAGCCTGATCTACGAGCGCGTGCTGCGCAAGGACCGCCTCGCGCTGTGGGTCGCGCGCTGCGAGGCCCAGATCTCCGGCGTGCTGGCAATGCTGGAGGCCGAGCGCGCAGATGTGACGAGCGCCTATTGGTATGGCGACAACATCGGCCACGCCGACATCGCCGTCGCCTGCGTGCTGCGCTTCACACGCGAGGCGCATCCGCATCTGTTCGACGCCGCGCGCTATCCGGCGCTGGCGGCCCACGCCGCAAGGTGCGAGGCGCTGCCGCCATTCCAGGAGATCGTCCAGCCGCTGGCCCCGCCGAGCGGGGATTGATGGAGTCCATCGAGACGTCAGACCGTGCCGCTTGCTCGGTGCTCACCCTCCCCTGGAGGGGGAGGGTCGCCGCACGATGAGCGAAGCGAAACGTGAGGCGGGGTGGGGTGATCTCTCATCAGCAGCAGTGCTCGTGGCTTCACCCACCCCGATCGCCCGCTGCGCGTGCGAGCGACCCTCCTCCTCCAGGGGAGGGTGGGCAGCAGCGCACGAGGCGTAGGCCGAACGGCGCGCCCCTCACGGCTTGAAATACACGTCCACCTTCATCCCAACCGCGAATGGCCCCGGCTCGGCCAGATCGACCAGCACTTCCACCACGTCGACATCGGTCATGTTGCGCTGGCTGAGCGCAGCAGTGCGGCTGCTCTCGACCAGCGGGGCGATGGCGGCGACCTTGCCGGCGACGTCGCGGCCGCGGAAGGCGTCGGAGCGGACCACCGCCTGCTGGCCGACCTTGATCTTGTCGAGGTCGCGCTGGTCGAGCTCGGCGCGCACGCGCAGCGAGGACGTGTCGCCGAGCAGCACCAGCGGTGGCGTCGTCTGCGGCGAAGCGATCTCGCCGGTGCGCGCATTGACCTGCAGCACCGTGCCGTCGAGCGGCGCGCGGATGGTGAGCTTTTCCAACGTGGCGCGGGCGCTCTGCAGTTCGCTGCGGGCGACGTTGAGCTGGCCCTCGGCGCTGATCGGCAGTGGCGCATCAGCGGTGACCTTGCGCAGCTCGTCGGCCTGCTGCTCCAGCTTCGCCTGCGCGGCTGTCAATTGCGTGCGTGCGGTGTCGACATCGGCATCGGCGCCGCGCCCGGCGCGCCGCTCGGTCACGGCCTTGTCGAGCGCAGCACGCGCGTCGAACGCCGCCGCCTGCGCATCGGCGAGGCCGTCTTCGGCGCGGCGCCGGGGACCCGCGCCAGACGGCGTCGACTCCTTGTTGCGCACGCGCTTGCGCATCGCGACCTGCGCCTCGGCGCTGGCGAGCTGCGCGCGAGCTTCGCCATCGCTGAGCCGCACCAGGGCCTGGCCGGCGAACACGGTCTCGTTTGGCCTGACCAGCACCTCCTGGATCAGCCCAACCACCGGCGCGCCGAGCTTGATCAGGCCGGATGCCGGCTCGACCCGGCCGGGTGCGACGGCCAGCCAGCGTTCCTCCTGGGCATTGGCGGCACGCGCCGTCGGTGGAATCGAGGTCGGCGTGACGATGATAGCCAATGCAGCCGCGGCGACGAGCCCGAGCAGGTGAGCGCGTTCTGGAATTCCCGATATCATGCGTGCGAGACTTTCTTCATGGACTCGCCGCCGCTCTCCTCGCGGACGATGCGGCCGTCCTCGATGTGAATGACGCGATTGGCAAACGGCAGGATGCGCGGATCGTGCGTCACCACCAGCACCGCGCGCGACGGATCCTTGGCGATATCGGCGAGCAGGGTCATGATCGCCTGACCGTTGGCGGTATCGAGTGCGCCGGTCGGCTCGTCGGCGAGAATGACCTGCGCCTTGCCGACGATGGCGCGGGCGATCGCGACGCGCTGCTGCTCGCCGCCCGAGAGCTGGCGCGGGAACGACCGCTTCTTCGGGCCGAGGCCGACCCGCTCGAGCACCTCGCGCGCCGCCAGTTTCGTGGCCCGCGCGCGTTCGCCGCGCACGTCGAGCGCGAGCCGCACATTGTCCTCGGCGTTCAACGTCGGAAACAGATGATAGGATTGGAAGATGAAGCCGATGCGCTCGCGGCGCAGCTTCGCCAGCGCCTCGGGATCGAGCCCCGCGACCGGCTGGTTGGCAACCCGCACGGCACCGCCATCCGGCGTCATCAGGCAGCCCAGGATCGACAACAGCGTCGTCTTGCCGCTGCCTGAGGGGCCCATCAGCAGCGCCAGCTCGCCGCCCTTCAACGACAGGCTCACGCCCTTCAGCGCCTGCACCCGGCCGGCCCCCTGGCCGAGGTGATGCACGAGATCGGTGGCCTCGAGCACGGTGTCGGTCATCGCGAGAACACCAGGGTCGGGTCAATGCGCATGACCTTGAGGATCGCCGCGATCGCCGAGCCGACGCACATCGTCAACGTCAGCACGAACAGCGCGACCGTCAGCGTCGGGGTCATGATGACCGGCAGCGCCGATTCCGCGGTCGCCGCCGCCACGATCCTGCCGATCGCCGCAGCGCCGGCGAAGCCGACGATGGCGCTGAGCAGCGCCTGCCAGATGATGACGGTGTAGATGTAGCGGCTGGACGAGCCGATCGCGCGCAGGGTCGCGAACTCGTTGATGTGATCCTTGGTGCTGGAATAGAGCGTCTGCGCCACGATCACGGTGCCGACGATGAGGCCGAGCAGGGCGCCGGCGAACAGCGCGGCACCCGCGCCGGTGCCGAACAGCCAGAACGAGCGGCTGCGGCTCGCGAACTCGGCTGCGGTCAGCACGTCGACATTGGACAGGCTGTCGCGCAGCGCCCGCTGCACGGTCCAGAGGTCGGCCTCGGCCGCCAGCCTGACCACCAGATAGGACGCCTTGTTCGAGGCGATGCCGGTATAGGCGCGGGCGCGGTCGACGTCGGTGAACACGTAAGGCGTTGTCGTGAACGAGCGGATGCCTTTGGTGACAGCCATCACCTGCACCTTCTGGTCGCGGAGCTCCGCAGCCTGGCCGGCGCCGCCGATGCCGAGCCGCTCGAAATAGGTCTGGTCGATGGCGACCGCGCCCGGCACGGACAGGTCGTCCAGCCGTCCCTCCACCACGTTCCAGGGATGCAGCCCGAGCCCGCGCAGTTCCGAGCCGACCACGAAGACCGGCGTCGTGGTGCCCTGCGGCAGCCGCCATTGCGCATAGCCGATCACCAGCGGCGTCGCCTCCGCCACGCCGGGAACAGCAAGCGCGCGGAACCGCTGCCGCTCGTCGAGCAGCGAGGGGTCCTCGAAGCATTTGGTGCCGACCGGCATGATCCACAGCTCGGCCGGGGAATGGTCGATCATGGTCGTGACCATCCGGCGGAAGCCGACATAGAGGCCCATCTGCACGGTCACCAGCACGATCGAGAAGATGATGCCGATGATGGTGGCAATGAATCGAAGCCTGTCATGGAACAGGTTTCGGGACGCAAGCCTGAACTGCAACGACATGAACGAAAAACCACCCGGAGGCCCCGGCGGCATTTCAGCCGGTTACCGGGGATAAGTCCACGCTGCATCGCATGGCGCCGGCTGTGGCGCATTGTCATTCGCGGCGGCCGTGGCGCGGGGGACACGGGCAGGGGCGTCCAAGTGCAGCGTGTGAGCCGAGCAGGGGGCGTCATAACCGCTGTCGTCCCTGCGAACGCAGGGACCCATAACCACAGGGAGATGTTGTTTTGCGCGATATCAGCCCCGCGGACGACGGGTAGATCACGCGGTATGGGTCCCCGCGTTCGCGGGGACGACAGCTGTGGATGGGGCGACCGCGCCGGCTACTTCGCGCCGACCGCCTTCTTGCGCCAGGCGAGATGAACGGCACAGGTGCAGCCCACCGGATGGCTCGCGAGCTCGGCGGGGGCGGCGTCGTTGGCCGGAGCGGGCGAAGCGACGGCGCGCGCTGCCGCGTCCGCCTGCTGGCCGCCCCTTGCCGGAATGTAGTTCAGGATCGGCGCCAGCCAGCGCTCGACTTCGGCGACGGTCATGCCCTTGCGCGCGGCGTAGTCCTCGACCTGGTCGCGCTCGATCTTGCCGACGCCGAAATAGAAGCTCTCCGGCGAGGCAAAATAGAGGCCCGACACCGACGAGCCCGGCCACATCGCAAAGCTCTCGGTCAGCCGCACGCCGGCATTCTTCTCGGCGTCGAGCAGTTCGAACAAGGTCGCCTTCTCGGTGTGGTCGGGCTGCGCCGGATAGCCGGGCGCGGGACGGATGCCGTGATACTTCTCCAGGATCAGATCGTCCGGCGAGAGCGCCTCGTCCGGAGCGTAGGCCCAGAACTCGCGGCGGACGCGGGCATGCAGGCGCTCGGCGAACGCCTCGGCGAGGCGGTCGGCCAGCGCCTTCACCAGGATCGAGGAATAGTCGTCATTGGCGTTCTTGAAGCGGTCGGCGACGGCATCCTCGCCGAGGCCTGTCGTGACGACGAAGCCGCCGACATAGTCCGGCACGCCCGAGCCCTGCGGCGCAATGAAGTCGCTGAGCGCGGTATTGAAGCGACCCTCGCGCTTCTCGAGCTGCTGGCGCAGCGTGTGCAGCGTCGCGATCTGCTTGGTGCGGCCCTCGTCGGCATAGAGCACGATGTCGTCGCCGGCCGCATTCGCCGGCCAGAAGCCGATCGCGGCGCGCGCCGTGAACCACTTCTCGTCGACGATGCGCTTCAGCATCTTCAGCGCGTCGTCATACAGCGAGCGCGCGGCCTCGCCGACCTTGGCGTCGTCGAGGATGCCAGGGAAACGGCCGGCGAGCTCCCAGGTCTGGAAGAACGGCGTCCAGTCGATATAGGGCACAAGCTCGGCGAGGTCGTAGTCGACGAACGTCTTGGTGCCGAGGAAGGTCGGCTTGACCGGCTTCGCCTTGGCGAAGTCGATCTTCGGCGCGTTGGCGCGGGCGTCCGCGAGCTTCAGCCGCTTCTTGTCGGCCTGGCCGCGCAGATGCGCAGCGGCGATCTTCTGATACTCGCTGCGAACCTCCGTGGCGTAGGTATCCTTGCGCTCCGGCGACAGCAGTGAGGAGGCGACGCCGACGGCGCGGCTGGCGTCGTTGACGTGAACGACCGGGCCATTCTGGTAGTTCGGATCGATCTTGACCGCAGTATGGACACGGCTCGTCGTCGCGCCACCGATCAGGAGCGGCACGTTGAGACCCTGGCGCTCCATCTCCGAGGCGAGATACGCCATCTCGTCGAGCGAGGGCGTGATCAGGCCGGAGAGACCGATGATGTCGGCGTTCTCGGCCTTGGCCGTGTCGATGATCCTGGCCGCGGGCACCATGACACCGAGGTCGATGACCTCGAAATTGTTGCACTGGAGCACGATGCCGACGATGTTCTTGCCGATGTCGTGGACGTCGCCCTTGACGGTGGCGAGCACGATCTTGCCGGCGTTGGAGCGCTCGTTGGCCCGGCCCTTGTTGGCAGCCTTCTCCGCCTCCATGAACGGCATCAGATAGGCCACCGCCTGCTTCATCACGCGCGCGGACTTCACGACCTGCGGCAGGAACATCTTGCCGTCGCCGAAGAGGTCGCCGACCACGTTCATGCCGGCCATCAGCGGGCCTTCGATGACGTCGAGCGGCCGCGTCGAGGCGGCGCGCGCCTCTTCGGTGTCCTGCTCGATGAACTCCGTGATCCCATGCACCAGCGCGTGGCTCAACCGCTTGTCGACCGGCCATTCGCGCCAGGCCAGATCGGCCTCCTTGGTCTGCTTGCCCTGGCCGCGGAATTTCTCGGCCAGCGCCAGCAGCCGCTCCGAGGCGCCGGGGTCGCGGTTGAGCACGACGTCTTCGCACACCTGGCGCAGCTCCGGATCGATGTCGTCATAGACGATCATCTGGCCGGCATTGACGATGCCCATGTCCATGCCCGCCTTGATGGCGTGATACAGGAACACCGAATGCATGGCTTCGCGCACCGGCTCGTTGCCGCGGAACGAGAAGGAGAGATTGGAGACGCCGCCCGAGACATGCGCATGCGGCAGGTTCTGCCGGATCCAGCGTGTCGCTTCGATGAAGTCGACGCCGTAATTGTTGTGTTCCTCAAGTCCGGTCGCGATGGCGAAGATGTTGGGATCGAAGATGATGTCCTCAGGCGGAAAGCCGATCTGCTCGACCAGGATCTTGTAGGCGCGGGCGCAGATCTCGGTCTTGCGCTTGTAGGTGTCGGCCTGGCCGGTCTCGTCGAACGCCATCACGACCACGGCGGCGCCGTGGCGACGCGCGATCTTCGCTTCGTGAATGAACTTCTCCTCGCCTTCCTTGAGCGAGATCGAGTTCACCACCGGCTTGCCCTGCACGCATTTCAGGCCGGCCTCGATGACGTGGAATTTCGAGGAGTCGACCATCACGGGAACGCGGGCGATGTCCGGCTCGGCAGCGACGAGGTTGAGGAAGGTCCGCATCGCGGCTTCCGAATCCAGCAGGCCCTCGTCCATGTTGACGTCGATGACCTGGGCGCCGTTCTCGACCTGGTCGCGCGCGACCTGCAGCGCCGCGGTGTAATCGCCGGCGGTGATCAGCTTGCGGAATTTGGCCGAGCCCGTGACGTTGGTGCGCTCGCCGACATTGACGAACGGAATGGCGGGCGTGAGTTCGAACGGCTCGAGGCCCGACAGCCGCAGCCGCGGCGCGATCTCCGGCACGGCGCGAGGCTTGTGCGGGGCGACGGCGGCGGCGATCGCCGCGATATGTTCGGGCGTGGTGCCGCAGCAGCCGCCGACGATGTTGACGAGGCCGTCCCGCGCAAATTCGCCGATCAGTCGCGCCATGTAGGCCGGCGTCTCGTCATACTGGCCGAACTCGTTGGGCAGGCCGGCATTGGGATAGGCACACACCAGCGCGTCGGCGACGCGGCCGATGTCGGCGACATGGGCGCGCAGATCCTCGGCGCCGAGCGCACAGTTGAAGCCGATGGTCAGCGGCCTGGCATGCCGCACCGAATTCCAGAACGCCTCCGGCATCTGGCCCGAGAGCAGGCGGCCGGACTTGTCGGTGATGGTGCCCGAGATCATCACGGGCACGTCGATGCCGCGCTCCTCGCAGAGCTCGGCGATGGCGTACAGCGCCGCCTTGGCATTGAGCGTGTCGAAGATGGTCTCGAGCAGCAGGATGTCGGCGCCGCCGTCCAGGAGCCCGCGCGCCTGCTCGCCATAGGCGAGCCGGAGGTCGTCGAAGGTCACGGCGCGGTAGCCGGGGTTGGAGACGTCGGGCGAGATCGAGGCGGTGCGGTTGGTCGGGCCCATTGCGCCGGCGACGAAGCGCTGTTTGCCGTCCTCGGCCGCAACGCGGGTCGCGGCATTGCGGGCGAGCCGGGCGCCCTCGCGGTTCAGCTCGTAGATGATGTCGGAGAGGTCGTAATCGGCCTGCGCGATCGAGGTTGCCGAGAAGGTGTTGGTGGCGACGATGTCGGCCCCGGCGCGCAGATATTGCGCGTGGATGTCCTCGATGGCGTCGGGCTGCGTCAGGATCAGCAGGTCGTTGTTGCCGCGGAGGTCGCGATGGAAGTCCTTGAACCGCTCGCTGCGGAAGGCGGCCTCGTCGAGCTGCAGCGCCTGGATCATCGTGCCCATGGCGCCGTCGAGGATCAGGATGCGCTTGGCTGCAGCGGCAAGGAAGGCGGTACGCGCTGGAGATACAGGGGTGGACATCAGGCGGCAGCCTTGTTGGCGGACTTCGGACGGATGCCGAGCAGATGGCTGATCGCGAACACGAGGTCGGCGCGGTTCATGGTGTAGAAATGGAAGGTGTCGACGCCATGCTTGGCGAGCTTTTGCACCTGGCCTGCGGCGACGGTCGCCGCGACCAGCTTGCGGGTCTCGGGATCGTCGTCGAGACCGTCGAATTTTTCGGCCAGCCAGTCCGGCACCGTCGTGCCGGCGCGCGTCACGAAGCCACGCGCCTGCTTGAAATTGTGCATCGGCATGATGCCGGGCACGATCGGGATCGTGATGCCGCGGGCGCGGACACGGTCGAGGTAGCGGAAGTAGAGATCGTTGTCGAAGAACACCTGGGTGATGGCGCGGGTGGCGCCGGCGTCGACCTTGGCCTCGAGCATGTCGATGTCGGCGTCGAAGTCGCGGCTCTCGGGGTGCTTCTCCGGATAGGCCGAGACCGAGACCTCGATGTCGGGATGGCGCTTCTTGATGCCGGCGATCAGCTCGGGCGAGCTCTGATAGCCCTCGGCATGGGTGTAGTAGGGCGTGCCGATGCCGCCGGGCGGATCGCCGCGAAGCGCCACGATGTGGCGGACGCCGACCTCGTGATAGCGGTCGACGACCTCGTCGATCTCGTGGCGCGAAGCGCCGACGCAGGTGAGATGCGCCGCCGGCAGCAGCGCGGTCTCCTTCAGGATGCGCGCGATCGTGGCGTGGGTGCGCTCGCGGGTCGAGCCGCCCGCGCCGTAGGTCACCGAGACGAAGCTCGGCTCCAGAGGGGCGAGGCGCTCGATCGAGGCCCACAGCGTCCGGTCCATCTCCTCGGTCTTCGGCGGGAAGAACTCGAACGAGATCTTCGGCCGGATGATTGCGGAGTGGCCGTCGGCGATGGCGGTGGCGAGGTCGGTCATGGCAGCGCAGGTTCCCGGTGGCGCGTAAATTTCAACTCAAGAGGGGATCGCTCTTTGGATGTGGGAAGATAAGGGAAGTGCGTCGCAATAGACAGCCCACCCTAAATGGGATTTAGCCCACTTGTATGTATTTTGATGACTTTTGTCCGCTATCATCGATCATGTGATGGGCAGATAAAATGTTGATGTTTCAATGTGTGTTGGCTGTGGGTGAACGGATTTGATCGAGATCGAGTGTGGGATGTTTCGAGGGCGACGTTGTATACAATGTCAGCGTCCCAACTCGGGATGATGTCGATCCCTGCATTTCCAGCAGGGCTCCGCCGCGGTTGGCCCATTGTGGCACGCCGCGCAGTCATTAGGTTGAAGCCATGATCCCGCTTTCAGTGCTCGACCTCTCCGTCACGACCACCGCCACGCCTGCCTCGGCGGCACTGCGCAACAGCATCGATCTGGCCCGCCATGTCGATCAGCTCGGCTACGTCCGCTATTGGCTGGCTGAGCACCACAGCCTGCCGTCGGTGGCGAGCCCGTCGCCCGACATCATGATTGGGCAGATCGCGGCAGCGACGCAGCACATCCGCGTCGGCTCCGGCGGCGTCATGCTGCCCAACCATGCGCCGCTGGTGGTCGCGGAGCGCTTCAAGATGCTGGAGGCACTGTTTCCCGGCCGGATCGATCTCGGCCTGGGCCGCGCGCCGGGCACCGACGGCACCACGGCCTATGCGCTGCGCAGCCGGCTCGACCGCCGCGAGGGCGACGACTTCCTGGAGCGGCTGCATGAGCTGATGCTGTGGGAGACCCGCGAGTTCCCTGCCGGTCATCCTTACAACAACGTCATCGCCATGCCCGACGACGCGCCATTGCCGCCGATCTGGCTGCTCGGCTCCAGCGACTATTCCAGCGAGCTGTCGGCGCAGCTCGGCATGGGGTTCGGCTTCGCACATCATTTCGCCAGCCACGACGCCGTCGACGCGATGCGAACCTACCGCGCCCATTTCACGCCGTCGCGCTGGCGGACACAGCCGCATGCGATCCTGGCGGTCGCGGTGGTGACGGCCGAGACCGACGCCGAGGCGGAGCGGCTGGCGTCGTCGATGGACCTCAACCGCCTCAGGCGCGACCGCGGCCAGTTCCTGCCGCTGCCGAGCCCCGAGGAGGCCGCGGCGTACATGTATACAGACGCCGACCGCGCCTCGATCGCACGCAACCGGTCGCGGCTGTTCGTGGGCAGCCCGGCGACGGTGCGAGCCAAGCTCGATCCGATGATCGCGGCAAGCCAGGCCGACGAGCTGATGGTGATCACGGCGACCTTCGACCACGACGCCCGCAAGCGCTCCTACAGCCTGCTTGCCGACGCCTTCGGCCTGGAGCGGAAGGCGGCGGCGTAGTCCCGCACGAGCCCAGCAGCCGATGAGTTCTGGATCGTGCAGCATCAAGATTCAGCTCTCCCCGACGGGGCTAGCGTGAGCACGCATCTCGAAGTCGGATCCAGTCACTTCAAGGCACGGACGGTGGGCTCCCTCGCCCCGCTTGCGGGGAGAGGGGGGCTCTCCGCGAGCACCGCATTCGCGGAGAGCCCCCCTCACCCGGATTGCATCTTTCGATGCAATCCGACCTCTCCCCGCAAGCGGGGCGAGGTAAAATCCCGTCGCCGCGAAGATGTGTGCTCGAACTAGCCCCCACTTGGACGAACGGAGTTCGTGCAGAGAGTTGAGGCGAACAATGGCGTGATCGGGACTTCGAAGCGCGCCGTGCCGGTCTCACCACGTGATTAGCGGCGAACGACGCAGGAAGCTGTCGTCGCTCACCTGGTCCACCGCGAAGCGCGCGACATCGGCCCGCGCGATCGTGCCGCCGTGAAAACCTGTGAGGTCCGTCAGCGCGCGGACCGTCTGGCCGCCCGGCTTGTCGTTGAGCATGGCGGGACGGACGATGACCCAGTCGAGCCCGCTATCGCGGATGATCGCCTCCTGCCGGTTCTTGTCGGCATAGACGTTGCGCAGCAGCAGCGGCAGGATCAGCCGGTCGTAGACGAAGCCGCCATGTCCCCGGCTGTCGCCTGCGCCGATCCCGGTGATGGCGACAAGGCGCGCAACATTCTCGGCCTCCATCGCCTTGACGAGCGCCCGCGTCGATGTCGAGAGCGTGGTGACCTCGCGAAACGGGCTGAGCGAGGTGCCCAAGGAACTGATGACGACATCCTGTCCCTTGAGCGCCTTGCGAAGCGTGGCTTCGTCGCGCGCATCGCCGACGATCAGTTGCGCGCCTTGCAGGTCCCCGGCCTTGTCGGGCGAGCGCACCAGCGCGGTGACGTGATGGCCGCGCGCCAGCGCGTCGCGCACGATCAGCCGTCCGGTGCCGCCGGTGGCGCCAAGCACGAGGATGTTAGACTTGGGTGTGGTGACATTGCTATCTTGACTGGTCATGATGATCTCCATGGAGGGGGCGCATTCGCGGAAGCGCGCCGCGCAATTTGGTTTCGGGGGATGATGAGCGGCTCGGCTTCAGGCCGTGGCCGAGATCTCGGCGACAAAGTCGCGGTACGAGCGCCGCGGCCGGCCCAGCAGCGTGGTGAGGCGCGCGACGTCGCCCTCGCCCGGCACCATGCCGTCGGTCAGGAAGCGCTCGGCCATCAGTCGCATGTCGAACGCCATCCAGCTCGGCATGACCTGCCGGAGGTTGGTCTCGAACTGCGCGGTGTTGTCGCCGCCATAGGCGATCGTGCGGCCCAGCACGTCAGACCAGATCGCAGCGGCATCAGCGTCGGTCAGCGTGTCCGGACCGACCAGGTTGATGCGATCGAGCGGCAGCGGCACGGCTGACTGCTCGCGGCGGATCAGCTCGATCGCTGCGATCTCGCCGATGTCGCTGACGTCGATCATCGCGAGGCCCTTGGCTCCGATCGGCATCGGGTAGACGCCGTAGTCGAGCACGACGTCCTTGATCGCGAGATCGTTGTTCATGAAGTAGGCGGGGCGCAAGATGGTGGCGTTCAGGCCCATCCGCTCGACGGCGAACTTGCCGGCGAAGTGCGGCACGTTGACGTAGACGTTGCCGTGGATCACCGACAGATAGACGATGCGCTCGATGCCGGCCTCGCGGACCAGATTGAGCGCGATCAGCGCCTGAGTGAATTCATCAGGCGTGACGGCGTTGAGCAGGAACAGGGTCGAGACGCCCGAGAACGCGCCGCGCAGCGAATCGACGTCGAGCAGGTCGCCTTGGGCGATCTGAACGCCCGCCGGAAGCTTGGCCTTCCCAGGATCGCGGACGAGGGCGCGGACATCGGCCCCGCGCCTGACGAGTTGTTCGACGACGCGACGGCCGACGGTTCCAGTGGCACCGGTCACGAGGATGGTCATGGGATCACTCCGGGGTTGGTGTTGAGACACCCGGAAGATATCGATCCAAACGCGAGCCAATAGGCGCTATATTTGGACATGTCGTCTCATTGATGGAACAGATGGATCTGCTCGCGCTCGCCGATTTCACGCTCGTCGCCCGCCACGGCGGCTTCGGCCGGGCCGCCCGCGCCAGCGGTCGTCCGAAGGCAACGCTGTCCCGCCGCGTCGCGGAGCTCGAAGCGAGCCTGGACATCAGGCTGATCGAGCGCGGCGGGCGCACACTGAGGCTGACCGAGGAAGGGCGGGCGCTGTTCGAGCGCACGGGCGCGCTGCTGACCGAGCTCGACGAGACCGTCGGTGCGATAGCCTCAGGCGGCGATCAGCCGCGCGGCCGGTTGCGGATCAGCGCGCCGCTGCTGTTCTCGCAGACCGCGATGGGTAAGCTCGCCGCTACGTTCGCGCTCAGATATCCGGAGGTCCGGCTCGAGGTGACGACCGACGACCGCGCCGTCGACATGGTCGAGGAGGGCTATGACCTAGTGATCCGGGTCAATCCCGATCCCGATGAGAGCCTCGTCGGCCGCATCTTCCTGCGCGATCGGCTGGTGGTCGTGGCCAGCCCAAGCCTGACGCGGCCGGCGGACGGCGCGCTCGTTCCTGCGGTTGTTCGTAGCACCGAGCAGATCGCAGCGTGGGACGTCATGGCTGCAACGGGATCGTCGCGCATCGCGATCGATCCGATCCTGCGGTTGTCATCGCTGATCATGGTGCGCGATGCGGTCCGTGCCGGCGTCGGTGCCGCATGCCTGCCGCTCTCGCTCGTCAGCCACGATCTGGCGGCTGGCCGGCTGGCGCATTGGGGCGATTTGGACGCGCCAGCGGTTGCGCTGTGGGCGCTGTATCCGTCGCGGCGGCTGTTGAGCGCGCGCGTCTCCGCCTTTCTCGACCATCTGAAGCAGGCATTCCCGGTGGGAACGCCGGCCGAGCTGGCGGCCTATGTGGAGCCGCGGGATGACGGTCCGATCATTCCATCCGCTCGCTGAAGGTCGCGCGGAACGGATGCGCCGGATAGACGCCGACGATGCGCAGTTCGCGCGAGAAGAACTTCAATTCCTCCAGGGCGAAGGCCAGCCCCTTGTCGTCGGGATGGCCGTCGACGTCGGCGTAGAACTGCGTCGCGAAGAAATTGCCGTCGACCATGTAGCTCTCGAGCTTGGTCATGTTGACGCCGTTGGTCGCGAATCCGCCGAGCGCCTTGTACAGCGCAGCCGGCAGGTTGCGGACGCGGAACACGAAGCTCGTGACCAACGGCCCGGAGTTCTGCTCGGCCCATTGCTCCTGGCGCGCCAGCACGACGAAGCGGGTGGTGTTGTGGGCCTCGTCCTCGATGTCCTCGGCGAGGATGTCGAGGCCGTAGATCTCGGCGGCGAGGCGCGAGGCGATCGCCGCGACGCTCCTGTCGCCGCGCTGGGAGACGTCCCGGGCGCTGCCCGCGGTGTCACCGGCGACGATCGGCCGGACGCCGAGCTGGCGGATGATGCGGCGGCACTGGCCGAGCGCATGGACGTGGCTCTCGACCGTCTTGATGTCGGCGAGCCTGGTGCCCTTCAGCGCCATCAGCTGGTGGCGGACCGGCAGGAACCACTCGCCAATGATGTAGAGGCCGGAGGCCGGCAGCAGGTGATGGATGTCGGCGACGCGGCCGGCGACCGAATTCTCGATCGGGATCATGCCCAGGTCAGCCTCGCCGGAGGAGATCGCGCTCAGCGCGTCCTCGAAGGTCGCGCACGGCATGGCCTCGGCGGTCGGATAGGCCTCGGAAATGGCGATGTGGGAATTGGCTCCCGGCTCGCCCTGGAATGCGATTTTCAAGATCTTGCTCATGAGGGGCCTTGTAGCAGCAGCTTAGGACTTGGACAGCAGCCGGCGTGCGGTTTCGAGGTCGGCGGGGGTGTCGACGCCGCGGGGCACGGCGTCGACGACCATCACGTCGATGCGCATGCCGGCTTCCAGCGCCCGCAGCTGTTCCAGCTTTTCCTGTTGCTCCAGCGGCGACGGCGGCAGGCTGACGAAGCGCTCCAGCGCCGCCCGGCGGTAGGCGTAAAGCCCGATGTGATGGTACCTCGGTCCGTCGCCATACGGCGCCGTGGCCCGGGTGAAATACAACGCGCGCATGCGCCGGCCGCCGAGAGGCGAGCCGACCGCCTTGACGACGTTCGGATTGAGGCTCTCCTCCTCGGTATGGATCTGCGCGGCAAGGGTCGCGATGTCGACGGCGGGATCGTCCAGCGGCGGCAGCACGTCGCTGATGTTCTGCGGGTCGATGGTCGGGAAATCGCCCTGCAGATTGACCACGATCTCGGCCTCGCGCGCAGGGTCGAGCTTGCACATGGCCTCGTAGATGCGGTCCGACCCGGAGGGATGATTGGGCTTGGTCATCACCACCTCGCCACCCGCCGCCGTCACGGCGTTCGCGATCTCCAGCGTGTCGGTTGCCACGGCCACGCGGCCGATCGCGGCCTCCTGCGCGCGCCGGAGCACCTGCACGATCATCGGCTGGCCGGCGATGTCGAGCAGCGGCTTGCCGGGCAGGCGGGTCGAGGCCATGCGGGCAGGGATCAGCACGAGGATTTTGGACTTGGTCATCCGGGAAACGGCAGGTCGGAGCCGGTCGCAACAGCGCGGGCCGGACTGGATGGGGACAGCAGGGGCGGCCCGCTTATACGGGTTGCCAGAGCACGGGCAAACCGATATCTCACTTCTGCCGCAGGGGGAGGCGCGACGGCTCGATTCCGCTCGATGCCTTGACGAATCCTGGGGCGATTCACGGTCGCGGCCCCGCGGCCTTCCAAGCAATGAAATCCGCCCTCGGAGCCTGATTCCAAAATGGACTCCTTCGAACTGAACAAAATCCTCGGCGCCGTTCTGGCCGCCTGTCTGGTCGTGCTGGTCACGAGCTTCTCCGCTGGCGCGATCTTCGCGCCGAAAATGCCGGAGAAACCGGGGTTCGAGATCGCCGTGAAGGAGGCCCAGGGCGCAGGCAAGGAAGCCGCTGCGCCGGCCGCGGCCGAGCCGATCGAGAAGCTGCTGCAAACCGCCTCGGTTGAGAAGGGCGCTGCCGCCGCCAAGAAATGCGCGGCCTGCCACACCTTCGACAAGGGCGGCAAGAATGCCGTCGGCCCCAACCTCTACGGCATCGTCGGCGACAAGATCGGCGAAGGCCGCGGCTTCAACTTCTCGGCCGCGATGAAGGCCAAGGGCGGCACCTGGACGATCGAGGATCTCAACCACTTCATCGCCAATCCGAAGGGCTACATCCCGGGCACCGCGATGGGCTTTGCCGGCATCCAGAAGGACTCGGAGCGCGCCGACGTGCTGGCCTACCTGAACTCGCTGTCGGACAATCCGGCGCCGCTGCCGACCGCAGCCAAGTGATCGGCTGCTAACCCCCCAATTTCCGACGGCCGGGCCTCAAGCCCGGCCGTTTTGCTTTGCGGGACGAAATTCGCCGCATTTGGGACCTTTGGTCGCATCCACCTCGTTCACAACCCGGTATCATGAGGAAAAAGCAAGGTTATTGGTCGAAACCTTGCCGTATATTGGTCCCCTGAATGGAACGGGTTCGCGGGGCCGGAGCACCCTGGCTGAGGCCGGCGAAACCTGCCCTTGCGAATTGGGTTACGATCGAACGTTGGATCTGGGAGCAGCAGCGGCCACGGCCGACCACCTGCTTCAAGCGGTCTTATTCAGAGGAAGTCTCATTTGACGATTACCCGACGACAGCTCCTGCAGAGCAGCGTCTTCGCTGCGATGACCCCGGCGCTCGGCACCGCCGCCAGCCTTGCCCCGCTCGACGCCGCGCAGGCGCAGGCCGGTGAGCAACTGGTCTGGCGCCACGGCCTGTCGCTGTTCGGCGAGATCAAGTACCCGGCGGACTTCAAGCGCTTCGACTACGTCAATCCCGACGCGCCCAAGGGCGGCACAGCGCGGATGATCTCGCTCGGCACCTTCGACAATTTCAACATCGTCGTGATGTATGTGAAGGGCAACATCGCGTCCGCGGCGGGGCTGGTCTACGAGACCCTGATGACGCGCTCGCAGGACGAGGTGTCGACCGAATACGGCCTCCTCGCCGAGTCGGCGGCCTATCCGGACGACTACTCCTGGGTCATCTACCGGCTGCGCAAGGAAGCGCGCTGGAACGACGGCAAGCCGGTGACGCCCGAGGACGTCATCTTCTCGCTCGACGTGCTCAAGAAGAACAGCCCGCACTACTCCTCCTACTACCGCCATGTCGTAAAGGCCGAGAAGACCGGCGACCTCGAGGTCAAGTTCACCTTCGATGGTCCGGGCAATCGCGAGCTGCCGCACATCGTCGGTGAGCTGCTGGTTCTGCCCAAGCACTGGTGGGAAGGCACCGACGCGCAGGGCCGCAAGCGCGACGTCACTGCGACGACTTTGGAGCCGCCGCTCGGGTCGAGCCCGTATCGCATCAAGGAGTTCGTGCCCGGCCGCTCGATCAAGATGGAGCGCGTCAAGGACTACTGGGGCGCCAGCCTGCCGGTCCAGATCGGCCAGAACAATTTCGACGAGCTGCAGTTCGAATATTTCCGCGACAACATCGTCGCCCTCGAGGCCTTCAAGGCCGATCAGGCCGACTGGATCAACGAGAATTCCGCCAAGCAATGGGCGACGGCCTACGACTTCCCGGCCATCAACGACAAGCGTGTGGTCAAGGACGAATTCCCGATCAGCGATTCCGGCCGCATGCAGGGCTTCGCCTTCAACCTGCGGCGTCCGCAATTCCAGGACGCGCGGCTGCGGCGTGCCTTCAACTACGCCTTCGATTTCGAGGAGATGAACAAGCAGCTGTTCTACGGCCAGTATAAGCGGATCAACAGCTATTTCGAAGGCACGGATCTGGCCTGTTCCGGGCTGCCGCAGGGCCAGGAGCTGCAGATCCTCGAGGAGCTGCGCGACAAGGTGCCGCCGGACGTGTTCACCACGGTCTACCAGGCCCCGGTGGGCGGCAATCCCGAGAATGTTCGCGCCAATCTGCGCGAGGCCACCAGGCTGCTGAAGGACGCAGGCTTCGAGATCAAGGACCGCAAGCTCGTCGATCCCGCCGGCAAGCCGGTCACGGTCGAACTCTTGGTCCAGGACCCGTCCTCCGAGCGTATCGTGCTGTTCTACAAGCCGTCGCTGGAGCGCCTCGGCGTCGCTGTCACGGTACGCCAGGTCGACAACGTCCAGTATGAGAACCGGGTGCGCACCTTCGACTACGACATGATCATCGATGTCTGGGGGCAGTCGCTGTCGCCCGGCAACGAGCAGCGCGATTTCTGGGGTTCCAAGGCCGCCGACGAGTCCGGCTCGAAGAACACGATCGGCATCAAGAACCCCGCTGTCGACGCGCTGATCGAGAAGATCATCTACGCCAAGGATCGTGCCTCCCTCGAAGCGGCGACGCATGCGCTCGACCGGGTGCTGCTGTGGAATTTCTACGTCGTCCCCCAGTTCACCTACCCGTTCGCGCGCAGCGCACGCTGGGACCGCTTCAGCCATTTCACGCCGTTCCCGAAATATGCGCGGTCCGGCTGGCCGAATCTGTGGTGGTACGATGCCGACAAGGCCGCCAAGGTGAAGCGCTCTTGAGCCGGCTCCCGCATCTGTCGCGCCGCGGCGTGCTCGGGCTTGGGTTCGGCGCGCTCAGCTATCCGCTGCTGACGCCGGCCGTGGCCGCGGAGTTCGGCCCCGAGTCGCACGGCACGTCGGCCTTCGGCGACCTGAAATATCCAGCCGACTTCCATCATTTCGATTACGTCAATATCGACGCTCCGAAGGGCGGGATGTTCTCGCTGATCCCCTCGGTGCGCGCCTATAACCAGTCCTATCAGACCTTCAACTCGTTCAATGCCTACGTCCTGAAAGGTGAGGGCGCGCAGGGCATGGACATGACGTTCGCGACCCTGATGGTGCGCGCGAGCGACGAGCCGGACGCGGTGTACGGGCTGGTCGCGAAATCCGTGGCGGTCTCCGCGGACAAGCTGGCCTACCGCTTCACCTTGCGGCCCGAGGCGCGCTTCCATGACGGCAGCAGGATCACCGCGCAAGACGTCGCCTTCTCGCTGAACACGCTGAAGGAGAAGGGCCATCCACTGATCGTTGTTCAGCTGCGCGACTTCGTGAAGGCCGAGGCGATCGACGATGCGACCGTCGTGGTGAGCTTCGTCGAGAAGCGCGCGCGCGACGTGCCGCTCTATGTCGTGACCCTGCCGATCTTCTCCAAGGCCTGGTACGCCAACCGCGCGTTCGACGAGGGTCCGCTCGACGTGCCGCTCGGCTCGGGGCCGTACAAGGTCGGCAAATACGAGATCAACCGCTACGTCGAGTTCGAGCGTGTCAAGGACTGGTGGGCGGCCGATCTGCCGGTCAGCCGCGGCATGTATAATTTCGACATCGTGCGCTACGAGTTCTATCGCGACCGCGACGTCGCCTTCGAGGGCTTCACCGCCAAGAGCTATCTGTTCCGCGAGGAGTTCACCGCGCGCATCTGGGCCACGCGCTACGATTTCCCGGCGATCAAGGACGGCCGCGTCAAGCGCGAGCTCTTGCCGGACGAGACGCCGTCCGGCGGGCAGGGCTGGTTCATCAACACCCGCCGCGACAAGTTCAAGGATCCCCGCGTCCGCCAGGCGTTGACCTACGCGTTCGACTTCGAGTGGACCAACAAGACCATCATGTACGGCGCCTATGCGCGCACGGTGTCGCCGTTCCAGAACTCGGACATGGTCGCGGTCGGGCCGCCCTCGCCCGAGGAGCTGAAGCTGCTCGAGCCGTTCCGCGGCCAGGTGCCTGACGATGTGTTCGGCGAGCCGTTCGTGCCGCCGGTCTCGGACGGCTCCGGCCAGGATCGCGCGCTGCTGCGCAAGGCCATGCAGCTCTTGCAGCAGGCCGGCCTGCCGGTCAAGGACGGCAAGCGGCTGCTGCCGTCCGGCGAGGTGTTCGCGATCGAGTTCCTGATCGACGAGGTCTCGTTCAAGCCGCACCACGGCACCCTGATCAAGAACCTGCAGACGCTCGGCATCGACGCCGATTTGCGCATCGTCGATGCCGTGCAGTACCGCGCCCGCGTCGAGGATTTCGATTTCGACATCGCCATTCAGCGCATGTCGATGTCGCCGACCCCCGGCGACGGCCTCCGGGCTTATTTCACCTCGGACACGGCCAAAACCAAGGGCTCCTACAATCTCGCCGGGATCAGCAATCCCGCGATCGATGCGCTGGTCGCCAAGGCGATCGCCGCGGAGACGCGCAGCGAGCTGACCTTGGCCTGCCGGGCGCTCGACCGCGTGTTCCGCGCCGGCCACTACTGGATACCGCAATGGTATCGCCAGACCCACCCGATCGCCTATTGGGATCAGTTCGACCATCCGCCGAAGCCGCCGAAATACGCCTCGGGCGTCGGCGCCCCCGACATCTGGTGGTACGATGCCGCCAAGGCCGCAAAGCTGGAGCAGGCGAAGTAGTTCATGGCTGCCTATATTGCCCGTCGCATCTTGCTGATGCTCCCGACCCTGCTCGGGATCCTCTTCATCTCCTTCGTCGTGGTGCAGTTCGCGCCGGGCGGTCCGGTGGAGCGCGTCATCGCGCAATTGACCGGCGCCGACACCGGCGGCACCTCGCGGATTTCGGGCGGCAGCGGTTCGGATTTCGGCGCGCGTCCGCCGGGACAGGTCGGATCCGGCAGCGAGCTGAACTCGAAATACCGCGGCGCGCAGGGGCTCGATCCCGCCTTCATCAAGCAGCTCGAAAAGCAGTTCGGCTTCGACAAGCCGGCGCCCGAGCGGTTCGCGCTGATGGTCTGGAACTTCGCGCGCTTCGATTTCGGCAAGAGCTATTTCCGCGACACGTCAGTGCTGCAGCTCATCAAGGAGAAGCTGCCGGTGTCGATGTCGCTCGGCCTCTGGATGACCTTGCTGACCTATTTGATCTCGATTCCGCTGGGGATCCGCAAGGCGGTGCAGGATGGCTCGCGCTTCGACGTCTGGACCTCGGCCGTGATCATCGTCGGCTACGCCATTCCGGGCTTCCTGTTCGCGATCCTGCTGATCATCCTGCTCGCTGGCGGCTCGTTTCTCAACATCTTCCCGCTGCGCGGGCTGACTTCGGATGGCTGGTCGGACTTCCCGTGGTACTGGAAGATCATCGACTATTTCTGGCATCTCACTTTGCCGCTGGTGTCGATGGCGCTCGGCGCCTTCGCGACCATGACCTTGCTGACCAAGAACTCGTTTCTCGACGAGATCCGCAAGCAATATGTGATGACTGCGCGCGCCAAGGGCTGCAGCGAGAACCAGGTGCTGTACGGCCACGTCTTCCGTAACGCCATGCTGATCGTGATCGCCGGCTTTCCGGGCACCTTCATCCACGCGTTCTTTTCCGGCTCGCTGCTGATCGAGACGATCTTCTCGCTGGATGGGCTCGGCCTGCTCTCGTTCGAGAGCATTCTCAATCGTGATTATCCCGTTGTGTTCGGCAATCTCTTCATCTTTTCGCTGCTCGGCCTCGCCATCAACCTGGTCTCGGATCTGACCTACATGTGGATCGATCCGCGGATCGACTTCGAGGCGCGGGAGGTCTGATGACGATCACAGCCACCCCTCCGGTCGAGACCAAGGCGCAGGCCCCGCTCGGCGAGGCCGTGCCGCCGACGCGGCATCGTTTCCGGCCGTCGCCGCTCAACCAGCGCCGCTGGCAGAACTTCAAGGCCAACCGCCGCGGCTACTGGTCGCTGTGGCTATTCCTGTTCCTGTTCGTCGTCTCGCTGTTCGCCGAGCTGATCGCCAACGACCGGCCGTTCCTGATCAAGTTCGACGGCCACCTTTACTTCCCGGCGTTCGTCTCCTATCCGGAAACGGCATTCGGCGGCGACTTCGAGACCGCGGCCGACTACCGCGATCCCTATTTGCGGAAGCTGATCGCCGACAAGGGCGGTACGGTGATCTGGCCTTTGATCCGCTATTCCTACGCCACGCATAATCTCGACCTGCCCACGCCGGCGCCGTCGCCGCCGACCTGGATGCTGAAGGAATCGCAGTGCAAGGCGGTGGTCGAGAGAAAGGGGCTGAAGAGCTGCCGGGATCTCGAATACAACTGGCTCGGCACCGATGATCAGGGTCGCGACGTCGTCGCGCGGCTGATCTACGGTTTCCGCATCTCCGTCCTGTTCGGCCTGTCCCTGACGTTCTTCTCCTCGATCATCGGCATCGCCGCCGGCGGCGTGCAGGGCTATTTCGGCGGCTGGGTCGATCTCCTGTTCCAGCGCTTCATCGAGATCTGGAACGCGATTCCCTATCTCTATCTGCTCCTGATCCTGTCGGCGGTGCTGGTGCCCGGCTTCTTCACGCTGCTCGGGATCATGCTGCTGTTCTCCTGGGTGTCGCTGGTCGGCCTGGTCCGCGCCGAATTCCTGCGCGGCCGCAATTTCGAATACATCCAGGCCGCGCGCGCGCTCGGCGTCTCCAATGCCGTCATCATGTGGCGGCATCTCCTGCCGAACGCGATGGTCGCGACCATGACCTTCCTGCCCTTCATCGTGTCGAGCTCGGTGATGACGTTGACCGCGCTCGACTTCCTCGGCTTCGGCCTGCCGCCCGGCTCGCCGTCGCTGGGCGAGATGCTGTCGCAGGCCAAAGCCAATGTGCAGGCGCCGTGGCTCGGCCTGACCGGCTTCTTCTCGGTCGCGATCATGCTGTCGCTGCTCATCTTCATCGGCGAGGCCGTGCGCGACGCGTTCGATCCGCGCAAGACGTTCAGGTGACCGACATGGATGCGATCAGCCAGCCGCTGCTCTCGGTCAGCGATCTCTCGGTGACCTTCCACCAGCAGGGCCGCGTGTCGACCGCCGTCGACCACGTCTCGTTCGACATCAGGCGCGGCGAGTGCGTTGCCCTCGTCGGCGAATCCGGCTCGGGCAAATCGGTCAGCGCGCTGTCGGTGCTGAAGCTGCTGCCCTATCCGGTCGCCTCGCACCCGTCGGGCAGCATCCGCTTCAACGGCCGCGATCTGCTGCCGCTGTCGGAGGGCGAGATGCGCGGCATCCGCGGCAGCGACATCTCCATCATCTTCCAGGAGCCGATGACCTCGCTCAATCCGCTGCACACGATCGAGCGGCAGATCGGCGAGATCCTGCATCTGCATCGACCGATCTCGAACGGCGCGGCGCGGGCGCGCGTGCTCGAGCTGCTCACGCAGGTCGGCATCCCCGAGCCGGAAACGCGGCTCGGCAGCTATCCGCATCAGCTCTCCGGCGGCCAGCGCCAACGCGTGATGATCGCGATGGCGCTCGCCAACGAGCCGGATCTGCTGATCGCCGACGAGCCGACCACCGCGCTCGACGTCACCGTGCAGGCACAGATCCTGGCGCTGCTCGCCGACATCCGCGCGCGGCTCGGCATGAGCCTGCTCTTCATCACCCACGATCTCGGCATCGTCCGGCGCATCGCCGATCGCGTCTGCGTCATGAACGGTGGCAAGATCGTCGAGCAGGGGCCGGTGGAGCAGGTGTTCACCGCGCCCTCCCATCCCTACACCAAGGCGCTGCTCGCGGCCGAGCCGAAGCCGGACCCGGCGCCGCCGCGGCCCGATCAGCCGGTCGTGATGCAGGCCAGGGACCTCAAGGTCTGGTTTCCGATCAAGCGCGGCCTGTTCCGCTCCACGGTCGGCCACATCAAGGCCGTGGACGGCGTCAGCATCGCCGTGCGCAAGGGCGAGACGCTCGGCGTCGTCGGCGAGTCCGGCTCCGGCAAGACCACGTTGGGCCTGGCGCTGCTGCGGCTGATCTCCTCCGACGGTCCGATCGTGTTCCTGGGCAAGGAGATCCAGGGCCTGTCCTTCAAGGATGTCCGGCCGTTCCGCCGCGACATGCAGATCGTGTTTCAGGATCCGTTCGGCTCGCTCAGCCCGCGCATGTCGGTCGGCGACATCATCGCCGAGGGCATCAGCGTGCATCAGCCCAGGCTCAGCGAAGAGGAGCGGGAGGCCAAGGTCATCAAGGCGCTGAACGAGGTCGGGCTCGATCCGGCGACGCGCTTCCGCTATCCGCACGAATTCTCCGGCGGCCAGCGCCAGCGCATCTCGGTCGCGCGCGCCGTCGTGCTCGAGCCGAGCTTCGTCGTGCTGGACGAGCCGACCTCGGCGCTCGACATGCTGTTTCAGGCGCAGATGGTCGCGCTGCTGCGCGACCTGCAGCGCAAGCTCGATCTCACCTACATGTTCATCTCGCATGATCTGCGCGTGGTCGCCTCACTCGCCAGCCACCTGATCGTGATGCGCCACGGCAAGGTGGTGGAGGAGGGGCCGGCGGTGGAGCTGTTCAAGGCGCCGAAGACCGACTACACTCGCGCGCTGTTTGCGGCGGCGTTCCGGAACGAGACGGCGGGGAACGGCGCGGCGGCTTCGTAGAGGATCAGCGGACCTCCGCAGCCGAGCAATCGCGAGACAATGCCATCCAAGCTGGATCTCATCAGAGCTCTTCTGCTGTCCGAGTGGGACCCGATCGGCCTTTCGGGCTGCGAGGGCGCCGAAGACGAATATGACCGCTACGCTCTGCAGGTCTTCAGCATGCTTGACGATGGTGCCGATGCCGAGTCGATCGCGAACTATCTCACCGAAGTCGTCACCGACAGAATGTCACTTCCGGGTCGTCCTGAAGCGGATCGCCTGATCGCGGCCAGGGCAGTCATGATCCATCAAAGCCAAGCCGCCGGCGACGACGGCGGATAGGTGTGATGATTTGCCCGACGGGTCGTGTCTGCGAAAGCCCGTCCAGCCCCTCCTGAAAAAATATTTCTGTTTCTTATTTTCGGAAGTCGTGCGTGCTCCGCCCCGTCCTGCCCACGAGAGGGACGTACGCGTCGTCAGCGATTGCCCGAGCGGGGTGCCGTAGCGCTCCGGTTGCTGGAGCGCGAGGCAGACCGACTTCACGCGAGGCGCAACGCGGCGCCATCGTCGCGAAGCTCGCTGCATCATTTCGAGCTCAATCAGCCAGATCGCCTGCGGCGCTCAAATCCCCATAGAGCCCGCCGCACCAGTCCTGCCCACCATGCGTGGTGTCCTCCCTTGGAGGCTTTCGGACGCCGGCCGCCCGAATGTGCCGCGCCGTCAATCATGCTGCCGGCATCCGAAGCCCTTCACAGCAGCGGACCTCGCGCGCTGCACAAATCGAGACCTCGGGCGTCGATGCATATCTTCGCGATCGGAGCGTACTACTGGCGAGCCTGCTGAATTCTGGCCTTCAGCGTGGCAAGTCCGACCGCGCCGACGATGACATTGCCGCCGATGACATAGCTCGGCGTCCCGTTCAATCCCAATTTCTGCGCAAGATTGCCGCTCTCATCGAGGCTTTGGCGCACCTCCAGGCTGTCCATGTCCTTTTCAAGCTGAGCAACGTCGAGACCGATCGTCTGCGCGATGGCCAACGCGCGCGCCTTGTCGGCGGGTCCGCTGCTTTGGAGCAGCCGCTGATGAAAGTCGAGGTATTTCGCGCCCGTCGGGTCTTGCATGCGTACCGCTACCGCGACGCGCGCCGCCTCCAGCGAGCCGGGGCCGAGGATCGGAAATTCCTTGAGCACGATCTTGAGCTTGGGGTCGCTCTTCAACAATTCGAGTATCTCGCCGAGCGCGCGCTTGCAGTAGCCGCAGCTGTAATCGAAGAACTCGACCAGGGTGACATCACCCAGCGGGTTGCCGAGCGTGACCTGGTGCGCGGACGCGAACAAGGCCGGCGCATTTTGCTTGACCAGTGCGGTCTTGTCGGAGCCGGGCGCTGCCGCCGGCATCGCGGCTTGCCGCTTCTTGATCAGGTCGGAGATGGCCTGTTGCACGGCCTCGGGGTGCTTGGCGAGGTAGTCCTTCACGACCTGCTCGATTTCTTCGGGATGGGTCGCTATGTAGTCCTTGACGATCGCCTCGATGTCGCTGCGCGAACTCTCCGCTCGGCCGGGCTGCACGCAAAGCAAAGACAGCGTGAAGACGGCAGCCGCCGTGGCAACGCTACGGATCAAATTGGTCATCGGTCATCCTCCATATGGCTGCCGACTTCCGCAGTTGGCGTGCAGCAATGATTTGGGAATTCGTGTCCTCGTGCATCGCTGCTTCCTTCATCGTCGCGGCATCATCATGCCGGGCGGGGGGACCGGTCTGACCCCCCGCATGCGCGGCGCAAATCGGCCGGTCGGCCGGCAGCGCGCGCCAAGCGGCCCCGGAATCCAACCGGGGGGGCAGACGATCGGGCGACCGACATCCGGCGCCTGCCGGTCCCGCGTCACCCCCGGCTTGCGGGCCACGCACACGCCGTCGGCATTGCGCCGCTCACCAGGTTGGCACGTCGTCGGCAGCTTCGGAATCACGGGGACGACCGTGGTGGACTTCTTCTCGATCGTCTTGGAGCACTGGCTTCGATCCTTTGGGTCGACCGGGGCCGCGCAGCACTCGCCGCTCGTCGTCAGATTCGCGGACGCGCAGCATTTGCTATTCGCAGTCGGCACGAAGCCCGAGGCGCAACACTGTGAAAGTCTCGGCAGCCAGTGCAGCGGTATGCATAGCGTGCCGTCGGGGCTCGCAATCTGGCCGGCCGGGCAGCACTGTCCCTTCGATGTCGCCTGGCTCTTGAGACAGCACTTGCCGGCGATCTTCATATAGCCGGGCGCACAGCAGCCGGGGCATTTCCAGTCCGGAATTTTCGGCTTCAACGGATCGCACACGCCGTTCACCACGGTCGTCCCGCAGCAAAGTTGTTGGCCAATCGGGCCGGAATAGATCTGGCTGTTCTCGCAGCATTCATTGTTCGGGCCGATCGCCGTCTGGTTGACGCCGCACATCGGCTTGGCGATATCAGTCGACGGATTGTTGTTCGAACAGATGCCCCCCGGCTGCAGGTCTTTGGGCGAGCAGCATTGGCCATTGACCAGAACATTGGGCGGGGCGCAGCTCGACGCGCAGCTCTTGGTCTTGATGATCCAGATCTGATTGGGCGGACAAACCGATCCGTCCGAACCGCAGACATGGGTCTTGCAGGTCTGCAGACCCGGCGGCCTCGGCATGCCGGCGGGAGGCGGCGCGCCGGCTGGACGAGGCGCCAGCCGTATCCGTGCGGCTTCCCTTGTACACGCGCGCAAGATGGCGATATCTCCCATGTGCCCGCGAGCTGATAGATCGGGCGGCGCGTCGGCATAGTCGATGAAGTAACTGAGCAGCGGTGGCTCATCGCCGCGGCGGATGCGCCAGATCGGATTCCCCTGCAGTCCGTCGATCGCAAGCGCGTCGTTCTGGCCGAGTTGAGCCACGAGCTTGGGATCGGTGGCGTTGCGCAATTGTTCGCCGGTGGTCCAGACGAAGCCGCCGCAGGAGGCCGGATTCATGGTCCCGCCCATGTCGTAGCTGTAGCCGATCGCGACGCCGCCATTGCCATTGCGGAAACGTTCGGGGAATCCCACCGCATATTCGTCCGGCAAGGGCTGCCAGATCGGCTGCTTGATCTCAGTGACACCGATCAGCGTATAGCGCAGCACGCGGCCGATCGACGGCGCGGACAAGGCCTCGAAATCCTGCGCCCCGGTCGGCGCCGGCCGCTCGGCCAAAAACATCCGTCCCTCATCGTCGAAAGTGATCCTGGAGATCTCGGTGGGACCGGCGGCGGACGGTACGACGACTTCGATTCTGGCGTCCGCACCGAACGAGCCGTTCGCGTTGAGCCCGACCGACCACACCCGCAAGCCCTCGGCGACCGCGTAGTAGAGCCGGCCGTCGCGAATGGCGAGGCCGAACACTCGCCGATCCGGTGCCGCGTAGCCCCAGGTCTCGGGCTGCGCGCTGTCGAATTGAGGACTCGTAATATCGACGCCTGGCCCGGCTGGCGCCGGCGCCGTTGGAAGTTCCGCGGCTGCGCTGCCGGCGACGCCGTGATCATAGACACCGAGGTCGACGCCGTTCGGGCCGAAGCGATGGATCAGCCCGGTCTCACGGTCGGCGACGAACAGAGACTTGGTCGCCGGATCATAGGCCAATCCCCCGAGCGCCGCGCCCGAATTGGCCTTGTCGCCCGTGGTGACATTCGCGAACAGCGTCACCGCGCCGGTGGCGCCATTGATCTTCCAGATCGATCCCGGACCGCCGCCCGGACCCCATTGTGCCGGCATGAAGGTCGCGCCGCTAGTCCCGAGCCTGACATGTTGCGGTCGACCTTCAGGTCCCGGCGCGACGATCGAGAGACCATAGGCGGATGTCGCCGCGACGTAAATGTTGGCGGGGGAACTGTCGTCCAGAGCGACGCCAAACACCTGCCCGATCGACTTCGCGCTGACGGTGAACGGTTTCGGCGCACCGACCAATTGCGCCTGGGGCGGACCGCCCATGCGTCTTAGATCGACGATGCGCAGCGACGGCCCTCCAGGATTGATGATGGTCCGAACGTCGGGATCCTGACCGGGCTCGATCTCGAACGGGCGAATAGCCCCGGAGAATCCGGTGACTGCAGCATCGCCGGGGGTGTAAACGCCGGGCGGCGTTTGCGCCGACGCGGGCCCCCCGAGTGCGAGAGGCAGGATCAGCAGCCAGGCGAGGTGCCGCATCGCACGGACGGCGGCTGTCATGGACGTCTGTCGGCCAAGCTCCATCATGTCGGTCCGCCTCATTTCGGCTGCTTGGGCCGCGGCTCGCAGGAGCCGGTCTTGACGTTGGGCACGGTGTCCGGCGGGCAACATTCTCCACAATTGGTCATCTGCGCGGGATTGCAGCAGCTCCCGTCAAAGGCCATTCCCTGGCTCTTGTCGGAGCAGGGCGTGACACAGGGGCTGTTCTTGTCGCCGCCGAGTCTTGTCTGTCCGGCCGGGCAGGCCGCGGGCGGACACATGCCGTAGGGCGCAAAGCCGAAGACCGCCACCTGGTTGGTGTCGTCGCACAGGCACTCGGAGAGCCCGTCCGACTTCAACGCGCCGGGATGGGTGTCCTTCGGGCAATCGCACGAGAACACGTACTTGCTATCGCCGGATCCGGGGTTGGGGACCTGTTGCCAGTGCGGCACCATCGGTTTCGGACAGGTGCAGTAACTGCTCCCTGTGTGGCAGGCATAGGCGCCGGGATCCGTGACCACCAGCGTCCCGTCGCCGGTTTCCACCATGCCCACGCCATATCGATCGTATTGATCCTGATAGACGCCTTTGCTGGAAGGGCTGAAGATCGAGCCGGGACCGCCGATGCCTTGACATTCCGGGTACCTCCACCACTCCATGTAAGGTACTTTTTCGCACGTCGCGTTGATCGCGGCGCATGTGGCTTGAACAGGCGGGAGGACCTCGCAATCGCCGCAGGACTGCATGCCAAGCTTTTCCTGCCCCCAGCACAGCGCCTCCTGAAGACATGAGCCGATTTCGGAACCCAATCCAACGGTGCTCTGCTCGCTCTTGCAGGCGCATTTCACGACGTCTGCGGCCGCGCCAATGGCTGCGAGCTCCTTGGAAAGATCGCCGAGAACATTTTCCGCGATCGCGTTGCCAAAGATCGTGTTCAGCTTGCTGACGACTTGGTCGGCGTTGCCCTGCGCCTCTGCGCAGAATTGATTGACCAGGGCTTGCCCTTTCCCCGTGTCCGACCCTGACAAGGCGACGCCGCTGAGTGCTGCGGTCAGTGCAATCGCTGCGTAGCGGCTTGCGTCATTCTCATAGACCGACTTGCACTCATATGCGGCGGACAGCGTCCCGATAAAGGCATCCGCGATGTCTTCTGGACTGCAGCCCGCCCGCGCCGGCGATGCCAGCAGAATCATCGCGGCGACGATGGCCGCTCCTTGAACCCGCCAGCGTCCTGCGCACACCATGGTCCGCCCCTCTGTCGCATCAACGTGGGCGTTCTTCTCAATTCCAGCCTTGCGCTAGATCAACAGAGGCGACGGCAGCCGCGCCATCGACCGACTGCGCCAACCGGCGCCATCAGGATCGACACCTCATCACCGCACGACCGCCGTTCTGCAAAGCTGCTCGTCGTGCCCGCCGCTCATCGACCGGCCACGGTGGAAAGCGCCTCCGCACCAGTCCTGCCCACCATGCGCGGCTTCCTCCCTTGGAAGCTTTCGGACGCCGGCCGCCCGAACATGCCGCGCCGTCAATCGTGCGGCCGGCATCCGAAACCCTTCACAGAAGCGGCAATCGTCTGCCGGGCCACGAATCTGTCGCTATACTCTCGAGATCGGGCGAATTACCAAAAGCGCCGACAGTCAGAATCTCAGCTCTCTTGGGCTGCGGCGAGAACCCACGCGATTGCGGGTGATTTGGCCGACGGGCGCGGTCCGCGAACGCCTGTCCAGTCCTCTCGCGAAAAATATTCATCTTTCTTTTTTTCGGAAATCGTGCATACTCCGCCCCGTCCTGCCCCACGAGAGGGACGTACGCGTCGTCACGGACGTCGGGTGCGGGATGCGATGGCCGCGATGATGTTGCAGTGTGCATGTGCGCACCGACGAACGGCGTCATGCGGACGGCGAAGTCGTGTGGTCCTGGCGCCCCGATGCTGGCGTCAAGGTCGCGGGAGCCGATGAGGCCTGCGGCCGACAGGGGCAAGAAAGCCGGTCCCTGGGGAGATCACGAAGTAAGTCGCAAAACATCGCGCAGGGAAGGCCGGATGTTCGGCCCGTACCTGTGGTGACTACCGCGTGCTTGTTGCACGCAACCACGGGTGCGGTCGGCACCCGGCCTTCCCTGCGCCCTCTCATGTTGCCGAGGGCGGATGATTGCAGCAGGACTCGGACCGACGCGGCCGCGAGAATGCGGATGCTTGCCCTGCTGTTTGGCGCGGCCTGTTGCTGTTTGATAGGTATATCGGACTCTTGCGCCGCTCTCTCCGCGTCATTGCGAGCGCAGCGAAGCAATCCAGAGTCGTGGGCGGGACTCTGGATTGCTTCGCTTACGCTCGCAATGACGGAGGAGGGAGCCTGCGTCTCAAAACCTCATCGGGAGGACGCGCCAGCGCGATGAGGCGAGTCAATCCAGCCGCTTGATCGCGAGCACATCGCTCCCGCTCGCCTTGATACGGGCAATCGCTTCGCCGATCGGCTCGATCTGCGTGGCCATATGAAACGCGTTGGCGTGGACGATCGTGTCAGCATCGCGCACGATGGCGACGTGGCCCTTCCAGAACATCAGATCGCCGCGGCGAAGCGGCTCTCCGCCGTCGAGCAAGCGCCCCAGCGCGGCGAGTTGCATGTCGCTGTCGCGCGGGCACGGCACACCCGCAGCATTCAACGACACCTGCACCAGGCCCGAGCAGTCGATGCCAAGGCTGCTCTTGCCGCCCCACAGATAGGGCGTGCCGACGAAGCGCTCGGCGACTGCGACGTAGTCGTGCTCGATAGCATCCAGCAACGTGACGTGCTGTTGCGGGACGAACCAGCCCTCCGCCGTCACCACGAAGCTGGCCTCCTCGCGCGTCACGGCGATGGTCGATCCCATGAGCAGCGTCTCCACCGGCGGCAGCTTGATCGACGGCCCGGGGAACGCGAAACTGCGCAGCGCGCTGATCTTGTGCGTCGGTGCTGCGGCGGGCGCCGCCAGCGCAGCCTCCGGCAGCCAGCCGACATAGCCGTCGGCTGCGAGCTGGCCCCAGACCCAGCCCTCGCCGTTGCGGTCGTAGACCGTGACGCGCTCGCCCTTCAGCGCCTGCGTCGCCAGCTCGGCGCCGGAATATGGCTGCTGGCGCAGCGGCGCGATCGGATCGATGACGACCAGCGCCTCGCCCTCGACGAAACGCGCGGCCGTCACCTGGCCTTCGAGATGTTTCGCCGCGACGTCGCCGCGCGCAGGCGTGAGGCGCGGATCAGCCATAGCGCTCGCTCAGGAGCTTGTAGAGCGCACGCGCCGCCTGGCACTCGCCACCCTCGGGCCGGCCCGGCTTGGCGGATGGCGTCCAGGCGAAGATGTCGAGATGCAGCCAGCTCTTGGCGTGCTCGACGAAGCGCTGCAGGAACAGCGCGCAGGTGATCGAGCCGGCGAAGCCGCCGGACGGCGCGTTGTTGATGGTCGCGACCTTGGAGTCGAGCCACGAGTCGTACGGCGCCCATAGCGGCATCCGCCACAGCGGATCGTTCTCGGCGGCCGCGCAGCGCGCGACGTCCGCGGCGAGCGCCTCGTCCTGGGTGTAGAACGGCGGCAAATCGGGACCGAGTGCGACGCGCGCGGCGCCGGTCAGCGTGCCCATGTCGATCAGCAGGTCGGGCTTGTCCTCGTCGGCCAGCGCCAGCGCGTCAGCCAGGACCAGCCGGCCCTCGGCATCGGTATTGCCGATCTCGACCGTGATGCCCTTTCGCGAGGGAAACACGTCGAGCGGACGGAAGGCGTTGCCGGCGACCGCGTTCTCGACCGCTGGAATCAGCACGCGCAGATGCAGCTTGAGCTTGGCATCCATCACCATCTGCGCCAGCGCCAGCACGTTGGCGGCGCCGCCCATGTCCTTCTTCATCAGGAGCATGCTGCTCGACGGCTTCAGGTCGAGCCCGCCGGTATCGAAGCAGACGCCCTTGCCGACCAGGGTCACCTTGGGATGCGATGGATCGCCCCAGACGAGCTCGATCAGGCGCGGCGCGCGGGTCGAGGCGCGACCGACGGCATGGATCAGCGGATGGTTCTGGCGCAGCAGATCGTCGCCGACGATGCTGGTGAAGCGCGCGCCGAAGCGGTCGGCGACCTGCTTCGCCGCGGCCTCGAGCTCCTCGGGTCCCATGTCGTTGGACGGCGTGTTGACGAGGTCGCGCGCCAATGTCGCCGCGTCGGCAAGGCGGTTCAGCTCGGCGGCGTCGACGCCATCCGGCGGAACGAGGCGGACCTCCGGCGTCTCGGTCTTGCGGTAGCGGCCGAAACGGTAGCTGCCGAGCGCAAAGGCGAGCGCGGCGAGCCGTGCATCATGCGGCGCATTGGCGAAGCGGTAGGTGCCGGCGGGCAGCAGGCCGGGCAGGGCGCCCGGCCGGAACGGGTCACGGTGCTTGGCGTCGTCGTCCTCGAGACCGAACAGCACCTGCGCGATGTGGCCGTCGGCGGCGGGCAACGCCAGATAGCTGCCGGGCTTCGCGGTGTAGACGTTGGCCTCGGCGAAGTTGCGTGCTTCGGCCGACAGGCTCTCCTTGATCCCCGGCCAGCTCGCCTTCGTTACGAAGGTGATCGGGATGGCGGACGTTGTGGAGGCGGTCTCGAACATCGACGGCATGCCTAATGGTTCCCTAACTGGCGCGCGGCAGCCAGACTTCGCAGAGTTTGAAGGCCGCTGCAATCACGCCGGCCGCCTGGCCCGCAAACCGACGCGGATGTGACGACGGCGCCGTGGCCGCGCCATTAACCGGCTGTTAGCGTTAACAGTTTATTGCTGGCGCGTTCAATTCGCTCGTTCGAGTCCACGTGACATGCGTCAATCGCCTTCCATTCCCCGGCTGCTTGCGTCCGTTGCCCTCACCGCGCTCGTCGCTGCGGGCCTCGGCGGCTGCCAGACCATGTCCGACGTCACGGGCTCGCTGCGCGGCCGGGCCGAGCCGCCGCCGCCCGCGACCCCGCAGCGCGCGGTCGAGGTGTATGGCGAGCGCTACCGCGCCAACCCCAAGGATGCGGCCATCGCGGTCGCCTATGGCCAGGCGCTGCGCAACAACGGCCAGCGCGAGCAGGCGGTTGCGGTGCTGGAGCAGGCGACGCTCGCCAACGCCGGCAACAAGACCGTGCTCGCGGCCTATGGCCGAGCGCTGGCCGACAACGGCAATTTCAAGCTCGCATTCGACGTGCTGTCGCGCGCGCACTCGCCGGACAATCCCGATTGGAAGCTGCTGTCGGTGCAGGGCACGGTGCTTGACCAGATGGGCCGCCACGAGGAGGCGCGGCGCTATTACGATAGCGCGCTGAAGATCGTGCCCGGCGAGCCCTCGGTGCTGTCCAATCTCGGCCTGTCCTACATGCTGACGCGGGAGCTGCCGAAGGCCGAGGAGGTGCTGCGGCAGGCCTACGGCTCGCAGGGGGCGGACGCGCGGGTGCGCCAGAACCTCGCGCTCGTCGTTGGCCTGCAGGGGCGCTTCGCGGAGGCCGAGCAGATCGCACGGGCCGATCTGCCGCCGGACGAGGCCGCCGCCAACGTCGCCTATCTCAAGCAGATGATTCAGGGGCAGAGCCAGGGCAAGGGCAAGGCGCGCAATCCGCCGATGGCCGCGCTCAACCAGCCGGACTGACGACGTGCCTCGCTGATGACGTGGCCTATCGTGTCGCGCCTGTCAGCAGGCGGCGGCAGGTGTCGACGAACACGGCGGCTCCGGTGACGATGTCGGCATCGGAGGTGTTCTCGGTCCAGTGATGGCTGATGCCGCCGATCGACGGCACGAACAGCATGCCCGCCGGCATGATGGTGGCCAGCACCTGCGCGTCGTGTCCGGCGCCGCTCGGCATCCGCAGCGACTTGCCGGCGGCGAGATCGCGGCTGGCGGCCTCGATCGCATCCTGGGACGTGCCGTCCATCATGGCCGGCGCGCCGGTCCGGATGCGCTCGACCACGACCTGGCATGGACCTGCCGCTGACGCCTGCGCAGCCATCTCACGCAGCAGCTCTTCGAGCCGGTCGACGACGGCGGCATTGTCGTCGCGGATCTGGAACAGCATCTCGGCCTGGCCGGGGATGATGCTCGGTGCGCCCGGATCGAGCGTGATGCGTCCCGTGGTCCACACCGTGCGCGGGCCGCAGGCGGCCGGAAAGCGCGTATCGATCGCCACACAGAACTTGGCGAGCGCGAGCCCGGCATCCTTGCGCACCGCCATCCGCGTCGTGCCGGCATGGTTCTGCTCGCCGGTGAAGGTGATGCGGTATTGCCAGATGCCGACGATCGAGGTGACGACACCGATCTTGAGCCCGCTCGCCTCGAGCGTGTCGCCCTGCTCGATATGAGCTTCGAGATAGCCGATATGCCGGCCGCGCTCGGCCTGCAGGCGCGGCCGTCCGGCGAGGCCCATCTCGGCAAGCGCCTCCCGCATCGTACGCGGGCTGCTGCGGTCGCGGGCAGCATCGATTTCGGCCTCGCTGACGTCGCCGACATAGGACCGGCTGCCGAGCATGCTGCCGAAATGGCCCTCCTCGTCGCACCAGGAGGCGACCTCCACCGCACCGACAATGGACGGATCGGGATTGAGCACGCGCGCCGCCTCCAGCGCGTAGACGACACCGAGCGGGCCATCGAGCCAGCCGGCCTGGTTCTGGCTCTCCAGATGCGATCCGGCCAGCAGCTTGGGGCCTGGCTTGGCGCTGGTGCCTAGCACGTTGCCGATGCCGTCGATATCAGGCGTCAGCTGCGCGTCGGGCAGGCGCTCGGCGAGCCAAGCGAGCGATTGACGATGGGCGTCGGAGAAGGTCGGCCGGTGCACGCCGGTCTTGTAGGTGCCGAAGGCGCGCAGTGCGTTCAGATCGGCGAGGACGCGGGCGCCATCGGCGCGGCGGAGCTTGTCGGACATCAGGCGGAGACCTCGATCATGCGCCGCCTAGCTTCCAGCGTAGAGCCGCGACCGCAAGCGAAATTTTTCGCGAGCGGTCTACCTCTACTGCATGGCCGCGACCTTGATGCCGGTCGGTCCCAGAATGACCACGAACAGCACCGGCAGGAAGAACAGGATCATCGGCACCGTCAGCTTCGGCGGCAGCGCGGCCGCCTTCTTCTCGGCCTCGTTCATGCGCATGTCGCGATTTTCCTGCGCCATCACGCGCAGCGATTGCCCGAGCGGGGTGCCGTAGCGCTCCGATTGCTGGAGCGCGAGGCAGACCGACTTCACGCCTTCGAGGCCGGTGCGCCGGGCGAGGTTCTCGTAGGCCACCTTGCGGTCCTGCAGGTAGGAGAGCTCCGCGGTGGTCAGCGTGAACTCCTCCGACAGCGCGATCGACTGGCTCGAGATCTCGATCGCCACGCGGCGGAAGGCGGCCTCGATCGACATGCCGGATTCGATGCAGATCAGCAGCAGGTCGAGCGCGTCGGGAAACGCGCGCTTGATCGACAGCTGCCGCTTGGAAATCGCGTTGCTCAGGAACAGCATCGGAGCCTGCAGGCCGAGATAGGCCATGCCGACGCAGATGCCGATCTTGACCGGCATCGATTTCTGCAGATGCGCGATCACGAAGACGTACAGCACGGAACCGACGAACAGAACCAGCGGCGTCACCAGGCGCGCGAACAGGAAGGTGATGTAGGGCGCCTGGCCGCGGTAGCCCGCCATGATGAGCTTCTCGCGGGCCGCCTCCTGAGCGAGCCATTTGGTGAGGTTGAAATCCTCCACCACACGAGAGATGAGCTGCTTCGGCGTCTGCCGCAACGAGACCTTCTCGCCGGCGTTCAACCGCTCGCGCTCGCGCTGCTTGATCCGCTCGCGTTCGCTGGCGACCGCCTTCATGCGCTTGTTCAGGTTCTCGCCTGCAAACAGCGGCATGATCAGCGTATAGACGGTGGCCGTCGCCGCGATGGCGGCGAAGAACATCGTCATGAAGTGCGGGTCGTGCAGCTTGGAGACCAGAATGTCGACCATGGTCCACCTCAGAAATCGAAATTGATCATCTTCTTCATGACCAGGATGCCCATCGACATCCAGATCACGCAGCCGACCAGCATCAACTGGCCGGTCGGATGGGTCCAGAGCAACGAGATGTAGTCGGGCGTGCTCAGATAGACCAGCAGCATCACGATCGGCGGCAGCGATCCGATGATGCCCGCGGACGCCTTGGCCTCCATCGACATCGCCTGGATCTTCTCGCTCATCTTCTTGCGGTCGCGCAGCACCTTCGAGAGGTTGCCGAGCGCTTCGGAGAGATTGCCGCCCGACTTCTGCTGGATCGCGATGACGATGCCGAAGAAGTTGGCTTCGGGAAGCGGCATCCGTTCATAGAGCCGCGCACAAGCCTCGCCGAGCGGCATGCCGATCGCCTGGGTCTCGATGATCCCGAGGAACTCGCTGCGCAAAGGCTCCGGCGCGTCGGCGGCGACGACCTTGATGGATTCGAACAGCGGCAGGCCCGCCTTGATGCCGCGCACGATCACGTCGACGGCGTCCGGCAATGCCGCCAGGAATTTTTTCTCGCGACGCTTCTTGAGGTAGCCGAGGATCCAACGCGGCAGACCGAGACCGGCGGCGAAGCCGAGCCCGAGCGCGCCGAGCGGGCCGCCACCGGCGAAGAAGGCAACGGCGCAGACGACGAAGCCGAGGACACCGGAAACGATCCAGAATTTCTGCACGGTCCAGTCGAGTCCAGCCTGCGAAATCCGCATGTTCAGCGGGACTTTGCTCTGCTTCTGGGCCTTCGCCTCGAGATCCTTCAGCGAGGACTCGACCTGCTCGCGGCGCGAGCGTTGGCTGCGTTCGGCCTGTCGGACCACCGGCTCGGACTTGGCGACGGTGCTGCGCCGCTGCTCGGCCTTCCGCTCACCCGACAGCAGGGGATAAAGGAACACCCAGGCGATGCCGCCGATCGCGGTGGCGGCGAGGAAGGCAAGGGCGAGAGCCTGAAGCTTCATGGGGTCTCTCCTCAGTCCTTGCTCGCAACTTCGGCGGCATCGAGTGCAGCCGCAAGCCGCTTCTCTTCGCCGTAGTAGCGCGCACGTTCCCAGAACCGCGGCCGGCCGATACCGGTCGAGCGGTGGCGCCCGATGATCTTGCCGTTCGCGTCCTCGCCGATCATGTCGTAGAGGAAGATGTCCTGGGTGATGATGGTGTCGCCTTCCATGCCCATCACCTCGGTGATGTGCGTGATGCGGCGGGAGCCGTCGCGCAGGCGTGCCGCCTGGACGATGACGTCGATCGAGGCGCAGATCATCTCACGGATGGTCCGCGACGGCAGCGAGAAGCCGCCCATCGTGATCATGGATTCGCAGCGGGACAACGCTTCGCGCGGGTTGTTGGCGTGCAGCGTGCCCATCGATCCGTCGTGACCGGTGTTCATGGCCTGCAGCAGGTCGAAGGCCTCGGGTCCGCGGACCTCGCCGACGATGATGCGCTCGGGCCGCATACGCAGGCAGTTTCTCACCAGCTCGCGCATCGTCACCTGGCCTTCGCCCTCGATGTTGGGCGGCCGGGTTTCGAGGCGCACCACATGTGGCTGCTGCAGCTGGAGCTCGGCGGCGTCCTCGCAGGTGATGACGCGCTCGTCGTGATCGATATAATTGGTCAGACAGTTCAACAGCGTGGTCTTGCCCGAACCGGTACCGCCGGAGATCAGCACGTTGCAGCGGACGCGGCCGATGATCTGCAGGATCTCCGCGCCCTCCGGCGAGATCGCGCCGAACTTGACGAGCTGATCGAGCGTCAGCTTGTCCTTCTTGAACTTACGAATGGTGAGCGCGGGGCCGTCGATCGCCAGCGGCGGAACGATGGCGTTGACGCGCGAGCCGTCGGCGAGACGCGCGTCGCAGATTGGTGAGGATTCGTCGACGCGGCGGCCGACCTGGCTGACGATGCGCTGGCAGATGTTCAGGAGCTGCTGGTTGTCGCGGAACCGGATGCCCGTGCGCTGGATCTTGCCGTTGACTTCGATAAAGACCGTACCGGCGCCGTTGACCATGATGTCGGCGATGTCGTCACGCGACAGCAGCGGCTCCAGCGGGCCATAGCCGAGCACGTCGTTGCAGATATCGTCGAGCAGCTCTTCCTGCTCGGCGATCGACATCACGATATTCTTGATCGCGATGATCTCGTTGACGATGTCGCGGATTTCCTCGCGCGCGGATTCGCCGTCGAGCTTGGCCAGCTGAGCGAGATCGATCGCTTCGATCAGCGCCCCGAAGATCGTCGCCTTGACCTGATAGTAACTGTCCGAACGCCGGGCCTCGACAACCGGTGGTGGCGGCGGCGGAGCCTGCCGGGTCGGAGCCAGAGGTGGCGACGGCACGGCCGGAGACGCCGCGCGTGGTGCAGCCGGCGCCGGCTCGGGCGCCGGCGCGGCCGGCCTGAGGGCCCTGGTATCGTTGTCCAATCCGCTACGCTTACCAAACACGACTTAGAACTCCACGCGTGCTTACTTCGCCCTCAGCTTGTCCAGCAGAGGCGACAGGAAGGAGCCTTTCGGCTTCTTTGTCTCGCTGCGGCCGGTGAGCCGCTGCGCGATCTGGAGAAACATCTCCGTCGTCCGATGGCTGGGAGACATCTCCGCAATCATCTGGCCGTTGTTGGCGGCCGCGCCGAAGATCTGCGGCTCGAACGGGATCGTTGCGATCGGCGGGCTTTCGATCGCCTTGGCGAACTCGCTCGCATTGATCTCGGGCCGCTTGGGAACGCCGACCTGGTTCAAGCAGTAGAGCGGCATGCGATCGTTCGGCCGGGCGGCCTTGAGGAGATCGAACATGTTCTTGGTGTTGCGCAGCGAGGCGAGATCCGGCGCCGCGACGATCAGGATGTCGTCCGCGGAGATCAGCGCCCGCTTGGTCCAGCCTGCCCATTGATGCGGAACATCGAGCACGATGCATGGCATCGAGGCCCGCAGCGTGTCGAAGACCGCATCGAATGCCTCGGCGCCGAAATCGTAGACCCGGTCGAGCGTCGCAGGCGCGGCCAGCAGGCTCAGATGATCGGTGCATTTCGACAACAGCCGGTCCATGAAGGCGATGTCGATCCGGTCCGGTGAGAAGACGGCGTCCGCGATGCCCTGCGCGGGATCCTGGTTGTAGTCGAGGCCGGCGGTGCCGAACGCCAAATCGAGATCTGCCACCACGGAGTCCATCGACAGGTCGCGCGCAATCGCCCAGGCGATGTTATGGGCGAGGGTCGAAGCTCCGACGCCGCCCTTGGCGCCGACGACCGCAACGATGCGCCCGACGGCCTTGGCTTCCGGCGCGGAGAACAGGTTGCAGATCGAGCGGACGACGTCGATCGGCGTCACTGGCGACAGCACATAGTCGCTGACGCCGCGCCGAACCAGCTCGCGATACAGCGTGACGTCGTTGACGCGGCCGATCACGACGACGCGCGTGCCCGGGTCGCAAACCGTCGCGAGCTGATCCAGGCCGGCCAGGATGTCGGTGCGTGCATCCGTCTCCAGGATGATGACGTTCGGGGTCGGGGCAGACCGGTAGGCCTCGATCGCCGCCGCCATGCCACCCATCTGAACCTTCAGATGGGCCTTGCCGAGGCGCCGGTCCTCACCGGCGGCCTGAACCGTCGCGGCGGTTTCCACCGTCTCACAGAACGCCTGCACGGACACGCGCGGCGCGGGCGCGATGTGATCGTCGGCCGGCGGCGGCACGACGTCAGGCTGCTCCTCTTGGGTCTGTCGGGCGTAGCTGATCATTTGCCTGTGTCGCTGAGTTTGGCCTTATCGGCCTCTGGATACGTGATCGCGGTTGATTGTCCCTTGCGATATTTGTCGAACAATGCCGTGCGCCGGGTGGTATAGGACGGCGTTTCGGATCGCGGCTGCACGAGATCCGACGGGTTGGCGACCATTGCCGCCATGTTGCGCTGGTAGGCGCAGCCGTAGTTCCAGTCAGGCTTGTTGTCGAACCAGTTCTTGTTCTTGATCGACGGCCCGAGGTCATCCGGCCAGATCCCGCAGGGCCCCACCGTGGCCGACATTTTTGGATAGCTCAGCCGGATCGCGGCCATCTGGCGCGGGTCCTTCGGCTGATAGTTGCGTACGGTGATGCCGTGCGGCGGGACGCCGGCGGCGGCCAGCAGGGAGTGAATCTCCCGCATCGAGTCAGCGGCCGCCCGTGCGTTGGGGGTGCCGCTCGGTACGTCGGCGCTGATGGCGCCCGTGCCTTGGCGAATCCAGCTCTGGGCCAGTCCCATCACGTCGGCGCGCTGCTCGGCCGTCAGGCCGCCACGACCCTGGCCGACGAAGACCACCAGGGAGTCCGGGGCCTCCTGGATCGCGATCGGGTGGCGCAGCCGGTAGTCGTCGGGGATGCTCGCCGTGGTGGCGGCGTCTCTGGTGTAGTTGCAGGCGCCGAGCAGGGCTGCGGCTCCGGCGAGCGCTGCGGCAAGGGGCAGGCGTCGGTATCGGGCGGGGCTGGATGTGGTGGTCATCGTTGCAGGTCCTTGTCCCGGCTCAGTCCGTGATGAAGCCATAGGTGCCGCGATAGTTGCGTCCGGGTTCGACCCGGCCGGGTACGCCGTAGATGCGGTTGATGCTACCCAGGAGATCGGCCTGGGGGTCGGACGCGGCCGCAAAGCCGTCGTCAGGGCGGGAGAGATCCTTCTGTGCCACGGCGCGGACGACGAACGGCGTCACCAGAACCATCAGTTCGGTCTGGTTGTTGACGTAGTCGCGGCTGCGGAACAGCGCGCCGAGGACCGGCAGCTGCATCAGGCCCGGCATGCCGCTGATCGCCTGCTTGGTCTGCTGCTGGATCAGGCCGGCCATCGCCATGGCGCCGCCGGAGGGAATTTCGAGCGTGGTCTCGGCGCGCCGGGTCTTGATCGATGGAACCGTCAACGAGTTGACCGTCGTCGAGCTGACGGCTTGCGACAGCGTGATCGAGTTCTCGTTTGAGAGCTCCGAGACCTCGGTCATCACCCGCATCGAGATCCGGCCCTCGCTGAGCACGACGGGCGTGAAGTTGAGCGAGATGCCGAACTTCTTGAAGCTGATCTGCGTCGTACAGACATGGGTCGTCGGATCGCAGGAGTAACCGGCGGGAACCGGAAACTCGCCGCCGGCGATGAAGGTCGCGGATTCGCCCGAGATGGCGGTCAGATTGGGTTCGGCGAGCGTACGGATCACGCCCGCGTTCTCCATCGCGCGCAGCGTCGCCTGCACCGTCGGGGTCGCCCCGCCCAACGCTGCGGTCACGGCGTTGTTGGAGACGAGATTGCTACCGTAGGCGGTGAACGGATTGGAGTTCGCGAATTTGACGACAGCAGTTCCGTAGTTGAGCTGGCCGGAGAGATCGATGCCGAGCTGCTTGACGACCGAGCGCTGCACCTCGGCGACCGTCACCTTCAGCATCACCTGGTCCCGGCCGCGCACGGTGATCGAGTTGACGACCTTGTCGGCGCCGCCGGCGAGCCGGGCGGCCAGTTCGCCGGCCTGCTGGGCTTCGATCTGGCTCGACGCCGAGCCGGTCAGCACGATGCTGTCGGCGAGGCCCTCGATCTGGATATCGGCATTCGGCAGCAACTGCTTCAGCGCCGCCCGGGCGCCGTTCAGGTCGCGCTTGACCGCGATGTCGTAGGCCGCGATCTGCTGGCCCTGCGCGTCGAAGAAGACGATATTCGTCTGACCGATCGCCGCACCAATGATGTAGGCGCGCTGAGAGGAGCGCACGACGGCATTCGCGATCTTCGGATCAGCGACAAGAACGTCCTTGATGTCGCGCGGCAGATCGATGACGACGGACTTGCCGATGCCGAGCGCAAGGAAACGTGCATTGATCTGGCCGTCCGCGGCGGCGGCTGCAGTCGCCGGGCGATAGTCTGCCGCGATCACCGGCGCGATCGCCGGATTGAGGGTCAGCGCAGCGGCGGCCGAAAACGACAGCGCGCGGACCAGCAGGGTCCGCATCTTCCGCTGATTTTCGCTGCAGGTCATCTGGGTGGTCCTCTTGCTCACTTCTGCGTCGTCATCGTGCTGGGAATGCCGAAGCGGACGACGGCAACGCTGTCGCTGCGCTTGCGGCTGGTCTCGTCCGTGCGGCGCTCGGCCACGTTGACGTCGGCGATGCTGCGGAGCGCCAGGGACAGCGTTCCGGTTTGACGGGCACGCGCGAGCGTCTCGGCCTGTTCCGGCTTCAGCTCCAGCGTGACGGTCTTGCCGACCACCGTGGTCTGGCCGTCCTTTTCCTTGGGGGCCTGATCGATCGCCAGCACACGGATGTTCGACAGGATGATATCGGAGCTGACGACGTCGCCCGCGTTGGGCTGATCCGGATTGCGTTCGCGCTTGGACAGGATCACGTCGACGCGGTCGTTCGGCAGGATGAAGCCGCCGGCGCCGGTCTCCGGAGAAATCTCGGTGGAAACGGCGCGCATGCCGGCCGGCAGGATCGCGGCCATGAAGCCCGAGCCGTCGGCCTTGACGAGCTTTTGTTCGCGGATGGGCTCGCCGGCAATGAACGGCGCCCGCGCGATCGTGCCGGTTATCTGCGTCTGTCCTTCAGGCCGCTCGTTGCGGCGGATGAAGCTGGCACTGGCCGTGGCCGCCGGCCAGCTCTGCCACTGCAGATCTTCGGGCTTGAGGGATTGGCCGAGGGCGATGTCGCCCTTGGCGACGAGAACGTCGACGGTCGGCATCTGCGGCGCGGGCGCGGCGACTTGAGCCGGCCGGTCGTCGGACCCGCTCGCGAGATATGCGGCCACGCCGCCAGCGCCTACAGCGATGGTCAGAACCACAATGCGTGCGGTATTCATACGCTTCACTTTCCACATGACGCCGCGACGTTTCCGCCGCCGTGATGGGAGTTGAGCAGTTATTCGTCAAAGCATGGTTAATGAGGCGTATCTAAATCGCCTTAACACCGCGTTGACACGGTGTGTTCAGAGCAATGCAAGGCGCGCAGCGTCGATCGCCTTCACCCAATCGGTCTCCGGATAGACCATCAGAGCGCCCAGGGCGAGCGCGATGCCATAGGGCACGCCGCTCTCCTTGGCGTGCAGGCGTGCAAGCCAGGGTTGCCCTGCCAGCATGTAGGGCAACGGCCATTGCCGGAACTGCATGAGGGCGAGGGTGAGCACGCCGCCGAAGATCGAGGCGTACAACAGGTAGTTCATCAGGTGGGCGAAGCCGAACCACAGGGCGGCGGCGGATGCGACCTTGGCGTCACCGCCGCCGATCCAGCCGAATGCAAAGCAGGTGAAAGCAATCACCAGCAGGGTCGCGCCCGCGCCCAGATGCATCAGCATGTCAGCCATGCTCATCCCGCTCAGCGGCGCCAGAACCAGGAAGCCGGCGACGAGCGCCAGGGAGACCCGGTTCGAAATGGTCATCGTGAACAGGTCGCTCGCCGCGGCAAAGGCCATCAGGGCCGGAAACAGCAGAAGGCGCGCGAGATCGAGGGTCATGGGCTCTCAATGGCATCGACGCGGGGCATGGGTGCGTCGCTGCGCCAGAGCCTAGCTGCAAGAAATAAACGATCGGGAAACAGCCGGAATGGCTGGCTGGTTGTCATTCTCACCAGACGCTGACGATGCGGGCCGCCAGAGCGAGGATGGACAGGCCGAGGCCGCCGCAGATCCAACGCAAGGCGACGTCGGCCCCGCTGGACGGAGGCCGGGACGCGGCTGCGGACAAAACGTGGTTACGCATCACTGAACGCCGCGAAGCTGAATGTGGAAATGATAAAGGCCCCGGATGTCCGGGGCCTTTTTTGCTCGGCCGTGACGACCGCTTACTTCAGCGAGGTGTTGATCGCGCCGAACTTGGAGCTCAGGCTGGAGCCGAGACCGTTCACCGCGGCAATGATCGCGAGCGAGATGCCGGCGGCGATCAGACCGTATTCGATCGCGGTCGCGCCGGATTCATCCTTCACGAAGCGAGCAAGAAGATTCTTCATAGGTAACTCCATGTACACGTGGCTGGTCGAACAAACTCTGGTCGTTGCGGCGTTCTCAGCACCGTGACCATGCGGCCACCGTAGGGGGCAGGAATTTCGGCGTAGTTAATTCGGTCGCCGAAACACGGCGACAAATGGCTGTTATTGTGCAGAGTAAACATTGGATGAAGCGCGGCACGACCATTCGAAATAACGCATGGCCACGCCGCAGTCGGTCTCGCTGAAAAGACGGGCGCAGGGATGGGGCCGTCATGCCCGGCCCCATCCATCGCCAGGCCTGCTCCGCATTCCACACTATCCACACGATATGCATGGGGCCGTGTCGACCTGGCTGGTGGAGCATGTGGCTCGAGGTCGATCGCGCTGGGCCGATCGGCAGGGCGGTTCTGCGGGCGCGCAGGTTCACGGCTCCTTAAGCGCCAGGGAGTACCCCTCGGAACAGTTCATGAGATGAGGAATGTGATGTCCGGTCTGCCATGGGAAGTCGCGCTGATGCTCGGCCAGACCATCGAGAAGGTGTTGCCGATCACCTTGATGCTGGCAGTGGTGTTCTCGGTGCTCAGTCACTTCTGGGCCTGCAATCCCGGCAAGCCGTGGTGGCAGAAGCGCGAGCTCGTCACCGACGTGGTCTACTGGTTCTTCGTGCCGGTGTTCGCGCGGGTGCTCCGCATCGGCTTTCTCGTGCTCGGCGCCAGCGTTGTCTTCAAGATCCGCGACGCCGACGAGTTGATCGCCTTCTATGAAAACGGGCACGGCCCGTTGGCGCAGCTTCCCGAATGGCTGCAGGGGGGGCTCTTCCTCGTGCTCTCCGACTTCATGCTGTACTGGACGCATCGTCTGTTCCATGGCGGCGAGTTCTGGAAATACCACGCGGTTCACCATTCGTCGGAGGATCTCGAGTGGATTTCGGCGGCCCGCTTCCATCCGATCAACCTGATCCTCGGCACGATCGCGGTCGACGTCATCCTCTTGATGGCCGGCATCTCGCCCAACGTCATGATCTGGGTCGGACCGTTCACGACGTTCCATTCGGCCTTCGTCCACGCCAATCTCAACTGGACGCTGGGCCCGCTGAAATATGTCCTCGCCACACCCGTCTTCCATCGCTGGCACCACACGTCGATGGAGCAGGGCGGCAACACCAATTTCGCCGGCACGTTCCCGATCTGGGACATCCTGTTCGGCACGTTCCGGGTGCCGGAGGGGCAGTTGCCCATGGCCTACGGCAAGGACGAGGCGACGATGCCCGGTGAGTTCGGCGGTCAGCTCGCGTTTCCGTTCCGAAGATGACGTGTTCTGCAACCGCCCGAGGCTTCGTCGCGACGTTTGCAGATCATTCACCAATTGAGCGCAGATTTGCCGCGTCGGGCGCCGTCACCGCTGCGTATCGCTTGAGACGGCTCGTCAATGTCCCGGGGTTGAGTATGTCGCTCTTTGTGTCGCGTCGTTCTAGTGTTTCCCTCGCATTGCGGGCGGCTGTCGCCGCGGTGCTGCTGTGGCCGGCTGCCGCCTTGGCGGAGCCTGATCCCGCCATCGCCGTGAATGTCGACCAGGCCAAGCTGGTCAAGTTGCCCGACCGGGTCGCGACGCTCGTCGTCGGCAATCCGATGATCGCCGATGTGACCTTGCAGAGCGGCGGCATCATCGTCGTCACCGGCAAGAGCTACGGTGCCACCAACTTCATTGCGATGGATCGCGGCGGACAGGTGCTGATCGATCGCCAGATCCAGGTCGCCGGACCCACCGACCAGCTCGTGACGGTGTATCGGGGCGTCGATCGCGAGACCTATAGCTGCATGCCGATCTGCCAGCGCCGGGTGACCTTGGGCGACGGCGACAACTACTTCAAATCGGTGCTCGACCAGGCTGGAACGATGTCCAGCACGGCGAGCGGCAACGCGGCGGCGGCCTCGAAGACCAACTGAACGCTGGCCTGGCCATGCTTGGCCGGGTCGATGGCAGCGCCTGACCGCATCTCCACGCGCCTCCGCACCGACGATGCGGTGAGCCTCGCCGCCGGTGCTGCGGCTGGATCGCCCGGTTCGTTTGGTTTCGATGATCGGGTCGGGCAGGTGGCGCGCTGCCTCGGAGGGCCGACCGCGAGCGAACCCCCAAGCATGGTTAGCGGGACGTTGATGCGGCGGGCCATACTGTCCGTATTGTAGGAAACTCTTTCCCAAGGAGTTTCCGCTATTCGTTTCACCCAGGTTGATGTGCCTTCCCAGTCCGGATGACCCCATGCAAGCCCCCGTCTCCTTGACCGCTTCGATGCGCCGGCTGTTGCGCCGCTTCCGGCGCAACCGGCGGGCATCGGCCGCGCTCGAATTCGCGCTGGTCGCGCCGGTCTTCTTTGCGCTGCTGTTCGCGATCATCGAAACGGCGCTGATGTTCTTTGCCGGCCAGGTGCTCGAGACGATCACGCAGGACTCGGCGCGCATGATCCTGACCGGACAGGCGCAACAGGGCGCCTATACGCAGTCGCAGTTCGCGAGTTACGTCTGCACCCAGGTTCCCGCGCTGTTCGACTGCAACAAGATCTATATCGACGTGAAGAGCTACTCCTCGTTCGGGAGCGTCTCCATCAGCAACCAGATCGACAACAGCGGCAACTTCGTCAACAACATGACCTACAGCCCGGGCGCCGCCGGAGACATCGTCGTCGTCAGGCTGTTCTATCAATGGCCGATCTTCGTGACGGGGCTCGGCTACAACATCGCCAATCTGAGCGGCAGCAAGCGGCTGCTGGTGGGTACGGCCGCATTTAAGAACGAGCCGTATTCATAACACTGACCTCGCGAGCTGCGTCTGAGGAACACCAGGAATTCATCATGCCGTTGGGAAGAATGCCGGGTATGTCTTCGAGCCTGCGCCTGTGGCGTCGCATCGACGCCTTCGCTGCCGATTGTCGCGGTGTCGCGGCCACCGAGTTCGCATTCATCGTGCCGCTGATGCTGGTGATGTTCTTCGGCACGGTCGAATTCTGCTCGGCCATCGCCGTCGACCGCAAGGTCACCCTGATGGCGCGCACCCTGTCGGATCTGACCTCGCAATCGACCTCGGTTGGCGACAGCGACATGTCGAACTTCTTCGCCGCCTCGACCGGCATCATGTACCCGTATTCCACGACGCCGGTGAATGCGACGATCACCGAGCTCTATGTCGATCCCACCACCAAGCAGGCGACGGTGAAGTGGAGCAAGGGATCGACGCCGCGAACCGTCGGCATGACGGTCGGCGTGCCGGCTGAATTGCTGGTGTCCGGCACCTATCTGATCTTCAGCGAGGTGAACTACCAGTACGTTCCGACGATCGGCTACGTCATGGGCAAGACGGGCGTCAATCTCAGCGACGTCGCCTATACCCGCCCGCGGCAGTCGACCTGTGTGATGTATAGCCCGGCGACTTCCTGCTGAGGTGAGGGCTGCCGCAACGGAGCCCGCCCGGCCCCGGGGCCGCAGTCGCATACGCGCCTGCGAACCGGAGCGACCGACACTACGGTCATTTGGACGAGCAGAACTCGGCGGCAAACAATCAAGGCAATAAAAAAGGCCGCGCAAGGCGGCCTTTCGTTGTCCAGATGGGCAATCGCATGCGCGATCGCCCGGCGTCGCTCAATTGGCGGCGCGGAGATTGTCGGCCGACGACTTGCCCGAACGGCGGTCCGCCACGATCTCGTAGGAGATCTTCTGGCCTTCCCGCAGCGTGCCGAGACCAGCGCGCTCGACGGCGCTGATGTGCACGAACACGTCGTTGCCGCCGTCGTCCGGCTGAATGAAGCCATAGCCCTTGGTTGCGTTAAACCACTTCACGGTTCCCATGCTCACGGGGTAGTTCCCTTCTCAGATACCAAATGCGTAGCCCAGTCTCCTGGGCTGGTTAGATCGAATTTTTGGAAGGGTCGTCAGCGTCTGAACCGGCTGTACCGGTAATAGCTAATCTCGTCCGGCCGAAAATCGATTGCGGGATATATTATTGGAAATGCCCGCGCAAAACAATCCTGAGCTGCGCGAGAGTGCATGATTTTTTGACGCGCCGGCTCGACGCCGACGCGCTGAATTGTCGCTGATTGCGCAAGGCTTGATCAATCCGCCGGGCCGGGCGGAACATTGCTCCGCCCCAATGCCCCTAGCGCCGACGGAACTGGCCGCCGCGCTGCGCTGCGCCACGCGGAGGACCGCCGGGCGAGCTGGGACGCTCGTCCTTGTGGCGGAAGATCAGCCGGCCCTTTTCGAGGTCGTAGGGCGACATCTCGACCGTCACGCGGTCTCCCGCGAGCGTCTTGATGCGATTCTTTTTCATCTTGCCCGCGGTGTAGGCGACGATCTCGTGCCCCGCGTCGAGTTGTACCCGATAGCGTGCGTCGGGAAGGATTTCGGTGACCAGCCCTTCGAACTGGATCAGCTCTTCCTTAGCCATGTCTTTCTCCAGATCGATAGACGTCTAGTTTGGCCGTTGGTTGCGGTTTTGAGCGTGGTTTTTGGGTCTGCCCTCGCGATGCAGGAAAGCAACGCCTTGAATCGACCCGGCCTTGCCGCCGCCTTGCGACGGCCGCTGGGGCTCCTGACGATTGCCTGGCAGAGGCGCCATCTTAGCATTGGAACGACGGTGACGGCGAGGGCCTTTTGCGGCGGTGCCACCGTCGTTGGTCCGCGCATTCTGCATGCCAGGACGGCCACCGCGCTGAGGCGGCTTGGCCGGTGCAGCGGCCTCGCGGAGGCCGGGCGTGCGGCGATCGTCGCGCGGCAGCGAGATCTTGATCAGCCGTTCGATGTCGCGAAGGTAGGACAGCTCGTCCGATCCGGCCACGAGCGAAATCGCAACGCCCTCGGCGCCGGCGCGCGCCGTGCGGCCGATCCGGTGGACGTAGGTCTCGGGCACGTTCGGCAGGTCGAAATTGACGACATGGCTGACGCCGTCGACGTCGATGCCGCGGGCCGCGATGTCGGTTGCGACCAGGGTTCGGATCTCGCCGGTGCGGAACGCCGCCAGGGTGCGCTCGCGGTGGTTCTGCGACTTGTTGCCGTGAATCGCCTGGGCGGGGATGCCGGCTCTTTCGAGGCTCTTCACGACCTTGTCGGCGCCGTGCTTGGTGCGGGTGAACACCAGCGCGCGGTTGACCGGCTCCTGCTTGAGCAACTGAGCCAGAAGGTTCGGCTTGGCCGAGTGGTCAACGTGGATGACGCGCTGGGCAATGCGCTCGACCGTCGAGGAGACGGGGGTCACCGCGACTCGCGCGGGGTCGCGCAGCATGGCGTCCGCGAGCTCGGCGATGTCCTTAGGCATGGTGGCCGAGAAGAACAGCGTCTGCCGCTTGATCGGCAGCTTGGCCACGATCTTCCGGATGTCGTTGATGAAGCCCATGTCGAGCATGCGGTCGGCTTCATCGAGCACCAGGAACTCGACATGGGTCAGCTTCAAAGCGTTGCTCTGAACCAGATCGAGCAACCGGCCAGGGGTGGCAACCAGCACTTCGAGGCCGGGCATGATAGCGCGGACCTGGCGCCCCATCGGCACGCCGCCGATCGCGAGCGCCGAGCTCAGCCGGATGTGCCGGCCATAGGTGTTGAAGCTGTCGAGGATCTGACCCGACAATTCGCGGGTCGGGCTCAGCACCAGCACGCGTGCCGTCTTCGGCTGCGGCTTGATCCGGTTCAGCAGCAAGCGGTGCAGGATCGGCAGCGCAAACGAGGCCGTTTTGCCGGTTCCCGTCTGGGCGATGCCGATCACGTCGCGGCCTTCGAGCGCGAGCGGGATGGTCTGGGCCTGGATCGGGGTAGGGGTGGTGTAGTTCTCTTCCTTCAGCGCGCGCGTCAGCGCGTCGGCGAGGTTAAAATCCTGGAAGGATGTCAAAAGATGGGGCTTTCCATAAGAGGATAAGGCCCGTGTCGGCAGGCAGCCGGACGCGGGTGGGTGGTTGAGAGACACCCGCGTGTTTGGAGCGCCTAGATTGGATGGGTGAGAATGCGAAGCCAGAAGCTCTGGTCGAGCTAAAGAACACGCGGCTTGCAAAGATCCGGCCGATTCGCCTTGATCTACCAGCTATATGGAACAGATGGACGGCACTTTCAAGGCCGGTGCGCAACGGATTGGCTTTCCGGGTGGTACTCGGCTGCTTTAAATTTAGCCATTCAAAACAAAGTGCACAAATCCTGCGCTGTATGCCATCTGATTAATCATCTTGCTTGCTCAATCCGGCAGCAGAAGGTCGCGGTACCTCTCTGCGAGAACGCCCAGTTCCACTTTTATGTCAATGCCTTACCAGATGTGCACGGCATGGCACACTTCTTGCGATTCTGCCTGCGCAGACCGCCGGCCGCCTTGGCTGCGAAGCAGGTCTGCGTCAGGGAGATATTACCTCATGCTTACTCGACTCACTCGGGAATTAACGGCGCCGTTCAGCCGCCGTCGCTGGCTGGCTGCTGCTGCCGGCCTGGCGCTCGGCGCAGCCGGCTTTGGCCCGGCCAAGGCCGCTGACGACACCATCAAGATTGGCGTTCTGCATTCTCTGTCCGGCACCATGGCCATCAGCGAGACCACGCTGAAGGACACGATCCTGTTCTTGATCGACGAACAGAACAAGAAGGGCGGCGTACTCGGCAAGAAGCTCGAGGCCGTCGTGGTCGACCCCGCTTCGAACTGGCCGCTGTTCGCCGAGAAGGCGCGTGAGCTGATCACCAAGGACAAGGTCGCGGTCGTGTTCGGCTGCTGGACCTCGGTGTCGCGCAAGTCGGTGCTGCCGGTGTTCAAGGAGCTCAACAGCATCCTGTTCTACCCGGTCCAGTACGAGGGCGAGGAGAGCGAGCGCAACGTGTTCTACACCGGTGCGGCGCCGAACCAGCAGGCGATCCCGGCGGTCGACTACCTGATGAAGGAAGAGAAGGTGAAGCGCTGGGTGCTGGCCGGGACCGACTACGTCTATCCGCGCACCACCAACAAGATCCTGGAAGCCTACCTGAAGTCCAAGGGCGTGGCTCAGGACGACATCATGATCAACTACACGCCGTTCGGTCACTCCGACTGGCAGACGATCGTCGCCGACATCAAGAAGTTCGGCTCGGCCGGCAAGAAGACCGCCGTGGTCTCGACCATCAACGGCGACGCCAACGTTCCATTCTACAAGGAGCTCGGCAACCAGGGCATCAAGGCCAAGGACATTCCGGTCGTCGCGTTCTCGGTGGGTGAGGAAGAGCTCGCCGGCATCGACACCAAGCCGCTGGTCGGCCATCTCGCCGCCTGGAACTATTTCGAGTCGATCAAGACCCCGGCCAACGAGAAGTTCATCAAGGATTGGCAGGCCTACACCAAGAACCCGAAGCGCGTGACCAACGACCCGATGGAAGCGCATGTGATCGGCTTCAACATGTGGGTGAAGGCGGTGGAGAAGGTGAAGTCGACCGATCCGGACAAGGTCATCGACGCTCTCCCGGGCACCGAGGCGCCGAATCTGACCGGCGGCGTGTCGAAGATGCTGCCGAACCACCACATCACCAAGCCGGTGTTCATCGGCGAGATCAAGGGCGATGGCCAGTTCAGTGTCGTCTACAAGACCAAGGACCTCGTCCCCGGCGACGCCTGGTCGAAGGAGCTCGAGGGCTCGAAGGACCTGATCGGCGACTGGGTCGGCAAGAAGTGCGGCAATTTCAACGTCAAGACCAACAAGTGCCTGGGCTCGGGCTCCTGATCTCGACCTGACGCGACCATGACGACAGGAGAAGGCGGCGATGTTGCCGCCTTCTCCTGACCTCCTGAACTCCTGCCGGGGTTGTCCAGTGCCTGCTCTTTTTCTGGCGATCATTCGCCGTCTGCTTGTTTTGCTCGCCCTGATCGCCGTTTCCGTTCCCGCCTTCGCAGCCAGTTTCGAAGAGTCCGTCGCGAAGTTCGCGAACGATGATTTCTCGGACACGGACGAGGCCGTCGGCGAGATCGCCGTGTCGGGCAACCCGCTGGCTTTCCCGATCATCAGCGCGCTCCAGGACGAGCGGCTGATGTTCGATGCCGACACCAAGAAGGTCTTCATCAAGCAGGCCGACGGCAGGATCATCGATGCTGCCACCGGCGCCGCCGTCGACAAACTGCCCGACAATGCCGCCGCCGTCAGCCTCAACAACCGGCTGCGCCGCAGCGTCGATGCCGCGCTCGGTGGTTTGACGCTGCTGTCGCCGGATACCAACACGCGCCTGACCGCCGCAAGATCGGTGTTCAAGTCGCATGACGAGGCGACGTTGCCGACGGTGGAGTCGGCGCTCGCCAAGGAAACCAATCGCGCCGTGAAGCAGGCGCTGACCGAGGCGCGTGCCGCCATCCTCCTGTTCAAGTCTGACGCCAGCGAGGTCGACAAGCTCGAAGCCGTCGCCACCGTGAGGGCGCGCGGCGACCAGGAAGCCCTGGCGCTGCTGACGGAGATCGGCGGCGCGGACCAGCCGGCAACCGTCGCCAAGGCCGCGGCGAGCGCGATCTCGTCGATCCAGAGCTCGCTCGCAATCTGGTCCGGCGTGCAGAACGCCTGGTACGGCCTGTCGCTCGGCTCGGTGCTGCTGCTGGCGGCCATCGGCCTTGCCATCACCTTCGGCGTCATGGGTGTCATCAACATGGCCCATGGTGAGATGGTGATGCTCGGCGCCTACACCACCTTCGTCGTCCAGGAGGTCATCCGCACGCGCTACCCGGCGCTGTTCGACTATTCGCTGCTGATTGCCGTCCCGCTCGCCTTCCTGGTGGCCGGCGCGATCGGCGTGCTGATCGAGCGTACCATCATTCGCTTCCTCTACGGGCGTCCGCTGGAGACGCTGCTCGCCACCTGGGGCCTGTCGCTGATCCTGCAGCAGGCGGTGCGCACGGCGTTCGGTCCGACCAACCGCGAGGTCGGCAATCCCTCCTGGATGAGCGGTGCGTTCGAACTCGGCCAGATCACCATCACCTACAACCGGCTCTGGATCCTCTGCTTCACGATGGCCGTGTTCGCCATCCTGCTGGCGATGCTGCGTTACACCGCGCTCGGCCTGGAGATGCGTGCAGTGACGCAGAACCGGCGCATGGCGGCGTCGATGGGCATCGCGACCTCGCGGGTCGATGCGCTCACCTTCGGGCTCGGCTCCGGTATTGCCGGCATCGCCGGGGTGGCGCTGTCGCAGATCGACAATGTCAGTCCGAATCTCGGCCAGAGCTACATCATCGACTCCTTCATGGTCGTGGTGTTCGGCGGCGTCGGCAATCTCTGGGGCACCTTGGTCGGCGCCTTCACGCTCGGCATTGCCAACAAGTTCCTGGAGCCGGTCGCCGGCGCCGTGCTCGGCAAGATCGCGATCCTGGTGCTGATCATCCTGTTCATTCAAAAGCGCCCGCGCGGGCTGTTCGCGCTCAAGGGCCGGGCGGTGGAAGCATGATGCCGCACGTCCTCACCCGGTCGCTGGACCGCGCTGCGACCGTCTTCGTGCTCGTCGTCGCCGCCTGCGGCGTGCTGATCCCGCTGTCCAACCTGCTGCTGCCGGCCGGTTCGGCGCTGCAGGTGCCGACCTATCTGGTCGCGCTGTGGGGAAAATATGTCTGCTACGCGATCCTGGCGCTCTCCATCGACCTGATCTGGGGTTATTGCGGCATCCTCTCGCTCGGTCACGGCGCGTTCTTCGCGCTCGGCGGCTATGCGATGGGCATGTATCTGATGCGCCAGATCGGCACCCGGGGCGTCTATGGCAATCCGATCCTGCCGGACTTCATGGTGTTCCTGAATTATTCCAAGCTGCCCTGGTACTGGCACGGCTTCGACATGTTCTGGTTCGCGGCTTTGATGGTGCTCGTGGTGCCCGGCCTGCTCGCCTTCTGCTTCGGCTGGCTCGCCTTCCGCTCGCGCGTCACCGGCGTGTATCTGTCGATCATCACCCAGGCGATGACCTACGCGCTGCTGCTCGCCTTCTTCCGCAATGATTTCGGCTTCGGCGGCAACAACGGCCTGACGGACTTCAAGGACATCCTCGGCTTCAACGTCCAGGCGGAAGGCACCCGCGCCGCGCTGTTCGCGCTGAGCTGTCTCGCGCTCATTCTGGCGTTCCTGATCTGCCGGGCCGTTGTGTCGTCGAAGCTCGGCAAGGTGCTGATCGCGATCCGCGACGCCGAGTCGCGGACGCGTTTCCTCGGTTATCGTGTCGAGTCCTACAAGCTGTTCGTGTTCACGCTGTCGGCGTGCATGGCCGGCGTCGCAGGCGCGCTCTACGTTCCTCAGGTCGGCATCATCAACCCATCCGAGTTCGCGCCCGGCAATTCGATCGAGGCCGTGATCTGGGTCGCGGTCGGCGGCCGAGGCACGCTCGTAGGTGCTGCGCTCGGCGCCGTCGTCGTGAACTACGCGAAGACGTTCTTCACCTCGGGCGTGCTGGCGCCCTACTGGCTGTTCATGCTCGGCGCATTGTTCGTGCTCGTCACTCTGCTGCTGCCCAAAGGCATCATCGGCACCTTCAATTCCTGGTGGGATCAGCTCGGCAGCAGGAGGCTGAACGCCGAGAGCGCCGCCCGCGAGGACGGCGTCACCGAACCCAAGATGGCGGAGTGAGCGCATGAACGTGATGGACACCCGCGCGACGTCGTCGCTGCTCTATCTCGACGGCGTGCACGTCTCGTTCGACGGCTTCCACGCCATCAACAATCTCTCGCTGACGCTCGAGCCCGGCGAGATGCGCGCCATCATCGGCCCGAACGGGGCCGGCAAGACCACGATGATGGACATCATCACCGGCAAGACCAAGCCCGACGAGGGCACGGTGCTGTTCGACGGCAAGACGGATCTCACCCGCCTCGACGAGACCCGCATCGCCGAGCTCGGGATCGGCCGCAAGTTTCAGAAGCCGACGGTGTTCGAGAGCCAGTCGGTCGAGGACAACCTGCTGCTCGCGCTCAATGTCGATCACAGCGTCAAGGGCACGCTGTTCTGGCGCGGCTCGAGGAGCGAGTCCGAGCAGATCGACCGGGTGCTCGAGACCGTGCGGCTCAAGGATGCCAGACGCAAGCTCGCCGGCAGCCTGTCGCACGGCCAGAAGCAGTGGCTGGAGATCGGCATGCTCCTGGCACAGGACCCGAAGCTGCTGCTGGTCGACGAACCGGTCGCTGGAATGACCGACGTCGAGACGCATCAGACGGCTGAGCTGCTCAAGGAAATCAACGAGGATCATACCGTCATGGTCGTCGAGCACGACATGACCTTCGTGCGCGAGCTCGGCGTCAAGGTCACCTGCCTCCACGAAGGCACGGTGCTGGCCGAGGGCACCATCGATCAGGTGTCGTCGAACGATCGGGTGATCGAAGTGTATCTGGGGCGCTAGGCGATGTTGGACGTCAAGGACATCAACCTCTATTACGGCGCCGCCCAGGCGCTGCGCGGCGTCTCGATCGCGGCGGAGCCCGGCAAGGTCACCTGCGTGCTCGGGCGCAACGGCGTCGGCAAGACCTCGCTGCTGCGGGCGCTGGTCGGACAATATCCGCTGGCCTCCGGCAGCATCACCTTCGATGGCGCCGACATCACCCATCTCAAGCCCTATGAACGGGCGCGCAAGGGCATCGGCTTTGTGCCGCAGGGTCGCGAGATCTTCCCGCTGCTCACGGTGGAGGAGAACCTCAAGACCGGCTTCGGACCGCTGAAGCGCAGCGATCGCAGCATCCCGGACGACGTGTTCTCGCTGTTTCCGGTGCTGGAATCGATGCTCGGCCGCCGCGGCGGCGATCTTTCCGGCGGCCAGCAGCAGCAGCTTGCGATCGGCCGTGCCATGGTGATGCGGCCAAAGCTCCTGCTTCTCGACGAGCCGACCGAGGGCATCCAGCCCTCGATCATCAAGGACATCGGCCGGGCGATCTCGTATCTGCGCAATCTCGGCAATATCGCGATCGTCCTGGTCGAGCAGTATCTCGACTTTGCCTGCGAACTCGGCGACAACTTCGCCGTCATGGATCGCGGCGCGGTGAAGTTCACCTGCACCCGCGCCAATCTCGATCAGGCCGAGATCAGCCGCCAGATGGCGCTGTGATCATCACGTAGCTTCTCGACGCGGTCTCGCCCGCGTCTGGTCCCAGGGGAGGGGATCGATGCGGGCCGATCCCGCCAGCGCCGCTGCCGACATCTTCGAGGCCAACCGCGCCCGAGGCGCGGTGCGCTTCGACGTGCGGCTGCAGGACGGCGTGACGCGGCGCCATCATCTGCATGAATCCGGCTCGCTGCGGGTGCGCTTTCCCTCGCCCGAGGACGATGGCCTGTCGGCGATGTTCGTCAACACGGCCGGCGGCATCGCCGGCGGCGACCGCTTTGCGATCGAGGTCGCGGCCGGCGAGGGCAGCCGCGTCACGCTGTCGAGCGCCGCGGCCGAAAAGGTCTATCGCGCCGCTGGCAAGCCCGCAGAGCTCGATATCGCGCTGACCGCCCATGCGGGTGCCCACATCTCCTGGCTGCCGCAGGAGACCATCCTGTTCGACCGCTCTCGCATCCATCGCCGGATCGACATCGACCTTGCCGATACCGCCTCGCTGTTGTTGTGCGAGATCGTCGTGCTCGGCCGCACGGCCATGGGCGAGCGCATGCGCGAGGGCGAGTTCGTCGATCGCTGGCGGGTGCGGCGCGGCGGCAAGCTGGTGTTCGCCGAGACGGTCCGCCTCGACGGCGACATCGGCGACAAGCTGGCGCAGCCGGCCATCGCCAACGGCGGCGCGGCCATCGGGACCGCGCTGATCGTGCCGGGCGACGCCGCGCTGGTCGAGCGCATCCGAGAGAGCCTGCCGGCCTTCCGGGGAGAGGTCGCGCTGTCGGCCTGGAATGGATTTGCAATGGCCCGCTTCTGTGCCCAAGATGCCGCAAGCCTGCGCGCCGACATGATGGCGGTGCTCGGCTGTGCTTCGAATGGACCGCTGCCGCGGCTGTGGCTCAACTAGACGTTTACCAACTGATGACTACCAGAAGACCATCACCAGAGAGTCCGCATGAACCTGTCTCCCCGCGAAAAGGACAAGCTCCTGATCTCGATGGCCGCCATCGTGGCCCGCCGCAGGCTCGATCGCGGCGTCAAGCTGAACCACCCCGAAGCGGTCGCGATCATCTCCGACTTCATCCTGGAAGGCGCGCGTGACGGCCGCACCGTGGCCGAGCTGATGCAGGCCGGCGCCCAGGTCCTGACCCGTGATCAAGTGATGCCCGGCATCCCCGAGATGATCCACGACATCCAGGTCGAGGCGACGTTTCCGGACGGCACCAAGCTGGTCACGGTGCACGAGCCGATCCGGTGAAGCGAGCCCAACTCTTTCGGTCGTCATGCCCGGGCTTGACCCGGGCATCCACGCTGTTCGATCTGAATGGAAAAACGTGGATGGCCGGGTCAAGCCCGGCCATGACGCATGGAAACCTGCGAGGTAACTCATGATCCCCGGCGAACTCTTCATCCAAGACGGCGAGATCGAGCTCAATGCCGGCCGCAAGACCGTGACCCTGTCGGTCGCGAACACCGGCGACCGGCCGATCCAGGTCGGCTCGCACTACCATTTCTTCGAGACCAATCCGGCGCTGAAGTTCGACCGCAGACGCGCGCGCGGCATGCGGCTCGACATCGCGGCCGGCACGGCCGTGCGCTTCGAGCCGGGCCAGACCCGCGACGTGCAACTGGTCGCGCTCGCCGGCAAGCGCATGGTCTATGGCTTCCGCGGCGACGTCATGGGCAAGTTGTAAGCCGATGCTGACCGGATTGTGCCTCGTTTCCGAAGCCGCCGAGCTGGCGGCGCGCCGTCACGCCGGCCAGCAGCGCAAGGGCCGCGACGATGAGCCTTACATCAATCATCTCGCCGAGGTCGCAAACATCCTGTCGGCAACCTGCGACGGCGAGGATGCCGAGCTCGTCGCGGCAGGCTGGCTGCACGACACCATCGAGGACACCGATACGGCCGCTGATGAGCTGGCGGAGCGCTTTGGGTGTCGTGTCGCCGACCTCGTCGTGGAAGTCACTGATGACATGACCCTGCCGAAGAGCGAGCGGCGCCAGGTCCAGGTCATCGCCGCGCCCGGCAAGTCCGCTGGTGCCAAGCAGATCAAGATCGCCGACAAGATCAGCAACATCCGCGCCCGCATCTTCTTCGAGCCGGACCTGGAGCAGCAGCTCGAGCTGATGGAGTATCTCGGCTGGGCCGAGCAGGTCGTCGCCGGCTGCCGCGGTGTCAACCCGCGGCTCGATGTGCTGTTCGATGAGACGGTTGCGAATGCGCGGGGAACGCTGTGAGCCGATCGCCGGTGTCTCGACATCACGACAAGCAGAGCTAATTGGGGGCCAACGATGTCCGTCAAGATCAAGCGTTCCGTCTACGCCGACATGTTCGGTCCCACGACCGGCGACAAGGTCCGGCTCGCCGACACCGACCTGATCATCGAGGTCGAGAAGGACTTCACCACCTATGGCGAGGAGGTGAAGTTCGGCGGCGGCAAGGTCATCCGTGACGGCATGGGCCAGTCGCAGGCGACCAACAAGCAGGGCGCCGCCGACACGGTCATCACCAATGCGCTCATCGTCGATCACTGGGGTGTCGTGAAGGCCGACGTCGCGATCAAAGAGGGCATGATCTCAGCGATCGGCAAGGCCGGCAATCCGGACATCCAGCCCGGCGTCACCATCGTGATCGGCCCCGGCACCGACGTGATCGCGGGCGAGGGCAAGATCCTCACCGCCGGCGGCTTCGACAGCCACATCCATTTCATCTGCCCACAGCAGATCGAGCACGCGCTGATGTCGGGCGTCACCTCCCTGCTCGGCGGCGGCACCGGCCCGTCGCACGGCACCTTCGCGACCACCTGCACGCCCGGCCCGTGGCACATCGGGCGGATGATGCAGTCGTTCGATGCGTTTCCTGTGAACCTCGGCATCTCCGGCAAGGGCAATGCGTCGCGCCCGGCCGCGCTGGTCGAGATGGTCAAGGCCGGTGCCTGTGCGCTGAAGCTGCACGAGGACTGGGGCACGACGCCGGCGGCGATCGACAATTGTCTCTCGGTCGCCGACGATCACGACGTCCAGGTGATGCTGCACTCGGACACGCTGAACGAGTCGGGCTTCGTCGAGGATACGATCAAGGCCTTCAAGGGCCGCACCATCCACGCCTTCCACACCGAAGGCGCCGGCGGCGGGCACGCGCCTGATATCATCAAGGTCGCCGGGCTGAAGAACGTGCTGCCGTCGTCGACCAACCCGACGCGTCCGTTCACGCGCAACACCATCGACGAGCATCTGGACATGCTGATGGTGTGCCACCATCTCGATCCGTCGATCGCCGAGGATCTCGCCTTTGCCGAGAGCCGCATCCGCAAGGAGACGATCGCGGCGGAGGACATCCTGCACGATCTCGGCGCGCTCTCGATGATGTCATCGGATTCGCAGGCGATGGGCCGGCTCGGCGAGGTCATCATCCGGACCTGGCAGACCGCCGACAAGATGAAGAAGCAGCGCGGCGCGCTGCCGCAGGACAAGGGCAAGGACAACGACAATTTCCGCGTCAAGCGCTACATCGCCAAATACACGATCAACCCGGCGATTGCGCATGGCGTGTCGAAGCTGATCGGCTCGGTCGAGAAGGGCAAGCTCGCCGACCTCGTGCTGTGGTCGCCCGCCTTCTTCGGCGTCAAGCCGGACTGCGTCATCAAGGGCGGCACCATCGTCGCCGCGCCCATGGGCGATCCGAACGCCTCGATCCCGACCCCGCAGCCGGTGCATTACCAGCCGATGTTCGGCGCGTTCGGCAAGTCGTTGACGGCTTCGTCCGTGATCTTCACCTCGAAGGCGGCCATCACCGGCGGGCTCGCCCGCAAGCTCGGCCTTTCGAAGAAGCTCTACGCGGTGCAGAACACCCGCGGCAGGATCTCGAAGAAGAGCATGATCCACAATGATGCGACGCCCAACATCGAGGTCGATCCGGAGACATACGAGGTGCGGGCCGACGGCGAGCTCCTGACCTGCGAGCCGGCCGAGGTGCTGCCCATGGCGCAGCGCTACTTCATGTACTAAGCTTCCGCCCGGTACCAGAACCAGAAAAGTACCGGGAGGACGAGTTCGTGATCTATGTCGTTGCCACCTTGACCATCAAGCCCGAAACCCGTGCGGAATTCATCGCCGCTGCGGCTGCCTGCATTGCGGGGACCCGCAAAGAACCCGGCAATATCGCCTATGATTTGCATGAGAGCGTCACCGACCCGAGCAAGATGGTCTTCGTCGAGCAGTGGGAGAACGCCGAGGCCTTGGTGCCGCACCGCGCGACCGAGCACATGAAGACGTTCGGGCGCGTCGCGGTCAAATGCATGTCGGCCCCGCCGAAGATCGAGATCATCACGCCTGAGAAGGTCGATGTCCGCTGAGCGGAATAAGAGTGAGCGCAATAAGAGAATGAGAGTTTCAGCATGATCCGCGCGACACGCGTGCTCGGGCAGCATCGTTGGAAGGAGGCTGCCGCCGATTCCGTCCTGCTCGATTTCGATGACCGGCACCGGCGGCGGCTGGTGATGACCGGAACGCGTGGGCTGGAGTTTCTGCTGGACCTCGAGCACGCTACCGCATTGCGCGGTGGCGATGCCCTGGTGCTGGAGGACGGCCGGCTGATCGAGGTCGTGGCGGCGGCCGAGCCGCTGCTCGAGATCCGGGCTTCCGATCCGCATCATCTGGTGCGGCTGGCCTGGCACCTCGGCAACCGGCACCTGCCGACGCAGATCATGGCCAAGAGCCTGCGCATCCGCCGCGACCACGTGATCGAGGCCATGGTCAAGGGTCTCGGCGCGCGCGTCATCGAGATCGAGGCACCGTTCGATCCGGAAGGCGGCGCCTACGCCGAGCCCAGCCATGCGCACGGCCACGATGATCATGATCACCACGGTCACGATCATCATCACGATCATGCCGGGCACGATCACGCGCATCACGGCCACGACGACGGCCATGCACATGATCATCACGTGCATGACGAGCACTGCGGCCATGACCATCACGATCACGGTCATTCCCATGCTCATGAGCACAAATGAGGAGGGGGCTCGGCCGGCTGCAATCAGGGCCGCGGATTCGGCTGCGCTGTATCGGCTGCTGACATGGCTGTCGCCGGCGTTTCCGATCGGCGGCTTCTCCTATTCGAGCGGCATCGAATGGGCCGTGGAGGCAGGCGACATCGGCGATGCGGCGGAGCTGCGCGGCTGGCTCGCGACGATGCTGACCAACGGCTCCGGCTTCTGCGACGCGGCTTTCCTCGCGCACGCGTATCGCGCGGTCGAGCTCGACGATATGGCCAGCCTCCGCGAGGTGGCCGAGCTTGCGGCCGCGTTCGTACCGTCGCGCGAGCGTCAGCTCGAAACCACCGCGCAGGGCCGGGCCTTCATCGAGATCGCGCGGTCCGCCTGGAACTGCGCAGGCCTCGACGAGGCGGTGGCGCGCTGTGAGACCATCGTCTATCCGGTCGCCGTGGGGCTGGTCGGCGCGCTTCACGGCGTTCCTCTGGGACCCCTGCTGCACGGCTTTCTGCACGCCCTGACGTCGAACTGGATTTCCGCCGGCAGTCGTCTCGTACCGTTGGGGCAGACCGACAGCCAGCGCGTGCTCGCCGCGTTGGAACCTGTCGTCGCCGCGACGGCGGACCGCGCTCTGCTCGCCTCGCTCGATCACATCGGCGGCGCAACGTTCCGCTCCGATCTCGCAAGCCTTCATCACGAGACGCAATATACAAGGCTGTTTCGGTCGTGATGAAGCGGGGCAACGGCTGCTCGATCACGGCCCCGCGCGGTCGCGCGCACGACAGAAGGATAAATGACATGGCATCGTCTCACGGTCCGCTCCGCGTTGGCGTCGGTGGCCCGGTCGGGTCCGGCAAGACTGCGTTGATGGATCTGCTCTGCAAGTCGATGCGGGAGCACTACGACATCGCTGCGATCACCAACGACATCTACACCAAGTGGGACGCGGAGTTTCTCGTTCGCTCGGGATCGCTGACTCCGGATCGTATCGCCGGCGTGGAGACCGGCGGCTGCCCGCATACTGCGATCCGCGAGGACGCGTCCATGAACCTCGCCGCCGTGGCCGACATGCGAGCCAAGTTTCCCGGACTCGACCTGGTGTTGATCGAGTCGGGCGGCGACAACCTCGCCGCAACGTTCTCGCCGGAACTCGCCGATATCACGATCTACGTCATCGACGTCGCGGCGGGCGACAAGATCCCGTCGAAGGGCGGACCGGGTATCACCCGCTCCGACCTTCTGGTGATCAACAAGATTGACTTGGCACCCCATGTGGGCGCTTCTCTGGAGAAGATGGAGACGGATGCCAAGCGCATGCGCGGCTCACGGCCCTTCGTCATGACCAACCTGAAGAAGAGCCAGGGGCTTGACCGGATCATCGGCTTCATCGAAGCCAAGGGCGGTCTGAAGCCGTCGGCCTGAGCGCGGGGACGGATCTGCGTCGCACGGCTCTTCGTTGCTCGATGCGTCTGCTGGAATGACCGACGCAAAAAAGCCTCATCCGGCCGGAACAACTTGACCCCTCGGGTGTTGCCTCGACCCGGGGTGCGCCTTGCCCAAGGCGTCTCGGCGCCGATGCACTGGTATCCTGGGATCGCTATCCGCTGATCGCTCCGATCACTTCCGATCGCCCCGAGGTGCGTCCTTGAGTTGCAGGCCCGGTTATTGGATGACTCGTCTCCTCCTTCGCCAACCCTTTACTTCAGAGTGAACGAGTGCTCCGGCTGGGTGTCATCATCGGTTTGATCGCGCTGGTCGGGACGGCGCTGTCCGGCTTGGCCGCCTATCGCGTACACGACCAGGAGCTGGCGCTCGATCGCATTGCGCTGGCCCGTGCCATCGACGTCCATGCCAGCCTCGTCCAGGACCGGCTGACCGAACGTGAGCTGCTGGCCCGGGTGGCCTCCGGGCTGTTCCGCGCTCCCTCCGTGATCAAGGCCAATATGCTGGAGCCGCTGCGATCGTCGATCTACGCGTTCAAGACCGACTTCGTGGTGGCGTCGTGGATCGCACGGCTGCGGCCGGATGAGCTCCCCATCGCGCAAGCCGAGCTGCGTCAGGCTGGCTTCCCGAATCCAACCATTCGCAATTTCGACGACATGCCGCTCGGGCCGAACGTCGATCGTCCGTTGGACGTTCTGATGGATCTCGAGCCACGCAATGCCGAGACCTCGAAGCTTCCCGGTATCGCACTCGACCGGCAGCCGATCGTCGGACCGATGCTCGCGCGTGCCATGGCCGAGGGCAAGCCGGTCGCATCCGATCCCACTCCGCTGGTGCGGAGCGATGGTCCGATCGGGATCGTGCTGGCAGCCCCGGTCGTCCCGCAAGGTGCCACTGCGCCGGCGGGCTTCGTGACGTTTTCCTACGAGATCGGGCCACTGCTGCTCACCAATGACGATCTGTCGTTGTTCTCGGTGGCGTTGAAGGATCCGCGCAACGCCTCGGATGAGCTGGTTGCCAACGACCAGGGGGCGGTGACGAGCCGGACCCGCAGGCCCGACGATCCTGCTCCGTCGTCGACCCGCACCGTGGCCTTCGGCAATCACGACTGGTCGCTGGTCTATTACGCCAAGGGCAATGCGGTCCGGCGCGCGCAACAGACCGCGGCGATCGTCGGCGTCATCGGGATGGCGCTGACCGGTATCATCTGCGGCCTGTTCGGCTACGTCGCCTACAACAATCTGCGCCTGAGCCGCGAAATCCAGGTGCGGATCGGCTTCGAGCGCCGACTGACGGCGGTCATCGACGAGCTGAACCACCGGGTCAAGAACATCCTGGCGGTGATCCAATCCATCGTGACGCGCACGCTGCGTCATGGCAGCGACATGGACGTCGCACGCGAGCTGCTGATCGGACGGATCCATGCGATGTCGAACGTCGTCACGCTGCTCAGCGAGAGCCAATGGCAAGGCGTGCAATTGCGCGGACTGTTCGAAGCTCGCGCGATCCCGCATGCGGACAGGATTGCGGTCAACGGACCCGACATCACCGTGAGCGCGCGTGCCGCGCAGAGCCTCTCGCTGCTGTTTTTCGAACTCGCCTCGCACTCGGACGAAGGCCTCTCGCTCGTGGGAAAGCACCCGCACATCACCGCCAAATGGGAGGTGACCGGCGAGGAGCCGAATGCCGTCTTCCACTTCCGTTGGGAGGAATTGAACACCAGTGAAGCAACGCGGCGGCCGGACAGCGATTTCGGACTGATCCTGCTCGATCGCGTGGCACCGGAGGCGCTCGGCGGCACGTCAAAGCGCTTCTTCACCGAGGCGAGCTATGTGTATGAGCTGACCGCTCCGATGGAGACGGTGATCGACATGACCGAGCGCGATCGCACCGAGCAATTCTCCGCGCCGGTGCATCCGGCGCGATAGCCGCAGCGCTCGTCGGCAAACAGGATGCCAGGGCGCACGATGCCCGAGTGCAAGTGATCAACAACAACAAGAAGAGGCGGCTCTTTCGCGAGCCGCCTCTTTGCTGGTTCGTTTGCGACGGCTTGGCTGATCAGCCGCCGCTGCCGCCGATCACCGCCCGCACGGTCTCGTCCGGGCCGAAATCCTCGGCGCCTTCGACATAGAGCAGCGCTGCCAGCTTCGAGCGCGCGCGGTTCACGCGGCTCTTGATGGTGCCCACCGCGCAGCCGCAGATCGCTGCCGCATCCTCGTAGGAGAAGCCCGATGCACCGACCAGGATCAGCGCCTCGCGCTGGTCCTGAGGCAGCTTCTCGAGCGCCGCGCGGAACTCCTCGAACTCGAGATGCGCGCCCTGCGAGGGATGCGTCTTGAGCGTCTTGGCGTAGTTCCCTTCGGCATCCTCCACTTCGCGCCGGCGTTTGCGGTAGTCGGATCGGAACAGGTTGCGCAGGATCGTGAACAGCCAGGCAGGCAGATTCGATCCCGGTTGAAACGAGTCGATGTTGGCCAGCGCCCGGAGCAGGGTTTCCTGCACGAGGTCGTCGGCACGATCGCTGTTACCACTCAAGGAAATCGCAAATGCGCGAAGGCTGGGGACGGCCGCGAGGATATCGTCCCGCAAGGAATCAGTGAGAGGCATTCACTCCCTCCCGTCGGTTTGGTCGTTGGATCCCCCGCCGTTCTCCACGTGGGACTGTGCTGCCGGCGCATCAAGCTTCCGCACCAGTTCCGCGAAGCGGTCCGGCACTCCCTGACGGACGACGTCGTCGTACATCGCGCGGAGTTGATGACCGATTCTGGATTGAATTTCCGCGTTCAGTCCGCCGGGCTTGCGCGGTGCCGCATTCTTGCTGGCTTGAGACTTTACATCTTTCATGACCTTTTCCACGTTTCCCCGAGAGTTAAGTCCCTGAAGCTTCAAGAATTATTCTCGCCACCGAGAGGGTCTGTCGGGAACTAATGCGACGGGGCGATAAAAGTTCCACGCGTTTGGGGAACTTTTCGTCGGTTCGGGCGTAATCAGCCCATCATGGAACCCGGGCGGGAAGCCCAGATGACCGAATGGAGTGGGGATGAGCCGATCACAGCTTGTTGCTGAACATTTGCCGCTGTTGCGCCGGTATGCGAGGGCCCTCACCGGCAGCCAGGGTTCCGGAGACGCCTATGTCGGAGCGATGCTCGAGGCGCTGATTCAGGATCCCGCTCTGCTGGACGAGCGCTATGGCCCGCGGGCTGCGCTGTTCCGGCTGTTCACGCAGATCTGGAACTCGGTGGCGCTCAACGATGACGCCGAAGTGGCGACTCTGCCGATGCCGCCGGAGCGGCGCCTCTCCAACATCACCCCCTTGCCCCGCCAGGCCTTCCTGCTGCTCTCGCTCGAGGGTTTTCCCGAGGAGGAAGTGGCCTTCATCCTCGACATCGACGTCGCGGAAACCCGCCGGCTGGCGGATGCAGCCGGACGTGAGCTCGCCGCCGAGATCGCCACCGATGTCCTGATCATCGAGGATGAGACCTTCATCGCGATGGACCTTGAGAGCCTCGTCAAGAATCTCGGTCACAACGTGATCGGCGTGGCCCGCACCCATGCCGACGCGGTGGCTCTGGCCAAGAACAAGAAGCCCGGTCTGATCCTGGCTGATATTCAGCTCGCAGATGGTTCGTCCGGCCTGGATGCCGTCAACGAGCTGCTGCGCACCTTCGAAGTGCCGGTGGTCTTCATTACCGCCTATCCGGAGCGCTTCCTCACGGGTGAGCGGCCCGAACCGGCGTTCCTGATCTCAAAGCCGTTCCAGCCGGCCATGGTGTCGGCAGTCGCCAGCCAGGCTCTGTTCTTCCAGCGCAACTCGCGCAACAGGATGCCCAAGCCGGCGGCCTGATCAAGCCGCGCGCACAACGTCGCCCCGGCGCGTTCCTCACGGAGCGCGCCGGATTTCGTTGCAGCATCGAAGACGAGATCAGCAGCCGCGGCACACGCCGTTGAGCCGTGCCTTCAGCGTCGCGTCATTCGGCTTGGTCTCTTGGAGCTTCAACGTTGTCTCCTCAAGCCGGATGATTGCGGACGTCCGTCGAGGCGCGAACACGATCGGCACGAGAAAAGTGAGATCGCCGTCCGCCAGTTCCGGCGGCGGTGGCGCAAATGGTTGGGCTCGCTCCACCATGGCGAGCGCTTCCTGGTCAAGCGCGGGGTCACCGGTCGTTTCGGCCAGCACCGCCGAGATGAGGTGGCCTTCGCGGTCGATGTGAAACAGGACCTTGGCCGTCCCGCCCTGATCCGAGGCCTGCGGCGGATAGCGACGCTGAACCTTCAATTGTGCGACGAGGTTCTTGATCCAAGTTTCCCTGGCGCCGTCGGCCGCTGCAATCCCGGGAAACAGGCACACGAGAACCAGCGCCAGTCCAAACCCTCTCCATACGCCGACGCGATCCAGCGAGCTCAGCATCCCTGCCCCCACGTGCGCGGACCATGAACGCAGCCGCGCTGCTTCAACATATAACCGGGACGAAAAGGGGATAAAGCGCCGCGAATGTCGGGGCCGCGATCTGACCGGAAGGGTGGATCAGGAAAGAATGCGGGGCACCGCCGGCATCACCACGGCGGTGCCCCGCGTCGCCGGTCAATGGGGCAGGGGGAATAACCGGCTGCCGAGATGACGCGCGACCCGAAAAGTCGTTCCGCGTGAGATCGAATTTTTTGGCGCCATGAAATTGAAGAATACCGCCGCAGTTTACACACGGTTAAGTGATTTGCCCAACCGAGAACCCAGTTCCTGCGACTTACGTTGGTATGCCGATCGCCTTACGGCGAGGGGAGCAGAGACATGTCGCAGACCAGGAAGGTTATCGTTTTGGGTTCGCTTGCGGCTTCCGCGATGCTCGTGGGCGCAATGCAACTGGCTTCAGGCCATGATCTTGGCGCCAACCTGCCGGCTCAGAGCCCCTCTCCCCAGCCGATCGTCGCAACCGCGAATGACGTGAACCGGGCCGCCAAGGCTGACCGCGCCAAACAAAACGGTACTGCGGCGCCGTCGCAGACTGTGTCGATCAAGCTGGCAGCCTTCGCGGAGACCTCCTTCTTGGTGCGGCTTCCCTTCAACCCCACGGGTGTAAGCGCGGGCTCGTTACCATCGCCGCAGGGATCGCAGCTCATCACCACCGGCAACGAGCGGCAGGCCGTCAAGCATCCGGTGGCGTGCGAGCCGTCGGTGTCCGTGCTGACGGAGATCGCCAAGCGCCTGCAACCGGGACGGTGTGTGACTTAGTTACAGCCCCTCGCACCAGGCCCGCGGCTCAAGCGGCGGATCAACGCCTGGCAAATGATAAAAGCCGTCCGATGACGGTCAGGGGCAGTCCTCACTCTGCGGGAGTTTGCTCCTCCGCGGCTGGGCGGCTGACCATGAATCCGAGCGCCAGACCGCCCACAGCCAGAATGGGAATCAGCCGCTTGATGCCAATCATGCGGACGATCTGCAGGCCGCTTGCCAACAACATCGGGTCTGCGAAAGCAGATTGGACTGCCGACCGCGCCGTTTCCGCGGTTCGCGCGGCACGACTCTCGATTGCGCGCTTGCGCGCCATGTAGCTGATTGCGGCCATCAACGTCACCACGAAGAAGATGGCGGCACCTGTGAGGCACGCGGCCACGAGCCCGTAACGATCCAGGACGGCGACAAAAGCTGCGGCGCACAGAAAGCTCGTGGTTACGAACAGTCCGACCGCTGCAGCGATTGCGAGCGATGTGAGCCGAACGGCATGCCCGGTCGATTCCTGGAAGTCCGCAATCAGGCGCTGCAGCATGTCATTCTCCTCCTCGTCTCGTTCATCTGCGCAACAAACTCAAATCGGCGCCGAAAACGCGGCGCCGAAACAAGACGACCTCTGGATTTCAGGGGCCAACCCTCAGCGTCTCCAGGCGGCGCCGATGAGAAATCCGAGTCCGAGCGCAAGACCCACGGTGGCGAGTGGGCGATGGGAGATCACGTCCTCGAGGCGCTCCTCCAGCGAGTTTGCGGCATCCTGGGCTGCACCAAACATCGCAGTGCCGCGCTCGGACATGTCGTCGAACGTCTGGTCTACGTTCTCGCGTGCCTGACGATAGCCGCTGCGGGCCTGCTTGCTGGCCTGCCCAGCGAAAGCATTGAGCGCGTCGGTGATCTGTTCGGTGAGAGCTGCGATATCGTTTTTCACGGCGTGGACATCCTTCTGCAGGCGTTCGTAGTTCGCTTTGTCGACGAGATCTTTCAGGGCGGTCTCACCGTCAGTCGGTGGCATGGCAAGCTCCCGGAGCAAGGTGATTGCGTCTGCTCGACAAACGCGGGGTCTCAGCCGAAGTTCCGACGGTGGAAACCGAATTAGTCTGCCGGCAGTTGCGGCGAGTCGTCCGGCAGCAGATGCTCCTTGACGATGAGGGCGACGATCAGGAGCGGCGAGGCAAGGAAGGCTCCCATCGGGCCCCACAGCCAGGTCCAGAATGCCAGCGCGATGAACACCGCGAGTGCGTTGAGAGCCAGCCGCCTGCCGATGATGGTCGGCGTGACGAAGTGGCCTTCCATGAAGGTGATCACGGCGAAGATGGCGGGCGCGACCATGCCGGCGCTCAAGGTCGGGAATGCGATTGCGCCGACCAGGACGAGCACCGCGAACATCGCGATCGGCCCGATGATGGGGATGAAGTTCAGCGTTGCCGCAAGCGCCCCGAGGCCGGCGGGATTGGGCATGCCGGCGAGGGCGCAGGCGAGGCCGGCGGCAATACCGACACCGGTGTTGATGAGCGTCACTGTTAGGAGGTAGTTGCCGAGGTGCAGCTCGAGCTCATTGAGGATGCGCAGCGTCCGCAGCCGTGCCTCGTGATCACCAAAGGTCATGATCAGCGCTCGCCGGAGATCGCGCCAGCTTGCGATGAACAGCACGAGCGTCGCGAAGAACAGTAGGAATTCGGTGAAGGTCGGCGACAGGAATTCGATCGTTGGCTGAACCCAATCGAACTTGGGGAGCTCCAGGCTGGCCGAGGCTTGTGCGCTTCCGCCGCCGACGGCCGCCTGCATTTCGTGCCACAGCGCCAGCGGTCGATCGAAGACGTGCAGCTTGGCCTTGAGCGTCGTGGCAAGCTCGGGAAGGCGATTGGTCCAGTCGAGCACAGGCGCCGAAATCAGGCCAATGATGAAGGCGAGCCCGGTGGCAACGGCGATCACGATCAACACGGCGCCGACGCCGCGCGGCACGTGATGGCGTTCGAGGAAGTTGGCGGCCGGCGACAGCATGGTGCCGACCACGAAGGCCATGACGATCGGCAGGAAAAACCCCCGGGCGACATAGAGGACACCCGTCACGCAGACGGCCGTGAGGATGACGAGAGCGATGGCGACGACGTCAGCCCGCCTGATCACGGGCGGTACTTCTTGGTGACTTTCATTCAAGGCTGAATCGTCGTTCCCGCTGGCGAGCAGCCGCTCGGTGGGAAGTACACGCACCATGAATCTCCCGATCGAGTCGTTCGCGCACAGCTCGCGTGGTGACGTTCTCGTCATCCAACAACCGAGGGGCCATCCGGTTCCGTCGCGCAAACGTGAGAACTCATACGCTTGACTGACGCAGGGCGACCACACCGGGCCGGAACTACGGCGAGACGTTCGGCGTTTGGAAAGCAATCACGCATCGTACCGCGATGCTCGTCTGACAGGGGCACTCCATGACACAGCTCGTTTCCGATCACCGCAGCTTTGCGCGGACCGCTTCGCTGATCGCCTGCGTCGCGGTTCTTCTTGTTGCTGGTCCCACCGCGTCTCACGCACAGAGCCTCGGATATGCGTCGGTCGAACAGCAGCAGGCCTTCCCGCCGGACGAGGCGACTGCACCCGCCGTGGAGCAGGACGAGGACAGCCGGCTGCCCGACAGGTTGCGGCGCACGATCGTCAATCTCGATACGCGGGAGGCGCCGGGGACGATCATCATCGATACCGGCAATACCTATCTGTACTACGTGCTCGGCGGCGGCCGCGCGCTGCGTTACGGCGTCGGCGTGGGGCGCCAGGGCTTCACCTGGTCGGGTGTCCAGACGGTGACGCGCAAGGCGGAATGGCCGGACTGGCATCCGCCGGCGCAGATGATCGCGCGCCAGCCCTATCTGCCGCGTTTCATGGCCGGCGGCCCGGGCAATCCGCTCGGCGCCCGGGCCATGTATCTCGGGTCCAGCGAGTATCGCATCCATGGCACCAACGACCCCACGACGATCGGCAAGTTCGTGTCGTCGGGCTGCATCCGCCTGACCAATGAGGATGTTTCCGACCTGTTCAGCCGCGTGCAGGTGGGGACGAAGGTCGTGGTGCTGCCGAAGGCCGGCTCGCTGCAGGCGCGCACCAATGCCGGCCGTACGCCGCGCGTGACGTCGCTGCCGTCGGGGCGGCAGGCGATGTCGCTGCCCGTCTCGGCCGTCAATTGATATGGGAGCGGAATGATGAACGGTCGACGTGCACTCGCCGCCATTGCAGTGGCAACCATGGCAACCGCGGGTGCGTTGGCAGCGCCGACCACAGCGGGCGCGCAGGATTTTTTCTCGGCGCTGTTCGGCGGCTTCAACGCACCGCAGCGTCAGGCGCCCTATATCCGGATGCCGTTCGCCGACGAGGCGCCACCGGCGCCACGGCCGGCCCCGCGGGGCGACGTCACCTATCGCGGCGGCAGCAGCAGCGTCGCCTGGTGTGTCCGCACCTGTGATGGCCGCTACTTCCCGCTCGGCGCGACCGGCGACCAGAGCAAGGAAGCCGCCTGCAACAGCTTCTGCCCGGCGGCCAAGACCGAGATTGTCTATGGCAGCTCGATCGACGGTGCCGAGACCGATGGCGGCAAGCCGTATTCGGCGCTGCCCAACGCCTTCAAGTATCGCACCGAGATCGTCGACGGCTGCACCTGCAACGGCAAGGACCATTTCGGCCTTGCCAAGGTGTCGATCGACAACGATCCGACCCTGCGCAAGGGCGACGTCGTCGCCAGCGACGACGGCCTCAAGGTCGCCAACCGGACCGGCAGCGGCAAGCGCGCCGAGCTGAACTTCTCGCCGGCGCCCGCGGCGTTGCGCGCGAAATACGAGCGCGCGCCGGTGACGGCGTCCGACTGATCCTGCGAGGTCGTCAGGCGGCGCGGATCTTGCCGAGGAAGTCCCTGACCTGATGACCGAGATTCCTGCTCTGGCTCTCCAGCGTCTCTGAGGCGGAGCGCACGTTGTCGGCCGCCGCCGCAGCGGCATCGGCGTCCGACTTGACGCCGGTGATGTTGTCGGAAACGTTCTTGGTGCCGTCGGCGGCGAACTGGGTGCTGCGTGAGATCTCCTGCGTCGCCGCCCCTTGCTCCTGCACCGCCGCGGCGATCGCAGTCGCCACCTCGTTGACCTCGCCAATGATGCCGCCGATGCGCTTGATCGCGTCGATCGCGTCATTGGCGACGCGCTGGATGTCGGCGATCTGCTCGGAAATCTCGTCGGTCGCCTTCGCGGTCTGGCTCGCCAGCGTCTTCACCTCGGAGGCGACGACCGCAAAACCCTTGCCGGCCTCGCCGGCGCGCGCTGCCTCGATGGTCGCGTTCAGCGCGAGCAGGTTGGTCTGCGAGGCGATGCTGTTGATCAGCCCGACCACCTCGCCGATCCGATTGGCCGATTGTGCCAGCCCCTGCACCGTGCCGTCGGTCATGCGGGCCTGCTCCACTGCGCGGCTGGCGATTCCGGCCGCATGCGACGCCTGCTTGCTGATGTCGGCGATCGAGGCGTTCAGTTCCTCCGCGGCCGAGGCGACCGTCTGCACGCTCGTCGACGCATCGCTGGAGGCCTTCGAGGCCTCCTCGGCGCGGGCATTGGTCTGCCGCGAGACGTTGGTCAGTCCGGCGGACGTCGCCTGCATGTCGGTGGAGGCGCGGCCGAGCTGCTCGAGCGAGTCGCGGACCAGCCCCTCGAACTCGCTCACATAGCTTTCGATCGCCCGCTGGCGCGCGACCGTCGTTTCGTTGCGTTGGCGCTCCTGGGCCTCGATCGCGAGCTTGTCCTTGGCCTGCTGCTTGAACGTTTCGAGCGCGCCCGCCAGCGCACCGATCTCGTCCTGCCGCTGCATGTAGCCCGTCTCGACGCTGAGGTCGCCGCCCGCAACCGCCAGCATGGCATCGCGCATTCTGTTGAGGGGCTGGATCACCCGGCGGCTCACCAGCATCAGCGCGGTGCCGCCGATCACGGTCGCCGCGATCAGGAGGCAGAGTTCGACCCCAAGGGTCCGCATGGCCGCCGCATGCTGCTCCTCGATATAGGTCCTTGCGGTCTCGAGCGCGGTCTCGGCGACCGCAACCGCCGCATTGAGGCGCCCGACCGTGAACGGGCTCCATTTGTTGGCGACCATCTCTGGCGTCTCGCCGCTCGCGAGCGCGTTGACGAGGCGATCGCGCAGCGCCGTGTACTCGGTCTCGAAATAGGCCTTGCGCGTGGCCTCCAGCGCGGCCGTCATCGCGGCCGGCCATTTTGCGCCGCTGGTCGCGAGTTCGAGCGCCTTCCATGCGGCCTCGGCGCCGCCGACCGCTTTGGTATAGTTCAGCCGCGCCTCGGGCGTGATCTTGCCTGCGGCGAGGCCGTTCGAAACCAGGAAGGAGGCATCGCCGGCGGTGTTGCGCAGCAGCCATGCGATCTGCTTGATCTGCAACAGCTGATCGATGGTCGGATCCGCATGGTTGACCTCGGCGGCGAGAATGGCCTGGATCTTCTCCAGCGTCTCCAGCAGCCTGTCCTCGGTCTGCATGTATTCCTTGCCGAGCGCCAATCGGCGCGACGCCTTCGGCTTGGCGACCTCCTGCCAGAATTCCCTCTGCTGATCGCTCAGCGTTGTCAGCAGTTGTTGGAATTGCGAGAGCAGCGCCGCCTTGTCAGCAAACTCGATGCCCGGAAGGGTGCCCAGCGCGCGGCCCATGGCGGGCATGGCGACGTCGCGCAGGCCGCGGACGTATCGCTCGGTCTCTGGCTCGACCTTCTCGTCCACGGTCACCATGCGGTTCGAGGTCGAGCGGTCGGCCCGCAGCTTGTCCATCGCCTTGAACATGCTTTCGGAGGCATCGACGATCGAGCTGATGCGCGCGGTGAGCTCGAGCTGCTGCCACGAATTGTAGGCCCGCGAGGCGAACAGGCCGACAAACAGGCATGCCGTCACCAGGATGATGGCCTTCAACGTCGTGGAAATGGTCAGGCGGTTCAGCATGTTGATCTCCGATTCACCGCATTTGACCGCAGACCCGTAAAAATCTGGATGAGGGCTGGCTCCGTTGAACTACGGAGACAGTCGTTGAGCACTCAGGTTCCGGGAGTGGAACTACCAGCCGCCGAGCGTGTTAGCTGATCACCGCCAGCGCATCCTCCTCTCGTTCAGGGGCTCATTCATGCTCGTCAGTGCTCTCGTCACCTTTCTCGTCGTCATCCTCATCCTCTATTTGATCAACCTGCTGCCGATCGACGGCCGGGCCAAGCAGATCTGCCGCGTGATCGTCATCGTGCTCGGCGTGATCTCGCTGCTTCGATTCATCGCGGTGATATGATCTGGCATCATGTTACCTCCGGCAGATCAAAAAAAGCCCCGGCGGATGGCCGGGGCTTTTCGCATCAGGCGCTTGCCTTCGCCTCGCGGCGGCGCGCCGTGAGGATGTATTCGGTGTAGCCGTTTGGCTGGGTGCGGCCTTCGAACACGAGGTCGCAGGCCGCCTTGAACGCCACGCCGTCGAACGACGGCGCCATCGGCTGATAGAGCGCATCGCCGGCATTCTGCTTGTCGACCACGACGGCCATGCGCTTCAGCGAATCCATCACCTGCTCCTTGCTGACCACGCCATGGTGCAGCCAGTTGGCGAGATGCTGGCTCGAGATGCGCAAGGTGGCGCGGTCCTCCATCAGGCCGACATCGTGGATGTCGGGCACCTTGGAGCAGCCGACGCCCTGGTCGATCCAGCGCACGACGTAGCCGAGAATGCCCTGGCAGTTGTTGTCGATCTCCTGGCGCACGTCGTCGGGCGCCCAGTTCGACTGCGACACCGGAATGGTGAGGATGTCGCCGAGCTTGGCGCGCGGGCCGCCCTTCGCGAGTTCCGCCTGGCGGGCGTGAACGTTGACCTGGTGATAGTGCAAAGCGTGCAGCGTCGCCGCGGTCGGCGACGGCACCCAGGCGGTGGTGGCGCCGGCCTGCGGGTGGCCGATCTTCTGCGCCAGCATGTCGGCCATCTTGTCCGGCGCGGCCCACATGCCCTTGCCGATCTGGGCATGGCCAGGCAGGCCGCAGGTCAGGCCGTTGTCGACGTTCCAATCCTCGTAGGCCTTGATCCAGGGCTGCGCCTTCATCTCGTTCTTGCGGATCATCGGACCGGCTTCCATCGAGGTGTGGATCTCGTCGCCGGTGCGGTCGAGGAAGCCGGTGTTGATGAAGACGATGCGCTTGGACGCGGCCTGGATGCACGCCTTGAGGTTCACCGTGGTGCGGCGCTCCTCGTCCATGATGCCGACCTTCATGCTGTTCTCGGGCAGGCCGAGCATCTTCTCGACGCGCGCGAACAGCTCGACCGTCAGCGCCACCTCGTCCGGGCCGTGCATCTTCGGCTTGACGATGTAGATCGAGCCGGTGCGGCTGTTCTTGACCTTGGAGAGACCCTTGAGGTCGTGCATCGCGAGCAGGCCGGTGACGGCGGCGTCGAGAATGCCCTCCGGCACCTCCTTGCCCTGGGAGTCGAGCACGGCGTCGGTGAACATGTGATGCCCGCAATTGCGGATCAGCAGCAGGCTGCGGCCGTGCAGCGTGAGGCTGCCCCCGGACGGCGTGGTGTAGCTGCGGTCGCTGTTCAGCGCGCGGGTGAGTGTCTTGCCGCCCTTCTCGAAGTCGGCCGACAGCGTGCCGTTCATCAGGCCGAGCGTGTTGCGGTAGACTAGCACCTTGTCCTCGGCGTCGACGGCGGCGACCGAGTCCTCCATGTCGAGGATGGTCGAGACCGCGGCTTCCAGGATCATGTCGGAGACGCCGGCCGGATCGTCCTTGCCGATGACATGGCTGCGGTCGATCACGACCTCGACATGCAGCCCGTTGTTGGCAAGCAGGATCACGGAGGGCGCGTCGGCCGAGCCTTGATAGCCGGCGAACTGGTCGGCGTTCTTGAGCGCAGTGGCGTTGCCGCTCTTCAGCTTGGCCGAGAGCTGGCCGGCAATGACGCTGTAGGCGGTGACGTCGGTGTGGCTGCCGGTGGCGAGCGGCACGGCGGCGTCAAGGAAGGCCTTGGCCTTGGCGATCACCTTGTCGCCGCGGGCCTTGTTGTAGCCCTTGCCCGCTTCGCTCGGATCGTGCGGGATGGCGTCGGTGCCGTAGAACGCGTCGTAGAGCGAGCCCCAGCGCGCATTCGCCGCGTTCAGCGCGTAGCGGGCGTTGGTGAGCGGCACCACGAGCTGCGGCCCGCAGATCTTGCCGATCTCTTCGTCGATATTGGCGGTCTCGACCTTGTGCGTGGCCGGCTCGGGCAGCAGGTAGCCGATCTCCTTCAGGAATGCGGTGTAGGCGCCGAGGTCGAAGGCCTTGCCCTTGTTGGCGAGGTGCCAAGCGTCGATCTTGTCCTGCAGGGCGTCGCGGAAGGCGAGCAGCTCGCGGTTCTTAGGGCCGAGATCGCGCAGGATCGCGGCAAGGCCGGCCCAGAACGCGTCCGGATCGATCCCGGTCTTCGGCGCGGCCTCCTTGGCGATGAAGTCGAACAAAACGGGGGCGATCTTCAGTCCATGGGCGTCGATACGGGTCATGATGAGACGTTTCTCTCGAATAGGGCGACGTTGCGCGTGTCTTGGGCGTGCTGAAATGGCCGCCTCGAAGGCGGCGTGTGCAGTGCATTTAGCGCCAAAGCGGGGGCCACGAAAGGGGGGAGGGGTATCGCAGTTGGTCGGGGGAGGGCAGCGGACAGGCGGGCTGGTTCCGGGCGGAGTGATGACAAGTAATTTCGCAGGACCGCCTCAGAGTTCGGCCGCGAGCCCACAGCCGTGCAGAGCCCTCGGATCGGGCACGCTGCCACCCTCCCCCTCCAGGGTAGGGTGACAACGCACAGCGTGCCGCAAATGGCGTTTCGACGTACACCAAACGGCTGCGGACAACTCAACGAAGGTGATCGCTCGTGGTGGTGATGGCTCATGCAACTTCGTCCTCGCGGCGCCTGTTCGCGTCCGAGCTTTGCACACTTGCCGCCTCTCGGTCACGAGAGGCGCAGGGAAGGCCGGGTGCAGGCTGCACCCATGGCCCGCCTGCAGAAAAAAATGCAGGCGGCAGTCACCACAGGTTCAGCCGGACATCCGGCCTTCCCTGCGCGATGGCTCTACGGTTGCTCCGTGGTCTCCCCGGTGCGCCGGGCTTTCTGGTCACCGTTGCCCGCGCGACGCGTCGGCGTCGCAGCTTGCGTGGCATCAGCGTCGGGATGCCAGGACCCCACGGCTTGGCCGTGCGCCTCGGGACTGTCCGTCGACATGATTGCTCACGCCGCAGCCCAAAGCGCCCACCGCATCCCGCACCCGACGTCCGTGACGGTCGCGAACTGTCCCTCGTGTGGGACGGGATGCGGAGAGATAAGCATGATTTCTGAAAAAAAGAAAGAAGAATATTTTTGGCGCGGGGACTGGACAGGGCAAATCGGGTTGATGGGGCTGAGCAATTCGGCTTTTCTGCGCAGGCAGATTTTGCGGACTTCGGGGCAGGGCAAGCTGGCGAGCTAGTGCCGACCGAGCTTCCATCTGGTCTTGCCTGTTGGCTTTGTGAGAACCTTCGAATATGACGTCCGCGCCGGCAGAGTGTTCGCACAACGGAGCCCATGTCGATGGCTCGCCTGAAAGATCGATACGAACTCAATGCGCTGCTGCCGGAAGATGCACGTCGTGCGGAGCTCCTGACACTGATTGATCGCCTCTGTCCGGGAGGATCAATCCATCATGTGCTGAGGCATATCCCCGAGCAGGCTGAAGACGTCTATACCATCCTTGTCGATGATCATTCTGTCGTGAGCTTCGATGTGGCGCGCGGGCGTGATCCGATGATTCTGACAGAAGTCAGAATTCAGAGCTTAAAGGAATTTCGCCATGAGATCGGCCAGGGCAAGGACCGGATCAGATTGGATCGCGCCGCTGAACAGGCGAGGAAGCTGCTCGGATCGACCTCCGCACCGCGCTCGTGAGCGCGGGTGCTCTGTAGGCGTGGTCCGGAAGCGGGCTTGGCCGCTCCTCAGGTCGATGGCGGCGTCCGGAATTGACTTGGTAGCGACTCCCCTCCGTGCTCCCAAATGCCAGCATTCGTGAAACGGTTGGGTTTTGCGGATGCAAAAAGCCATTCGTGACCGTCAGACGGGTCGCTGCGTCGATCCGGGCCGTCCGTGCTATGCCTGCTCAGAGCCGGGGATACCCGACCGCGCGAGTTCTAGCAGCTCGAACAGCGCAACGGGCGCTCGCGCAGCAAATTCGGTGAAGTGAGGTGAGGAAAGCATCTTCAGCATTTCGGTGTCTTGTCCCGCGGCGCTATCATGGGTGATGGAGCGACTGAGTTCCCATCCCGTTGGGGTGCAGTTGACATCGAGGAGCCACCAGCGTGCAGTGCCGTCCACAAGATCGGCTTCAACATAGACTTCGAACGCGCAAAAGGGTTGATCCTCATAACGAAACGCATCCTTGTACTCGCGGAGATCGCAGCCGTGCCTGACCTCAGCGACTGATGGACGCTGGCGAAGATCGTGTGCCAGCTTCGCCATGTCGCGGTTGATGCTCGCGAGCAATGTCATCAAGGTCTTCGCCTGCGATGACACGGCATCAGCAGCCACGTGCGATGATTGGCTCATTTGGCCTCCCCTGTTGGACGTCAGGGCTTGCTTGCTCTGGCACTGTGGTCACGCGCCGCCTTTGGTGTCGCTTTGTCAGTCCAGCGATGTCGCAAGACTCCTCAGTCTTCCATGATGATGTAGCGCAATGCCTGGCACGACGTGATTCAATCCTATCAAAAATCGTCCGCCCATGATCCTGCGCTAATGCGCGGAACGCCCTGAGGGTCGACGGTTTGACCAGGGTCGATAGCCTCGTTCCGCAATAGGGGCAGACTTGGATTTGGAACGCGGCGGTCAGGCTCACATCTCCGGCGGTGCCGTGCGGCCTTCCGGCGAGACGGCGATCGATGTCGCTTCATTGGGCCAGCGCTTTTGTCTCGCGGCATCGACGAGTGTGGCGATCGTCAGCGGCAACTGGGGGCGGCGCAGGCGAAGAACGGTCAGGACAAGCCGGGTCAGCGACAGGCCCTCCGGTCCGAAATGGCGGTCGAATTCGAAGCCGGACAGGTCGACGTCGAACGCCCGCTGGAATGCAAGCATGAATTCGCGCGCATCATCGCCGTCGACGCCGAGGTCTCCGGCGATGTCGGACTCGTCAGAGATTTGCTCGCGGATCCCGGTCTCGGCCCTGACGAAGTCCAGAATTTTCTGAAGGAGTTGGTCTGAAGTCTGTGACATCATCCAACTATCCGACACCTTCTGCTGCAGGCAAGCGCAGGTCGCTCGTGGGCCGGGCAAAGGCGCGGAGCGCCGTGCTCACCATGCTTCACCGGTTTGAGATGGGGGGCACGCGCCGCCTGCCCGCGCCGCTTTGCCCACCCGATGGTCGCAAAAGATCGCAGGCGCGTCGCTGAATGAATAGCAAACCATCAATCCGCATGGCGCTTTCCTTTGTCCGCGCCTAGGCTATCCAACGAGCTTGTCGTAGTCGGCGTGTGAGCCGATCCAGAACCACAAATAGCCGTCGTCGACCTCGGTCGCGAGGGCTCGGTAGCGTAGTCCGACCCGAGCGGACCAGAACCGTCCGACCTTCTTGAACTGGAGTGAAGGGTGACGTGGATCGCGTTTCAGAAGCTCGAAATTCTGATCGGCGAGCCTTTTGATGGCTTCAGGCAGCAACTCGTAGGCCGCCCAAAATTTCGGAGATGCGAAATGGGTCACAATGGCCGGGAGCGGCCAGCTCGATGCGCCGCAAGAGCTTCGTCCGCCAAGGCGTCGAGTTTCCCGGTATGAGCATCACGCTCGATCGCAGCATCGAATGACGCAGCATCGAACCGTTCGAACCATGCGCGAAAGCGCGCGAGTTCGTCTGGATTGAGCTGTTGGACGGCCTTTTCGATCTCTTCGGCGGTTGTCATGATGGGAACATAGCACTGAACATTGAAGCCGAAAAGGTGGCGGCCCGATGGGACCATAAAGCGGCATTGAGGGACCGCATTGCCGAATGTGACGCAGGCGTGTTGCTTGAGCGTGCCGCGATACGGCAAGACCAGTCCCGGATGTCGCCTGGCTCATGCGGCTACGCGCTACCCTCACGTCCGCGACGGCGCCAGGCGGAATTCGACGACGTCCTCTGCGCCGGACAGGTCGCGCGCCATCTGGGCGGTTTCAAACCGGCCGGCGGCCTGCAGCACCAGCTCGAAATGGAATTGCCGCTTCGTCTCGCTGTATTCGTAGCACCAGTCCAGCACGTCGAAGCCATAGGCCCGCATGCATTCGCGCAATTCGGCCTCGCTCGGCTGCAGGCCATGGCGGTAGACGACCGACAGCGACAGCGTGGTCTGATGCGGCAGCCATTTCTCGACTTGGCCGAGCAGGGTCATCGCGGCCAGCGACAATGCCGTGGCGCAAAGCGCGGTGCCGTAGAAGCCGATGCCGATGATGATGCCGATCGCCGACGTCATCCAGATCGAGGCGGCCGTCGACACGCCGCGGATGGTGAAGCCGTCCTTGATGATGACGCCGGCGCCGAGGAAGCCGATGCCGGTCATCAGGCCCTGGATCACGCGCGTCGGATCGGAGACGGTCGGCGACACCGCCATTCCGCCATACCAACTGCCGGGAAAGCCGTTGATCGCCGTCAGCAAGGTCGATGCGACGCAAACCAGGGCGTAGGTCCGCATGCCGGCCGCGCGTCCGTGATAGGTGCGCTCGTAGCCCAGCAGCAGGCCGACGGCCGCCGCACCCATCAGGTGCAGCAGCAGAATCCCGTTCGTCTCCAGTTCGGCCGTCGACCAATAGGCCGCCAGATGCTCCATCATGCGCCTCGACCGCGTTGCTGCGGGTGGCGTGAACTGTGCGGATCAAGTGCTAATTTCTGCTTGCCGATGCGGCGGCCGCGCCGTGGGCAAACTGCTGTCCAGGCACGAGCCGGCGCACTCCTCCGTAGTTCTCCGGCCAGGATGCGCGCATCGCCTGACGCGCCGGCGCGCCGTCGTCGATGGAGGCGACAGGTTCTCACATTCGCCGCGCCGGCTGTTCTCGACGCACGCCGGCATCGCGTCCGCCGATGGCGGTCAGGCCGTGCACTGACGCCGCTCAATCCCGCCTGCGCCGATTCATTGCCCCCGCACAGTCCCACTTCGGACGTAAAAGCTATCGATAACGATTTGCATCAAGGGGATGTCGGGGGAGACGGGCGATGTCGTTCACGGGGCTGCGGTCGGTCGTCTTGTGTCTTGGCCTGCTCGCCCTGCCCGCGCTTGCGGCGGACAAATCTGTAGCGCCCTATCTCGCGGCAGCTCCGCAGAAGCCGACCTTGCTGCAAATGCTGGCTTCAGCGTTGAAGCCGAAATCGGCGCACGCGGCGTCGTCCGAGCACAGGCCGAGAATCCGCCACGCCACCGCGGCGGTGAGGAAGCAGCCGAAGGCGCCGTCAGCACCTGCCGTGACCGAGGCGCCGGTGGCCGAGCCCACCACGGTCGGCGCCGCCGTGGCGCCACCGGCCCAGCTCTCCGAAGCCGAGCTCGCCGCCAAGGGGCTGGAGCTGTTCAACGACGCGAGCCTCTCCGGCGGCGGCAAGGCGTCCTGCGCGACCTGCCACTTCTCGACCGGGCATACCAACAACAAGACCTATGTCGGCCTCGACGTGGTCGCCGACGGCGATCCCAATGGCCGGAATACGCCGACGCTGTGGGGCGTCGGCGAGCGCGCGGTGTTCGGCTGGGCCGGCCAGGCGCCGACCCTGGAGGACAGCATCCGCGGCATCATCGTCAACCGCATGAAGGGGCCGGAGCCGTCGCCGGAGACCCTGGCGGCGCTGGTCGCCTATGTGCGCACGCTGAACTATCCGGCGAACTGGCAGGTCAAGGGGGACGGCACGCCGAGGGAGGATGCCAGCGCGGCCGTCAGGCGCGGCTATGAGCTCTATATCGGCGACGGCGGTTGCGGCACCTGCCATCAATTGCCGAGCTTCGACAAGAAGAGCAAAGACGACATCGGCACCGGCGGCAAGTTCAAGGTGCCGACCCTGCATGCGGCCGCGTCGACCGCGCCGTATTTCCACGACGGCCGCACGGCGTCGCTGCGCGACGCCGTCAAGCTGATGTGGGAGTTCTATGCCAAGAAGATGGAGACGCGACTGCCGACCGAGGCCGAGCTCGACGATCTCACCGCCTATGTCGGCGCGCTGTAGCGTCCGGCTGAGCTGGGTCGCGCTTCACCGTCATGCCGGGGCGATCGGCAATGCGCAGCCGTGAAGCGGCTGTGCGTCGACGATCGAACCCGGAATCTCGAAGTGATTGGGGATTGAGCGCAAGACAATGTCGAGATTCCGGGTTCAAGGCCTGCGGCCTTGCCCCGGAATGACGGAGTGCATGACAAGTCTGGAAGCAGACGTCAGATATTCGCGCCGAGATCGGCGATGTCGTCGAACAGCACGGATGTCCGCGACAGCAGCGCCTCGAGCTCGTCGGTGGCGTCCGCAATCCCGCGCGTCGCGGTGTCGATCACCAGCTCCGCATCGAGCGGCGGCTCGTAGTCGGTGCCGATGCCGGTGAAGTTCTGCAGATTGCCGGCGCGGGCCTTGGCGTAGTGGCCCTTGGGGTCGCGGCTCTCGCAGATCTCGGCGGCCGTCGCGACGTAGACCTCACGGAACAGGTCGCCGGCGACGCGGCGCGCAGCCGCGCGGTCCTCGCGCGCGGGCGATACCGCGGCGACGATCGCGATGTGGCCGTTGCGGGCGAGATGGGTCGCGACCTCAGCGAGGCGACGGATGTTCTCGGCGCGGTCCTCCGGCGTGAAGCCGAGATCCTTGTTGAGGCCGGCGCGGACGGTGTCGCCGTCGAGCAGCACCGGGGCGCCGCCGCGGCTGAACAGCCGCCGCTCCAGCGCGCGCGCCAGGGTCGACTTGCCGGCGCCGGGCAGGCCGGTCATCCACACGACGGCGCCCTTGTGGCGATAGCGATCGGCGCGCTCCTGCGGCTGCAGCGCCGATTCCACCGGCATGATGTCGACCGGTGCGGCGCGCTTGCCAGCGGCGATCGACAGCACCAGCCCGCCGCCGGCGATGCGGCCCTGCACCTCGATGACGAGACGGCCGGTGCGCGCATTCTCGGTGTAGGGATCGACGGCGACCGGCTGGGTCAGTGCGATCTCGATCTCGCCGACATGGTTGCGCGCGATCGAAGCGTTCTCTTCGTTGGACAGCGAGCCCGGGTCGACCGCCTTCGCGATCGCGACGACGCTGCCGCGCGCCTCGCGGGTGCCGAGCCGGACCAGGATGCTGTCGCCTTTCGACAGCGGCTGGTCGTGCAGCCAGAAGATGCGCGCATGCAGCCGGCGCGCCGCCTGCGGCTCGCGGCCGACATGGGCGATGACGTCGCCGCGCTCGATGAACAGCTCGCGATCGAGCGTGATGCCGACCGAGCGGCCCGCGCCCTGCGCCGTGGTCACCGGGGTCTGCGGCCAGCCCTCGACGGTCCTGATCTTGGCGATCTTGCCGGCGGGCATGATCACGATCTCGTCGCCGGCGCGCAACTCGCCGGCCTCGACGCGGCCGGCGACGATGCGGCGGTCGTCGAACTTGTAGATCGCCTGCACCGGCAGGCGCAGCGGCAGGCTCGACAGCGGCTTGGCCGGCTCCAGCCCGTCGAGCGCCTCGACCACGGTCGGACCGTCGTACCAGCCGATCCGCGAGGTCAGCTCGGCGACGCCGTCGCCGTCGCGCGCGGAGATCGGGATGACGGCGACCGGCTTGACGCCGAGGCCTTCGAGATGCGCCGAGATCTCGGCCTTGATCGCGTCGAAGCGGTCTTCGCCGAAATCGACGCGGTCCATCTTGTTGACGACGACCGCGACCTGCTTCACGCCGAGCAGATGCAGGAGATAGCCGTGGCGGCGGGTCTGGTCGCGCACGCCTTCGAGCGCGTCGATGATCAGCACCGCGCCATCGGCCTGCGAGGCGCCGGTGATCATGTTGCGCAGGAATTCGGCGTGGCCGGGCGCGTCGATCAGCACGACCTCGCGCGCATTGGTGCGGAAGCGGATCTGCGTGGTGTCGATGGTGATGCCCTGGTCGCGCTCGGTCTGCAGCGCGTCGAGCAGGAACGACCATTCGAACGGCATGCCGCGGCGGGCGGAGACGGCCTGCAGCATCTCCAGCTTGCCCTCGGGCAGGCTGCCGGTCTCATGCAGCAGACGGCCGACCAAGGTCGACTTGCCGTGGTCGACATGGCCGACGATCACGATGCGGACCTGCGGACGGGTGGTGCCGTTCGGCGTGGCGGGGACGGCTGACGGGACTCGCATGTTCATCGCCTCGTTCCCCCTCACAGATAGCCGGCGACGCGAAGCCGCTCGAAGGCGTCTTCGGTCTCGTGGTCGAGCGCGCGGCCGGCACGCTCGGGCACCTTGGTGCTTTCGAGTTCGGCGAGAATCTCGGGGATGTTCGAGGCGTTCGACGCGACCGGGAAGGTGATGTCCTGATCGCCGAGCGAGCGATAGCGCTTGCCGTTCTTGGACAGATACAGCGGGATGATCGGAATGTTCTCGCGCGCCGTGTAGGCCCAGATGTCGGCCTCGGTCCAATGCAGGATCGGATGGATGCGCAAGTGAGCGCCCTGCGGCGGCGAGGCGTTGAAGTGATCCCAGAATTCCGGCGGCTGGTCGCGCACATCCCAATGGCCCTCGGCCCCGCGCGGCGAGAACACGCGCTCCTTGGCGCGCGTCGCCTCCTCGTCGCGGCGGATGCCCGCGATCAGGCCGTCGAAGCCATGCTTGGCGAGCGCCATCTTCAAGCCTTCGGTCTTGCGCGCAGCCGAGCGTGCGGCGGGCGGCAGGGTGGGATCGACGGCATCGATCGGCGGGCACGGCTCGACCTTGAGATCGAGGCCCCATTCCTTCGCGTAGGTGTCGCGGAAGGCGTACATCTCGGGAAACTTCTTGGCCGTATCGACATGCATGGCGGGGAACGGCACCCGGCCGAAGAACGCCTTGCGCGCCAGCCAGATCATCACGTTGGAATCTTTTCCCAGCGACCACAGCAGCGCCAGCTTCTTCAGCCGTGCAAAGGCCTCGCGAAGGATGTAGATGCTCTGCGCCTCCAGCTCGTCGAGATGGTCCATCGTCGGTGCGGCGTTGAGGACGCGCGGCATGGAAGATGCTTGCTCGATCTCGGAGGAGGGCAACCGATCTCTGGAAACGTCGTTTGTGAGAATGTGCATGCTATCAGCCATCGCCTGCCTGGGAGAAAATTCTATGGCGGAGCCAAGGAATAATTTTCTCTTTACGTCGTAGGCGGGACACTTATATAGAAAATAATTCCAGTCAACCCCCAAGTGCCGAAGCTGAAGAACGCAATGCAATATCTGCCGGTGTTTCTCGATCTGAAGACCGGCCCCGTGCTGCTGATCGGCGCGGGCGAGCTCGTGCGCGCCAAGCTTCGCGTGTTGCTGTCCGCGGGCGCACGGATCCGCTGGTTCGCCACCGACGGCGACTTCGATCTCGCGGGTCTGCGCGATCAGCACGGCCAGATCGAGCGCGCCGAAGGCGACCCGCTGAGCGCCGATCTCACTGGCGTCATCGCCGTGCTGTGCGCGGGCGCTGGCGACATCGGCGTTGCGATGTCGGCGCGGGCGCGCAGCGTTGGTCTGCCCGTCAACGTGATGGACGACCTCGCGCATTCCAGCTTCATCTTTCCGGCGATCGTCGATCGCGGCGACGTGGTGGTGGCGATCGGCACCGGCGGCTCCTCGCCCGTCGTGGCACGCCGCGTGCGCGAGCGCATCGAGGCGCTGCTGCCGGCGCGGATCGGCGAGCTCGCGAGCTTCATCGGCGACTTCCGCAAGACCATCAACCCGCAGATCGCCGAGATGACGCTGCGCCGCCGCTTCTGGGAGCGCATCGTCGACGGCCCGATCGGTGCACTGGTGCTGGCGGGCCGCAAGCAGGAAGCGGAGGCGGCGCTGCATGGCATTGCCGATCCCACGGCGTTTGCGGGCGCCGATCATGCCGGCCGCAGCAACGGCCATGTGACCTTGGTCGGCGCCGGTCCCGGCGATCCCGACCTGCTGACGATCAAGGCGCTGCGCGCGCTGCAGGACGCGGATGTCGTGTTCTACGACGAGCTGGTCACGCCTGAGATTCTTGACCGCATCCGCCGCGATGCCTCGCGCGTGCCGGTCGGCCGCCGCGTCGGCAAGCCCGGCATTGGCCAGGACGCTGTGAACAGGCTGCTGATCGAAGCGGCACGCGAGGGCAAGCGCGCGGTCAGGCTGAAAGGCGGCGACTCCTACGTGTTCGGCCGTGGCGGCGAGGAGGTCGATGCGCTGCGCAAGGCGGGCGTGTCCTACACGATCGTGCCCGGCATCACCGCCGGCCTCGGCGCCGCCGCGCAGTTCGAGGTGCCGCTGACCTTCCGCAGCAAGGCGCTGCGCATCACCTTCCTCACCGCGCACAAGGAGCGCGATGCCGAGGCGGTCGACTGGTCGGCGCTGACTGACACCAAGATGACCGTCGTCGTCTACATGGGCATGACCGCGGCGCCGGCGGTGCGCGCAGGGCTCCTCGCGGCGGGCCGCTCGCCGCAGACGCCGGTCGGTGTGTTCGCGAAGGTGACGCGCCCCGATGCGCAGGCGGCGGTCGGCACGCTCGATCAGTTGCCGGATCTCGTCGGCCAAATCGATGGCGGTCCGGCCATCCTCATCATCGGTGACGTCGTGGCGCACTCCGCGCCGTGGCGTCAGCAGACTATCAGTGGCGTGATCGCACAACTCCTGGAACCCGTCTGAATGACCTCCCCGCTGCAACAGAAGATCAAGATCACCGGTCCCTCGATCATCACCGCGAACCGGACCTGGGATGGCGCGGTGATCTACCGCACCGGCACCAAGAGCTGGTCGGATGAGCTCTCCGATGCGGCGATCGTCCGCACCGCCGACGAGGCGCGCGCCCTGCTGTCGGAAGCGGTGGCCGACGATCTCGGTGCGATCGGTCCCTACATCGCGCCGGTCGAGGTGGGCGCCGACGGTGCGGTCAAACCCGGCAATATGCGCGAACACATCCGGCTCACGGGCGCCTCCATCGCGCTCCCGGCTCAAGTCTGAAGGCCTGTCATGTACGCTTATGACGAAATCGACCGCACCTTGATCAACGAGCGCGTCGCCGAATTCCGCGACCAGGTGAAGCGGCGCCTATCGGGCGAATTGTCCGAGGACGAGTTCAAGATGCTGCGGCTGCAGAACGGCGTCTATCTGCAGCTCCACGCCTACATGTATCGCATCGCGATCCCCTACGGCACGCTGGCGTCGAACCAGCTCCGCCGGCTGGCCCATGTCGCGCGCCGCTACGACCGCGGCTACGGTCACTTCACGACGCGGCAGAACATCCAGTTCAACTGGATCAAGCTCGCCGAGCTGCCGGATGCGATGGCCGACCTCGCCGAGGTCGGCATCCAGTCGATGCAGACCTCCGGCAACAACATGCGCAACGTCACCTCGGATCAGTGGGCGGGCGTCGCGCCGGGCGAGGTCGAGGATCCCAGGATCTGGGCGGAGCTGCTGCGCCAGTTCACCACGCTTCACCCGGAATTCTCGTTCCTGCCGCGCAAGTTCAAGATCGCGATCACGGCGTCCGACCACGACCGCGCCGCGATCAAGATCCACGACATCGGCCTGCGTCTCAAGAAGAACGAGCAGGGCGAAACCGGCTTCGAGGTGCTGGTCGGCGGCGGCCTCGGCCGCACGCCGTTCATCGCCAAGACCATCAAGCCGTTCGTCCACGGCCACGACATTCTCAGCTATGTCGAGGCGATCCTGCGCGTCTACAACCAGTACGGCCGCCGCGACAACATCTACAAGGCGCGCATCAAGATCCTGGTCCATGAGCTCGGCATCGAGAAGTTCGCCGCCGAGGTCGAGGAGGAGTGGCAGCAGATCCGCGACGGCGTGCTCAAGCTCGATCAGGGGATCATCGAGGACATCCGCTCGCGCTTCTTCTATCCGGCCTACGAGACGCTGCCGCACATGCCGGAGGAGCTGAAGCAGGCGGCGCACGATCCGAAGTTCGAGGCCTGGCGCAAGAACTCGGTGTTCCCGCACAAGGTGCAGGGCTATGCCATCGTGACCGTGTCGCTGAAGCCCATCGGCAAGCCGCCTGGCGATGCGACCGCCGACCAGATGGATGCGCTGGCCGACATCGCCGACAAATACTCGTTCGGCGAGATCCGCGTCGGGCATGAGCAGAACCTGGCGCTGCCGCACGTCCGCAAGCGCGACCTGCCGGCGGTGTGGAAGGCGCTTGAGGCCATTGGCCTCGCGATTCCCAACGTCAACCTCGTGTCCGACATCATCGCCTGCCCGGGCCTGGACTACTGCTCGCTGGCGAACGCGCGCTCGATCCCGATCGCTCAGGAGATCACGCGCCGCTTCGCCAATCACGACACGGCGAACCTGATCGGCCGGCTGCACATCAACATCTCCGGCTGCATCAATGCCTGCGGCCACCATCATGTCGGCCATATCGGCATCCTCGGCGTCGAGAAGAACAACGAGGAATTCTATCAGATCACGATCGGCGGCCGTGCCGACGAGGGCGCCGTGCTCGGCACCCTGATCGGACCCGCGGTGCCCTATGCCGAAGTGGCCGATGTCGTCGAGGACATCGTCGAAGCCTATCTTGCGCTGCGCGCGAGCCCCGAGGAGCTGTTCGTCGACACGGTGAAGCGGCTCGGGGTCGAACCATTCAGGGAGCGGGTCTATGCCACTCGTTAAGGGCGGACACATCATCGCGGACGCGTTCGTCCGCCTCACCGACGATGCCGAACTGCCGGCGCAGGGCGCGATCCTCGTCTCCGAGACGCGTTTTCTCGCCGGCCCCGACGCGCTGGTCAGCCGCTCCAGTGGCAAGCTCGGCGTGATCTGGCCGAACAATCGCGACGTCGACGATCTCGTGCCGTATCTCGACCGGCTCGCGCTGGTCGCGCTGGTGTTTCCGAGTTTTCGCGACGGCCGCGCCTATACCCAGGCGCGTCTGCTGCGTGAGCGCCATGGCTTCCGCGGCGAGCTGCGCGCGACGGGGCAGGTGCTGCGCGATCAGTTCGTGTTCATGCTGCGCGCCGGCTTCGATGCCTTCGACGTCAAGAAGCAGGCCGATGCCGAGGCGTTCACCGAGACCGTGAAGCGCTATTCGGTGTTCTACCAGCCGACCGGCGACGGCCGGATCTCGGCGCTGCATCAGCGCCTGCAACTGCGCCATTCGGAGAGTGCCGGGCTGTGAGCACGCTGGCTGCATCGCCTTCCGTTGCGGAGATCCCGGTCGCGGCGCTCGACGCCGCGCTGCGCACCGCCGCGCCGCATGAGGTCATTGCCGCTGCTCTCGCGGCGATCGGTCGCGAGCGGCTGGCGGTGGTGTCGTCGTTTGGAACGGAGTCGGCTGCGCTCCTGAAGGTGACGTCCGACGTCGATCCGGCGATCCCGGTGATCTTCCTCGACACCGGGCACATGTTCGCGGAGACGCTGGCCTATCGCGACCGGCTCATCGAGATCCTCGGCCTGCAAGACGTCCGCTCGATGAAGCCGGACGCCGCCGCGCTCGAGCGCGAGGACGCCGACAACGATCTGTGGTTCTCCGATCCCGACGCCTGCTGCCGCATCCGCAAAGTCGAGCCGCTGGCACGCGCGCTGGCGCCGTTCGCCGCCTGGATCAACGGCCGCAAGCGTTTCCAGGGCGGCTTGCGGGCGGCGATCCCGGTCGTCGAGCAGGACGGCGTGCGGGTGAAATTCAATCCGTTCGCCAATGTGACCCGCGAGGAGATCGCGGCGATCTACCGCTCTGCCAATCTGCCGCAGCATCCGCTGGTCGCCGCCGGCTTCCGCTCGATCGGATGCATGCCCTGCACAAGCCGCGCCGACTCCGGCGAGGACGAGCGGGCCGGCCGTTGGCGCGGCCGTGACAAGACCGAATGCGGCATCCACACGATCGCGACCTCGAAGGTGTAGTTCGAAACTCACCGGCCGGCTGACCTGGCAGCCCATGACGACATTGTGCCGCGGCAAGAACAGCTATCCCAACGCCGAGCGCTTCGTAGCAAAATGCCTATGTCCGGCCGGAAACAAGAAAATCCGGTTCCGTTGACTCCGACGTGAACATTTGGCGATCTGCAGTGCGCGCCTGCAACATTGCGGGCGGTGAATGGAACGGAGAGCTTGGATGATGATGCGACGTCTTCTGGCTGCGGTCGCAGGCCTGGCATGGGCAGGATCGGCCTATGCCGCGGACATCAGTCTGCTCAACGTCTCATATGACCCGACCCGCGAGCTCTACGTCGAGTTCAATAAGGCGTTTTCAGCCGCCTATCAGAAGGAGACCGGCAAGAGCGTCGAGGTCAAGCAGTCGCATGGCGGCTCCGGTGCGCAGGCCCGCAGCGTCATCGACGGGCTGCAGGCCGACGTCGTGACCCTGGCGCTCGCCTATGACATCGACGCGATCGCGGGCAAGGGTCTGCTCGACAAGGAATGGCAAAAGCGACTGCCGCAGAATGCCTCGCCCTACACCTCGACCATCGTTTTCCTGGTGCGCAAAGGCAATCCCAAGGGCATCAAGGACTGGGACGACCTGCTCAAGAAGGGCGTCGACGTCATCACGCCCAATCCGAAGACATCCGGCGGCGCGCGCTGGAACTATCTGGCCGCCTGGGGCTATGCGCTGAAGAAGTTCGGCTCGGCCGACAAGGCCAAGCAGTTCGTCGGCGACCTCTATCAGCACGTCCCTGTGCTCGACACCGGCGCCCGCGGCGCCACCGTGACCTTTGTGGAGCGCGGTGTCGGCGACGTCCTGCTCGCCTGGGAGAACGAGGCGCATCTGGCCCTGCGTGAGTTCGGCAAGGACAAGTTCGAGATCGTCGCGCCGCAGCTGTCGATCCTGGCCGAACCGCCAGTTGCGGTGGTCGACTCGGTGGCCGACAAAAAGGGCACGCGAAGTGTGGCTGAATCCTACCTGAAATACTGGTATACAAAGGAAGGTCAGGAAATTGCCGCACGCAACTCCTACCGTCCGCGTGATCCCGAGGTGGCCAAGAAGTACGAGGCTGCCTTCGCCAAGGTCGAGTTGTTCACCATCGACGAGGTGTTCGGCGGCTGGACCAAGGCCCAGAAGGACCATTTTGCGGAAGGCGGAATCTTCGATCAAATCTACAAGAATTGATCGAATCAGAAGGAACAAGTTGGTGACCGCCGATCTGATACGGCTTCGAGACAACAAGGCAAGAAGCTGGCGTTGCGGCGATCTGCGATATCGCGCATGAGACGCGGTCCCCGGTCTCGATTGCCGAGACGAGGCTGGGGGCGGCGGCCGGACACCACAATCGATTCAAGCCCATCGACACCGATCATCAACGGACCAGGCCTTTTTTTGAACGTACTTGCACCACGTCGCAGCACCTTGCCGGGCTTTGGTCTCACCATGGGGCTGACGCTGACCTGGCTGTCGCTGATCGTCCTGATTCCACTGGCGGGACTGTTCGTCCGCTCGACCGATCTCAGCCTGGAGCAGTTCTGGGGCATCGTCACCAGCCGTCGCACCTTGAGCGCGCTGAAGATCTCGTTCGGGCTCGCCTTCGCCGCCGCCTGCGTCAATCTGGTGATGGGCACCATCGTCGTCTGGGCGCTGGTGCGCTACCGCTTTCCCGGGCGCCGCCTGTTCGACGCCATCGTCGACGTGCCGTTCGCGCTGCCGACGGCGGTGGCGGGCGTGGCGCTGACGGCGCTGTTCGCACAGAAGGGCTGGCTCGGCGCGCCGCTCGCCGCAATGGGCATCAAGGTGGCGTTCACGCCGCTCGGCATCTTCGTTGCGATGATCTTCATCGGCATCCCCTTTGTCGTCCGCACCGTGCAGCCGGTGCTGATCGATCTCGATCCGGAGATCGAGGAGGCGGCGGCGAGCCTCGGCGCCGGGCGCTGGCAGATCGTGGCCCGCGTGATCCTGCCGAGCCTGACGCCGGCGCTGCTCACTGGCTTCGCACTCGCCTTTGCGCGCGCTGTCGGCGAGTACGGATCGGTGATCTTCATCGCCGGCAATCTGCCGAACGTCTCCGAGATCGCGCCGCTGCTGATCGTGATCCGGCTGTCCGAATTCCGCTACGCCGATGCCACCGCGATCGCGGTGGTGATGCTGGTCGTGGCGTTCCTGATCATCTTTGCCGTGAACCGGTTGCAGCGCTGGGCGCAGAGCCGGGCGCCCTTGAACTAGGACCCGACATGAGCGTGGAGATGACCCTGCAGGCGCCATCCGTGGCATCGTCCGCGGCCAGCCCGCACGTCGCGCAGGCCGGCCGCCCCGATCCGCGCACCGAGCCGCGCCTGGTCCGCATCGTCATCACTACGCTGGCGTTGGCGTTCCTGTCGGTGTTCGTGGTGCTGCCGCTGATCGTCGTGTTCGTGGAAGCGTTCGGCAAGGGCATCGCGGCCTATTTCACCGCGCTTGCCGACGCCGAGGCGTGGGCCGCGATCCGCCTGACGCTGCTGGTGGCGCTGGTCTCGGTCGGGACCAATCTCGTGTTCGGCCTGTGCGCCGCCTGGGCGATCGCCAAGTTCGACTTTCCGGGCAAGACGTTCCTGATCACCCTGATCGATCTGCCGTTCTCGGTGAGCCCGGTGATATCGGGCCTCGTGTTCGTGCTGCTGTTCGGCGCGCAGGGGTTCTTCGGTCCGTGGATGCAGAGCCATGGCCTGCAGATACTGTTCGCCTTTCCCGGCATCGCGTTGGCGACCGTGTTCGTGACCTTCCCGTTCGTGGCGCGCGCACTGATCCCGCTGATGCAGGAGCAGGGCACGCAGGAGGAGGAGGCGGCGATCTCGCTCGGCGCGTCCGGCCTGCAGACGTTCTTCCGCGTCACCCTGCCGAACATCAAATGGGGCGTGCTGTATGGCGTGCTGCTCTGCAACGCGCGCGCGATGGGCGAGTTCGGCGCCGTCTCGGTCGTGTCCGGCCATATCCGCGGCGAGACCAATACGATGCCGCTGCTGGTCGAGATCCTCTACAACGAATACCAGATGGTCGCCTCATTCGCGATCGCCTCGCTCTTGGCGATGCTCGCGCTGATCACGCTGGTCGTCAAAACCGTCCTCGAACGGCAACTCGATGAGGGAGGTCCGCGTGACCATTGAAGTCAGGGGTGTCGTCAAGACGTTCGGCACGTTCAAGGCCCTCGACGGCGTCGATCTCAAGGTCGCCGACGGCGAATTGCTGGCGCTGCTGGGCCCGTCCGGGTCGGGCAAGACGACCTTGCTGCGGATCATCGCCGGGCTGGAGTGGCCCGATTCCGGCGAGATCCTGTTCGACGGCGAGAGCGCGCTCGATCGCGGCGCGCGCGAGCGTCACGTCGGCTTCGTGTTTCAGCACTACGCGCTGTTCCGGCACATGAACGTGTTCGAGAACGTCGCCTTTGGCCTGCGCGTGCAGCCGCGCCGCATCCGCAAGAGCGAGGCTGAGATCCGCGCGCGCGTGAAGGAGCTGCTCGACCTCGTCCAGCTCGACTGGCTCGCCGATCGCTATCCGAGCCAGCTCTCCGGCGGCCAGCGCCAGCGCATCGCGCTGGCGCGCGCGCTCGCCATCCAGCCGCGCATCCTCCTGCTCGACGAGCCGTTCGGCGCGCTCGACGCCAAGGTGCGCAAGGAGCTGCGGCAATGGCTGCGCACCCTGCATCACTCGATCAACGTCACCTCGATCTTCGTGACGCATGATCAGGAGGAGGCACTCGAGGTCGCGCACCGCGTCGTGGTGATGGACAAGGGCCGCATCGAGCAGGTCGGCTCGCCGAGCGACGTTTACGACAGTCCGGCGACGGCCTTCGTGCACGGCTTCATCGGCGAATCGATCATGCTGCCGGTGGAGATCTCCGGCGGCGCCGTGCATCTGAACGGGCGGCCGCTGGACCTGGCTGCAGAGGGCGTGGCCGCGGGCGCCTCGACCTTGTTCGTGCGCCGGCACGACATGCTGATCGGCTCCGCGGACAGCGGCACGCTGCACGGCGCCGTCACCCACGTCCGCAGCTTCGGCCCAGTGCAGCGCGCCGAGATCGCGCTGACTGAAGGCTCGACCATCGAGATCGACGCCCCCCGCGACCGCGAGCTCCGCATCGGCGACCGCATCGGCCTGAAGCCGCGGCATTATCGGATTTTCGCGGCCGGGTAGGGGCTGTTCGGGCTCGTCCCGGATCGCTGCCAAACATGCGGTGTCGTCCCGGACAAGCCCGGCAACGCGAAAGCGTTGGCGGGCGCTGATCCGGGAACCATACGCCGTGAAGCTTGCTTGAGGCACGCCGGAGCGGCATCGGGTCTCACCACGACCGCTGCGGAGTAAGGTCCCGGCTCAAGGCCAGGACGACACCGAGGGCGTCGTGCCGTTCCTGGCTTGACCGAACTGCTCCTATGGTTGACGAACGGTTGCCGGCAGGAATGGCCGCAATTGTCGCGACGGAACTTACCGCCGATTCACCTTTCAGCCACGGTTGATGTGCAACAACCCGCCTCTCGCATCGGCATAGGGATTGGTTCATTGAAGCGTCTGGCTCTCGCTCTCTCCATTGCATTCCTGCTCGCCGGCTGTGCGGCCGAGACGCCGGTCGTGCAGGCGCCGACCATGTATGCCGATATGGCGGTCGCGGGCGCCAAGCTCGATGCGGTGGCTGCGGCGACGATGATCTCGCAATACCGCCAGAACAACGGGCTCGGCACGGTCGAGGTCGACCCCGAGCTGATGCGGCTGGCGGAATCGCAGTCGCAGGCGATGGCCGACAAGAACAAGCTCGATCATGACGTGCGCGCCCCGCTGGCGAAGCGCCTGACGGGTGCCGGCTATGACGCTGTCGTCGCGGTCGAGAACGTGTCGGCCGGTTATCACACGCTGGCGGAGGCGTTTTCCGGCTGGCGTGACTCGCCGCCGCATCGCGCCAACATGCTCAAGAGCGGTGTCACAAAAATAGGCATCGCAGCGAGCTATGCTCCGAACACCAAGTACAAAGTGTTCTGGACCATGATCCTGGCCGCGCCGGACGGCAAGAAGCCCTCCTGACAGGCTGGGCTGCCGCCGCCCTGCGCAGGCCGCGTGCGCATGGCTCGCGCGCGAGTCAGGCCGGCCTAGCCCTTGGGGTGGATTGACGTCACCGCGAAGTGACGCCACGGTGGCGCCTTGCTTTGCTAATGACCGCGGTAATGACGCAACATCCATTTCCCCCGCTGCCTGCAACCCCCGCCGAATCGCAACGCGTGCTCGTCCTGCAGGGCGGCGGCGCGCTCGGCTCCTATCAGGCCGGCGCCTATCAGGCACTGTGCCATTTCGATTTCGAACCGGAATGGGTCGCCGGTATCTCGATCGGCGCCATCAATGCCGCGATCATCGCCGGCAACGACCGGGAGAAACGCATTGGCCGTCTCAAGGAATTTTGGGAGATGGTGTCGTCGCCGGTGCCGTGGAAGCCGCTGCTCAATGGCGATCATCACCGCTCGGCCTTCAACGAAGTCAGCGCCGGGCTGATCGCGGCGTTCGGCGTGCCCGGCTTCTTCACGCCGCGCTTCCCACCGGCGCCGCTGTGGCCGTCAGGCACGCTGCAATCGGTCAGCTATTACGACACCGCGCCGCTCAAGCGGACCCTGGAACGGCTGGTCGATTTCGACCGCATCAACGATCTGAAGACGCGGCTCTCCGTCGGAGCCGTCGGCGTCACCACCGGCAACTTCACCTATTTCGACAATGTCGAATTCAGGAAGCAGGGCAAGCGGATCGGGCCCGAGCACATCATGGCGTCGGGCGCGCTGCCGCCCGGCTTCCCGCCGGTCGAGATCGACGGCGAGCACTATTGGGACGGCGGCATCGCCTCCAACACGCCGCTGGACTACGTGCTCGATACCGAGACCGATCGTGATCTGCTGATCTTCCAGGTCGATCTGTTCTCCGCGCGCGGCGATCTGCCGCGGACGCTGCTGGAGGCCGCCGAGCGCGAGAAGGACATCCGCTATTCCAGCCGGACGCGGATGAACACCGACAAGAACCGCATGATCCACAACACGCGCAAGGCGCTGCGCGAGCTCTATGCCAAGCTGCCCGACGAGCTGCGCAACGATCCCTCGCTCGAGATCCTGTGCAAGGCGGCGCAGGAAAACACCGTCACGGTGGTGCACCTGATCTATCGCAGCAAGAACTACGAGACGTCCTCCAAGGACTACGATTTTTCCCATGTCGCGATGGTCGAGCATTGGGAAGCGGGCGTGCGCGATGTCCACCAGTCGATGCGCCACAAGGACTGGCTGGAGCGGCCGCAGTCCGGCGAGACCATGGTCACCTACGATCTCACGCAGGACGGCAGTCTCGCTGCCGCCAAGAAGGAGTGAAGCAATGACGACGAATCTGAAGGGCAAGACCGCGGTCGTGACCGGCTCGACCAGCGGCATCGGGCTGGCCTATGCGCGCGCCTTCGCGTCCGCCGGCGCGAACATCGTGCTCAACGGTTTCGGCGCGCCAGCCGACATCGAGAAGGAGCGTGCGGCGATCGAGAGCGACTTCAAGGTCAAGGCCGTGCACTCGCCGGCCGACATGAGCAAGCCGGCCGAGATCGCCGGCATGATCGCGCTCGGCGAGACCACGTTCGGCTCGGTCGACATCCTCGTCAACAATGCCGGCATCCAGTTCGTCTCGCCGGTCGAAGACTTCCCGCCGGAGAAGTGGGAGCAGATCATCGCGATCAACCTGTCGTCCGCGTTCTACGGCATCCGTGCCGCCGTTCCCGGCATGAAGAAGCGCGGCTGGGGCCGCATCATCAACACGGCGTCCGCGCATTCGCTGGTCGCCTCGCCGTTCAAGTCGGCCTATGTCTCGGCCAAGCACGGCATCGCCGGCCTCACCAAGACCGTGGCGCTCGAGCTCGCGACCTTCAAGATCACCTGCAACTGCATCTCGCCGGGCTATGTGTGGACGCCGCTGGTGGAGAAGCAGATTCCGGACACCATGAAGGCGCGCAACCTCACCAAGGAACAGGTCATCAACGACGTGCTGCTCGCGGCGCAGCCGACCAAGGAGTTCGTGACCTCCGAGCAGGTCGCGGCGCTGGCGCTGTTCCTGTGCGGCGACGATGCGGCGCAGATCACCGGCACCAACCTCTCGATCGACGGCGGTTGGACGGCGGCGTAACGATCGCAGGGAGCGCTGAACAAGGCACCAGTTTCGCGCCGGGGCGGGTTTCGCTTCGGCGCGGTCCATTCTACAAGCGTGCGTTTCCACGACCAGCGCACGGACCCTCGACCTTGCTGACCACGATCATCGGCCTCGGCGCCGCCATCTGCACCACGAGCTCGTTCCTGCCGCAGGTCATCAAGGCCTGGCGGTCGCGCTCGACCCATGACATCTCGATGGGCATGTTCGTGCTGCAGACCACCGGCAACTCGATGTGGCTGCTCTACGGCGCGCTGATCAGCGACCTGCCGCTGGTCGTCGCCAACGCGATCACGCTCGGCCTGGTGGCGGCGATCCTCGGCCTGAAGCTGCGCTACGGCTAGGATGCAGACGATGGCCTTCGATCCGGTCCGCTTGAGCAAGTTCCTCAGTCTCGTGCTGCGCCACCAGCCAGATACAATCGGCTTGGTGCTGGATGGGCAGGGCTGGGCGATCATCGATGATCTGATCGCGCGCGCGGCGGCGGCGGGGACCGTCCTCAGCCGGGCCGATCTGGAGCAGGTGGTCGCGACCAGCGACAAGAAGCGCTTCACGGTCTCGCAGGACGGGCAGCGCATTCGGGCGGCGCAGGGACATTCGGTGGCGGTGGAACTCGGCTTGACCCCGCGCGAGCCGCCCGCCGTGCTGTATCACGGAACGGCGACGCGCTTCGTCGAAGCGATCATGGCAGAAGGCTTGAGGCCGCAGTCACGCCAGCAGGTGCATCTGTCTTTGGATGAGGCGACGGCCGTCAATGTCGGGCGCCGGCACGGCGAGCCCATCGTGCTGCGCGTCGATGCCGCAGCGATGCATCGGGATCGCTTGAAGTTCTTCGTTGCGGACAACGGCGTCTGGCTGACCGACCACGTGCCTCCGGAGTACCTGAGCGTCGACCCCGCGCCGTAACCCGCGCGCGTCGCAGAACGTCGCGATATCAGCTGCGGCGGGCGAATACGTTCGCGGTGGTGGACGCGACGCTCTGGCCCGGCGGCAGCACGACCACGGTCGATCCGAGCTGGACGTGGTTGTAGAGGTCGGCGACGTCGGTATTGGTCATGCGGATGCAGCCCGACGAGATCGCCTGGCCGATATATTCGGGCTGGTTGGTGCCGTGGATGCGGTACAGGGTGTCCTTGTTGCCCTCGTACAGATAGATGGCGCGGGCGCCGAGCGGATTCGCCGGGCCGCCGGCGACGCGCTTCGGATACGGCCCGAGGCGCGCCTGGATGTCGGCGGTGGGAACCCAGTCCGGCCATTCCGCGAGCTTGCCGACGGTGGCGACGCCGGAGAAGGCCATCGCCTCTTCGCCGACGGCGACGCCGTAGCGGATCGCCTTGCGGTCGGGCAGCACGTAGTACAGGAAGCGCGCATCGGTATCGACGACGATCGTGCCCGGCTGTTCCTGCCGGGTGTAGTCGACCATGTGGCGCTGGAACTGTTGCGGGATCTGCGCCTCGGCATAGGGCGCGTGCGCCAGCAACTGACGGTCGCGGGGCGTCAACGCCGCGTCTGACGTCGGCGACAGCGTCGCTTCCATGCAGCCGGCCAGCATCACGGTTCCGGCCAGCGATAGTGCGACCCCCAGTCTCGACATCTCATTCTCCCCCAGCGCGCATTCAAATCATGTGCCCGGAGGATCGCGCCAATATCAAGGCGTTGCACCCAACACTTGCGTGATCGCCGGGCGAGACGAGGCGTGGCGGCACGACGCTCGCAGTTCCGCCAAGGCGAGGCCAAGATGACGCAACAGATGCGTCAATATGGTTTCCTCAAGATGCCTTGCCGAAGGCGAGGACATGCAGCCCGAGCCGCTGCTTGACGATCCGGAACAGCAGCACGGTCTCGAAGGCCAGCGACAGCGAGGTCGCCGCCGCGGCGCCGTGGCCGCCGAACTGCGGCACCAGCAGGATGCAGAGCACGAGGTTCATGACGAAGGCCGCCGCATAGGCCATGGCGCAGGCGCGCTGCTGGCCCAGCATGTTGAGCAGCCGCTCCACCGGTCCGATCGCGGCGCGTACGACGAGCCCGATTGCGGCGATGAACATGATGTCGTAGCCGGCGGTGAACTGCGCGCCGAACAGAAACAGCAGCGGCTTGCCGAGCGCGAGCAGCACCAGCGTCGCCGCGAGCGACGGCCAGAACGTCCACTTGATCGCATGCGCGACATAGGCCGACAGCCGCGCCTTGTCGCCGAGCGCGTGGTATTCGGCGAAGCGATGCGCCGTCGTCGCCGACATCGCGTAGTGGATGAACGACACCAGCGCGAGCGTCTTCACCACCGCGAAATAGATGCCGACCTCCTCGGAAGAGCGGAATTGCTGCAGCACCAGCACGTCGGTGTAGGACAGCAGCAGATAGAAGCTCTCGACCAAGAGGATCGGCAGCGAGATCGCGAGCCAGCCGCGGAGATCATATTGTTTGGGACCTGGCTCGACGTGGCCGCGGAGCCGGTTGTTCAGCACCAGCATCTGGCCGAGCATCGCAAGCCACACCGCGGCCGCGCTCGCGGCCATCGCAGCGGTGGCGCCGAGATCGAGGCCGAGCACGAAGGCGCCTGCCGTGAAGCCGATGATCAGCGTCTGGCGGATGATGAATTGCGGCATCAGGCCGAGCGTCATCCAGTCGTGCGAGCGGGCGATGCCGTCCTGGGTGTTGGCGACGACGAAGGCTGGCAAGGTGAGGCAGCCGATGTAGAGCGGCATGCGCTCGCCGGCGTCGATCCAGGGCGACAGCAGCGCGATCAGGCCGGCGAGCAGCAGCGCCGCAGCGGTGGACGTCGCCAGCGTCAGCCAGCGTCCGCCGGAGAGGAAGCCGCGCAGCAGCGCCTGCTGGCCCGAGGTGCGGTAGTCCGGAATGATCTTCTGCGCCGAGGAGGCGATGCCGACATCCAGCATGCTGCCGAGCAGCAGCACCCAGGTCCAGACATAGACATAGGTGCCGTAGTCCGAGCCGCCCATCCAGCGCGCGAGCAGGATCTGGCTGAGATAGGCGAGGCCCGCGCTGAGCACGCGGATCAGGAAGATGGTGCCGGCCAGGCGGCGCGTCAGCGATGCCTCGCCGCTGCCGCCGAGCGCGGCCAGGCGCGCCTTCAGGCGGGCCGCGAGGCCGCTCGATGCGGGGGCGTTGCGGGCATCCATCACGGCCACGGCGGGGTCCGGCTCCACGGCCGCGCGGATGGCGGCGATGGTGCTTCCCTATCAACGCAACGTTAAGATTGAGTTGGGCCGGCGCCGCGTCGGTCGCGCGGCGCTACAGCCGTCACGGCAGAGTGAAGTTGAACTCGTAAGACTTGTCGGGGCCGACCAGCGTGAATTTCAGGGCCGCGCCGTCCGGCTTCACGCCCGGCGGAACGCCGTCGAGCTCGAAGGCGAAGCGCTTGATGCCCGGCATGCCGCTGTCGCGCACGGTCGGGATCGGCAGTGCCCAGTCAGGCGTCGGCCCCTCGACATAGAGCTGGACACCGCGCGGATCGGCGACGGCGACGTCGACGACGACGTCCTTCGGGCCGTCGCGCTTGACGTCGCGGATCGTCAAGGGAATGGCGTCGCCGACAGTGGCCGGCTTCGGCACCGTGTCGAGGGCCGCCGAGAGCGCCGTATCCTCGGTGCTGGCGACGCTGGTGAAGGCGAGCTCGGCCTTTGCCTCGACGGGAATGCAGATCTTCTCGCAGACCGCGTAGCTGACGTCGGCGCGCAGGGTCATCGGCTTGTCGGGGTTCTTGGCGACGATGCGCAGCGGCAGCACGACCTGATCATGATAGCCGAGCGAGTGTCCGCCGGCGCCGTCGTCGAACTTTGTCGGCGCGGGCCACAGAACCGTCACCGCTTCGACGTTCTCCGACTTGGAAAAGTCGAACCGCGGCGGCACGCCTGAATCGCCGGGCGTTCGCCAATAGGTCTTCCATCCCGGCTGCAGCGCGAAGGCGATGCCGCCCAGCATGACCGGACCGCTGCGCGAGCCCGCGAGCAGGCGCACCGCGGAGTGGCTGTCGCGCTGCCAGGGCGAGGAATCCTGCGCCTGCGCGCCGAACGCAAGGCAGGATGATACGACGGTCGCGACGAGCAGTGTGGCAGAGTGGTGAGGAACCAAGGCGGACATGAGACGTCTTTAGAGTGCGGTTCGGGCGCAAACCATTGAAATGCTTGTGAGCAGATTTCCTCGCGAGGACCTGAACCTTGATTGACAGATGCGCATCCCAATATCAGGATATCGATGATCATGAGAGTCCTTGCGGATGAATCCTGAGGCAAAAAGGCTGGGCGACATTCGCCGCAAAGTGACAGGGATCGGGGATCACACCTCTCACGGTGGTTACCTCGACGGTCAGCTGCTGGTTGCGATGCCCGTGATGGGCGATTCCCGTTTCGAGCGCTCGGTGATCTATCTCTGCGCGCATTCGGCCGAGGGCGCCATGGGTATCATGGTGAACCGGCCGGCGGGCAGCATCGACTTCCCTCAGCTCCTGATGCAACTGAATATCATCGAGAAGAGCGATCAGATCAGCCTGCCCGACAGCGCCGAGACGATGAAGGTGCTGAGCGGCGGCCCGGTCGATACCGGGCGCGGCTTCGTGCTGCATTCGAGCGACTACTTCATCGCCAACGCGACCTTGAAGATCAACGACGGCGTCTGCCTGACGACGACGATCGACATCCTCAAGGCGATCGCCAAGGGCGACGGTCCGAAGCACGCCATCCTCGCCCTCGGCTATGCCGGCTGGCGCGCCGGCCAGTTGGAGGAAGAGATCCAGGACAATGGCTGGCTGCATTGCGACGCCGATCCGGAGCTGATCTTCGGCGACAATGTCGACGCCAAATACGATCTCGCGCTGCGCAAGATCGGCATTGATCCCGGCATGCTGTCCAACGCCGCCGGGCACGCATAGGCCTTATCGTCCGGTTGGAGCTCCCGTGCTCGCTGGGATCAGAGAAGGCTCAATGGGGCGCTCTGCCTCTCCGCCGTCATTGCGAGCGCAGCGACTTGTCCGCCGAAGCTTGGAGAGCGTAGGCGGAAGCAATCCAGAATGTCCACCGCGGATGCTGTCTGGATTGCCTCTGCGCTTCGCTCCTCGCAATGACGACATGGAGAGGGATGAGGCCGCGCATCTCTGCTGAAGGCCGAACTGCTCCGCCGCCTGCTGCGCCACCGTCGGTTCGGTGCCGGCCACCGTGGCGCGGCGCATGTCGCGCGGTTGCGACTGATCGTAGCGGCGCACGCGATGCATGGTCTGCCTGTTGTCCCACATGATCAGGTCGTGCAGCGTCCATTTGTGGACGTAGACGAACTCGGGCCGCGTGGCATGCTCGGTGAGGTCGCGCAGCAGCAGCCGGCCTTCCGGCATGCTCATGCCGATGATGGCGCCGGCATGCGATGACAGATAGAGCGACTTGCGGCCATGGGCAGGATGAGTGCGGACCAGCCGCTGCCTGACCGGCTTGAACATCTCCTTCTCCTCGTCGGTGTAGTCGAGGAAGCCGAGCGCGCCGCGCGAATACATCAGCGAATGTTCGCAGACGAGATCCTCGATCTCGGCCTTGGTCTCCTGGTCGAGCGCGTCATAGGCGGCGCGCATGTCGGCGAATTCGGTGTTGCCGCCCTTCGGGTTCACGATCCGCGCCGAGAGGATCGAGTATTTCGCCGGGATCGGCCGGAACGAGCTGTCGGAGTGCCACAGGCAGTTGCCGAGATTGAACAGATGCGTGCGATGGTCTGATGGCAGCGGCTTGCCATCCTTGCCGAGATTGGAGACGTCGTTGAGGCCGGTGGTGAGGCGGTAATCCTCCTTCTTGGTGACGGTGCCGCCGCGCGCCTGCTCGCGGTCGCCGAAGCTGAGCGCGAAGGCGAGCTGCTGCTCGTCGGTGACGTCCTGATCGTGAAATACGAGAACGGCGTAGTGATCGATCGCGGTCTGCAACTGCGCGACCTCGTCCCGAGCGAGAGGCTTGCGCAGATCGACACCGGATACTTCGCCGACGAAATGCGGATGCAGCTGCCGGATGGCGATCGCCATGGTCTCCTCCTCGCGTCCTCATCAGGGCGGACTCCTGTCCGCTTCTTCTGAAGGAAGAGGCTACGCCGGCGATGCGCGAAGTCAACGCAAGGCGCGGATCGCCGCCTGCACGGCTGTCATGCCGGCGCGTCAGACGGCTCGACAAGGGTCTGCAGGAGCCGCAGGAGGTTGTGCAGGCGACGGCGGAACATCGCGACGCCTCAGATCCGCTCGGTCGCTTCCTCGCGTCCTGCGTCGTCAGCTGGTGCCACAACATCTCAGATTAACTCGGCAAGAAACCCTCGGCGCGGCGTGATTGGCCGAATGTTGCATTGCAGCGCGCATCCCCCTGGGCGCGCCGTCAGTCGAGCGGCGGCAGCTTCGCTTTCGCGACTGGCGGCCCGTTATTTGAACGCAAAGCGTCTCCCCAATCGTGACGGTAGATCGAGAGCGAAAACGTTTCGACAGGAAACTCAACTAAGCATTTGGTCTGCCTGATAGATTTATGCCGTCGTTGTTGGAGTGCCGGCATCTTGCGCCCAAAAAAGGGAACTCCACCGTTCCTGCCGCGCTTGCTTCTTTGACAGATCGAGAAACGATTCTAGACTGTGGCGAGATTTTGGCGTCAGTATATTGTTGTTCGCGTCTAGAAAAACAATTTGGGCTGCTATCGCGGTTCGCAGAAACGGACCGCTCTTCGAGTGGGGGAGTCATGCGGCTTGCGATTGGTTTGCTCGTTTTGCTCTTGTCTGCTCATCGCGCGTCGGCGCTTACCGATACCGAAAGGCAAATCATCATCGAGAGGGCCAAATCAGGGGAAATCGCCGGCGGCGCGTATAGAATCGAAATCAAACCAGAATACGCACCGGATTTAAAAAAGAGGTCGCTATTTGTAGAAAGCACCGGGGGGAGAGCGTTCATAAATCGCGATTTGGACCCAGCATGGCAAGACTGCATGAGCACGGCCGGTGCGACATGGATGGTAAATCTCCTTGCTGGATACACGCCTGCTGGTCCGCTAGTTTCTTCGACAATTGATCTGACGGATCTGCCCAAAGTCGGCGACTGCAACAAGGATTGGCATCAGGCACTGTATCAGGCCGCGGTAGACATTCGATTCGACGCACTTTCGGCTGACGTCAAGGTCGGCGACCAGCTGGTGAGAGACTACGTTGACCTAATATTTGGCAGCGTCAGCGTCGACGTCGTTCAACTCGAGAAGGACGGCAAAGTCATAAAAGCTGACATCAAGGACATGAAGGGAGGCTTGAAGACCCTTCAGGGAGAGCTCACGCAACTCGCGGGAGACCACAACAAGCTGTCGCAGCTCATCATCGATGAGAACAGAAAAAAGGCGGAGACGGTGCGGGTCGTCGCTCAACATGAGCGCATAGCTGCCGGTGTCTCAACAGTTCAGCTTCTTGGTAGAGTTATTCTCAGAAATAGCCCTGATGCACAGTACAAGCTCACAACCGGCGCAAAGAGCATCGGAGCGATCGCCGATGCGGTTGTGGACTTAAGTCGCAGCGGTGTAACAGATGCCGCAAAGATCCTGTTGAGCGGCAACATCGCGAATGCTGCACTTTCGATCGTGGGTCTGTTTGGACCGGGCGGTCAAGATCCGACCATCGCGCTATTGCAGTCGGGCTTCTCCTCCGTGAGAGCGGATATTCATCAGCTCCAGGCAGAAATGAACGACCGCTTCGATCGCGTGGATCGCGCCCTCGATACAATATATTCGTCGATGCAGACTCGATTCGACGAGATCACCGATCGATTGGACGAATTTAATCGGCGGCTGAACATTCTCTCGGTCCGTCAAAGACAAGAATACTACGTGTCAATTTCGGCGTTTCAGGCTTTATTGACGCACGAATACAAGTCAAAGATACAAAGCTGCCGAAACAAGGAGGCACCAAGCTATCTGACGTACTACGATTTCGCGCAGTGCCTCACGGCCATATCGTTGTACGGAACCGATGATGCGGCAAATGACGTGTTTACTGGAGCCGTATTTTTCGATCCGGCTCTACAGCCGGAGCAGGCGGCGGACGGTCTGGATACGCTCGATCCCGATTATCTGCGGGGATTTCTAGCAGCATCACTAAAAGGCAAAGGTTCGCTCGTTGGAGAGCCCGGATCATCGGCAATTCAGGTCGCTATACCGAGCCCAATGGGGTGGTCAGGGGCCGTCGATACCTATCTTGCTGTCCGGGCTATTGCTCCACGGTTGAAGAGCGCTAACGACATTAAGCTAGCGCCGCTTACTAGTGATTCGTTAAAGCGACTTCAAAACACCGGAAATCGACTGTTCGGTGGCGTGGTGGCCCTTCGGAAATATGGTGCCCCGCTCGCCATGGATATCTACATGCGGGACGTGAGGGCTGCAGCGAAGCCGTTAGCGGCAGCCATTGTCGCGCATCTAGCGGATAGCGCCCTTGGCGTGGTCGAAGTTGGCGATTATCGCAAGTGGGATCCCACTTATTTCAATAACGGAAACGATATCGACTTCGAACTCTATCGAGGAGCGGCTCAATACGTGGTTGTTGGGCCCGACAAAGGGAATCTTGTAGCCAAGGTTTCTGTTCAACATCGTCACGTTGTTTCCGGCTATCAGGCAACCGCAGGCAATGTCGCTTGGCTCAAGCAAAGGATGGACGACGCCTTGCACGACGATGCGAACTTCGGACTCGGAACATATGAACCACCCGTCGTAACGCCTGCTGATGAGGTGAAGACGGCGGTCAAACGGGCCAACGCGACGTACCTCGGCAAGGTGAAGATGACAGAATGGCCTGTTCAGGCAACGTCCGCTCTCAAAGCGAGCTTTACGGATTACGCCGGCACGGATGAACTTAGAGGCGCTTGTTCGAAGATGGCTGAGAGCAAGCGCTACCTTGACGCTCTGGCAACACTCTATAGAAGTCGAATTGATCTCGCTAAGGGCTGGCCAGCAGAATTGCAGGGCCTGCCGACCGGCACGGCGATAGATAAAATATGCGGCGACCTTGCTAAGGCGATCTCAGAAGCTGGTCCAATTGAGCCGCGGGATGGACTTGCAGTGGACGTTCTAACAGACGTCATCGGCGAGCGAATCAGTGCCCGAGTAGTGAAGCTGCGCCAACAGTACGCTGCCGCGCCCATGGACGATAGTAAGCTGCCCGAGATCGAGCTGCGCCTGCAACGTATTCAGCGCTGTTTGAAGCATGCTGATAATCCGATGTGCCCGTGACGGGTGAAGGGGCGGTAGTCCCTGAAGGCTCAGCAGCTTTCAGTGAAGCGTGCCTGTGTATGCATCTCTTGGAATGCTGTGGACCTTCAGGTCTGCCGAATTAGGCAGTTGTGCCGCTGAAAGATAAGGCAGCTACATTCCGAAGCCAGCCAAGCCGCCGACATTCAGGCCAGCTGGGCAGCGTTCGCGCCGCAAAGCCCGTGCTGAGTACGATGCTAAGCGGGGCAGTGCCCGCGAACGCGGCTATGATACCCGCTGGGACAGCGAGGCTAAGGCTTTCAAGCAAGCGCATCCGTTCTGCCTTCGTTGCCGAGTAATAGGGCGGTCGGAGGCCATCGTGGTCATCGATCAGGTAGTACCGCACAAGACCGACAAGGTCCTGATGTGGGACACGAGCAACCGTCAGCCGGCGTGCCGCCTCCGTCATGACGTCGTGAAGCAGCGACTCGAGGCGCTGTTCGCGGATGGCAGGTTGCCGGCGGCCGATCTGTGGCTCGACAGCGTCAGGGCAGTTGCGCTGCTTCAGGGATTTGATGCCCGCCGGGGGGAGGATCCCTCGGCTCACACGTCGGGCATGAGCTGTCTCGACATCATGCGTTGCGCGACCGGGATCACCGCTCCGGTGAGGAACGAGGCGGCCGGCAGGCACAGGCTCAAGGTCATGTGCGCGACTTCTTCGGGATCGCCATAGCGGCCAAGCGCGGTGCGGCGCCGCGCGTAGACCGCCTTCTGCTCGTCGGGAATGCGCGCGGTCATCGCCGTGGTGATCGGGCCCGGACAGATGCAGTTGACGGTGATGCGATCGCGGCCGAGCTCGACCGCAAGCGAGCGCGTCAATCCGGTCACCCCGGCCTTTGCAGCCGAATAGGCGCTGTGCCGCGCGGTTGCGCCGAGCGCCTCGGTCGAAGCGATATTGACGATGCGCGGGCTGTTCGAGTGGCGCAGATGCGGCAGCGCGGCACGGATGACGCGCTGCTGCGCCGTCAGCATGATGGCAAGCCCTCTTGCCCAGGCCTCGTCGTAGGCTTCGTCGTCGATCGCGACATGCACCGAGATGCCGGCATTGTTGACGATGACGTCGAGCCCGCCGAAATGCGTCGCAGCATCGCCGACGACGGCCGCGATGGCGTTGCGGTCGACGAGGTCGAGCCGCCAGGCGCGCGCCGTTCCGCCGCTGGCCTCGATGTCTGCCGCCACCGCGCGGGCCGCGTTCTCATCGACATCGGTGACTGCGACCCTGGCGCCTTCATCGGCGAACACGCGCGCGGTCGCGCGCCCCATCCCCGACGCGGCGCCGGTGATCAGGACGGTCAATCCCTTGACCGAGCGGCTGAGTTGCCTGTGCTGGTGCATATTTGCGGCTCACGGAAAAATGCGGATCGCATGCTCGCCGTCGGGATTATCACTGATCGGACGCATTCGGTAGGCACCGATCCGGCATGGCCGAATTCTCGTTGCCGACGACACAAATCAACAAACCGGAGTGATCATGGTGCTCTCCACGACCTTCATGCGCCTGGCATTGGTGATGGGACTCGTTGCGACCACGGCCGCGCGAGCCGAGAGCATCAATGCCGGCGATCGCAAGGCAAGCGCCGTGCGCCCGTTCGAGGCGCGGAGCGTTGCCGAGTTCGATACGCCCTGGGCCATCGCCTTCCTGCCGGATGGGCGGATGCTGGTCACGGAGAAGCCGGGCCGGATCTTTCTCGTCACGCAAGGTGGGCAGAAGATCCAGATCGGCAACGTGCCCGCCGTCGCGGCGCGCGGACAGAACGGCCTCCTGGACATTGCGGTGTCGCCGAGCTTCGCGACGACGTCGCAGATCTATCTCACCTACACCGAGCCGAGCAGCGAGGGCAGCCGGCTCGTCCTGACCCGTGCCGTGTTGTCGGTTTCGAATGACAACGCCACGCTGACCGACCCCACCGTCATCTGGCGCCAGACGCCCGCCGGCGGCGGCGGGCAGCCCGGCGGCATCATCGCGTTCGATCCGTCGGGAACGCATCTGTTCCTGACCGTCGGCGACCGCATGCAGCCGAACAGCGCCCAGGATCCACGGCAGGCGCGCGGCAAGGTGCTCAGGCTCGATCTCGACGGCGCGACTCCGTCGGACAATCCCATGGCCGAGGACAAGGGCGTGCCGGCCCAGACGTGGACCACCGGCCACCGCAATCCCTACGGGCTCGCCTTCGCATCAGATGGCAAGCTCTGGCTGCACGAGATGGGACCGCGCGGCGGCGACGAACTGAACCTGATCGAGCCGGGCAAGAACTACGGCTGGCCGCTGGTGTCGAACGGCGACAATTACAACGGCACGCCGATCCCGCGGCATGCGACGCGGCCCGACCTCGCGCCGCCGCCGCTCTATTGGGATCCTGTGATCGCGCCGGCCGGCCTGGTCTTCTATGATGGTCCGATGTTTCCGCAATGGAAGGGATCGGCGCTGATCGGAGGCTTGCGGGTGCACGCGCTGGTCCGCGTTGCCTTCCGGGCCGATGGTCAGCCTGACGAGGCCGAGCGCTGGGACATGGGCGAGCGCATCCGCGACGTCGCCGTGGCGCCGGACGGCGCCGTCTGGGTCATCGAGGACGACTCGCCCGGCCGCCTGCTGCGGCTGACACCGATGAAGTAGCTGCGCAGCAGCATTGATGCGAAGGCGCCGATGCCGGGGTCGCCACAGCCCGCGATGCCGTTGACAGGGCCTGCGCCGATCCCCACACCATCCGACAAACAACAAGAGAAGGAGTGGGGAGATGAACGCGCTCGATTTCACGGGACGCTCGGTGCTGGTGATTGGCGGATCGAGCGGCATCGGCAACGGCATCGCGCAGGCGTTTCGCGCGCAGGGCGCGCGCGTCGACGTCAGCGGCACGCGGGCGAGCGCCGCCGATTATGCCGAAGGTGAGGGCTCCGATCTCGCAGGGGTGAACTACTATCAGCTCGATGTGAGCGATCCCGGCGCGATCGAGAGCTTCGCGCCGCGGTTCGATCGGCTCGATGTGCTGGTGCTGGCGCAGGGCGCGGTATTGTACCGGCGCGGCGAATTCGCCATGGAGGGCTTTCGCAAGGTGGTCGAGGTCAACCTCATCAGCCTGATGGCCTGTGCGACGAAATTTCACGGCCTGCTGCGCGATGCCGGGGGCGCGCTCATCATCGTCTCGTCGACCGCCGCCTATCATTCGACCATGGGCAATCCGGCCTACAACGCCTCGAAGACCGGCGCGATGGGATTGACGCGAACCCTGGCCGAGGCGTGGGCGGAAGACGGCATCCGCGTCAACGGGATCGCGCCCGGGCTCGTCGACACCAAGATGACCAAGGTGACGACCGCCAATCCGAAGCGCCTCGAGGGCGCGCTGCAGCGCATTCCGCTGCGGCGGCTGGGGACGCCGCAGGACATGGCCGGTGCGGCGCTGTTCCTGGCCTCCCCGCTGTCGTCCTACATCATCGGCCAGACCCTCGTCGTCGACGGCGGCCTGATTTTGTAGTCGTCCGGAACCTGCGCCGTGCTGGCCGGTTAGCAGGCCAGCAATCCCGCACAATGCAGAGAAGGAGAGCGGCAATGGATCAGGATCGGCTGACCGGTACGGCCAAGGATGTCGCAGGCAAGATCGAAGGCGGCGTCGGCGAGATGTTGGGCGACAAGAGCACGCAGGCGTCGGGGCGTGCACGCGAGGCCTCCGGCGTCGTGCAGAACATGTATGGCCAGGCCAAGGACGCGGCGCGCGAGGCTGGCGATGCGGCGATGGATTTCGCCAAGGATACGTTCGGCAACAGCTCCGAGACGCTGCGTGACGGCACGCAGGCGCTGACCAAGCGGGTTCAGGACAATCCGATGGGCGCGCTGCTGGTCGCCGGCGGCATCGGCTTCCTACTGGCGATGCTGATGCGCTCGCCGAGCCGGCCGCAGCCGCCGCAGCGCTGGCGCTACTGAGCCCGCAAAGACCCGCTGACGATCAGATGACAATCGGCCCGCATTCGCTCTCGAATGCGGGCCGATTTGTCATTGGCACCTTGGTCCGGAATGATCCGCGTCGATCGCCCTCAGCGCCGAAATGTGGTCACGATCAGCGGCCCTGGGTCTCCAGCGATGCTGCCGAGCGGCCGACCAATCCTGGCGGCCGCGGCGGCGCGTTCGGATTGCGCGCGGCGGGCGGCCGCGCCGGCTGCTGTTGCTGCTGAGGCGCGCCGAAGCCAAAAAACTCACGAACGCCCTGATTCGGCTGCGGCGTTTGAGCTGGCGGCTGCTGGGTGGGCGCCCCCGGCGTGGTCAGCCGCCTTTGCCGCGGCTGCGGCGACACCGGCCCAGGTGCTGCCGGCGTCGCTTCCGCCGGCGAAGTCGCTGCCATCGGCGCTTCGGGCCGGGTCGGCTCCTTCGGCGGCTCCTTGGCCTGCTCACGGCCGACCTCGCGGCGAGGCCAGACGAAATCGTCGGCGCGGCCGGCCGGCGGGCTCAGCGCCTCGCCCTTGACCAGGGTTCGGGCCGCCAGCGCGTCGATCGCCGCAGGTCGGGAGCCGGGGCCGCCCAGCAACTGATCGGTGCCGACGGATGACGCCACCAGCGGCAGGATCGGGCCGGCGACTGGCCGCGGCGCCGGCTGGCCCGGTACGGCATTGGCGTCCGGCGTGGCCGGCTCGTTCGGCAGCTCGAGCGGCGCGGAACGGGCCGCGAGCAGCCGGTTGATCTCACGCTCGGCATAATGGGCGAGCTTGCGCGCGCCCGGCTTGGTGAAATAGACGCCGTCATAGGAGCGCAGCTGGCGGATCTGGCCCTCGAAGTCCGGGCCTTTCTGCAGGAAGCGGCCGGCCTCGTCGACGAAGCCGTCCCAGACATCGACATAGGTGATGCCGGCCTTGCCGGCGGCATCGCGATACAGCGAGTCGAGGAACAGCGTGTCCGCCGTCCCCTTGGGACCGCGAACCGCGGGCAGGCCGACCCAGAGCACGGGCACGCCCTTGCTCTTGGCGATCGCGATCATCTCCTCGATCTTCTTCGTATACAGCTCGACCCAGCGCTCGTCCCGGAACTCGTAGAGGCCGCCCGGCGAGCGGGCGGCCTTCTCCGGTGCCGCGACCGCAGGCGTGTCGTTGTCGGCCTCGTCCTGCGGCAGATCGGTATCGGCAGCCTTGTCGTCGGGCTTGGCCGCCGTGTCGGCCTTGCCATCCGGCTTGGCTTCGCCCGGCTTGGCCTCACCGGGCTTTGTCTCACCAGGCTTTGTCTCACCAGGCTTGGCCTTGGCATCCTTCTTGGCCTTGTCGCCCTTCTTGTCGTCGGTCTTCTCGATCGCGGGCTCGCGCAGCGAGATGCGGTCGTTGAGGCCGAGCATGATGACGATGGCGTCGGCGCGTTCGGTCGCCAGGATACCCTTGGCGGCGGCGGCCCAGTCGGCCGGCTCGCCCCTGGGCTGATACTTGATGAGGCCCGACGTGGTCCGGATCCTGCGGGTCACGCCCATGTCGGGCTGCTCGGCATAGGCCTCTTCCAGGCCATAGGCGAGCCAGTCGGCCATGGCGTCGCCGAGCACCAGCACGTAGCGGTCCGGCGCGCCGTCACGCTTCTCCGGCGGCGGCGCCTTGGAATAGTCTTGGATCACCCTCTTCGGCTGTTGCTGCGGGAACGGAGCGAAGAATTCGCCGCCGAACCAACCTCCGCCACCTCCACCGCCGCGCGGTGCCGGGCGGGGCGAAGCGAACGGGTTGAAGTTGAAGAACTGGGCCGAGGCGGGACCGGCGATGCCGACGAGCATGGCGATGACGACCGCCAGCACGACCAGCGGGCCGGGCTCGTTCAACAGCTTGAGGATGGACTTCAGCTTTGACATGCGCACCCGTCGCGCGGCGTGATCGTGACGATTCATATAATAGGACGCGAATCAGGCCGCAAACGGGCATTCACCGGATGGTGTTGACGGCGCCGGTAATCGCCCCAGAAGGTTACCGGCAGGGCAGATTGGGGCTGCGATCAGCGCGTCCGCAGCCGTTCGAGCACATCCGAGGTGGCAAATCCGTCCGCCGGCGCCCCGATCGAGGCCTGGAAGTTCCGCAGCGCCTCGCGCGTCTGGCCGCCGAACTGGCCGTCCGGCGTTCCGCGGTAAAATCCGCGCTCGGCGAGCAATTGCTGCAGCTCGAGCCGCTCGCCGCGCGACAGCGTTCGCTCCTCGCGCGGCCAGGCCTGAACGAACGGCGGTGCGCCGCGGAGGCGGTCGGCGAAGTGTCCGATCGCCAGCGCATAGGCTTCCGCAGGGTTGTATTTCATGATGACGCGGAAGTTCTGCAGCATCAGGAAGCCGGGGCCCTGGGCGCCGGCCGGCGCCAGCAGATAGGCCTTTTCGGCGCCAGTCGGGAACGGCTGACCGTTGGCCCGCCGCAGGCCGAGCTGTTCCCACTGGGCGAAGCTCATGCTCTTGGCGCGGTCGGCGAGCATGTAGTTGAAGCCCTGGGGCACCACGACCTCGTAGCCCCAGCTCTGGCCGCTCTGCCAGCCGTCCTTCTTCAGATTGTTGGCGGTGGAGGCGATCAGGTCGGCCGGATTGTCGACGACGTCGCGGCGGCCGTCACCATCGGCATCGACGGCGAAGCGCTTGAACGCGGTCGGCATGAACTGGGTCGGGCCGAAGGCGCCTGCCCAGGAGCCGCGCAACTGCTCGGGGCGCAAATCGCCGCGATTGAGGATTTCCAGGGCGGAGAGGAACTCATCCTTGAAATAGGCCTGGCGGCGGCCGATGCAGGCGAGCGTCGCGGTCGACTGCAGCACGCTACGGTCGCCGATCTGGGTCGAGTAGTTGGACTCGATGCCCCAGATCGAAGCGACGATGTAGCGGTCGACGCCATAGGTACGCTCGGCCGCATCGAACTGCGGCTTGTACTTCGCCAGCACCTCGCGGCCCTTCGCCAGCCGGTTGTCGTTCACCAGGATGTCGAGATAGTCCCAGATCGATTTGGTGAATTCGGGCTGCGCGTCGAGCAGGTCCATGATGCGCAGGTCCGGCGACAGGCCGGCGGTAAAGCGCTGGAAATTGTCCTGCGTGATGTTGCGTCGTGCGGCATCTGGCCACATGCCGGCGACGCAATTGTCGAAATTGCCGGCGGCTTCGCGGATCGCCGCCGCCGTCATCAGCGGATGGCCGGAGGCGCCGTCCTGGCCGCTCCACGGCTGCGGCCCGCCGGCGGCAGGGGGCTGGTTGGGGGCGGGGTCGCCCTTCGTCAGGGTGCCCGTGAACAGGCCGTCGAGAAAGTTCAGCGGCCCGCCTGAGGATTGCGCGACAGCGGAACCAGACACCACCGTCAACGCCGTGACCAGAACCGCCGCGCCAGCACCGGCCTTCAGAGCTGTCAGCATCACGTTCCGTCGCATCATGTCTCGATCCAGATCGCATGGAAGATCGGCCTCCACGAGGCCCGGTCCTGCTTAACGGGAGATTAACAAGGTTAACGATTTCCGCAGCGAAATTTAGCCGTTCGGTCCGTGTCGAGCGGAACACTGGACCAACATCCGCCTTTGTTCTCGGCTGCAAACGAGCTACCTAAAATGCGATCGATTTCGCATTCATATCGCCACAAGGTCTAGTCATCCCCATGAAGATCCGCAAAGCCGTTTTTCCGGTCGCCGGTCTCGGCACCCGCGTCCTGCCCGCCACCAAGGCGATGCCGAAGGAAATGCTGACGATCGTCGACAAGCCGCTCATCCAATACGTCTTCGACGAAGCCAAGGAGGCGGGCATCGAGCATTTCGTGTTCGTGACCGGGCGAAACAAGACCGCGATCGAGGATCATTTCGACCGCATGTACGAGCTCGACGCGACGCTCGCGGCGCGCGGCAAGAAGACCGAGATGGAAATCCTCGCGCGCGACCAGCCGGAGGCCGGCGCGGTCAGCTTCACCCGCCAGCAGGCGCCGCTCGGGCTCGGCCATGCCGTGTGGTGCGCGCGCGACATCGTCGGTGACGAGCCGTTCGCGGTGGTGCTGCCCGACGAGCTGGTGCTGAACGCGCCGGGGTGCCTGGCGCAGATGATTGCTGCCGCCAGCAAGCTGCCGGAAAAGAGCAACGTGCTCGCCGTGCAGGAGGTGCCGGCCGATCAGACCCATCAATACGGCATCTGCGGCGTCGGCAAGCGCGACGGCAAGATGTTCGAGGTCGACGGCATGGTCGAGAAGCCGGCCAAGGGCACCGCGCCGTCGAACTTCTCGATCACCGGGCGCTACATCCTGCAGCCGGAGATCTTCCAGATCCTCGCGACGCAGGAGCGCGGCGCCGGCGGCGAGATCCAGCTCACCGACGCGATGATCGGTCTGTCGAAGACGCAGAAATTCTACGGCGTGGACTTCGACGGCGAGCGGCATGATTGCGGCTCGAAGTCCGGCTTCCTGAGGGCCAACATCGCCTTCGCCATGGCGCGAGCCGACCTGCGCGATGGCCTGCGCGCGGACATGAAGCGCTATCTCGAAGGCAAGGGCTGAGGCCAAGCCGGCGCGAAATGCCGCGCCTTCGAGGCGGTTGGCGGCATCACGCCGCCAGCGAAGCCGCGGGTGACGGATGACGCACCGCTGCGCTGGCGCAGCGGTTACGGCCCGCGGCCTTGGCCATGTACAGGGCGCGGTCGGCGGCATTGAGCAGGCCGGTCCAGTCCGTGTCGCGCGACGGCGTGACGCTGGCGGCGCCGATGCTGATCGAGGTGGTGCACGCTTCTCCCGCCCACAGCTTGACCTTGCTGCGGATCGTCTCCGCGACGCGCAGCGCATCCGCTTCCGAGGTCCCCGGCAGCAGCACCGCGAACTCCTCGCCGCCATAACGCGCGGCGCAGTCGCCGGCGCGCCGCACCGAATCGGAGATGCACACGGCGATGCCGACCAGCACCTGATCGCCGGCCTGGTGCCCATGGGTGTCGTTGTAGCTCTTGAAGTGATCGGCATCGATCATCAGCAGCCCCAGCGGCGCGCCGGCGCGCTGCGCCCGCCGCCATTCGAGTTCGATGGTCTCGTCGAACTTGCGCCGATTCTTCAGGCCCGTCAGCGGATCCGTGGTCGCGAGCTGCTCCAGTCTGGATTCGACCTTCGCCCGGAGCTGGATCTCGCGCGCGGCGACCTGCGTCGCGGCCAGGACGAACACGATCAGCGCCAGCATCATCGCCCCGATCTCTGCAGCCTCATGGCGCCAGTATGCATAGACGCTGTCCCACGACTTGCTGGCGATCACGACCAGCGGCTCATTGGCATTGCGCCAGACCAGCAGCCGCGGCAGATCGTCCAGCGCGCCATAGCTGCTCGACCAGCCGGCCGGCTCGGTGAGCGCGCGGGTCACGGCCGGCGCCCGCGCCAGGTTGCGCCCGATCGCGCCGGAATCGAACGGCGCGCTGACGATGACGGTGCCGTCGCGCCGGAGCACGGTGATGTTGTCGCCCGCCCCGAGCGTGAGCCTTGCGAACAGGTCGCGGAAATAGCCGAGGCGGATCGAGCCGGCGACGACGCCGGCGAAGCGTCCGTCCGGCGTCGAGATGCGGCGGCTGAGAACGATGGAATATTGGCCATGATGCTGAGCGGGCCGCCCGACATAGAGCCCGGTGTCGGGCCGGTCGCGATGCACCTGGAAGAAATCGGCGTCGCTGCGGTCCTCCGGCAGCGGGTCGAGCGTCGACGACTCGAGCGACAGCCGCCCGCGGGCATCAAAGACTTGGATGGTGCCGAAATTCTTCGCGGTGGACGAACGGTCGAACAGGATCAATTGGCGGACGTGCTTGCTGACCTCGTTGATTTCGGGCAGCAACATGTTGCTGGCCACCGCCCGCAGCGAGAGATCGTAGAGCTCGACGGTGCGGCTGATGTCGGCGCCGATGCTGGCGGCCATGTTCTCCAGCGCCTGCCGGGCGCGGACTTCCTCGCTCCGGCGCAGGTCGATCATGACGCTGGCGCAGATGGCGGAGAAACCGATGATGGTCGAGATGGAGCAGGTGATCAGCGTGCGCGCCGAAAGCCGCCAAGGCTGCGTCGCCCGGCCCGTTCGGCGTGTCCAGCGCATCGGATCGTCCCGTCCCCCGTGGAGTCCCGTCCGTAGACTGACGGATAAAGCCGAAGTAACGCATGTTAGGTTAACGAGTCGTTGCGTTCGCCGCGCCTGTCGTCAAGGCGGCCGCACACGCGCTGGTACGATGGAGTCGAGACTTGCCGGACTATGATGCGCTTCGAGACTATCTCAAGCGGCAGACCCGCCCCGAGCTGGTGCTCAGCCTCGACGAGATCGAGGAGCTGATCGGCGACGGCCTGCCGCGCGCCGCGCAGCGCGCCTCGTGGTGGGACAGCCTGCGAAGTCCGCAGGAGAAGATGCCGCAGCGCGAGGCCTGCCTGGCGGCGGGCTATGTCGCGACCCGGCTGCCCGATGGCAAGGGCGTCCGCTTCCGCAAGCTGAAGCCGGAGCGCTGAGCTGCATCCGTGCCCGCGGCACTGGGGCTGTGTCCTGATTTTCCGGCGGTAGTGCTTCGCGCTCAACGTCGACGAGGCGATCGAGGTTTTGGAGAACGCCGGCTGGAAGAAGGGCGCGAACGGCATTCGCGAGAAGGGCGGCAAGCCGCTCAAGCTCGTGATCCAGATCTCCACCAACGTCCCGCGGCCGAAGAACCATGTCATCGTCACGTAGGCCTGCCAGAAGGCGGGCATCGAGCTCGAGCCGAAGTCGGTGGTGGCTCGGCGTTCTTCTCCAGCGACGTCGCCAATTCCGACACCTACACGCACGTCTACTGCGACATGGAGATGCTGATGATCAACGATGGCGTCGCCGGGTCCGCGCGTCAGCGGCATCCGCAAAGGTTTGTCGAGCCATTCCTCGGAATGGGACAATGACCTCGGGCAGTTGCCGAACTGGTGTCGCGAGAGCTGAGCGCACATCGAGAGCGTTCATTCCGAAGCAGAACATTCCGGTGTGTGGCGACCGTCGCGAGCGAGTAGTTCCATTTTCCGGGATGTGACTCGCAGTCAATCTTTCCGCATCTGCGAAGTGCGACAATCGATCCGTTCTTTATTGCGGAATTGGCCCGGATTCTGCTTTGACAGTCGCTTCGAAGGCTGATCCAATTTTATGCAGTTCCCGATCGATCCAGGACGGGGACGCGTTTTTGGCATTCAGCACCACCTTTGGAGTCGATGGATGAACGAGCGTGACCTCCGTAGCCAGATCGCTGATGTCAAAGCAGGACGCCTGTCACGGCGCGAATTTGTGCAGCGGATGATTGCCGTGGGGCTGACCGCGCCGATGGCTGGCGCGATGCTCTCCTACTCAGGCGCCGCGGTCGCTGCTGATGCCATCCCCTACAAGCCGACCAAGGCCGGTGGCGGCGGTCCGCTCAAGCTGCTGCTCTGGCAGGCGCCGACGCTGCTCAATCCGCATTTCGCCATCGGCACCAAGGACCAGGAGGCCAGCCGCCTGTTCTACGAACCGCTGGCCGGATGGGACAAGGACGGCAATCTGGTGCCGATTCTCGCGGCCGAGATTCCGAGCAAGGAGAACGGCGGTCTTGCCGCCGACGGCATGTCGGTGACCTGGAAGCTGAAGAAGGGCGTCAAATGGCACGACGGCAAGCCGTTCACGGCCGACGACGTCATCTTCAACTGGGAATACGCCAACAACCCCGAGACCTCGGCGGTCTCGATCGGCAGCTACAAGAACGTCAAGTCGATCGAGAAGATCGACGATCTGACCGTGAAGCTGGTCTTTCCGCAGCCGACGCCGTTCTGGGCCGATGCCTTCGTCGCCTCGTTCGGCTGCATCATCCCCAAGCATCACTTTGCGGATTATATCGGGGCGAAGTCGCGCGAGGCGCCGGCGAACCTGAAGCCGGTCGGTACCGGTCCCTACATGTTCGTGGACTTCAAGCCGGGCGACACCGTCGCCGGCAAGCGCTTTCCGGACTATCACGTGCCGACGCAGCCCTATTTCGACACGGTCGAGATCAAGGGCGGCGGCGACGCGGTCTCCGCTGCGCGCGCAGTGCTGCAGACCGGTGAATACGATTACGCCTACAATCTGCAGGTCGAGGACGAGATCCTGACCAAGCTCGAGGCGGGCGGCCAGGGCAAGACCGAGCTGACGCTGACCGGCAACATCGAGTATATCGGCCTCAACGTCACCGATCCCAATGTCGAGGTCGACGGCGAGCGCGCCAGCCTGAAGACCAAGCACCCGCTGTTCTCCGATCCCGAGGTGCGCAAGGCGATCAATCTCCTGATCGACCGTGCGTCGGTGCAGAAATTCATCTATGGACGCGCCGGCGTCGCGACGCCCAACTTTCTCAACAACCCCGAGCGCTTCCGCTCCAAGAACAATACTTTCGAGTTCTCGATCGAGAAGGCCAACCAGATCCTCGACGCCGCCGGCTGGAAGAAGGGCGCCTCCGGCATCCGCGAGAAGGACGGCAAGCCGCTCAAATTCGTGTTCCAGACCTCGATCAACGGCCCGCGCCAGAAGAACCAGGCGATCATCAAGCAGGCGTTCCAGAAGGCCGGCATCGAGGTCGAGCTGAAGTCGGTGGTCGCGTCGGTGTTCTTCTCCTCGGACGTCGCGAACCCCGACACCTACTCGCATTTCTACTGCGACATGCAGATGTATCAGACCACGATGCCGCAGGCGGATCCGCAGTTCTTCATGAACCAGTTCGTGTCCACCGAGGCCGCGACCAAGGAGAACAAGTGGCAGGGCCGCAACATCTGCCGCTGGCAGAACAAGGAGTATGACGAGACCTACATGCTGGCCCAGAGCGAGCTCGATCCGGTCAAGCGCGCCGCGCTGTTCATCAAGCTCAACGATCTCGTCGTGCGTGACAACTACGTCCTGCCGGAGATCAACCGGCTCAATGCGATCGGCGTGAAGAACGGCATGGTGCTGTACAAGAGCGGCTGGGACAACGATCTGGCGTTCATCGCCACCTGGTATCGGGCGAGCTGACGCGCGGCCAGCATGACCAGCCAGACATTGTAGGGGTGGAGCGATGGGAAACTATCTTCTCAGGCGCCTCATCGTCGCTGTGCCGAGCCTGCTCGGCATCAGTCTCATTCTGTTCGTGCTGCTCGCGCTGGCACCGGGCGATCCATTCGGCGAGCTCGCGAGCAACCCGAACGTGCCGCCCGAGGTGCGCGAGGCGCTGCGCATCAAGTTCGGGATGAACGATCCCGTGCTGTTGCGCTATGTCCACTGGCTGGTCGCCATGTTCCAGGGCGACTGGGGCTTCTCCTTCGCCAGCCGCGTCAACGTCGACACGCTGATCCTGCAGCGGATACCGACCACGCTCTACGTGGTCGGCACCGCGCAGATCCTGGCGCTGGCGGTGGCGCTGCCGGTGGGCGTGCTCGCGGCGCGGCGGCCGTATTCGATCTTCGACCAGATCGCCAACACCTTCGCCTTCATCGGCTTCTCGCTGCCGACCTTCTTCACCGGCCTGTTGCTGATCCTGATCTTCAGCGTCAATCTCGGCTGGCTGCCGTTCGTCTATCGCGCCGACCTGCAGGCGACCGGCTGGCAATGGTGGTGGGAGAGCATCAAGCAGGCGATCATGCCGGTCATGGTGCTCGGCCTCTACCAGGCGGCGTCCTATACGCGCTATGTCCGTTCCGCCGTGCTCGACGTCATCAAGCTCGACTACGTCACGACCGCGCGTTCCAAGGGCCTCGACGAGCGCAAGGTGATCGTCAAGCACGTCGTGCGCAATGCGCTGATCCCGGTGGTGACGCTGGTCGCGCTGCAGATGCCGACGGTGTTCGGCGGCGCCATCGTCACCGAGCAGATCTTCCGCATTCCCGGCATCGGCTCGCTCCTGATCAGCGCGATCCTCGCCAACGATACGCCGGTCATCATGGCGGTGACCTTCGTGTTCGCCTGCCTCGTCGTCCTCTTCAACCTCATCGCAGACATTCTGTATGGCTGGCTTGACCCACGCATCTCCTTCCGTTGAGACGGTGCCGGTCGTCGCATCGCCCAAACGGCGTTTCTCGCCGGGCCGCGACGCGCTCCGCCGCTTCCTCCGTCACCGCCTCGCGGCGGCCAGCATCGTCGTGCTGCTGCTGCTCGCGCTCTCGATCCTGCTCGGCCCGTGGCTGTGGCGGATTCCGATCAACGAGATCGACTTCACGGCACGCCTCGCGCCGCCGTCCTGGGAGCACCCGTTCGGCACGGACGATCTCGGCCAGGATCTGCTGGCGCGCATGATCTATGGCGGCCGCATCTCGCTTGCGGTCGGCTTTGCCGCGATGGGCGTGGCGCTGTTCGTCGGCATTCTCGTCGGTGCGATCGCCGGCTCGGCCAAGGGACCGGTGGATGCCGCGCTGATGTGGCTGACCGATCTGTTTCTGTCGCTGCCGCAACTGCCGCTGCTGCTCCTGATCATCTATTTGTTCCGCGATTTCCTCAAGGGCTGGCTCGGCCCGGAAGGCGGCGTGTTCGTGCTCATCGTGCTCGTGATCGGCGGCTTCCGCTGGATGCATGTGGCGCGTCTGGTCCGCGCCCAGTTCCTGTCGCTGCGCGAGAAGGAATTCGTCGAGGCGGCGCGCGCGCTCGGCGCCTCCAACACCCGTCTCGTCGTTCGCCACATCCTGCCGAACGCGCTGGGGCCGGTGATCGTCGCCGGCACCATCGACGTCGCGGCCGCGATCATCGCGGAATCGACGTTGTCGTTCCTCGGTCTCGGCTTCCCTCCGGACATTCCGACCTGGGGCCGGCTGCTGTTCGACGCCAAGGACTATCTCGACATCGCGCCGCATTGGGCGCTGTTCGCCGGCGGCGCGATCTTCCTCACGGTCATCGCGATCAACTTCATCGGCGATGGCCTGCGCGATGCGCTCGATCCGCGGAAGGTGATGTGATGGACGCGCGCGTAGCTCCGCTGCTCGAGATCAAGGGGCTGAAGACCTATTTCAACACCGACGAGGGCGAGGTCCAGGCCGTCGACGGCGTCGACATCTCGATCGGCAGCGGCGAGACCCTGTGCGTGGTCGGCGAGTCCGGCTCCGGCAAGACCGTCACCGCGATGTCGGTGCTGAAGCTGATCGCGATGCCGCCCGGCCGCATCGCCGGGGGCCAGATCCTGTGGCAGGGCCGTGACCTGGTGCCGCTCGGCTCGTCCGAGATGAACAAGATCCGCGCCAGCGAGATCGCGATCGTGTTCCAGGAGCCGATGACCTCGCTCAACCCGGTCTACACCGTCGGCGATCAGATCGCCGAGGTGATCCGGCTGCATCAGGGCCTGTCCAACAAGGCGGCGATGGATCGGGCGGCCGAGATGCTGGCGCTGGTGCAGATCCCCAATCCGAAAGCCCGCGTGCACGACTATCCGCATCATTTCTCCGGCGGCATGCGCCAGCGCGTGATGATCGCGATGGCGCTGTCATGCAATCCCAAGCTCCTGATCGCCGACGAGCCGACGACGGCGCTCGACGTCACGATCCAGGCGCAGATCCTCGATCTGCTGCTCGACATGAAGGAGCGGCTCGGCATGTCGATCATGCTGATCACCCACGCGATGGGCGTCGTGGCCGAGGTCGCGCAGCGTGTCGTGGTGATGTATGCCGGGCGGGTCGCGGAGGAGGCGCCGGTCGAGCGGCTGTTTGCCAATCCGCGCCATCCCTATACGCAGGGCCTGATCCGCTCGATCCCGCGGATCGATCTCGACGCGGTCAGGAAGAGCCGGCTGGAAAGCATCCCCGGCAGCGTGCCGAAGCTGGTCAATCCGCCGGAGGGCTGCCGCTTCGCCTCTCGCTGCCGCTTCGCCATTCCCGATTGCAGGACCGCGCAGCCTCTGCTGCGCGAGATCGAGCCCGGCCACAAGGTGGCGTGCATCCGCGCCGAAGAGACGTTGCTGTGATGACCGAAGCTGCCATTGCCACCCCCGTCGTACCCGCGCCGCTGCTCAGCGTACGCAACCTGACCAAGGCGTTCCCGATCCGGGGCGGGCTCTTGAAGCGCCAGATCGGCAGCGTGCGGGCCGTGGACGGCGTCAACTTCGACATCGAGCCGAGCGAGACCTTCGGCCTCGTCGGCGAGTCCGGCTGCGGCAAATCGACCACCGGGCGCTGCGTCCTCCGGCTGATCGAGCCGAGCTCGGGCGAACTGAATTTCGAGGGCAAGGACGTCATCGCGCTGTCCGGCGAAAGCCTGCGCGCGCTTCGCCGCGACATCCAGATCATCTTCCAGGACCCCTATGCCTCGCTCAACCCGCGCATGACCATCGGCGCCATCATCGGCGAGGCGCTGACCATCCATGGGCTGGCGACCTCACGCCAGCAATACGAGGCGCGCATCGTTCATCTCCTGGAGACCGTCGGCCTGCAGGCCGACCACATGACGCGCTATCCGCACGAGTTCTCGGGCGGCCAGCGCCAGCGCATCGGCATCGCGCGGGCGATCGCGGTCGAGCCCAAGCTGATCATCTGCGACGAGCCGGTGTCGGCGCTCGATGTGTCGATCCAGGCCCAGGTCATCAACCTGCTCGAGGATCTGCAGCAGAAGTTCGGCATCGCCTATCTGTTCGTCGCCCACGACCTCTCGGTCGTCGAGCACATCAGCCGCCGCGTCGCGGTGATGTATCTTGGCCGCATCGTCGAGACCGCGCCGTCACGCCAGCTCTATTCGACGCCGAAACATCCCTACACCGAGGCGCTGCTGTCGGCGGTGCCGATCCCGGATCCGAGCGTCAAGCGCAAGCGCGTGCGGCTCAAGGGCGAGGTGCCGAGCCCGATCAATCCACCATCGGGCTGTCACTTTCATACCCGCTGCCCGATCGCCAAGGACGTCTGCAGCAAGGAAGTGCCGCCATTGAAGGCAAGCGCCGAGGGGCATCTCGTCGCCTGCCATTTCCGTTGAGGCGGAGATCGGCGCGTTACGCCGCCTGACGGTCCGAGACCAGCGCCGTCAGCCGCGCCGATTGCTCCGGGTTCAATGCGAACTGGACCAACGCGGTACGGTCGCCAACGCGGGTCACGGTCCCCGGCAGATCGGACACCATGCCGGTGATGGCAAGCGTCACCGACGTGTTCATCGTCAGACGAACCGGAACGGCTTCGAGCAGGGCGCCGCCGAGCGAGAGGTTGCGCACGGTGACAGGGATCGCTTCGCCGTTCACCTGCAGCGTGCCCGGGCGGTTGATGTTGAGCCGCGTCGACAGCCGGCGATCGACGTCGGCAGTCGACGTCCGGATCACCCGCACCAGTTCGGTGCGCAGCCGCTGCACCTTGTCGGCGACAACAGTCGAGCCGTCGCGGATGTCGGTCGAGCGCCGGCCGGCCTCGCTGGCTTCGCGAGAGACCTCGGCGATCTGGCTGGCGACCTCGCGCGCGGCGGCGGACGTCTCCTCGACCGTGCGCGAAATCTCGATGGTCACGCTGTTCTGCGCCTGGATCGCATCGGCAATGCCGGAGGATACGGCTTCGACGTTGCGGATGACTTCGCCGATCGCCCCGATCGAGGTGACCGAGGCGCGGGTCGAGTCCTGAATCTCGGCAATCTGCTGCGCGATCTCGCTGGTCGCCTTGGCGGTCTGCTCGGCGAGCGATTTCACCTCGGAGGCGACGACCGCAAAGCCGCGGCCTGCATCGCCGGCCCGGGCGGCCTCGATGGTGGCGTTCAGCGCCAGCAGGTTGGTCTGGCCGGCAATCTCGCTGATCAGGCTGGTCACGGCGCCGACCTTGTCGGCGGCTTCCGACAGCTTCGCGATGGTGGCCTGGGCGTCGGACGAGGCGGCAACGGCCTTGCGCGTGAGCTCGCGCGACGAGCTGACCTGGCTGGAGATCTGCGAGATCGAGGCGGCGAGCTGGGCCGACGCCTTGGCGACCGTCTGGGTGGTGGCGAGGGCCTGCTCGGCCGCCGCCGCAACGCTGCTCGAGTTGCGCTCCAGCGTCAGCGCACTGTCGGTCATCGACTTGGCATTGTCGGCCATGTGGCCGGTTCCCTGCGCGACCTCGCCGACCGCGCTGCTGGCGGCCTGCTCGACGGCTTCGGCCATCTCCTGCAGCGCCTTGGTCTTGATGCGCTCTGCGACCTGGCGCTGCTCGTCTTCGAGCATCGCGGTCTGCCGCGCCTTCTCCTCGGTCTTCTGCCTGAACTGCTCGATCGAGCGCGCCATGTCGCCGAGCTCGTCGCTGCGGTTCTGGCCCGGCAGCTTGATGTCGAAGTTTCCATTGCCGAGCTCGGTCAGCGCGCCACTCATCGCGGCCAGCGCCGACGACATCCGCCGCGCGATGATCAGCGTGATCGATCCGATGATCAGCATCACCAGCATGGCGGCAATGAACACGCTGCGCTTGCTCTCCCACATCTGGGCTTCGAGATCATCGACATAGACACCGGTGCCGATGATCCAGCCCCAGGGCTCGAAGCCGGCGACATAGGACATCTTCGGCTGTGGCGCATCCTTGCCGGGCTTTGGCCACATGTAGTCGACGACACCGGCGCCCTGGCGCTTGACGACGTCGACCATTTCGACGAACAGCCGCTTGCCGGTCGGGTCCTTGTTGTCGGCGAGGTTCTGACCATTCAGCTCCGGCTTGATCGGATGCATGACCATCTTCGGACCCATGTCGTTGATCCAGAAGTAGTCGCCGCTGCCGTAGCGCAGCTTGCCGATCCGCTCGGCCGCCTTCTTCTGCGCGACCTCGGGCGGCACCTTGTCGCGCGCGATCGCGTCATATTCCTCGCGGGCGATGCTGACTGCCGTCTGCGCCAGATGGCTCAGCTCGCTCTGCCGCTGATCCTTGAGAGCGGTCTCGAGGTTCTGGCTCTGCGTTGCGGCGAGCCCCACCAGTCCACAGAACGACAGGCCGATGATCGCGTAGATGCGGAAAGCGAGAGAGAAACGCGGCTGAGCCATGGGGCGGTCCGGGCAAATGAGGGAGCTAGATGCGAGTGATTTTAAGGATTCGCAGTTGATGCCCGGTTAAGTGTGGATGGTAACCAATTGCCGCACTCGCGAGGCATTCCCGTAGTAATACGAGCGCCGTCTTGTGAGTGAGTTGAGTAGTTGCGTAGTTCTGGGTCAGGACATGTCGGGCCTGATCAGCTCGGTCGCGGTTTCATCCTTCAGTCGTGCGACCAGATCGGCGCGGCGGGTGAGCACTGCGCGCTGGTTGATATAGCCCTTGTCAGTGATCTCGCCGGCATCGAGCAAGGGCGGCTCCGCCATCAACAGCGCACGGGTCGCATAGCGCGACGAGCCGACCGCCTCGGTGCGGAGCCTGGCCAATCCTCGCGCGATGGCGGTGCGCACCGATGGATGCGCCAGAACGTCGCCGGCCGGGACGGCCTCGGTCATCCCGGCAGCGCCGCGGCACGCTGCGATGTTGGGCACGATGAGAAAGTGCACCTCGTCGGTGCCGTGGCCGGCGATCACGATGTCCTGCGCCAACGGCGCCAGCGCCGCGATGCCGGCGACGCGCAGCGCGCCGACGTTCACCCATGTCCCGGAGCTGAGCTTGAAATCCTCGGTGATGCGGCCGTCGAAGAACAGGCCGCGCTCCGGATGCTCGGGATCTGCAAGCTTCACGGCGTCGCCGATCTTGTAGAAGCCCTCCTCGTCGAAAGCCGCGGCCGTGAGTTCGGGCGCCTTCCAATAGCCCGGCATCACGTTCGGCCCGCGCACGCGCACCTCGAGCTTCTCGCCGGTCGGCACCAGCTTGAGCTCTGTGCCGGGGATGGGCACGCCGATGTTGCCGGCGCGCTCGGCGAAGAAGTGGCAGTCGGTCGCGAGCGGCGATGTCTCGGTGGCGCCCCACGCCGACACCAGCGGTGCAGGGCGGCCGATCGTGGCCCGGCTCATCTCGTTGAGCGCATCCCACAGATTTTGCGGCAAGGCCGCGGCCGCATAGAGGATGCACCTGACGCCGGAGAAAAATCTGCGGCGCAGATCGTCGTCGGACCTGAGTGCCGCGACCAGCATGTCGAAGCCGCGCGGCACGTTGAAATAGATCGTCGGCACCAGGCTGCGTAGATTGGCGAGCGACGTCTCGAACAGGCCCGGCGCAGGCTTGCCGCCGTCGATGTAGATCGATCCGCCGTGGCTCAGCACCAGGTTGAAATTGTGGTTGGCGCCGAAGGTGTGACTCCATGGCAGCCAGTCGACGATGACGGGGCCGCCCTCGACCTCGCGCAGGAACATCCACAACTGCGCCTTGGCCTGCTGGCTCATGGTCAGCATCCGGTGCGTGTTGATCACCGCTTTCGGCTGCCCGGTCGAGCCGGAGGTGAACAGCAGCTTGGCCACCGTGTCCGGCGTGACCGCGGCGAAGGCGCGGTCGACCTCGGCGCCGGGCTTCGTCGCGAGCAGGGTCTGCAGCGGCACCGCGCTCGTTCCATCGCCGTCGCCGGCAATGATCGTTGCCCGATGCAGGCCGTCGACGGCCGCGAGCGCGCGCGCGAACGGCTCGCGCTGCGCGACGAAGATGGCGCCCGGATCGAGCAGACGGATCATCGCGCGCAGCTTCTCGTGATCCGTCGACATCAGCGAATAGGCCGGCGAGATCGCGCAGACGGGGATGCCGACATGCTGCGCTGCGAGCGCCAGCACGGCATGGGCGATGCTGTTGTCGGAGAGGATCGCGAGCGGACGCTCCGGACCGAGGCCCTGCGCGAGCATCCAGGCCGCGGCGGCGCGGACCTGCATCAATGTTTCGCCGTAGGTGAGCCAGGTCCAGTTGTCGCCACGACGTTCGGCCAGGAACGTGCGATCCGGGAAATGGCGGCCCCAATGCTCCAGCCATTCGCCGGTGCAGCGCGCGGCCGGCTGCAGCGGCATGCGCGAGCGCAGGATGATCGCGCCGTCGTCGCGCCTGACAGCCTCGATCGACGGCTCGGCGAACATCGCAGGCTCGGAGGCGCGGCGTTCTGCATCAGCCATGGCGTGTCTCCGGGCTGCGGGAGGTGATCGCTGAAGCTGCAGTGCGGGAGGAACACGCTGCGCGGCGGGCGCCGCGATCGGGTGTAATGCGCCGCCGCATTGCGGTTGCAATGCAGGCAACCATCGCCATCGATGACGGCATGCGTTTCCCTCCCATGTTGTATTCGTTGACCGCGAGACTAACAGAATGGTTGTACTTTGCAATTATTGTGGATGTGACCGATTGGAGCGGCTTGCCCCTGCGACGGCATCGGTCTAGGCAAGGATGCCTCATGTCAGCGAGCCAGCATGCCCAAGAGCGCGAGCACCGGAGCGCAGCGAGACACAACCAGCCAGGATTCCGGGATCGGTCTCGGTGAGCTCGAGAACCATCTCGGCTATTTCGTCCGCCGCCTGCAGCACTGGATTTTCCGCGATGTCAACGCCGCGCTCGCGACGATCGACCTCGACGTCATCCTCTATTCGATCCTGGAGACGATCGCGGCCAATCCCGGCGCCGCGCAGATCGCGATCGCCGGCGCGCTGGGCATCGAGCGCGCGCGCATGGTCGCGCTGCTCGACGACCTGCAGCAGGCCGGCTTGATCGTGCGCGAACGCTCCGAGCACGACCGCAGGGCCCATGCGCTCGGCCTGACGCCGCGTGGCCGCCTGATGCTCAAGAAGGCCAATGCACTGGTCGCCGCGCACGAGAAGCGGGTGGCACGCCGGCTTGGGGGCGACAATTATCGCCGCGCGCTCACGGCGCTGTCGCAGTTCGAGACGGACTAGGCTCGTCGCGAACGGGCCATGTCGCGAGCCTTCTGCCCCGCAAGCACGCATCGGTCATCACTCACACGGCACCCTTTACGCGGTACCGCGGTAAATCTACCTCAAACGAAGCAAAATGAAAGATGCATCCTGAGGCTGTTGCCGTCCTGGATGCATTGCAGCCTCAGCTCGCCGCTTCCAGCCGCTCTTCCGTGAGAAGCCGCATCGCGGCGTCGGCGTCCATCGGCTCGCCGAAGGCGTAGCCCTGGGCGTATTCGCAGCCGAGCTGATAGAGCTCGACGGCATCGGAGTCGGTCTCCGCGCCTTCCGCCACCACGTCCATGCCGAGGTCGTGCGCCAGCGCGATGATCGATTTGAGGATGACGGGACGGGTGCCGCGCGCGGTGGTGCGCACGAACGACTGGTCGATCTTCAAGGTGTCGAACGGGAAGCGCTGCAGATAGGCCAGCGAGGAATGGCCGGTGCCGAAATCGTCGATCGACAGGCCGACGCCGAGCTCGCGGATGCGCGCCAGCATCTGCGCGGCGTGCTCGGGGTTTTCCATCACTAGCGATTCCGTCAGCTCGATCTTGAGCGAGCCGCGCGCCACCGAAGAGCGCGCCAGCACCGAGCGGATGTCGTGGATCAGGTCGTGGCGCAGGAGCTGGCGGGAGGAGACGTTGACGCTGGCGAAGATCGGCTCGCGCAGCCGTGTCGCGCGCTGCCACACCGAGAGCTGCCGCGCCGTCTGGTCGAGCACGAAGGTGCCGAGATCGACGATCAGGCCGATCTCTTCCGCGATGGTGATGAACTCGATCGGCGACATCCGGCCGAGCTTCGGATGGTCCCAGCGTGCCAACGCCTCGAAGCCGGCGATCGAGCGATCCTCCAGCCGCACGATCGGCTGGTAAAGGATGGTGATCTCCTGGCGCTCGATCGAGCGGCGCAGCTCGCTCTCCAGGGTCAGGCGGTCGTTCTTGCGCGCGCGCATCGCCGGCTTGTAGACGTCGATGCGGTCGCCGCCGATGCGCTTGGAATGATACATCGCAAGCTCGGCATCCTTGATGATGTCCTCCGACAGTTGCGTCTGCGGATCGGACAAAGCGAGCCCGATCGAGGCGGTCAGGAAGATCTCGCGCTCGTTGAAGGCGATCGGCGCGCGGATGGTCTTGCGGATGGTCTCGGCGAAAGCGGTGATGCGGGCGGGGTCCTGCTCGGACAGCAGGATCAGGCCGAACTGATCGCCGGCCAGCCGCGCCAGCGTGTCCTGGGGTTTGAGGATGCGCGACAGCCGCCGCGCCAGGGTCAGCAGGATGGAATCGCCGACCGCGATGCCGACGGAGTCGTTGACCTGCTTGAAGCGGTCGAGATCGATCACCATCAGGGTCGGCCGCATGGCCGGCATCGACTTGGCGAAATTGGCGACGGCGGCAAGACGGTCGATGAACAGCTTGCGGTTGGGCAGGCCGGTCAGATTGTCGTGCACGCTGTCGTGGAGCAGGCGCTCCTCGGCATTCTTGAACTCGGTCACGTCCGTCAAGGTGCCGACCACGCGCGAGACCTCGCCGTCGGAGCCGACCACGGGGCGCGCCTTCAGCGCGAACCACATGAAATGGCCGTCGGGCGTGCGCAGCCGGAAGTCCTGCACCAGGCGGCCGCGGCGCTGGTCGAGGACACTGTCGAGCGCGGCGCGGAAGCGGTCCTGATCGAGCGGATGCAGCACCTCGAGCCATTTCGCGGCCGGGCCTTCGAGCGTGCCGCGCTTGAGGCCGAGCAGGCTCTCGGTCTCCGGGCTGGTGAACACCTTGTCGGCGGAGACGTCCCAGTCCCAGATCAGGTCGCCGGAGCCGGCGAGCGCCAGCGCGCGGCGCTCGACGTCGGAGACGATGCCGGTGGTGGCGCCGCCGCCGGCGAAGGCGTGCTGCATCACGGTGAAGCCGATCAGCATCACGATCAGCACGAGGCCGCCGAGCAGCGCCGGGCCGACGATGTCGTTGGTGACCTGGCCCGCAACCGTCATGCCGGCGGCGGCGACCCACACCGTGAGCAGGAACCAGGTCGGGATCAGCAGCACCGCGCGGTCGAAGCCGTGGCTGGAGAGATAGACGATCAGCGCAAAGCCCAGCACGGCGATCAAGAGCAACGACATGCGCGCGATGCCCGAGGCCACCGCCGGGTCGAACAGCGCCACCGCGACCAGCGAGCCCAGGAAGAACAGCCAGCCCAGCGTGATGTGCGAGTAGCGAACGTGCCAGCGCGACAAATTGAGATAGGCGAACAGGAACACCAGCAGGGTCGCGGCGAGGATCGCCTCGCCCGCCGCGCGCCAGACGCGCTCGGCATTGTTCGACATGTCCAGGACCTTGCCCCAGAAGCCGAAATCGACGCCGATATAGACCAGCACCGCCCAGGCCAGCGCCGCGGCCGCCGGAAACATGATACTGCCCTTGACCACGAACAGGATCGTGAGAACGAGGGCGAGAAGACCGGAGATGCCGATCACGATGCCCTGGTACAGCGTGAACGAGTTGACCTTGTCCTTGTAGGCCTCGGGCTCCCACAGATAGAGCTGCGGCAGCTTGTCCGTGCGCAGCTCGGCCACGAAGGTAACGACCGAGCCCGGATCGAGGGTGACGCGGAAGACGTCGGCGGTCGGGCTCTCCTGCCGCTCCGGCAGGTCGCCGACCGAGGGCGTGATGGTCGCGATGCGCGACAGGCCGAGATCGGGCCACAACACGCCGGAGCCGACCACGCGGTAGTGCGGTGCCACGATCAGGCGGTCGAGCTGGTCGTCGGTGTTGTTGGCCAGTGCGAACACGATCCAGTTCTGGCCGCCCTCGCGCGCCCGCACCTCGATGCGGCGGACGATGCCGTCGGTGCCGGGCGCGGTCGAGACCTGGATGCGGTCGTTCTCGCTGCGCTGATGATCGAGGATGCCCGTGAGGTCGATCGCAGGCGCGTCGCTGCGAACGCTGACGGCGTCAACGGCCTGAGCGGGGGCAGCGGCACCACACATCACGAGGCCCAGCGCCGCCAACGACGCGAGGCACCTGATCAGACGCAATGTCAAATCTCCGCGTTCGACACCAATCCAAAGCGAAACAAGCCAAATCGAAAGAGGTCGTCGCCGGGCTAATTGGAGCCGTTCCAGGCACGGTTCAGCTGTGCGCGATCATTGGCACGAAAGCGAGGAGAATCAAAGAGTTTCCAAACACGCTGTGTTTAGACTGCGCCTAGATTTCCAACACAATTTTGCCAATATGTTGGCTCGTCTCCATGCGTGCATGCGCTTTGGCTGCATCTGCGAGGGGAAAGGTCGAGTCCATCAATGGCTTGATGCGGCCCTCGCGCAGGAACGGCATCACCTTGGCCTCGATCGCCGCCACCATCGCCGCCTTGTCGGCGTTGCTGCGCGGGCGCAGCGTGGATCCGGTATGGGTCAGGCGCTTCACCATCAGCTTGACGAAATTGACTGACGCCTTGGGGCTGGCGAGGAAGGCGATCTGGACGATGCGGCCATCGGTGGCCGCGGCGTCGTAGTTGCGCTCGATGTAGTCGCCGCCGACCATGTCGAGGATGACGTTGGCGCCCTTGCCGCCGGTCGCTTCCTTGACCACGGCGACGAAGTCCTCCGTCTTGTAGTTGATGGCGCGGTCGGCGCCGAGCTTCACGCAGGCGTCGGCCTTGTCCTGCGAGCCGACGGTGACCAGCACCTTGGCGCCGAATGCTTTGCCGAGCTGGATCGCCATGGTCCCGATGCCGGAGGAGCCGCCATGCACCAGCAGGGTCTCGCCCGCCTTCAGGCCGCCGCGCTCGAACACGTTGTGCCAGACCGTCATCAGGGTCTCGGGCAGGGCGCCGGCTTCCAGGAGGGACAGCGCCGGCGGCACCGCCATCGCCTGCGCATCTTGTGCGATGCAGTATTGCGCATAGCCGCCGCCGGCGACCAAGGACATCACGGTGTCGCCGAGCTTGTGCCGGACGGCGCCCTCGCCGAGCGCCACGACCTCCCCGGCCACTTCCAGCCCCGGCAGGTCGCTGGCGCCGGGCGGCGGCGGATAGCTGCCGGAGCGCTGGGCGACGTCGGGACGGTTAACGCCGGCGGCCTTCACCTTGATCAGGATCTCGCCGGGGCCGGGCTTGGGCACGGGCCGGGTTTCCGGCTTGAGCACCTCGGGTCCGCCCGGCTGGCTGATGGCGACCACGGTCATTTGCGCGGGCAGCTGTTCCATGAGAAATCCTTCGGCGAGGGCTGAAAGCGGGTGCTGCCGCGTGCTTAAGCCAGCCGGGGCATGGCTGGCAACCGGGAGGAGGGTGAGATGGCGAACGAGGACGACGATCGGCCCCGCAAGGCCGTTTCGCACGAGATCGGGCAGGATCTGTCGATGCTGTCGGTCGAGGAGCTGACCAGCCGGGTGGCGCTGCTCCGGGCCGAGATCGAGCGCATCGAGCAGGCGGTGGCGAAAAAGCGCGCCTCGCGTGATGCCGCCGCCAGCATCTTCAAGTCGTGAACCTCGCAGCCGTAGAAACGCGGTCGGCCAGTGGCCGACATGGCTAACGAAGATTGAAAAATTTTCGCCATTTACGGTTGATTAAGCTTTCGCGTTTACAACCGGAACCGTCCTCGTTTGGACACCGAGTGGCTCCTGTCCACTCTGTTTGACGCCTCCCTGTTATCAACTTCAAAGCCGCCGGAAACGGCGGCTCTTTTTTTGCGCCCGCGCCGAGCCGGGCGAACCGGGCGGTCGCCCGTGGCGCGCTCGCCATGCGCAGGCGGCGATCGTGGAACGAACGTCGTGCCGGCTCATTGCGCCCGTGCCGGTCTTCGGTCGCCAGCAGGTCAGGCGCGAAAATCCCGTGCGCCGCGGCAGCCGTGACGATCCTCGTTCGACGACTGCAAACTATTGCCGTGATCATGGTTGCTAGTTGAGCTGATCCTGCGACTCGGCCGCGATCGGCCGTGTTGCAGTCGCAAGTGGTACGAGGGCACGGCATGGCCCACGCCGTGGAAACCATAAAAGGCGTTGCTGCTGGACTCTCGAAACCGGCCGCGCAATGATTTGTTCATCATACCGGCGACGTTGCCGGGTTGCGTAAACAGTCGCGTTTAAGAGGCGTTAACCATGTCGGACCGTTTGCTGGGCGATGGCGCTCTGGTTCAGTTCAACGAGCGGCTCACCAATTCTGCTGCATTCGGCGCGCTGTTCCGGGAAGGCATGGATCTGGTCGAGGAGACCGCCGCCTATCTCGATGGCGACGGCCGCAACGAGGCCAAGGCGCTCGACCGCGCCGTCAGCCTGACCTACGCGACCGAGAGCATGCGTCTCACCACTCGCCTGATGCAACTGGCGTCCTGGCTGCTCCTGCACCGCGCGGTGAAGGAGGGCGAGATGACCCTGAGCCAGGCCAACCGCGAGAAGACCAAGGTCAAGCTCACCGCCGCAGATCCCGGGCCGGATGATCTGCTGGAGAAGCTGCCGCAGCAGCTGCAGAGCCTGATCTCGCGCTCGATGAGCTTGCAGGTGCGGGTCCGCCGGCTCGACTCGACCATTCATTCCCCGCCGCCGGACCAGAGCGCGATCGGCAATCCGCTGGTGCCGCATCTCAACCGGCTGAAGGCCGCGTTCGAGCAGTAGGCCCCGGCATCGGACGGCCCCCGCCGGGGCCGCTCCCCCAGCCGAAGGTCTCGTTGCGACCAGCTCAGAAACAAAAACGCCCCCGTTTCCGGGGGCGTTTTGCTGTGAGCTGTCGATCAGGCGCAGGCCAGGAAGGCCGGTGCCGAGGGCAAGACGGCATCAATCCTTCTTGAGGAAGCCCTGGAACTTTTTCTGGAAGCGCGAGACACGGCCGCCGCGATCCATGATCTGCTGGGTGCCGCCGGTCCAGGCCGGGTGCGACTTGGGGTCGATGTCGAGGTTGAGCTTGTCGCCCTCTTTGCCCCAGGTCGAGCGGGTCTGGTACTCGGTGCCATCGGTCATCACGACCGTAATCGTATGATAATTCGGGTGAATGTCGGCTTTCATGGCTGATCCTACGGCACGATGCGAAGACATGATGCGACGCGGCCGCGCCTGATCCTGTCGTCACTGAAGGGGGACAATTGGCGGGCTCTATAGCCCAAGGTTCTGCCTAAAACAAGCCAAGGTCGCGGATGAACACCTTGGTACGTTTCCGGATTTGCCAAGCCCGGCCCGGCGGGCCTATCAGGACGGCAGATCGGTATTTGGAAGAATTCTCAGGTGGCCCATGAGCGCAGTGGAACGGCTTGACGAGCGGCAGGGCGCTGCCCCAGGGCAGGATCCGGTTGGAGATGCCGTTGCGGCCGTCGAGGCATTGGCCGAGCCGGCAAGCCCTGTGCGGCGCTCGAAGCTGCGCCCGCTGCTGGCGCTGTCTCCCTATGTCCTGCGCTATCGCGGCCGCGCCCTGCTGGCGCTGATCGCGCTCACGGTCGCGGCCCTGACCACGCTTCTGGTGCCGATCGCGGTCCGCCGCATGATCGATTTCGGCTTCACGCCGAAAGGCATCGAGCTGATCAACAGCTATTTCAGCGTCATGATCGCCGTCGTGGCGGTGCTCGCGCTGGCAAGCGCGGCCCGCTACTACCTCGTCATGACGATCGGCGAGCGCATCGTCGCCGATCTCCGGCGCGACGTGTTCGCGCATCTGATGTCGCTGTCGCCGTCCTTCTTCGATTCCGCGCGCTCTGGCGAGCTGGTGTCGCGGCTCACCGCCGACACCACCCAGATCAAATCGGCGGCGGGCGCCTCCGTTTCCATCGCGCTGCGCAATCTGCTGCTGTTCATCGGCGCCACCGCAATGATGGTGATCACGAGCCCGAAGCTGTCCGGCTTCGTGCTGCTGGCGATCCCGCTGATCGTGCTGCCGCTGGTGGCGTTCGGGCGCTGGGTCCGGCGGCTGTCGCGCAACGCCCAGGACACGCTCGCCGACGCCTCGGCCTATGCGTCCGAGCTGATCGGCTCGATCAGGACGGTGCAGGCCTATACCAGCGAGAGGCTCGCGGCGGCGCGTTTCGGCGGCGAGGTCGAGCAGGCCTACGAGGCGGCGCGGGTCTCGACCCAGGCACGCGGCGTGCTCACCGCGATCATCATCTTCATCGTGTTCTCCAGCGTCGTCGCGATCCTCTGGGTCGGCTCCCACGACGTGCTGACCGGTGCGATCAGCGCCGGACGGCTCGGTCAGTTCGTGCTCTACGCGGCCTTCGCCGCCGCCGGGCTCGGCCAGCTCTCGGAGGTCTGGGGCGAAGTGTCGGCGGCGTCCGGCGCCGCCGAGCGGCTGTTCGAGCTGTTGCACGTGCAGCCGGAAATCACGGCGCCCGCGCAGCCGCGCCCGATGCCGGAGCCGGCGCGTGGCGACCTCGGCTTCGAGCGGGTCAGCTTCGCCTATCCGGGCCGCCCCGATGTCCGCGTCCTCGATGACGTCTCGTTTGCGATCCGCGCCGGTGAGAAGGTCGCGATCGTCGGCCCCTCCGGCGCCGGCAAGAGCACGCTGTTCCATCTTCTGCTGCGCTTCTACGATCCCGCCTCCGGCTCGATCTCGTTCGACGGTGTGCCGGTGCGCGCGGCCGACCCGCGCAGGATGCGCGAGCGCATCGCGCTGGTGCCGCAGGAATCCGTGGTGTTCGCGACAAGCGCGCGCGAGAACATCCGCTTCGGCCGGCCGGAGGCGACCGACGCCGAGGTCGAGCGCGCCGCCGATCTCGCTCATGCCAGCGAATTCATCCGCCGCTTGCCGGACGGCTTCGACACCTCGCTCGGCGAGCGCGGCGTCACGCTCTCGGGCGGCCAGCGCCAGCGCATCGCCATCGCGCGCGCCATCCTGCGCGATGCGCCGCTGCTGCTGCTCGACGAGGCGACCTCGGCGCTCGACGCCGAGAGCGAGACGCTGGTGCAGACCGCGCTCGAGGGGCTGATGAAGGACCGTACCACGCTGGTGATCGCGCATCGCCTCGCGACGGTGCTGTCCTGCGACCGCATCCTGGTCATGGATCGCGGCCGCATCGTCGAGCAGGGCACCCACACGTCGCTGGTTGCGGCCAACGGCCTCTATGCGCGGCTGGCCCGGCTGCAGTTCGAGGGCGTGTAGTTCCTGCAACACCGTGGACGGGCGGCAACACCCTCGGAATTCTCGTTCCCGCCCCTGCAACCTTTCTCCCGCCTTGTACGTTCCCTGCCGGAACAGATGGCGCGCCGCTCGTAGCAGGCGTGCCGGGTCCCAACAGGAGCAACGGACATGCCTTATCGTCGTGGCAGTTTTGCCCTCACGCCGCCCTCGTTCGTCATCTTCGCAATTGCGCTGGTGCTCGCCCTCGTCGCGATGCTCGCGCACTACATGCATGCTTCGGTGCCGCTGCTGTCGGCAGCGCACGCTTTCGACGCGCTGGCGATCGCGTTCGTGGTGCTGACGATCGGCGTGCTGTTTCGCGGCGTTTGAGGACAATACGAAACGGGTCGAGCAGAGAAGTCGTTAGCTCCCTGCGCCAGCAATTGTGTGAATAGAAATCGCGGCGCGCTCGGTGCACCTCGCCCCGCGTGCGGGGAGAGGTCGGATTGCATCGTCAGATGCAATCCGGGTGAGGGGGGCTCTCCGCACGGTCGGTGCGCGTGGCTGCCCCTCACCCCAACACTCTCCCCGTAAGAACGGGGAGAGGGAGCGCAGCGTCATTGCGGCACCATCTCGGATTCAACAGATTGTGTTGGCATCCACACCATCCGCAGCACGGGACGGCCCGAGGTCGGGTTGACGTCCTCGCCGGCTTCAATGAAGCCGTTGCGCTTGTAGAAGCGGATCGCGCGCGCGTTGTCTTTGTTCACAAGCAGCGTGATGCCGTGAGGTGATCGCTCCTTCGCTGCATCGACCAACTGAGTAGCGAGCGGCGAGCCCCAATGCTCGGGCGAGACGACCAGCTGATCGAGATAGCCCGTCGCATCGATCGTGACGAACCCGGCGAGCACGCCCTCCGCCTCGGCCACGATCACATCAGCCTTCGGCACCAGCTCGCTGCGCCAGCGTTCGCGCCACCACGGAACGCGCGCGGCAAAATCGATGGCGGGATAGGCGAGCTGCCACGTCTCCTGCCACAGCGCGATTGCCGCGTCCTCGTCGTCGGCGCGATAGGGGCGCAGGGTGGAGCTCGACGTCACCGCTCCGTCAGCTTCAGCTCGATACGCCGGTTGCGGCGGAAGGCGTCCTCTGTGTTCGCGGGGTCGAGCGGCTGGAATTCGGCGAAGCCCGCCGCGACCAGGCGCTGCGCAGGGACGCCGAGCGAGATCAGATACTGCACTACCGAGATGGCGCGCGCCGAGGACAACTCCCAGTTCGACTTGAACACCGGGCTGTTGATCGGACGAACGTCGGTGTGGCCGTCGACCCGCAGCACCCAGGAGATCTCGGCGGGGATCTGCTTGTCGAGATCGACCAGCGCCGTCGCCACCGAATTCAGCTCCTGCTGGCCCTCGGGCAGCAGGGTGGCCTGCCCCGTGTCGAAGAACACCTCGGACTGGAACACGAAGCGGTCGCCGACGACGCGAATGTCGGGACGGTTGCCGAGGATGGCGCGCAGCCGGCCGAAGAACTCCGAGCGGTACCGGGTCAGCTCCTGGACCCGCTGTGCCAGCGCGACGTTGAGGCGCGAGCCGAGATCGGCGATGCGGCTCTGCGATTCCTTGTCGCGCTTCTCCGAGGCATCGAGCGCATCCTCGAGCGCGGCGAGCTGGCGGCGCAGTGCGCTGATCTGCTGGTTGAGCACCTCGATCTGGGCCAGCGCCCGCGCCGTGACCTGCTTCTCGGAGTCGAGTGCCCGGTTGAGTTCGTTGGCGCGGCCGGCGGCATTGCTGCCGGCATTGGCGAGCCCGTCATAGAGGCCCTTGACGCGGTCGCGCTCAGCTTCGGCGCTTGCGAGCCCGGCGCGCAGTTGCGCAACCTGGTCGTCCAGCGAGAGCTTGCCGAGCTTCTCCAGGGACAGCATCTCGTTGAGCTGCGCGATCTTGGCGTTGAGTTGCTCCAGCGCCTTGTCCTTGCCGGTGACCTCCTGCGACAGGAAAAACTGCACCACCAGGAACACGGTCAGCAGGAACACGATCGACAGCACCAGCGTCGACAGCGCATCGACGAAGCCCGGCCAGTAGTTGAGGCCGGAATCTCCACGGCGGGTACGGGCAAGCGCCATTCAGCGTCTCCTAGTTCGTCTTCGGCCGGCCGGCGGAGCAGCTCAACTCTTCTCGGTCTGCCGCGCCAGCCGCTCCAGCAGCCGCTTGATCTCGCGGTTCTGCTCGCCCTGGCCATCGGCCCATTCGCGGATCATCTGCTGCTCGGTGCGCATGTGCCCGACCAGGCCCTGGATCGCCTCGGCGAGGTTGGCCATCGCCGCGGTGGCGCCGCGGTTGGAGCCGTCCTCCAAGGCGGTGCGCAGCCGCTCGATGGCAACCGAGAGGTCGGCACCGGTGTCGCCGCTGCCGCCATATTCCCGCACGGTGCCAGCGAGCCAGTCCTCCAGATCGGTATAGAAGCGGTTCTGCGCCTGGCTCGATTGCAGGTCGAGGAAACCGAGGATCAGCGAGCCGGCGAGGCCGAACAGCGAGGACGAGAACGAGATGCCCATGCCGCCCAGCGGCGCGGCAAGGCCGCCCTTCAGCGTATCGAACAGCGCGCCGGCGTCGCCACCGACCTTGAGCCCCTCGATCACCTTGCCGACCGAGCCGACCGTTTCGATCAGGCCCCAGAACGTGCCGAGCAGGCCCAGGAACACCAGGAGGCCGGTCATGTAGCGCGAGATGTCGCGGGCCTCGTCGAGCCGGGTGGCGATCGAGTCGAGCAGGTGGCGCATGGTCTGCTGCGAGATCGACATTCGCCCCGAGCGCTCGCGGCCGAGGATCGCGGCCATCGGCGCCAGCAGGACCGGGTGGCGAGGCACCGCCAGGCCGGGATCGGCGATGCGGAAATTGTTGACCCAGGACACTTCCGGATAGAGCCGGACCACCTGGCGGAACGCCAGGATGACGCCGATCAACAGTACCGCCCCGATCAGCGCGTTCAGGCCGGGATTGGCGAAGAACGCCAGGATGATCTGCTTGTACAGCACGACACCGACCAGGGCGCACAGCACCAGGAAGACCAGCATCCGCACCAGGAAGATCCGGGGCGTGGACAGCTTGGTCGGTTCGAGATCCATCGCGGAGCGGGAAGGGGAGCCTTGAGGCATTGTCGATGACATCCGTTGCGGGGACCGGTCCCTGAAATCCACTATGGCACAGCAGCAGCGGGAAAAAAGCCGCGATCAGCGCAATCCCGTCCCTGCGCGGAACTATGGCTGAAACCGGCGGGCATCCGCGGCGTAGTTAGTCCCGTGGCTCATATCTAACGGGAACGCCCTGGCTTTGTCATGACCGTCGTTGAATATCTGCAGGCGCTGCTGGCGATGGCCGTGGCGATGTCGGTGCTGATGGGGCTCGCCTGGGTCGTGCAGCAGCGCACCGGCAACTCCGGCTGGGTCGACACGATCTGGACATTTTCCGTCGGGCTGGTCGGCGCCGCCGGCGCGATCTGGCCCGCCGGCGGCGCCGCCCCCAACGCGCGGCAGTGGCTGGTCGCGGTGCTGGTGGCGGTCTGGTCGCTGCGGCTCGGCGGCCATGTCGCAGCGCGCAGCCGCGGCATCTCCGACGATCCGCGCTACGCGGAGTTTGCCCGGCAATGGGGTGCGGCCGCACCGCGAAAGATGTTCCTGTTCCTGCAGCAGCAGGCCTGGGGCTCGATCCCGCTGGTGTTCGCGATGTTCGTCGCCGCCCATGCGCCGGCCGCCGAGCTTCGGCTGCAGGACTATCTCGGCATCCTCGTGCTGTTCGCAGGCATCGCCGGCGAGGGCGTCGCCGACGCTCAGCTCAAGGCGTTCCGCGCCGATCCTGCCAACAAGGGCAAGGTGTGCGACGTCGGCCTGTGGCGCTGGTCGCGCCATCCCAACTATTTCTTCGAGTGGGTGTGCTGGCTGTCCTATCCGGTCATCGCGCTGTCGTTCGACCATCCGTGGGGCCTCGCCAGCCTGCTCGCGCCATTGTTCATGTACTGGATCCTGGTCCACGTCACCGGCATCCCGCCGCTGGAACAGCAGATGCTGCGCTCGCGCGGCGATCGCTACCGGGCCTATCAGGCGCGCACCAGCGCGTTCTTTCCCCTGCCGCCAAATCCTTTTACGAAGTAACGGAGCCACCGCATGAGCTTCATCTCGACCATCATCGGCGCCGCCGAGCGCGTGCCGCTGCCCGATGCCGTCATCCGCTCCGCGATCTCCGAATTGTGCTCGCGCACGGCGGCGCGGCTCGGCGGGGCCGATGCGATGGGTGACCCAGAGTTCGCCCGCCTGCTGACGACGCGGCCGATCGCCGAGCATACCGACGCGGCGAACAGCCAGCACTATGAGGTGCCGGCGGCGTTCTTCGCCCGCGTGCTCGGGCCGAACCGCAAATACTCCTGCTGCTTCTACAAGGAGCCGGTCTCGACCCTGCGGGAGGCGGAGGAGGAGGCGCTGCGCCAGACCGTCGCCAATGCCGATCTCCAGGATGGCCAGACCATTCTGGAGCTCGGCTGCGGCTGGGGCTCGCTGTCGCTGTTCATGGCCCGGCAGTTCCCGCGTGCGAAGATCACGGCGGTCTCCAACTCGCACTCGCAGCGCCGCGCGATCGAGGAGATGGCGGCCGCGCGCGGCCTGCTCAACCTGCGGGTCGTCACCGCCGACATGAACGGGTTCGCTCCCGACGCGCGCTTTGATCGCATCGTCTCGGTCGAGATGTTCGAGCACATGATGAACTGGCGCGAGCTGCTGTCGCGGGTCAGATCATGGCTCGCGCCGGACGGCCGCCTGTTCATGCACATCTTCACCCACCGCACCGGATCCTACCTGTTCGACCGCAACGATCGCGAGGACTGGATCGCGCAGCACTTCTTCACCGGCGGCATCATGCCGAGCCACGGCCTGATCCGGCAGTACGCGGATCTGTTCGCGGTCGAGAAGGAATGGCGCTGGAGCGGCACGCATTATCAGCACACGGCACGGGACTGGCTCGCCAATTTCGATGCCGATTACAACCGCATCCTGCAGGTGCTGCAGCCGGTCTATGGCGACGACACGGCGCTGTGGATGCGCCGCTGGCGCTGGTTCTTCCTCGCCACCGCGGGTCTGTTCGGGCACGACGAAGGCCGTGAATGGGGCGTCAGTCACTACCGCCTGCGGCCGGCGAACTAATTTGTTCGCTGCGGCGGGATGCCGCAGCGCTGGAGGGGGATTCGCGTTTCGCTCCGCGGAACCTGCTGGGAACCTGCTGCCACAAAGCACTCACAATTAGGTGAGTCCCGAAAAAGCTTGATCTATCAGTTATGTAGTTCGTGTGACATCAAGCCGCCCGGGTTTCGCGTTGCGTCGCAGCAGCTCTTTTCTATGTTGCAGCAAGGCGAGCGCCAGAATGGCGCCATGACTGGGCCATCCAGTCGACTGGTTTTCATCATCATCATCATCGAGGGGGCTCCTCCACGCATGTCACGTTTTCGCGCGTCGCTGGTCAGCAGTGCATTGATGCTCGCGGCCGCCGCGCCGCTGCTGGCCGGCTGTAACGACCCCATCCAGGCTCAGGCCTCCGCCAATGAGCAGATCGTTATTCCGGACGTCGGCATCGTGACCGTCGAGCAGAAGGCGCGAGCGATCGTGCGCGAGCTGCCCGGCCGCATCGCGCCGACCCGCGTCTCCGACGTCCGTCCGCGCGTCTCGGGCATCATCGTCGAGCGGCTGTTCCGCCAGGGCAGCGAGGTCAAGGCGGGCGATCCGCTCTATCGCATCGATCCGAAGCCGTTCGAGGTGGAGATCCTGTCGAGCCGGGCTGCGCTGGCCAAGGCCGAGGCGGTGCATGAGCGCGCGGTGCAGCAGGCCCACCGCATCAGCCTGCTGTTCAAGGAGCGCGCAGCCCCGGCGGTCGAGAACGAGAAGGCGATCTCGACCGAGCGCGAGGCAGCGGCCGACATCGAGGCCCGCAAGGCCGATCTTGCGCGTGCCCAGCTCAATCTCGACTATGCGACCGTGCGCGCGCCGATCGACGGCATCGTCGGCGCGGCCCAGGTCAGCGAGGGCGCCATCGCGGTCCAGAACGAGACCTCGCTGGTCACGATCCAGCAGCTCGATCCGATCTATGCCGACTTCACCCAGTCGGTGAGCGAGCTCAACCGCCTGCGCCGGGCGTTCGAGTCCGGCGACCTCGACCAGATCGCGCCCGACGCGATCAAGGTCCGTCTCGTGCTCGACGACGGCACGCCGTATTCGATTCCGGGCAAGCTCCTGTTCTCCGACGCCAAGGTCGATGCCGCCACCGGTCAGGTCACCTTGCGCGGCGAGTTCGCCAATCCGAAGCGCGAGCTCCTGCCGGGCATGTATGTCCGCGTCCGCATCGAGCAGGGCATCGACAGCGACTCCGTCGGCGTGCCGCAGCAGGCGGTGCAGCGCAACGCGGCCGGCGGGTCCGAGGTCTACGTCATCCGCGACGACAACCGCGCGATCGCCAGGCCGGTGCGCACCGGCCCGACCCAGGATGGCCTGGTGCTGATCACCGACGGTCTGCGCGCCGGCGACAAGGTCGTGGTGGACGGCTTCCAGAAGTTCGCCGCCGGCGACAGGGTCGCGCCGCAGGTCTGGACCGAGGTCAGCGCCGCGACGCAGCTCGAATCGAAGTCGGCGACGCGGTAAGTCGCCATGCCGAGCTTCTTCATCGACAGGCCGATCTTTGCCTGGGTGGTCGCGCTGTTCATCTGCCTGATCGGCGCGATCGCGATTCCGCTGCTGGCGGTGGCGCAATATCCGATCATCGCGCCGCCCTCGATCTCGATCTCGACCAGCTACCCCGGCGCGTCGCCGGAGAATCTCTACAACAGCGTGACGCGGCTGATCGAGGAGGAGCTCAACGGCGCCTCCGGCATTCTCAACTTCGAATCCACCAGCGATTCGCTCGGCCAGGTCGAGATCACGGCGAACTTCGTGCCGGGCACGTCGACCAATGACGCCTCGGTCGAGGTGCAGAACCGCCTCAAGCGTGTCGAGGCGCGGCTGCCGCGCGCCGTCATCCAGCAGGGCATCCTGGTCGAGGAAGCCTCCGCCGCGGTGCTGCAGATCATCACGCTGCAGTCGACCGACGGCAGCCTCGACGAGGTCGGCCTCGGCGACTTCATGATCCGCAACGTGCTCGGCGAAGTCAGGCGCATTCCCGGCGTCGGCCGCGCCACGCTGTATTCGACCGAGCGCTCGCTGCGCGTCTGGCTCGATCCCGCCAAGCTGATCGGCTACGGCCTCACTGCCGACGACGTCACCAAGGCGATCGGCGCGCAGAACGCGCAGGTCGCCTCGGGCAGCATCGGCGCCGAGCCCGCGACGACCTTGCAGCGCACCTCGGCTCTGGTGCTGGTCAAGGGCCAGCTCGATTCGCCCGACGAGTTCGGATCGATCATCCTGCGCGCCAATCCCGATGGCTCGACGGTGCGGCTGCGCGATGTCGCGCGCGTCGAAATCGGCGGCCTCAGCTATCAGTTCAACACCCGCCTCAACGGCAGGCCGACCGCGGGTCTCTCGGTGCTGCTGTCGCCGACCGGCAATGCGCTGGCGACCGCGAGCGCGGTCGAGGCCAAGATGAAGGAGCTGTCGCGCTTCTTCCCCTCCAACATCAGCTATGAGATTCCCTACGACATCACGCCGGTGGTGAAGGCGTCGATCAAGCGGGTGCTGATGACCCTGGTCGAAGCCGTGGTGCTGGTGTTCGTGGTGATGTTCCTGTTCCTGCAGAACATCCGCTACACCATCATTCCGACCATCGTGGTGCCCGTGGCGCTGCTCGGCACCTGCGCAACGCTGATGCTGGTCGGCTACTCCATCAACATGCTGACGATGTTCGGCATGGTGCTCGCGGTCGGCATCCTCGTCGATGACGCCATCGTCGTGGTCGAGAACGTCGAGCGCATCATGACCGAGGAGGGGCTGTCGCCGAAGGAGGCGACGCGCAAGGCGATGGGCCAGATCACCGGCGCCATCATCGGCATCACGCTGGTGCTGATGGCGGTGTTCGTGCCGATGGCGTTCTTCCCCGGCTCGGTCGGCATCATCTACCGGCAGTTCTCGGTCACCATGGTGGCGGCGATCGGCTTCTCGGCGCTGCTGGCGCTGTCGCTGACCCCGGCGTTGTGCGCGACGCTGCTGAAGCCGGTCACGGCCGGCCACGGCCACGCGAAGAAGGGCGTGTTCGGCTGGTTCAACCGCTTCATGGACAACAGCCGCAACCGCTACACCGGCGTGGTCGGCGGCGCGCTGAAGCGCACCGGACGGCTGATGCTGATCTATGCGATCTTCCTGGTCGGGCTGACCTTCGCCTTCATCCAGTTGCCCGGCGGCTTCCTGCCGGTCGACGACCAGGGCTTCATCACCACCGACGTCCAGACGCCGGCGGACTCGTCCTACGCGCGGACGCAGGCCGCGGTGGAGGCCGTCGAGAGGTATCTCGCCAAGCGCGAAGGGATCGAGGACGTCACCTTCCTGACCGGCTTCAGCTATGCCGGCCAGGGCGTCAACACCGCCCAGGCCTTCATTTCGCTGAAGGACTGGTCGGAGCGCGGCAAGCGTGACAGCGCCGCGGCGCTGGTCGCCGACATCAATCGCGATCTCGCCGGCTTGCGCGACGCCAAGATCACGGCGCTGCAGCCGCCGCCGATCGACAATCTCGGCAACTCCTCGGGCTTCAGCTTCCGCCTGCAGGACCGCGGCCAGAAGGGCTATGCTGCGCTGACCGCTGCCGCCGACCAGCTGATCGCGGAAGCCAATGCGAGCCCGGTGCTGCAGAAGGTCTATGTCGAGGGTCTGCCGCCGGGACCCCAGGTCAATCTGATGATCGACCGCGAGAAGGCCGGCGCCTTCGGCGTCACCTTCGAGGACATCAACACCACGATCTCGACCAATCTCGGCTCTACTTACGTGAACGACTTCCCGAACCGCGGCCGCATGCAACGCGTCGTGGTGCAGGCCGACCGCATCAGCCGCATGAACGCGGACGACATACTCAACTACAGCGTCAAGAACGCCAAGGGGCAGCTGGTGCCGTTCTCGTCGTTCGCGACCATCCAATGGGCCAAGGGACCGAGCCAGATCGCCGGCTTCAACTACTATCCGGCGATCCGCATCTCCGGCGAGGCCAAGCCGGGCTACACCTCGGGCGATGCGCTCAAGGAAATGGAGCGGCTCGCCGCCAAGCTGCCGCGTGGCTTCGGCTATGAATGGACCGGACAGTCGTTGCAGGAGAAGCTGTCGGGCTCGCAGGCGCCGCTGCTGCTCGGTCTCTCGGCACTGGTCGTGTTCCTGTGTCTCGCTGCGCTCTACGAGAGCTGGACGATCCCGCTCGCGGTGCTCTTGACCGTGCCGCTCGGCATCCTCGGCGCCGTCGTCGCCGCCAATCTGCGCGGCCTGTCCAACGACGTGTACTTCACGGTGGCGCTGATCACCATCATCGGTCTCGCCGCCAAGGACGCGATCCTGATCATCGAGTTCGCCAAGGATCTGCGCGCCCACGGCAAGCCGCTGGTCGCGGCGACGATCGAGGCCTGCTCCTTGCGCTTCCGCCCGATCATCATGACCGGTCTCGCCTTCGTCTGCGGCGTGCTGCCGATGTCGATGGCGACGGGCGCCGGCGGTGCCAGCCAGCAGGCGCTCGGCACCAACGTGATGGGCGGCATGATCGCGGTGGTGATCCTGGCGCTGTTGATGGTCCCCGTGTTCTTCGTCTCGGTCCAGCGCGTGCTCGCGGGGGATCGGGAGAAGACGGAGCCGGTGGCGGAGCTTGAGGCTTATGGGCCGCCGGCGCCGGCGAAGCCGTGAGTGAGGTTGAATAGGCCTTTTCGGAGGATTGTGCCGCGGTCTTGCCTCACAGGCGCTCCGCTTCCCTCTCCGCCAGGGGGAGGGGAGCACACCGCTCGTGCCGGGAGAACGGAACTCCACCGACGCCGGCTGGAGTTCGCCACTCTCCGCGTGTATGCTCCCACAGCATGTAAACGGTCACGGCATGTCGATGGTCTCTCGCAAATCTGTCTTCGCAATCGCGCTTGCTGGTCTCTCCCTTGTCAGCCACGCGGCTCACGCCCAGTCGGGCCCCGTGAAATACTGGCTGCCGGGCTGGCCGGTCGGCTTCAGCGATGCCGGCAGCCTCGACTCCTACGGCAACTTTCCGAGCTTCACGACGAACGGCAGCGACAGCGGCTTCTTCTCGCGGCGCTACAGCGTGACGAACAATTGGGCGGCGCTTTCGGGAGTCGGCCTGAGCCCGAACATCGTCAATCGCTATGGGGCGCTCGGCTCGTATACCACCGAGGGCGCGCAATACGGCTACACGTTCAAGAGCGGCGTCAGCCTCTACGGCGGCTTCGACACGCTGAAATACAATCCCGGCCTGGGCGGCCCGTTCGCAACATTCGACGGACGCTCGACGTCTACGCCGGCCTACGCGATCAATGGCGGCGTCGAGTTCAAGCCGACCTCCAATGTCAGCCTGTCGCTCGGCTTCAGCTATGCCGGCCAGTCGTCCGATCGGATCGACAGCGACATCAACTCTCCGGCGCTGCCAGGGGCGACGCCGCAGGCGTTCACCAGCGGGCGCAGATAGCGTTCAGGCTGTAGATAGCTTTCCGGCGGTAGAGCTCGGCCGCCAACTCCATCCTCGGCGTCGTCCCGGAGAAGCGCGCGTATGCGCGCGCAGATCCGGGACCCATACCCCCAGGGAGATGTTTGAGGCGCGCAGGTCGCCCCATCTCGCTCCATCAGAACAGCCGGTGGTTATGGGTCCCGGCTCAAGGCCGGGACGACACCGTATGTGAAGCGAGCGGTGCGAACGGCGTGGCCGCGCAGAATCAAAGCTACGCCGCCGCCTTCAGCACCTTCACGAGCTCGCGGTGAATGACCTCGTTGCCGCACACGACGTGCCCGGTCGCCAGCGCGTCCTCCTTGCCGTCGATGCCCGACACGGTGCCGCCGGCCTCGCGCACCATGATCAGGCCGGCCGCGATGTCCCAGGGCTGCAGGTCGCGTTCCCAATAGGCGTCGAAGCGACCGGCGGCGACGAAGGCGAGGTCGAGCGAGGCGGCGCCGAAGCGGCGGAGCCCTGCGACCTTGACCTGCAGCGAGGTCATCTCGCGCAGGAACAGCTGGTGGTCGCCGCGGCCGATATGCGGCAGGCCGCAGGCGATGACGCATTCATGGAGCTGGCGCCGTGCGGCGACGCGCAGCCGCTGGTCGTTGAGGAACGCGCCCTTGCCGCGCTCGGCGATGTAGAGCTCGTCATTGGCGGGATTGTAGATCACGCCGGCGATCACGGTGTCCTCGCGCTGGAGCGCGATCGAGATCGCGAATTGCGGGATGCCGTGCAGGAAGTTGGTGGTGCCGTCGAGCGGATCGACGATCCAGGTGTGCGACTTGTCGCTGCCTTCCCGCTTGCCGCCTTCCTCGCCGAGAAAGCCGTAGCCGGGCCGGGCCTTGGAGAGGTCCTCGTACAGCATCTCCTCGGCTTTCTTGTCGGCGCGGGAGACGAAGTTCGCCGGGCCCTTCAGCGACACCTGCAGGTGCTCGATCTCGCCGAGATCGCGCTTGAGGTTGCGGCCGGCGCGGCGCGCGGCCTTGACCATGACATTGATGAGGGCGGAATGGATCATGAGCTCGATGCGCTGGGCTGACCGCACCTCGCGGTGCGCGCCTTCCCCGGAAGCGGACGAAGGCGGGTGAAATGGCTGGCTGTGGGTGCCCTGCCGGGGCCGCCGCGTCAAGGCCGGATCAGCGGCCGATCACTTGATGGTGCCCAGCCAGCGCTTGGCGGCCTGTTCGCCCTTGGCGCGGTCTTCGGGGGGCATGTCGGCGAATTTCTCGTCGAGCTTGGGATCGCCCTTGCCGGCTGTCTTGGCCACCAGGTGCCATTTGTAGGCCTCGACCTTGTCCATCTGGGTGGCGATTCCATACAGCAGCACCCATGCCAGTCGGTTCTGGGCGACCGGGCTGTTCTGCCGCGCGGCCCTGCGCAGCAGCGCGATTGCCGCGGGCTGGTCCTTCGGCACGCCGGTGCCGTTGAACAGCGCGATCGCGTATTCGACCTCGGCGTCGATATTGTCGGCGACCGCGGCCGCCTTCAGCAATTGGGCGGCCTTCTCGAGGTCTTTCGGCACGCCGGTTCCTTCCTTGTAGAAGGTCGCTAGCGCGTATTGCGCCTCGGCGTTGCCGGCATCCGCAGCAAGGCGCAGCAGCTCGGCCGAGCGTCTGAGGTCCTGCGGAAAGGTCTGGCCGTCGAGATAGAGCAGCGCGAGATTGTAGGCCGCCTTGGGCTCGCCGAGCTTGGCGGCGGAGGCCAGCAGCTTGACCGCCTCGAGCTTGTCGACAGGGCCGCCGCGCCCGGCCAGCCGCATCATCGCCAGCGCGAACATCGCTTCGCGGTCGCCGGCCTCGGCGGCGCGTTTGTACCAGATCGCCGCCTTGTCGTAGTCGCGGCGGATGCCCATGGCGTTTTCGTAGAGCTGGCCGAGCATCGCCATGGCCTTGGGGTCGCCGGCCTGGGCGCGCGGCGACGCCAGATCGAACGCGGTCTTGTACTGGCCGCGCTGATAGGCGCCGTAGACCACGTCGACATTGGGATCATTGGCGGCGGGCTGTGGCGTCGCGGCCGGCGCCGGGGCGGCCGGCTTGGCCGACGGGGCAGGGGCTGGCTTCTTCGCAGCGGACGGTGCCGGCGGCTTGGGCCTCTCCGCCGGCCTTTCGACCGGCTTGGGCTTTTCCGTCGGCGGCTGCTGAGCAGGCGGCGTCAACGAGATCTGCGCGGCCGCGCCCGTCGTCGCCATGGCGAGCGCAGCAACAACACATGTCAGGCGCAGGATCGTCATCGGCGGCCGTTCAGCTCTGTCCCGGCGCGTCGGCCGGCACGGCCGTATGCGCGCTCCGGATCGCGGCGCTGATCTCGTCAAGAGCGGCGGCCGGACCGCGGGCGTCGTTCCAGACGAGGTCGTCGACCAGCACGAAATCGGCTCCCGCGGCGACGAAGTCCGCGGCCTCCTTGAGCGAGATCGCATAGCCGACGCAGGGCGGCTCGAACAGCTCGGCCCACCAGGCCAGGCGCTCGTTGACGGCATCCGGCGAGGGCCGCCGGCCCTGCGCGTCGCGCTCGCCGAACAGCACATAGTCGGCGCCAAGCTCGCCGGTACGCATCGAATCATGCCGTGTCGACAGGCCGCCGCAGCCGGCGATGCGGTCCGGCTTCAGGCCGGGCAGCGCCTCTTCCAGCGCGGCGACGCCGGTCAGATGCGCGCCATCGGCGCCGGCGCGGGCCACGATGTCGGGATGGCCGTCGATCAGCAGCGCCGCACCGGCGCCCTGGATCGCCGGCGCCAGCGTCTTGACCGTCGTGATCATGCTGCGCGGATCGCTCTCCTTCAGCCGCACCAGCACCGCTGCCACATCGGCGCTGGCGAGGATCGCCGGCAGGCCGGCGGCCAGCGCCGCCGCGTCGGTCACGACCGGCGTTGCCAGATACAGGCGCGGCGCGGGCCGCGCGGATGTCGTCTTGCCGGACACTAGGCGGCCTCTTTCTCGAGCGCGGCGGTCCACTGGCCGCGGCTGGCAAGCGCGTTCATGCGAGCGCGGTGGGTGAAGGCCCGCTGGCCGGTAGCGACGTTCGCCGCCTTGCCGGCCCATGCCTGTTGCGGCGCGGCCTGCAACGCACGGCCATAGGAGAAGGTCAGCCTCCAGGGCAGCGGACCGAGCCGGTTCATCGCGTCGAGATGCGCGGTCGCGCTCTCGTCGGATTGTCCGCCGGACAGGAAGGCGATGCCGGGCACCGCCGCAGGCACGCATTCCTTCAGCAGTTGGACGGTCCTTTCGGCGACCTCCTGCACCCCGGCCTGGTCCGGCGATTGCTTGCCCGGGACCGCCATGTTGGGCTTCAGGATCATGCCTTCCAACGCGACGCGCTGGATGCGCAATTCACGAAACACCTCGTTCAGGACGCGGCGCGTGACGTCGAAGCAGCGAGCGATGTCATGATCGCCGTCCATCAGCACCTCCGGTTCGACGATCGGCACGATGTTCGCGGCCTGGCACAGGGCGGCATAGCGGCCGAGCGCATGCGCGTTGACATGGATCGCTGTCATCGAAGGGATATTGTCCTTGTCGATATCGATCACGGCCCGCCATTTGGCGAAGCGCGCACCCAGCGCGTAGTACGTCGCCAGCCGATCCGCAAGCCTGTCGAGCCCGGCCGTGACCCGCTCGCCGGGGCAGCCGGGCAGCGGTTGCGTTCCCTCGTCGACCTTGATGCCGGGAATGGCGCCGGCCGCTTCGATCAGCTTCACCAGCGGGGTGCCGTCGGCGGCGTTCTGCCGGATGGTTTCGTCATAGAGAATGACGCCGGAGATGAACGACATGCCTGCGCTGCGGAACAGCATCTCGCGATAGTCGCGGCGGTTCTGTTCGGTCGATTCGACCTTGATGGCATCGAAGCGCTTCTTGATCGTCCCGGTGGATTCATCGGCGGCGAGAATGCCCTTGCCCGGCGCGACCATGGCAAGGGCCGTGGTGTTCAGTGCGGAGAGGTTCATGCTTGGCTCCAGACGCACCTGCCCTGCCCATCAAAATAGACGGTTCTCGGGCGGTTGCCGAGCAAACATTGGCCGCAGGTGAGGCGGACTCTCGGAGAGGTGAAGGGGAGGTTGCTGATGGGGCAACCTTGTCAACTCAGCGGCAGTCGGCTCCCCTCCCCGTACGGGCAGGGCGTTCGCATTTGACGAAATTCGGCAATCGCGGCACGAACTGCTGCCAACGAGTTACTCCGTCATGCCCGGGACAAGCCCGGCCATGACGAAGTGGAAAAAGGCGGGCGCAAGACGTAAAGCGCCAGATGCGATAGCCCTACCCGCAAGGGGGAGGGGAGCACACCGAGTTCAGGGCGAAGGTCGAACTACACGACGAACGCTCACGCCACCTTCGGATCGAGCTCGCCCTTGGCGTAGCGCTTGGCCATCTCGGCCGTCGTCAGCACGCGCTTGATCTTCGAGGCCTGGCCGGCGGTGTTGAACTCCTGCAGGCGCTGCTTGCACAGCTTGGCCATCGCCTCCATCGCCGGCTTCAGGTACTTGCGCGGATCGAATTCCTCCGGGTGCTCCGACAGCACCTTGCGGATCTGGCCGGTCATCGCCATGCGGTTGTCGGTGTCGATGTTGATCTTGCGGACGCCGTTCTTGATGCCGCGCTGGATCTCGCTGACCGGCACGCCCCAGGTCGGCTTCATCTTGCCGCCATAGGTGTTGATGATCTCCTGCAGATCCTGCGGCACCGAGGACGAGCCGTGCATCACCAGATGCGTGTTCGGCAGCTTGCGGTGGATCTCCTCGATCACGTTCATGGCGAGGATGTCGCCGTCCGGCTTGCGCGTGAATTTGTAAGCACCGTGCGACGTTCCCATCGCGATCGCGAGCGCGTCGACCTGCGTCTCACGCACGAACTTCACGGCCTCGTCCGGATTGGTCAGCAGCTGGTCGTGCGACAGCTTGCCCTCGGCGCCGTGGCCGTCCTCCTTGTCGCCCATGCCGGTCTCGAGCGAGCCGAGCACGCCGAGCTCGCCCTCGACCGAGATGCCGCCGAGATGCGCCATGGTGGCGACCGTCTTGGTGACGCCGACATTGTAGTCCCAGTCAGCCGGGGTCTTGCCGTCGGCCTTCAGCGAGCCGTCCATCATCACCGAGGTGAAGCCGGACTGGATCGCGGTCATGCAGGTGTCGGGACCGTTGCCATGATCGAGATGCACGCACACCGGAATGTGCGGATAGATCTCGGTGACCGCGTCCATCATGTGCTTGAGCATGACGTCGTTGGCATAGGAGCGGGCGCCGCGCGAGGCCTGGATGATGACCGGCGCGTCGACCGCATTGGCCGCCTCCATGATCGCCAGCGCCTGCTCCATGTTGTTGATGTTGAACGCCGGGACGCCGTAGTCATTTTCCGCCGCGTGGTCGAGCAATTGACGCAACGTGATACGAGCCATGGCTGGAACTCCCTGAGATTAAGGATTGGACCGTGCGGCAGGATGCGCACGCGCCGAAACTGCTGCACCGTGCATAACGCGGTGGTGGGCGGATTCCAAGGGCAGTGGCGACGCAGCCTGGAGGAGGAGGCGGTCAGGATATGTCTAGGGTTAGCGCGTAGGGCCGGCGCGTTGCCGGTAGCTCAACGATGGGAGATCAGGTCTTCCTGGCTTCAAGAGCAGCGATGCGCTCCTCGACCTCGGTGACACGCTCGTCGAAGTCACTGGCGGCCGCGCGCATCATCACCAGCATGCCGGCAGAGTCCCGACGCTGCTTGCGGATCAAGGCTTCCATGCGCTCGTGCTCGGCTCGATTATCCAGCCTGAACTGTCCGACCTCTGTCCGGAGCGCAGCAATGCTCTCCTGGATCTTGATCAGGATCGAATGGTCTGTCGGAGTCTCGACCATGGATGGAACATAACAGAAACATCCATGGCCGACAACGTTCAAGAAATCAGATCTTCAGCACCTCGACGCCCGGCAGCGGCTTGCCTTCCATCCACTCCAGGAAAGCGCCGCCGGCGGTCGAGACATAGGTGAAGTCCGAGGCAACTCCGGCCTGGTTGAGCGCGGCGACGGTATCGCCACCGCCGGCCACCGAGACCAGCTTCTTGGCCTTGGTACGCTCGGCCGCGTGCTTGGCGGCGACCATCGTGCCGCGGTCGAACGGCGTCAGCTCGAAGGCGCCGAGCGGACCGTTCCACACCAGCGTCGCGGCGTCGTCGATCGCGGCATGGATGCGGGCGGTCGATTGCGGGCCGACGTCGAGGATCATGCTGTCCGGCGGGATGGCGTCGAGGCCATAGGCGAAGGACGGCGAGTTGGCCGCGAAGTGATACGAAACGGTGGCATCCACCGGCAGGATGATGGCGCAGTTCGAGGCCTCGGCCTTCTCCATGATCCTGAGCGCGGTGGCGGCGAGATCCTTCTCAGCCAGCGACTTGCCGATCTGCACGCCCTGGGCATGCAGGAAGGTGTTGGCCATGCCGCCGCCGATCACCAGCGCATCGACCTTGGTGACGAGGTTTTCCAACAGGTCGATCTTGGTCGAGACCTTGGCGCCGCCGACGATCGCGATGACCGGCTTGGCCGGCCGTCCCAGCGCCTTGTCGAGCGCGTCGAGCTCGGCCTGCATGGTGCGGCCGGCATAGGCCGGCAGCTTGTGGCCGAGGCCCTCGGTCGAGGCGTGGGCGCGGTGCGCGGCGGAGAAGGCGTCGTTGACCCAGATGTCACCGAGCTTGGCGAGCTCGGCGACGAACGCCGGATCGTTCTTCTCTTCCTCCTTGTGGAAGCGCGTGTTCTCCAGGCACAGCACGTCGCCGTCCTTCATCGCGGCGATGGCGGTCGCCGCCGGCTCGCCGACGCAATCGTCGGCAAAGGCGACAGGACGCTTGATCACCTGCGAGAGCGCAGTGGCGACCGGCTTCAGCGAGTCCTTGGCATCGCGCCCCTTCGGCCGGCCGAAATGCGCGAGCAGGATGACCTTGCCGCCCTTGGTCGCGATCTCATTGATGGTCGGCGCGACGCGCTCCAGGCGCGTCGCATCGCTGACGTGGCCATTCTCCATGGGCACGTTCAGGTCGACGCGCAGCAGCACGCGTTTGCCTTTGACGTCGACGTCGTCGAGGGTGCGGAATTGTTTCATTGAAGCCACCGTTGAACGAGGGACTATCAGGGCTGATTGTAGCCGTTGGTGTTTTCCGGCGGATCGCCTTCCTGCTTCGTCGTCACCCGCATGCCTTGGCGGAAACCATAGGCAATCAGGCCGATCAGCAGCAGCGCGCCGGGGATTCCAAGCCAGTTGGGAAGGGTCATCGCGCTTCCTCAGCCGTCGTTCCGGGGCGGTCCGCAGGACCGCACCCGGATCTCGAGATTCCGGGGGCCTCTCTGCAAGGCGCCCCGGAATGACTGGGCGAGAGTTAGAGCAGCTTGCCCATCGCGACGGCGGTGTCGGCCATGCGGTTGGAGAAGCCCCACTCGTTGTCGTACCAGGACATCACGCGCACGAGGTTGCCGTTCATGACCTTGGTCTGGTCCATGTGGAACGTCGAGGAGTGCGGATCGTGGTTGAAGTCGATCGAGACGTTCGGCGCGGTGGTGTAGCCGAGCACGCCCTTGAGCTCCTGCTCGGCGGCGCGCTTCATCGCCTCGTTGATTTCCTTCGGATCGGTGTTGCGCTTGGCGACGATCTTGAGATCCACCACCGAGACGTTCGGCGTCGGCACCCGGATCGCGACGCCGTCGAGCTTGCCCTTCAGCTCGGGCAGCACCAGGCCGATCGCCTTGGCCGCGCCGGTCGAGGTCGGGATCATCGACATCGCCGCCGCGCGGCCGCGATAGAGATCCTTGTGCATGGTGTCGAGCGTCGGCTGGTCGCCGGTGTAGGCGTGGATCGTGGTCATGAAGCCGGTCTCGATGCCGACCGTGTCGTTCAGCACCTTGGCGATCGGCGCCAGGCAGTTGGTGGTGCAGGAGCCGTTGGAGACGACGAGGTGATCCTTGGTCAGCGTCGTGTGATTGACGCCGTAGACGATGGTGGCGTCGGCGCCGTCGGCCGGGGCCGAGACCAGCACGCGCTTGGCGCCGGCGGTCAGATGCGCGGAGGCCTTGTCCTTGGAGGTGAAGATGCCGGTGCATTCCAGCGCGATGTCGACGCCAAGGTCCTTCCAGGGCAGCTTCGACGGATCACGCTCGGCGGTGACCTTGATCTTGCCGTGGCCGATATCGATCGTGTCGCCGTCGACGGTCACGGTATGGGGGAAGCGGCCGTGCACGCTGTCGAAGCGCAGCAGGTGGGCGTTGGTCTCGACCGGGCCGAGATCGTTGATGCCGACCACCACGATGTCCTTGCGACCCGATTCCGCGATGGCGCGCAGAACGTTGCGGCCGATGCGGCCAAACCCGTTGATCCCGACCCGGACTGCCATTTTCGTCTCCTTCAATGACGTTTCTCGTCCCTCGCAGCCGGCCCCTGGCAAGGGCTCTACGAGGGTTTGGACCTGTTGACGCCCGGTTCTGCCGGGCGCGAGCGGACGATATGGCCCTTTCGTAGTCCTTTTTTTGCGCTCGCTCAACCGTCGCGAATCATGTTCGCGCGGCGCTCCTGATTTGGTGAACCGCCGCGCAGGATCGAGTGGGCTTTACGCCAGCCGCTGTACGGCCGCCGCGACAGCCGCCTCGGCGGTGATGCCGAAATGCTTGTAGAGCTCCTTGGCCGGGCCGCTCTCGCCGAACGAATGCATGCCGATGAAGATGCCGTCCTGGCCGATCACCGCATCCCAGCCCCAGCGCACCGCGGCCTCGATGGCGATCTTGACCGGAGCGTTGCCGATGATCTTGGCCCTGGCCTCGGCCGGCTGCTCGAGCAGCAGCTCCAGCGACGGCACCGAGACGACGCGGGCTGGGATGCCACGCTCGGCGAGCTGCTTCTGCGCGGCCACGGCGATCTCGACCTCGGAGCCGGTCGCGAACAGCGACACCTTGGCCTCGCCTTGCGCGGCGACGAGCTCGTAGCCGCCGCGGCTGCACGGATTGTCCGTCGGCGCATTGGTGCGCAGCTGCGGCAGGTTCTGCCGCGTCAGCGCAAGCACGGTCGGGCCGTTGGTGCGGTTCAGCGCCAGCTCCCAGCATTCGGCGGTCTCGACCGCGTCGCACGGCCGGAACACGCGCATGTTCGGGATCGCGCGCAGCGCCGCCAGATGCTCGACCGGCTGGTGCGTCGGGCCGTCCTCGCCGAGGCCGATCGAATCATGCGTCAGCACATAGACGACGCCCGCGCCCATCAGCGCCGACAGCCTGATAGCACCGCGCGCGTAGTCCGAGAACACTAGGAAGGTGGCGCCGTTCGGCGCGAAGCCGCCATGCAGGAAGATGCCGTTCATGCAGGCGGCCATGCCGTGCTCACGGATGCCGTAGTGGATGAAGCGGCCCTTCGGCGTCTTGGCCGAGAACGAGACGGCCGACTTCGCCTTGTTGTTGTTGGAGCCGGTGAGGTCGGCGGAGCCGGCCACGAACTCGAACGGCATGGCGGCTGCGATCACCTCGATCGCGGCCTCCGACGATTTGCGGGTGGCGACGTTGAGCGGGGTCTCCAGCAGCGCCTTCTTGTGGTCCTTCAGCGCCTTCGCCAGCGCGGCGGGCCGCTCGTGGCGCAGCCGCCGTTCGAACTCGGCGCGCTTGCGCGGGCCCATCTCGCCGAGCCGGGTCTCCCACTCCGCCCGTGCGGTTGCGCCGCGGCGGCCGGCCTCGCGCCAGGCGGCGAGCACGTCGTCGGGCACGGAGAACGGCTCCTGCGAAATGCCGAGCTTCTCCTTGGCGCCCTTCAATTCCTCCGCGCCGAGCGCCTCGCCATGCACCTTGGAGGTGCCGGCCTTGGTCGGCGCGCCGTAGCCGATGGTGGTCTTGCAGGCGATCAGCGACGGCTTCGACGACTTCTGCGCCCGCGCGATCGCGGCCGCAATCGCCTCGGGATCATGGCCGTCGATCAGCTCGGCGGCCCAGCCGCACGCCTTGAAGCGCTTCACCTGGTCGACCGAGTCGGCGATCGACAGCGGGCCGTCGATCGAGATCCCGTTGTCGTCCCACAGCACGATCAGCTTGTTGAGCTTCCAGTGCCCGGCCATCGCGATCGCTTCCTGGGAGATGCCCTCCATCAGGTCGCCGTCCGAGGCCAGCACATAGGTGTGGTGGTCGACGATCTTCTTGCCGTATTCCGCCTGCAGCATCTTCTCGGCCAGCGCCATGCCGACCGCGGTGGAGATGCCCTGGCCGAGCGGGCCGGTGGTGGTCTCGATGCCCTTGGTGCGGAAATTCTCCGGATGGCCGGGGGTGAGCGAACCGACCTGGCGGAAGCGCTTGATCTGGTCGAGCGTCATCTCCTCGTTGCCGGTCAGATACAGCAGCGCATAGAGCAGCATCGAGCCGTGGCCGGCCGACAGCACGAAGCGGTCGCGGTCCGGCCAGGCGGGCGCTGCGGCATCGTATTTCAGCACGCGGGTGAACAGCACTGTGGCGACGTCCGCCGCGCCCATCGGCAGGCCGGGATGGCCCGATTTGGCCTTCTCGACGGCGTCCATTGCGAGCCCGCGGATGGCGTTGGCCATGCGGGAGTGATCGACCTGCGTCATGCTGGAATCCGTCCAAACGTGAAATGCTGATGACAGGAGCGCCGCCGGTATTGCTGGCGGGCCGGGATTTTGCGGGCTGATTAGCACCTCGGTTCCGGGAATCAAAGGTTCTGCAACGCCGGGAACCTCCCAAAAGTTGCTTAGTAGTGCATAGTTTCGGCCGAGCGTTGCGCTTGGCTCGCCCACCACGTAAGATTTTGCCCGTAACCGCTTGCCGGACAGCGCTTTTGTCGCATCCCGCTTGCTCCGAGGGCCTCGCATCCGTGCCATGAACGATCACCCTGCCAATCTTACCGGCCAGGTGGAACCCGGCGCCGCCGATCTCGAGGCGGCGACGCGGCGACTGATGACGGCCCTCGACGCGCTGGAGAGCGCGGTCGAGCGGCGGCGCGAGGCGGATCGTGACGAGGACGAGCTGGCGACGCGCATCCAGGCGCTCGGCGCCGACCGCTCGCGTCTCGCCGACGAGCTCGACGGCTCCCTGATGAAGACGCGCCGGCTCGAGCGCACCAACCGCGAGATCGCCGAACGCCTGGACACCGCGATCGGCACCATCCGCGCGGTGCTCGCTGGCGGCGACGGGCAGGACGCCGCGCATGATGATGAGGACGAGGAATGAGCCACATCAACGTCACCATCAACGGCCGTCAATATCGCATGGCCTGCGAGGAGGGCCAGGAGCTGCGGCTGCTGAAGCTCGCGGAGAGTCTCGAGACGCGCATCACCAATCTGCGCGGCAAGTTCGGCGAGATCGGCGACGCCCGACTCACCGTGATGGCGGCGCTCACCGTGTGCGATGAGCTGATCGATGCCAATCAGCGCGTCCAGGTGCTGGAGCAGGAGCTCGAAGGCCTGCGCAACGTCCGCAACCAGGCCAGCGACCGCGCCCGTGCCACGCAGGTCGCGGTGGCGAAGGCGCTGAACGCCGCCGCCGAGCGCATCGAGCGCACCACACAGGTGCTGAACCGCACCATCGGCGGTGGTGTGGCGATCGGGTGAGACGATTCAAGCCCTCGCGACAACGTATCATCGTGTTGTGGGTCTCTCCATCAGCGATTGTCTGACCTGCCGCCTCATCCAAGGTGTCGTCCCGGCCTTGAGCCCATTGGGGCGGCTGGTGCCGCCACGCGTTCGCATTCACAGCTGCGCCTCGATTGCGGCCTTGTCGATGACCGACCACACCTCCACGATCTTGCGCTCGCGGAATTCGTAGAACACGTTCTCGGTGAAGGCGACGCGCTGGCCGTCGATGGCGAGCCCGAGAAATTCGCCGGATGGCGTGCAGTCGAAGTACAGCCGGCTCGCGACGCGGGGCGGGTCTGATAGCAGCAGGCCGATGTTGAAACGGAGATCGGGAATGTCGGCGAAGTTTCCGATCAGCATGTCGCGATAGCCGGAGAGTCCGAGCTGCCGGCCGTTGTGAACGACGTGCTCGTGCACGAAATCGCCGAGCTGCGGCCAAGCCTGCGCATTCAGGCACACGATATAGCCGCGATAGTGATTGGCGAGCTCGGGTCCGGTCATGGCGCGGCTGTTTGGACGAACGCGTTGCATCGAACAACACGGGGCCGGCATGGCGGTTCCCAGCCCGTAGCCTCAATGAAGGTCAGCGATATCCGAGACCATCTCGGTGCCCGCGCTTTCCCGGGCGTCGCTTCGCTCATGCGGGCTACATGGCCCTCGCGTCAAAGACCCTCCAACAGCGTCGCGATCGTCTCCAGCGGGTAGGCCGCCGCCAGGCTACCGACGCCCAGGCCGATGACGCCGAGGACAATGGCGCCGATCCAGCCATGATAGTGAAAGCCGACGGCTGCGCCGACGAAGGCTCCGGTCGCAAGCGTACAAATGGCCCAGAGCGTGTGAAGGATGAGTCCGATTGTCCTCAGCATGCGTGATCTCGCGTGTCAGCGGTCTCACCCGTCCCCTCCGATTGGTCGCGCGGATACGCCGTTGTGCGGCAGCGAAGCCGATCACGTCATCGCGATGCGATCGTGTTGCGACCGCTTGTCGTTCCTCCCTGTGTCCTCTACTCATTGTCCAGGCGGAGCCATTGAATCCCGTGGCGACAAACGGGATCGCCCGCGCATCAGGGAGTGCCCATGAAGACGCTGCTCAAGGCGGCCGTAGCCACAGCCTTCACCATGATCATCACGCAGCTCGCGGCCGCGCCGCTGCCGGAAGCCAAGCCCGACGAGGTCGGCTTCTCGCCGGCGGGTCTCGCACGCATGGATGATTTCTTCGCTCGCGAGATCGCCGCCAAGCGCGTGCCCGGCGCCGTCGTGGCGATCGCGCGTGACGGCAAGCTCGTGCATTACAAGGCCTACGGCCAGCTCGATCCGGTCAAGGGCACGCCGATGCCGCTCGACGCGATCTTCGCCCTGGCCTCGATGACCAAGCCGATGACTGCGGTCGGCGGGCTGATGCTGATGGAGCAGGGGCGGCTGCCGCTGCAGGCCAGGCTCGCCGACTACTATCCGGCATTCGCCGACATGAAGGTCGGCGTCACCCAGGAGAACGGAGCGCTGCTGCTGGTGCCGCAGGCCCGCCCCATCCTGATCCATGATCTCTACCGCCACACCTCGGGCCTGATGTATGGCGGCCGGCCGGACAGCTCGAGCGCGGTGGCGCGGCTCTATCCCGACGGCACCGCGCCTGCGATCGAAGGCGACACCCAGGCGTTCATCGAGCGCATCACCAAGCTGCCGCTGGCGCATCAGCCCGGCACGCAGTTCGAATACGGCTTCTCCATCGACGTGCTCGGCGCCGTGATCGAGAAGGTCAGCGAGCAGCGGCTCGGGGAATATCTGTCGGCCAATCTCTGGAAGCCGCTCGGCATGGCCGATGCGACGTTCGCGCCGACCGACGCACAGCGCCCGCGGCTGGCGCATCCGTTTCCGAACAATCCGCTGACCGGCAAGCCGCAGGCGATCAAGCTGCTGGACACGCCGACCAAGTCGGACTGCGGCGGCGTCTGCTCGTTCGCCACCATCGGCGACTACGTCCGCTTCGGCCAGATGCTGCTCAATGGCGGCGAGCTCGACGGCGCGCGCATCCTGAGTCCGAAGACGGTGCACCACATGACCTCCAACCATCTCGGGCCCGAGATCAAGAACACCGTCGCCAATGTGGAGCCGCATCGCGCCGGCTTCAGCTTCGGGCTCGGCGTCGCCGTGCGCGTCAGCGAGGGCCTGTCGGCGGTGCCCGGCAATCCCGGTGAGTTCAGCTGGAACGGCGCCTATGGCACGCAGTTCTTCTGCGATCCCAGGGAGCGTCTCGTCGTCGTGGTCAGCACGGCGGCGCCCGGGGACTTGCGCAAATATTATCGCGAGCAGGTGCAGGACATCGTCTATGGCGCGATGGTGAAATAGCGCATGCTCACGGTTCATCACCTCGGCAAGTCGCAGTCCGAACGTATCGTCTGGCTCTGCGAGGAGCTGGAAATTCCGTACGAACTGAAATGCTACACGCGCGACGCCCGGACGATGCTGGCGCCGCCCGAGTACAAGGCGCTGCATCCGATCGGCGCGGCGCCCGTGATCACCGATGGCGATCTCGTGCTCGCCGAATCCGGCGCGATCGTCGACTACGTCACCGCGACCTACGGCCAAGACCGCTTGCGGCCTGGGCCTGATGATCCCAGCTTCGCGCCGTTCCTCTACTGGCTTCATTTCGCCAACGGTACGTTGCAGGCGGCGATGGGCCGACTGATGATCCTCAACCGGCTGCATCTGCCCGACGACAATCCGGTTCTCGGCGCCATCAGGGCGAGGCTCGACCGTGCCTTCGCGCTGGTCGAGGCGCGTTGCGGCGAGGCGGATTATCTCGCGGGAAACGCGCTCACCACCGCCGACATCATGACGGTGTTCTCGCTCACCACGATGCGCTACTTCCTGCCCTACGATCTCGGACCCTTCCCCAACATCCGCGCCTATCTCGCCCGCATCGCCGCGCGCCCGGCCTATCAGCGCGCGATGGCCAAGGGCGATCCCGGCATGGTGTTGTTGTTGAGCTGATCGTCGCGGGTCGGAAGATCGCTTTGGCGGCTTGCTCGGTGTACCTCGCCCCGCTTGCGGGGAGAGCTCGGATTGCATCGTGAGATGCAATCCGGGTGAGGGGGGACAGGTCTCACCACGTGCACTCCCCGTGCGTCGGCCCCTCACCCCAACCCTCTCCCCGTGAGAACGGGGAGAGGGAGCAGATTGTCCGAGCCGCCATGTCTCGTCCCACTATTTTTCAGCGTCTCGCAATACGCCAGCGTTAGGGCGAGAATGCAAATGAACTTATGGTCGACAGCCCACCACCTCGCCCGCTGTCATCAGCCCATCGCCTGCTCACTTCTGCCGTTTGCGGCTCCAGTCCAGGAAGGAGCGATACAGCTCCTCCTTCTCCGCCTTCGAGGTCGGCGCCTTGGCCTGCGATTCGAGAAAGGCATCGAAGCGCTCCTGCTGCGAGAGACTGCCGGCCGCGGCGGGCGGCAGGCCGACATTGGCCTCCTTCTTCATCCGCTCCAGCACGGCGTCGACATACGGATAGCGCTGCCAGCCCGGCACCTGGGCCTCGAGATTGAGATCCTTCCAGCCCGGATGGAACGGCGGCTGCTGCAGCCGCGCGAGGTTGGTGAACAGCGTGTCGACGAAGCGGTTGACGCGGTCGGCGCGGTCGCTGCCCGGCTTCCAGTTGTAGACGGCCAGCACCGACGGCACGGCGATGGTTTCCACGGCGGTGTCGGGTGCGACCAGCCCCGGATAGGTGTCGGCCTTGATGCTGGTCGGATAGTAGAAGTCCGAGAATTGCTGCGTGTACGGCACCGGCACGAAGTGGAATCCAGGATCCGCCTTCTTGCCGCTGAACAGTTCGCCGGGCTTGGAGGCGACATACACCATCGCGGCGATCTCGCCCTTGTGCAGCTTCTCCAGTGCGACGGGGCCACCGACCGCGACCGGCTCGATGTCGATGCCGAGGCGCCGGAAGATCAGTGGGCCGGTGTGGGCGGCGGCCACGCCCGCCGTGCCCACCGCGACCTTCTGGCCCTTCAGGTCCTGCAGCGACTTGAACTCCTCGCGAGCATAGATGTGCACGTCGGAGATGAAGAAGCGCAGCACGTAGCGGATGCGGTCGTTGATATTGGAAAGGCCGGCCTGCCTGGCATAGAAGTCGAATGCATCGGCATAGGTGATCGCGACGTCGACACCGCGCAGATAGAGCAGGTCGGCGATGTTCGAGGTGGTGCCGCGCGTCACCATCGGGATCAGGCGCATGTTGTCGCCGTCGTCCATGGTCCGCGCCATCTCGCTGGCGAAGCGCACGAAGCCGCCGTCGGGCAGGCCCGCGGCCAGGCCGACGGTCCATTGGTTCATGCGCGTCTTGATGGCGGCTTCGTCCGAGGCGCTCCGTGGCTCGGGGGCGCGGGTCTCGGAGACCCGAGGCTCGACGGCCCGCCGTTCCGACGCGCGCGCAGGCTTGATCGAGAGCGGAGCGGCGGACTGCCCTTGCGCAAGCACCGCGCCGACGGGGGTGAGCAAGGCAGCCGAAAGCGTTGCCAGCGCCAGCAGCGCCGGCCGGGCGAGTACTCTGTGCATGTGACTAGTCCCCGATCGCGTCTGCTCGCCATCCCCCGAGCAGACTGATGACACAGCTCAATCCAAGGTCGTATCTCAATGAGCCCTAAAGCTGGCAGTTTTGGGGCAGAAACTACCTAAGGTTTCAGATAGCTCCAGCCGCTCTCCTGCAGTTCCATCAGCCTCACCGCGCCCGATGGCACCAGGCTCGCTTCGGCAACGATCGCAATCGGATGTCCTTCGCGTTTCTCCATGCCGCGCTTGGTGATGTTGCAGGCGGAGAACTTGATCTTGGCGGGAAAGCTGAGCTCGGCGATCTGCTTGAGCCGGTCCTTCACCGGCGAGGTATCCTCGCGCAGCATGTTCAGCCCAGGTCCATAGGTGACGAGTTCGATCTCGACCTCCTCGCCCTTCTCCTTGAACGTCTCCATGATGTTGGTGGCGTTGTTCAGCGCCAGATTCATGATTGCCGGATCGTTCTGATCGACCTGGATCGAGACGCGATGAATCTTGACGTCGGCGGCGAGGCTCGCAGCAGCCGACGCGATCAGCAGCGCGCAGGCGGCCGTGACGGTTTTGAGATCGAAGCGCATGCCAGGACTCCAATGTACGATACAGGGCATTGGGATGTAGGCATGATCTGCCACAACCTCAGCTCCAAGTCGATGAGCCTGAATCGTGGCAAGACTATGCGCTGCCGACGCGGCGCTGCCGCGGGAGCGCCGTCATCACCACGGCGTCATTGCGAGCGCAGTGGCGAGGCGAAGCAATCCAGGCTGCATCTGCGGAGAGATCCTGAATTGCCTCGGCGCAAGGGCGCGCGAGGCCGGGACGACGGCGGAATGTTGAGCTGGCGGCACGGGAGCAGATGCACGTCGTAAACTGCACGACGGGCAAACCGCGCATGTCGATCATGCGTAAACTGCCCGTCGCGTTACGATGTCGCAGGCCGCATGGCTTGCCGTGTCGGGCAAATCAGGCGGATGCTTCCGCTCGTCCTGCTGCCGCATGAGGGGCGTGTCGCGACCGTCACGAGGCGTTGGCAGTGGGATGCGATGGGCGTGGATTGCCGCAGCGTGAGTTGATCGCGCGGACGAACGGCGATGCACGTACGGTCAAGTCGCGTGGTCCTGACACCCCGATGCTGGTGTCCCGCGCAACGCGCGCAAGCGCGTTGTCGCGCATGGTGGCCAACAAGCCCGGCGCACCAGGGAGATCGCGAAGCAGCCGTTCAAACCGTCGCGCAGGGAAGGCCGGGGGTGGATTCAATTGGTCGTCGCAACACTCGATGAGGAGGTTGCGATGGGCATTCGAAAGAAACGGTCAACGCGGGGCAAGCTGGGATCATTGGGGCGCCCACCAGTTGCGGGGCGTGCGGAACAGCAGAAATTTTGGCGTGGGATTGCCGCTGGGTTGAACAGCGAGAATGCTGCGCTGGCTGCTGGATTATCGGATGCTGTCGGCCCCCGATTATTTCGAAAAGCGGGCGGCGTGGCACCGGCAATGTTCCGACCTTCAGCGAAGCCGCTCTCCGGACGGCACCTCTCTTTTTCTGAGCGCGAAGAGATTGCGCTGCTGAATGCGCAGCGCCATTCTGTACGAGAGATAGCGCGGCGTCTCAATCGATCTCCCTCGACCATCTCCCGTGAACTCGATCGCAATGCGGCCACGCACGGCGGCAAGATGGCCTATCGGGCGACGGCCGCCCAGTGGCATGCAGATCGATCGGCCCGGCGTCCTAAGCCGAGCAAGCTTGCAAGCAACGCCGCCTTGCGCGCTTATGTTGAAGAGCGGCTTGCAGGGTTTGTCGCACCTCCAGGCGGCGTTCGGCGGAAGGCCGGTCGTGCGGGCTCTAGCCAGGATCAGGGGTGGACGAAAGCGTGGAGTCCCGAGCAGATTGCCCGGCGCTTACCGATCGACTTCCCGGATGACGAGGCGATGCGCATCAGCCACGAAGCCATTTACCAGGCGCTTTTTGTTCAGGGCCGAGGAGCGCTGAAACGCGAGTTGTCGTCCTGTTTGCGAACGGGACGTGCGCTGCGCGTGCCCCGAGCGCGTACGCGGAAGCGCAGCAAAGGCTTCATATCGCCAGAGATCATGATCAGTGAGCGTCCGGCCGAAGTCGCGGATCGAGCTGTGCCGGGACATTGGGAAGGAGATCTGATCGTCGGCTCCGCCAGCTCGGCAATCGGCACGCTGGTCGAACGCAGCACGCGGTTTACAATGCTCCTGCACCTTCCACGGCTGCCGGGGTTTGACGATGGCCCACGTACGAAGGATGGGCCTGCGCTCTCCGGACACGGAGCTGAAGCGGTACGCGATGCGATCACGCGCACCATCGTCACCTTGCCCAAAGAACTCCGCCGCTCGCTAACCTGGGATCAGGGGACCGAAATGGCTCAACACAGTGACCTCAAGATCGATACAGACCTTCAGATCTACTTCTGCGATCCAAGAAGCCCCTGGCAACGTGGCACGAACGAGAACACGAATGGCCTGCTGCGGCAGTACTTCCCGAAAGGTACCGATCTGAGCGTCTACGATGCTGACGAGATCGCCGCCGTGGCCGCAGCGCTCAATTCCCGACCGAGAAAGACGCTAGGATGGAAAACTCCAGCAGAAGCGCTTGACGAGCTGCTGTCACGAATGAAAACACTTGGTGTTGCGACCACCGCTTGAGCCCGCCGGGTGTTTCCGGCTGCACCTGTGGTACCTGCCGCCTGCATTTTTTACGCAGGCGGGCCACGGGCGTCAGCCGACGCCCGGCCTTCCCTGTGCCCTCTGTGTCGAGAGGGCGAGCCAAATGAACAACTCGGACGCCGAGCGCCACGAGGACGCGATGCCATGCCTATTCTGATCTGCTCTGCCGTGTTCGGCCCGGCTCCTACCACCCGACAACTGTCATCGCCCGCGAAAAGCGGGCGATCCGGTACGCCGCGGCCTGTCGGCTCAACCACTGCTGCCTCGGCGTACGGGGGCGCCCGGTCAAGCCGGGCGACGACGCCGAGGTTGGACAACGGCAGCGCGCGTCAATCCGCTTCCACCGCTGGCAAAATCACCCCGCCATGGTTACATTGCGTCAGCGAGGCTGCGACGCGCGTCCGGAACCAACATATCCCCGGGGCCTTATCGATCCTTTAGGGAACTGTCCCTGGCCAGGTCCGTGGACCTGGACATATGGTGCCCACCTACTTTCGTAGGGAACTCCGGGATCGAGCGTTTCAACGGCGATTGCGGCTTCGCGCTTGTCTCTCTCCTCTGGTCTGTCCCCTTGATTGCCGACCTGCTGCGTTTCTGAGAACGTTGGAGTGCCCGCGTCCGCGAGCTCTTGACGGAGATCCCGCCGCATGCCGATGAAGGCCGTCCAGCACACCAAGCAGCAGCTGCGAGCTGCGGCCCTCGCCGCGCGCGACGCGCTGAGCGACGAGGCGCGCAGCGCCGCCGCGCAGGCCATCGCGGCGCGCGGGCTCCCCTTCGCGCTGGAGCCGGGCCAGGTGGTCTCGGGCTATGCGCCGATTCGCAACGAGCTCGATCCGGTGCCGCTGATGCGCGTGCTGGCGGCGAAGGGTGCGCGGCTGGCACTGCCGGTCATCCTGGCGCGCGGCCATTCGCTCTCCTTCCGGGCGTGGTCGCCGGGTGATCGGCTGACATTGGGCTCGCTCGGTATCCCCGAGCCGTCGCCCGTTGCGGCCGAACTGGTGCCGGACGTGATGCTGGTCCCGCTCGCCGCCTTCGACCGTACCGGCCATCGCATCGGTTACGGCGGCGGCTACTACGACTACACCTTCTCGCACTTGCGTAAATCGCATCACCTCATCGGCGTCGGCCTCGGCTTTGCCGTGCAGGAAACCGAGGCGATCCCGGCCTTGGCCCACGACGCGGCGCTGGATTATGTGCTAACCGAGCGCGAGACCTTGGATTTCCGGAGCAATTGAGTTGCGAATTCTCTTCGTCGGCGACGTCGTCGGCCGGGCCGGCCGCAGCGCCGTCTCGGACCACCTGCCAGGCCTGATCCGCGATTGGGCGCTCGATCTCGTCATCGTCAATGGCGAGAACGCGGCCGGCGGGTTCGGCATCACCGAGGCGATCTATCAGGAGCTGGTCGATGCCGGCGCCGACGCGGTCACGCTCGGCAACCACTCCTGGGACCAGCGCGAGGCGCTGGTGTTCATCGAGCGCGCACCGCGCCTGGTGCGCCCTGCGAATTATCCGGCGGGCACGCCCGGCCGTGGCGCGGCGCTGGTCGACGCCAAGAACGGCGCCCGCGCGCTGGTGGTCAACGTGCTCGGGCGCGTGTTCATGACGCCGTTCGACGACCCGTTCGCGGCTGTCGGCCGCGAGCTCGGCGCCTGCCCGCTGCGCGAGGCGGCGGATGCGATCGTGGTCGACGTGCATTGCGAGGCCTCCAGCGAGAAGCAGGGCCTGGGCTATTTCTGCGACGGCCGCGCCAGCCTCGTCGTCGGCACCCATACGCATGTGCCAACGGCCGATCACCAGATCCTGCCCGGCGGCACCGCCTACATGACCGATGCCGGCATGACCGGCGATTACGACTCCATCATCGGCATGCAGAAGGACGAGCCGCTGCGCCGCTTCCAGTCTGGCATCCCGTCGGCGCGCTTCGAGCCGGCCTCCGGCGAGGCGACGTTGAGCGGCGTGGCGGTCGAGACCGACAACGGCACCGGGCTTGCGATCAAGATCGCGCCGGTGCGCATCGGCGGCCGACTGTCGCCGGCGAAGCCTTCGTTCTGGGGAGGATGAGAGCCTGGGTCAGGCCTTGAGCCGAAAACCCATTCGGAACGCGCCCCAATGCCGGCCCTTGATGAAGATCGGCGCCGAGAGGTCCTTCATCAGCACGAACTGCCCGCCGCCCATGTCGCGGCGGTAGGTCTGCAGCAGAAACGGCTTGTTGCTGGCGGCGGCGACCTTCTTCACCGCGCGGTCCTCGAACAGCCGGCGGTTGCGGCAGTTGGCGTTGTTCCAGACCGGATCGGGCCCCTGCGGCTTGCGGTAGTTCGGATTGTGCGTCGGCAGGTAGCCGCCGCGCGCCCAGGCGACGCAGAACACGATGCGCGGATCGCTGCCCTGGATCGGGTCCTGGATCGCCGGCAGGACGCGGTCGGTGAATTCGACGTAGCGCGTCATGTACTGCTTGGGATTGGTGCCGGGGATCTCGCGATAGCTCTCGTCCATCAGGTCGGCGAGCGTGATCTCGCCGCGGTCGATCGCCGTTTCGAAGGTCGCCGAGATCTGCCGGGCGGTGTCGACGACGGTCTTGATCAGCGGCGCGTCCGCGGTCTGTACGCCGCTCTCGGCGATCAGCCCGATCAGCGCCTCGGAATGATCGAGCAGCTTGGCGATCCGGCTGTCGGCCTGTTTGAGCTCGACCGAGGACTGGTCGACGCCCTTGGCGAGCTCGTTGAGCTCGCTGATCACGGCGTCGCAATGCGCGAGGTTGGAGGTCGCGGCCTTCGCCACGCCGTCGATCTCCTGGCCGACGCTGGTGAAGCCGTCCTGGACGCGGACGATGATGCCGCCGATCTGCTGGGCGCCTTCACCCGCGGTCTTGGCGCGGGAGGAGGCCTGGCCGCTCTCGCCGAGCAGGCTCTTCACCTGCGAGTCGAGCCCGCGCAGGGTATCGCCGATCTCCTGGGTGGCCTGCCGCGTCGCCTCGGCGAGCGACTTCACCTCGCTTGCGACGACAGCGAAGCCCCGGCCGGCGCTGCCGGCACGGGCCGCCTCGATGGTTGCGTTCAGCGCCAGCAGGTTGGTCTGCTTGGCGATCGCCTCGATCGCGACCGAGACCTTGGCGACCTGCGACAGCGCATCGCCGACCGAGCCGAGCCGCTGCTCGATGCGCTCGACGGACTCGACCAATTCGGCGATGTGCCGCACCGCGGTGTCGACCACGTTGCGCGACTGGGCGATGTCGCCGACCGCGGCGGTCGTGGCCGATTGCACCGCCTGCGAGGCGGTGGCGATGTCGTGATTGGCCGCGACCATGGTCTTGGCGGTGGCCTGGAGATGCCCGAACCGCTGCGACTGGTAGCTGACGCGGTTGGCGACCTCCTGGACGTTGCCGGCGACATCGGCGAGCTCGACGCCGAGACCGCCGATGCGGTCGGCGATCTCGTCCATCAGCCGTTCGGCGCCGGTGCGCGCGTCGTGACTTTCCAGAATGGCGCGTTGCGCGACCGACATGTCCAGACTCCCGGGCTTGAAAGGATCAGAAAATCACGGCTTGGCTCACAATTTGTAGGCGGTGCGGAAGCCGCCCCAGTGCCGGCCGCGAACCCGGATCGGCACGTCGATTTCGCGCATCATGACGGTGTTGCCGTTGCCCATGTCGCGCGCGTAGCTCTGGATCAGATAGGGCCGCTGGTTGCGGCCTGCCGCGAGCCCGGCCGGATCGTTGAAGATGCGGCGGTTGCGGCTGTTGGCGGTGTTGAAGGCCGTATCGCCCGGCCGCTGCGGATGCGAATAGATCCGGTTGTGCACCGGCAGATAGCCGTTGCGGTCGATCGCCACGCAGAACGCCATGCGCTGGTCCTTGGCAAGGAAGGCCTCCTGGAAAGACGGCAGCACGCGCTCGGCCCAGTCGAGGATCCGGCTGCGGTGCTGCTGCGGATTGGTGCCGGGGATCTCGACATAGTTGGTATCGAACATGTCCTCGAGCGTGATCTCGCCGCGCGCAACGGCGCTCTCGAACATCCGGTTCAGCTCGGTGCCGGCTTCCATGGCGCGGGTGACGAACTCGTTGTTCTCCTCGTGCAGCGACCAGAGCTTGTCCTCGATCTTCTCGCGCAGCTCGGCACTGGGCGCATCGAACCGCGCCTGGGCGCCGGCTTTGACCTGCTCGGTGACGCGCAGGCGGCACGGGCCGACGTCCTCCAGCACGGCGTCGAGACGCTCGTTCACGGGCAGGCGGCTCGCATCCGGACCGGTGATCAGAAGGCCGTCGTTGGAAATCTCATAGACCGGCGCACCGATCGTGCGTGCGCCCGACTTGATCTCGATCTTGAGGTGACAGGGCAGACGCTCGCTGCCGCTGCGCACGGGCCGATCGCCCTGCCGCAGCAGCACGGCGCAGCGCGCCTTCAGCTTCTGGGCGTACATCGTCACGGCGCGGCCGGCGTTCGTGACGCGCTCGCCATAGCTCTCGGCCTGCTGGGTGGCGCTGCTGATGTCGGCGGCGCTGTCGACCACCGAGGATATGAACTGCGAGGCCTGGGCCGCATTGTTCGACATCTCGCCGGTGGTCTGGTTCTGCTCGGCGACGGCGCCGTTGACGTTGGTGAAGACGGGGCGGATCGCCTCGATCGCCTGGGCGATGCGGTGGACGGCGTCGGCCGAGCCGGCGGCGTCCTTCTGCAGTGCCTCGATCTTGCGGGTGATCTCCTCGGTCGCGTTCTGGGTCTGGACGGCAAGCGCCTTGACCTCGGTGGCCACCACCGCGAAGCCGCGGCCGGCCTCGCCGGCGCGGGCGGCCTCGATGGTCGAGTTGAGCGCGAGCAAGGTGGTCTGGCGCGCGATCTGGGAGATCAGGTTGACGACGTTGCCGATCGCCGCCGAGGATTCGCGCAGGCGGTCGACGTTGGCCCGGGCTTCCGAGGCGGCGGCGCTGGCCTGGTCGGCGAGCTGGCCGGCGTCCTGGACCTGGGCACGGATACCGTGGGCGGACTGGGTCACCTTCTCTGCGGCGTGGGCGAACGTCGCCGCCGTTCCTTGCGCGGTGCTGCTGCGTCCGCTCAGCGCATCGGCGCGCTGGCGAATGTCCGTCAGCGTCCCCGCCGTCGCCTCGGCGCCGCTGGCGACCGCATCGGCGGCGCGCTCCAGCTGGCGAACCATGCCGCCGAGTTCCAGCTCCAGCAGGTCGAGGATGGCCTTGGCCGAATCGGCATCCGACGACGCCAGCGGCTCCGGCGCGGCCACCGGCTTCGGTTCGGCCACCGGCTCGGGCGCAGAGGCTCGTCTTGCAAAGAAACCAAACGCCATGGGGTAGGCCCCGGTGCGGGTGAAAAGGTGCAGAGGGGCGGCATCGTTGCACTTGACTGTGAAGCCATGGTTAACATTTGGCTTATGGTGCGGGGCAGCCAACTGGCTCTCCGAGGAGGGGGCAGCCACCCTGAAACCACCTCAAATCTTTGATTTTGACGATTCCCGGCCTATAAGGCCGCGCTTCCCCACCTGATCCCCTACGATTGCAAGAGACCTCGCATGGCCGGCCATTCCCAATTCAAGAACATCATGCATCGCAAGGGCCGGCAGGATGCGATGAAGTCCAAGCTGTTCGGCAAGCTGGCGCGCGAAATTACCGTCGCCGCCAAGCTCGGCACGCCCGATCCGGCGATGAACCCGCGGCTGCGCGCCGCCGTGGTCGCCGCCCGGGCCGAGAACATGCCCAAGGACAACATCGAGCGGGCCATCAAGAAGGCGCTCGGCGGCGAGGGCGACAACTATGCCGAGATCCGCTACGAGGGCTACGGCCCGGGCGGCGTCGCCGTCATCGTCGAGGCGCTGACCGACAACCGCAACCGCGCCGCGTCCGACATCCGCTCCTTCTTCACCAAATCAGGCGGCAACCTCGGCGAGACCGGCTCGGTCTCGTTCATGTTCGATCGCGTCGGAATCATTGAATTCGACCGCAGCGTCGCCTCTGACGATGCCGTGTTGGACGCCGCGATCGAGGCCGGCGCCGACGACGTGATCTCGGGCGAGGGCGGCCACGAGGTCTATGCCTCGCCGGACAGTTTCCATGAAGTCGCCAAGAACCTCGAAGCCAAGTTCGGCGAGCCGCGCAAGGCGGCGCTGACCTGGAAGCCGCAGAACACGGTCGCGGTCGACGACGAGACCGGCGAGAAGCTGCTGAAGCTGATGGAACTCCTGAACGAACACGACGACGTTCAGAACGTCTACGCCAATTTCGAGATCTCGGACGCCCTGATGGCGAAGATGGGCGGTTGACGGACGCTCAACCACGTCGTTCGTGCGTTCCGTTTATGTTTCCATCGGTGCGGCGCGAGGCTATCTCTAATCCATGAAAGCCCAGCCGATTCGCGCAGCCGTCCGCATCATCGGGATCGATCCCGGCCTCCGCCGCACCGGTTGGGGCGTGATCGAGAGCGAGGGCAACCGGCTGATCTATGTCGGTTGCGGCTCGGTCGAGCCGCCCGATGATCTGCCGCTGGCGAGCCGGCTGCTGGCGATCCATGAGGGGCTCTCGGCGGTGCTCGGCCGGTTCGCGCCGATGGAAGCTGCGGTCGAGCAGACATTCGTCAACAAGGACGGCGTCGCCACCCTGAAGCTCGGCCAGGCCCGCGGCATCGCCATGCTGGCGCCGGCGATGTTCGGAATTTCGGTCGCCGAATACGCCCCCAACCAGGTCAAGAAGACCGTGGTCGGCGCCGGTCATGCCGACAAGGGCCAGATCGCGGTGATGCTGAAGATCCTGCTGCCGAAGGCCGAGCCGCCGTCGGCCGACGCGGCGGACGCGCTCGCCATCGCCATCACCCACGCCCATCACCGCCAGGGCCAGGCGCTGCGCATGAAGGTGACCGGGCTATGATCGGCAAGCTGAAGGGGCTGATCGATTCCTACGCGGAGGATTTCGTCATCCTCGACGTCGGCGGCGTCGGCTATCAGGTGCACTGCTCGGCGCGGACGCTGCAGGCCTTGCCGTCGCCCGGTGAAGCCGCCACATTGTCGATCGAGACCTATGTGCGCGAGGACCAGATCAAGCTGTTCGGTTTTTGCTCGGATGTCGAACGGGAATGGTTTCGCCTGTTGCAGACGGTGCAGGGCGTCGGCGCCAAGGTCGCCCTCGCGGTCCTAGGCACTCTGCCGCCGGCAGACCTCGCCAATGCGATCGCGCTGCGCGACAAGGCCGCGGTAGCGCGAACGCCGGGCGTCGGTCCCAAGGTCGCCGAGCGCATCGTCACCGAGCTCAAGGACAAGGCACCGGCGTTCGCCGATGTCGATCCCGGTGTCGTCAGGCTGTCCGGCGCCATCGAAGAATCCCGCGCGCCGCAGCCGATCGCGGACGCGATCTCCGCGCTCATCAATCTCGGCTATGGCCAGCCGCAGGCGGCTGCCGCCATTGCCGCCGCGTCACGCGCGGCCGGCGACAAGGCCGAGACCGCGCAACTCATTCGCCTCGGCCTCAAGGAGCTGGCGAAATAGGCAGTCGTCGCCCGGCCGGGCGAGCAGAAGGACATCCGTTTCCCCCATGGTGAGCAAGAAGGACAAGGAGCTGATCGAGGCGGCCGCATCAGCGGTCAAGAGCCGCTATCGCAACGATTGGCAGGAGGTCGGCGCCGCCATGCGCACGCGCGACGGCCGCATCATCACCGGCGTCAACATCGATGCCTATCTCGGCCGCAACGCTGTCTGCGCCGAGGCCATCGCGATCGGCCGCGCCATCACCGAGTTTGGCGACCACGGCATCGAGACCATCGTTGCGGTGCGCCATCCCAAGCCCGGCGAGCCCGGCGAGGTCGCCGTGGTCTCGCCCTGCGGCACCTGCCGCGAGCTGATCCACGACTATGATGCCAAGGCGCGCGTCATCGTGCCGTCGAACGGCAAGGGGCCTGCGGCGGTGACCATCGGCGAACTGCTGCCAAACAAATACAGGCGCGGCAACGAATGAAGCCGCCGGCGCGCAGATTGACCGGGCAGCGGGCGGACACCGTCCGTTGGCAGTCTGCGCCCACTGCGGTCCTGACTTCGGAGCAATCCGGATGAATTTTAGGACGCCGCGCGTATTCGCAATCTTCTTGCTCGGAGGTACGCTGATTTCAGCTCCCGTGATATGGCTGACCGGACCGCTGCTCTTGCAGGTCGAACGCCCTCGAGAGGGTGCGGTCGTTGACCTATTTGCTGCGTTCGCGCTCAGTCTTGCCTGGATACTACCCGCGCAACTGTTCGTTGCCACAGCGGCGGCTCTTCAGGTTTCATTCTCGAAGCGGATTTCGTGGCCGTTCGCTTTGTTTTTCGTGATTCCTGTGGCTGCCCTGACCATCACCTACAGGGATATCGTGGACTGTTGTGACCGGCTCGTGCCGAGCGACGTCCAGAAGCTGCTCTACTGGACGATGGTCGTTACTCCTGCCGAGCTAATTTGCGCATGGTATGTTTCAAAGATGTCGTTTCCACTAGATCATCAGCAGTTGCCGGCGGGTGAACGATGATGAAGCCGCCGGCGCGCATGGTCAGTCCGGAGCGGCGCTCCGACGATGTCGGCGACACTGCGCTGCGTCCGCAGCAGCTGTCGGAGTTCGTCGGGCAGCAGCAGGCGCGCGCCAACCTCTCGATCTTCATCGAGGCGGCGCGCAAGCGCGGCGAGGCGCTCGACCATGTGCTGTTCGTCGGTCCGCCCGGACTTGGCAAGACGACGCTGGCGCAGATCGTGGCGCGTGAGCTCGGCGTCGGCTTCCGCGCCACCTCGGGCCCGGTCATCGCCAAGGCCGGCGATCTCGCCGCGCTGCTGACCAATCTCGAAGAGCGCGACGTGCTGTTCATCGACGAGATCCATCGTCTCAGCCCGGCGGTCGAGGAGGTCCTTTATCCGGCGATGGAGGATTTCCAGCTCGATCTCGTCATCGGCGAAGGCCCCGCGGCCCGCTCGGTCAAGATCGACCTGTCGAAGTTCACGCTGGTCGGCGCGACGACGCGCGCAGGACTGCTGACCAATCCGTTGCGTGACCGGTTCGGCATTCCGATCCGACTGAACTTCTACACGGTGGAGGAGCTCGAAGGCATCGTCACGCGCGGTGCCCGCGTGCTCGGGGTCGGCATGACCGCCGACGGCGCCAACGAGATCGCGCGGCGCGCCCGTGGCACGCCACGGATCGCCGGCCGGCTGCTGCGCCGCGTGCGCGACTTCGCGTCGGCCGCCAACGCCAGTGCGATCGATCGCGCCATCGCCGATCACGCGCTGAGCGCGCTCGAAGTGGATGCCGCCGGGCTCGACGCGATGGACCGGCGCTATCTCTCGACCATCGCGCTGAACTACGGCGGCGGGCCGGTCGGCGTCGAGACCATGGCGGCAGCGTTGTCGGAGCCGCGCGATGCGATCGAGGACATCATCGAGCCGTATCTGATCCAATGCGGCTATCTGCAGCGTACGCCGCGCGGCCGGCTGCTGACGTCGCACGCGTTCAGGCATCTCGGCATGGCAGAGCCCTCGAACCGCGATCCCGGCCAGTTCGGTCTGTTCGGCAGCGAGGACGATGATTAACGAAACTGCTGACAATCTGCACAGACGCACCCGAAATCGGTTGCAATGATCAGGGAGAAGGGAGCCGCTGCGAGGAGTTTATCGATGCTGTCACGCCGTCGCTTTCTGTCATTCTCAGGCGGTCTTGCCGCCACCGGTTTTTCGACCGCGACCTACGGCGTCGGCGTCGAGCCGCTCCGCCTGGGCGTCACCGACTATCACATCCATCCACGCAACTGGCCGGCTGGGCTAAGACTGAAGATCGCGGCCATCGCCGACATCCATGCCTGCGATCCCTGGATGTCGCTCGCTCATATCGATGGGATCGTGCAGCGAACCAACGCGCTGCAGCCGGATCTGATCGTTCTGCTCGGCGACTACGTCGCCGGTCATCGTCATCACATCGGACGCATCGACGCCGATGCCTGGGCGCCGGTGCTCGGCGGCCTGAAGGCGCCGTTGGGCGTGCACGCCATCCTGGGCAATCATGATTATTGGGATGATCGAACCGTGCAGCGCGACGGCCGCGGCGCGCCGTATGCCCAGAAGGCGCTCGAGGCCGCCGGTATTCCCGTCTACGAGAACGACGTCGTGCGTCTCACCAAGAATGGCCATGCCTTCTGGCTTGCCGGCCTCGGCGATCAGTTGGCCTACATGCCAGCGCGGCGCTTCCGGCCGATGCCGCGGATCGGCATCGATGATCTCGCAGCGACGCTGCGCAAGGTGACGGACAGCGCCCCGGTAATTCTGCTGGCGCACGAGCCTGACGTCGCGCTCCGGGTGCCGCCGCGCGTGGCGCTGCAGTTGTCGGGGCATACGCATGGCGGCCAGATCCGCGTGCTCGGCTGGTCGCCGGCCGTTCCCGCGCGCAATGGCGTCAATCTGGCCTATGGCCACATCCGCACCCAATGCGACGTGATCGTCTCCGGCGGCCTCGGCTGCAGCATCATGCCAGTCCGGATCGGCATGCCGCCGGAGATCGTGCTGGTCAACGTCGGCAGGGAACCCGTCGAGGTGACGTCCTAGCCGGCTCGTGCTGGCCTGCTCTTGCGTTGGCCGTTGAACTGGGCGAAACGATCGCCATTTCCGGCTATCGAGGGCTTCCCTTGACCCAACGACATCTCGACGGCGCGATCCGCGACGGCCGCCACCACATGCAGGTGCGGGTCTACTACGAGGACACGGATTTCTCCGGAATCGTCTATCACGCCAACTACCTCCGCTTCATGGAGCGCGGCCGCACCAATCATCTGCGGCTGATGGGCGCCGAGCAGCACGCGCTGTTCGCGGAGGCGGCAAGCGAGGCCCCGGGCTTCGCCTTCGTGGTGCGCTCGATGACGCTCGACTTCCTGCGGCCGGCCCGTATGGACGACGTGCTCGACGTCGTCACCTGGCCCGTGGCGGTGAAGGGCGCGTCGATCACGCTGGCGCAGGAGGTCAGGCGCGGCGAGGAGGTGCTCGTCAAGGCCGACGTGAGAGTTGCGTTCATCAGCGGCGGCAGGGCCCAGCCCATACCGAAAGCGCTGCGCGACCTGATGAAGGCGGACCTCGCCTAAAGACGTCCTAACGGTGGGCGGGCGGAGGGATGAGGATGCGCCCGCCGGCGATCGCGACCTCGCCGCGGTCCAGTCGGCCGCGCCATTTGCGCAGCGAATGCGACGGCAGCTGTATCGCCGCGGCGTAGGCACGGAAGCCATTCCGCTCCGGTTCAGCGCAAGCCAGCTGGCGAGCACCGCCGCTACGGTAGAGCGTAGACGGCGACCTGATCGCCGACCTGGTCCTTGAGGATCGTGTTGCCGCCCGCGATGAAGGCGACGTATTCGCGGCCCTTGTACTCATAGACGGCGGGATTGGCGACCGCGGGGGCCTGGACGATGTCGGACCAGAGCTCCTTGCCGTCGGCCAGCGCGTAGGCCCGCACCTTGGCGTCCATCGAGGCTCCGATGAAGATCACGCCTCCGGCCGTAACCGCCGGGCCGCCGATCGTCACCGATCCCATCGACTCCGGCATGTAGAAGCCCCACTTCTGGGAGGCGCCGATGGGACGGCGCCATTTGATGTCACCGGTGGTCATGTCGATGGCGGCGATCTCGCCGAATGGCGGCTTCCAGCAGGGCATGCCGAGCCAGTTCAGCGCGTTGTCGAGTGACATGCCGTATGGCGCACCCTCTTGAGGATAGAAGCCTTGCTCGTTGCCCGAGCCGGCTGCGCGCTGCTCATATTCCTTCCGGGGGTAGAGCTTGATGGATTGCACCACGTGCGAGAAGTTGACGATCGCGGTCTTGCCGCGCGGATCGAAGGCTACGCCGCCCCATTGCACGCCGCCGGCCGAGTCGGGATAGGCGAGCACGCCGCTGTCCTTGTGGGTCGGCGGCGAGTACATGCCGGCGTAATTGAGGCTCTTCCAGAGCCTCGAGCATTGGCCGAGCCCGAGGGCGTCGGCGACCCACCAGATGGGAGGCTTCTTCGACTGGTCGAGCAGCGGCGCCGGCCTGATCGGAAACGGCTGCGTCGGCGCGTAGATTTCGCCCTGGATCGAGCCGTCGCCACCAGGCACCTTGCGCTCCTCGATCGGCCAGACGTCCTTGCCAGTGCGTCGGTCGACGACGAAGAGGAACCCCATCTTGGTTGCCTGCATCAGCGCTGGGATCTGCTTCCCATCGACGGTGATGTCCATCAACGTCGGCGCGGAGTTGATGTCGTAGTCCCAGATGTCATGGTGCACCCACTGGCGAGACCAAACGACCTCGCCGGTTTCGAGGTTGAGGGCCGTTGTCGATGTGGCCAACGGGATCGGCTCGGTGCGGTTGCCGCCCCAGTAGTTCGGGGAGGGGCTGGAGACCGGGAGATAGACCAATCCAAGTCCCTCGTCGACCGACATGCCCGTCCACACATTGGCGGTGCCGGTGCGGGACGCGATCTTCGGCGGCAGCGTAGCGAAGGACCATTGTCGCTTGCCCGTTTGCGGATCGAGCGAGAATACGGTGCCGGGCGGTGCTTCAGCATAGGCCCAGTCCTTGCCGGCCCAGCCCAGGATCACGTGATTGCCCGCGACCGTCGGCGGCTGAAGCAACGAAAGCGGATATTTGTTGTTCACGTCGTTCCACTGATCGACGTTGAGGACGCCGCCGTTCGCGAAATCACGACAGAGCTTGCCAGTATCCGCGTCCATGGCAAAGAGCTGCGCGTCCATGGTGCCGAGATAGACGATCTTCTGGCACGGCTGGCCCGCGACGGGATTCGCTGCCTCCCAATAGGCGACCCCGCGGTTCTTCAGCGCCGGCTGGGTCAAGGCCTTGAGCGTCGATTTGGAGTCGAAGGTCCATTTGACCTTTCCGGTCGCGGGCTCCAGCGCAACAACGCGATAGAACGGCGTGCCGATGTAGAGCGTGTCATTGGCAAAGATCGGCGTGGCGGACCAGACGCTGGTCGGCAGCTTGCCCGACCCATCCGAAACGTCGCCGGTGTGATACTCCCACACCTTTACCAGCGATCGGACATTGTCGGCTGTGATCTGGGTCAGGGGAGAGTACTTCTGGGCATTGAGCTGACCGTGAAACGTATTCCAGACGGCATGGGTCGGGACGAGCGGGATCGGCTTCGGCGTGGGCAAGCTGCCGGACGGCAGCTGAGCGCCTGCGTCGGCAGCTCCCGATTGCTCGTTGCCCGGTGCTGACGATGCGCGACCGGCATTGCTGTGGGGCTGCTCCGAGCCAGTGCTCGAAGGCCCATGCTGCTCTGGGCCTGGAATGCTTCCGAGGGTGGCAGCCGGATGAGCAGTGTCGTTCTGTGCAATCGCCGGCGGCAGCGCGACCATGACCGCCAGCGTGAGCGCCGCAAATGGGGCGCTACGGCAGAATGAACGGATTCTCATGCCACGGCTCTTCTTGGCTGGGGTGGGGCGGCAAGCGTCACAATCAATCCGACGAGTGCGACGACCGTGGCCGCCGCCAGCCACCACGCATGCAGAAAGCAGGCGGCGGTTATTGTGCCGAGCGCGCCGAGCAGCCCGAGGGACCAGAACACCCAGAAGAGCCACCCGCTTCGACCAAACCACAGGACGAAGGCGTCGACGACGAGTGCCAGACTGGATCCGATGACGAGCAACGCGCCCGGGGCGCCAGTGACCCCGGTCAAAGGAGCTAGGTAGTCGTAGAGGCCGAGCAGCGTGCCGGCGGCGGCTGCCACGAGGATGATGATCGGGCCGAGCGGCCTCTGCTCAAATGAGGTCAAGTCAACGCTCCAAGATTCATGGCCGACGAGCGCGGGGCAGCGGCGGTGATTCAACGGACGAGAAAAGAATGTCTCGTCGAAGCAGGGGTTCCACGCGCCGCATCCGTACCCGTTCGGGGCCGAGAAGGGCCCCCATCCGGTTTGCCAACCCAATTCCTCGGCGCATGGCGGACTATCTCTGGCACTGTCGGTATAGCGGGGGGCGTGAGACAATCCGCAGCTCAATACCAAACGGGCCTCGATCGGCCGCGGAGGTCGCTACTTCTTCTCCTTCGAGCCCCGAGTCAGAAGCCACCAGTTCGCCGGGTGGGAAGGAACCCAGGAGCACGGAACTCCGGGCTGCTGACCTTCACGAGCCGTAGACCTCCAGTCGCGTGCCGAGCACGTGTCGGAGGCCGTGGAAATGGCAAGTGTGACGCCGTGCATTCCGACCTGCCAAGACGCGATCGAAATCGTATCGGCCTTGGCGGCCGCGATAAGCCCCTGGCCGAGCGACAGACCTCGCATCGGCGCAATCGTGAAATACCCGCTGCGCAAGGCGCATCGGAGAGGCCGCCGGGCAGATCACGCTGCGCTGACCCGCCAGACGGACTGCCGCTCAATCAGACCGTGGCCGGGGAGGAACTCGCGCGTTGAAACCGTCAGTATCGCCCGCCGCTTCGCTCTTGTTGCTTGATCCAATCCGACAAGGTCCGGGGCGACGATCCTTGTCCGGGGCGCGATGGTTTCGCGGTGGCAGGCCTGTTGCTCCGGTTCGTCGTCTCCGTCGGCGCGCGCGGGCGCGTCGCGGCATGGGCGCCAGAGACGCCCCTCGGCGCCGTTGTGAGCTTCTCCGCTTCCTCCTTCTCCAGCCGCAGCTTGCGCAGCCGCTCCATCTTCTCGCGCTCCGGATCGACGGGCGGCGGTGGCAGCTCGCGCTGGCGGGCTTCCTCGGCGGAGATCAGCAGACCCATGATGGCGCCTTCGCCGAGGGCCTTGCAGGCTTCGAGGCGGTGCAGACCTTCGACCAGGACAAAATGGTCCTTGTCGCGGCGGACGAGGATCGGCTCGCGCTGGCCGACCTCCAAAATGCTTTCGGCCAGCGCGTCGACCGCGTCCTGCTTCAGCGCCTTGCGCTTCTTGTCGGGGATGTGGATCTTGTCGATGGGGAAGCTTTCCGGTGCGGACACAGTCGAAACTCCGTCGTGGGCGCGCCGTCCGGCGTCAGGGTCGGAGGGGGCACGATCCCCGGATCCGCACCGCAGGGCGGAGGGAGGCAGACCGGGCACGTGCGGCTACAATAGAGACATTCGCCATCTCGCCGCAAGGAGCGGTGATGGGGCGTGATGGCTCCTGTCAGACCGCAAGGTGGATCATGCCGCTGTGATGGGCGCCCAATCGGCCGCGCTCGAAAATCGCTCACGCGTCAATTCATGCTGCTATCCTGCATCGCTCATACAGGAGGACGCCGCTCATGACGATACGCACACTCGTTGCCGCGCTGGCCGGGATTGCTCTCGCGTTGCCCGCCGCTGCCCTCGCGCAGGAACCGCCGGTCGAGGAGCAACTCGTCAATGCGATGAACAAGGTGTTCGGCGTGCACGCCGGCTTTCGCGCCAATCACGCCAAGGGCGTCGTGGTCGAGGGCAAGTTCAAGCCGTCGACCGAGGCGGCGACCTTGAGCAAGGCGTCGCTGTTCAGCGGCGGCGAGATTCCGGTGACGGTGCGGTTCTCGGACTCCACCGGCGTGCCGAACCTGCCGGACGGATCCGGCGACGCCAATCCGCACGGCATGGCGGTGAAGTTTCATCTCGCCGACGGCAGCGACATGGACCTCGTGATCAACTCGCTGAAATTCTTCCCCGTCTCGACCGGTGCGGAGCTGCGCGATCTGTTCCTGGCGATCGCGGACTCTGGACCGAACGCGGCCAAGCCGACCAGGCTCGAGCAGTTCGTCGCCAGCCATCCCTCGGTGCCGGCGGCGCTCGGCACCATCGCGACGCCGGACAGTCTTGCCGACGAGGCCTATTTCGGCGTCAACGCCTTCGTCCTCGTCAACAAGGCCGGCGAGAAGCAGGCGGTGCGCTGGCAGATGCTGCCGGAGAAGGTCGTGCATATCGACCAGGAGGACGCGGCGAAACGCGCGCCGGACTTCCTGATGGCCGAGCTGCCGGCGCGGCTGAAGCAGGGGCCGGTGACGTTCCGCTTCAAGGCGCAGCTCGCCGCGGCCGGCGACGACACCAAGGATCCGGCAAAGCCGTGGCCTGACGATCGCAAGCTGGTCGAGCTCGGCGTGCTGACGATCGACAAGGCGGTCGAAGACAGTGACGCCGCGCAGAAGAAGCTGCTGTTCCTGCCGGGCCAGCTCACCGACGGCATCGAGGCCTCCGACGATCCGATGATCGACATCCGCAACGGCGCCTATGCCATCTCGTTCTCCCGGCGCAATCCGTGATGATGGTGGCATGACACGCTATGTGCCGTGCGCACCGCGCGGTGCGGCGGATCACGCTGCGCTGATCCGCCCGACGGGCCTCAGTCTGTCGTCATGGCCGAGGCGAGCCCAGCCATGATGCGCGGGCGGCGCAGGCGGCGCTTGTGCTGATGACCGGACGATTTGGCGGCGAGCTCAAATCCGTATTTCCGGTCGCGATCGGCCGTGCCCTTGCTTCGTTCCATCCTCATCGCAATCCAGAACGAGCGGAAATGGGTGCATCTCTGCGGAGTGCAGGATCGGATCGACACCCTCTGCGGGGCCTTCGAGCCCGGCGAGTGAGCACGACACAACCGGCCGCAATTATGGATGCTTCGCGGCACGCGCCCCCGATGAGTTGCCGCAACGTTGACGGAGCCACGCCTCATTCGGTGCGATTACGGCGGCGTCCGCCGCTTTCTCTCCCGATCGATGACGTCGCACAGGCTGCGCGATAACGGCGAAACCAAGAGCAGGGGTTGTCGACACGCATGGACCGCCGAGCGTCGGCGCGTCGAAGACGATGGCGACCGTGCAGCCGATATGCCGCCCTGCTCGATGTGATGCAATCGAGACGTGTAGTAGATGTGAAGGACGACGATCGCGAGGTGCGCGCGATTAGGAAGCATGCCGTCGAGCGCGGGGCCGCGCGCTGCGCATCCAGTGAGTTCGGTGCGCACGTTCGTCTACGAATGAACTCATGAGCCGCGACGGCATCGCGCATCGCGCCATTTGTCGCAATCGTGTCGCGCGCTGCTTCTTTTTGCCAGAATCCTGCATCTTGCGTGCAACAGTCAAAGCCGAATCTCGATCGCGTCGGGGGCCCGATCTGCATTCCTTCCGAATGACATTTTTCAATTCAGTTCGCGACACAATCTCACCCTCCTGATGCGGCCGCCGTTTGTTGCGGCACGTGTTCAGGAGTTGTGAGTTCGATGCGTCGCGTATTTGGCGTATGCCTTTGCCTATCTACTTTCGCAGGAAGTACGACATCGGTCTGGGCGACTGATCTCGCCCTGCCTCCCCCGCTCCCGCCGCCTGACGTCTTCGCCTACAGGTGGAGTGGCTGCCATGCCGGCGCGAATGCCGGGATGGCCTGGTCACGCCAGCAGCAGACGTGGAGCCAGGTCGCCAATGCCGCCGCCGCGCCCGTTCAGCCCGTGCAGCAACCGGTCGGCAATGCGAACAACCCGCCTGTGGTCAAGCCGCCTGTGGTTGCAAACCCTGCGCCGAACCCGCCGCCGCCGAACAACCCCGGCGGGAATAACGGCGGGTGGAAGCCGCCGCATAAGCCGCCGCAAAAGCCCCCGATCTGTGAGCGCGGCGACAAGGGCTGGTGGCAGCCCGGCAAGCCGTATGGCGACAAGGATCACGACTGGCCAAAGGTTGGATCGAAAGGCGGCGACAACAAGTCGTCCTGGCCGTCGGCGCCATCCAAGAACAAGGACAACAACTACAACGACGTCAAATATGGTGGCGGCTGGTTCGACAAGCATCACGACGACGACCATGACAAGTCGAGCGGCTGGTCGCAGCTGCATTCGAGCGGCTACTCCGACAGATCGGCTTGGCTGCACCGTGATCGGCAGGACGATCACGACAAGCCGGCTTCCGGATGGGGTGGGAAGAAGGACGACGGATACGACAAGCCACTCGGTTTCGGCTGGTCGAAGCAGCCGCTGAAGAGCGAGCGTGACAGCTACGCCTGGCTGAAGCCGGATCAACGCGACGACGACAAGCATGGCGGCTATGGCTGGGGCGGCAAGCCGCGCGACAATGATGACGGCAAGGGCGGCTATGGCGACAAGCAGCCCGACAAGGATCATTGGCAGCAGCAGGGCGGCAACGACCATCATGGCGGATGGCCGTATCATCCGGACAAGCCCTGGCCGCCGAAGAATCCGCCGCCGAACAATGGCGGCGGCCAGCCGAACCCGCCGCCGCAGGGCAACAATGGCAACCCGCCGCCGCAGAACCAGCCGCCGGTGGCAGGCGGCGGCAACGTGGCGCCGCTGCCCGTCGCTGCCGTGCAGATTCCGACCGCCATCTCGAGCAATGGCAGCGACGTCATCGGCGGCCTGCAGCTCGGCTGCGATTATCAGATGGACCGCTTCGTGGTCGGCATCCAGGCCATGGCCGATATCGGCATCATCAACGCGTCGAGCCCGCTCGGGCCGGCGCTGACGATGAACACGCGGACGAGCAACCTCTACACGGCCACGGTGCGTGCCGGCTATCTCGTGACACCTGAGATCCTGGCCTACGTGCGCGGTGGTGCGGCGTGGACACGGACCAACGTTTCGGTCGTCAACACCGCCACCGGGCAGTCGGCGAGCGTGGCGTTCAACCGCAGCGGATGGACGGTCGGCGCCGGCGTCGAGTGGATGTTCGCCCGCAACTGGTCGGCCTTCGCGGAATATGATTACGCCGATTTCGGCACCGTGACCGGCACGCTGCCGGGCGCCGCCGCGATCACCGGAGGGCCGAACGTCGTCAGCCAGAAGACCCAGCTCCACACGGCGATGGTCGGTGTCAACTACCGCTTCGAGATGCTGTCGCGCGGCGGCCGCTGAGATCAGCAGCAGACGCATTGCATCCAACACGACGAGGCCGCCTGGCTCATCCAGGCGGCCTTTTCGGTTTTGGTCGGCCGGCGCTCAGCTCGCGCGGACCGAGCTCAGGAACTTGCCGACCTCGTCCCTCAGGCGGCCACTGTCACGCGACAGCAGCTTCGCGGCCGACAGCACCTCGGAGGACGCGGTCCCGGTGCTGCTTGCGCCGCGCTGCACATCCGTGATGTTCGAGGAGACCTGCTGCGTGCCCTGGGCCGCCTGCTGGACGTTGCGCGAGATCTCCTGCGTCGCCGCGCCCTGTTGCTCGACTGCGGCGGCGATGGTGGCCGAGATCTCCGACAGACGTTCGATGGTCTCGCTGATCTCGCGGATCGCGCCGACGGACTCCTGGGTGGCGGTCTGGATGCCCGCGATCTGCTGGCCGATGTCGCCGGTCGCCTTCGCGGTCTGCTCGGCAAGCGCCTTGACCTCGGTGGCGACCACGGCAAAGCCGCGTCCGGCGTCGCCCGCCCGTGCCGCCTCGATGGTGGCGTTGAGGGCGAGCAGGTTGGTCTGGCCGGCGATGCTGTTGATGAGCTCGACGACGTCGCCGATCCGCGCGGCCGCCTTCGACAGCTCGCCGACCCGCCCCGTGGTGGAGCGTGCCTGCGTGACGGCCTCGTTGGCCATGCGCGCGGACTGCTGCACCTGGCGGCTGATCTCGGTCACCGAGGAGGCCATCTCCTCGGTCGCGGACGCCACCGACTGCACGTTGGTGGACGCCTGCTCCGATGCCGCGGCGACCGTCGTAGCCAGCGTCTGCGCCCGCTCCGCGGTGGCGCTCAACGAGCCGGCCGACGTCTCCAGCGTGCTCGAGGCAGCCGACACGGTTTCGACGATGCCGCCGACGGACGCCTCGAACTGATCCGCCATCTGGCTCATCGCGTGGCGACGCTGGGCGTCGGCGGCGGCCTGGTCCTCGGCGCGCTGCGCGATGCTCTGCTTCAGGTCGCCCTGCATGGCTTTCAGGGAGGTGGCGAGGGCTCCGACCTCGTCCGCCTGCTCGATGGTGAGGGTCTGGTTGAAGTCGCCTTTGGCGATGCCATTGGCAAACACGGCGCAATCCTGGATCGGACGGGCAATGCCCCGTGCCGCCACCCAGATGAGGAAGATCGCAAGCGCCGTGATCACCGTTCCGACCCCGAGCTGCCACAGCGTGTTGTTGGTCGAGCGGCCGCTGAGCGAGGCGTCGAGCTGCCGTGCGGAGGCGAGAACGACGTCGCGCGGGACGGAGATCACGACCGACCAGGGCGTGTCGGTGAGACCGAATGTGATCGGGGCGTAGATGTCGACGTTGGGATTGTTGGGCTCGTCGAGAACGGTGCCCTTGCCGGTTCGAACGATGGCGGCGCTGTCGGCCCAGCGCGAGTCGGCCTCGGCGGCGGATTTGCCGATGACGTTCTGGTCGGCGCTGTCGGCGACGACGAGGCCGGTGTCGTTGAGGATCACGACCTTGCCCTTGCCGTCGAACAGCGAGGTGTTGATCTTGACCGCCAGCTTCTGCACGAAGTCGAGATTGTAGTCGGCGCCGGCGAGACCGCGGAATTTGCCGTCAATCATGACGGGAACGGACATCGTGGCCAGGAACACCGGCTTGCCCTGGACGATGTAGGGCAGCGGTCCTAGGATGTTCTCCCTCCCGGTGGTGCTCGGGTTGATGTACCAGGCGCCCTTCACGAGGCCATTCTGATGGCGCTCGCTGCTGTCGTATTCGACCAGCGGCTGCACGGCGATTGCGCCGCCGGCGCTTCGCGTCCAATAGGGGAGGAAGCGGCCGGTGTGGTCGGAGCCCATTTCCTTGTTGGCCTTGAAGGCCGCATCGTTGCCGTCCAGCCCGTCGGGCTCCCAGGCCGAATAGGTGCCGTTGAAGGCGGGATTGAGCTCCAGCACGTGCCGCAGCACGGCGTTGAGCTGCGCGCGGCGGGCGCTCGTGGCGGTCCCGTTCTTGGCGTCAGCCAACACCGCAAAGGACTGCGCCAGCGTGCGCGCGGCGTCGAACCCGACCTCCAGCTCGGCCTTGATGACGTTGGCCTCGGTGGAGGCCCGGTTCATCAGGCTCTCCTTGGTCTGGCGATCGACCAGCTGCATCACCTCGTGGTTGACGTACTGGTTCATGCTCTGCGTCGAGAACAGACCGTAGCCGATCAGGATGACGCAGGTGAGCGCCAGGCAGAAGCCGGCGATCAAGGCGATCTTGGTCTGGATGGAGCGTATTGCCGCAAAGGATAGGCGCATGTTTCCCTCTCATGGTTGCCTCGCGACACCGGGCAATGACGTTCGTCGGTGCGAAGCGCGTGCGGGAACCATCCGGACTGAGGATTAATGCGCTTTAAGGCACCGGCTCCATTTCAGGGCGCACGGACCAGTTCGGGCGAGGGAGTGTCGCAGTGTTGCGACACCCCCGTAGTCGTCCGGGGAAAGTGAGGCATCGGTCGCGGCCCCGGCGGCGAGCGAAGGATTGCAGCCTGGTCGGCGTTCCTTGACGCCGGTCAAACCGCGGTGCTGTAGTTGCGCTAGTCTAGCAGTAAGCTGCGCCAACGCGGGCAGAGCCGGGAGGAGGGACATGGGGCGTTCGCCCGGGAATGCCCATTCGGATCGCGTCCTGGAGGCCTTGGCCAAGGGGGATGCGAAGGCTGACGCTGACAGCAGAGCCGACAGAGGCGCGCCGGCGGTCTCGGCGCTCGCGGCATCATGGCGCCGCTCCGGCCATCTCCATGCGCTCGATCCCGCCACGCCGAAGCTGCCGGCTCGCCTGACTGCCGCCGAAATCGCGGACGCGCGCGCGCGGCTCGGGCGGCTGCTCGCGATCGCGCAGGCGAGCCTCGACCGGCTGTTCCTGGCGGTTGGGGGCGTCGGCTGCTCGGTGCTGCTCGCCGATGCCGACGGCACCGTGCTCGAGCGCCGCGGCGCCCGCGGGGACGACGCCACTTTCGAATCCTGGGGCTTGTGGACCGGCGCGGTGTGGAGCGAGCGGCACGAGGGCACCAACGCCATCGGCACCTGCCTGGTCGAGAAGCGGCCGCTGACCATCGACCGCGATCAGCACTACCTGTCGCGCAACGCGCGCCTGTTCTGCACCACCGCGCCGATTTTCGACGAGCACGGTCAGCTCAAGGCCGCGCTCGACGTCTCCTCCTGTCGTGCCGATCTCACCGAAGGCTTCAGCCGGCTGATCGCGACCACCGTCGCGGATGCCGCGCGCCTGATCGAGGCGGAGAATTTCCGCCAGGCCTTTCCGCACGCCCGCATCGTGCTCACGCCGGACAGCGAGCGCGAGATCAACTCGCTGCTGGCAGTCGATCGCAACGACCTCGTCATCGGTGCCACACGGGCGGCGCGCCGTGCGCTCAACCTTTCTTCGTCCGCGCTGGCGCGCCCGGTGCCAGCCGGCGACCTGATCAAGGACGCAACCACCGAGGGCGACGACATCGACGCCGCCGAGCGTGCTGTTCTGAAGCGCGCGCTGGCGCGCGCCGGCGGCAACGTCTCGAAGGCGGCGAAGGAGCTCGACATGTCGCGCGCCACCCTGCACCGGAAGATGAAGCGGCTCGGGCTCGAGCGGTGAACGCGCCGCGGCTGTCGAATCGCAGCCAAGATGTCGCAGAACTGCGACACTTCCTCGGACGCGCTCGCTCCGGCCTCTGGTCTGTTGCGTCGGTTTGATCGAGCCTGTCTCCAACGCCGTGTGCATCGGCGTGAATGGGAGAGACAGATGACCAAGGTTGACGTCAATGCGGCGTTCAAGCCGCCGTTCGCTGCGCGTTACGACAATTTCATCGGCGGCGCCTGGAAGGCCCCCAACGCCGGCAAATATTTCGACAACATCTCGCCGATCACCGGCCAGCCGGTGTGCCAGATCGCGCGCTCCGATGCCTCTGACATCGAGGCCGCGCTCGACGCCGCGCATGCCGCCAAGGACGGCTGGGCCCGCGCCAGCGTCACCGAGCGCGCGATGGTCCTCAACCGGATCGCCGACCGCATGGAGGCCAATCTCGACAAGCTCGCGCTCGCCGAGACCTGGGACAATGGCAAGCCGATCCGCGAGACGACCGCCGCCGATATCCCGCTCGCCATCGATCACTTCCGCTATTTCGCCGGCGTGATCCGCGCGCAGGAAGGCTCGATCGCCGAGATCGACCACGATACCATCGCCTATCACTTCCACGAGCCGCTCGGCGTCGTCGGCCAGATCATTCCGTGGAATTTCCCGATCCTGATGGCGGCCTGGAAGCTCGCGCCCGCGCTCGCCGCCGGCAACTGCGTCGTGCTCAAGCCGGCCGAGCAGACACCGGCCTCGATCCTCGTGCTGATGGAGATCGTCGGCGACCTGCTGCCGCCGGGCGTGCTCAACGTCGTCAACGGGTTCGGCCTCGAAGCAGGCAAGCCGCTGGCATCGTCGAACCGCATCGCCAAGATCGCCTTCACCGGCGAGACCTCGACGGGGCGGCTGATCATGCAATACGCGTCGCAGAACCTGATCCCGGTGACCCTCGAGCTCGGCGGCAAGTCGCCCAACATCTTCTTCAAGGACGTCTGCGCCGAGGACGACGACTTCCTCGACAAGGCGATCGAGGGCTTCGTGATGTTCGCGCTCAACCAGGGCGAGGTCTGCACCTGCCCGAGCCGCGCGCTGATCCATGAATCGATCTATGAACGCTTCATGGAGCGTGCGCTCAAGCGCGTCGGAGCGATCGTGCAGGGCAGCCCGCTCGATCCCGCCACCATGATCGGCGCGCAGGCCTCCTCGGAGCAGCTCACCAAGATCCTGTCCTACATCGACATCGGCAAGAACGAGGGTGCGCAGCTCCTGATCGGTGGCGAGCGCAACATGCTCGGCGGCGATCTCGCCGGCGGCTATTACGTCAAGCCGACGGTGTTCAAGGGACACAACAAGATGCGCGTGTTCCAGGAGGAGATCTTCGGGCCGGTCGTCTCGGTCACCACCTTCAAGACCGAGGACGAGGCGCTGGCGATCGCCAACGACACGCTCTACGGTCTTGGCGCCGGCGTGTGGAGCCGCGACGCCAACACCTGCTACCGCTTCGGCCGCAACATCCAGGCGGGGCGCGTCTGGACCAACTGCTATCACGCCTATCCGGCGCATGCGGCGTTCGGCGGTTACAAGCAGTCGGGCGTCGGACGCGAGACCCACAAGGTGATGCTCGACCACTACCAGCAGACCAAGAACATGCTGGTCAGCTACAGCCCGAAGAAGCTCGGCTTCTTCTGAGGCAGGGGGCGCCGGGCCGGTCGGGCATGAGCGCCCCGACCGGCCCGTGCGCGTCTCACGAGGTTGCGTGGCGTCACGTACGCACCTCCTGGTCCTTGTGCCACATCTTCCGACAAGGCGACGGCCGATGCGATCCTCCGGCCAGCGGTCCAGACCCAACGCCGACCATCGAGCCGGCGCGTCCCGTCCCTGCCGCGGGCGGTCTCTGTAGTTTGGCGGACCTCCCGGTTAACGCGATGTTTGACAGTTAACGTCAGATTGAGGCCGGTGAGGCGGACAGCCTTTTTCCTGAGCCGACGAAAGCCGGTCGATGGGGGTCTCGGCGACACCCGGCCGCATGCCGGACGACGCCGGTTCCGCCAGCGCCTCGACCGGACCGTCCGTGAAGGCCGGGACATCCCGTCTGTCCGCCCCGCATCGTGATGACCGCAAGGAGGACCAGCCATGGCCCACGTTGTGAAGCCGACGGGAATCGAGCACATGCTCGGCGAAGAAGACCTGATCGTCTCGAAGACCGACCGCAAGGGACGCATCACCTACGCCAACGACGTCTTCGTTCGCATGGCCAGGTATAGCTATGACGAGCTCCTGGGAGCGCCTCACAGCCTGATCCGCCATCCCGAGATGCCGCGTTGCGTCTTCAAGCTGCTGTGGGACACGCTGGAGGCCAAGCGCGAGATCTTCGCCTATGTCGTCAACCTGGCCAAGGACGGCAGCCATTATTGGGTGCTCGCCCATGTGACGCCGACGCTGGACGACCAGGGCAATATCATCGGCTACCATTCCAACCGCCGCAGACCCGAGCGAGCGCCGATCGAGCGGCTCAAGTCCATTTACAAGGCGCTGTGCGACGAAGAGGCGCGCCACGCCAATGCCAAGGATGGCCTGCGCGCAAGCTTTGACATGATGGTCGCGGCGATCAAACAACAAGGCGTTGAATATGATGAGTTCGTGCTCTCTCTCTAAGGCGCAGATCGCGATCGCGGCGGCGGCGCTGCTGACACTCGGCGCGCTGGCCTGGCTCGTCGTCGCCGGCACGACCTCGCCCGCGGCAGGCGGAGCGCTGCTCATCGCGGTCGCGCTGCTGCTCGGCCTTGCCCTGTGGCAGCTGCGGTTGGCGGCTGCCGTGGTCGCGGAGGCGGCCATGGTGTGTCACAGCGCGGCCAAAGGCAACCTCGAGCCGCGGGTGCTGAGCCGGCGCCAGCACGGCGACATCGGCTTGTTGCAGAAATCGATCAACGACATGCTCGACATCACCGACGCCTTCGTGCGCGAAGCGTCGGCCTCTATGGACTATGCCAGCCGCGGCAAGCATTTCCGCAAGATCATGGCGCGAGGCCTGCCTGGCGCATTCCGCCGGTCCGCGGCGATCATCAACCAGGGCACCGACAGCCTCGGCCGCCGGGTGGTCGACATTGCGGGTCTGGCACGGCAGTTCGGCACCCAACTCGACCAGATCGTCGTCAGCCTCGTCGGTGCAGCGGAGGATCTCGAGTCCGATGCCGGCCACGTCGCGACGGCCGCGACGGAAACCAGCCGCCAGACCGAGGATGTGATCGCCGCCTCGGGGCGCGCGTCGTCCAATGTTCAGACGGCGGCGGGCGCGGCCGATCAGCTCGCGTCCTCGATCGCCGAAATTGGCCGGCAGGTTTCACGCTCCACCGAAAGCGCCGGGCGTGCGGTCAGCGAGGCCAATCGTGCCGGCGGGGAGATCCGCGAACTTGCCGATGCCGCGGTCCGGATCGGCGACGTGGTCAAGCTGATCAGCGAGATCGCGGAACAGACCAATCTCCTGGCGCTGAATGCGTCGATCGAAGCGGCGCGGGCCGGCGACGCCGGGCGTGGTTTTTCCGTCGTTGCGGCCGAGGTCAAGAGTCTTGCCGATCAGACCGCCAAGGCGACCGAAGAGATCAGCGCCAAGGTCAACGAGATGCAGCACTCGACCTCCACGTCGGTCGCGTCGGTCGAGGCGATCGCGCGAACGATCGCCGAGATCGACGAGATCGCTTCCGCCATTTCGGCCGCGGTCGACCAGCAGGCGGCGGCGACGCGAGACATCGCGCACAACGTTCAGGAAGCCTCGTCCGGCACGGCACGGGTCGCGTCCAATGTCGGCGCGATCAGCAGCGCTGCCGCCGACACCGGCCGGATCGCGGCGCGGGTCAACAATGCCTCCGAGCGGGTCCATGGTGAGGTCGAGACGCTGCGTCGCGAGGTCGACCAGTTCATGAAGCGGCTGATGGCAACGGGATAGCTGCGGCGGCGTGCGGGCAGGTGTCTGCCGCGCGACCGTCGAGCGCCCCGCGGCCGGCCTGGGCCCGATCAGCTCGCGGCGCGCGCCGGCTTCACCGGCCCGACATCCACCTGGATCTCATCGCCCTCGACCTGCAGCGGGTAGGCGTGCAGCGCATTGCGGACGAGATGGGTGACGCACTTGCCATGGGTGGCGTCGAAGCCCCATTGATGGTGCGGGCAGGTGATCGTCCGGCCGTCGAAGGTCGCTTCCGCCAGCGGCACGTCGGCATGCGGGCAGCGGCCGCGATAGGCCTTCAGCTCGCCGCCACGGGGCCAGAGCAGCAGCACGCTCTTCTTGCCGACCTGGTACAGGCCCATGCCGCCTTCGGTCATGGCGCTTGTCGGACAGACTGCGGTGAAAGCCATCGGATCGCCTGCTGATTGATGCCGTCAGGCAGGCCCACGCAAGTTCCGGACCAGCGGAAAGCGGGGACAAACAGGGGAGTCTTGTCGCAAACGCGACAGGGCGCTGATTGAGCGCGGTCCTATGCGCGGCCGAGCGCGGCGAGGAATTCCTGCTGTGGAATGGAACAGGCCCTGCGCCCGCACCAGGCCGCGGCCGAGATCGTCGAGCTTGGCAGCCATCCCCGGGAGGAACCGCCAGCTCCAATGCCACCAGCGCAGGTTGAATTCCGCCGTCGAGAACGTTGATTGCCACATCTGCCATCGACGCGCGAGTCCGCGGCGATCGGTCGTTGAGGGCACGCCGACGAGACAGAATGTGGTTCCAAGCACAACGCCGCCCCAGAGAGGGCGGCGCTTCTCGATGCTTTCAATCAGATGCGGGTCGACGATCGAACTCTATTCCTTCCGCTCCGAGGTCCAACCCTTGTACTCGCCGACATTGTCGCGCGTGATCAGCTTGGAGGGCAGCAGCTCGACCGTCGAGGCCGGCTTCTGGCCATTGAGCAGGCCGACGCCGATCTGCACGGCGCGGCGGGCCATGAAGAACGGATCCTGCGAGGCCGAGGCTTGGATCTGCTGCGAGGCCGGATCCTTCAGCGCCGCCTCGATGTCGGGGGCGCCGTCGACCGCGGTGATGATGATGCCGGTGCGCTGCTGCTGACGCGCAGCGAGATCGGTGCCGATCGCCTGCGGATCGTTGATGGCAAAGATGGCGTCGATCTTCGGGAAGCGGGTGAGATAGCCCTGCGTCACCGTGAGGCCGCCCTCTCGCGAGCCCTTGCCGTCCTGGTCGCTGGAGAGAACCTTGATGCCGGGGGCCTTGGCGAACACGCTCTTGCAGCCGTTGACGCGGTCGATCACCGCCGACACCTGCGGCCCGTTCTCGATGATCACGTCACCCTTGCCGCCGAGTTTGTCGACGATGTACTGGCACGAGATCTCGCCGGCCTGCACGTTGTTGGTCGTCACGGTGGCATCGGCGCCCTCGGCGGCGGTGTCGACCGCAACGACGAGGATGCCGGCCGCCTGCGCCTTCTTGATCGCCGGGCCGATCGCCTTGGGATCTCCCGGGTTGAGCAGGATCATGTCGACGCCGGCGGCGATGAAATTGTCGATCTGGGTGACCTGCTTGCCGAGATCATATTCGAAGCCGACCGCGGTGATCTTGACGTTGGGATTGGTCTTCTTGGCCTCGAACTCGGCGCCCTTCGACAACGCGACGAAGAACGGGTTGCCGAGTGAGCCCAGCGACACGCCGATCGATTTCAGCTCCTTGGCCGATGACGGCGCGGAGCTCATCACGAGCGCCAGCGCGGCACCGGCTGATAACATCGACTTGACCATGTGTTTCCTCCCTGGTCCTTCCTGTTCGTCTACGCACGGCGGACCAGTGGCCGTGGAAGAATGCGTTGTGGCGGGCCCCGGTGGCGCCCGCCATGTTGTCTCAGGTGCGGGCCGAGCCCTGCAGCCGGTAGCGGTCGAGCGCGACGGCGCCGATGATCACGAGGCCCTTGATGACGTATTGCCAGATGTCGGACACGCCGACCAAGATGAGCCCGTTCGACAACACCGCGATGATGAGCGCGCCGACCAGCGTGCCCCAGATCGAGCCGATGCCGCCGACGAACGACGTGCCGCCGAGAATGACGGCGGTGATCGCGTCGAGCTCGTAGGACTGGCCGAGCTGCAGACCGTTCGCCGCATAGAGCCGCGCCGCCTGCATGCCGCCGCCGAGGCCGGCGAGCAGGCCGGACATGCCGTAGACGAAGATCAGCACCGCCCAGACCTTGATGCCGGCGAGTCGCGCGGCGCTCTCATTGCCGCCGACGGCATAGATGTGCACGCCGAGCACGGTCCGGCGCAGGATCAGCCAGGAGCCCAGGATCACCAGCAGCGCGATCACCGACAGCCAGGGGATCGAGACGACGCCGGGAATGATCGTCAGCGAGGCGTTGCCGATGAAGGCGTAGGGAATCGATGGGTTGAACACGGTGGTGTCGCCACCCATCAGGCGGGCGAGACCGCGCACCGCCGTGAGCGACCCGAGTGTCACGATGAACGGCGGCAGCCGCAATAGCGCGATCAACGCGCCATTGACGACGCCGAAGGCAAGGCCCGTCAGCACCGCGGCCGGCAGCCACAGTGCGCCGAGATCGGGCATCTTCGACAGTGTCAGGCCGGCCATGGCAGCCGCGGCGAGGATCGAGCCGACCGACAAATCGATGCCGCCGGTCAGGATGACGAAGGTCATGCCGGCGGCGAGCACGGTATTCACGGCGGCCTGCTGCAGCACGATGCCGAGATTCTGTCCTGAGAAGAAGCGTCCGTCGGACAGCATGTGGAAGCCGACGCAGAGGATCAGCAGCACCGGCAGCATGCCGGCGGCGCGGATCATCAGCCGTAGCCGCTGCTGCTTGTTGTCCGATGCGGACGGCAGGCCGGATGAAGGCGCGGTCTTGGCTTGCGACGAACTGTTGTCAGGCATCGACGTGCTCCGTCCCGGTGGCCAGCGCCATGATGTCTTCCTGGGTGATGGGGGATGTCGCGCTCTGCTGCAACTCGCCGGCCAGATGCCCTTCGCGCATCACCAGCACGCGGTCGCAGATGCCGAGAATCTCCGGCAGATCGGACGAGATCACCAGGATCGCGGTGCCGGACTTGGCGAGATTGTCGATGATCGAATAGATCTCGGACTTGGCGCCGACATCGACGCCGCGGGTCGGCTCGTCCAGGATCAGGACCTTCGGCGCGGTCGCAAGCAGGCGGGACAGCAGCACCTTCTGCTGATTGCCGCCCGACAGGCCGCCGACGGTGACGCCAGGATTGGGAGCGCGGATGCCGAGCGCGCTGAACGCCTCGTCGGCGCGTGCGCGCGCCTTGTCGCGGTCGAGAATGCCGCCGGGCTTCGCGTCCCGTCCGATCACGGCGAGGTTGATGTTGTCGGCGCAGGACATGTCGAGGAACAGCCCGAGCGCCTTCCTGTCCTCGGTCAGATAGGCGATGCCGGCATCGAGCGCATCGCGCGGCGTGTCGATGCTGACTTTCTCACCGTCGAGCTCGATGTGTCCGGTCGTCTTCGGCGCGGCTCCGATGATGAGATGCGCGAGCTCGGTGCGTCCGGCGCCGATCAGCCCGGCGAGGCCGACCACCTCGCCGGCATGAACGGTCAACGAGCAATTCTTGACGCGATGGCCGTCGCCGAGGTCGACGGCGCTGAGCACCGCGCGATCACGCTTGGCGTGCGGGTCGTGGTCCTTCTTGTAGAACGACGACACGTCGCGACCGACCATCATGCGGACGATGCTGTCGGCGCGGATCTCCGGCTTGTCGAGCGAGCCGACCAGCCGGCCGTCGCGCAGCACGGTGACGCGGTCGCCGAGCGCATAGACCTCGTCCATGCGATGCGAGATGTAGATGATGGCGAGCCCTTCGGCGCGGAGCTGGCGGATCAGCGCGAACAGCTTCTCGCTCTCGCCGGCCGACAGCGAGGTGGTCGGCTCGTCCATGATCAGGATCTTGGATCGTGCATGCAGCGCGCGGGCAATCTCCACCAGCTGGCGCTGGCCCATCGACAACTCGGCCACCAAGGTGGAGGCCGTGAAATCGGCGCCGAGCCGGTCCAGGATCGGTCCGACGCCCTCGCGCATCGTGCTGCGCGCGAGCAGGCCGCTCTGCGACAGCTCGCGGCCGAGATAGATGTTTTCGGCGACCGTCAGGTTCGGCGCCAGCGACAACTCTTGGTAGATGATCGAAATGCCGGCGTTGCGGCCGCCCATCGGCCCTTCGATGCGCACCGGCCGGCCCTCGATGCGGATCTCACCGCCGGGATCCGGGCGATAGGCGCCGGAGAGAATCTTCATCAGCGTGGATTTGCCGGCACCGTTCTCGCCCATCAGCGCATGGACTTCGCCGGCGTAGACGGTGAGGTCGACCTTGTGCAGGGCCTTGATGGTGAAGAATGACTTCGACACCCCGCGCATCTCGAGGATCGGACCGCTCATCGTGCCTCCCAATGCACGTCGTCTCGTCGTCCGCGGCTCGTTGATCGCTGGCGCGGGAAGCCATTAAACTAGAGGCTGTTGCCGAATACAATATGAAAGAGACGCCGCCGCAACACGTCGCCGCGACGAATGCCTTTCGGAGATCCGGTTAGCTCGGCCGACGATAGAGCTGTCGCCAGCGCGGCCGCCGCTCGGCATAGGCTGCCGACAGCGCGACGTCCGGAGCGAAGGTCCGCACGCGCGCCGGCGGCGTGCAGACCGCGCCGATGTCCTCACCGGTGACGGCAAGACGTGCCAGCCGCGCCGCGCCGAAGGCGGCGCCGGTCTCGCCCTCGGCCAGCCGATGAACGGGAATGCCGAGCACATTCGCCAGGATCGCCAGCCAAAGGTCCGAGCGCGATCCGCCGCCGATCGCATCCGCTTCGGCAATGACGAGCCCGGTTTCCGTCAGCGCGTCGCGGCAGTCGGCCAGTGCGAAGGCAACGCCCTCGAGCACTGCCTGGACGATGGCGTTGCGGTCGGTGGCGTGGCTCAGGCCGTCGAGCAGGCCGCGGACATGGGGATCGTCATGCGGCGTGCGCTCGCCCGCGAGATAGGGCAGGAAGCTGACCGGCGACGGCGCGGCGGGCCCCGCGCCCAGCGGGGCGAGCAGCTCGGTCTCGCTCGCGCCGAGCAGCCGCGCGACCCAGGCGAGGCATGAGGCCGCCGACAGCATCGCGCCAGCCTGCAGCCACATCGCCGGGATGGCATGACAGAAGGTGTGAACGACGCGCTCGGGATTGGCCGTGACGGCGTCGACCGGCGAGATCACGGCGCCGGACGTGCCGAGCGTGATGAACGTGGCGCCCGGCCGGATCGCGCCGATGCCGATGGCGCCGGCCGGGTTGTCGCCGGCGCCTCCCGCGATGGTTGGGCGCTTCGTCATGCCCCAGCGTTCCGCGAGGTTACTGCGCAGCCGGCCTGCCGGCGCGCAGCCTTCGACGAGGCGCGGCATCTGCGCACGGGTGAGGCCGGTGGCGGCGAGGCCCTCGTCGCACCAGTCGCGCCTGGTGACATCGAGCCAGAGCGAGCCGGACGCATCGGACATGTCCTCGATCGCATCGCCCGTCAGCACCAGCCGGACATAGGCCTTCGGCAGCAGAACCAGCCGCGTGGCCGCGAAGATCTCGGGCTCGTGCGCCGCGATCCACATCAGCTTCGGCGCGGCGAAGCCGGGCATCGCCTTGTTGCCGGTGATCGTGCGCAAGGCGGACCAGCGCTGCTCCAGCGCAGCGCATTCGCGCTCCGACCGGCCGTCGTTCCAGAGAATGCAGGGCCGCAACGGATTCATCGCGGCATCGAGCAGCACCGGGCCATGCATCTGGCCCGACAGGCCGATGGCGTCCACCGCCGCCAACGCGCCGGGATGATCCGCCTTCAGCGCATCGAGCGTGGCGAACACCGCGCCGATCCATGCGGCGGGGTCCTGCTCGGCCCGGCCCGGTCGCGGCACGTCCATCGTCAAGGCGTGGCTGCGGCTCGCAACGACGCGCTGCGTGTCATCGACGATGATCGTCTTGACCGCGGATGTTCCAAGATCGATGCCGAGATACATGACGTCTCACGCCTGCGTGCGCAACGACGGATACGGAGTGGAGCGATACCAGACTCCTGATAGCCTTGTCATCCGAACGCGAGTCATCGCAGCGTGCTGAGGCGAGATCATTTTCACGGAGTCGAGACATGGAGCCATCTGACCAACCAGCCGAACGGGCGTCGCGTCTCGTCGGACACTACGCGCTGGTGACGGGCGCAACGCAAGGCATCGGCCGCGCGATCGCGGTGCGGTTTGCCGAGGAGGGTGCGCATGTCGCGATCAATTTCGGCGGCCCGTCGCCGTCCGGCGACGAAACCCTGGCGCTGGTGCAGGCCGCCTCTGCCGCGCATGGTCACGGCTCGCGCGATCACGTTGCCGTGAAGGCCGACATCGGCGTCGAGGCCGAGATCGCCGAGATGTTCGAGACGGTGCTGAAGCGCTGGCCCCGGCTCGACTGCCTGGTCAACAATGCCGGCTTTCAGCGGGAATCGCCCAGCGAGGCGCTCGACGTCGACACGTATCGCAAGATCCTCGAGGTCAACCTCAACGGTGCCGTGCTCTGCGCGCGTCACGCGCTGGCGCATTTCGTCACGCGCGGCGGCGGCAACATCATCAACACCTCAAGCGTGCACCAGATCATTCCGAAGCCCGGCTATCTCGCTTATTCGATCAGCAAGAGCGCGATGGCGGGCCTCACGCGGACCCTGGCGCTCGAATTCGCCGGGCGCGGCATCCGCGTCAATTCGGTCGGGCCGGGCGCCGTCGACACGCCGATCAACGCGGCCTGGACCGGGGACCCGGCCAAGCGCGCGGCGGTCGAGTCCCACATTCCGATGGGGCGGGTGGCGAGCCCGGAAGAGATCGCCGGCGTGTTCGCCTTTCTCGCCTCGTCCGAAGCGAGCTACATCACCGGACAGACGATCTATGCATGCGGCGGCATCACGCTGTTCGGCGAATTCCGAGACAATTGGGCGAGCTGATCCCGCCCCTGCATCGCTCATGCGCGCGTGCGCGTACCATCATTCGCATTGTATCCACTTGCATTGTCATCGTCGCGGTGAGGATCTCTTAAGCATCCGCGGCGCATGGCAGCCCTTCGCGGGTGCAGCGAGATTTCGTTAAGGCGTGGGTACGAGAGTGCGCGCGCTTGGCGAACTGGAATTGCGATGCATCGATTGGACCCGGACATTCGTCGCGATCTCGCGCATCTGCTGTACAGCTCGATGCCGCTGGTCGGGACGATCTCGGCCGCCGCCGTCGTGATCGGCAGCGTGATGGCCTGGGTTGCGCGCGATCCGGGCTACGCCGCGATCACGGTGGTGCTGCTGGTGATCGGCGCCCTTCGTGTTCTCAAGCTACGGATGTTCGCCGCGCGCTTCGATCGGCTCGATCACGATGCGATCATTCGCTGGGAACGCCTCTACGGCCTCGGCGCCGCCGCCTTCGGTCTGGCCGTCGGTGCGTTGTCGGCACGCGCGTTTCAGATCGGCGACGGGCCGGGCATCTGGATGTGCTTCGGCCTGTCGATGGCCTTCTGCGTCGGCATCGTGTCGCGGGTCAGCCCATGGATCGTCATGACCTCCTCGGCGGTGCTGCTGATTCCGACCGTGGTGGCCTGTCTGATGCAGCTCGAACCGGTGTACCGGATGGGCGCCGGCATGGTGGTGCTGTTCTGGATCACGCTGCGCGGCACGTCGTATCGACTCACGGCCGCCTTCACCGAGCGGATCACGGCGCAGCAGGCCTTGGCGCGGCAGGCGCTGCGCGATTTCCTCACCGGCCTGCCGAACCGCGCCGCGTTCATCGCCGCGCTCGGCCGGTGCGATCGCCCCGTCGCCATCATCGCGGTCGATCTCGATGGCTTCAAGCTCGTCAACGACCGGTTCGGCCATCAGGCCGGTGACGAGCTGCTGTGCCAGGTCGGCGCACGTCTGCAGGATTGCCTCGGCGAAACGGGCCTGGCGGCGCGGTTCGGCGGCGACGAATTCATGCTGCTGCTGCCCGCAGTGGGACGTGACGCCGCTCTCGCGTTCGCGCAAGCGGCGGTGACGGCGCTGTCGCAACCCTTCACGCTGGCTGGAACGCGCGTTCAGATCGGCGCCAGCGCCGGCATCCTGGTCACCGAGGACCGGCAGGCGGACACCGAGGCGCTGCTCGACCAGGCCGATCGCGCGCTCTATGCGGCCAAGCGTGCCGGCGGCCAGCGTTGGTGCTGGGCCGACGACCACATGGCCGTTGCCGTCGCATGCACGGCGAGCAGCGAGGCGCCGACGCTGGCCCTCGCGGACTAGCAGCACGATCGCAGCCTGACCGTTCCACGCGGACGCTGGCAAGCTCGGACCGCGGCCGCTAATGTGGCCGGCAGAAGCCGACGAACGGCGCACGATGTCAGAAGGAGCGGCCGATGCGGAGCATCAGGATCGGCGCCGGAGCGGGCTATTCCGGTGACCGGATCGAGCCTGCGGTGGAGCTCGCGGCGAAGGGCGGCCTGGACTATCTCGTGTTCGAGTGCCTGGCGGAGCGCACGATCGCGCTGGCGCAGCAGGCGCGCATGAAGGATCCGGCCGCCGGCTATGATCCGCTGCTGGCGGCACGCATGCAAGCCGTGCTGCCGATCTGCCGCGCCAACAACGTCCGTATCGTCACCAACATGGGGGCGGCCAATCCGGTCGCCGCGGCCGAAGCCACCCGCACCATCGCGCGCCGGCTTGGATTGACGGGGCTGAAGATCGCGGCCGTGACCGGCGACGATGTTCTGGAGCCGTTGAAGACAGCGGATGTCGTGCTCGACACCGGCGACACGATCCGGGCCCTCGGCAATCGGGTCGTCTCGGCCAACGCCTATGTCGGGGCGGGCGCGATCGCGGAGGCGCTCGCGGCCGGCGCGGATGTCGTGATCACCGGGCGCGCCGCCGACCCGGCGCTGTTTCTCGGACCTCTGATCCACGAGTTCGGCTGGGCCCTGGATGATTGGGACCGGCTCGGGCAGGGCACCGTCGTCGGTCATCTGCTCGAATGCGCCGGACAGATCACCGGCGGCTATTTCGCCGATCCCGGAGCGAAGGATGTTCCCGATCTCGCCCGGCTCGGCTTTCCGATCGGCGAGGTGCGCGAGGATGGCGAACTGATCGTGACCAAGGTCGCGGGCTCCGGCGGCTGCGTCACGCCGGCGACCGTGAAGGAGCAACTGCTCTATGAGATCCACGATCCCGAGCAATATTTCCAACCCGACGTCGTGGCGGATTTCTCGCAGGTGACCGTCGAGGAGCTTGGTCCGGACCGGGTCAGGGTGGTCGGCGGTCGCGGCCGGCCGAAGACGGGACTGCTGAAGACCTCGGTCGGCTATCTCGATTCCTATATCGGCGAGGGGCAGATCTCCTATGCCGGCCCTGGCGCGGTCACGCGCGGCCACCTTGCGCTCGATGTCGTCAGGGAGCGCCTCGCGCTCACCGGCGTGGCGGTGAACGAGCTGCGCTGCGACCTGATCGGGTTGAATGCGCTGCATGGCGACGATCGCGCACAGGGCGCCGAGCCCTACGAGGTGCGCGTTCGTGTCGCCGGGCGGACCGAGACGATGGCGGAGGCGATCCGCATCGGCAACGAGGTCGAGACGCTCTACACCAATGGCCCGGCAGGTGGCGGCGGCGCCTGGAAATCGGCGCGCGAGGTGATCGCCGTCGCCTCCTGTCTCGTTGCCGAGGATGCGCCGCAGCTCTGCGTCGGCATGCTGACAGCCTGAGTTTTCGAGGGCTTCACGGATCGCTCTCGGCAGCGCAAGCTGGCCGTCATGGTTGCGGTGCCTGAGAACAAGCGAGAATTCAGTCCATGTATGACGTCATTGTGGTCGGCGGCGGCTCCGCGGGAGCGGTCGTCGCTGCACGCCTGTCCGAAGACCCCCGGACGCGGGTCCTGCTGCTCGAAGCCGGCGCGGACTGGCGCGCGGACGACGCGCCGTGGGAGATCGTGACGCCGAACCCGATTCCGATCATCCACGATCGCGCCTTCCAGGAGAAATGGCAGTGGCCGCAGTTGATGTCCCGCCGCGTCGCCGGGCAGGACATGCGTTTCTACTGGCGCGGAAAGGGGCTGGGCGGCAGCTCGATGATGAACGGCCAGATCGCGATCCGCGGCGTGGCCGATGCATTCGATGAATGGGCGGCCAATGGCTGCACGGGATGGTCGGCCAAGGACATCATGCCGCTGTTCGCGGTGATCGAGGACGATCTCGCATTCGGTGATCGCGAGGCACACGGTCGCGGCGGCCCGCTTCCGGTCACTCGCGCACCGCCTGACACATGGGGCCCGATCGACCGTGGCTTGCGCGATGCCGCGCTGGCGAGCGGCTATCGCTGGTGCGACGATCTCAATGGGCCCGATGGCGAGGGCGTCGCCTGCTATCCGATCAACAGCCGCAACGGCCGCCGTATCTCCACCAATGAGGGCTATCTCGAGCCCGCCCGCGGCCGTTCGAACCTGGAGATCCGGGGGCGGGCGCTGGTCGATCGGCTGCTGATCAGCGACGGCAGGGCGACCGGCGTGCGCGTCCACATCGAAGGTGAAGGCGTGAAAAACGTCGCGGCGCGCGAGGTCGTGCTGTGTGCCGGCGCGATCCACAGCCCCGCGATCCTGCTGCGCTCGGGTATCGGCCCTGCGACCGATCTGCTGGCGATGGGAGTTGCGGTCGTGCGTGATCTTCCGGTCGGCCGGCACTTCTTCGATCATCCGCTGTTCCGCACCACGATCCAGCTCCGCGAGGCGCTGCGGCCGACCGACCGCGACACGCGCCATACCAATTGCTGCGTCACCTACTCGTCGGGCCTCGCCGGCGGCGGCAAGCGCGACATGATCCTGATCGCGTTCAACCATCGGGGCATCGGCGTGCCCGGCGCGATCGGCGCCGGACTGTTCAACGCCTTCTCGCGCGGTACGCTCAAGCTCGCCTCGACCGATCCGAGCGTGGATCCGATCGTCGAAGAGAACATGCTGGCCGATCCGCGCGACGTGGCGCGAATGCGGGACGCGGTGAAGCGGCTGGCCGTGATCACGGTGCAGCCGGCGCTGCGCGACATCGCCGACTGGATTCGCCTCGGCGATACGGAGTTCACGCTGCCGCAGGCGGCTGCGCTGCCCGAGGCCGAGCTCGATGCGCTGCTGCGGCAGGTCACCGGCGACATCCAGCATGCGGCGGGGAGCTGCCGCATGAGCGGATTCGACGATGGCGACGGCGTGGTCGATCCGGACGGCCGCGTGAAGGGCATTGCCGGCCTGCGCGTCGCCGATGCCTCGATCATGCCGTCCGATTGCCGCGCCAACACGCATTTCACCACCGTCGTGATCGGCGAGGCGATCGCGCGGATGATGCGAGAGCGCCTGTAGAGCTCACGCGATGGCGAAGCGAAGCCCGGCGCGGGCGCGCCCGCCGGAGATCGCGATCGGGGTGCCGTCGGCGCGCCAGCACGCGGCTCCCGTCAGCGTGCCGTCGTCGCCGAACGCGATCGCGTTCATGCCGCCGGCCACGACCGGCTCGCGTTTGATCTCGTGCCCGCGTGCGGCGAGCTCCCGCGCCACATGGTCGGGAAACGCCGGCTCGAGCTCGAGCACGCCGCCCTGCGTCCAGAGCCGCGGCGCCTCGACCGCCTCCTGCAGCGACATGCCGTGGTCGATCAGGTTGACCAGCGCCTGGAAGGCCGAGGGAAAGATGCGCAGGCCGCCGGGCAGGCCGAGCGCATAGCGCAAGCGGCCGTCGCGCAGCGCCATCATCGGCGCCATCGAGGTGAAGACGCGCTTGCCCGGCTGGATCGACAGCGCGCGGCCCGGATGCGGATCGAAATTGTACATGTAGTTGTTGGCGGTCATGCCGGTGCCCGGGATCTGTACGCAGGCGCCGAACAGGCCGTTGATGGTCTGGGTCGCCGCGACGACGTTGCCCTCGGCATCGGCGACCGTGACATGGGTGGTGTTGGCGGACTCCGTCGGCGCAAGGCCCGGGCCGAAGCTCCGGGCCCGGCTCATGTCGATCTGCGCCCGCCGCTGCGCGGCATAGGCCTTCGACGTCAGCCGCTCGACCGGCACGTCGACGAAAGCGGGATCGGCGGTGGCGACCGCCCGGTCGGCAAAGGCGATCTTCAAGGCTTCGGCAAGCACGTGCACGCCATCGGCCGAACCGAAGCCGAGCCCGCCGACGTCGAAACCCTCGAGGATGTTCAGCATCTGCACGATGTGCACGCCGCTGGAGGAGGGCGGCGGCGGGCCGATGATCTCATGGCCGCGATAGTGGCCGCGGATCGGCGCGCGTTCGATCACCTTGTAGGCGGCGAGGTCGCTCGCATCGATCAGCCCGCCATTGTCGGCCGTGTAGTCGGCCAGCGCGATCCCGAGCGGCCCGCCATAGAGAGCGTCCGGTCCTTGCTCCGCGATCAGCCGCAGCGATGCCGCATAGTCGGTCTGGATCACGCGCGTGCCTGGCCTGACGGGCTCGCCGCCCGGCAGGAACAGCGTCGACAGATGCGGGTCGCGCGCGAGGTCGTCCGCGACCAGCCGCACGCAATCGTTGAGATAGGGACTGGCGATGAAGCCGTGCTCAGCGAGCCGGATCGCCGGCGCCATCACTTCGGCCAGCGGCAGCCGGCCGAAGCGCGACAGGGCCTCGCACCATCCCTTCAGCGCGCCGGGCACGGCGACCGCGAGCGCGCCTGCGACGTTGCGGCGGCCGCGGGTCTCGCGCGCCAGCGTGATCTCGTCGGAGACCGGATCATACATTCCTGGCGTGGCGCGCCGCGGCGCGGTGCTCAATCCGTCGAGCACGATGTGCCGTCCATCCGCAAGGCGGATGTGCGACAGCCCGCCGCCGAGAATGCCGACCATCATCGGCTCGACCACCGTCAGCGCGAACAGCGCGGCGACCGCGGCATCGATCGCGTTGCCGTCACGCATCAGCATCTCGGCACCGGCGCTGGAGGCGAGCGGATGATTGGTCACCACCATGCCGCGCGAGCCCGTCGCCGGCTGCTTCTCGCAGGTGAAGTCGGCGATGCGCCGTATGTGCGAAGCCATTCGGGTCTCCTCTGTCGAACGGCGGATGCCGAGAGGTCGTCTTTCGCAATCCTGCCCGATCCCTTGCGCAAGGGGAAGAGCGGCGCCCCAGCTCGACGAACTGATAAGTGCGCCACGCATGGCTCGGAGAGCATCGATCTCTCCCGCCGCGTTCTCATCGCCGCGCATCTGTGTTAGGCCTGGGCGCAGTTCCACCTCGCGAGCCCAGCTGATTTCATGCCTCACTACGATCTGATCATTCGCGGCGGTCGCGTGCTCGACCCGGAAACGAAGCTCGACGCCACGGCCGATGTCGCCATCAAGGATGGCGCGATCGCTGCCGTGGGCGATGTCGGCGGGGCCGCCGATCAGGTGGTCGATGCGGCCGGCCTCGCCGTCGTGCCCGGCTTCATCGATCTGCACGCGCATGGCCAGTCGCTGCCGGCCGACCGCATGCAGGCCTTCGACGGCGTCACCACCACGCTCGAGCTCGAGATCGGCGTGATGCCGGTGGCGCGCTGGTATGACGAGCAGGCGGCGATCGGCCGCCTTCTGAACTACGGCGCAGCGTCGGGCTGGGTGTTCGCGCGGATCGCGACGATGACGACGCAGCAGACCGCGTCCAACATCGCCGGCATGGGCGAGGCGATGCGCGACAAGCGTTGGGTCGAGGAGGTCGCCACGGCTGCCGAGACCGCCGAGATCGTCGAGCGCACGCGGCAGGGTCTGGAGCAGGGCGGTCTCGGCATTGCCTTCCCGAACGCCTACGCGCCCGGCACCGGCATGAAGGAGCTGTCGGAGCTGTGCAGCCTGGCGGCCAAGCACGACGTGCCGACCTACACGCACATCGCCTATATGTCGAACGTCGATCCGCGCAGCTCAGTCGATGCCTACACGCGGCTGATCGGGCTGGCCGGCTCGACCGGCGCCCACATGCACATCTGCCATTTCAACAGCACCAGCCTGCAGGATGTCGAGCGCTGCGCCGAGCTGGTGCAGACCGCGCAGAAGCAAGGCCTGAAGGTCACGACCGAAGCCTATCCCTACGGCACCGGCTCGACCGTGGTCGGCGCCGGCTTCTTCGCCGATCCCGCGTTCTGCCAGCGCATGGGCACCGGCTATGACGCAATCGAGATGGTCGCCGAGCGCCATCGGCTCGGCAGCCGTGACGAATTGCTGGCGCGGCAGCAGGACGATCCCGGCGCATTGGTGCTGATCCATTTCCTCGATGTCGCCGTCAACCAGCGCCACCGCGACCTGCTCGACGTCTCCGTGCTGTTTCCGGGCGGCGCCATCGCCTCCGATGCGATGCCGTGGATCCTGTCCAACGGCACGGACTACACCGGCGACGCCTGGCCGCTGCCGGATGACGCGGTGTCGCATCCGCGCTCATCGGCGACGTTCACGAAATTCCTGCGCGAATGGGTGCTGGACCGCAAGGCGGTGCCGCTGATGGAGGGCCTCGCCAAGTGCACGCTGATCCCGGCCCGGATTCTGGAACCGTCGACGCCCGCGATGCGCAAGAAGGGACGGCTGCAGGCCGGCTGCGACGCCGACATCGCCGTGCTCGATCTCGCCAGCCTGCGCGACCGCGCCGACTTCCTCAACATGAACCGGCCGTCCGAGGGCGTACGGCATCTGCTCGTCAATGGCCGCGCCGTCATCACCGATGGCGAGCTCGTTCGCGACGTCCGGCCGGGGCAGGCGGTACGCCGTCCGGTCCTGTCATGATCGTCCCGGTCCTGCTGGTCGCCGGATCGCTCGGTGCCGGCAAGACGACCCTGCTCAATCATCTGCTCGCCAATCCGGACGGACGGCGCATCGCCGCTGTTGTCAACGACTTCGGCGCGGTCGATATCGACGCGCAATTGCTCGGCACCGTCACCGAGGAGGTGATCAGCCTCAAGAACGGCTGCATTTGCTGCTCGCTGCAGGGCGACCTGCTGCGCACGCTGTCCTCCGTCATCAAGCGCGATCCGGCACCCGACGCGATTGCGATCGAGACATCGGGCATTTCCGATCCCGCCGAAATCATTCGCAGCCTGATGGATCCCGTGATCTTCAAGGTGGCGCCGCTCGAGACGGTCGTCACCTTGGTCGACCCGCAGCGGCTGCGCGATGACCCCGAGATCGAACAGGATGTGCTGTGGCGCTCGCAGTTGCGGGCCGCGGATTTCGTGCTGCTGACCAAGGCCGATCTGCTCGACCGCGCCGCGCTCGATGCGGCCCGCGCCGTCGTCGGCGGCACCAAGCCGCAATCGGCGATCTTCGAGATCGCGCATGGCGTCGTCGCGCCGGACCTGCTGTTCAGCCGCGACATTCGCGCGCCGCGAGAGCTGCCCAAGCAGGTGCCGACGATGTCGCAACCTTTCGCAACCCTCACCTGGACCTCCCGTGCTCAGCTGTCGCTGGCCCGCTTCCAGCAGGTGATCGGAAAGCTCGCGCCGCGCACCCTGCGCATCAAGGGCATCCTGCTGTTCACCGACCATCCGGGACAGCCGATCCTGTTTCAGTCGGTGGCGACGCGCGGCACCTTGGCGCCGTCGCCGGTGTCGCCCGCCGATGGCCTCACGGCCCAGCTCGTGCTGATCGGACGCGAAGGTGAGCTCGACGCCGGCGAGATCGACGCGCTGCTGCACGAGGTGATCGTCGCCTGAGATCGAAGGCCGCGCGTCAGCCCGCCTGCCGCAATGCGCCGTCCGCGGCCTCGGCCCAGGTACAGCAGCCGCCCCCGGCGCGCTTGGCGGCATAGAGCGCGCTGTCGACCTGGCGCAGCACCTCGTCCATGGACTCGTCCGTGAGCGGCCGGTCGTTCACCAGCAGGCCGGCGCTGGCGCCGATCACCACGGGGATGTCGGACAGCAGGAATGGCATCGACAGCGAGCGGATTGCTTCGCGCGCCAGCGCCAGCGCCTCGTCGCGTCCGTCCGCGCCGCCCGTCACCGGCTTCAGCAGCATGAACTCATCGCCGCCGAAGCGCGCGGCGAGACCGCCCTGGCCGACACAGCTCGACAGCCGGGCTGCGACCTGACGCAGCAGGTCGTCGCCGGCGTGGTGGCCATGGCGGTCGTTGACGGGCTTGAAGCCGTCGAGATCGATGGCAATGATCGCGACAGTCCGGGTCGTGCGTTCGAGCGCAGCCAGGAAGGCCGCCCGGTTGGGCAGGTCGGTCAGGAAATCATGGTTGGCCTGGCGGGCCAGCGCGTGCTTGGCCTCGAGCCGCTCGATGAACGCGGTGCTGAGATGGCGCGAGGCTTCGCGGATCGAGAACCAGAACAGCACCAGCAGGACGGCCCCGAGCTGATAGGGCAGCTCCGGGCGCATCAATCCGGCGATGAGCGTCGGGGCGAGCAGCACGGCGGTTGTCGTCAGCACGACCCACGGGCGGATCGCCGCGCGCGACACCATGCCGACGCAATAGGACATCGACAGGCCGAAGGCGATCCATGCGCCCGGAGCATCGTTGAGCTGGAACGCGCGGAAGGTGAGAGCGCCAAGCGCAAGGCCGAAGGCGGCGGCGCCCGCGGCGTAGACTTTCTCCCAGAGGATCACGTCGCGATCGGACAGGCGTCCCGCATATTGTTTGTAGCGCAGCAGGCTGACCACGCGACCGATGGCGTTGACGATGATCGCGAACGTGATCGCGATGTAGCCGGGATCGCCGTGCAGGACCGCAAGCGTGACCGAGCCGGTGATGGCGGCCGCGTTGATCGACATGACCTGCGGCAGAGACGTGTACAGCAGATCGACGAGCTCGCGCCGGATCGCCGGGTTCGGATGGATGAATCTGGAAAGCAGCCCATGTCCCATGGGAACACCATGGGACACCTTTCCTAACAGTTGATGGGCGCGAACGATTCGCGCGACGAAGGTTCGGAGTTACCTTAAATCTTCGTCAATCGCTCAGGGGGCGCGGCTGGGGTCGGTGGTTGGATAGACCGGCGTCGCCGTCGACATCCGCGAGGGCATCGGCGCCGCCGCCGCCACTTTCGGCGCCTCTGCCTTCGGCGTCTCCGCCTTGATGTCGGACTTTGGCGGCTCGAGCTTCAGCGGCCGCAGCGGCTGACGCTTCGCCATCGCGTCGAGTACGGCGCGGTTCGTCTTCTCGATGCGCTTTGCGGCCGCAACGTCGGCAAAGGCGCGGTCGAACTTGCGCATGCGATAGAACACGATGCCGCGGTCGATATAGGCCTCATGGTAGCGGGGATCGAGCTGGATCGCCGCGTCGAGATCGGCCAGCGCCGCCGCGAAGTCGCCCTTCTGGAACGCGGCCATGCCGCGATCGTGATGGGCCTGGGCCTCGTTCGAAGCCGTACCCCCGGCGAGCATTGCATCCGCCGTGCATGGCGCGGTCGCGCCTGCCGCGCAGGGCGCACGCTCCTGCTCGGCAGAATAGACCGTGTCGATCTTGCTGACGCGTAGCGGAAGCGGATCGGCGGATACCGAGGCATTGCTGCCCGATGCGCTGCCGACCGTTGCGCTGGCAGCCGTCTCGCCGCCGGAATTCGCGGCCGCATCGCCGGCCGTCGCCGCCTCAGTGGCGCTATCGATCGGTTTGGCGGGAACCTCGTTCGGCTTGACCTTGTTGGTCGCAACCACGATCGGCTTGAGCGGCGCGACGGAAGCCGACGACATGTGGGTGAACAGCAGGTAGCCGGTTAGCGCCACGACGGACGCACCGGCCAGCGCCATCACGCCGGACGCAACCTTGTGGACCTTGGCGACGACGGCCAGCTTGGAATCCTGCTGATGCTCGTCCTGCGCGGCGCCGAGCAGCCGGTCATAGGCCGTGCGCTGCTCCTTGTCGCCGAGAATGTCGTTGGCGCGGATGATCTGTCGAAACCGCAGCGCGGCATCCGGATCGCCGGGATTGACGTCGGGGTGGCTCTCTTTGACCGCTTTGCGGAAGGCCGCCCGGATATCGTCAGCGTCATCGTCCGGAAGAGCTCCGAGTAAATCGTAAAGCGTCTTCATCGTCGTTCTCGCTGCAGGCTTCCCTCGTCTCCGATCGAAATTCCTACGGCGAATTTACGCTGGAGCACTCGTACTAACTCTTTCCGCTTCGCATGATGGTTGGTCAATCCGGCGGAAAAATGACTGAAAATGGCGAAGTTCGTAGCCATTTTTGCCGTGTTTGAGGTCATCGCGCTCGTCCTTCTTCGCCACGGTGCGCGCAATCCCAGATTGAATCGCTGCCCTCTGACCGCCTCCGCCGCGGGACATGCACCTATGGTGAAGAGAAAGTTTGAAGCCGGATTTAACGTGAGCTGATTGGCAGCTCGGTTTGCGGCAACACCCCGCATTCCATCGCGGCAGTGTGGCGCTGCTACACACCGGCTCCTGTCCGCTGGTGTCAGGTCCCTGAGGCAGATGTCGCTGCGGGCAACAGGCCGGGCCTGAGAAGGGCGCCTCTCGCTTCGGCGGCCGCCTTGCGGAACCAGCGGCCCGGCCGCTATACCGGCCGCATGACTGAATTTCACGGTGTCTTTCCCTACCTGGCCTCGCCGATCGGCGCGGATGGAACGATCCGTACGGAGGTGCTGGGGCGTCTTTGCGACGATCTGATCCTTGCCGGTGTGCACGGCCTGACGCCGCTCGGCTCCACCGGCGAGTTCGCCTATCTCGATCGTGCCCAGCGCATGACCGTCGTGGAGACAACCATCGATGCCGCCCAGGGCCGCGTTCCCGTGATCGCAGGCGTGGCCTCGACTGCGACCGCTGACGCGGTGGCGCAGGCCAAGGCTTACCAGAAGCGCGGCGCAACCGGCATCCTGGCGGTGCTCGAAGCCTACTTCCCGGTCAACGACACCGGTATCGAGGCGTATTTCCGGGCGATTGCCGATGCCGTCGACGTTCCCGTCGTCATCTACACCAATCCGCAGTTCCAGCGTTCCGACCTGTCGCTCGACGTCATCGCGCGCCTCGCCGAGCATCCGCGCATCAACTACATCAAGGACGCTTCGACCAACACCGGCCGGCTGTTGTCGATCATCAATCGCTGCGGCGACGCCATCAAGGTGTTCGCGGCGTCCTCACACATTCCGGCCGCGGTGATGCTGATCGGCGGCAAGGGCTGGATGGCCGGGCCGGCCTGCATCATCCCGCGCCAGAGCGTCGCGCTCTACAATCTCTGCAAGGCGTCCTGCTGGGACGATGCGATGCTGCTGCAGAAGAAGCTGTGGCGCGTCAACGAGGCCTTCGCCCGCTTCAACCTCGCGGCCTGCATCAAGGCCGGCCTGTCGATCCAGGGCTACGACGTCGGCGATCCCGTGCCGCCGCAGGCCCCGCTCTCGCCCGAGCAGCGCAAGGTCGTCGAAGAGGTACTGCGCAGCCTGGGGTGAGCTAGCCCCGGCTTTGGCCCGCGCTCTCTCCTCATCGTCATTCCGGGGCAGCCCAAAGGGCTGAGCCCGGAATCCATACTCCGCGGCCTCTCGGGTGGGCAGACATGGAGACATCGAGCCTCCAAACTACCGGTCGTGGTTATGGAATCCGGGCTCGCGCTGCGCGCGCCCCCGGAATGACGGTTCGTCATGACGCACCAGCTTAAACACGTGTTGGCCACCGCAACGCCGATCCGCTAAGACCCTGCCAAATTCATTGAACTGACCAAGGACTGACGAATGAACATTCTTCCCAACAATATGCGGTTTGGTGCGGGGCAGCCCCTCAAGCGCCTGGAGGATCAGCGGCTGCTGACCGGGAAGGGGCAGTTCATCGACGACAAGGCAGAGGACGGCGCGCTGTGGCTCTACGTGCTGCGCTCCCCGCATGCGCATGCCAGGATCCTGTCGATCGACACCGCCGCTGCCCGCGAGATCGCGGGCGTGCAGGCGATTTACACCGGCGCGGACCTCGTCGCTGACGATGTCGGCACCATTCCGACCCTGGCAATCTTCAAGCGTCCTGACGGCAAGCCGATGACGGTGCCGCCGCGCCGCCTGCTTGCCCATGAGATCGTCCGCTTCACCGGCGAGGCGGTCGCCGCCGTGGTCGCGACCTCGCGCACGGTCGCGCAGGAGGCCGCGGAAGCGATCGTCGTCGATTACGAGGTGCTGCCGGCGGTGACCGATCCGGTGAAGGCGCTCGCGCCAGGCGCGCCCGTGGTCTGGGCCGAGGCGCCGGACAACATCGTCGCCGCGATGAGCTATGGCGATGCCGCCAAGGTCGAGGCGGCGTTCGCCGGCGCTGCGCACAAGGTCTCGCTCGACATCACCAGCCAGCGCCTGGTGCCCTCGGCGATGGAGCCGCGCTCGACCATTGCCGAGATCGAGAAGAAGACCGGCCGGCTGCTGCTCCATGTGCAATCGCAGACCCCGGCCTCGACCCGCGACGTGCTGGCGGAAGCCGTGCTGAAGCGGCCCAAGGAAAGTGTGCGCGTGCTGGTCGGCGACATCGGCGGCGGCTTCGGCCAGAAGACCAACCTCTATCCGGAGGACGGCATCGTCGCCTATGCCGCGACCAAGCTTAACAAGAAGATCCGCTGGCGCGCCGAGCGCACCGACGAGTTCGTCGGCGGCACCCATGGCCGCGACCTCACCTCGACCGCCGAGTTCGCGCTCGATGCCAAGGGCAGGGTGCTGGCCTATCGCGTGCGCTCGATCGGCGCCACCGGCGCCTATTCGTCGGGCGCGGCCAACATCATCCCGCTGGTGCTCGGGCCATTCGTGCAGACCGGCGTCTATGATCTGCCGCTGGTGCATTTCGAGGTGAAGACCGTGATGACGCATACGGCGCCGGTCGGCGCCTATCGCGGTGCCGGACGCCCCGAGGCGGTGTTCATCGTCGAGCGGCTGTTCGATGCGGCCGCGCGCCAGATCGGGATCGATCCGCGCGCCATCCGCAAGACCAACTACATCAAGCCGGCGCAGCTCCCCTACACCAACGCCGTCGGCCAGGTGTATGATTCCGGCGCCTTTGCCCACATGCTGGAGCGCGCGTCCAAGCTTGCCGATTGGGACGGCTTCAACGCGCGTAAGCGCGAGGCGAAGAAGCGCGGCATGCTCTACGGCCGCGGCCTGACCAGCTACATCGAATGGACCGGCGGCCGCGCCCACACCGAGAAGGTATCGCTGCACGCGACCTCCGAGGGCCGCGTCATCCTGCATTCCGGCACCATGGCGATGGGGCAGGGCCTGCAGACCACCTATACGCAGATGATCTCCGACACGCTCGGCATTCCCCTGGACAAGATCGACGTCGTGCAGGGCGACACCGATCTCGCCACCGGCTTCGGCAGCGTCGGCTCGCGCTCGCTGTTCGTCGGCGGCACGGCGGTGGCGGTGTCGTCGAACGACCTCATCACCAAGGCGCGCGAGAAGGCGTCCAACCTGCTGGAGACCGCGGTCGAGGACATCGAGTATCGCGACGGCTTCCTCACCGTCGTCGGCACCGACCGCCGCATCAGCCTGTTCGACATCGCCGGGAAGGAGCAGGGCGCCAAGCTGTCGGTCGACAGCGAGGGCGAGGTCGACGGTCCGAGCTGGCCGAACGGCACGCATGTCTGCGAGGTCGAGATCGATCCGGAGACCGGCATCAGCCGCGTGGTGCGCTACACCACGGTCGACGACGTCGGCGTCGCCGTCAATCCGATGCTGGTCGCCGGCCAGATCCATGGCGGCGTCGCGCAGGGCATCGGCCAGGCGCTGTACGAGAACGTCGCCTACGATGCCGACGGCCAGCTCCTGACCGCCACCTATCAGGACTATTGCATCCCGCGCGCCGACGACGTGCCGCCGATCGTGGTCACGCTCGACGATTCCGCGCCGTGCAAGACCAACCCGCTGGGGGCCAAGGGCTGCGGCGAATCCGGCGCCATCGGCGGCCCGCCCTGCGTCACCAACGGCGTGATGGATGCGCTGTTCGAGCTGGGGATCACCAACCTGCAGACGCCGCTGACGCCGGAGAAGGTGTGGGCGGCGATCTCCGAGGCGAAGGCGGCAAAGGCCAAAGCGTCGGCCTGAGCGAGCGCGCGGGACGCTCCCGCGCCGGACGTGCTCCTGTTGCGTCGCTCAACGCGCGAGCTACGCCGAGCTGTTCAGTGACGAGAGCGGCGAGGGTCACGCCCGCATCTGGTCGCGCCCCCTGCATGCGCAGCGGCGACTGATCTTGCTGCGTCATAGCCCGCCATTCCGGGGCAGCCCGTCAGGGCTGAATCCAGAATCTCGAGATTTTCGGTGCAATTGCGCACCTGAGGGGACGATGCTGTCGGATCGCCCCGCCGAGCCCGGCAAGACAACGATCTCATGCGAATCGTCGCGGCGCCGCGACCGACGATGATTGACCCAGATCAAGGTCGCCGACTCGCACTCGCCTCTAGATTGTATTGAACACAACGAGGAGCGTGACCATGCGGCGGTGTGCGGGCGTGATGAGCGGGGCGATGGCTTTGGCAATCGTCGCGTTTGGATCATCTCTGGCGGACGCGTGTTCGCGCGTCCTCTGGGCCGATAATGGTCAGGCCGTTGTCACCGGGCGCAACATGGATTGGCCCGAAGACATGCGCACCGATCTCTGGGCCTTTCCGCGCGGCCTTGCGCGCAAAGGCGAGAGCGGCGACGACAACGAACTGAGCTGGACGTCGAAATACGGCAGCGTCGGCGGGGCGGTTTATAATCTGGCGATCGCCGACGGCATGAATGAAAAAGGTCTTGTCGCCAACCTGCTGTGGCTCTCCGAGAGCGATTACGGAAAGCGCGATCTCAAGCGCCCCGGCCTCGCGCTGTCGCTATGGGCGCAATACAACCTCGACAACTTTGCCACCGTTGCCGAGGCGGTGGCCGACATCGAAACCGGTCGCTATCAACTCATCGCCGCCGGCATGCCCGGATACGCGACGGCGACCGTGCATTTGTCGCTTTCGGACGCGACGGGCGATTCGGCGATCATCGAAATCGTCGATGGTGGCAAGGTGCGCGTTCATCACGACCGCCGCTATCTGGTCATGACGAACTCGCCGCCCTTCCCCGAGCAGCTCGCCAATCTGAAGAAATACCACGTCTTTGGCGGCACCGAAGCGCTGCCGGGGACGAGCGAAGCGGCCGACCGCTTCGTCCGCGCCGCCTATTACATCCAGAACCAGACCAAGCCGTCGGACACCCGCCAGACCGTGGCCCGCATGTTGTCGGTCATGCGCAACGTGGCGCAGCCTTTCGTGCGGCCAGACCCGAAGCGGCCGGAGGCGTCGCACACGATCTGGCGTGCCGTCGCCGACTCGACCGACCGGCTCTATTTCTTCGAATCGACCCTCAGCCCGAACATCGTCTGGGTCAACTTGTCGCTGTTGGACCTTTCCGTCGGCGCTCCGATCCGCAAGCTCGACCTGTCCGGGGCGGACAGGGATCTGGTCGGCGAGGTGAGCAGCCAGTTCAAGCCGGCCGCGCCGCTGGAATTCAAGAAAGGCGGCTCCTGACGGGCGGAACCCTGAGGACAGATACAACGTCATCTTTATATCTGCGGTGTGGCGCCTGCACGCCACGCGACATGATTGGCGGCCGCTCACCGTGCAGCCCTGCCACCGCACCGGCCTGGAAGCGCCGCGCCGTTTGTAAAGGACGGATCGAGCTGACGGGTCGATGTCTGCCTCGGGCGAATTCCGGACATGACCGGGCGGTCCGATCAAATCGTAATTGGGGGTAGACCGGCTGTGCCATCAGCCTGCCGACCACGGCTGCCCCTGACCCGAAGCAGACCTTCGGCCGAACTGATAGCCTGCGTTCATCATCAAAGTTGGCTCGGTGTCTTCAAAACCGGTAGCAGGCAAAGCATTCGTGCTGAACGTCGTCCAAAATCGAGATTGCGGCCCACGACGCTTCGCCGTGAGCCCGGCGAACGTCATTTAGCGAGGCCCGAAAGCCCGGCGATCAGGAACGATGCCAGCACATAGCCCATGATCTTGTGCCCATAGAAATAGTAGCGGGCCCAGCCTTGCAGATCGTAATCGTAGTGCTTTTTGCGCAACTGGATGATCGGCAGCAATATGTCGAAGCTGTAGGCTAGGCCGAACGGCATTCCGTTGCGCGGCCCCTCTCTGGAAACCCGCAAGACGGTGGCCCCCGCTATCACCAGACCGATCGCCCAGAAGGCTGCTCGTAGAGGGTAATAGCCGTAGCCGACCACCAATTTGAGGGCGGTCAGCCAAGCCCACTCGCGCCCCACGGCTTTGGCGCGCTCGCTTTCGCGACCTGAATATCGGATTCTGGTCGCAAGCGCCCTGTTCCCCTGGCTCTGAACAACGGATGCGAGCTGATCGTATGGTTGTGGCGCGTAGCGAAGAAGCTTGCGAAACCAGTTCTCGAATTCGTCGGCCCTGCCTGCGTTCCGATAAGTCAAGCCATCAACATCGAGCTTCGGGGCCCAGGCATCCGCCAAAGCGGGAATGAGACCGATCTTGACGTTGCGCAGCCCGAGAGTCACACCATCCGACCATCGCGCCGAGCCAAACGCCAACTCGCCGCCGATCTCAGCCCCAGTCAAATTCACATTCTGGTGAAATTCTCCATCGGTCAGGTAAAGATTGCCTTTGATCCTGGCAGCGCCACAGTTGATCGGGCCATCAAATCTCGTGCCGCCACCCAAGAGGATATGCTGCCCAACCTCCATGCCGGCACAGTCGAGTTCGCCCGCTACTTTCGAGCGGCCGAGGACTAACCCGCCGACATGCGCAAAGCCAAGATCCACCTCGGCAAACTCGGCCGCCATGAGCAGAAACCGGTCAACTCGAAGTCCGTTCATATTGAGTTTACCAACTACTTTGGAACCAACCAGCCCTAGCTGTCCGCCCACGTGGGCGCCGCTAAGGTCTACCTGGGTGAACTCGGCCTTGTCATCCATGCGTAGATCTTGGCCGACTTGTAGTTCGCTCATATTGAGCCTTCCGGCCACCTTCGAACCGCTCAGGTTTAGATGCGCACCCACGCGGGCGCCGGCAAGGTCTACGTCGGCAAACTCGGCCTTATCACCCATGAATAGATCGTTGCCGACTTGTAGTCCGTTCATATTGAGCCTGCCGGCTACTTTCGAACCGCTAAGCTCTAACCTGCCGACGTGCGCAAAGCCAAGGTCTACCTCGGCGAACTCGGCCGCATCGCGCATGAGCAGAAATTGGTCAACTTGAAGTCCGCTCATACTAAGTTTGCCAATCACTTTGGAGCTACTCAAGTTCAGCTGTCCGCCCACATGGGCCCCGATAAGCTCAACCTCATCGAACTCAGCCTTATTGTACATGAGCAGAAATTGCGCGACTTGAATGCTGTTCATGTTGAGTTTGCCGGCTACTTTCGACCCGCTAAGCTCTAGCCTGCCGACGTGCGCGAAGCCCAGATTCACCTCGGCAAACTCGGCCCCATCGCGCATGAGCAGAAACTGGTCAACTTGAAGTCCGCTCATATTGAGTGTGCCAATCACTTTGGAGCCGCTCAAGTCCAACTGTTCGCCCACATGGGCGCCGGTAAGGTCCACCTCAGCGAACTCGGCCTTGCTGTGCATAAGCAGGGATTTGTCGACTCGAAGGCCGTTCATGCTGAGTTCGCCGGTCACTTTGGAGCCGACCAGCGTTAGTAACCCGCCCACGTGGGCGCCGGTAAGGTACACCTCGGCGAACTCGGCGTAGCCGAGCAGAGCGTGCTCGACTCGAAGGCCCAGCATGTTGAGTTTGCCGGTCACTTTAGAACCGACCAGCACTAGCACTCGGCCGACATGTGCACCGCCAAGGTCCAAGTCGGCGAACTCAGCCTTACCGTACATGTACAGACCGGCGTCGATATCGGTCCCGCTCATGTCGAGAGTGCCTGCAAATTTCGAACCGGAGAAGTTGATTTGATATTTTGATCTTGCTTGTTGGAGGCTGGCGCCCTTTTCAAGACGGCTCCGCGTCAGCTCGAGCGAATGCTGGAGTTCCGCGCCTGCGAGGTCGACAGCCTCTGTGAACCATGCGCCGCGAATGACAACGCCGCGGCGCGTCAAGGCACGGCGGTATGGGTCCTTGAGCAGGATCGTCGCGAGAAAGACCGGTCGCAGCACGCGATTCTGTGGCCAGCCTTCCGGCTTCCTGGGATCGAGGTCCCCGCCGTAGTCTGACCCTTCGTTGAAATCCGTATCCTTCCCGGCGCAGACGTGCTCCCAGACGAACTGCTCCTGTTTGGTCCAGCGTGGATCGACCGCTACGGAGCACGACTCGTCGAGGGAAGCCTGCGGCATGGGCTGTTGGGCGCGCGCACCGAAAAGCGCGACCAGCAACATGAGCACGAAGAGAAGACGCCAGCGTCGCACGACAATGCCCCCGGGTCGGCCCGTTTGGTGCCAACAGGTTATGAGATAGAGGTAAATTGTCGCTGTCAATCAATGGTTGCGTGCTGAAGGTGCTGATCGGAATATTCAGGTGTTGCGCGGAACGCGGAATCTGACTTGGTGGCCAGACCGCGCAATTCGCCACGCGTCGTCAAAGCTCTCCCGCATCAGCGGTCAAAGCGGATGTTGGCAGAGCTATGTCCAATGCGCCATATGCGGACAAGGCGGCGGGGCGGAATGCCACATTTGCGACGATAGCCGCGCGGACCTGAAGCGAGCGCGGAAGGCTCCAACCCGATCGTCGGCAGCTCTTGCACGAACGTAAGTCCCGGAACGGAGGTGTCATTTCCGAAGCTGGGGGTACACCGGCTGCGCCACCAGCTTGCCGGCCACAGCCACCCTTGACCCGTAGCCCACGTCCGCAACGGGCTGAAAACGGAGGTTTCCCGAGCGCCAATGGCTCCACGACGAGTTGCCCCCGGCAAGGTTTCAGCGCGCTCCAAAAACACCTTGCTCGGTGGCCGAGCATCGACCCGGACGTTGCGTATGTCCCCCCTGCCACCGAGCTTCCATGTGCGCGACTGCCGCCATGTTCAGGCCGCGAGGCAACGATGCCGCGCCTTGGCTGCTCGCCGGCTGAGTCGGGCAAATCAAGCGACCAATTGTGCCGGCCCGATCGTACGGGAGTGCCGTAGGGGACGAAAATCATGTGCGCGGAAAAATTCATTTCGCCAGCCGTTTCAACGCGCAAGGGCTGGTGAGGCCCTAGTCCCGAAATTTTCCTCTTTCTTTTTATCAGAAATCATGGATGATGCGTCCATCCCGCCTCAACGAGATGGGGCGTTGCGCGCGATCGTCACGACACGCGAGGCGGGGATGCGATGGACGTTTTTGCGGCGTGAGACGAACGCGGCGAGGGCGGACGTGAAGTCGTGTGGTTCTGGCATCCCGACGCTGATGCTAAGTTGCTTGGGTGATGATCCGAGCGACGACGGTGGCCAAAAAGCCCGGTGCACCGAGAAGAGCACGATATATGCGTTAAAACCGTCGCGCAGGGAAGGCCGGGATGTCTCGGCCGAACCTGTGGTTCCTGCCCCGTGCATTTTGTTCGCACGGGGGCCATGGGGGCGGCGAGCTCCCGGCCTTCCCTGCGCCCTCTCGATCTTCGAAAGGGCATGTCGATCGCAAGACCCGGGCGTGATCCGCCGCGGGACGACGACGTCATGTCTGCTGCTGTTTGAGCTGTGAATCTGGACGTGGATCGACTGCTGTCGACCGATCGACCGGCAGCTCCAGTCGCACACTGAAGTCGCCTGCCACTCCGCTGAACCGCAGCCGGCCGCCATGGGCCTGCGCGACCTCGCTCGCAATGGCGAGGCCGAGGCCTGAGCCGTGGGAGCCGTCGCCCTTCTGGAACGGGGTCAGCAGGCGTTGCTGCGCGTCGGCTGCGATCCCAGGTCCGTCGTCCCAGACCATGATCGCAACATGCGTCGCGGTTCTTCCCACCGTCACCATCAGCCGGGTCCGCGCGCCATGCGCCAGCGCGTTGTGAATGAGATTGGCGAGCGCCTCGCGCAGGCTGATGGCGTCGGCGGCGAGCATCACCTCGTCCTCCGATGGCACGAAGCTGACGGAGACTTCGCGATCGAGAGAGAGCGGCACGCTCTGCGACAGCACCGATTTCGCCAGCGCGTTGATATCGACCGCGGCGAAGCGCGGTGCTTGGGCGCGGTGCTGGATCATGGCGTGATCGAGCAGTTGGCTGGTGAGGCGGGCGAGATCCGCGATGCGACCGCGCAGCCTGTCGAGCGCCTTCGGGTCCTTGGTCTGATCGCTCAGCAGCTCGACCTCGGCATCGATCGCCGCCAGCGGCGTGCGCAGCTGGTGGGTGGCGTCGGCGATGAAGCGCTGCATCAGCGCGATGCGCTCGGCGAGGCGCTGCATGAAGCCGTCGATCGCGCCGACCAGCGCGCGCACCTCGCGCGGCGGCGTGATCGCGATCGGGCTGAGATCGTCCGGCCGTCGCTTGACGATCTCGGCCTCGATCCGCGTCAGCGGCGCGAACACCAGCCGCAGGCACAGCGCAGTCGCCACCAGCGCCAGCAGGCTCATCGCAGCGATCAGGCCGATCGCCTTGGAGGCGAGATCCCAGGTCAGCGCGTCGCGGGCGCGCAAGGTCTGCGCCAGCACGATCTCGCTCCAGCCGTCGCCGGGCGCGCCGTCGAGCTTGCGCGCCACGGCCGCGATGCGCACCGCCTGGTCGCGATAGATGCCGTCTCGCAGGACGACGCCCTCACGCAGCGCCCTGGCGGGCGCGGTGACGGCGAGATCGTCATAGCCGGCGACGACGACGCCGCGCGGATCGGTGACGCGATAGAACACGAGGTCATAGGCCGACAATGTCGCAAACGCTGCCGCCGGCGGATCCAGCGTCACGACGCCACCCTGCATGTAGATGTTCTCGGCGATCTGCACGGCGCCGCCGGCGAGCAGCTTGTCATAGGCGTCGCGCGCGGCGGTGGCGGCATATTGCCAGGCGGCGAGGCTCAGCACGATGGCGCCGACGGCCAGGATCGCGCCGATCGCGATCAGCAGCCGCGCGCGCAGCGAGGTCCTGAGGTCACGAAGCGTGGAGCTGATAGCCAAGGCCGCGCTCGGTCTTGATCTCGACGGATGTCGCCGCCAGCTTGCGCCTGAGACGCGCGACGAACTGCTCGACGGCGTTGGGGCTCGGATCCTGGTCGAAGCTGAAGAGCTGCTCGACCAGCTCCTCCTTGGCGACGTAACGCCCAGGGCGTGCGGCGAGGATTTCCAGCACGGTCAGCTCGCGCCGCGTCAGGTCCAGCGGTTGGCCGGCGACGCTGGCGGTGCGCCCGGCGCGGTCGATCACCAGCGGCCCCAGGGTCAGCAGATTGTCGGACTGGCCGGCGGCCCGGCGCAGCAGCGCCCGCGCCCGCGCCTCCAGCTCGCGATAGTCGAACGGCTTGATCAGGTAGTCGTCGGCGCCGAGGTCGAGCGCGCCGATCCGGTCGTCGACCGCCGAGCGCGCGGTCAGCACCAGCACCGGCGTGCGCAGGCCGCGCTTGCGCAGGTGCTTGAGCACGGCAAAGCCGTCCATGTTCGGCAGCATCACGTCGAGCACGATAAGGTCATAGGTCTGCACCTCGATCAGCTCGCTCGCGGTGCGGCCGTCCTTTTCCCAGTCGACGGCATAGCCGATCCGTTCGAACCGGCTGGTCACGGCGGCGCCGATCTCGGGCGTGTCTTCCACCAGCAGGATGCGCAAGGTCTTGTTGTCCGCCTCGGAGTCAGGTTCGCGTCAGTCTCCTCCTCTATCACTTCGAATAAGGGCGCCGAAGTGCACCGAGCGAAATTTCGCATTGCAATATAAAGGAGGGGAGGACGATGACCGTCCATCAATCGCCATCTCAGTTCGAGCCGCTGCTCTCGGTCGAGGGCGTGACGCTCCAGTACAAGACGCCGGACACCTTGGTCACGGCGACCTACCGCGTCGACTTCAAGGTCTTCGATTCCGACCGTTTCGTGCTGCTCGGCCCCTCCGGCTGCGGCAAATCCACGCTTCTCAAGGCGATCGGCGGCTATCTGAAGCCGACCGAGGGCCGCATCCGCCTCAAGGGCCACGATGTCAGCGAGCCCGGCCCGGACCGCATGATGGTATTCCAGGAGTTCGACCAGCTGCTGCCGTGGAAGACGGTGCGCGAGAACGTCGTGTTCGCGCTGACCGCCAGCGGCCGGCTCGGCACCGCGGAAGCCAACGAGCGCGCCAAGTCCTATATCGACAAGGTCGGCCTCACCAAGTTCATCGACTCCTATCCGCATATGCTCTCCGGCGGCATGAAGCAGCGGGTCGCGATCGCCAGGGGCATGGCGATGGAGCCCGACGTGCTCTTGATGGACGAGCCGTTCGCCGCCTTGGACGCGCTGACCCGGCGCAAGATGCAGGACGAGCTGCTGCAGCTCTGGCAGGACACCCGCTTCACCGTGCTGTTCGTGACGCATTCGATCGAGGAGGCGATCAAGATCGGCTCCCGCATCCTGCTGCTGTCGCCGCATCCCGGCCGCGTCCGCGCCGAGCTCAACAGCGTGCCGCCGGGCACGATGGGCTCGCCCGAACAGGTCGCCCTCGAAGGGCGCATCAACGACATGCTGTTCGGCCAACACTGAGACGAGGAGAGCATCCATGAGCGAGACGCTGGCGCTGCGCCCCGAAATCGTCAATGCAGACACGCCCCTCGGCGACGTCAAGGTCGAGGCGAGCCTGTCCTGGCTGGAACGCATCTACCATATCGGTGCGGTCCGCAAGGCCATCATCCTGGTGGCGCTCGCCGCGCTGTGGCAGGCCTATGGCCTGTGGCTCGGCAATCCCCTGTTGTTTCCGACCTTCACCGACACGCTCTCAGCCTTCTTCGAGAACATCGGCAACGGCATCATCCCTGCGCGCACCCTCGTGTCGCTGGAGACGCTGCTGATCGGCTACGGCATCGGCATCGCGCTGGCGGCCGTGCTGACCACGATCGCGATCGGCTCGCGGATCGGCGCCGACATGCTGGAGGCGCTGACCTCGATGTTCAATCCGCTGCCGGCGATCGCGTTGCTGCCGCTGGCGCTGATCTGGTTCGGCCTCGGCAAGGGCAGCATCATCTTCGTGCTGGTGCATTCGGTGTTGTGGGCGATCGCGCTCAACACCCATTCCGGCTTCCGCTCGGTGTCGAACACCTTGCGCATGGTCGGCCTGAACTACGGCCTGCGCGGGTTGAAGCTGGTGCGCTTCATCCTGATCCCGGCTGCATTTCCGGCCATCCTCACCGGCCTGAAGGTGGGCTGGGCCTTCGCCTGGCGCACCCTGATCGCGGCCGAGCTGGTATTCGGCGTATCCTCGGGCTCCGGCGGCCTCGGCTGGTTCATCTTCGAGAACCGCAACCAGTTGGAGACGGCCAACGTCTTCGCCGGCCTGTTCACCGTGATCTTCATCGGCCTCGTCGTCGAGAACGTCGTGTTCGCGACCATCGAGCGCAAGACGGTGCGGCGCTGGGGCATGCAGCACTGAACTTCGAGTTATAAGCACAACAACAGGGAAGGAGACGACCATGTCCTGGAGCAAATCATTCACGGCCGCCGCGCTCGGCCTCACCGCGCTGCTCGGCGCCACCGGCGCTTCGCAGGCCGAGGTCAAGGAGATCAGGCTCTCCAAGGGCTACGGCATCCTCTATCTGCCGCTGATCGTGATGGAGGATCAGAAGCTGATGGAGAAGCAGGCGGAGAAGGCCGGGCTCGGTCCGTTCAAGGTGAACTGGCAGATGCTCGACGGCGGCAACATCATCAACGACGCGATGATGGCCGGCTCGCTCGACATCGCCGGCACCGGCGCGCCCGGCTTCATCACGCTGTGGGCCAAGGCCAAGGGCATTCCGGCGGTTGAGGTGGTCGGCGTCAGCGGCCTCAGCTCGACCTCGCTGTGGATGAACACCAACAATCCTGAGATCAAGTCGCTGAAGGATTTCAAGCCGAGCGACAAGATCGCCCTGCCGGGCATCAAGACCTCGCTTTCGGCGGTCATGCTGCAGATGATGGCGGCGCAGGAGTTCGGCAAGGAGAATTACGCCAAGCTCGATCCGATGACCGTCGGCCTGCCGCATCCGGAGGCGCTGGCGGCGCTCACCTCGGGCAAGACCGAGATCACGGCGCATTTCACCTCGCCGCCGTTCTCCTACATCGAGCTGAAGGATTCGAAGATCCGCCGCGTTGCCAATTCCGCCGACGTGCTCGGACGGATGACGATGGACGTGGTGTTCGCGCCCAAGCGCTTCGTCGACGCCAATCCCAAGGTCGTGCAGGCGTTCCTCGACGCGCTCGACGAGGCCTGCACGCTGATCGCCAACGACAAGGCTGCCGCGGCCGAGATCTATGCCCGCACCGCCAAGGTGAAGACCACCAAGGAGGACGTGCTGGAGATGCTGCAGGACAAGGACACCTGGTTCTCGTCGACGCCGGAGGGCGTGCTGAAGATCGCCGAGTTCATGCACGGCGTCGGCTCGATCAAGGTCAAACCGGCGAGCTGGCAGGACATGTTCGTGACCCAGCTACGCGACCGCAAGGGCAGTTGAGCGTAAGCGCCTATGGTGTCGTCCGGGGCGCGCGGATGCCCCGGAATGACGGGGTGTGTGGTTGGCGCAGGCCCATCATCCAGCCGCGAGTCCCGCTGCAAAGACGACATTGCCTCTCTCCGCGGGTCATTCCGCGCGAATGACCCGCATCCGCGGCAGACCCGGAACCTCCCTGAACCGACGCACCGGCCGCCGCGACCCATGTCCGGCGGCCGGCTGCCGTCATTGCGCCGTCGCCAAAGCTGTGCTGTGTGAAGGCGGTACAACCGGATGAAGAGGGGGACGCGCGATGCGGAGATTGCTGACCGTGCTGGCGGCACTGATGACGCTGAGCCTGACCAATTGCGGCTACAACGCCATCCAGACCAATGACGAGCAGGTCAAGGCGGCTTGGTCCGAGGTCGTCAACCAGTATCAACGCCGCGCCGACCTCGTGCCCAACCTGGTCAACAGCGTGAAGGGCTTTGCCCAGCAGGAGAAGGACGTGCTGCTCGGCGTCACCAACGCCCGCGCCAAGGTCGGCAGCGTGCAGGCCACGCCCGACGTCGTCAACGATCCCGCGGCGCTGCAGAAGTTCCAGGCGGCGCAGAGCGAACTGACCGGAGCATTGTCGCGGCTGCTGGTCGTCACCGAGAATTACCCCCAGCTCAAATCGGACGCGCTGTTCCGCGACCTGATGTCCCAGCTCGAAGGCACCGAGAACCGCATCACGGTGGCGCGCAACCGCTACATCAAGGCGGTGCAGGAGTACAACGTCGGCATCCGCACCTTCCCGAACAACCTGACCGCGATGGTCTTCGGCTACAAGGAAAAGGCCAACTTCACCGTCGAGAACGAGCGCGAGATATCGGTCGCGCCGAAGGTCGATTTCAACGCGCCGTCGCCTGCGCCGTCGAAATAGCCGGAGCAGGGAATCGTGCGCGCGCTGCCGGTCCTCAAGGCGCTGCTTGCGACGCTGTTGGTCTGCCTCGCGACGATCGTGCTGGCGGACGTCGCGGTGCCGCAGCTCACCGGCCGCGTCGTCGACCAGACCGGCACGCTGTCCTCCTCGGACATCGCAGGCCTCACGCAGAAGCTGAAGGACCTGGAAACCCGCAAGGGGAGCCAGGTCGCGGTGCTGATCGTGCCGACGACGCAGCCGGAGACCATCGAGCAGTTTTCGCTCCGCGTCGCCGAGGCCTGGAAGATCGGGCGCAAGAAGGTCGACGACGGCGCGCTGCTGGTGATCGCCAAGAACGACCGCAAGCTGCGCATCGAGGTCGGCTACGGCCTCGAAGGCAGCCTCACCGACGTCACCGCGCGGCGCATCATCGACGAGGTCATCACGCCAAGATTTCGCAGCGGCGATTTCGCCGGCGGCATCGACGCCGGCGTCGACCGCATCATCGGCGTGATCAATGGCGAGAGTCTGCCGGTGCCGCAGCCGCAGGCCTCGCACGGCACGGATCTTGATATCGACACCATCTCCTCGTTCGCACCTGTCGCCTTCTTCGGTGCGATCTTTATTGGTGGCGTGCTGCGGGCCTTGTTCGGGCGGCTGCTGGGTTCGCTTGCGACCGGCGGCGCGCTGGGGATTCTGACCTGGGTGCTCGTGGGATCGATCACGCTTGCGCTGCTGTCCAGCGTGGCCGGCATCGTCATTGCCTTCATCGCCGGCGGCTTGTCCTCGTCGATGCCGACGTCGGGCGGGCGCCGCGGCAGCGGCTGGTCGAGCGGCTCGTCATCCGGCGGCTGGAGCAGCGGCAGCTCGAGCGACAGCGGCAGCTTCTCGGGCGGCGGCGGCAGTTTTGGTGGCGGCGGCGCCTCGGGCAACTGGTGAGGACGAGGCGCGCGACCATGAGCATCAGGCGGATCGGCCGGCATCTCCTGCATCATCACTGGCAGCTGAAGCGCATCTTCACGCCGGCTGTGCTGGCACGCATCGAGCAGGCGATCAAGGACGGCGAGCGCACCCATGCCGGCCAGCTTCGCTTCGTCGTCGAGGGCGCGCTCGACGGCCGGCCGTTGTGGCGCGACCAGCCGCCGCGCGAGCGCGCGCTGGACATCTTTTCCAACCTGCGGATCTGGGACACCGCGCACAACAATGGCGTCCTGATCTACCTGCTCTTGGCCGATCGCGACGTCGAGATCATCGCCGATCGCGGCATTCATCGACATGTCGGCGCCGAAGGCTGGGAGACGATCTGCCGCGCGATGGAAGCGGAGTTTCGCGCAGGCCGCTTTGAGCGGGGCGTGGTCGATGGCATTGCCGCGGTGTCACGCGAGCTCGCCAGGCACTACCCGCCGCATGCCGGCGATCCCAACGAGCTGCCCGACACACCAGTGGTGCTTTAGCTCCGATCATACGGGTCGCGCTCACTTGCCGGTCGCGCTCATCCCGGCTGGACGTGAGCGCGCACCCCTCTCGCCAATGATGCGGATGGAAAATACGTCCGCAACTCACGCCGTCGCAGCTCATGCGCCGTAGCGTTCCGCCATCGCCCGCGCCAGCTCGGCCATTTTCGCACGCAGCTCGGGCGGGTCGAGCACCTCGGCCTCGGGCCCGAAGCGCAGCAGCTCGCCGGCGGCATGCCACAGCGTCGTTCCGATCGGGATCGTCACGATGCGCCAGCCATCGGCATCGGCGTCGTCGGCGAGGCGCGTGCGGGCGCGCACGTAAGGCTGGCTCCACACCTCCAGCAGCTTCACACCGAGCGCTGACAGGCGCACCGTCGCCTGCTTCGGATGCAGCTCCGCCTCCAGCCGCTCCGTCGCGGCGCGCCAATAGGCGGCGAGGTCAAAGTCTGCAGGTCGCGCGAAGCACTCGTCGGTCACGGCACAGTCGAGAATGCGCGCGACGCGATAGGTGCGCACGCTGCGCTCGACCTGCCCGGCGAGATACCAATTGCCGCCCTTCAGCACGAGGCCGAGCGGCGCGACGCGGCGGCGCTTCTCGGCACGCCAGGTCTGATAGCGGACGTCGACCATGACGTCGCGGAGCAGGGCGTCGGCAATGGCGCGCAGATGCGTCGGCTCCTCGGACTCGCCGAACCAGCCAGGCGCGTCGAGATGGAAGCGCGCCTGCATGCGGCCGGCATTGGCGCGCAGGCTTTGCGGCAGTGCCGCCACCAGCTTGGTCTGCGCCGCGCTCATCGCGCCATCGAGCCCGAGCGCGGCGGCGGGGCCCGGCAGGCCCGCCATGAACAGTGCGTCGGTCTCGGCTGGGGACAGTCCGTTCAGCCGCACGCGATAGCCGTCGAGCAGACGGAACCCGCCTTCGGCGCCGCGCTCGGCATAGACCGGGATGCCCGCCGCGGCGAGCGCGTCGATGTCGCGATAGATCGTGCGCACCGAGACCTCGCAGGCGCCTGCGAGTTCGGGCGCCGTGACCTGTCCCTTGGCCTGCAAGGTGGTGAGGATGGAGAGCAGCCGGCTCGCGCGCATGCCCTTCTTTAAACATACCTGACACACCTTGTCAGGTATGGTGTGCGACAAGCCAGCACCGCAGCCGGCAATGGGAGGACACCATCATGACCGCCGACGACAAGATCACGCTGTATTACTCGCCGCAGACCCGCGCCGCCGGCACCCGCGTCCTGCTCGAGGAGCTGGGCGCGCCCTACGATCTGCATGTCCTCAACATGAAAGCGGGCGAGCAGCGCAAGCCGGAGTTCCTGGCCGTCAATCCGCTCGGCAAGGTGCCGACGATCGGGCATCGCGGCCAGATCGTGACCGAGCAGGTCGCGATCTTCATCTATCTCGCCGATCTGTTTCCGCAAGCGGGGCTGACGCCGGCGCTCGACGATGCCCTGCGCGGGCCCTATCTGCGCTGGATCGCCTATTACGGTGCGTCGTTCGAGCCCGCCGTGATCGACCATTTCATGAAGCGCGAACCGGCTCCGATCACGCAGTCACCCTATGCCGACTACGATACGATGCTGGGCGCGCTGGAGCAGCAGCTCGCCAAGGGGCCGTATCTCCTCGGCGAGCGCATGACCGCCGCCGACGTGTTGTGGGGCGTCGCCTTCAACTGGACCATGATGTTCGGCGTCGTGCCGCGCAAGGACGTGTTCGCGCGTTACGCCGAGCGCATCACCCAGCGTCCGGCGTTCCAGCGCGTCACCGCCGCGGATGCCGAGATGGCGGCCCAGCACGCGGCCGCCCCCGGCGTTTGAGCGCCAGCATCGACGCAATCGAGCGAGGTCCCGCCGGCAACGGGACCTCACTGATGTGATTGCACGTTGTCCGGCAGGCGCAGCTCGCCAAATGCCGGGCTTCCCGCGGCGGCGTCGCTAGTTCAGGCTGATCCCCGTGAGCGGCGTGCCGTCGACGCCGTTGTTGCTGATTGCGTTGTTCTTGAAGGACGAGACGGAGCCGCCGCCGGTCTGGACGACGCCGTTGGAATTGCCCTGGATGACGGAATTTCCCAACGTCACGATGGCGCCGCTGCCGCTCGCCAGAACGCCGGTGTTGTTGAACTCGGAGGTCAGCCGGTCGAGAAACACGCCCATCCCCGGCTTTCCGGCCGGGACCGTGGCGGATATCCCGGCATTGCCATTTTCGATGGCCTTGGTGTTAGAGACGAGCACGCTGATCGCGCTGCTCGAATTCGCGGTCGAGACCGTGACGCCGAACGCGGACGCCTTGAGCGAGGAGTCCGCGATCACCACCTGGGCCGCACCGGTCGGCGCGACCGAGATCGCGCTTTGCGAGAAGTTCTCGAAGGTACAGTTCTCGACGACGAGCTTTCGGCCGGCCAGGAAATTGACGCCATTGAGGCCGAGGGTCGTGCCGGCGCCGTTGATGCTCAAATTGCGCAGGATGATGACGTCGTTGGCGCCGGCATTCACGTTGATGCCGTTGGTCGCCGATGCCAGGATCGAGGCCATCGTCCCCCCGCCGTCGATCGTGATCGATTTGGTGATCGTGACGGCGCCGTAGCCGCCGGGATCGAGCACGTCGATCTCACCGCCCGCGGCGGTCTTCGAGATCGCTCCGGCGAAGGTCTTGCAGGGCGCCGTGCGGCTGCACGGGTTGACGTCGTCGCCGACGCCGGACACCCAGGTCCGCGTCGCCTGCGCGTGAGCCTCTGGCGAGGCAAGGATCAAAAACGCGGCGCACAAAAATCCGATCGAAGAAATGAGCTTTCGCATGAGCGCTCCCCTTGAAATGCTGGAAATGAAAAATAGCCCGAACGCAGAGTATTAGTCTACGAAAGCAACCAGAGCGTTCATCGAAAACGGCGGGCTGTACGGGACATTATGCAATCGGTGGTTGCCGCTTCGGCCGGAGGTGATTTCGCTGACGGTGCACGCCTTCCATCTGTCGATTGCATTGCAGGACTACAACATTCGCGAGCCTGCAGTCGCCCATCGCCCACCCACCCGACGGGCAATTCCGGCAATCCGTCCATGCGCCAACTGCCCGTCGAGCCAGTTTGTCGCATGTGCGCCGCCTTGCAGCGTCGGGCAAATCACGACGATGATCCCGGCCATCCCGTTCGCGATGAGGAGGGACGGCTCGGCCGATCGTCACGAGGCGTAGCAGCGGGGAGCGGTGGCCGTATCAGGCTTGGGGCTCTGCGCGAGCGGGCCGGCGAGCAAGCGAGGTACGGACGGTCAAGTCGTAGGGTCCTGGCATCCCGACGCCGATGCCAAGTTCGCATGCAGGCTTCGCCTCGTGCGGATGACGGTGACCAGAAAGCCCGGCGCACCGGGGAGACTACGAAGCAGCCGTAACGCCATCGCGCAGGGAGGGCCGGGTCGTTCCGGCTGAACCTGTGGTTCCTGCCCCGTGCAATCTTTCCGCACGGGGGCCACGGGTGCCAGTCGGCACCCGGCCTTCCCTGCACCCTCCGACCGATCCGGAGGGAATGATGGTCAAAGCTCGGGTGCAATCGCGCCGCGAGAGCGGCTCTGTTTGACTCCGCGTTTGACTCTGCGTCGACCACGCTGTGCCGCGTGCCGATCGTGCCTGCTGCCGCCGGATGGGGCCCCCAGAGCTGAATATTCGGGCACCGCTCGCCACATCTGCTCCACTTTGTCGGCGCAAATCCGCCCGGTATGAATCCCTAAAACTCAGGTAAGCCCTGCAAAAGTAAGATTTTGGCAATCAATCGAACGCTAACTAAGGTTACCAAGTGCTCAACGTCATGCGGAGACTCTGAACGTGAGCGACCAAAAGCCCGAGCGGGCCAGCCTTGGCGTGGCCGGTACGACTGGCGCGGCCAGTGCGAGTGTCGACCCGATGCCGAAGACATCCGCAGTCCCCGATGCAGTCGACCTGGCCGTGCCTGCGATCGCGACCGTCGCCCCGCCCATGATCGCGCCGGATCACGAAGCGCCGGCGGCTGACCGTCCGGGCATCGACCCGAAGGCGAAGATCGTGGAAGCGGTGACCGCGCCCGGGCCACAGCCGGAGGCCAGCCAGTCCGAGATCAAGACCGAGGTGATGGCCGACACCGAGATCGGGACGACCAAGGTCGAGCCGGTCAAGCCCGAGCAGGTCAAGGTCGAAACCCTCACGGCCGAGCAGAAAAAAATCGAGCCCTCCAAGATCGAAGCGGTGAAGCCGGAGCGAGCCAAACCCGAGCCCGCGCGGCTCGACCTGGTCAAGTCCGACAAGGGCAAATCCGACAAGGTCAAGCCGGAGCTGACCAAGCCCCAGGCGGTGGGGGGCAACGTTGCGGCGCCGGGCAAAGTCGAAGCTGCAGTGGCCTCGAGTGCTGCGAAACCTCCCTCGACGATCCTGGATCTGATCAGGACGGAGCCGGTCAAGTCGGACCCGATCAAGACGGCTGCGGCCGGTGAGCTCCTCAAGGTCGAGACACCAAAGCTGTCGATGCTCGCGGCCAATGCGCCGAAAGTCGGCCCGATGGCAGCGGCCGCGCCGAAGCCGGAGACGGCCATCAAGCCGGACGCGCCGATCAAGTCGGTGGCTGCCACCAAGACAGAAGCCGTCGTTCGGCCTGAGCCGGCTGCCAAGCCGGAGACTGTTGCCAAGTCGGATGCCAAACCGGATGCCAAGTCGGAGCCCGTTGCCAAGCAGGCATCCGCGGCCAAACCCGGGGCGTCCGCGACGCGCCCGGTCACGCCAGTCCAGGCGGATGCCGGACCGGCGACCAGGGCGGGTGCTTTTGCCGCGGTCGATAAGGCCGCGGCCTGGGCCAAAGCGAAGTTCAAGACCGAGCCCTTCAAGTTCAATGCGGCGTCCAAGCCGGCGGCCGCTGCCACAACGGCGGCCAGCACGGCCGCTGCGGGAGCGACGCTGCCACCTCCGCAGCCGGGCCAGACCCCGCCGCCGCATGCCGTGAACGGCAGGCTCGGCCTACCGGCCATGGCTGCGATCCTGCTGCTGTCGATGGTCGTCGGCGGCGTTGCCGGTGGTCTGGTCACGGCCAAATTCGTCACGCGCTCCGGCGGCGGCGACGCGGCCGATGCGACGGCCGGCGAGGCTGCGGATTCCACGCTTGGCGCGACCGTGGCGCGAATCGACAATGATGTCGCCGCGCTGAAGGCGAGCCTCGACCAGACCAATCAGACGAGCCTCGTCGAGCTCAACAAGTCCGCGGAGCGTCTCGACCGGCTCGAGAAGATCCTGGGTGACCTGTCGACGAAATCGTCGGCCAAGCCGAGCGAGTTGCAGCGTCTGAGCGAGGCCGTGGACCGGCTGCGCGCCGCGCAGGCGTCCGCGACCGCGCAGGCCCCCGCGCGTGACAGCGCCGCGTCCGCGCCGCAGGCGGTGGGTGCGATCAATGCGGCGGCGCCGCCCGCGGGCGTGGCGAGCCGGGCCGACGCGGCCAGGACCACTGAGGCAGCCAGGACGGAGGCAGTCCGTACCGAGGCGAGCCGGGCCGAGCCGGCCAGGGCGGAGACCGCTCGCCCCGAGCCGAACCGCACGGAGGCCACCAAGCCCAAGGTCGTCGAGGGCTGGGTGCTGCGCGACGTCGGTCGTGGCGGCGCGCTGATCGAGGGCCGCGGTGGCCTCTACGAGGTCTATGCCGGCGATCCCGTGCCGGGCCTCGGCAAGGTCGACGCGATTCGCAAGCAGGACGGTCGCTGGGTGGTCGTCACCACCAAGGGGCTTGTCGTCGCACGCTGACGGACCATCTGTTTTTGGAGACGAATCTGGACGAGGCGCCTCACCGCGACGTGAGGCGCCTCGTCGCACAATTGTCCGAAGCCGCCCGCCTTTCGGCTATCTTCGAGGACTAGCAGGCCCTCAATTGCATGTTCGTGGAAGTGAGGAGGCGCGTCTTGCGACTGTCGGTATTCGGCCTTGTCATGCTGTGCTGCGGCCCGCTCGCTCATGCGGACGAGAGCCCGCCGGTCGAGCGCGGCGCCGCCATCCTCGAGCCGTTCGCGCTGCGTGAGCTCGACAACGGCGCGTTCGGCCTCGGGAAGATGCTTGCGCACGCCAGTGATGCGCCGCTGACCGACGCGGCGTTGTTTGCGCTGCCGTCGATGATGCCCGTACGCAAGGCGCTCGACACGGAGTTCGACCGCTACGTCGACAAGCACAAGACGACGTTGCCGAACGAGAGCATCGGCGTCGGTACGTCCTACGCGTTCCAGCTGTTCGACCGCACCGTGCTCGATTCGCCCGATGCCCGCTTCGTGCTGGCCGGCGTCGTCAATCGCATGGATCGCGCCTTCGTCGATCCCGATCATTGCGGCGAGGTGCGGCTGCTGTACCGCCTGACGCGGACCACGCCGCCCGAGGCCAAAGATGGCGAGGTCGCCTCGCCGCGGCTGCCGATGACGCTCAACATCGTGCTCAAGGCGCGCAGCGATGCGGAGGCCAAGAGCAATTCGCCGAGTTGTGCCGAGATCGCCAAGCGGTGGCTGGCGACGTCCGATCTGCAACTGACCGGGCCTGAGCTTGCCGCGAAGCTGACGGCGCCGGACGGCCCGCTGGCGCTGATCAGGTCGGAGAACATCCATCGCATCGAGACCAACCTGCAGATCGCGCATGCGCCGAAATCGGCGATCCGCGATTTCCGCACCGACTACATGATGAAGGTGTTCGACTATCAGGCCGCGAGCGGGACGTTCGAGGAGGCGGTGCTGGAGGATCAGGTCGATCGCGACCGGCTGCTGGCGGATGCCGCGCTGGCGCGCGAGTTCAAGGCCTGGCTGCTCGACCCCGTCCATCTCGGTGAGCTCGACCGCGGCACCGCGGTGATCCCCGAGCAGTTCCTGGCCAAGGTTGCGGTGGCGCCGACCCCGGTCGGATTCGTCAATTCCGATCTGCTGCCGGCCTACGGGCTGGTGCAGGGGAGCGCGGCCGGGCAGGGCGCGGTGTTCACCGAGGCCGACGTGGTCGGTGCGCTGGAGAAGGCGGCCGCGCAGGGCATCGTGCTGCAGAACATCCGGTCGGTCGCGGGCTTCGAGCGACGCCTCAACGATTCGAGCTGCGGCGGCTGCCATCAGACCCGCGGCATCGGCGGCTTTCACTTTCCCGGCGTCGACTGGATGGCGGAGAAGCCGTCCAACACCGTCGTGGTGCCGGGCTCGCCGCACTTCTTCGGCGACCAGGTCCGCCGGCGCGACATCCTCACCGCCTTTGCCGAGGGGCGGACTCCGGATTTCTCGCGCGGCTTCGCCAGCCGCCCGCAATTGCGCGGCAGCGATGAGCTCGCCGGCACGGTCTACAATGACGGCTGGGGCGGGCATTGCTACGCGAGCCACGCCGCGGCCGCGGACAACGACAAGAGCTTCTCGACCTGGACCTGCGCCGCGAACCTGTCCTGTCAGACCGGCCCGGCGACGCGGTTCGGCATGTGCTTCATCGCGACGCGCTAGCTCAGGCCACCGCACCGCGCGCGCGCAGGTCGCGGATGGCCTCGTCGTCGAAGCCGGCGCTGCGCAGGATCTCGTCGCTGTGCTGGCCTATGCCGGGCGGCTTGCGCGGGGTGACCTTGCGCTGGCCGTCGATGAAGATCGGGCTGTTGACCGTCAGCATGGTGTCGTTCTCGAACGGCACCAGCACCTCGTTCTCGATCATCTGCCTGTCGTTTGGAATGTCGTCGAGAATCCCGACCACCCCGAACACGAGCCCGCTGCCGTCGAGGATCCGGCGCCATTCGGCCAGCGGCCTGGTCGCGAACACCGCGTCGAACTCGTGGATCAGTTCGACCGAGCGGGCGTGGCGATCGGCCTTGGTGACGAAGCGCGGATCGTCGATCAGCTCCTCTCGGCCAAGGCAGCGGGCGAGGATCGGCCACTGCTTCTCCTCATTGAGGAGCGAGAGCATGATCCAGCGGCCGTCCTGGCATTTGTAGTGATTGGCGACTGCGTTCAGCGCGCGTTCGCGCGGCCGCCGCTCGACGAAGGTCGCGCCGCAAAGCTTGGCCTGAGCAAGCACGGAGGCGGCCCAGACCCCGTTGGCCATCAGGTTGGAGGCCACATGGCAGCCCTTGCCGGTCTTCTCGCGCTGGTAAAGCGCCGTGACGATCGCGCCATAGAACGCCATTGCGCAGGGGTGGTCGCCCATGCCGGCCACGGAGCGGGCGGGTGTCGTGCTCTCGTCGGCACGGACCAGGTCCATCAGTCCAGAGCGCGCCCAATAGGCATTGCTGTCGAAGCCGGGTTTGTCGGCTTCCTCGCCTTTCTCGCCATACCCGGTAAACGACGCATAGATCAGCCGCGGATTGAGCGGCGCCAGCTTTTCGTGGGTGAGGCCGAGCTTGGCGCGGACCGACGGCGGGAAATTGGTGATGAAGACATCGGCTTCACTTACCAGCCGTTGCAGCACGGTCTGCGCTTCCGGCTTCGACAGGTCGAGTGCGAGGCTGCGCTTGTTGCGGGCTTCGAGATACCACGCGTAGTTATGCTCGCTGCGCGGATAGCCCGGCAGGTTCGGCAGGTTGCGGTAGGGATCGCCGGCGCCGGGCGGCTCGATCTTGATGACGTCAGCGCCGAAGTCGGAAAGAACGGTGGCGGCTGCGGGGGCCGCGATGAAGCTCGCGCAGTCCAGCACCTTCAGGCCATGGAAAATGCCCTTGTCGTCCATGTTGCGTCGCTCCCGTCGCTTGTTTCCGCGCGCTGGAATTACGTTGCCGGCGCGGTTCGAGGCGCATTTGACCCGGGTCGGGCGGGCGAGGCAATGGCGGGGAGGGAGCTGAAACTACAAACAAACGCAAAGATGTGATCAGGAGCGGGCACCGCTCCTGTCTATTTCGACGTGTCGACAATCATGCTGGCTTGGTGAGGGAAACGATCGCGCCGAATAGCCGCGAGGCGGAATGGCGCGCCAATTGATCCGCTACACTTTCAGGTTCTCGGCCGAACTCCTGCCGCGGTTGGCAATCTCGTCGTACTCGATGGTCTGGCCCTCGTTGAGGGTCGCCAGCCCGGCCTTCTGCACTGCGGAGATGTGAACGAAAATGTCCTTGCCCCCGGCCGCGGGCTGGATGAAGCCATAGCCCTTGGTCGGGTTGAACCACTTGACCGTACCTTTAGCCATACGTCGCCTCCGCGGGACCAATCCGAGTACGAGCCGCGGTCCCCGCAAACCGTCAGGCCCGGAATTCGAGACTACTGCGGTTGTGACAGGCGTGATAGCGCAAACAGCGGGCGGTTCTGGCCCGAAATGATCGATATCGTGGCGACTTTGCGGCTTTTGACCGCAGTGCCACCGTTCCGCCAGTCACCGCGGACCCGCTGCAACCGTTCTCGGTATGACAGCGCAGGCTGCAAACAGGTTCAACGCAACTTGTCACGCAGCCGTCCCCTCGTCCGAGAGCATCGCGAGTTCAGCGGCGTCCATGGCCGTCCTGACGCGCATCGGCTCGGCGCGGCCGCGAATCTCGACCTCGCGCTGCGGCAGCACGTCGGAGCCGAGTCGCGCCCGCGCGTAGACCTCGTCCGAGATGATGACCTGGCAGCCGAGGGTCTTCGTCATGTCCTGCAGTCGTGACGCGACGTTGACGGCGTCGCCCAGCGCGGTGAACACCATGTGGTCCCGATAGCCGATCTCGCCCACGATCACCTCGCCGCCGTGAATGCCGATGCCGAAGCGGATCGGGTCATGCAGATCATGGCTGAGGAACGCGTTCAGCTCGGCGATGTTGGCCGCGATGTCACGCGCCGCCTGGATCGCCTGGCCGCAGGCGACATGTGAATCGGTGGCTAGTCCGAACAGCGCGAGCATACCGTCACCGACGAACTGATTGGGCTGCCCGCCATTCGCCAGCACGGCCTGGGAGACGGCGCTGAGGAAGCGGTTGACGATGAACACCACGTCGAACGGCAGCCGTTTCTCAGCGAGGCCGGTCGATCCACGCATGTCGACGAACAGGCTGACGAGGTAGCGCTCCTGCCCGATTCCGGCGCGCGAGCTGCCGCGCTCGCCGGGTGTCGGGTTCGGCATGAACAGTTGGAAGAATGAAAGATCGCCGGTGGGGCGCAACTGGCAGGCCAGCCTGACCGACGGGTCCGCCGCGCCGATCTGCGCGAGCACGAAGGCCTCGCGAGGCGAGGGCGGCGGCAGCGCGCCGGGATCTCCGATCACCCTGATGCGGCAGGTCGAGCAGCGCGCGCGGCCGCCACACATGCTGGCATGCGGTACGTTGTTGCGCAGACTGGCCTCAAGCACGGACAAACCCTTTGGCACCCGGATGGAGCGGCCATTGTTGTAGGACAGCGTGACCATGCCGCCACGTCGCTCATGGACTGCTCGCACGCCGCGCGCGGCGAGCGCCAAGCCGATCAGGCCGCCATAGCCGATCAGGAAGCCGTTCATGATGGTCTCCAGCACCGCCTGTTCAGATGGCGTGCCGGTCTGCCTCAACGAAAGATTTTCGGCGCGCCACTGCGGTGTTGCGTTGGCGGCGATGACGTCTCGGCCCCCACGATAGAAGCCGAGCAGCGCTAGCGCCGGGAGCAGCACGGCGCAGGCGAGCAGCCACGGCGCCGCGCGCTTGTAGAACGGCTTGAGCCGCAGCCAGAAGTGCAGCCCGATGCAGCCATGCGTCCATGACGTCAGCAGGGCTGCCGACATCAACCAGATCCGCCAGGACGGGCCGGTCCAATACGAGTACAGGACCTGCGGGTACAGCTTCTCCTGTCCGTACAGGGTCTGTCCGAAGCGGACGCCGGCGATGTGGCTGAAGATCAGCGCCGGAATGCTTAGGCCGAGCAGCAGTTGCAGCGGCTCCATCGTGTGGCGGCTGAATTGCCGGCGCTGATAAAGCGCCCACACGCCGAGCCCGCCATGGGTAAGAGCGGCCGCATAGAACAGCACGGCGATCGGAAGAAACTGCCAGAACGCCACATGATAGGACACGCCCTCGGCGAGCGCCTGCAGCGAGATGTTGCCGAGCGCATGGTTGAGAAAATGACTGAGCAGGTAGCTGAAGAGTATGAAGCCGCAGATCAGCCGCACCTGCCGCACACCGATGCCGCGACAGGTCGACCGCAAACGATGGTAAATCGAAATGGTCATGTGGCCCGTATGATCTGGAGCCGCAATGCTAGAGATTTATTCCCTGTTGTCCTAGAGGGCTGGTGGCGGCGGTCATCCGGCGGCGCGAGCTGCGCGGGAACGTTGACTCGCCCGGTGGAGTCGGGGAAAAGCACCGCGTGACGGCCATTTCCCCAGGCATCGACAGCCCAAAGTCTCGATCCACGCGCGCTGCGTGGCTGATGGCTGCGGCCGTGATCGCAAGCATGACGATCATCCGCATCGTCTATGCCGGGACGCTCGATCTGCGCACCGACGAGGCCTATTACTGGACCTGGTCGAAGGAGCTGCAGCTCTGCTTCCTCGATCATCCGCCCATGATCGCCTGGTTCATCCGGCTGGGCACTGCCCTGTTCGGCGATACCAATCTCGGCGTTCGCTTTGCCGGCATCCTCGCGATGGGGGTGACGCAGCTCCTGCTCGCCGACATCGTTCGCCGTACCACTCACGATATGCGGGCCGTGATCCTCGCGGTGCTGCTGCCCGAGGCCGCGCTCTACTATGGCCTGCTGATGGCCAAGGTGGCGCCGGACGTCGCGGCGATCCCGTTTGCACTCGCGGTGATCTGGGCGCTGGTGCGTCTCGCTGAGAGCGGCGATGAACGCTGGTGGCTCGCCGCCGGACTGTTCGGCGGACTGGCGCTGTTGTCCAAATTCACGGTGGTCATGCTGCTGCCGGGCGTGGCGGCGTTCCTGCTCGTTCCGGCCTGGCGCAGCCGCTGGCTTCTCAGTCCCTATCCATGGTGCGGAGCACTGATTGCGCTGGCGGTGTTCTCGCCGGTGCTGATCTGGAACGTACAGCACGACTGGGCCTCGTTCCGCTTCCAGTTCGTTCGCGCCACCGCGCCGCATGAGTTTTCGTTGCGGACGCTTGGCGATTATCTCGGATTGCAGTTCGGACAGGTCGGCTTCGTCGTGCTGCCGGTCACATTGTCGGCGCTGAGTTTCACGGCCTGGCGCGGCTACCGCACGCGTGAGCCGGTCGCCATCCTGCTGTCGACGGCGGTGCTGGTGCCGTTTCTCTACTTCCTCTGGAAATCGTTCACCTTGCGGATCGGCGACACCTGGCCGATGTTCATGTGGCCGATCGGGTTTGCGGCGGTCGCGATCAACATCGTCAAGCTGCCGCAGGACGGCGCGTCCGCCTGGTTCGTCCGATCGACCGTGCGCTGGGCGCGGATCGCCGTCGTCAGCGGCATTGCCATGGTGGTCCTGATCTTTCTCTACTACGTCGTTGCGCCGTGGAATTTTCTCGGGCGGGCCGATCCGATCGGCGCCGAGGCGGGCTATCAGCAGGTGGCGGCGCGGGTCGAGCAGGAGCTGCAAAAGACCGGCGCGACCTGGATCGCGACCTCCGACTATCGCACCTATGCGATGATGCGGTGGTTCTTTCGCGGCCGCGTGCCGGTGCTCCAGATCAACGAGCGGGCCCGCTTCATCGGCTTCCGTGATCCTGGCATGGACCTGATCGCAGGACATGCCGGCCTCTATGTCGTGCGCGAGCCGGACAATACCGGCCCGCTGCTGGCGGACACGACCGCGCACCGCGAGCCGCTCGGACACGTCGAGCGGAGCTGGCGCGGCCGCGTCATGGACAGTTACGCGTTCGGCAGGCTGACGGGCTGGACTCCCGAACTGGCGCCGCCACCGGACTCGCCATTGTACCAATGGCGCTGGCTCGCCGGCGCCCTCGATTCCACGCCGCGGGCCTGAGCCTCATTACTGGTCGTCCTGCTTGCGCAGCAGATCCTTGGCGAGATCCGCCAGCGCCGGCCGCGGCAGCGCGGCGAACGGCATCGGCCGCGTCACGTCGATGGCCGCGAGGCCGAGCCGCGCCGTGAGCAGTCCGTTGAGCACGCCTTCGCCGAGCCGCTGCGACAGTTTTGCCGCGATGCCATGGCCCAGCACCTGCTGGATCAGGCTGTCGCTCGCGGCCATGCCGCCGGTGATGGCGAGATGCGCGACGACGTGGCGCAACAGGCTGATCATGCCAAGCGCGCCGGGACGGCCGCCATAGAGCCGCGCGAGCTGCCGGATCATCCGCAAGCTTGCCACGAAGACGAACAGCACGTCGATCAGCGCGCGCGGGCTCACGGCCGTGACCACGGAAACCCGTTGCGCCGCAACCGACACCAGACGCCGCGCCTCGCTGTCGAGCGGCGCCATCAGCTCGCGCTCGGCAAGCTTGATCATGTCGCCGCCGTCGATGATGTCGTCGGCGTGGCCGGCGAGCGCGGCACGCGGACGCGCCAGGCGGGGATTGGCATGTGCGATCCGCAACAGCTCGGCGACCACTTCGCGGCTCTCGGCGCGATCGTCGGACAGCAGCACCGCGGCCGCGCGCTGGTGCAGCTTCTCGATGGTGGCGAGACGCACCAGCCCGTAAGTCTCTCGGGCAATGACGGCCGCCAATGCGATCGCGGCTGCGGCCGCGAACCCCGCGCCGACATAGCCGAGGGCCTCGCTGCGTGCGAACAGATCCTCGATCAGTCTGACGACGCCGAGGCCGAGGCCGAGCAGGACGAGGCCTGCGACCGAGCCCCAGAAAAGTGCGCCCCAGCCGAAGCTGCGCCGCGCCGGCAGGACGGTCTCGACCGGCACCGGCAATTGCGCCGGATCAGCCTCTGGCGTGACCTGGATGGTGCCGCGGCCCGGCCGGGCGGCCTCTTCGGCATCGACCACGACGACGTCGGGATCATCGAGCCGGAAGGTCTGGGGACGACGATGCTTGGCGCGTTCGCTCATTGCAGCCGGTCTCCGATCAGGAACTGAAGGGCGCGGTCCATGCGGATATGGGGCAAAGCGGGCTCGCCGCCAGGATCGGGGGCCAGCAAAGGCGGACGGAAGCGAAGAAAGCGGAAGTCGGTGCCGTCGGCGGCGGCGCTCGACAGGCCGCGATAGGCGCCGCCCTTGAACAGCTCCTCCGCATCGGCCGGCAGCTCGCCCGGAAAGGTTGCCACCTCGGTGTCGCCGTCGAAGATCTCGCCATTGGCGCTTTCGCCGGCCGCCGGCGTGCCAAGCAGCGACGGCAGCTTGTCGCGGCCGCGGGCGACCAGCGCCTCGCGCGTCGCCCTGACGGCGGCCAGCGCCACCACGTCGATTGCGGCGCCCGTGCTCTCGGCTCGGGCCACCGCGCGGTTGACCGCGCGCCGCAGCACAGCTTCGAGCCGGTCGTGGCTGGTGTGATGCAGATGGTCGGCCTTGGTCGCCGCGAACAGGATGCGGTCGATGCGCGGCCGAAACAGCGCCGTCAGCATGTTTCCGCGTCCGACGCGGAAGCAATCGAGAATGCCGGTCAGCGCGGCCTCGAGATCGTGCAGCGCCTCGGGGCCCGCATTGAACGCCGCCAGCGCGTCGACCAGCACGATCTGGCGATCGAGCCGGGCGAAATGGTCGCGAAAGAACGGCCTGACAACGATGTCCTTGTAGGACTCGTAGCGGCGCGCCATCATCGCCCATAGCGAGCCGGCCGGCGCCTGGCCGTCGGCCGGGACATCGAGCGGCGCGAAGGTCAGCGCCGGCGAGCCCGCGAGATTCCCCGGCATCAGGAAGCGGCCGGGCGGCAGCAGGCTCATGGCGAAGCGCTCGTCGCGGCAGGCACGCAAGTAGTCGGTGAACAGCCGTGCGGCCTCAAGTGTCGCCGACTCGTCCTCGCGGCCTTCGGGGGCGAGCGTCGCCAGATGCGCGTGCCAGTCCTTGGCGACATGCGCGCGCGGCTCGCTGCGCGACAGCGCGAGGCTTTCCCGCGCCCACTGCTCATAGCTCTTGTTCAGCAGCGGCAGGTCGAGCAGCCATTCGCCGGGATAGTCGACGATGTCGAGCGTGAGCGTCCGCTCGGCGCCATTGGCGCGCTGGAATTCGATCACCAGTCTGAGCTCGCTGATGTCGACGGTCGAGCTCGGCCAGCGTCGCTCGGTGACCAGCGCCCGCATATGGCTCTCATAGGCAAAGCGCGGCACGCCGTCGTCGGGTTGCGGCGTCAGATATGCGCGGGCGATGCGGCCCGATGCCAAGGCCTCGAACACCGGCATGCGCCCGCCGCGAACGAGGTCGTGGATCAGCGCCGTGATGAACACGGTCTTACCGGCCCGCGACAGCCCGGTGACGCCAAGGCGGACGGTCGGGTTGAGGAAGCTCTCGCCATAATCGAGCAGGGCACGGGCCGACAGCCGCGCTTCCTCGACGAGTTCGGAAAAGGTCACCATGGGAGGAGGGGAATTCGCCAGTTGAAAAGGGCGTGAGCGATTTTTGACAGGTGGCGATGCAAAACGCCGGATTCAAGCTCACAATTCCGGCCCGTTTCCGGATAGAACCAGACTTTGAACGGAACGTTGACCACTGGAAACCATAATCCTTCCGGCACAATTGTCCCGGAAAACCGGCACCAGGTTCTGACATGACCGTATTTCAACTGAAGCAGTTCGCCTCGACCTCCGTCCATGCCGCCACCGGCGCGATGCGTTGGAACTACGACAAGGTCGAGATGATCGCGGACGGCGTCGTCCACGTCGTCGGCATCGCCGCCGGCCTGGTCGCCGCAACCGTGCTCGTCGTGCTGACCTCGATCTATGCCAGCGCCGTCGACATCGTGGTGGTGTCGATCTACGTCGCGGGACTGCTCTCGATGCTGACGCTGTCGGCAACCTATAATCTGTGGCCGGTGTCGCCGACCAAATGGGTGCTGCGCCGCTTCGACCACTCCGCCATCTACGTGCTGATCGCAGCCACCTATACGCCGTTCATCGCCGCCCTGAAGGATACGGTGTTCTCGGCCGCGCTGCTGCTCGGGGTCTGGGGCGTCGCCATCTTCGGCATCGTGCTGAAGCTGCGCTGGCCGGGCCGCTTCGACGCGCTCTCGATCGGGCTGTATCTCGCGCTCGGCTGGAGCGGCGTCATGATGTACGACCGGGTGATCTCGGTGATGCCGCCCTCGGTCCTGGCCTGCGTGCTCACAGGCGGCATCCTCTACAGCCTCGGCGTCATCTTCCACTCGTGGCGGCGCTTGCGCTTCCAGAACGCGATCTGGCATGGTTTCGTGTTGCTGGGCGCCGGCTTTCATTATACCGCAGTGCTCGACCTGGTCTTGACCTAGAAAATTCCACGAGGAGGGCTTTGCATGCAGGTGACCGGCAAGATTGTTGTGGTCACCGGCGGAGCCCGCGGCATCGGCAAGGCGCTGTGCGAGGCCTTCGCGGCCGCCGGTGCGGCCAAGGTGATCGTAGCCGATCTCGACGAAGCCGGCGCCAAGGCCGTCGCTGATGGCATCGGCGGCGCCGCCTTCAGATGCGACGTCTCCCAGGAAGCCGACATCCGGCACGTGATCGAGGAAACCGAGCGGCAGTTCGGGCCCATTGCGCTGTTCTGCTCCAATGCCGGCATCGGCGGCGGCTTTGACCCGCTGTCGGTCAATGTCGGCGGCACCTCCGACGAGCCGTGGGCGCGCAGTTGGGCCATTCACGTGATGGCGCATGTCTACGCGGCGCGGCATCTGATCCCGCGCTACAAGGCGCGCGGCGGCGGCTATTTCCTCAACACGATCTCGGCGGCCGGCCTGCTGTCGCAGGTCGGCAGCGCGCCTTACTCCACCACCAAGCATGCCGCGGTGGGATTTGCGGAGAATCTCGCGATCTCGCACAAGGCCGACAACATCAAGGTCTCGATCCTGTGTCCGCAGGGCGTCGACACCGACATGCTGCGATCGATTCCGAAGGGCCCGCAATCCGGCGACGGCGATCTGACACCGGAGCAGGTCGCGCAGGACGTGCTGAAAGGCCTTGCCGAGGAGAGCTTCCTGATCCTGCCGCATCCGCAGGTCCTCGGCTACATGCGCAAGAAGACCGAGAATTACGACCGCTGGCTCGGCGGCATGGCGAAGATCCAGGCAAAGATGCGCGAGGAGTTCGGGAAGTAGGTCTGCGACCATCGTCGGTCGACGTGACGGCGCCCGGCCTCAACGCCCTCCGCGGTCGTCCCCGCGACCACGGAGACCCATAGTCCCAGGGTGCAGTTCGAGCCACGCGCGTCGACCATCTCGCCCGAGGTTTTCGACCGCGGCGTATGGATCCGGCGTTCGCCGGAATGACGCTAAGGAGAGATCGTGCGGACATCATGGGCAGCGGACTTGATCCGACATCGATAGACATCATTGCGCCTTCTCGCGGCACATCATGCCCGAGCTGTACAGTTGACTTGTCCCTTCAAGATTCGAAGGGCGCAGGGAATGCCGGGTGAAGGCCTCACCCATGGCCCGCCTGCAGCAAAAAATGCAGGCGGCAGGTACCACAGGTGCAGCCGATCACCGGCATTCCCTGCGCGATGGTCTTCACGCTTATACGCAGTCTCCCTGGTGCGCCGGGCTGTTGGCCACCATTGTCCGCGCGGTGCATCAGCGCCATCGCGAACGTAACACCAGCATCGGGGTGTCAGGACGCTGCGACTTCACGTCCGCGGCCACGCCGTTCGTCCGCGTAGCAAGCTACGCTGCGGCATGGCCACGGCCATCGCATCCCGCCTCGCGTGTCGTGACGATCGCGCGCAACGCCCCTCCGTGGTGAGGCGGGATGCGCGGAAAGATCGTCCTGATTTGCCCGACGGCGCAAGGCCGCATGCTGCGGCATTTCAACACGACGGGCAGTTTCGTCATGGTGTGTATGCGCAATCTGCCCGTCGGGCGCCCTCATGGCTCCGACGGTTGCATGTCCTGCTCTGCCGCGCGCCAGGCTTCGAGCGCGCGGGCGTACAGCAACAGGCCCTCGCGCACCGTGCGCCGCTCGGTCTTCGACAGGGCCGACAGGGCGCCGCGGACCTGCTGGCGGCCGAAGGCGTGCAGCGTGGCCACCCTCTTCCGTCCCTTCGCGGTGAGGCAGAGCGGCTTGATGCGGGCGTCGCCGGAATCGATTGTCTCCTGCAACTCGCCGCTGTCGATCAGCTTGCGGACCATGCGGCTGACGCCGGATTTTTCCAGGTGCAGGACCGCGCCGAGCTGCATCGCGGTGAGACGCGTCGTGCTACGTCGTCGGCCACGTCCTGGCGGCCGACGGCGGCTTCCTCGCGGTCTGAATCTGAAAGGCGTCGGCTGTCGCCGATGGCGCAAGGCCCGCGATCGCCGAGCGGTCTCGGACGCGAGCGATCGTGGTCGAAACAGCTTCATGCTGAAGTCGGAATTTCGCCAGCTTCCGCGAAGCCGCGCAGCGATCGTCACCGTTTCAACTAATTAGTGCTTTCTACGAACGCGAAGATGCTTCGGCGCCGCTCCGCGGCGGCTCGTTGCGAACAGCTCTCAATCTCGCCTGAAATGTTCCCAGCTCGGCAAAACTTCCGCCGACGTTTGCCGGCTATCTCCAAGGCAAGGGGCTTCGTCGCGTGCATGCGCTGCGTATTCATCGCGACGGCGCCCTGACCCGACCTCGTCGCGTGATATTGGCATACCCCGGCATTTGCTTTGCAGGCTCATTCACCACGCAAGACCGGCGCGTTCGCGGTGCGGACCAAGCGGCTCATGGTGACGCGATCCCACCGCGGGGTCACGCTCGCGCTCGTCGAGGTGCTGCTGCTGACCGTGATGGTAGTGGTGGACGGCGCGTCCGCGCAGCAGACCATCAAGGCCAAGCCGACGGACGTCGTCCCGGGACGCGCCGACCGGCTGTTCTTTCGTCACGTGACGGCGCGCAGCATCTACTACAACGTTCCGCGGATCACCAACGACAGCCGGACGCTGATGATGCGCCAGGACCCGCGTGGCGTGAGCGCATTGCTGCGTCCGGTGCGCGAGGCCGGTGCGCCGTCGCTGGCCGCGCCGGGCAGGCCCGGCGCGCCGGTCGGCAGCTTCGGATTCTCCGCGTTTCAGCCCGCCCGTGGCGCGCGCATGGCCACGGCCGAGCCGGCGGGAGACGCTCAACGCGCCGCGCCGCAACCGGCCGCACGGCAGATCGCGGCAAAGCCCGCAGCAGCCGCCGAGGCGCCGCCGGCCAAGCCAGACGAGACCGTGGCAGCCGTTCAGCCCGCGGCCGTGCTGCGCAACCGCGACGTTCTTCCCGATCGCAACCTGAATACGGTGAAGCCGCAGCCGGTGACCGCCGACGCGAAGCCCTATGATCCGACGGGCGTGACGGTCGGGTCGTTCCTGGTGAAACCGGCCGTCGAGATCCAGGCCGGCTATGACACCAATCCCACGCGGCGCAACGGCGGGCAGGGCTCACCGGTCGCCATCGTGGCGACGGAGGTCGCGGTCCGCTCGCAATGGGAGCGGCATCAGCTCAACGCCGATTTCCGCGGCGCCTACACCGAGGACAGCAACGTCCGCTCGCTCAGCCATCCGACGTTCGAGGCGCGGGCGCAAGGGCGCTACGACGTCACCGAGGGCACCGCGATCACCGGCGAGGCGCGTTTCGTCAACGATGCATTGGCGCTTCCGGGCGCGCTCAAGCTGCCGCGCGCCACGACGTTCGGCGGCAGCGCCGGCGTGCTGCAGAAGATCGGTCCCGCCGAGATCGCATTCAAGGGATCGGCCGACCGCGTCATGTTCAACGACGCGCTGATCTTGGCCAACGTGCCGTTGCGGACGCAGGATCGCAACTACACCCAGCCGGGCGCGCAGGTCCGCGTCACCTATGTGCTCACGCCGAACATCTCGCCGTTCGTCGACATGAGCTTCGATCGGCGCAACCACGATCTGCAGGTCGACTTCAACGGCCAGCGCCGCGATTCCAGCGGCATCACCGCGCGCGGCGGCGCCGTCGTCAACATGGGATCGCTGACCGGCGAGGCCTCGGTCGGCTATCTCTCGCGCCGCATGGACTCGCCGCTGATGCCGAACATCAACGGCGTGATCGCGGATGCGACGCTCGCTTGGGCCGCGACCGACGCCACGACCTTCGTGCTGGTGGCGCGCTCGCAGGCCTCGGAGACGCCGGCGATGAACGTCTCGGGCATCCTGTCGCGCGACGTGATCCTGCAGATGGACCATCAGTTCGAGCCGTGGCTGATCGCCACGCTGCGCGGCGGCTACGGCCAGGATCAGTTCGTCGGCATCGGCCGCGTCGACCAGCGCATGTTCGTCGCCGCCGGCGGCACCTACAAGATGAACCGCAACGTTCAGCTCAAGAGCGAGGTCCGCACCGAATGGACCCGCTCCAACATCGCGCTCAACAACTTCATGACGGTGGTCGGCGTCGTCGGCGTGCGATTCCAATATTGAGCAGCGGCCGGGTCCGGTGGCGCACCTTCGCCGCCCTGCATCTCCGCCGTCGTCCCGGGCAAGCCGCGCGACAGCGCGGGTGCGACGCCGACGGGGACCCAGACGCCGCGACGGATGTCTGACCGGATTGCGAACGACGCGGCTGGTCTGCATCGACCAGAACCGGCTGGTCTGTCGCGCGCAAAAGAAAAGCCCCGCAGGGGACGGGGCTTGAAGGCAATGCATGCCGGTCGGGTGGGGGGGACCCGGGCGTCTCACGCGGCGGGATGAGGTCAGGTCGCCGACGCGTGGGTCGTCCCGGATTGGTTCGGCATGCGGCTGGTGATGGTCTTGTTATCGTTATCCGTGTCCGCGCCGCCCGGCGTAAGCCGACAGGCGGCGCGGAGCGCAGCGGTCTCACTGTTCGAGCGCGGCCAGCGCAGCGTTGCCGATCTGCTGCGCCTCGGCCCAGGCAGCCTGGGTGGCCTGCTGGGCGGCGGTGTAGCCGGCCTGGATCTGCTGCTGAGCCGCGGCCCGCAGCGCCTGCTCCTGCTGCTCGCCGGTCTCGCGGGCCTGGGTCAGGGCCTGATTGTCGGCATTCAGCGTCGCATTGACCTGGTTGAAGGCGTTGGCGGTGGTCTGCGCCTTGGCCTGGGCCGCCGCCAGTGCGGCCTGGTTGGCCGCATTGTTGGCGCGTTCGAGGACCTCGGCGGCCTCCTGTGCGTCCTGCTTGGCCTGCTGCGCGGCCTGACGCGCCTGCTCCAGCGCCTGCCGGTCGGCGTTCACCTTCTGCTCGGCCGCTTCCACCGTCGCATCGATCGTGCCGATCTTCTGGTTCAGCGCGGCCTCGACCGTCTTCTGGTTCTGGGTCGCAGCCGCCTGCGCGGCCTGGGTCTTCTGCTGGGCGACCGCGCGTGCCTGCTCGCCGGTCTTCAACGCCGCCTGCAGCGCGGCCTGCTCGGCGGCTTCCTGGGCCGCCTGGTTCTGCTGGTTGTTGTTATTGTTGTTGTTGCCGTTGCCGGCCGCCGCTCCGCCATTGTTGGCATTGCCGCCATTGTTGGCGTTGCCGGCCGCCTGGCCGGCCTGCTGGGCCGCCTTGCCGGCGGCCTCGGCCGTCTCGCGCGCGGTGTCCTTGGCGGCGTTGGCGGCTTCCTTGGCCTCGTTGGAGACGTCGATGTCCTTGTCGAGCTTCTGGAACGCGGCCTGCAGCGCGGCCGAGGCTGCCGTCAGCTTCGCAGCGTTCGCGGTCGCCGCGGCCTGGTTGGCGGCGGTCGGGTTCTTCTCGGCCTGCTCCTGGGCCTCGATCGCGGCGCCGCGTGCGTTCTGCTCGGCCTGACGGGCGACGTCGATAGCCTTGCGGTCGGCAGCGACCTGCGCCTCGGCGGCGGCGGCGGTCTGCGCGGCGGCCGCGGCCGCTGCGTTGGCCTTGGCGACGGCATCGGTGCTGCTCGACGCCGCGGCAGCCGCCTTGGCCGGCGTCGCTGCGGCTGCGGGTGTCGCGGTGGCCTTGGCGACCGCGACGGTGGTGGTCGCTGCCGCGGCGGCCGGCTTCGCCGCGCTCGTCGTGGTGCTGGTCGCGGCTGCGGTCTTGGCCATACCGGTCGTCGTCGTTGCGGCGGTGGCGGCAGCGGCGGGCTTGGCGGCGGTCGTGGCGACGGCAGCGACGGGCTTGGCCGCAGCCGTGCCGGTCGTTACGGCCGCCGTCTTGGCGGCGGTGCTCGCCGCGGTCGCCGCGGCGGTGGTGGCGGCCGTGGTCGCAGCGGTGTTCGCAGCCTTGGCGGCGGCGCCGGCCGCGGCCTTCGCAGCGGCGCTGGCTGCGGCCTTCGCTGCCGCGTCGGTCGCCGCCTTCGCGGCAGCATTCGCTGCAGCCTTGGCGGCAGCGTTTGCCGCAGCCTTGGCGGCGGCGTCCTGCGCGGCCTTGGCGGCGGCAGCGGCTGCAGCCTTGGCAGCGGCATCCTGGGCCGCCTTGGCGGCTGCCTGGGCCGCGGCCTTCGCCGCCGCCTCCTGCGCCGCCTTCGCGGCGGCGTTGGTGGTGGCCGAAGTGGCAAGGGCGGTGGTCATGGCCTGCGCATTGGCCGCCTGATGCGGCAGCGCCGTCACCGCCAGAGCGGACATTAGGGCCAGCACGCTGACATGGCGATAGAGATCGGTCCTCGACGCCGCGGTTTGAAGATTCTTCTTATCCGCCATCAGCTCAACTCCCTTGGTACGCTGGATTGGATGATGGAACCTTTTGAAAATGATTTTGGCTTGCAGAATGGTCGGACCTTGCAAGCAGCAAGGCGTCTGCCTGCAAGCTGACGGCAGGATTTCGCGATGTTTGCGGCAAGCCGGCCGCGACGAGATGGCGCAGGGGAACAGAAAGCTTTTGAAACAAACGGTTGCAGTCGGAACGCCGGTTGCACGGTTGCGGCGGGCCGATGAGCATTTCGCGGCGAGCCATGCCGCCGCCATTGAAGATGCGACGCATTGTCGCATATGCCGTGAAAGTCGTCCGCTGTGCGAACGGCGGCTCAGCCCTTCTGGGCGTAGAGCAGCGGGACAGCGGCGTCGACCATCACCTCGACGAGGCTCGTGCCGGCATGGGCGAGGGCTCGCGTCAGCGCACCGGCGAGATCGGCGGCATGGTTCACGCGCACTGCGTCGCAGCCCATGCCGTCCGCGAGCTTGACGAAATCGAGGCCGGGCAGCTCGAGCCCGGGCACGTTGCGCACCTGCATGACCTGGCTGAACGAGCGCATCGCGCCATAGCCGGAATTGTTGATGACGACGACCGTCAGCGGCAGCCTGCGCTGCGTGGCGGTCCACAGCGCCTGCAGCGAATACATCGCCGAGCCGTCGCCGATCAGGCACACCGTGCGGCCGGTGCGACGGCCCAGCGCCATGCCGACCGCCGCCGGCAGGCTGTAGCCGAGCCCGCCGCTCGCCATCGTGTAGAACGACTCCGCGCCGGGCATTGGCATGTACTTGTGCATCACCGGCCGGTGCGAGGGGATCTCCTCGACCACGGCGCTGCCCGCCGGCAGCGCCTGCGCCAGCGTGTGCAGGAGATAGTCGACCGGAATCGGATCGGATGGCTTCGGTGCATCGGGTAGCACGCGGCCCTTCGGCGCCGCGCGCCTGGTCTCCGGCAGCAGCTCCAGCAGCAGCGACAGCGCCGGCCGCATCGTGGCGATGATGCTGGTGCCGACCGGCGGCACCGCGGCGCCTTCGGCGTCGTCGGTGATCTGATAAAGCGTGGTGGCGCCGTCGAAGATCGCGGCGTGGCCCTCGACATGGAAGGTGAACACCGGCGCGCCGATCACGACGACGAGGTCGTGCGGTTTCAGGGCGTCGGACAATTGTCCGGGCGAGGCGTGCAGAAAGCCCTGGAATTGCGGATGGCGCTCGGGAAACGAGCAGCGCGCCGAGAACGGGCTGACCCAGACCGCGGCCTTGGCCTTCTCGGCGACCTCGACCATCAGTTCGACGCAGCCGGCGCGGTCGATGCCGGGGCCGACCACGAGCGCGGGATTCTTCGCGGCGGCAAGTGCGCTCACCAGTTCGTCCATGGCGGCGCGATCGGGGCCGAGCTCGCGGCTCACCTTGCGCGCGGTGATCGGCTGCGCCGGATGCATCCAGTCGTCGATCGGGATCGAGACGAAGGTCGGCCCGCAAGGCGGCTGCATCGCGCTGTAGTAGGCGCGGGCGATCGCGCCCGGCACGTCCTCGGGCCGCGCCGGCTCGACGCTGTATTTGACGTAAGGGCGCGGGAATTCGGACGGGCGTTCGGCATAGAGAAAGGCCTGCAGCGGCAGGATCGAGCGCGCCTGCTGGCCGGCGGTGATGACCAGCGGCGTCTGGTTGCGGTGCGCGGTGTAGATGTTGCCGAGCGCGTTGCCGACGCCGGCCGCCGAATGCAGGTTGACGAAGCCGGCATTGCGCGTCGCCTGGGCATAGCCGTCGGCCATGCCGACGACGGAAGCCTCCTGCAGGCCGAGCACGTAGTCGATGTCCTCGGGCCAGTCGCTGAGGAACGGCAGCTCGGTCGAGCCGGGATTGCCGAACACCTTTTTGATGCCGAAGGCGCGCAGCAGCTCGAAGGTGGCCTGCTTGACGGTGACGGGTTTGGTTGTTGTTTTCGTTGTTTTGGCCAAAGGCGTTCCCTCGGGTGCTTTTGTGGGTCGTCATTCCGGGGCGATGCGAAGCATCGAACCCGGAATCTCGAGCGGTTCTTCTCCCTCACCTCGAGGTTCCGGGTTCGGTGCTCTGCGCCAAAATGGCTTCGCCATTCTGTCGCGACGCACCGCCCCGGAACGACAGAGTCTACGTCACCAACTCGCGGTGCCCTTCATCGTCGGCTGTCGCTCGGCGTTGGCGGTCCACAGCTCCAGGCCGCCATCCTTGTCATTCGCATTCACCGAGAACGCGCTGCCCTCGAACAAGGGCTGCACGCCGCGATAGGCGAACTTGGCCGGCGGTTTGCCCTTAAGTCTGGCGGCGAACTCGACCAGCAGCGCGGCCTGCAAAGGTCCGTGGAAGATCAGGCCCGGATAGCCTTCGACCCTGGTGACGTAGTCGCGGTCGTAATGGATGCGATGGCCGTTGAAGGTCAGGGCGGAATAGCGAAACAACAGCACGGCATCGGAGACGCGCGTCTCGCTGTGCTGCGCGACCGGCGGAGGCGGCGGCGCCTTCGCCGGCGCAGCCTGGGCGCCACCCATGTCGCGATAGACGATGTCCTGGCGCTCGCGGATCGCGACCCCGCGCGACGTCGATACGACATGTTCCACCGACACGAAGCAGAGCTGGCCGGTCGAGCCGCTCTTCAGCGCGACGTCGGTGATGGTCGACACGCGCGTCGCGACATCGCCGACGCGCAAGGGATCGATGAACTGCACCTCGCCGCCCGCCCACATGCGGCGCGGCAAGGGTACCGGCGGCAGGAAGCCGCCGCGGGTCGGATGGCCGTCGGGGCCGAGCTGATCGTGTGGAAACACCGGCTGGCCCAAACACCAGTGCACGGTGTAGGGCGCGATGTCGCCGGTTGTCGGTTCGCCGATCTCCTGGAACAGCGTCGCGCGCAGCCCCTTGGTGAGCTGCGGGGTGACGAGGTCGGTGGCCTCGGCGCTGCGGCCGACCCATTGCCGGAGGTGATCGAGATCGAGCGTGTCCGTCATGATCATCCCTTTCGCTGATGCGGCGAGGCCGCCTCGCCGATCGCGGGCACGGCGCCGTAACACCTGTCGTCGCCGACCACGATCGCCGCCGGCGCGGGATAGCTGACGACGCCGTTCGGCGTGTTCACCTCGATCCGCCGCAGATGCGGATGAACCGCGAGGTCGGCCATGCTGTTGACCTCGGCAAAGGCGATGTCGGCGCTCGCGAGCTTGCCCAGCAGCTCATCGCGCGACAGCGCCGCGAAGCGCTCCGCGACGATGCCGTCGGTCAGCGCACGGTTGCGCACGCGCTCGACCATGTTGGCGAAGCGCGGATCGTCCGGCAATGTGGGCTGGTCCAGCACCTTGGCGCACAGCGTCTTCCACTCGCGCTCGCTCTGGATCGAGATCAGGATGTCCTTGCCGTCCTTCGAGGTGAACACGCCATAGGGCGCGATCGAGGGGTGGGCGAGGCCGATGCGCTTCGGCGCATTGCCGGCTTCCGCGTTGAGCAGCGGCACGGTGAGCCAGTCGGCCATCACGTCGAACATCGAGATCCTGATGTCGGCGCCTTCGCCAGTGCGGCCGCGCCTGATCAGCGCCTCCAGGATCGCGGCATGCGCCGTCGCGCCGGTCGCGACGTCGACGATCGACATGCCGACGCGGGAGGGGCCGTCCGGCCCGCCGGTGATCGAGGCCAGCCCGCTCTCGGCCTGGATCAACAGGTCATAAGCCTTGCGATCGGCGTAGGGACCGGAGTCGCCATAGCCGGTGATGGTGCAGCAGATCAGCTTCGGATAGTCCTTGCGCAGCCGCTCGCGGGCAAAGCCCATTCTGTCCATCGAGCCGGGCTTCAGGTTCTGCAGCAGCACGTCGGCGCCGGCGATCAGCTTCTCCAGCTCGGCGCGACCTTCCGGTCTTGAAAGGTCGACGACGACGGAATCCTTGCCGCGGTTGAGCCACACGAAATAGCTGCTCTGACCCTTGGCGGCGGCGTCGTAGCCGCGGGCGAAATCGCCCTCGGGCCGCTCGATCTTGATCACGTGAGCGCCGGCATCGGCGAGACGCGACGAGCAGAACGGCGCGGCCACCGCCTGCTCGACGGCGACGACAATGATCCCTTCAAGCGGCAGCATGGCCCGACCTCAATACGAGCGCGGCATGCCGAGCACGTGCTCGGCGACGTAGGAGAGAATGAGGTTGGTCGAGATCGGCGCCACCTGATACAGCCGCGTCTCGCGGAATTTGCGCTCCACGTCGTATTCCTCGGCGAAGCCGAAGCCGCCATGGGTCTGGATGCAGGCATTGGCCGCCTCGAACGACGCATCGGCCGCGAGCATCTTGGCCATATTGGCCTCGGCGCCGCAGTCGAGCCCGGCCTCGTATTTGCGCGTGGCCTCCTTGACCATCAGCTCCGCGGCCCGCATCGACGCATAGGCCTTGGCGATCGGGAACTGGATGCCTTGGTTCTGGCCGATCGGGCGGCCGAACACGACGCGCTCCTTGGCATAGGCGGTGGCTTTCGCGATGAACCATTTGGCGTCGCCGACGCATTCGGCCGCGATCAGGATGCGCTCGGCGTTCATGCCGGAGAGGATATAGCGGAAGCCCTTGCCTTCCTCGCCGATCAGGTTCTCCGCCGGCACCCGCATGTCGGTGAAGAACACTTCCGTCGTGGCGTGGTTCATCATCGTCCGGATGGGACGAATGGTGAGGCCGGCCTTCTTGGCCTCGCGCATGTCGACGATGAAGACGGAGAGACCATCGGTGCGCTTCTGCGCCTGCTCTTTCGGCGTGGTGCGCGCGAGCAGGATCATCAGGTCGGAATGCTCCGCGCGGCTGGTCCAGATCTTCTGGCCGTTGACGACATAGCTGTCGCCGTCGCGCTTCGCGACCGTCTTCAGCGACGTCGTGTCGGTGCCCGAAGTGGGTTCGGTGACGCCGAAAGCCTGCAGCCGCAACTCGCCGCTGGCGACCTTAGGCAGCCACTTCGCCTTCTGCTCGGCGGAGCCGTGGCGCAGCACCGTGCCCATCGTGTACATCTGGGCGTGACAGCCGCCGCCATTGCAGCCGGCACGCTGGATCTCCTCGAGGATCGCCGCAGCGGCCGACAGCTTCAATCCCGCGCCGCCATATTCCTCGGGAATCAGCACGGAGAGATAGCCCGCCTCGGTCAGCGCATCGACGAAGGCCGAGGGATAGGCCATCTCGCGATCGAGCTTGCGCCAATATTCACCAGGGAACTGCGCGCACAGCTTGGCCACCGCGTCGCGGATATCGGCGTAATCGTCGTGCTGATGCTGGTCTGTCATGTGTTGCTCCGCCGGCCGCCGTGACGCGGCCTGGGCTCTCTCCCTGGACTTGTTTCCTGATAGCCTATGACCAAGCGGGTCACGCTTGGCAAGCTTGGAATGCCAGCGTTGCAGCCGAGCAGCCTTGCCGGAGCGACAGAGCAGGCCGCCTGCGGCGACGTTCTAGCTGACGGGAAATCCGAGATGACCGCGGAAACGGTTTTTGAGGAAGACACCGTCGCGTGCGGGCAGCGCGCGGTCAACGTGATCGGTCGAGATCGCGACGCGGGCGAAGTGCGGCCCGGAGAACGCGTGCAGCTTTGGCCGGAAGGCGTCGAGCGCCGCGCTGTCCTCGAGCGTGCTGACGGAGGGAAAGCCGGCTCCGGTCGCGATCAGCTCGAGATTTGCGCCGAGCCCGGAATGGCTCATCTGCATCCCGGTCTCGCCGAAATGGGCGTTGTCGAGCACGACGATCGAGAGATTCTTGGGCTTCTTCGCGGCTGCAGTCGCGAGGCTGCCGAGCCCCATCAGTTGTTCGCCGTCGCCGGTGATGACGACGACCGGGCGCGATGGCTGCGCCAGTGCGAGACCCAGGCCGATCATGGCCGCGCCGCCCATCGCGCCCCAGAGATAGAAGTTGGCGTCGTGATCGCCCGCGGCGAACACGTCGTAGGACGATGAGCCGAGGCCGCTGACGACCAGCAGGTCGCCACGGTTCTGCAGCAGCGCCTTGACGGCGGTGCGGCGGTCGAGCGGTGCTCCCATCACTTCGCCTCCGTCCACTTCTTGGCGCCGATCATGCGCTGGGAGATCAGCACCGCGATCGGCTGATCGCTGTCGAACGCGAGCCTCGCTGCAGCGGCCGCCATCTCGCCGGCGTCTTCGGGACGTTCCAGCCGGAACACCGTGACGCCCATGATCTCGAAGGCCGCCTGCGTCGCCTTGCCCATCGGCACCTGCCACGGATTGAACTCGGCCCACTCGCCGCGCATCGTCACGAAGGCGAGGAACGGGAAGCGGCAGCTCTGAAGCAACGACAGCATGTTGACGCAATTGCCGACGCCGCTCGACTGCATCAGCAGCACTGCGCGCTGCCCGCCGAGCCAGGCGCCGGCGGAGAGCGCGACACCTTCCTCTTCGGTGGTCAGGACCGTGGTGGCGATCGCGGGATCGTCATGGGCGAGGCCGATCAGGCGGGAATGGCCGGCGTCGGGGACGTAGCACAGCTGACGGACGTCGGCCGCCTTCAGCGCCTCGTAGATGGCGAGCGGCCAGTCGGTGGTGGGCGTGTCGGAAGCGGCCATGGCGTCCTGAGGTTCATGAGCACCGATGGTGCAGCGGATGATTTAGCCAGAAACGACCGTCGAAGCCCATTGAATCTCGTTCAACCCGCCATGCCGGATTCTCATAGGCAGCCTAGGGCCTCGTGGTCCGGCTGGGGAGGCCTCATGGTTCGAGACGCCGGTGCGCGGCTCCTCACCCTCATGGTGAGGAGCGCCGCTCGCGGCGCGTCTCGAACCATGAGGCCCCATGCGGCCGACCACGCGATCGTCATGTGGAGTGGCGGGAGCAACAGGAACTCACCCCGGGATCCGCACCGGCAGCGATTCATAGCCGCGGACGAAGCTGGAATAGACCCGCTTCGGCTCGCCCACGACCTCGATGCGGTCGAAGCGCTTGAGGATCTCTTGCCAGACGATGCGCAGCTGCAACTCGGCGAGTCGCATGCCGACGCAGCGGTGGATGCCGAAGCCGAATGAGAGATGAATGCGCGGCCGCTTGCGGTCGATGATGAAGGCGTCGGGGTTCTCGATCACCTCCCCGTCGCGGTTGCCCGAGACGTACCACATCACGACGCGGTCCCCCTTCTTGATCGTCTTCCCGCCGAGCTCGGTATCGACCAGCGCGGTGCGGCGCATGTGGGCGAGCGGCGTCTGCCAGCGGATCACCTCGGGCACCATGGTCTCGATCAGCGCCGGATTGTCGCGCAGCTTCTGATACTCGGCCGGGTTCTCGTTCAACGCCAGCACCGATGCCGTCATCGTATTGCGGGTGGTGTCGTTGCCGCCGACGATGAGCAGGATCAGGTTGCCCATCAGATTGTCCGGCGTCATGTGCCGCGTCGCCTCGCTGTGCGCCATCATCGAGATCAGGTCGCGGCCGGGCTCGGCCTGACGCGCCTTCCACATCCGGCCGAAGGTCTCGGCGCATTCGCCGAGCTCGCGGCGGCGCTCCTCCTCCGACGAAACGATGCCGCTCTTGGGCAGGGCGGTGGAGACATCCGACCAGCGCGTCAGCTTGCGGCGCTCCTCGAACGGGAAGTCGAACAGGGTCGCCAGCATCTGTGTCGTCAGCTCGATCGAGACCTTCTCGACCCAGTTGAAGGTCTCGTTGCGCGGCAGCGAATCCAGCACCTTGGCCGAGCGCTGCCGGATCAGCACCGCCATCTCGTCGAGATGGTCCGGCGTGAACATCGGCTGCACGGTCTTGCGCTGCTCGCCATGGCGGGGCTCGTCCATCGCGATGAAGCTCGGCCACTCATAGCCCGGCGGCACGTCGCGGATCATGATTCCGCCATTGCTGACGTCCGACGAGAAGACCGCGTGGTTGGTATCGACATGCATGATGTCGTGATAGCGCGTCACCGACCAATAGGGCTCGATCGGCGCCTTGGTGCAGTAGTGCACGGGCGCCTCCTTGCGCAGCCGCTCGAACCACGGCCAGATCGTGTCGTTCTGGAACAGCCGGGGCGCGCCGGGATGGAAGTCCTCGATCGGCGTCGAGTAGGCCTCGAGGCGCGCGTCGCGCAGCAGATCGGCCTTATCGGAGCGAAGCGCGGCCTGGACGGTCATGGGGTGGTCCTTTTCTTGCTGCTGTTTCTTGCTGCCGTACCGATCGTACTCACGTCATCCTCCGCAAAGGCGGACGATCCAGTACGTCGAGACGTCAATCATATTGCAATATCGTTCTCCGGAATACGGGATGCCCCGCCTGCGCGGGGCATGACGGCAAAGTTGATCTGCACCGCGATCAGTTCACACTGCAATCCGTACCGGCAACGTCTCATATCCCTTCACGAAGCTCGAATAGACCCGCTTCGGCTCGTCCATCACGTCGATATGATCGAATCGTTTCAGGATCTCCTCCCAGATGATCTTGAGTTGCAGTTCGGCCAATCGCAAGCCGACACAGCGGTGGATGCCGAAGCCAAATGACAGATGCTGGCGCGGCCTGACACGGTCGATGATGAAGTCGTAGGGACGCTCGATGGCGGCCTCGTCGCGGTTGCCCGAGACGTACCACATCACGACCTTGTCGCCTTTCTTGATCTGCTTGCCGCGGAACTCGATGTCTTCCAGCGCGGTACGGCGCATGTGGGCGAGCGGGGTCTGCCAGCGGATGACCTCGGGGACGAAGCTGTCGATCAGCGCGGGGTTGTCCTTGAGCTTGCGGTACTGATCAGGGTTCTGACTGAGCGCATAGATGCTGCCGGACATGGTATTGCGCGTGGTGTCGTTGCCGCCGACGATCAGGAGCACGAGATTGCCGAGGAAGTTCTTCGGGTCCATGTTCCGGGTCGCCTCGCTGTGGGCCATCATCGACAGCAGGTCGCTCTTCGGCGGCTGGTTGACGCGCTCCTGCCAGAGCCGGGCGAAATAGCGCGCACAGTCCATCAGTTCGGCCTGCCGTTCGTCCTCGGTCGCGACAAGCCCATCGGGGCCGGGGATCGTGGTCGCGATATCCGACCAGCGCGTCAGCTTGCGGCGGTCTTCCCAGGGGAAGTCGAACAGCACCGCCAGCATCTGCGTGGTCAGCTCGATCGAGACGCGATCGACCCAGTCGAACACCTCGCCGACAGGCAGATTGTCCAGGCATTCGGCGGAGCGCTTGCGGATGTTGATCGCGAGCTCGTCGAGATGTGTCGGCGTGAACATCGGTGCCACGGTCTTGCGCTGCGCGGCATGGCGCGGCGGATCCATCGCGATGAAGCTCTCGCGGCGCAGGTCAGGATCGACGTCGCGAATGGTGATGCCGCCGAGCGCGGACGCCGAGGAGAACACCGCGTGGTTTGTCTCGATCTCCATGATGTCGTCGTATCGGGTGATCGACCAGTAGGGACCGAACATCGACTCCTTGCAGTAGTGCACCGGATCCTCGCGACGCAGCCGGTCGAAATAGGGCCAGTGCGTGTCGGTACGGAACAACTCCGGATGACCGGGGTCGAATTCGGCGAGCGGCAACGATGCGGCGCGGCTGGCGGCCGTGTCGTCGACGCGCTCGCCTGCTGCGGCGTGTCGCTGTGCCTCGGCCGTCGTGGTGGTCCCGTGCATGGACGTCTCCCTGATGGCCGGATTTGAGCTGTCCGGCGATGTTGGGTGCGATTACATCCTGCCCGGGAGCGCGGGGCAAGCGCGGAGTGGGGCCGCCGGGCCGGTCTTGCGTCGCAACGCTGGTATTTGTCCGGACGTCGGGCGTGACAAGCGCCACGTCACGGAATATGGCTTTGGGCGATTGTTGCAAAGCAGAAGACTAGCAGGAGGCCGCCCCATGATCGCCAACGCGCAGCGCATGTTCAATTTCGATCTCGGCGAGACCGCAGACGCGATTCGCGAGACGGTGGCGAGCTTTTCGCAAGAGCAGATCGCGCCGCGCGCTGCCGAGATCGACCGCTCCAACCAGTTTCCGCGCGATCTCTGGCCCAGGATCGGCGAGCTCGGTCTGCACGGCATCACGGTGGAGGAAGAGTATGGCGGTGCCGGCCTCGGCTATCTCGAGCACTGCATCGCCATGGAAGAGATCTCGCGCGCCTCGGCCTCGGTGGGCCTGTCCTACGGCGCCCACTCCAACCTCTGCGTCAACCAGATCCGCCGCAACGGCAACGAGGCGCAGAAGCGCAAATATCTGCCGAAGCTGATCTCGGGCGAGCATGTCGGCTCGCTGGCGATGTCCGAGCCGCAGGCCGGCTCCGACGTGGTGTCGATGAAGACCCGCGCCGACAAGAAGGGAGACCGCTTCGTCCTCAACGGCAACAAGATGTGGATCACCAATGGTCCGATCGCCGAGACGCTGGTGGTCTATGCCAAGACCGATCCGCAAGGAGGCCCGCGCGGCATCACCGCGTTCATCATCGAGAAGGGCATGAAGGGCTTCTCGACCGCGCAGAAGCTCGACAAGCTCGGCATGCGCGGCTCCGACACCTGTGAGCTGGTGTTCGAGGATTGCGAGGTCCCGGAGGAGAACGTGCTGGGGCAGGTCGGCCGCGGCGTCAACGTGCTGATGAGTGGCCTCGATTACGAGCGCGCGGTGCTCGCGGCAGGTCCGCTCGGCATCATGCAGGCCTGCATGGACGCGGTGCTACCCTACGTGCACGAGCGCAAGCAGTTCGGCCAGCCGATCGGCACCTTCCAGCTCGTGCAGGGCAAGGTTGCCGACATGTACACGACGATGAATGCCGCGCGCGCCTATGTCTATGCCGTGGCCAAGGCCTGCGATCGGGGCGAGACGACGCGTGAGGACGCCGCCGGCGCGATTCTGTTCGCCGCCGAAAAGGCGACGCAATGTGCGCTCGATGCGATCCAGCTGCTCGGCGGCAACGGCTATATCAACGACTATGCGACCGGGCGGCTGCTGCGCGACGCCAAGCTCTACGAGATCGGCGCCGGCACCAGCGAGATCCGCCGCATGCTGATCGGGCGGGAATTGTTCGAGAAGACGTCTTGAGGCGCAGACCAAGCGGTTGGCGTATGCGGGACATGCGTTCGCCAACCGGCCGGATGCAGATATTTTAGTCATCCTCGTCGAGGCCGGTGTTTTTTTCCGGCCGACTTGCGTAGAAAATACGTCGAACCTCGAAGTCGTCCCGGCGACGAACCATCGAGGTATATTGTAGATCTTTTGCGGGTGTCGGAGGCTTGAGCCGTGAACCAGATGAGCTACGTTCCGGAGCAGCCGCCGCCGCTTCCGCCTCTCACCGCCACCTTCTCAGGTGCGCGTGGCGAGTTCTTCCGGCTGGTCAGCCGCGGGGCGGCCATCGAACTGATCACGCTGGGCTTCTACCGGTTCTGGCTCGCGACCGACATCCGCCGTCATCTCTGGGTCAACACGGCCGTCGACGGTGATGCCGCCGAATATACCGGCCGCGGCAAGGAGCTCCTGATTGGCTTCCTGTTCGCGATGGCGATCCTGGTCCCGATCTACCTTGCCTACTTCCTCGTCGGCGTCGAGGCCGAGCGCTTCAAGGCCTTCGCCAGCGTGCCGCTGGTGATCGCCTTCTACGCCTTCGGCCAGTTCGCGATCTTCCGCGCGCGCCGCTACCGCCTGACGCGCACGGTCTGGCGCGGCATCCGATTCTGGATGACCGGCTCGGGCTGGGCCTATGCCGGGCGCGCCATGCTGTGGACCTTGTTGACGGTGGTCACGCTGGGGCTGGCCTGGCCGTGGCGCGCCGCCGCGCTCGAGCGCTACAAGATGCGGCATTCGCACTATGGCGATCTCAGCGGCGACTTCGAGGGACGCGGCTGGGAGTTCTTCAAGCGCGCCTGGTATCTGTGGGTCATCGCGCCGTTTGCGCTGCTTCTGTTTCCGTTGTTTCCGTTCGTCTATGCGCAGTTCAAAGCGATCGAGTGGCGCTGGTGGCTGTCGGGCATCCGCTTCGGCGGCGTGCGTCTGGAATCGGACCTGCCCGGCAACGCGTTCTATGGTCTGTATTGGAAGGTGATCGGCTGGTGGTTTCTGCTGTCGGTCGCCTCCGGCGCCTATTTCAGTGGCGTCGCCGCGCTGATGATCAAACTGCTGGGGCCGGGAAGCGACGGCCTGCCTCAGGTGCAGGCGCTGTCTGACAACATACCGATGCTGGTGCTGGTCGGATTGGGCTACGTCGCCTGGATCCTGGCGCTCAACGTCGTGATGCGGCTCTATCTGGTGCGCGACATGTGGGCGACCGTGCTGCAGTCGGTTCAAGTGCATGGCATCGAGGCCATGGCCAATGTCGCCGCCAAGGGCGATCTGGCCAGCGCGCTCGGCGAAGGGTTTGCCGATGGACTCGACGTCGCCGGATTCTGATCCCGGGCCCGCGGGCGCTGCTGCGCCGGCCGCCGCCTCGCCGGTCGAGCCTGCCGCTCCGCTCGGCGGCCCTGCGGTCTATTTCGACGGCCTGTCCAACCGGCGGCAGGTGGTCACGATCGGCTTCGCCAATCAGCTCGTGATGCGCAGCGCCGACAATTTCGTCTCCTGGCCCTATGCCGACATCCGCCGCGTCGATGGGCCGAGCGGCACGCTGCGCGTGAGCTGCCTGTCGGCGTCGCCGCTGGCGCGGCTGGAGATCCGCGACGCAGCGCTGTCGGCCGAGCTGATCGCGCGCTGCAGCCACATCGACCAGAACAGGATGACCCGCGGCGCCATCACGCGCATCGTCGGCTGGTCGCTGGCCGCCGCCGCCTCGATCGTCGCCGTCGTGCTGGTGGTGATTCCGTTCGCCTCCGACCGGCTGACGCCCCTGGTGCCGCCGACCATGGAGCGGCATCTCGGCGAGGCCGCCGTGGTGCAGATCCAGACCGTGTTCGGCGACAAGCTCTGCAGCGAGGCGGCGGGGCAGGCCGCGTTCGCCAAGCTGGTGACGGCGCTGCGCCGCCCCGCCGGCCTCGACGACAGCATCGCGTCGCAGGTGCTGGACACGCCGATCCCCAACGCCTTCGCGCTGCCGGGCGGGCGATTCTTCCTGTTCAGGGGGCTGCTCGACAAGGCCAATGACCCCGACGAGGTCGCCGGCGTGCTGGCGCATGAGCTCGGCCACCTCAAGCACCGCGACAACCTGAGGCAGCTGATCCACAATGGCGGCAGCTCGTTCCTGATCGGCCTGCTGTTCGGCGACGTCACCGGCGCGGGTGCGGCGATCTTCGCCTCGCGGGCCATGATCAACGCGTCCTATTCGCGCGAGGCGGAGGCGGCCGCGGACGGCTTCGCCATCGAGGTGATGCAGAAGCTCGGACGGCCGACGCGCCCGATGGGCGAATTGCTGTTCCGCATCACCGGCAAGGAGGACGGCAAGCGCCCGTCGCTGTGGGCCAGCCATCCGCTCAGCGAGGACCGTCTCGCCCGCATGCGCGCCGAGGACCGGCCGCCGAGCGGCCCGCCGCTGCTCAGTGCGGAGGAGTGGAAGGCGCTGAAGGGGATTTGTCGCTAGGCATTGGGACGCGTTTGGCGTTCGGGCGACGGCTGCGCTTGGCGTCGATTTGTGCCGACAGCGTTGCCATACATTCGGTGTCGTCCCTGCGAACGCAGGGACCCATAACCACCGAACCTTGTTGTTGGAAGCGGGCGTCGCTCAGCTTGCCACTTGCAGAGGCCGCGGCGTATGGGTCCCTGCGTTCGCAGGGACGACAGCGGAGGCTGAGGCGGCGTCCGGGCTCTCAATGAGGCGATCACAAGCGCGTTCGGATCAACCGACCGCTCACTCCGCCAGATTGTTGGTCTTCCTCACCCAGGCCCGCACATCGACCAGCACGTCCGGCAGCACCGCCTTGACGTCGGCGAGCGTCATGCCGGCCTTGACGCGCGGGTCGTACAGCAGGTTGAGGATGTACTGGTCGTAGACGTCGAAATAGCCCATCGAGACGTTGTCGTTGAACATCGTCCAGGGCACGCTCGAGGTGTCGTTGATCGGCCCGAGCGACTGCAGCAGCTCCTCATAGGCGCAGTCGAGAAAGACGAAATCGCCGTTGTCGACGGTCAGAATGACGTCGGAGCGCTCGATCTCGAACGCCTCGTTCTTGCGGAAGCCGGACAGGCATTGCGGATCCAGCGAGGTCTTGATCTCGCGCGCGCGCTCGCTGCCATAGGCCTGGCTGATGGTGTGGTAGAGGTCGCGGTCGCGCACCAGCTTGACGCGGACATTGGCGTCGCCGTCGGTCTCGGTCATCGCAATGTCGAGGTTGCGGATGCGGGCGGCGATATCTTTGACGACCTTGGCGAGCTGCGCCTTGCGGTCGGCGCGGCGGCCGTCGGCAAACACCCGCACCGGCGCGCTGTATTTCCGGATGCGGTCAACCCGGCCCGCCAGGTGATACTCGGCGCCGAAGGCGGTCTTGAAGAAGCCGTCGGTGATCTCGGCGTCGGTGAAGCTCTTCTTCTCGATGCGCTGGCGGGCGGCGATCGCCGGAATTTCGGCGGCCGACGCCGGCAGCGGGACCACCACGGTCACGAGCGCAGCCAGCGCGGCAGCCACCGCGCTCCGCAGGGGACGCCCGGAGCACCGGTGCTGCCGGCGAGGATGCGCGCTGTGACATTGCCTCATCGTCGTGGTCGCGTGCGGCTCTCAGTTCTTGACGATCACGGTGGTGCCGACCGAGACGCGGTCGTAGAGGTCGGCGACGTCGTCATTGGTCATGCGGAAGCAGCCCGACGATACCGCCTGGCCGATCGTCTCGGGCTCGTTCGAGCCGTGGATGCGGTACAGCGTGGAGCCGAGATACATCGCGCGGGCGCCGAGCGGGTTCTCGATGCCGCCGGCCATGTGGCGCGGCAGGTCGGGCCGGCGCCGCAGCATCTGCGACGGCGGGGTCCAGGCCGGCCATTCCTTCTTCGCGGTGATGCGGTGCACGCCGCTCCAGCGGAACCCGTCACGGCCGACACCGATGCCGTAGCGCAACGCCTGGCCGCCGGGCAGGACCAGATAGAGCCGGCGCTCGCTGGTGTTCACGATGATCGTGCCGGGCGCATACTGGCTCTGGAACATCACGGTCTGGCGCGGAATCGGGCTCACGCCGCTCTGGTAGAAGTTCGGCCCGCCGCCGAAGAGGTCCCTGGTGTCGAACATTTCCGCCCGCGCCATCCCGGCGCTTGCCACCGACGCGACCGCAGCAATTCCCAAAGCCAAACAGCGCTTCATTTCCATCCCCTGGCAAACATCAAATTCCGTTCGCAGACAGGCCATAAACGGTTGCACTTCGCAACCCACGGCGGCGTGAGGCCGGTATGTGGCGACGGTCCGTGACCCAAATCCCACGGAAAATCGCGCGCGTCCTGGACCAACATCCTGTTAGCCAAGCCCGCGCATGAGCACCGCGGCGATGGCAGCAATGCGGCCAGCCCCTTTGACGCCGCGGGCGAACAATGATTGATCTGCCCAGCATTGCAAATGGCGCGCGGAATCAGCAGGAGAATAGGATGAACGGTGCGGAAAGCCTGGTGCGGACCCTGGTCGCGGGCGGCGTTGACGTCTGCTTTACCAATCCGGGCACCTCCGAGATGCACTTCGTCGCCGCGCTCGACCGTGTCGAGGGCATGCGCTGCGTGCTCGGCCTGTTCGAAGGCGTGGTGACCGGCGCCGCCGACGGCTATTTCCGCATGAAGGGCACGCCGGCCTCGACGCTTCTCCATCTCGGCCCCGGCCTCGCCAACGGCCTTGCCAATTTGCACAACGCCAAGAAGGCCCGCTCGGGCATCGTCAACATCGTCGGCCAGCACGCCACCTACCACATCGGCTTCAACGCGCCGCTGACCTCGGACATTGAGGGCCTGGCGCGGCCGATGTCGGACTGGGTGCGGACCTCGCCGAGCGCCAAGGCCGTGGCCGCCGACGGCGCCGCCGCGATCGCCGCCGCCAGGAGCGCGCCGCCGCAGATCGCCACCCTGATCCTGCCCGCCGACACCGCCTGGAACGAGGCCGACGGCATTGCCCAGGTTCCGGGAGAGGCGCAGCGCCCGAGCTATTCGGCTGACGCGGTGGAGAAGGCGGCCAAGATCCTGCATGCCCACGGCCCCGAGACCCTGGTGCTGATGACGGCGGGCGCGCTGACCGAGCAGGCGCTGACCTTCGCCCAGCAGATTGCCGGCAAGACCGGCTGCCGCGTGATGGGCCAGACCTATCACCCGCGCATGGCGCGCGGCGCCGGCCGCTTCTCGATCGACCGCATCCCTTACGTGATCGAGCAGGCGCTGCCGATCCTGAAGAACTACAAGCACATCGTGCTGGTCGAGGCCAACGACCCCGTCGCCTTCTTCGCCTATCCGAACAAGCCGAGCATGCTCAAGGCCGAGGGCACCGAGGTACACCGCATGACCGCCTGGGGCGAGAACTCGGCTGCGGCGCTCGAGGCGCTGGCCGGCCATCTCGGCGCCAAGCCGGCCGACGTGAAGCCGCAGCCGCTCGCCGAGCTGATCAAGCCGCTAGGGGCGCTCAACCACACCACCATCGCCCAGGCGATCGCCTATGCGATCCCCGAGAACGCGATCGTCGTCGACGAATCCATCACCACGGGCCGCGGCTTCTTCCCGCCGACAGCGGCCGCCAAGCCGCATGACTGGCTGCAGAACATGGGCGGCTCGATCGGCTTCTCGACCCCGGTCGCGACCGGCGCCGCGGTGGCCTGCCCGGACCGCAAGGTCATGTGCCTCGTGGGCGACGGCAGCGCGATGTACACGATCCAGTCGCTGTGGACCCAGGCGCGCGAGAACCTCAACGTCGTCACGGTGGTGTTCGCCAACAGGATCTACCAGATCCTGCGCGGCGAGTTCGACGGCGTCGGCGCCGGCGAGCCCGGCCAGCGCGCCCAGGACATGCTCAAGATCGACCGTCCGACGCTCGACTTCGTCGCCATGGCCAAGGGCATGGGCGTCCCTGGCCGCGCTGTCACCTCGGCCGACGAGTTCAATGCCGCGCTGGCCGAGGCGAACGCCGATTATGGTCCGCGCCTGATCGAAGTGCAGATGTAAATCCGCAACGCTGGCGGCCGCAAAACGGCCGCCGGCCGAGGGAAGGCGCATCGCCTCATTTATGGGGTTGGCGACTCACGCCGATCGCGTGTTGATGGTGAGGTGTCCTTCTCTCCTGTATCTGAGCGGCATGCACAGTGAATTGAACCGGCTGATCTCTGCGCTGCAGGAGTTCTATGCGCGCGAGCGCTTCATCCTCGACCGTGATCTCGGCGAGCGCGCCTTGACGCATCGGCTGGCGGTGCATCTCGAACGCAACTTCTTGGGGTGGGACGTCGATTGCGATTACAACCGGCTCGGCGACCGCGCCATGCTGCTGCCGCGTGGCACCATCGTCTCGACCGACGACGAGCTGGGAAAATCGGTCTACCCGGACATCGTCGTGCACAAGCGTGCCGTGCCCGACAATCTGCTGGCGATCGAGGTCCGCAAGGCCGGCAACCACCAGCCGCTGGCGCATGACCGCCACAAGCTGATGGCGCTGACCGATCCGCATCTGTGGTTCGCCTATTGGATCGGCGTGCTGGTGATTCTCGACCGCCGCAGCGTGATCACGCCGGAGGTCTATGTCGGCGCCCGGATCGATCCGGTCTTGTCGGCCTGGTTCGCGGGGCGATTGCAGCAGATGGGACTCGCCGCCGGCTGAGACATCTCGCAGAAGAGGTGCGCGATCGCCGGTCGACGCGAATGAACAAGGGCCGCCCCTGAGAGGAGCGGCCCGATCTCGTCGCGCATGTGGAGCCTGCGGACAGGCGCTCCCACGCCTTACTTCGACATGGCGTCGCCGGACGACTTCTTCGCCGACTTCTTCTTCGTCTTACTCATCTTCATGTCGTCGCCCCCGCCCATGGCGTCGCCGCTCTTCGCCGACTGGCCGGTGGTCGTCATCGGCTTCTCGGTGGACTGGGCAAGAGCGGCCGACGAGACGAACGCGAGGGCGGCGGTAGCGATGATCAGTTTACGCATGCGGAAAACCTCCGTGGGTTGGAAACGCGCCGGACCATAGGCGAATTCGACCAGCGGCGTTCTGACGCAGGAATCAGGAAAACGTGAGAGTTCCGCCCCGCAAAAGCCGACTTGCACCGGCGGCACGGGCAGCGGCGAGGGCATTCTGTGACGATTGTGCCGGACGCAGGGAGCCCATGCGCGGGTGAGCGAGGCCAATTTGGCCCAGTGCATCGACGCAGCAGCCTCCAACTGCGGCTGCGAGCTTCGGGCTCTCATCGCGATGCGGTGGGCTCGCGGCGTCATGGGAATGAATGTCATGCCAATCGGCCTCAGCGCGGTGCCGAGATCCTGGCGGAGGTCGCTCGAGCCCACGACCAGGACCTCGGCATTCTCGCCAAGCTCGGGCGCTGCCTGGAAGCTGCGCGCGACATCGATGATCTCATCGACGCCGCTACGGAGAGCCAGGAGGGCCGCTGTCAGAGCCGGATCTCTGCGCGGGCGGCGGGACTGTCGGAGCGCGAGGCGATCGATCGGCGGCGGTTCGATCTGCCGATGAGAGGCTAGTCCGGCCGCCATTCACGGACGAATTCGCCCATGAATCCTCTGTGGCGCCGCATCGGCTTAGGTCGCGCTTTCGCCTCAAGTCATCAGTTGGTGCAGTCCCAGCCAACCCGTATAGGTCCCGACCAGTACGATCAGAGCAGCCGAGAGATAGGGCGCCCGGTGCGCGAGGCGGCTGAAGCCGGACCAGTGGCGCTCGACATGCCGAAGGCTGAGTGCGGCCAGAACGCCGACGGACACCATGGTGATGGCCAGGCCGATGCCGAAGCAGAGCACCAGGATGAAGCCCAGGCTGAACTGCTTCAGTTGAAGGCACAACAGCAGGACCGTGATGGCGGCGGGGCAAGGGATCAGACCGCCGCTCAGTCCGAAGAGGACGATCTGTGCGGTCGTGACCGTACGGCCGGCGAAGCGCCGTCGAATGTCGTCGGCGTGGGCGCGCGCATGGGCATCGTCCTCGTCGCCGAGGTCCATGTGATCGTGGGTGTGCTCCTCGAACAGGATCTCGACGGAGGCGCCAGCAAGCGTGATGCGTGCCTTGAACGCGTGCGGCTCGGGGATCTCCTCGATGCTCTCCAAGGCGTCGCCGCTGGCCCGGAAACTGAACTGCTGCTCGTGGCCGTCTCCACGAACGGTCGTGACGTGGAGCGTATCGGCGGGTGGGAGTGCGCCGGTCTCGTTCCGGATCCGCCAACGCGGCGGCACGCCATCTTCGAAGATCTCCACCGACAGCGCGTGGCCGGCAAGCGCGACCGATCGCAGCGCGTCGTGATGGTGATGATGGTCATGGTCATGGTGTCCACTCTGGTCCCGCCAGGTGCGCCAGACCATCCAGGCCGCGATGCCGATGATGACGACGGCCGAGATCAGTTGCAGAAGGGCTTCGCTGCGCTCGCCCGAAAGCTCCTGACCGAAGTGAAGACCGGCGAGTGCGATCACCCATACGATCGCGGTGTGGGAGATGGTCGCCGAGAGGCCGAGCAGCACGGCCTGCAGGACGGTGCCGCGGATTGCGACGATGAAGGCGGCCATCATGGTCTTGGAATGACCGGGCTCCAGGCCATGCAGCGCACCCAGGGCAATCGCGCTGGGCACGAACAGCCACGCATGCGCGCTGCCTTGCTGGAGCAGTTGAGACAGATCGGTCAATGCCAGTCTCACTTCAGATAGGTCCGGACCACTTCGATCAGGTCGGCGGCGCCCTTGGCCTTGTCGGGATCGCTTTCGTGCGCGGGGTCCACGACATGGTGCCGGATGTGATCTTCCAGCAGCTCGGTGGTCAGGCCTCCGATTGCGCCCCTGACCGACGCGACGAGCATGAGCACGTCGGCGCAGCCCAACTCCGCTTCGAGCGCGCGCTCCACCGCATCGATCTGGCCCTTGATGCGCCGGACCCGTGCGAGGAGCTTGGACTTGTGTTTGATGGTGTGCGACATCGGGATAATATAGGGGGGTACCCTATATAGGTCAACTTCCCATGTCGACCGCAGACGTCGAATGCGACGCTCGCGGCGTATCCGCTTGCCGATCGGCCCCAGGCAACCCCGTCGTAACCGGTCATTGCACGAAACCGACGAGCGCCGCGGATCCCCCGTTCGGATTGACGACCGCCAGGCGGAGGCGGAGTCGACGGCTTCATGGAGCAGGTCCTCTCCTAATGGCCCCGCTGCATCCGCATGGAGCTCATTCGGCCGCCCCGCATCCCCATCGGCGGCATGCCGAGATTGGGCGCGAGCAGTTCGTCGGCCACCTTTCGCTGCTCGTCGGAAAAGGTTGCGACGAGGTCGCTCAGGGCGGTCTTGATCGCTCGCGTGGCGTCGAGGCGAGCCGATAGCGATTTTTCCTGTGCGGTCAGCTGGTCGAGCACCGTCTCCGAGCCGGCCTGCGACATCATCGCAGTCCTGAGATCGCCGAGCGTCTTCGCACGCGCGCGAAACGCGTCGGCGAAGCCGTTCCATGCCGGCATCTGGGCGTCCGTGATCTTGAGCTCCGCCCGCAGGAATGCGATTCGTCCCTCCACATGATCGAGCACCTCCATGCCGCCCATACAATCGTCGGACGGCCGCGTCATGCCGGACATCATCGGCATCATGTTGGACATCGGCATGCCGTCCATCATCTTCATCATGCCGCCGCCCATCATGGTCTGTGACGAACTCGCCCCGCTGGTCGATTTGCCGGCATCAGTTGCTGGCGCTTCCTTCTGATCAGGATGATGGGCCGAATGGTCACTAGAGGATTGAGCAAAGGCGGGATGCGCCAAAGCAGAAAACGCCAACAGAAAAGCCAGGGGCAATTTTTGCATGACCAAGTCCTCCTTCAGGGGGCGATCAACAATGGCCAGACGTGGGCCATTCAGGTTGATCCACATCAACGGTCGGCGGGCTCAGGGGTGACGATCGTTCGTTGTCAGCGCCGGTACGGCTAGTCGCTGACCGTGATCGGGCGCCTTCGCCGCGCCGCCGCGACCACCGGAGCTCCTGTCGCGAAATTTCTCATCGTCTCTCCTCTCGCTGTCGGTGGATCAAGCTGCCCTTTGCACGTCCTGCGACCCGCTCGAAGCGCTTGCCGCCGTCCCGGTTCTGGTCGACAGGCTGCGTCCCTTGACCAGACCGAAGATGGCCGGAATCACGATCAGGGTGAGCAGGGTCGACGAAATCATGCCTCCGATCATCGGCACGGCGATGCGCTGCATGATCTCTGACCCTGTGCCCGTACTCCACATGATCGGCAGCAGGCCCGCCATGATCGCGACAACGGTCATCATCTTCGGGCGCACGCGCTCGACCGCGCCTTCCATGATCGCGTCCTGGAGATCCTGCCGATTCACCGGACAGCCTTCGACGCTGCGCCTCGCCTTCACCGCGGCCAGCGCGTGATCGAGATAGATCAGCATCACGACACCGGTCTCTGCGGCGACGCCGGCAAGCGCAATGAAGCCGACGGCGACGGCGACCGACAGATTGAAGCCGAGCCACCACATCATCCAGATGCCGCCCACCAGCGCGAACGGCAGCGACAGCATCACGATCAGGGTTTCGGTCATGGCCCTGAAGTTCAGATACAGCAGCAGGAAGATGATGGTGAGCGTCACGGGAATGACGATCTTGAGCCGGGCAGTCGCGCGTTGCAGATACTCATACTGCCCGCTCCAGAGTACATAGGTCCCGGCCGGAAACTGGATGCTCTCGGTGACGGCGCGCTGCGCGTCCGCGACGTAGCTGCCGATGTCGCGGTCGCGGATGTCGACATAGATGTATGTCGCGAGCTGTCCGTTCTCGGTCCGGATCGAAGTGGGGCCCCTGGCCGGCTCGACCTTCGCGACCTCGCCGAGCGGCACGGCGCCGCCTGAGGGCATCGGCACCAGGACATCGCCGGCGATGGCCTTCGGATTGTCGCGGAGATCGCGCGGATAGCGCATGTTCACGCTGAAGCGCTGGCGGCCCTCCACGGTCGTGGTGATCGTCTGGCCGCCGAGGGCGGCCGCGATCGTATCCTGGACGTCCTGGACCAGGAGTCCGTAGCGGGCGAGGGCCTCGCGGTTGGGCGTGATCTCAAGGTAATAGCCGCCGATGCCGCGCTCGGCATAGGCCGAGGAGGTTCCGGGGACGGTCTTGATCACCCGCTCGATCTGCTTGGCCAGACGATCGATCTCGGTCAGGTCCGTGCCTATTACCTTGACGCCGATCGGCGTGCGGATGCCGGTCGAGAGCATGTCGATGCGCGCCTTGATCGGCATCGTCCAGGCGTTGGAGACGCCGGGGAATTGCAGCGCCTTGTCCATCTCGGCAACGAGGCTGTCGATCGTGACGCCGGGACGCCACTGCTCCCTGGGCTTGAGGTTGACGACCGTCTCGAACATCTCTGTCGGCGCAGGGTCGGTGGCGGTCGCCGCTCGCCCGGCCTTGCCGTAGACAGAGGCGACCTCGGGGAACGACTTGATGATCCGATCCTGCATCTGCATCAGCTCGGCGGCCTTGGTGACGGAGATGCCGGGCAGGGTGGTCGGCATGTAGAGCAGCGTGCCCTCGTTCAGGCTCGGCATGAATTCGGTGCCGAGCTGGCGTGCCGGCCAGACGGTGATGGCGAGCACGGCGGCCGCGGCGAGGATCACGAGCGTCTTGGCCCGCAGCACACCCTTGATGACCGGCCGGTAGATCCAGATCAGCAAGCGGTTGATCGGATTGCGATGCTCGGGAACGATCCTGCCGCGCACGAAGATCACCATCAGCGCCGGCACCAGCGTCACCGAGAGTAGCGCCGCTGCCGCCATCGAGAACGTCTTGGTGAAGGCGAGCGGGCTGAACAGCCGGCCTTCCTGCGATTCCAACGTGAAGATCGGCATGAACGACACGGTGATGATCAGCAGGCTGAAGAACAGGGCGGGACCGACCTCCGCGGCCGCGTCGATCAGGATCTGGACGCGTGATGCGTCGGGCTCGGCACGCTCCAGATGCTTGTGGGCGTTCTCGATCATGACGATCGCGGCATCCACCATGGCGCCGATCGCAATCGCGATGCCCCCCAGGCTCATGATGTTCGAGCCGAGTCCGAGCAGCTTCATCGCGCCGAACGCCATCAGCACGCCGACCGGCAACATCAGGATGGCGACCAGGGCGCTGCGGACGTGCAGCAGGAACACGATACAGACGAAGGCGACGACGATGCTCTCCTCGAGCAGCGTGTGCTTCAGCGTGTCGATGGCGGCATAGATCAGGTTCGAGCGGTCGTAGACCGGAACCATCTCGACCGATTTGGGCAGGCTGCTCGCGATCTCATGCAGGCGCTTCTTGACGTTCTCGATCACGTCGAGCGCGTTGACGCCGAAGCGCTGTAGTACGATGCCGCTGGCGACCTCGCCCTCGCCATTGAGCTCGGCGATGCCGCGCCGTTCGTCGGGGCCAAGCTCGACATTGGCGACGTCGCGCAGCAGCACGGGCGTGCCGCCTGAGCTCTTGAGCACGATGTTGCCGAGATCGTTGATGCTCTTCAGATAGCCCTTGCCGCGGATGACGTATTCGAACTCGGACAGCTCGACCGTCCGGCCGCCGACATCGGCATTGCTGGCGCGGATCGCATCGCGGATCTTCTGCAGGCTGATGCCGCGGTCGCGCATGCGCTGCGGGTCGAGCACGACGTTGTACTGCTTGACGAAGCCGCCGATGCTCGCGACCTCGGCGACACCCTCGGCCTTGGCGAGCGCGAACTTCAGGTTCCAGTCCTGGATCGTGCGGGTGTCGGCGAGATTCAGCTCCTTCGACATGACGGCGTATTGGTAGACCCAGCCGACGCCGGTCGCGTCCGGGCCGATCGTCGGCGTGATCCCCGCCGGAAGCCGCGAGGCCGCGCTGTTCAGGAACTCCATCACGCGCGAGCGCGCCCAGTAGATGTCGGTGCCGTCTTCGAAGATGACGTAGACGAACGACACGCCGAAGAACGAGAAGCCGCGCACGACCTTCGACTTCGGCACCGTGAGCATCGCGGTCGTCAGGGGATAGGTGACCTGGTCTTCGATGACCTCAGGCGCCTGACCGGGATACTCGGTGTAGACGATCACCTGGGTGTCCGACAGATCGGGAATTGCGTCGAGCGGCAGGTGAAGGAGTGCGTAGAGCCCGGCTGCTGCGGCGAAGCCGGTCCCGAACAGGACCAGCAGCAGGTTGCGCGCCGACCAGGCAATGATGCGGGCGATCATTTGTGGTCTCCCATGCCGGCGTGGTCGCTGCCGGCGGATTGCGCTTCGTCGGAGTCCGCGAAGCTCTTCAGCGCGGCCTTCAGGTTGCTTTCGGCGTCGATCAGGAAGTTGGCCGAGGTGACGACCGCCTCGCCATCCGACAGGCCATCGCGCACCTCGACATAGCCGGCGCCGCGCCGGCCGAGCGTCACGGCGCGCGGCTCGTAGCGGCCGCCGCCCTTGTCGATGAGGACCGCCTGGCGCCTGCCGGTGTCGAGCACGGCATCAGCGGGCACGGCCAAGAGCGGCGCCGGGTCCGCGGTGTCGATCTCGGCATCGACATACATGTCGGGGAGCAGCGCGAGGTCCGGATTGGCGAGCTCGATCCGTAGGCGCGCCGTCCGCGTGTCCTTGTTCACCTGGGGATAGACGACTGCGATCGTGCCGGCGAAGGTTCGGCCCGCGAAGCTGCGCGCATGGATCGTCACGGGCTGTCCGACGGCGATGCTGCCGAGGTCGCGTTCGGCGACATCGACCAAGGCCCAGACCGTCGAGATGTCGGCGATCCGGAACAGCACGTCGCCCGGATTGGCGCGCATGCCTTCGGTCGCATTGCGCTCCAGCACGACGCCATCGCGCGGCGCCGACCATTGAACCGTGATCGGTGCGACGCGCGACCTCTCCATCGCCATGATCACCGGCTCCGGGACGTCCAGATTGGTCAAGCGCTGGCGCGCGCCGCGTCCGTAGGCTGCGTTGCCGCCGACGATGTTGGAATTGATGGTGGAGAGATACTCGGCTGCGGCCGCGGCCATCGCCGAGCTGTAGATCTCCATCAGCGGCTGGCCCGCCTTCACGCGCGTGCCCGTGGTCACGTCGGCGACCTTCTGCACGAAGCTTTCGGCCCGCATCGCGATCACGGAGACTCGGCGCTCGTCGAGCTGGATCGTTCCCGGTGCCTTGACGGCGATGCGGAGCGTGCGCCGCTCGACCGGCGTGGATCTCACGCCCGTCCGCTGGATCTTGCCGGGCGACAGCTTCACCACGCCATCCTCGGCATCGTCGCCCTCGTAGACGGGAACGTAGTCCATTCCCATCGGGTCCTTCTTCGGAGAAGGCGACGTGTCAGGCAGGCCCATGGGATTGCGGTAGTAGAGAATCCGGCGCGAGGAGTCCGCCTGCTGCTTCGGCTTGGCGGGGGCGGCTTGATCGTCGTCGTAGACCGGCAGGTAGTCCCGCCCGCGCTCGTCCTTCCTGGGGCCTGCCGACCAGGCAGGGGCGCCGCTGGGATCGCGATAATACAGCGGCATCCGCTCCGCCGCCGTGGCGGCAAGATGGGGGCGGAGCGACGGCGGCGATGTCTGGATCGACCAGAGACCACCCAAACCAAGGCCGGCGCCGAGCGTAACGGCCGCGAGCAGACGCAATGTGTTCATGACATCACCGTGAGGCGCGCGACGCGCGCGATCCGTTGGGAAGGGCGGGGCGCTCGTCGGGGAGCGCCCCGCAGGCTCACTTCGTCGCCTTGACGACGACCTTGCCGGTGACCGTCTCCGGCTCGCCCTGCACCTTCGCGGAGAGTGTGACCTGGTAGCGCCCGGCCATCGGCAGGTCGGTCTTGAAGGCGTAGACGCCGGGCTCCTTGGACGGCAGCGGCGCCACCTCCGACACCATGTCGGCCATCCCATCCGGCGCCATGTCGACGCGTGTCTTGAAAATGACCGCGTCAGTTACGGCCTTGCCGGTCTGCTTATGGGTGAGACGAACGGCGACCGTGACGTCGTCGCCCTTCTTCATCTCGGCCGTGACGGGCTCGAAGCTGTAGTCGGCGGCGCCGGCGATGGCGGCCGGTGCGGCGAGCGAAAGGGTGGCGGCGAGGGCCGCGGTGCTGATTCTGGAAAGCATGGTCCTGTCCTCATGAATGGATCTCGGCCGTGGCGCCCGCGGCGCGCACGTCAGTCATCGGCGCGCAGACATTGTGCGCGTCGGCTCGTGCGAGATCAGACTCGAGGAGGTCGGAACGGAGGACTGCCGCTGTGAAGAGAAGCGACCTGATCGGCGGGAATGGCGATCCTGGTCGCGCTCACGGCGAGGGGCGCGAAGGCAACGGCCCTGACATCGCCGAGCGCAACCGTCCCTCCCGCGCAGCAGAAACCCATGCTGCATTTGGTGTTGTGCGACGGGGAGCCGGTGCCCTTCATGTCGTCGGGGCAGCATTCGTCCATCGACATGCCGGCCCCGTCGTCCATCTGCATGCTCGTCTGCATCTCGTCCGACGACGCCATCACAGCCGCCGATGCGCCGATCGGCAGCATCGCCACGGACAGGGCAATCGCGAACGCCAGGATGGTACGGACGAGCCGCATCGAGATGGAGTTACCTTTCCGGTCGCAGAGCAAGACAGCTAACATAAGCCAGGCGCCGACGCAGTCGTTGATCCCGCTCAATCCTGCGTGACCATCGCGTCGCCGGAGGCATGACGACGGGCCAGACCAGCACAAGCGATCGCATGAAAGGAAAAGGATGGCGACGGCAAATGGTGGGCGCACAAGGGATCGAACCTTGGACCTCTCCCGTGTGAAGGGAACGCTCTCCCGCTGAGCTATGCGCCCGGTTGCCGGTGGCGGTCGTGGCTGTGAGCCAGCGAGCCGCCGAAGCAGTCCGTCGGAGCCCGCGATTTACGAAGCGCGGGCAGGGGGTGTCAAGGATTTGCGGCGGAGATGGCGAGGAAAACTGCCGGGGTGCGGTGGCCCGTCCTCGATCGGGGCCGAAACCGGCCCTCTCGCGGGCCAGCCTCCATACTGAAGCGAGGGGCAGATATCCGCCGCACTCGGCTCCGATCCGGCGGCCTCAGGCCCCGAGCTGCCGTGCTCGCGAGGCATGAGACTGCAGCGCGCGGATGCGGTCGGCCAGGGTACCGCCCTGGGGCGCACCGCCGGCCGCAGCAGCCGGCGCCGCGGCGACGCCATTGGCGTTGGCAGGCTTGGCGGGGGCCGGCTCGGCGGCCAGCATGGCCTCGATCGTCGAGTTCGGGCCCTCGATCTGCATCGCGAGCTTGGCGACCTCGGCGGCGATGTCGTTGATACGTTCGCGCAACAGCGCGTTCTCCATCCGCTCCTGGGCCCAGGTGCTCTCGGCCTGCTGCTGGATGGCGTTCATCTCGCGCTGCAGCTTGGTGCGCTCGTCGCGGGCGGCCTGCAGCTGCTGTTCGAGGGCGGCCTTCTCGGATTTGAGCCGCTCGAACGCGGCCGACTTGCCGCTGCCCATGCCGGCCAGCTCCTCGCGCAGCTCCTTCAAGGCGCGGTCGGCGGCCACGTTGGCCTCGCGCAACTGGTTGTTCTCGAAATCACGTTCGGCAAGCAGCTTGCCCTGGGTCGACAGCCGGCCCTCGAGGTCGGCGACGCGGCTCGCCAGCATCTCGGCTTCCTTGACCTGGACGATCAGCTGGCGGTCGAGCTCGGTGACGCGCTGGCTGAGATTCTCGACCCGAGCGCGGGCGTCGTTGAGCGCCTTGGTCGCGGTGTCGGATTCGTCGCGCTCCAGCGCGAGCCGCGTCTGGGTCGCGGAGAATTCCTTCTCGGCGTCGGCCACGCGGCTGCGCAGCTCCTCGACCTGGGTCCTGACGGACACCAGCTCGACCTGCCGGCTGTCGGCCAGCAAAGCCTTGTCGTTGAGCTCGGCAGTCAGGCGCACCTGCTCGGCCTGCTTCTCCTTCAGCGCCTGCTCGGCGGCGCGCAGCGCCTCCGTCTTGGCGGCGAATTCTTCCTCGGTGGCGCGCAGCTGATCCTTCAGCGCCTTCTCGCGCGCCTCCAGCGCAAAGATCGCGGCGTTCTTCTCGCCGAGCTCGATCTTCATGCGGTTGATGGCGTCGGTCTTCTTGCCGAGGTCGGCGAGCTGGCCGGTGGCCTTGTTCTTGAGCGCGTCGACGCTCATCTCCAGCCGCCGCGCCGACATCGCGAACTCCGCGCGCAGCTGGTCCTTGTCGGCCTGGATCTCGGCCATCGACAGCGGCGTCGCCGCCTCGAGCCGGCGCGTCGTCAGCCGCACCGCACGATTGTGCACCAGCGGCACGATCATCAGCGCACAGAGCATGGCGATCAGAAAACCGATCGCAAAATACATGATCGGCTCGACCATGACGCACAACTCCCGGTCAGAAATGATTAACGGAATCACAATGCACGGCGGGCTGATTCAACGCCAGCCCAATGCCGTGTTAACCTTGATCCGTCACGGGAGAACGTGTCCTCGCGGCATCAATTGGCGGTATCGGCGGCGGCCTCAGAACGGGTTCCAGGTCGCGCTCGGCGTGAACTTGAGGTAGCCGACATTGGCGCCGAGCCGCAGGCCGATGCCGGACCTGATCGGGACCAGCACGATGTTGTTGGCGGTGAGCGCCGTCATGCCGAAGCCGCCGACGATATAGGCCGAGCCGTCGATGCCGACGAAGCGCTGGTAGATCGCGCTGGTGGCCGGCAGATTGTAGACCAGCGTCATGGTGCGGGCGCCGTCGCCGCCCCAGTCGAAGCCGAGCGAGGGGCCCTGCCAATAGACGCGGAGGTCGCCGGCGTTCTTGGTGTAGAGCGTGCCTTCGCCGTAACGGAGACCGGCGACGAAGGCACCGGCGCCTTCCTCACCCAGGATGTAGCCATTCGGCAGGCCCCATTGGCTGACGGCGCGCTCGATCACCGAGGCGAGGCCGCGCGAGACGTTGCCGAAGAAGCGGTGGCCGGCATTGACCAGCTCGTCCGGGTTGAAGCTGTCCGGGCTCGGCGCAGGGCGCGGCGGGGGGGCGGGCTGCTGATACGGCGGCGCGGCAGGCGGGGGCGCCTGCTGCGCGGCGACCGACGCGGTCATGGCCAGCACGGCCGCGAACGTCGTGGCGGCAAGGCGGGATGCGAAACTCATCGATGGAAATCCCCTGCTATCGGCTGCCCGAGCCTCGCCTTAACCTGACGCCAATCACATCGGGCGATTGTCGGGCGAGGGGCGATGCCCCTGCGACTCCCATGTTATCGGCACCAACTATGACCGCACAACGGCAACAACCGCCCCAGACCGGGTCAAAGTCGCTGTTTCGCCTTGTAATTGCCGCTATCGCGCTCGCTGCGCTGCCGCCGGTCGGCGCGCCGGCGGCCACGACGCAGCGCATCATCTCCGACCGCTTCAGCGGGCTGGCGATCGACGGCTTCGACCCTGTTTCCTATTTCGTGGATGGCAGGGCCATGCCGGGGCTGCCGGATTTCGAGGCGTCCCAGGGTGGAGTGGTCTGGCGGTTTCGCAACGAGGGCAATCGCGCCTCGTTCCTGGCCCATCCGGAGGTCTACGGCCCGCAATTCGGCGGCTACGACCCGACCGATGTGGCTCGCGGCGTAACGGTGGCCGGCAACCCGCGCTTTTTCGTCGTGGTCGAGGAACGGCTGTTCCTGTTCAACCGCGAAGAGAGCCGCGACGCTTTCGCGGCCGACCCGAGCCGCTATCTGCCGGGTGCGGAGGCCCGTTGGCCGGCGCTCGAGGGCGACCTGCCGCAATAGCGCGGCAGGGCTGTCTCAAACCTTCGCCGCAGCCGGGTCGCCCCAGGCGATGAAGGACGGCACGATGAAGCCGTCGGGGCGCTCGCCATAGCGCAAGGGCGCGCCGGTCTCGCTGGTGACGGTGCCGCCGGCGGCTGCGACCACGGCGTGGCCTGCCGCCACGTCCCATTCCGAGGTCGGGCCGAGCCGCGGATAGATGTCGGCCAGACCTTCGGCGAGGCGGCCGAACTTCACGGCCGAGCCGAGCGGCAGGCGCACCGCGCCCGGACGCGCCGCAATGAAGGCTTCGGTGCGGGCATCGCCATGCGACCGGCTGACCGCGGCGACCCATGCCGCGCCTTGCGGCGGCATCGGCCGGGTGCGGATCGGCTCGGCGGCCGCCAGACCCGCCTCCGTGAACGACAGCCGCTCGGCGCCACGGCCGACCAGGCCGCGCCAGATCTGGCCAATGGCCGGCGCGCAGACGATGCCGAGCAGCGGGCTGCCGTCGGTAACCAGCGCCAGATTGACCGTGAACTCGCCGCGCCCGGCGACGAACTCCTTGGTGCCGTCGAGCGGATCGATCAGGAAGAAGCTGCCCTCGAACGGTCCTGCGCTCGCCCCGACCCGCTCCTCCGACAGCGCGGGAATCGCGGGCGCCAGCCGCGCCAGCCCCTCGGCAATGACCCGGTCGGCGGCAAGATCGGCCTCGGTGACCGGCGAGCCGTCGGATTTGTCGGTGACGGCCATGGCGCGCCGGTTGACGGCGAGGATCGCGTAGGCCGCCTCGACGACGAGCTCCGTCAGGGGCGTCATCAGCGCCGCGGCGGCCTCGACCCCGACGGTTCCTGCAGTCGGTGCCGTCGTCATTGCGCGGTGCTCCTTCCGGCCGTTCCGTACGCAGCTGGCATCATCGTATCCCTGTTCTGGCGCCCGGCGCATCCGGGTACGGCCGTTCGCACGTTCATTGCGGCTGCCGGGAAAACCGCTACGTACTTTCCCGTGTCCCGCTCTCAGTTCGGTGGCGGTCCATGCTTTCGCAGTGTATCAAGCGTTAACGCAAGCATGATTCGCCCAGGTTCGCGGATTTCAGGAACATCGAATGTCCGGCACGTCCTCTCCCGAGATCGCCAATCCGATTCCCGCTCCCGATACGCTCGAACTTGCCGCTCTGCTCTGCTCGAAGGTCTGCCACGACCTGATTAGTCCGGTCGGCGCCATCGTCAATGGGCTCGAGGTGCTCGACGACAATCCGAAGCCGGAGGATCGCGACTTCGCGCTGGAGCTGATCCGCAAGAGCGCCAAGACGGCGTCGGCCCGGCTGCAATTCTGTCGCCTCGCCTTCGGTGCGGCCGGCTCTGCGGGCGCGCAGATCGATCTCGGCGACGCCCAGACCATGGCGCGCGGCCACATCGAGGACGCCAAGACCTCAATCACCTGGAATCTGCCGCGGCTGCTGTTGCCCAAGAACCGGGTCAAGCTGCTGCTCAACATGATGGTGGTGGCGCAGCAGACGATCCCGCGCGGCGGCATGCTGACCGTCGACCCGATCGGCGATGGCGAGACCATGAGCTTCCGTGTCGCCGCCACCGGGCTCAATGCCCGGCTGCCGCAGAACATCGTCAATCTGCTCGGTGGCGACTTGCAATCGACCATCGATGCCCACGCGGTGCAGCCCTACTACACCCGTCTGCTCGCCGATGCCTGCGGCCTCAAGGTGACGCTCACCGCCGACGGCAATGCGATGGTCGTGCAGGCGGCCTGATCGGGCGGACGTCCTGCCGCGTCAGTCCCTGCGACCTCGTGTCGTGGGACAGACGCAACAATCCATTCACCATGGTTAATCAAGCCTTGCCGATGTGTCCGAATTTGTCCGGATGCATCTTATCTCTTTGTTGAGTCCGTTCATTTGCGCTTACTCAACTAATATTAAACGCTTTGCACCGAAACTGGCCACGGTTTGAAGGGCGCGTCATGTCGCGTTCCGTTGCGTGCGAAGGCCAGTTTCATGGATGACCTGTTGCGTGAGTTCCTGACGGAGACCAGCGAGAGCCTGGATACCGTCGACAATCAATTGGTGCGGTTCGAGCAGGAGCCGAACAACGCCAAGATCCTCGATAACATCTTCCGGCTGGTGCACACGATCAAGGGGACCTGCGGTTTCCTCGGCCTGCCACGGCTCGAGGCGCTGGCGCACGCCGCCGAAACATTGATGGGCAAATTCCGCGACGGCATGCCGGTGACCGGCGAGGCCGTGACGCTGATCCTGACCACGATCGACCGCATCAAGGACATCCTGGGACAGCTCGAGGCCAACGAGGCCGAGCCCGAGGGCGAGGACCGCGACCTCATCAGCGAGCTCGAGGCCATGGTCGAGCGCGGCATGGCGGCGATGGCCGCCGGCGAAGCGGCCCCGCCGCTGGTGCCGGCCGCGCCGCCCGCCCCCGCGGTGACGCACGGCTC